>NZ_LUUB01000096.1:0-32705 GCF_001641635.1 Bradyrhizobium centrolobii
TCGCGCCAGGTGGTGGGCGGCCCCACAGGCCTCGATCGCCACCACCGTCGGCGGCAGCTTGGCAAAAAACGCCAGCATCGCCTTGCGGCTCAGCCGCTTGCGAAGCACGACCGATTCCGATGCATCAACCCCATGCAATTGAAAAATATACTTCGACGTATCCATCCCAATGCGGATAATCTGGCTCACGGACGGCTCCTGCGAATGAGTTTCTGACAACCTCATTCTGGCACACTGATGCCGTAGGGGGCCGTCCACACCATCAACCACAGGCGGATGTTATAACGCGATCTCGTGGTTACGAATTCGCGCAACAACACGCCCTGGGGTTATGGGTCCCGGCCTTCGCCGGGACGACAGCAAGTTGGGGGAACGGCCGTCGCGCCCCTCTACACGCGGGCATTCGATCGTCAAAACGACACGACGGTCCCTGCGTAGTCAGGACCCGCTGGAGCGCCTTCAGCTCCCGGCCGTCTCGCCCTCGGTACGTGGCTCGGCGGCGTCGTTCTTCAGCTTCGCGGCCGCAGCGGCGATGCGGTCGGCGAGGCCAGCGGGCGCTCGCTCGGGGGGCGCTGCGAGCGCGCGGCGCAGGATGCGCGCTTCGTCCAGCAGGGCTCGCGCAGCGTCGGAACAGGCGAGCAGCTCTTCGGCGGGCAGACGCCGATCGTCGGGCCAGCGCGAGAGATCCTCGCCCAGCCGATCGATCAGGTCCTCAAACTCGGTGACGTCCATCGCCTGCCGGTCCCGTCTTCCCCGGGGCTCGTCATAAAGCATTGCAGGCGCGGCGGAAACCGGTTTCCCGCGGACCAGGGCGCCAAAGGCCCCCGAAAGGCAGGATGTCTCAGCGCTTGCCGGCCGAATCGGCCGGGGCCGCCTTGCCGGTCCGCACCGCCGTGTCGACATGCTCCCAGGCCTCGCGCAGCTCGGTCAGCGCGGCGATGATGCGCCGGAAACTGTCGCGCGCGTGCGGCCGGCCGAAGGCCTTCAGGCTCGCCATGAGCAGGGCGTGGTAGGTCTGGAACAGCCGTTCGGCGACCGCCCCGCCTTTGGTGAAATCGAGATTGTGGCTGAGCCCGCGCAGGATCGCGGTTGCCTTCATCAGCTGCTCGTGCCCCTCCTCGAAGCGCCGCGCCTCCTGCGCCGCAAGCGACTTCTGGAGGAAGGTGATCGCGCCGCCGAGCAGCATCGACACCGCCTTCAAGGGCGGCACGGTGGTCGCGGCTCCCCGATAGGCCTGGTTGGCCATGTACGCCATCGGATTATGCATCATCAATTACTCGAGCTGGAGTTGAGCAGGGCCTTGAGATAGGTGAGCGTGTTGTTGGCGCTCTCGATCGCGGCCTGGTAGTTCGCGTATTGCGTCTGGAGCTGCGTCTGGTAGGCGGAAGCCGCGCTTTCGATGTCGTCGACCCTCTGCTGAAGATCGTTGTCGCGGTCCTGCAGGTTGGTGATCAGCGTCTGCAACGAACCACTGCTCGACGAATAGGTCTTGGCGATCTGATAGATCTGCGTCGCGATGCCGGAGGTCGAGGTCACCGTGATCGATTGCGAGGTCGAGCCCGAATAGGTGAAGGCCATGCCGGCATAGGCCGTTCCGGAATTGCCGATGATCGTGGTGCCGCTGACCGTGAACAGCGAGGAGTCGCCCCCGACCGAGGCCCCTGTCAGATTGCCGGAGGAATCGACCGTCAGGTCGAGCGTGAAGGATTGCGGCGACGTTCCGGTGTTGACGACGCTGAGCTGGCTCGACGAGGTCTTGGTCTGCGCCGACAAAAGCGTGGTGACGCCGCTCAAATTCGTGCTGAGGATATTGGACAGCGTCGAGGTATCGAGCTCAAGCTCGTTGTTCTCGTTGAAGGACAGGCCGAGGTCGGCCATGGTGAGCCCGCCAACGGTGCTGTTGAGCGCGTTCTGGAGCGCATCCATGATGTCGCGCATGGTTCCGTCGCCGAACAGCACGGCGCTCGACGACGCCGTCCCATCCGAGCCGGTCGCCTGCTGCGCCATCACAGCGTCGCGAAACGTGTTGTAGTTGGTGACGAAGGTCTCAACCGCCGATTCGATCTGGCTGGTATCGGGTTCGATGCTGATGTTCAGGGTCGCTCCGCTCGGCGTCGCCTGGAGCAGGTTGAAGGTCACGCCAGTGAGCACGTCGGTGATATCGTTGGTATCGCGCGTCATCGAGATGCCGTCGAGGGAAAACTCGGCTGCCTGAGATTTTTGCAGCACGTCGGAAAACGCGCCCGAGCTGTCGGTTACCCCGAGCTTGTTCAGGATGTCGTCGCCGGACGTGCTGGAATAGGTGATGTCGGCCGCATCCTCGGTCCCGGTCAGCACCATCTCGTAGGATCCGCTCGACACCTGGACGATCGAGGCCTGCACATTGGTGGTCGAGGTCTGGGCGTTGATGGCATCGACGACGTCCTGGAGCGACATCGTGCTGGTGATGGTGATGTCGGCCGTGCTGCCGCCCTCGAGGCCGAGAGAGAACGTCCCGGAGTAGCCAAGCTCGTCGGTCTGGCTCGATTGCGTGGTGCCGGCCACCTTCTGCGCGGTCGCGATCTGGCTGATCGTCAGCGTATGGTCGCCGGTCGCCGCGCCGTTGCTGACCGACATGGAGAGCGCGGATGACGCGCTGACGTCGCCGGTCGAGCTGATGGTCGCCGCGCGAGTGGCAAAGGCGTTGGTCGCCAGCGAATTGACGACGGAGGTCGCGAGCGAAGACAGTCCGCTGTACAGCGTGGAAAGGTCGGTCTGAAGCGTCTGATAGGCGGAGACCTTGGCCTCGTTGTTGGTGATGGTAGTCGAGATCGTGGTCGCCTGGGTGAGCTTGGCGTTCACCGCCGCGGTGATCAGCGCGCTCCAGTCGATGGAGGTCGACGTGGTGGTTCCGGTCGTGGTCACCGAGGAAGCGCTCGACGAAGTCGAGCTGGTCGTCGACGTGCTGCTGGTGCTCGAACTGACGCTGGTCAATGTAGTGTCCGATCCATCACGATGAGAACCGGGCCGGCCTCAGGCCGGCCCGGAATGGCCGCCCTTAGCCGAGCAGCTTGAGCAGATATTGCGGCATCTGGTTCGCCGCGGATTCGGCCGACACCGCCGCCTGGGTCTTCACCTCGGCCGAGGACAGTGTGGCCTGCTCGGCCGCGATGTCGACGTCCTTGATTGCTGAGTTGGCGGACTGCAGGTTCTGCGTCTGCGTCGAGATCGAATCGGAGGAGAAGTTGAACCGCGATTCCTGCGCACCGATGCTGGCGCGGGCGGCGGAGACCGTATCGATCGCGGTGTCCAGAGCGGTCAGCGCCGATGTCGCATCCGACAGGCTTTTGACGTCGAGCGAGGAGACGCCGAGCGAGGACGCCGTGAGGCTCGTCAGCGTGATCGTGATGGTGTCCGAGCCCGAGGAGCCGACCAGGACCGAGACGCCGGAGGCGAACACGCTGGAGCCGTCGAGCAGGCTCTGGCTCGAATAGCGCGTGCCGGTCGCGATCGAATCGATTTCGCTCGTGAGCTGCGAGAATTCCGAGTTGATGTAGGCGCGGCTGGAGTCGGTCGTGGTGCCCGAGGCGGACTCCGAGGCCAGCGACTTCATGCGGGCCAGGATGTCGGAGATGTTCGAGGCGCCGCCGTCGGCGGTCTGAAGGATCGCGGTCGCCTGCGAGGCGTTGGTGGCCGCCTGCTGGAGCGTGGTGACGTCCGACGAGATGCGGGTGGAGATCGCGAGGCCCGCGGCGTCGTCGGAGGCCGACGTGATGCGCGAACCGCTCGACAGCTTGGCGAGCGCGCTGCTCTCCTGCGCGGAGTTGATGTTGAGGTAGCGGACCGCGGAGTTCGCCGCGGTATTGGTGGAAATTGCAGGCATTGAAAACTCCTGTGCTGATGGGCAATGGCGTGCCGCATCGTGGAAGACGATTGACGACGCGGACCGCAGCCCCGTCCGTTCGCTCAAACGGCGGAGCGCAAGGAGATCAGGCGGCGAAATTTTCGAGAGCGAAATTTTATGGTTAGCAGTCGGTAAACGCGGTGCGGATGTCGCGTTCGTGCTTGCGCAGGAGCTGGCGAAGCTGCTGGCGGCCGCGCTTGAGCAGCGACTCCACCGCGGCCACCGTGGTGTCCATCACCTGCGCGATCTCGCCGTTGCTCATGTTCTCGTGATACGAGAGGATCACCGCGATGCGCTGCTGCTCGGGCAGGCGCTGCATCGCGAGCTCCAGTATGTCGTTCAGCTCGTTGCGCTCGATGATTTCAGCAGCGTCCGGGTGGCCGTCGGCGACTTCCGGCACGGTCTCGACATTCTCGGTCCGGGGCTTGCGGCGCAGGTCGATGCAGCGGTTGGAGATGACACGATAGAGCCAGGTCGAGAATTTTGCGCGGCCGTGCTGCCAGCGCCCGCGATGGGTCCAGACCTTGAGCATGGTGTCCTGCACCACGTCCTCGGCATCCGCCGCGTTGCCGATGATGCGCAGCGCGATTGCGTAGGCGCGATCGATGTGACGCTCGACCAGCATGCGGAACGCCGCTTCGTCGCCGGTGGCAAGCCGGTCCAACAGCTCGCTGTCCTCGTCGAAGACGATGTCGGTGACCGGAGGGTTGTCCGGCGCGAGCGTCGCTGAGGGCATCACCGGCACGATCGCTTCAGTCGGCACCGTCGTCGTGACCTCGGCCTCGGCGGGAGCCCAGACATCAGCAGCGTAACTCATCCCGCAATCTCCAACCCGCAATGCCGGCGGCGCACGTGCCACGCGGCTTCCACGCGTTGAACGCGGCACCAAAACAATCCAGGCGAAGATTTTTTGTTATTTTTCAAGATGTTATCCGGAATCTTTTGCCGAGCGACAGGCAATAATTGCCGACAGCGCGCATATCGCGCGTGCTCGTCCCGCAATCATCGACATCGTCTCGCACCATGCGGATCATCCATCCTGAACAGATGTGCTCTCGGGAAAACGCTGAAGTTACGCGGCACTAGGTGATCGAACGCAGCACGCACACGGCGCGCCAGAGGATCAATTGTGTCTGAGCGTAAACGACCGCGAGGCCGCTTCTTCACTCGGCAATTTTTTCCGAATCACCTTTTTCGAACCTAGCGATTTTTTTGAATCTGTCAGTCGCAACGAGCGCGATTTTGAATCACGCGTGAACTTTTTTCGTCGTCGTGGCGCCTGAGTTCGTACGCGTGCACGTTAATCGCTTGTTGGGCGGGGATTCTTGGCATGACGATCGCGACGGCCGACGCAAAATGTCGGACGCAAAATGTTTCTGCTTGGTCATTCGATGTTTTCGATACGTTTCTCGTTCGCGCCTGCACGACGCCGGATGGAGTATTTGAAAGGACTTACGAGCTATCTGGCGTTTCGCATTCTTGTCCTAATGTTTCCGCGAATTTCGTTCAGCATCGAATCCAGGCGGAGGCTCGTGCGCGCAGGACTGCGAAGGACAAGCGCAGCGCAAGCGAAGTTCACATCTCCGAAATCTATTCCTATTTTCCGTTCAGGCTGTTCGGGCTCGCACGCCGTGACCTGAACGATCTGGTCGAAGCCGAGTTCGACGCGGAGCTCGAGCTCTGCCGCGCCAATCCTGACATGCTGCGTCAATATCTGGACATGAAGCGCGCGGGACACCGCGTCGGATTCATCTCGGACACGTACTGGGATTCCGATCGGCTGGCGCGTCTGCTGCGGACCTGCTGGCCCGGCCTGACATGGGACTTCCTCTACGCGTCCTGCGACCACGGCAGCAGCAAGAGCGAAGCCCTGTTCGCAAAATATCTGTCCGAACAGGGCGTCGACGCCGCAACGTCCTTCCACGTCGGCGACAATGAGAGGGCCGATATCAGGGGTGCGCGGCGCCACGGCATTCGTCCGCGCTACTATCCGCAGGCCACGCCGCAATTGGCATCGAAGTTTCAGCGCGAGACTGCGCTGTTCGAATTGCTCTGCCATGGCGCGCCGTCGCGGCTCGATGATGGCGCGCGCACATTGCGGCGCATGGTTGCTGCGCGGAGTGCCGAAAAGTCTCCGGCCTTCCATCTCGGGCTCACCATCCTCGGTCCGGTGATGACGGCTTTCGACGCCTTTGTGGCGCGGCGTTGCGCGGAGGTCGCGGGCCCCGGCCGGCAGGTTGCCCTCGGTTTCCTTGGCCGCGACGGCTTTCTGTCGCACCGGATCTGGCAGAGCCTGCACGGCACGACCTCGGCCTATCTCGAGATCAATCGCCGCGTCAGCCTGATCGCCTCGGCCGACACGATGCAGCCGCTCGTCGATCTCCTCAGCAAGGTCTTCAAGATCGACGCGCCGACCTTCCACGACATGATGAAGATCACGTCGCCGAAGGTTGCGGCGTTCTTTGCAGCCTTTCCCGGCGGGATCGCCACCGGCGAAGAGCTCGCAGCCGCCCTTCCCGACCTGTTGGACGCCGATGAGATCGTCGAGCTCGCCGCCGCCTTGCGCGCGCGCCTGCTCGCTTATCTGCGTCACACGATTCCGGGTTTTGACGACTGCACCGATCTCCTGCTCGCCGATCTCGGCTATTCCGGCAGCGTGCAGAAGGCGCTGCGCCGCGTCTTCGACCAGGAGGGCATCAATATCCGCCTGCACGGCGCCTATCTGATCTCGCTCGACGACGCCTTCGACGATGTCGCAGAGGAGGACAGCGCGGAAGGCTTCATCTCCGACCTCGTGGTCACGCCCCACGTCAAGCGCATGCTGATCCGAAACGTCGCGCTGCTGGAACAGGCCTGCTGCTCCGCCGACGGCTCGGTGCGAGACTACGAAGGCGGCACGGTGCTGCGCGAGATCAATCCGCGCCCCGCCAGCCAGATCGCGCTTGCCGCGGAGATCCAGGCCGGCGCGCAGGCCTTTGCGGACAGCGCCGCGGGCGTCGCGGCGGATTATGGCTTGCATCCCTATGCCGCGCCCGACATCGCCGCGCGCTGGTGCACGGCGACGCTGACACGGCTTCTGCTGCTGCCCGATGAAGACGAACTGGCGCTGCTCGGCGGATTGAAGCACGACGTCAATCTCGGCACCCATGCGCTGGCGCCGATGCTCGACAGCAGATTCGCTCGCGACCAGATCACCGCCCGCGGCCTCTCGGCCGCCTGCACATCGGCCGCGCCGCCGATGTGGCTCGCGGGCAGCTTTGCGCGCCTGTCCCCGTCCTACGGCTATCTTTATGTGCTCTTCGGCGCCAACCGCCTGCCGGCCGACGTCTTCGAGGAACGCCCCTGTGGCTCGGTTCAGGTCGGACTGTTTCGCGCGAGCGGCGATGCGGCACTGGAGACGGTCACGATCTATCGCACCGGGCTCGCCGAGCTGCGGCTGCGCATTCCTCTCTCCCGCACCATGGCGATCACCATGATCGCGCTGCCGCTGGCGAAATGCGCGCCCGAAGGCCTTCTTCATGGCGTGACCGTGCAGCACGGCGATGACGTTCGTGACGCCGCCGAGAGCCAGGACGTCATCGGTATCGCGACCGAAAGCCTGGTCTACGCCGGCCTCCAGCGGACCGGCGAGCATTATCGCGCCGAGAACGAGGACGGCTGCCTGCTGATCCCGGTCGCGCCGATGACGCAGGACATCGCGGTCTATTCCGCGGCGATCACGCCGCTCGGCACCGGCCCCAAATAGTGCGCCTGATCGCGCCGCCTCGGCCGTTGAAGTCCAAGGGGCCGGCACGATGCAAGGGGGCACGGAATTGACGGACGAGACGCACGCAAACCTTGATCGTCTGCTGCAATCCGGCGGCATCAGGCTCGGCCCGGTCCAGCGCGATCGTCTGAGCTGGCTGGTCGGCCGCTACGGTGCGCCGCCCCTGGACGCCATCTCGGACGGACGGCGTAGCGGCGTCATCATCCTGAAGGAGCCGCCGAGCGGCGCGGCGGCCGAGCTGTTCTTCCGCTCGCTCACTCCCGCTAGCGCCGTCGTCATTCCCAGAAGCGAGAATCCCGGATTCGATTTCCTCAAATCCAAGCTCACCGAGTTCGGCACCGTCGGCCCCTGCGGCGCCGATGGCCCGCATGAGATGTGGTGGGGCGGTATCGGCTGGTCGAGATTCCTGACCGCCGCCGATGCCTCCACCGTCCGGCCGCGGATCGTCTCCTGTTATCCGCGCGGCAGCGACGCGACGACATCGCTCGCCCTACGGCAATCGCTCGAACGATTACGGCTCGACGGCCATATCGAGGCGGTCGAAACCCAGTTCGACGACCGCATCCTCTGCTTCGAGAAGGCCGAGTTCATGGTGCGGATGTGGAACAAATGTCGCGAACCGCTGCTGTTCGTCGAAGCGGACGCCACGTTGCGTGAGGCGCCGCTGCTGCCGTCCTTCCTCGGCTGCGACGTCGCGCTCCACAAGTGGAACCGCTGGGAGATGTCGGCGCGCACGCTCTATCTCGGCCGCACCAATCGCGCCGAACGGCTGCTGCGCACCTGGCAGCAACTCGCCGCATCCTATCCCGCGATCTGGGAGGGCTATCTGCTCGACCAGGCCTGGAGCCTCACCTCGTCGCAGGTGCCGCTCGACACCGTGTGGCTGCCGCGGTCCTACCACGCGCTGAAGGGCGATCTCGGCGCGATGCGCGCCGTGATCCTGCACGATGAGCAAACGACGACACTGGAGCTCGGGCCCGATCCAAGCTTCGCCGGCCTCGTGCGCGCGGCCCGCCGCGCCGGACGCACCGGCGCCCGCGACGCCTTCATGGTGATGACCTCGAAAGCCACGACCGGCAACGGCATCGCCGTGATCCTGCGCGACATCTCGGCCAGCGATGCAACGGCCGTGGCCGCAACGGTGGAAGCAGTAACCGGCGCCTATGCGGCCGACTGCGGTGGATACAGCCGGCTCGAGCTGTCGCTGTGCGCCTGGCAGGAGGACGTCGGCGCCGTGCGCGAAGCCGCCGGCCTGGCGCGCTGCCACATCCTGGAGATTGCGCCGGGCCAGCGCATCGCCAACGACTTTTTCGCCGCTCACGCTTCCGACGATGCGGTCATGACCGCCCGCTTACTCTTTCCCTGACGGACATCACACGATGCTCAAGACCATCATCCTGCTCACCAACACCGTGCAACAGCAGCAGCCACTGGCCAACCTGCTCCGGGAGCACAATCGCGATCTGTCCTTCTGCTCGGCGCTGCGCGCCCATGACCTCGCTGCGATCTCCCCCGACGTCCTGCGCGATGCGCGCCTGGTGTCCTTTGCCAACGATATCGCCGTCTCCGAGAAATTCCTGCTCCAGCTCGGCCATGGCGCCTACAAGTTCTATGCGGCGCCGACGCAATATCCGGGCCTGCCGCCGGCACCCGACGAGAGCGACGACGATCCCCGTTGCGTCTCGGTGATCGCACAGTCGATGACGATCTGGCCGGATTTCAGGAAGGTGGTCGGGCTGGAAACCGTAACGATCCCGGAAGGAACAGCCGTCGCCGAGCGCGACCGTCTGGTCTTTTCGCGGCTTGCCCATCTGTTCTGGCGGATGTCCGGCATGATCGCAGGCGAAGCCGCGGATCTGCCTGGCATCATCGAGTCCGACGAGAGCCAGCGGCCGTCACTTGCGATGATGAACTGAAGCGGCTAGCGCGAGGACCTGCGGCTGGATCGGTACAGAGAAGTTCCGCTCACCTCTCCCGTAGGGAGAGGTGAATGTCGCTGCTCGGCCTTGTCCACCTAGCTGGCTACGCCCCGTAGCTGCGCCGACAGCGCATCGCGGTGCTCGGGCGCGGCGATCGCGATCATGCGACGCGCGCGCTCGGCAAGACCGCAGCCGCGCAGCTCCGCAACGCCCCATTCGGTGACGATGGCGTCGACATCGGCGCGCGGCGTCGTTACCGTCTCGACATTGGCGATGATGCGGCTGGTGCCCTCGGACGCGGTTGCCGGCAGCGCGATGATCGCCCTTCCCCCGTTTGATGCATTGGCACCGCGCACGAAATCGAGCTGCCCGCCGATGGCGCCGATCGAAATGCCATTCAGAGTCTCGGAATTGACGGCGCCGTCGAGGCCGACCTGGAGCGCCGAGTTGATCGCAACCAGTCGGTTGATCCGCGCCAGCACGCTTTGGGCGTGCGTACAGGCGGTCGGTCGCACCGCGACCGCCCGGTTCTGATGCACGAAGCGATAGAGCCGCTGCGTGCCGATCACCTGGTTGGTGACGGTGATCCCGGCGTCGGTACCCTTCTCCGCATTCGTCACCGCGCCGCGCTCGATCAGATCGACGACGGCGTCGTTGATCAGGCCGGAGTGAATGCCGAGATTGCGCGCATGGGAGAGCGAGGACAGGATCGCGTCCGGAATCCGCCCCACCCCGAACTGGAGCGTGCTGCCGTCGGCGATCAGGCTCGCCGCATGCGCCGCGATCCGCCGCGAGACGTCGTCGAGCGGCGTCGAAGCCAGCTCAACGGGCGGGCGGCGGGCCGCCAGGCGCACGTGGATCGGCACGTCCTCAGGCCATTCCGCGCCGAACGTAAAAGGCGCGTCCGGATTGATCTCAGCAATGACGAGACGGGCGCCGCGCGCGGAGTCGATGACATAGTCGTTGGAGAGGCTCGCGCTCAGCCGGCCGTCGTCGGACTCCGCGAGCTGCACCAGCACGACGTCGGCGCGATGGCGGCGCGCGGCGAAGTCGGCGCAGAAGGCACTGTAGTTGCTCGGAATGACGTCGAGCCGCCCGGCCCGGGCAAGCCGCCGCGCATTGCCGATCGCGCCATAGCTCTGGAACGAGACGTTCGGCGCGCAGGCGGAGAACGTTTCCGAGAACAGCGGGCCGACCAGCATGCGAAAGCGCGGAAGATGCACGGCCTGGACGACCAGCGCTTCGGTCAGCGTGACCGGCTCCGCGGTCGCCTGCCCGCACACGACGAGATCGCCGTCCCGGATCAGTCCAGTGAAATCGATCTGCGCTGCGTTCTCCGGCATCGTCGGCTAGTCCATCGGCGCAAGGCGCGCGGAGGATTCGCTCAGGAGCGTGCGCAGCTCCGTCTTCACGATTTTGCCATAGCTGTTCTTCGGCAGCTCGCCGGCGAGATAATAATGCTTCGGCCGTTTGAAGCGGGCGATCCAGGCATTGCAGATCTGGTCGAGCTCGTCGCGCGTGATCGTCTTGCCCGTCACGGGAACGACGACGGCCACGACCTCCTCGCCCCATTCCGGATGCGGCCGGCCGATCACCGAGACTTCGGCGACGGCCTCATGCCGCAGCAGCACCTCCTCGACCTCGCGCGGATAGATGTTGGTGCCGCCGGAGATGATGACGTCCTTGGAGCGGTCCTTGAGCGTCAGGAAGCCGTCGGCATCGAACGCGCCCATGTCGCCGGTGTAGAGCCAGCCATCGCGCAGCGTGTTCGCGGTGGCGTCCGGATTCTGCCAATAGCCGGACATCACGGTATCGCCGCGCACGATGATCTCGCCGATCTCGCCCGGCGCAACGTCCCGCCCCGCCTCGTCCACGGTGCGGACCTGCACGACACCTTGCGCGATCCCGACCGACGCGAGGCGTTCTTCGTGGCGCGGATGCCCGGCGTCGACATGCATCGACTTCGGCAGGAACGTGATGGTCATCGGCGTCTCGCCCTGACCATAGATCTGCGCGAGCTTCGGCCCGAACACCGCAAGCGCCGCCTTGCAATCGGCGACATACATGGGACCGCCGCCATAAATGATGGTCTTCAGCCCCGGCGCGGTCGCGCCCGCCGCGTCTGCCGCGACTGTCAGGCGCCGCACCATGGTGGGCGCGGCGAAGAAGGAGATGCCGTCACGCTTTGCCGTCAACTCCAGGATCTCGTTGGGCTCGAAGCGGCCGCTCTCGGGAACCACTTGCGCGCCCATGCCGAGCACATGCGGCACCATGTAGAGGCCGGAGCCGTGCGACATCGGCGCGGCGTGCAGGAGCGCCTCGCCAGGGGCGATCGGGTTGATCTCGGCGAGATAGTTCAGCGCCATGGCGAGCAGATTGCGATGGCTCAGCACCGCGCCCTTGGGACGGCCGGTGGTACCGCTGGTGTAAAAGATCCAGGCCGGGTCCGTGATCGCGACATCGGCGATAGCGATGCCTTCAGTCTTCTCCAGGTCGCGATGCTCGGCGGAGCCGATCTCGACGATGCGCGGCCTGCCCGCGCCAAGCGCCAACGCCTCGGAGGCGACACCCGCCATGTCCTCGGTCACGAACACGACCGCAGCGCCCGAATTGTCGAGAATGAAGGCAACCTCGCGCGGATGCAGTTTGGCATTGATGGGAACCGCGACCAGCCCGACGTGCCAGCAGGCATAGAGGCACGCGACATAGTCCGGCACGTTCTTCATCAGCAGCGCGACGCGGTCGCCTTTGGCAAGGCCAAGGCGCTGTTGCAGCGATGCGGCGAGCGACGCCACCGTCATGGCAAGCCGGCCGTAATCGGCGACCGGCGTCAATCCCTTGAACAGCGCCGGCGCGGAGGCGTCGGCCTTGGCGGCACGCAGGAGATGATGAGCGAGGTTCATGGCGATCCTGCCGAGCGGTCCGTGGGCAAGATTAGTACGACTTGGCGAGGCCTAGCACCTTTTCCGCGATGAAGCTGAGCGCGAGCTGCGGGCTGACCGGCGCGATGCGCGGGATCAGGATCTCGCGCAGGTAACGTTCGACGTGGAACTCCTTGGCATAGCCGAAGCCGCCATGGGTCATCACCGCCTGCTCGCAGGCCGAGAAGCCGGCCTCGCCTGCGAGATACTTTGCTGCATTGGCCGCGGCACCGCACGGCATGCCCTTGTCGTACTGCCAGGCCGCCGACATCACCATCAGCCAGGCCGCCTCGAGCTCGACCCAGTTCACCGCGAGCGGATGCTGGATGCCCTGGTTCTTGCCGATCGGGCGGTTGAACACGACGCGCGTCTTGGCGTACTCGGTCGCGCGCGACAGCGCGAGCTTGCCGAGGCCGACCGCCTCAGCGGCGATGAGAATGCGCTCCGGGTTCATGCCTTCCAGAATGTATTCGAACCCGCGGCCCTCTTCGCCGATGCGGTCCTCCATCGGGATCTCAAAATCCTCGAAGAACAGCTCGTTGGAATCGACGATCTTGCGGCCCATCTTCTCGATCTCGTAGACCTTGATCTTCTTGCGGTCGAAATCCGTATAGAACAGGCTGAGGCCATGGGTGGGCGAGCGCACCTCTTCCAGCGGCGTGGTGCGCGCCAGCAGCAGGATCTTGTGCGCGACCTGGGCGGTCGAGATCCACACCTTCTGGCCGTTGACGATGTAGCGGTCGTTCTTGGCGACCGCGCGGGTCTTGAGCTGCGTGGTGTTGAGGCCGGTGTTGGGCTCGGTGACGGCGAAGCACGCCTTTTCGCGGCCCTCGACCATCGGCGGCAGCATGCGCTTGCGCTGCTCTTCGGTACCGAACACGACAACAGGGTTCAGTCCGAACACGTTGATGTGCACCGCGGAGGCGCCGGACATGCCGGCACCTGATTCCGCGATCGTACGCATCATGATCGCGGCCTCGGTGATGCCGAGCCCGGAGCCGCCATAAGCCTCCGGCACGCAGATGCCGAGCCAGCCGGCATCGGCCAGCGCCTTGTGAAAATCGTGCGGGAAGCCGCCGTCGTGGTCCTTCTTCAGCCAGTAGGCATCGTCGAAGCCCTCGCAGATCTTGGCGATGGCGTCGCGAATGGCTTCCTGCTGATCGGTGAGCGCGAAATCCATGTTTTTGATCTCCTTGATTGGAGCCGCGACGGCCCGGACGTGCTAGCGCCCCATCTGTGAAGGCAGCCAGAGAATGATCGAGGGAAACGCCACCAGAATCGCGATCGCGATCAGGTGCGCGATGAAGTGCGGGAAGGTGCCGTGGAACACCTCCGCCACCGGCCGCTTGGCATAGCGGGCGACGATGAAGCAGTTCAGCCCGACCGGCGGCGTGATCATGCCGACCTCGGCGGTGACGATCTTGATGACGCCGAACCAGATCGGATCAAAGCCGAGCGTCTTGATCAGCGGCAGCACGATCGGCACCGTCAGCACCAGGATCGCGATCTGGTCCATGAACGAGCCGAGCACGATGTAGCCGCACAGGATCAGCGTGATGATCACCCAGCGCGAGGTCGGCAAGCTCCCGATCCAGGCGACGAGGTCCTGCGTCACATGGGTGAGCGTGAAGAAGTAGCCGAAGATCGAGGCGCCGACGAGGATCATGATGATCATGCAGGTGCCGTGGCAGGCGCGCAGCAGCGTCTTGTAGAGCGTAGACGGCGTGATCTTGCCCTTGACGATCGCGAGCAGGAAGGCGCCGAACGCGCCGAAGGCCGAGGCTTCCGTCGGCGTGGCGACGCCGAGATAGATCGTGCCGGTCACGATCGAGAATAGCACCACCATCGGCGAGACCTGCCACAGCAGCGCGAACTTCTCGCGCCACGGCACCGACTTGGCGGCCGGCGCGCGCGAGGGATCCTGCCAGACCAGGAAGTAGATCGTGGCCATGATGGTGATGGTGACCAGGATCGCGGGGATGATGCCGCTGATCAGGAGTTTGCCGATGTTCACCTCGGCCAGCAGGCCGAAGATGACGAGCGCCACACTCGTCGGCAGCAGCATCGACAGCGTGCCGGAGATCGCGACGACGCCGGCCGCCATCTTCGGCTCGTAACCCTGGCGGATCATCGCCGGTAGGCTGGTCGAGGACAGTGTCGCAGCTGATGCCGTCGAGGTGCCGCAGATCGCACCGAAGCCGGCGCCGGCGAGCGCCGTCGCCATGCCGAGCCCGCCGGGGACCCGGCCGACCCACGCTGATGCCGTCTTGAACAGATCGTCGGCAACGCCCGACAGCAGCACGAGGTCCGCCATCAGGAGGAACATCGGAATCGTGATCAGCTCGTAGGACGAGACGGTCGAGAGCGGTGCGGTCTGCAGGATGCCGAACAGTGTCGAAAAGCCGCCGACCATGACGAGGCCGACCGAGCCCGCAAAGGCCATCGCGAAGCCGACGGGCGTGCCGAGCGCGAGCAGGGCAAAGAGAAGGGCGAGAACGATGAGAGGAGTCATGGGTGCCCGCCGTTATTCAAAGGTTCGCGCTTCGCCGACGCCGGTCACCGGCGGCAGCGGATAGAGGTCGCGCCCGCTGATGAGGCTCAGCACGTTGCCGACGAGTTGCAGCGCCAACCGCAGCACCAGCACGCCGCAGCCGAACGGCACCAGCGCCGCCGAGATCCAGGTCGGCCAGGGAATGGCCCCCGAGAGAACGTCGTGCTGCTCATAGTTCTCAAGCGCGCGCTCGAAGCCGACCTTGCAGATCAGGACGAACACGAACAGGCCGGCAAGCGCGGTGACGATCTCTGACAGCCGCCGCCCCGCCGGCGAGAAACGCGACAGGAGGATGTCGACGCCGACATGCGCATGCTCGCGCAAGCCATCTGACAGCGTGAAGAAGAACACACCGGCCAAAAGATAGAGCCCGATCAGGTCATAAGTGAAGGAGAACGGACGGTTCAGCGCGTAGCGCATGAACACGTCGGTCACCACAAGCACCATGATCACGAACAGGAACACCACCGCGATCACCGTCAGCGCGCGCTCCAGCGCGCCGAGCACATCTCCCGCTCGCTTGATCACCTCCGGGCCTCCCTTTTGGCCGTATCGTGCTATCGGTTACTTCGCGCCGCCTGAGGCGAGCAAGCCTTCGAACTCCTTCAGCGCGGCGGACGCCTGCTTGCCGCGGCTGTCGAGACCGCTGGCCCATTCCTGGCCGACGCCCTTCAGCTTGTCCTTCATCTCGGCGCGCGTCGCCTCCGGCAGCGGATCGAAGCTGACGCCCTCATCCTGAAGATGCTTCTTGGTCGTCTCGGTTTCCTTGTCGACCTGGGCGCAGACCGTCGGCTCGATCGCATCGGAGGCCTCATTCATGGCCTTCTTCACGTCGTCCGGCAGCTTGTCCCACACCGACTGATTGATGGAGTAGGCAACGATGAAGCTGCCGAAGCTGACGCCTTCGGTGGCGTGTTTGACGAGCTTGTCGAGGCCGTAGGCGACGACGCTTTCCATCGGGAACAGCAGACCATCCATCGTCCCGCGCGATAGCGACTCATACGCATCGGGCGCCGCCATGCGCACCGGCACGGCGCTGAGTGCGCGCAGCGTCAGGTCCTGCGCGCCACCGGTGGTGCGCAGCTTCAGGCCCTGCATGTCCTTGGCGGTCTCGACCCTCGCCTTGGCGGTCCACACCTGATAGGGCGGCAGCACCACGGCCATCAGCAGCTTGATCCTGTTCGGCGCATATTCCTGCTTGGCCAGCACGCCTTCGCGCGCGGTCTTCCAATAGGCCAGCGTGCCCTGGCAGCTCGTGTCGAATGCACCCGGCAATTGCGCGACTTCCGACAGCGGCATCTTGTCGGAGACATAAGACGGCCCGATGTAGCCGATATCGACCACGCCGGACTGGGTCAGCCGCAGCATGTCCGCGGCTTTGCCGATCTGCTGGTTCGGATAATAGGTGAAAGTGACCGCGCCGTTGGTGCGCTTGGTGACGTCGTCCATCCAGGGCTTGAGCATCAGGCGGACGAGGTAATGGCCGGCGGGGAAGGAGTCGGCGACCTTCAGCTCCAGCGCCTGGGCCGACGGCGTCGAGACCGGCACCGAGAGTGCGAACGCCGCGGCAGCCCAGACCAAATTCTTCTTCATTTGTTTCTCCTTGACGCGTCCCCATACCGAGAGCGGCAGCCCGCTGCTGCCGACCGCCCGGCCCCCACTCCATTTCTTGCTTGAGGAAACTGTACATATATGTGAATTTTAATGTCAAGTATATGAACTATGCATGGAGCCATGCGTCTCGATGCGAAGGTGGCAAATTGACATCAGCATTTTATGAACTCTAACTCCACGTATATGAATATCTCCAACGAGGCCCCATGGGACCGCTCGCCGGCTTCACCATTCTTGACCTGACCAGCGTGCTCATGGGCCCCTACGGCACCCAGGTGCTGGCGGACATGGGCGCCGACGTCATCAAGGTCGAAAGCCCCGAGGGCGACATCGTTCGCCAGATCGGTCCCGGCCGCACGCCCGGCATGGGCGGGATGTTCCACAACGCCAACCGCGGCAAGCGCAGCATCGTCCTCGATCTCAAGAAGCCGGAAGGCCGCGATGCGCTGCTGCGGCTGGCCAAGCAGGCCAACGCGCTCGTCTACAATGTGCGCCCGCAGGCCATGGCGCGGCTCGGCCTCGACTACGAGACGCTCGCCGCGATCAATCCCGCCCTCGTCTATGTCGGCGCGTTCGGCTACGGCCAGTCCGGCCCGTATGCGGCCAAGCCCGCTTACGACGACCTGATCCAGGGCGCGGCCGCGGTGCCCACGCTGCTCGCGGCCGCCGGCGACGGCACGCCGCGCTACGTTCCCGTCACCATCGCCGACCGCATCGTCGGCCTGATGATGGTCAACGCGATCATGGGCGGGCTGATGCATCAGCAGCGCACTGGAATGGGCCAGCGCATCGACGTGCCGATGTTCGAATCCATGACGGAGTTCGTGCTGGTCGATCATCTGGGCGGATTGACCTACGATCCGCCGCTCGACCATGGCGGCTATGCCCGCCTGCTCTCGCGCTATCGCCGGCCCTACAAGACCAGCGACGGCTATCTCTGCGTCCTCATCTACAACGACAAGCACTGGCGCAGCTTCTTCGAGGCGATCGGCCGGCCGGAATTTTTGCAGCAGCCGCGCTTTGCCAACCATGCCGCGCGCACCAAGCACATCGACGAGATCTACGAGGAGATCGGCCACATCTTCTTGACGCGCACGACCGCGGAATGGCGCGAGCTCCTGGAGCGTGCCGACATTCCGGTGATGCCGATGCATACGCTGGAGACGATCTTGGACGATCCGCATCTCAAGGCGGTCGATTTCTTCAGGACGGTGGATCACCCCGTGGAAGGCCGCATCCGGCAGATGCGCGTGCCCTCCACCTGGAGCGTGACCCAGCCAGAGCCGGCCGGCCCAGCGCCGACGCTCGGCCAGCACGGCCGCGACATTTTGCGCGAGGCGGGGTTCTCGGCTGACGAGATCGAGCAGCTTGCACAACAAAAGGCAGTTCACCTGGCGGCGCCGCCTTAAGAAGCGGACGCCGGCCAGAATCGCACGACACAGGGAGGAAACCGCGATGGCCGGACTTTATTTCGAAGACTTTTCCGTGGGCCAGGAGTTCAGGCATCCGCTGACCCGGACCGTCACGGAGATGGACAACACGATGTTCAGCCTGCTGACGCTCAATCCGCAGCCGCTGCACATCGACGCGCATTTCTCGGCCCAGACCGAGTTCGGCCAGCGCATTTTCAACAGCCTTTACACCCTCGGGATCATGATCGGCATGACGGTCTATGATACGACCTTGGGCACCACCGTCGCCAATCTCGGCATGACCGACGTCACCTTTCCGAAGCCGGTCTTCCATGGCGACACGCTGCGGGCGACGACGAAGGTGCTCTCTGTGCGGGAATCCAAATCGCGCCCGAAGGCGGGCATCGTCGAGTTCGAGCACCACGCCTGGAACCAGAACGACGAGATCGTCGGCAAATGCCGCCGCATGGCGATGATGCACAAGAGGCCGGTCTGATGCGTTCGATGCTGTTCGTGCCGGGCGATTCCCCGCGCAAATTCGAGAAGGCGAGCGAAGGCAGGGCCGACGCGCTGATCATCGATCTCGAGGACTCCGTCGTCACCGAGAAGAAGGACGAGGCGCGCAAGCTGACACTTGCGATGCTCAAGGGCCGCCGCGGCCCGCACCAGCTCTATGTCCGCGTCAACGCGCTCGACACCGGCATGACGCTCGCCGATCTCGCCGCGGTGATGCCGGGGGCGCCCGACGGCATCGTGCTGCCGAAATCGCGCGGCGGCGACGACGTGCGGCAGGTCGCGACCTGGCTCGAAGCCTTCGAGGCCGCGGCCGGCATCACGGTCGGCACGACCCGCATCGTCTGCGTCGCCACCGAAACCGCCGGCTCGATCTTCGGGCTCGGCACCTACAAGGACTGCTCCCCTCGCCTCGCCGGCCTGATGTGGGGCGCTGAAGATCTCTCCGCATCGCTCGGCGCCACCGAGAAGGCCTCGGGCGGCGTGTTCCACAGCCCTTATCGCCTTGCGCGCGACCTCTGCCTGATGGCGGCAGCCGCGGCCGAGGTCGCGCCGATCGACACCGTCTATACCGACATCGACAACCTCACCGGCCTCGAGCAGGAAACGCGTGCTGCCCGACGCGACGGTTTTTCCGCGAAGGCGCTGATCCACCCAAAACATGTCGATATCGTCAATGCGGCATTCGAGCCAACCGAGGCCGAGCGCAACTGGGCGGAGAAGGTGATTGCGGCGTTCGCGAGCAATCCGAATTCCGGCACGCTGCGCCTCGACGGCATGATGATCGACAAGCCGCATCTTCGCGCCGCGAAGAAGATCCTCGGCCAGCCATAGATCAGGGACAGCACGTCGCGACAGACGAGATCCGATCATGATCGTTCGCCAAGCCGCAAACGTCCTGGAGATCATGGAGTTCTTCGCGCAGGCGAAGAAGCCGGCGACGCTTGCGGAGATCGCCGATCATTTCGGCTGGCCGCGCTCGTCGACCTTCAACCTGCTCGCGACGCTGTCGGAGAAGGGCTATCTCTATGAGCCGCGGCCGCGCGCGGGCTTCTATCCGACGCCGCGGTGGCTCGCGATGGCGCGGATGATCTCGGAGGTCGAGCCGCTGCCGCCCTGGACGCACACGCTGGTCGCCGATCTCTCAGCCGAGACCGGTGAGACCGCCTCGATCGTTGCGCCGGCGGGCGTGATGGCCGTATTCATCGACGTCGTGGAGTCCAAGGCCGCGATCCGCTATTTCGCGACCATCGGCCACCGCGTGCCGATCCACGCCACCGCCAGCGGCCGCGCGCTGCTGTTGCAGTATTCGCAGGAGGAGCGCGACTCCGTCTACCGCAAGATCGAGTTCAAGCAGTACGGCCCGTCGACGCCGATCAGCATCGAGGCGGTGGAAGCGGAGCTGCGCAACTCGATCGCGCGCGGCTATTGCCAGAGTTTTGGCGACTACAGCCGCGACCTTGCGGGTGCTGCGATCCCGCTGCCGATCGGCGACCGCCGTCTTTCCGTCGTCGTCGCCGGCCCCGAATTCCGGATCGGCCCGAAGGTCGCGGACGTGGCTGCACTGATCGCCAGGACGGTCGAGCGGCTGCGGCCGAAGACCACCGCGGCGTAAGCCAGCCTCATTCGAATCCCTGAACGGGCGGCGTCGTGGTCTGCGTCGACACCTCAGGTGCAGCTTGAACCGGCTGCGCCGCAGGCGCGGCTTGGACTGGCGGATTGCTGGCAGCTCTCACCTGACCGTTGGCATCCATCGCCTCGCGCGTGGGCGGCGGAGCGGTGGTCGCGGCTGCGCGGTACGCCTCGCGACGCTGCGGCTGCCGATGTCTTGCCGACCGCGAACCTCTCACGCCCCAAGACCGGGCGATTGAAGGTCCGGCGGTATAGCCGACCACTGCGCCCGCGACCGCACCGATCGGACCCAGCACGACGGCGCCGGATACGGCTCCCAACGCCGCAGCGCCAGCGCGCTCCTGCGCAACGGCGCTCGCGGGCAAGATAGCCAGCATCGCGATGGCAGTGATCAGAGCTTTGTTCATCGAAGCGCCTCCCTCACGGGAGATCACTCTTACTCAAATATGGCCACACAAGGATTGTTTGCCGCCCAACACAGGGCAATCGCCGTTGGAACTCCGGCAACTCAGAGACCGTCGCCTGAATCGCGGTTCCAGCGGAGACTGATCAGCGCAACAGCGTCCCTACGGCGCGACCTTATCGTTGGTAAATCCGTTGCGGTCGAGCGCGCGACGTACTGTGCCGTCCGCCTTGGCCTCATCCAGGAAATGCGCGGCCCAGGCCTTCGCAACGGCCTTGCCCTTGGGAACAACCACGACGACGCCGGTCGATTGGATCACTTCGTCCAGCACCTTGGTTCCGGGCAGCTTTCGCGAAAGGTCTTCCAGGGCCCCAATGCCCATCGCAAGAGCATCAAGCTCGCCCTTGCCGATCAATTCGGCCGCCTCTTGCGGCTTCACGAATTTGGTCAGCTTGGCCTGCTTCAAGGACTTCTCGACCGTACGTGACGTCGATGTCCCCTCGATGCAACCGACCCGCATTCCGGCGCGATCGACGTCCGCGACGGAGCGGATGTCCGAACCGGCGCGAACGAGATACCCACTCATATACGCCACGTAGGCGGGGCCCTGCTCCACGAACTGCTCGCGCTTGACGTCCGCCGGCATGAAAGAGAGATCCCAGACGTCCCTGCCGCTGGCTGCGGCGATCTCGTCGGAGCTCTGGTACTCGACCAGCTGCAGCAAAACGTGCAGCTTGTCGGCGGCGGCCTTGGCAAGCTCGACGGTGACACCGCGCGGCTTTCCAGTCGAAGGATCGCGCGTCGTCCAGAAGGCCGACGCGGCGGGCCCGACCGCCACCGCCACGCGGAGCGATCCCGTCGGCGCAATATCGCTCGGCCCCTCTGCTTTCACCCCGAGAGTACCGGTCATGACGAAGACCAAACCCAACGTGGCGACGTGCCGCAACATATCGCGCCTCCAGGACTGAAACTCCGCCGGATCGCTCAGACGATCTTGATCGACATGTCCGGCAAGCCCTCGAGCTTGCACAGGAGCACGTCGCCCTTCGCCACCGGTCCGACATTCTCCGGCGTGCCGGAATAGATGATATCGCCGGCCTTGAGCTCGAATGCTTCCGAGAGCTTTGCGATCTGCTCGGCCACGCTCCAGATCATCTTGCTGAGATCCGAGCTCTGCCGCACGGTCCCGTTCACCGCCAGCGAGATCGCGCCCTTCTCGAAATGGCCGGTCTTGCTCGCCGGGTGGATCGGACCGATGACCGCGGCATGGTCAAAACTCTTGCCGATCTCCCAGGGCTTCTTCTCAGCGGCCATGCCGTTCTGGAGATCGCGGCGGGTCATGTCGAGGCCGAGCGCGTAGCCATAGACATGGTCGAGCGCCTTCTCGGCCGGGATGTTGGTACCACCGGATTTCAGCGCGGCGACCAGTTCGACCTCGTGATGATAGTTCTTGGTCAGCGACGGATAAGGATGGTCGGCGACCTCGCCGATCGCGACGTTCTGGATCGCATCGGTCGGCTTCTGGAAGAAGAAGGGCGGCTCGCGGTTCGGGTCCGAGCCGCGCTCGATCGCGTGCGCCGCATAGTTGCGCCCGATGCAGTAGATGCGGCGAACCTGGAACACGCTCGTCTCGCCGACGATCGGGATCGCAACCATCGGCACCGCGAAGATCGGCTTCGGCCCGGCTTGCGCTGCGGCCGGAGCCACATCGGCGATGCCCGCCGCGGTCATCGCGGCTGCGGCAGTGAGCACGTCGCGTCGAGAGGTCTTTGTCATGATTCTGTTTCCGTTGCTTTTGGCCGCTCGTTTGCAGCGCGGCTATTCATAGGGCTAAACGCTCAATGGGCCAATGGATCCGGCCGCATCTGCACCTTGTAGACTTTGGGCGAAGCCTCCTTGCCACCCTCTCCGTGGAAGCTCGCGCGCGTTCCTGTCGTGCTCCACAAGCCGCGGCCCTTCCAGCCAGTCTCGGGGTCATCGATCCGGCCGTCGACATTCTTGGTGAAGAAGCCGAGCGGGTATGGATTGCGCAGGTTCACGAACTGGTCGTTGACCAGCGCGAGCAGCGATTCGCTGCCGTTGGCGCTTGCGATCGGCACGTTCGCGCCAAGTCCGAACGTGTTGTACCGATCGACCCAGACATAATAGGCGTGGTTTGCACTGCCGCTGGCATCTAGTCCCCTGAACTGCGGTCCGGGCATACGCCAGGTCTTCCAGCCCTCGGGACACTGCTTGCCGTCTGCCGTCGTTGGTCCGTTCAGCGGACCTTTGCAGAGCTTACGGTCGAAGCGTGCGAGATGACCGCTGGACAACACCGTCCACACGACGCCGTCCAGCCCGATGTCGAGGCCGCGCGGACCGAACGTACCCTCCGGCGGCTGATACACCTCGGCCAGCGCGGTGTTGGCCGGGTCAGGTCCGGGCGTCACGCGAACGATGTAGCCGGGCTGGTCGATGCGGGAGAAGCCGCGGTCCATCGCCTGGCCCCAGATCGTATCGTCGACCGGGCTCGGCATGATGCCGTAGAAGGATGCGGCGATGCGCTTGTCCTTGGTCGGATCGACGGGGTCCTTGTGCTCGACATAGGCGTCGCGCTTGCCATTGCCGTTGGTGTCGATGATCAGCGGCGTCCAGCCCTGCGATTTCACGTCGTCGAGAGTCTCGCGATATTGTTTGGTGTTGAGCCAGCCAACGATGCCGCCACCGAGGCCCGGACCGCCGGAGCTGGTCCACAGCGTCTGGTTGGCATCGTCGTCGAAATAGAGGTGATGGGTCGTGAAGCAGGTGTTGATGAGATCCCATTTCCCCGTCGCGGGATCGAAGCGCGACAATTGGCGCAATGAGGTCGCCTGCGGCGCCACCTTCGCCGACGGCAGATCCGAGCCCTGCTTGCAGTAGTCAGGATTGGCCGGCGGGCGCAGGCGCGCAGTGAACCAGACCTTGCCCTGCTCGTCCATCATGACGTTGTGGATGCTGGTGTGGCCATCCCAGATCGGTTCGTCGCCCCAATAGGCCGACGTTCCGCGCGGAGCATCGGTCGACGATGGCGTGTTGGGGTCGAGATAGGGATGCTTGATCGTGCTGGCGACGTTGTTCACGGGATCGAGCGTCGGCACGAGATCGGAGCTCTCTTCCGACGATCCGTAGATCAGGCCGTTGGCGTTGACGCGTGGGTTGCGCTTGTCGGTCGAGATCGCATCGTGCTGATAGCGCGTGGGTGCGGCCCAGTCCCACATCGTGAAGACGACATTGCGCTCGATACCCTTGGGCCGCTCGGGCTTGTCGAAAGGCAACTCGCCGGCCGCAATGCGGTCGGTCCATTTCGAGAACAGATCGTAGACCTTCTCCGGGCCCATGCTGGCCAGCACCGTCGCCATGTATTCCTGCGCCTGGCCGGCCTGGGTGCGGACCGCCCATGCGGTTTGAGAGTCATAGCCTTCGGTGAACACCTTCGGGATTTCGCGGATGCCGCGCGTACCGAGCGCGTGGCAGGACTGGCACATGTTCTTGACCGTATCGACCCACTGAGCCTGCGACTTCATGGTCTCCGGCATCTTGTTGCCCTTGTCCCCGGTGCCCGGAAATTCCTCGGGCTTGGGGATGTCGAGCATCGAATACCAATACATGCCCGGATAGTTCTGCGCGTCCTGTTTGGGCGAGGCCTGAGCGGCCTTGAAGTCCAGCACCTTGCCTGGACGAGCGTCCTGTTGCGCCGTGTCCTGCAGGCCATAGCCGCGGACCCAGACCTTGTAGTTGGCCGCGGGAAGCTGTGGGATGACGAACCGGCCCTGATCGTCGGTGACCACCACCTTCGCGTATTTCGTCGGCAGGTCCCTGGTCTCGGCAATCACCCAGACCCCGGCCTCCGCGCCTTTGTCGCTGGTCACCTGCCCGCCGATGCCGTTGGCGGATATCTCGACAGTGGCCGCCATCGCGGCACCGGCATGCAACAGCGCGGTCGCGCCGAGATAGCCGGCAAGCGTTCGCCTCAAGCTCATCGTTTCCTCCCACTCGCTGTGTTTCGTCCGGGCCTCTTGATGGGCCTTATTCGGACGCGTGTCTCACGTCTTAAGCCGGTCGAAAAACTCCCGAACCATCCGCGCACAGACGTCGGGGTCGGTGGCCGCGACGTGATAGGAATCGCCGGGCAGCACTTCGAGCTTGGAGCCCGGAATCGTCTGCTGCCAGGCCTTCACCGAATCGACGCTGCCGAGCCCCGAGCCTGTCGTCGTGACGACGAGCGTCGGCCGCTTGATGGCCGGTAGTTCGCCGGTGACGTCGACCGTCGGCACCATCTTCAGGAACGCCTCGAGCGTCGAAGCCTTGGTCTTCGACATCAACTTGATCCACCAGTCGATCGCCGGCGACGGCAGCGACGAGCCGAGCCGACCGGCCGTGGTCTCGCGCACCCAGGCTTCGACGCCCTGTTCGCGGATCTGCTTGCGCCAGGTCGGCGCCCGTTCGGAGAACGAGGTCAGCGAGGCCGGCGCACCGACCGCGGCGAGCGCAATCACGCGGTCCGGATGATTTGCCGTGAGATGCATCGCCAGCGTGCCGCCGATCTTGCCGCCGACGAGGAAGACGCGATCGAGCTTCAGCGCGTCCAGCAGCCGCACGATGTCGTCGCCGAGGCCTGCGAAGCGATAGACGTAGTCGCCCTGCATCGGCGTCGAATCGCCATAGCCGCGCAGATCGGGACGTACCACGAGGTGATGCGTGGCGAAATACGGCACCCAGCGCCGGAACGCCTCACCGCTCTCGGCAAGTCCGTGCAGCATGACGACCGGCGGCTTGGTGTCCCAGGGCAAGAGATAGTCGTCGAGGCGAACCGCAAGCTCGCAATCATCGCTGACACCGATTTTCCGCAGTTCGCTAGCCATCAGATACACCTCGTTCCACCGCCATCGACGTTGATGCAGGTCCCAGTAATGAAAGATGCGCGGTCTGAACAGAGGAATGCGACGAGGCCCGAGACTTCGTGCGGCTGCCCGACGCGCCCGAGCGGCACCGAGGCGATGGCGGCGGCGTTCGCCGTGCCGCGATCCTGTCCCGCAATCGCCGCGCCCTGCGAGACCAGGCTGTCCCAGCGATCGGTCTGCACCGGACCGGGATTGACGCCGGTGACCAGCACGTTGTCGGGCGCGCATTCCTCGGCGAGCGCCAGCGTGAAGTTGAGCAGCGCCGCGTTGACCGCGCCGCCTGCCATATAGGCCGCACGCGGCTGATGCCCGCTGCGGCCGATGATGTTGATGACGCGGCCCCATCGTCGGTCGCGCATTTCCGGCAGGACGCTGCGGGCGCAGCGCATATAGCCGAGCAGCTTCAGCTCGATCGACTTGGCCCAGGTCGCGTCTGGCGTATCGGCAATCCTGCCCATCGGCGAGGCGCCGGCGTTGTTGACGAGGATGTCGATGCGGCCAAAAGCCTCGCGCGCGGTATCCATCGCGCGCGCGATATCGTCAGTCTTGGTCATGTCGCCGGCGCAGGCGATCACGCGCCGCCCGGTATCGCGCGACATCTCCTGCGCGGCCGCTGTAAGCCGCTCGGCGTCGCGCGCGACGATCACCACATGTGCCTGCTCGCGCGCGAGCTCGGCGGCGATCGCCCGTCCGATGCCGATGCTGCCGCCGGTGACGACGGCGACCTTGCCGCCTAGATTCAGATCCATGACGCCGCCCTCGCCCGCTTCCAGGCCGTTATTGCACCCATCTCGATCACCTAGCCCAGAATGTGCTGACTATTGGTAAGATCGACGCAATCACGGGCTCCGCCTTACCTCTCCCGTTTGCGGGGGAGGTCGGCGCGAAGCGCCGGGTGGGGGCTCTCTCCACACGGGGAGTGTCCATTGTGGAGACACCCCCACCCCCGCCCTCCCCCGCAAGCGGGAGAGGGAGCGCACTTTTTCCGCGGCAACAATCAAACTTCATTACGCCTTAGTCCACGGTGGCGCCGGAGGCCTGGATGATCTTACCCCACTTCGCGGTCTCGTCCGTCATGAACTGACCGAACGCAGCGCCGAAGACGGTGCCGGGCTCCGCGCCAAGTTCGGCGAATCGCTTCCTGACATCGGGCATCTTCAGGATGACTTCGAGCTCGCTGCTCAGCTTGGCGAGCGCGGGCTGAGGCGTCTTCGCCGGCGCGACCAGCCCGAACCAGGATGAGGCCTCGAAACCGGGAACGGTCTCGGCCACCGTCGGCACGTCTGGCAGAGCGTCTGTGCGCTTTGCGCCCGCGACCGCAATCGCATTGATCGCCTTGCCCTGGATCTGGGGCAGCACCGCAGGCATGTTGTCGAACATGAACGGGATTTGTCCCGCGAGCAGGTCGTTCATCGCCGGCGCCGCGCCGCGATAGGGCACGTGCACGATATCGATGCCGGCCATGCTCTTGACCAGTTCGCCCGCGAGGTGATTGGTCGAACCGATGCCGGACGAGCCGAAATTCAGCGATCCCGGCTTGGCCTTGGCGAGCGCGATCAGCTCGCTGACGTTCTTCGCAGGCACTGACGGGTTCACGACCAAGACGATCGGCACGGAGGCGATCAGCGCCACCGGTGCGAACGCCTTGGCCGGATCGAACGGCAGCTTCTTGTAGAGGGCGCCGTTGATCGTCAGCGGCGGCGGCGCGGTCAGCAGCAGGGTGTAGCCGTCGGCCTCTGCGCTCGCGACCGACTCGGCGCCGATATTGCCGCCGGCGCCGCCGCGATTCTCCACGATGAAAGTCTGGCCGCACCGCTCGGCGAGCTTCTGCGCGACGATGCGGGCAATGATGTCATTGGAGCCGCCCGCCGGGAACGGCACGATGATCTTGACGGGACGGGACGGATAATCCTGCGCCGCAGCAGTGCCACAGATCAGAACGGCCGCGCAGGCGGCCAGAAAGAAGCGACGGACAATTCCGCGCATGCGCATTTCCTTGATGTTTGTCTTATTGTTGGTTGTTGCATCACGCGGTGAGCAATGGCCTCAATTGTCCGGCGTCGTCAAGCCGTTCGAGATTGCCGATCTGCTCGATCAGCTTTTCGGCCCTGTCGGCACCCAGCACCGGCGCGATCAGGTCCCGCGTCTTCGCCGCTACGGCTTCGGTGCTCAGCGGATTCTCCTTGGTGCCCGGCGGGTACTTCGTGAAGTGGTCCACCTTCCTGCCATCAGTCAATGTCACTTCGACGACAGCGCCGCGCGGCGCGGCCGGATCCATCAGCGCCTTGTCCCCGGCCAGCGTCACCTTGGCGCGCTGTTCAAGGATCTTGGGATCGTGCATCAGCGCGACATCGTGGCTGTCGTTGAACGAGACGGCTCCCTTGACAAGTGCGACCGCCACAAGGTGCTGGCAATTGACGTCGGGCATCGCGCTCTCGCCGACGATCCCCATCGCGTCGGTCGGAAGCTTGACCAGGATACTGCGCACATTGTCCGGGGGCAGGCCATGCTGCTTGCGCAGCGTCAGGATGGCATCCAGCGGCGACTGAATGGGATAGCCGACCGAATAGGTCTTGATCGCCGTCTCCGTGACGTAGAACCGGCTGCCTAGATCCTTGACCATCTCCTCGGGCTTCGGATCGCTCGACAGCGCAATGAAGAGATTATGCGTGCCGTCCAGCACGTCGTCGACGCCGGTCAGCCCGGCCTTCACCATGTCGACGGCCATGACGCCGTTGCGTGCGCCCATGCCGGCGAAATCGAACGCCTTCTCGATGTGATCGTGATCCTTCACCCAGCTCCAGAGGCCGGAGACCTGCTGCGAGGAATAGGAGATCGCATAGCGCATGCCCTTCTCGTCGAGACGCGCCAGCGAGGCGGCGGCGCCAAGCGCCCCGAAGGTCGAGGACGTTCCCTCGGCGCTGCGATGAGAGCCGCGCACGAGGTCCGGCCCCAGCGCCAACAGGAGGCGGCAGGTCAGGTCATAGCCGAGCACGACGGCGCGAATGACGTCCTGCCCGCCGCGATGCTCCCGCTCGGCCATCGCCAGTGCGGCCGGCACCACCGAGCATCCCGGATGCGCCTTGGTGACCGGCTCGAAATCGTCGGTCTCATCGGCATGGGCGCACATGGCATTCGCCAGCGCCGCGTTCACCGCCGTGGTGCGGAAGTCCGAACCGATAACCGAGGCCTGCGCGTCGCCGCCGAGAGTACGGACGTATTTCAGCGCCATCTCGCCCGGCTTCATGCGCGAGCCCGACACCATCGCGCCGAGGGTGTCGAGAATGCGGTGCTTGCATTCGCGCACGACCTGATCGGGCAGCGCCTGATCGCGTGCGGCGACCATGTAGCGGGCCAGCCGCTCGGTGACGCCCGGGCCGGCGGCGCCGACCGTGCGCCCGCCGGCTGCAACCAGAGCGGCGATCGAGCCTGCGGATTGGAGGAAACGGCGGCGTGACGGCATTCTTATCGGCTCCGGAATCAGGATGAGACGGACATCTTGGCGATTTCCGCCGCGTTAGCCAGACCTTCGACATTCCAGCAGGCGTCCATGACCCGCCGGATCGCAGCAGTGGGAATGATGCCGTCGGCGAGGTCCGAGAACTTGGTCTCGAGCTGCTTGTCGGTCATCGGTACCTCGACGCTGCCGATCGCGTGTTGGATGAAGCGGTTCAGCTTGCGCCCGTCCTTCAGCACGATGGTCAGATCGACCTGCTCCGGCTTGATGCCGGCTGTGATCACCGGAACCACCTTGCCGCGCAGCGCGACGACGGTCGGATCGGTCACGGCGCGATCGCTGAACTGCTTCTCGCCGCCGGCGCCCTCGACGATCGCAACCGCGACCGCGTGATAGATGCTGAACTTGCCTTCGAGCCCCTGCTGCGGCGTCTTCTTGCCGGTGAGCTCCAGCACGAGCGGATGGACCTTCACGTCGACGCGCTCGATCTGGTCGGCGGTCAGCCTGTTCTCGTTGCGAAGCTGGATCGCCGCATCGATCGCCGGATGCATCACGATGCCGCAGGCGAACGGCTTGTAGGTGTTCAGCGCAGCCTCGTAGCGCTCGCCGAGATCGCCCAGGATCTCGTTATAGTCCTGCTTGGTGCTTATCGTGTTGGCCCAGCCGCGCTTGGCCTCGATCATCGCGTCGGACGAGGTGAAGTTCTTCGACGCCAGGATGGCCGCGAAGATGCCGTTGGACGCGGCGCGGCCCGGATTGAAGCTTTTGTTCATCGAGCCGAAGGATTCGCGGAGGCCCACCGGCTGCGACGCGGCAAGACCGAGCGCCCAGGTCATCTGCTGCTCGTTCAGCTTCAAGAGCTTGCCGACGGCGGCGACTGAACCGAACACGCCCGCCGTGCCGGTGATGTGCCAGCCCACATCGTAATGGTTCGGGTAGACCGAGTTTCCGATCCGGCACTCGGTCTCGACGCCGAGCACGAGCGCGTTCAAGAACTCCTTGCCCGAGACCGGCTGCATCTCCGACACCGCGAGGATCGCCGAGGCGACGGGGCCGGCGGGATGGATGATCGTCTTCAGATGCGTGTCGTCATAGTCGAAGATGTGGCTCGATACGCCGTTGATGAAGGCCGCGTTCATGATGTCGAACCGCTCGCGCCGCCCGAACAGGGAAGCCTGCTGCGGCCCTGAGAACGGGCCGAGCGCGGCGACCGCGATATCGACCGTCTCGTGATGCGAGCCGCCGATCGCGACCCCGACCCAGTTCAACAGCGTGCGGACGCCCTCTTTGCGGACATTGGCCGGCAGGTCGTCATAGCTCGCGGTGACCAGATAATGCGCGAGCGCGCGTGTCACCTCCTTGGGCGGCGCGGCCGCGGGCGCTGCGGCCGGCGCTTGCGCGAAGGCGGCATTTGCACCGGCCGTGGCGAGCGGAAGTGCGGCAGCTGCCTGAAGCAGGGTCCTGCGATCAGTGTGCATGGGATGCCTCCAGTACTTTCATCGAAGCCAGTTTCGCCGCAAGGCGGACCGCGCTTTCGAGCGCGCCGGTGTTGGCCACGCCCTTGCCGGCGATGTCGAATGCCGTGCCATGCGAGGGCGTGGTGAAGACGGTCTCAAGACCGGCGGTGACGGTGACGCCACGATTGAAGCCGCGCAGCTTGGTCGCGATCTGGCCCTGGTCGTGATACATCGCGACCACGCTGTCGAACTCGCCGGCGAAGGCGCGGATATAGACGGTGTCGGCGGGATACGGCCCGCTGCACGCAATCCCCGTCTTCGCGGCGGCTTCGACGGTCGGACGGATCATCTCGATCTCGTCACGGCCGAACAGGCCGCCCTCGCCGGCATGCGGATTGAGCGCGGCGACCGCAATCCGCGGCTTGGCGACGCCGGCCTTGCGCATCATGCGATCGACCAGCTCGATCGCATCGGTGATGCTCGCCGGATGGATGCCGTCCAGCGCCTCGCGCAGCGACTGATGCCCGGTGACGCGCGACATCCACTGGCCGTCCAGCACGTTCATCTCCGAGAAATAGGAGGTGTGCCCGAGCAGGCTTGCGAACATCTTGTGCTCGTCGGGAAACTTCCAGCCGCCGTCGAACATCGCGCGCTTGTTCAGCGGCGCGAAGGTGATCGCGTCCACCTCGCCGACCTTGGCGAAATCGATCGCGCGCGACAGCGTCTCGCCGGTCAGCCGACCGGACTCGGCATTGGACTTGCCGAGCGGGAATTTTGTGGGATCGGTGTTGCCGAGATCAACGAGCTGCACGGCACTGCTGCCCCACGAGGCCGCCTTGGGCGACGCGATGCGCTCGACTTTCAGGTTCACGCCGGCATGCGCCATGCCCATCTCGAGCACGCGGGCATCGCCAACCACGACGAGGCGCGCAACGTCGGCGAGACGATCGTCGGAGAGGATGCGCGCGGTCTGCTCGGGACCGATGCCGGTGCAATCACCCGGGGTCAGTGCGATGACCGGGAGTTCATTGGTGTTGGTAGCCATTGATCCTTACTTCACTACTTGGGTTTGAGCGGCGGACTGGGCCCAGTCCGCGCGGTTGAATTCGCCGTCCCACTTGGCGACCACGATCGCGGCGACCGCGTTGCCGATGGTGTTGGTGATGGCGCGCGCCAGCGACATGAAGCGGTCGATGCCGAGCAGCAGCGCCAGTCCCTCGGCGGGCAGTCTCGCGGCAACGACCGTCGCGGCGAGCGCAGCAAAAGCTCCGCCGGTGACACCGGCGGCGCCCTTGCTGGTGAACAGCATCACCACGAACAGGCTCAGCTGCTGCGCGGCGGTCAGCTCGATGCCATAGACCTGCGCGACGAAAATCGTGCTGAGCGGCAGCGTCAGCGCGACGCCGTCGAGGTTGAAGGAATAGCCGGAGGGGATGACGAGGCCCGCCACCGCGCGACCCACACCCGCCTTCGGCAGCTTCTCCATCATCCCGGGAATGGCGGTTTCCGACGACGACGTACCGAGCACGACGAGCAGCTCGGTGCGCAACATGCGCAACAGATCCATCAGGCGAATGCCGGCGAGGCGGCAGATCGTGCCGAGGATGACGAAGATGAAGAACGCCATCATCGCCCAGGCGGTGCCGACCAGCAGCGCCAGCGCATAGAGCGTCGCGGCGCCGAACTTCGCGACCGTGAAGGCCATGGCGCCGAACGCCCCGATCGGCGCCAGCGCGACGACGACATGGACGACGCTGAAGACGAGCTCGGTCACCCGCTCCAGGCCCGAGCGCAGCGGCCCGGCCTTTTCGCCGAGGAGCAAGAGGCCGATGCCGCAGAGCAGCGCGAGTACGAGAACCTGGAGCACGTCGCCGCTCGCGAACGCGCCGATAAAGCTTTCCGGGATCATGTGCTGGATGTAGGCCGAGAGCGAGCCGACATGGGCCTGCGAATAGCGGGCGACCGTCTCGGCCTGCTGCGCGGTGGCGTGGGCAACGCCAGCGCCGGGCTGAACCCAGCGCACGACCAGCAAGCTGATCAGCAGGCAGAGGGTCGTCACGCCCTCGAAATAGACGAAAGCCTTGAGACCGATGCGTCCCACAGCCTTCATGTCGCCGACCTGCGCGATGCCGGTGACCACGACCAGGAAGATCAGCGGCGCGATCGTCATCTTGATCAGCGAAATGAAGCTGTCGCCGAGCGGCTTGAATTCGACCGCCACGGTCGGCAGCAGGAAGCCGAACAGCGCGCCGAGCGCA
>NZ_LUUB01000096.1:32743-132151 GCF_001641635.1 Bradyrhizobium centrolobii
AGAGCGGCTTGCGCCGCCGCTCGGAGATCGGCCCCGGGATGGGCTCGGACAGCTGAGTTGCGGCGACCTGCAATTTGCTTTCCTCCAAAGGCATTTTCGCGCCATGCGGGATGGCGCTTTGTTCTGGTTTTGCGATGCCGTTTACATTGGACCAGCGGCGCTTCAGGCGCTAATGCCGTATCGGAATGATTTGAGGACAAAACGTTATTATGGACCTGATCTGGCTGGAGGACTTCCTTGCCATCGCCGAGGAGGGCGGGTTCTCCCGCGCCGCCGAGCGCCGGCACGTGACCCAGCCGGCGTTGAGCCGCCGCATCAGGTCGCTTGAGGAGTGGCTGGGCACGCCGCTGTTCGAGCGCTCGACGCACACGATCGCCCTGACCGCCGCCGGCGAGAGCTTCCGCCCCGTAGCCGAAGACGTGCTGCGCCGCGTCCTGGTCGGGCGCGAGGAAGCGCTGGAGGTGGCGCGGCTGAAAGCCGAGACCATCACCTTCGCGGCGACGCATGCGCTGTCGCAGACCTTCTTTCCGGAATGGATCCGCAGTTCGGACAGCGCGCGGGCCGGCTCGGCTGTTCAGCTCGTCGCTTCCAATTTCGCCGGCTGCGAAAAGCTGCTTCTGGATGCGCAGGCTCATTTCCTGCTGGCGCATCATCATCCATCGCTGGTGAGCCGGCTCGACATGGACCGTTTCCTGCGCGTCGAGCTCGCAACCGACGTGCTGATCCCGGTCAGCGCGCCGACGACGAAGTCCGGCCGTAGCGGACGCCGCAAGCCGCGCTACGCCCTGCCCGGCGCAGCCGGCGCGCCGCTGCCCTATCTCGCTTACCACCCGGGCTCAGGTGTGGGGCGCATCGTCACATCGTTCCTGGCCGTGAAGGATCCGGCGGCCTGGCTCGTTCCGAGTTTCGCAGCACCCGTCATGCTGCTGATCGACATGGCGCGCGAAGGACGCGGCGTGACATGGGCGCCGATGGGCCTCGTCAAGCCCGATCTCGACAGCGGCCGCCTGCTGCGTGCGGGCGGCGCCGATTGGGACATCGCGATCAGCATCTCGCTGTTCCGCGCGCGTGCTCGTATGACCCGAGCGGCCGAGAGCTTCTGGAATGCGGTGCGCAAGGGTCGGCCGGCAGGAAAAGCCGTGGTCACGCCGCGGGCCAGGTGACGGCGTCTCATCCCTCTCTCAGTCCGTTGCCCCTTGTTTCGACTATGGTGCGCTCGATGCCGCAGCGAGCTCGAATATCTTGACACCGACTTTCCGTTGGATATTTTTTTTGCCGAGAAATCTCTTTCTCACCCTCTAAATCAAAGGACTTGAACGCGACCGTCTGGAGAGACGACGATGCTCGATGAGAATTTGGCCGGTATTCGTGCGCACCGTAACAATATCCACCGCTATCGGCGACTGCTGCAGACCAGGCTGGCAGAGATAGAACGCCAGTTCATCGAGAGACGTCTCGCAGAAGAGCAGTCGGCGCTTGATAGCCTGACCGCCGCGACCTTCCCTGTTGCCTTCCCCTCTAACACGTCGATCAATGCGACGGAGGCTGCGCGATGAACGCCGATCGAGACCTGCTCATTCGCGGCAGCGAGAAGGTGATCGGACACTATGAGCTCCTACTCGCAAGCGCCAAGACGGACCGTGCGCCTTGTGCCGGAGTCCGTCGTGGCGCGGCGCTGAAGCCTTGCAAGGCCAGAAATGGGACGCCCAGGCCGCCGAGGCTTGGCCGAGCAGAACGACCGTCAAAACGGTCTGTGTAAGCATCAACGGCTGGTCCGGTCGGCGGCGGCCCAGGGCCGCCGCAACCGCATCGGTACACCACTGCCGCGCGGCGGGTCGTCGTTGTCATTGTCGCCGTCGAGCCGCTGCAGGGCCGAAAGGATATCGGCGAGCCGGATCGTGTGGTTCATGCCGGGAATTTCGCGCAAGGAGGGATAGGTTTCGACGGCGTACATGTCGGATGCCCAGGACGACAGGATGATCCGCTTCTCCGGCACGGAGATATCCGTTGCATTCAGGACGTCAGCGGGGGATTCGTAGTGGGCAGCGGGATAAAGCAGCGGGCCGAGAGTGCTGGCATTCGTGTTGACGTCGGTCATGGGTAGTGCCTCCCTCAACGCTCCTTTCCAAGGGATGGGTTTGGTGACGATTGGACGGCGGCGCGAACCGCCGCCGTCCCGGCTTCATCCTAGTGCGTGTTGATCGCGATGCGCTTGACGCCTTCTCGCGCCTTCTCGGACTTCGGCAGCGAAACGGTCAGAACGCCGTTGCTGAACGACGCCTCGGCCTTGTCTTCCTCGACGCCCTCCACCGGGATCTGCCGCTCGAATGCGCCGTAGTAGCGCTCAGTGAAATACCTGCCTTCGCCCTTGTGCTCCGCCTTCTTCTCGCCGCGGACGGTCAGGACGCCGTGAGCGATTTCGACTTCGACGTCCTTTTCCGTCAGGCCGGGAAGTTCGGCCGAGACGGTCAGCAACTTGTCGGTCTCGCTGAGCTCGACCTTCGGCCAGCCGAAGCGCCCCTCCATCACCGGAGACAGGCCGGGCCCGCCGAAGCCGTGAAAAACGTCATCGAACAGACGGTTCATCTCGCGATGCAGCGTGAGGAAGGGATCGAAGGCCCCGCGCGTCGGCGCAAGCTCCTGGTTCCTCGACCAGGGAATGAGATCACGAATAGCCATGGTTCTCTCCTTCATGCCTCGGAAACGCGAACGCGCGTCCTCGCGCCGCGTTCCACCAGTGACCCGAGACCGCCTAGGCTGCCTGCTCCTGCTCGATCTGTGATGCCGGCGATGCACCGGACGCGATCTGGATCCGGCGCGGCTTCATCGCCTCCGGAACCTCGCGGACGAGATCAATGATCAGGAGCCCGTCCTGGAATGACGCCTGCTTCACCTGAACATAGTCGGCGAGGTTGAACACGCGCCGGAACGGGCGCGCGGCGATGCCCTGGTACAGGTATTCGCGCGCAGCGACCTCCGGCTTCTGGCCCTCGATGGTAAGCGCGTTCTGCTCCGCCGTCACGGTGATATCGTTGACGCCGAAGCCCGCCACGGCGAGGCTGATCCGATAATGGTCTTCACCGGAACGCTCGATGTTGTAGGGCGGATAGTGGTCCTCGGTCGTCTGACGCAACGTACTGTCGACGAGATCGGCCAGATGATCGAAGCCAATGGTGGAGCGCCACAGGGGTGCGAAATCAAAATTGGTCCTCATAACCAAGTCCTCCAAAGAGCAAGATGGATACGAAGGAGCGCTGGGACGGGGGTTTCAGACGGGGTCCGAAGACACCAGCCCGGCGCCCACGTCGGACCCGGTCTGGCATCCGGCGCGCCGCTCTCGCGGCGAAAAACGACCTAGGAACATGGAAATCGACTTCAAGGGGCCGGACGGAATTTTTTCAAGCCGGACGCCAAGCCAAAGGCGAAGCCTAGCCCGGCTTGGTTAAGGAAAAGGTAAATGATCTTGTCCGGCCGGCCACCGCCGGATCTTGCGGAGTTAGAATGGAAGCAGAAGTTCGCCATCCAACCGCGTTGCAAATACGGCGATCTCGATCGCGCGGGCCCGCTCGGGCAGCAAGCTCGATGACAATCGCGCTGCTGATTAGCGCAAGCTCGAGCACGGCGCACGCTGCCGGCGTATCGATCGCACCCGCGGCGCTGAAAGTGATCGGCACGGTCGACGCGCGCTTCCAGTCCTACAACATCGAGATGGTGGAGGTGACGGGCGGACGGTTCTGGAAGCCGTATCCGCGAACGATGCGCGCATTCGATGCGCGCGATCGCTACAGCTACAGACCTCCGATCGATCTTGCCAACGCGCGTCTGCGCAGGCTCGCAGCCGCCTTGTCGCCGGCTTATGTGCGCGTCAGCGGCACCTGGGCCAATGCGACATTCTTTGCCGACACTGAAACTCCTCCCGCGAAACCGCCGGCCGGATTCAACTCCGTGCTCAGCCGGGCGCGGTGGCGCGGCGTCGTCGATTTCGCACGCGCGGTCGATGCCGAGATCGTCACCTCTTTCGCCATCAGTCCCGGCAGCCGCGACAGGGAGGGCGCGTGGAAGCCGGATCAGGCGCAACGCCTGATCGATTTCACGCGTTCGCTCGGCGGCCACCTCAGAGCCGCAGAGTTCATGAACGAGCCGACGCTGGCTACCGATAACGGCGCACCGCCGGGATATGACGCAAAGGCCTATGGCCGCGACTTCGAAATCTTTCGCGCATGGATGCAGCGCGCCGCGCCGGAGACGCTGATCGTCGGTCCATCCTCCGTCGGCGACGCCGCCGCCCCGTCCGCATCAGGCATCACCACGCGCGATCTGCTGGCCGCACCCGGCCAAGGCGTCGATCGCTTCTCCTACCATCACTACAACACGATCTCGCCGCGTTGCGGCGGCCGCGACGATTCGAGACAGGCGCTCACCGAGGAATGGCTCGCCCGCACCGACGCGACGCTGGCGATCTACCAGGCTTTGCGCGACACCTTCGAGCCGGGCAAGCCGATCTGGCTGACGGAGACGGCGGACGCAGCCTGCGGCGGCAGCCGCTGGGACAAGACGTTTCTTGACACATTCCGCTATCTCGACCAGCTCGGGCGCCTGGCAAGGGCCGGTGTCCAGGTCGTGATGCACAACACGCTGGCCGCCAGCGATTATGGCCTGCTCGACGAAAAGACTTTCCGTCCCCGGCCGAACTACTGGGGCGCGCTGCTCTGGCACCGGCTAATGGGAACGACCGTGCTCGACGCGGGCGCGGCTACCGCGCCCGGTCTCCACGTCTACGCACATTGCCATCCGGCGCTACGCGGCGCGGTCACGCTGCTCGCGATCAACATCTCGCGCGATGGTTTGCGCTCGCTTACCCTGCCACTTCCGTCCGAGCGCTACACACTCCGCGCGGCGCGGCTGCAAGGCGCGACGGTGCAATTGAACAGTAAGACGCTGACGCTCGCGGCCGGCGACCGATTGCCTGACATCGTCGGGATTCCGACGGTACCCGGCACAATCCGCCTCGCACCGGCGACAATCACCTACCTCGTCATCCCCGGTGCCGCGAACCCGGCGTGCCGCTGACGGCTTACGACCTGAGCGCGTCGCGCGCCGTCTCCGGCGCCATCAGGGTCGCGATGATCGTGATGACCGAAAGCGCGATGATGTAGAGCGACACCGCCCAGTACGAGCCCGCCCACGCGAGCAGCGCCGTTGCGATCAGCGGCGAGAAACCGCCGCTGAGCGCGGCCGCGACATTGGCCCCTAAGGAGGCGCCGCTGTAGCGCACCTGGGTGCGGAACAACTCCGGCATGAACGCCGCCTTCGGCCCGAACAGTAGCGCGTGCGTCAGCGTCATCGTGACGACGAGGACCAGCGTGATCAGCGCCGGCTCCTTCGTGTCAAGGAACCAGAACAGCGGAAACGCCAGCGCTACCGAGAACACCCCGCCAGCCAGATAGAGCGCCTTGCGACCAAAAATGTCGGAGAGCCAGCCGGCAAGCGGCAGCGTCGCGAATTCGACGATCGCGGCGTAGACCACCGCATCCAGGATCACTTGGCGCGGCAGGCCGAGCTTCGTGGTGGCGTACACCACGGTGAAGACGGTGAGCAGATAGGCCAGCCCCACCTCCGAGACGGTGATGCCGATCGCGAGCAGGAAGCTGCGCCAGTCGCGGCGCAGCACTTCCCAGACCGGCTGCGCCAGAACTTCCTTGCGCTCGACCACTTCCTTGAAGTGCGGGGTCTCGGCAAGCTTCAGCCGCACGATGAAGCCGACACCGACGAGCAGGATGCTGATCAGGAACGGCACGCGCCAGCCCCAGCTCAGGAAGTCCGCGTCCGGCAGCTTGGTCATGAGGGCGAAGATGCCGGTCGCGGCGGCAACGCCGACGGGAAAACCGACCTGCACGAGGCTGCCATAGAAGCCGCGGCGATTGCCGGCATGCTCGATCACCATGACGACCGCGCCGCTCCACTCGCCGCCGAGGCCGATGCCCTGGATGAAGCGCAGGATGACGAGCAGGATCGGCGCCCAGACGCCGATCTGGCTGTAGGTCGGCAGGCAGCCGATCAGGAAGGTACCGAGCCCCATCGCGATCATGGTCACCACCAGCATGGCCTTGCGGCCGAGCCGGTCGCCGTAATGTCCGATGATGGCGCCGCCGATCGGGCGCGCCACGAAGCCGACCGCATAGGTCGAGAACGCCGCGAGCGTTCCGACGAAGGGATCGAAGCTCGGAAAGAACAGCTTGTTGAGCACGAGCGCCGCCGCCGTGCCGTAGATCAGGAAGTCGTACCACTCGATCGCGGTGCCGAGCGCGCTGGCCCAGACCACATGCGCGGTCGTCGATTTCTCCGTCGCGGCGGAGACCCCCGTTGCTGCCGTCATGCCATGCCCCAGACTGTCGGTGGGCATCATGGACAATCACACATGGCCTTGCAACCTGTCCGAGTATAGTTGCCACTGCCTTCGCAGTCGTCCCGGCAAGAGTGAAGGATGCTGCTGTCCTAAGCCTCGTCATTGCGAGCGCAGCGAAGCAATCTAGAATCTTTCCGCGGCGGCCGTCCGGATCGCTTCGCTGCGCTCGCAATGACGAGTCTATGGAGACATTTATGTCCCTGTCTCCTCAACGTCGTCCCGGCGAAGGCCGGGACCCATTATCCCGGTCAGCGTTGTCCTAGCGCGCTGTGGCCAGCATCGTGCGAACGACAACTCCCTGGGGTTACGGGTCCCGGCCTTCGCCGGGACGACACTGTGAATGTGGCGCGAGCGCCAGTCGTCTCATTCGTAGCGCCGCTACGGCGCGCGCTGCCGGTTCCCTGCTCGCCCTCCCACCCAAATTCGTCATTGACAAACTCATTTGCCAATATCTAACTTGCGGCCAATTCCATAAACCGCAGCGAGAGCGGACATAAAGAGAGGGAACGACGATGAGAGGGCTTTTGGCCTGCGCCATGCTCGCGGCCATGACTTCGGCGGCGATGACGACGGCGGCGAGCGCGCAAGTCTCCGACGACGTGGTGCGGATCGGCGTGCTGACGGATTTGTCGAGCTGGGGCCGCGACAACAGCGGGCCGGGCTCGGTCGAAGCCGCCAAGATGGCGGTGGAGGAATTCGGACCGACCGTGCTCGGCAAGCCGATCGAGATCATCAGCGCCGACCATCAGATGAAGACCGACGTCGGCGTGCAGGTCGTGCGCGGCTGGTTCGACAACGGCAAGGTCGATGCTGTCGTTGACATCCCGAACTCCGGCATCGCGATCGCCGTCCACAACATGGTGCGCGAGCGCAACAAGATTGCGCTGCTCTCCGGTCCCGGCGCGAGCTCTCTGACCGACGAGCTGTGCAGCCCGAACACCGTGCACTTCACCTATGACACCTACGCGCTGTCGAAGGTGACCGCGTCCGCCGTGATCAAGGAAGGCGGAAAGTCCTGGTACTTCATCACCGCCGACTACGCCTTCGGCCAGCAGCTCGAGAAGGACGCAACCCGCTTCATCAACGAGATGGGCGGCAAGGTGCTCGGCAGCGTGCGGCATCCGACCAACACCGCCGACTTCTCCTCCTTCGCGCTGCAGGCGCAGAGCTCCAAGGCCGATGTGGTTGCCTTCGCCAATGCCGGCCAGGACACCGACAACGCCATCAAGCAATCCGGCGAGTTCGGCCTGGTGCAGGGCGGCCAGAAGCTCGTTGGCCTGTTGATGTTCGACACCGACGTGCACGCCATCGGGCTGAAGGCCGCGCAGGGCACCTACATGACCACGGCCTCGTACTGGAACATGGACGAGGCGACCCGCGCCTGGTCGAAAAAGTTCTGCGCGCGCACCAATGTGATGCCGACCATGATCCAGACCGGCGTCTACGGCTCGGTGCTGCATTACCTGAAAGGCATCAAGGCCGCCGGCACCGATGATCCTGCCAAGGTGATGGCCAAGATGCGCGAGCTGCCGATCGAGGATACCTTCGTCCATGGCGGACGCTTGCGCGAAGACGGCCGCGTCATCCGCGACATGTATCTGGCCAAGGTGAAGTCGCCCGAGCAGTCCAAGGAGCCCTGGGACTATCTCGAGATCGTCAAGACCGTGAAGGGCGAGGACGCCTTCCGCCCGGTCTCCGAATCCAAGTGTCCGCTCCTGAAGAAGTGAGGCCCGCATGACTGGCAACGAGCGCAACGCAAGTGAGACTTACGAGTGCGATGTGCTCGTGGCCGGATCGGGTGCGTCCGGCATGTCGGCGGCGATCACCGCCCGCTCCCGCGGCCTCGACGTGCTGATCGTCGAGAAGGAGCCGCGGTTCGGCGGCACCACCGCCCGCTCCGGTGGCTGGCTCTGGATCCCCGGCACCTCGCTCGCGCGAGCCTACGGCATCGAGGAGACGCCGGAGCAGGCCCGCACCTATTTGCGGCACGAGGCCGGCAACAATTACGACGCGGCGCGGGTCGACGCGTTTCTGAGCGCTGGCCCCGAGGCGGTCGATTTCTTCACGACCAAGACCGCGCTTCGCTTCGACATGCCGCTGGTGTTTCCGGACTATCATGCCGAGGCGCCCGGCGGTGCCCAGGGCGGCCGCTCCATGGTGACGCGCCCGTTCGACGGCCGCGAGCTCGGCGACCAGATCAAGACACTCGGCATGCCGCTGCCCGAGCTCACCGTGTTCGGCATGATGCTCGGATCGGGCAAGGAGATCATCCATTTCATGCGGGTGACGAAATCGCTGACCTCGGCGATCTACGTCGCAAAACGTCTGTCGCGGCACCTGATGGACGTGCTGCGCTATGGCCGCGGCATGACGCTGACCAACGGCAATGCGCTCGCGGGCCGGCTGGCGAAATCCGCACTCGACCTCAAGATTCCGATGTGGCTGTCCTCGCCCGTGCGCGAGTTGACGATCGAAAACGGCGCGGTGACCGGCGCGATCGTCAACCGCGAGGGACGCGATGTACGCGTCCGCGCGCGGCAAGGCGTCGTGCTCGCCTGCGGTGGTTTCCCGCATGACGTCGCGCGGCGCAAGAAGATGTTTCCGCACGCGCCGACCGGCAACGAGCACTATTCGCCGGGACCGACCGGCAATACCGGCGACGGCCTGCGCCTGGCGGAAAGCGCCGGCGGCCGCATCGAGGATCGCCTGCCGAATGCGGCGGCGTGGGTGCCGGTGTCACTGACCACACGCAAGGACGGGTCGAAGGGCGTGATGCCGCATTTCATCGACCGCGCAAAGCCCGGCGTGATCGCGGTGATGCGCGACGGCAAGCGCTTTGCCAACGAAGGCAACTCCTACCACGACTTCGTCCAGGCCATGGTCAAGGCGGCCAAGCCCGGCGAGGAGATCGCCGCGTTCCTCGTCTGCGATCACAAGACGCTGCGCAAGTACGGCCTCGGCTGCGTACCGCCCTTCCCGATGCCGCTCGGCCATCATTTGCAAACCGGCTATCTCATGCGCGGCGATACGCTGGAGGCGCTCGCGGCAAAGGCTGGCATCGATGCCACGGCCTTCGTCGAGACCGTGGCGCGGTTCAACGCGACGGCCCTGCAAGGCCATGACGCCGCCTTCGGCAAGGGCTCGAAGGCCTATAATCGCTACCAGGGCGACGCCATGCACGGCCCGAACCCCTGCATCGCGCCGCTCGAAAACGGCCCGTTCTACGCCATCAAGATGGTGGTGGGCGATCTCGGGACCTATGCCGGCATCGTCACCGACGAGAACGCGCGCGCGCTCGACGCCGAGGGCCGCGTCATCCCCGGGCTCTATGCCGCCGGTAACGACATGGCGAGCATCATGGGCGGCAATTATCCCGGCGCCGGCATCACGCTTGGGCCGGCGCTGACCTTCGGCTACATTGCCGGCCGTCATCTCGCCGACAGCGCCGCCAAGCGCAACGCGGCGTAACCGAACGCGCACTAGGAGGCGCATGAAGAAAGAAAGCCGCGGCATTCAGTCGATCGAGGTCGGCGGTGAATTGCTCCGCGCGCTCGCCAGGAGCGGCGAGCCGATGATGCTGCGCGATCTCGCGCGCGAGGCCGGCATGACGCCGGCCAAGGCGCATCCCTATCTCGCCAGCTTCTCCCGGATCGGGCTGATCGAGCAGGACGAAACCACCGGCCGCTACGAGATCGGCGCGCTGGCGCTGGAGCTCGGCCTGATCAGCCTGCGCCGCCTCTCCGGCGTGCGCATCGCAAGGCCGAAGATCGCGGCCCTCGCGAGCCAGATCGGACATGCGGTCTCGCTGGCGGTCTGGGGCACGCATGGTCCAACCGTGGTGCAGCTCGAGGAGCCGGGCCAGCCCGTTCACATCGTGATGCGGGCTGGTTCGGTCATGGCGCTGCTGGAGACCGCCACGGGCCGCGCCTTTGCGGCCTTCCTGCCGGAGAAGACGATCAATGCCGCGCTCGAAAGCGGCCTCGATCGTCATGGCGTCGGTTACAATCCGAAGCGCACGGTGAAAGGCGCGAAGGTCACCGAGATGCTCGCCGAGGTTCGCAAGCACGGCCTGGCGCGTGCGCTCGGCGATCCCCTGCCTGGCGTCAACGCGTTCTCCGCGCCCGTGTTCGATCATTCCGGACATGTCGCGCTCGTCATCACCGCGATGGGGCCGGAAGGCACTTTTGATGCGCGCTGGGACAGCCCCATCGCCAACGCCTTGCGCGAGTGCGCCGGCGGCATCTCGAAGCGGCTCGGACACGGGATGACGATCGCCGCGGAGTGATTGCGCGCTGGCGCATATAACAACCGCTGTCATGCCCCGCGAAGGCGGGGCATCCAGTACGCGGCACCGCGGTTCAACCGCAGGCGTCACGGAGTACTGGATCGCCCGCCTTCGCGGGCGATGACACCGGAAAATGCGGCGCCCTACTTCTCCTTCACCGGCACCGTGTAGTTCAGGATCAGCCGGCCGCCGTCCGGATAGATCGTCTGTCCGGTGATGTAGGACGCATCGTCGCTGGCGAGGAACGCGACGACGGAGGCGACCTCGCTCGGTTCGCCGCCGCGGCCGATTGGCGTGCGCGACAGCACGTTCTTGCGGGCATCCTCGGACGTGTAGATCGCGGACGCCACCATGTCGGTCAAAATCGTGCCCGGCCCGACCGCCACGACGCGGATGTTGTGCGGGGCAAGCGCGACGGCGGCGACCGAGGTGAGCTGCTTCATGCCGCCCTTGGAGATGGCATAGGTCGCAAGCGTCGGGATCGCGAGCAGCGCGTTCACCGAGGACATGTTGATGATGACCCCGCCGCCGCTACCTTGCGCGATCATCTGCTTCGCCGCCGCCTGCACGCCGAAGAACGCGCCCTTCAGGTTGATGGCGATGACGTCGTCAAAATCCTGCTCGGAAATCTCCAGGATGTCCTGGTTGCGCGCGACGCCGGCATTGTTGACCATGATGTCGAGCCGGCCGAACTCGTTGGCTGCCGTCGCAACGATCTGATCGACGTCGGCGCGCTTGGCGACGTTGCCGACGACGGTGCGCAAGGCATCCGGCCGCCCGAGCTCGGCGGCCGTCTTGGCGAGGCCATCGGCATCGACATCCGAGATGACGACCTTGACACCGTCGTCGAGGAATCGTTGTGCGCAGGCTTTGCCGATGCCGCGCGCCGCGCCGGTAATGGCGGCGACCTTGCCGGAAATTTTCATGGCTCTCACTCCAGAATAGCTGCTCGCGGCAGGCCCACGCCGGGTGAGAACTCCGGCTTAGGCCGCCGCAAACCCGAGATGAGCACGGAACCGGTTCTTGATAAAGACGGCATCGCGCGACGGCAGCGAGCGCGGCGGATTTTCCGCCAGGACCTTGATGACGAAGAGACGCGGTCCCTCGGACTGCTCGCCGATTTGCGTTGCGAGACGCTCCACCTCCTCGATCGTGCGCAGGGTTCCGGTCGCGGCAAAGCCGCAAGCCGCGGCAATCGCGGTAAGATCGACGCCGCGCCCGGTGTGGCTCGCCTGCATGCCGGTCTCGCCAAAATGCTGGTTGTCGATCACGACGATGTCGAGATTGCGGGGGCGCGCGACGCCGATGGTGGCAATGCCGCCGAGCCCCATGAGCTGTTCACCGTCCCCGGTGAGGGCCAGCACGCGCTTTCCCGGCTGCGCCTGCGCCAGCCCGAGCCCGATCAGCGCGGCGCCGCCCATTGCGCCCCAGAGGTAGAAATTGTCGTCGCGGTCGCCGGCCGCATGCAGGTCGTAGGTTGGAGAGCCGAGACCGGAGACGACCAGCGTGTCCTTGCGGTTCTTGAGGAGAGCTGCGACGGCCGCACGGCGCTCGAGCTGAGATGAAACGGACATCGACATCACCACTTTTTCTTGCCAATGAGGCGCTGCCCGATCAGAACGGCGATCTGCTGATCGGCCTCGTAGGCGAGCGCCGCGGCGGATTCGACGGTTTCGACCAGATCCTCCGGCGTCTCCGCGCGCATCACTTTCACGCCGATCGCTTCCAGCGACGGCTGCGTGGCCCGGCTCATCGGCACCTGCCAGGGATTGAACTCGGCCCATTCGCCCCGCATCGTCACCAGCATCAGCATCGGAAAGCGGCCGATCGCCGACAGCGAGAGCATGTTGATGCAATTGCCGACGCCGCTCGACTGCATCAGCAGCACGCTGCGCTGGCCGCCAAGCCAGGCGCCCGCGGCAATCGCGACGCCCTCCTCCTCGGTCGTCAACACGTTGGTGGTGACGTCGCGGTCGGCCGAGAACAGGCGGATGAGCTGGCTGTGGCCGGCATCGGGCACGTAGGACATCTGCCGGACGTCGGCAGCCTTGAGGAGGCGATAGAGCTCCGCAGGCCAGTCATCGCCGGCGCGAGATTCGAGATTCGGTTGGGGGCTGTGCACCGCGGGTCTCCGTGAATTTCGAGCGACACGCTAGCGATGTTCGGGCGCGAAGGCTCTGACCGTCTGGCACGACCAGATATCGAGGGATTGTATAGCTGCTTCCCCTCTCCCGTTGTGGGAGAGGGTGGCTCGCCGCGCAGCGGCGAGACGGGTGAGGGGTCTCTCTCCGCGCGTACGTTGCTTGCGCTTGAGCGCGCTGAAGCAACCCCTCATCCGGCGCTTCGCGCCACCTTCTCCCACAAGGGGAGAAGGGAAGGCACCGGAGATTGGGGCGCGTGACTTAGTTCGCCGCAGACCTCGCCGCAGCCGGCATGTAGATCTGCGCGTAGCCTTCCTTGATCGCGGCGGTGATGCGGTCGAGGCGGCGGTCGATGTGCTTTTCCAGCACCGCGACGCAAGCAGCCTCGTCGCGGGCCTTCAAACCCTCGACGACGGCGCGGTGCTCGGCCTGGGTGTTGGAGCGGTTGACGCGGTCCATGTCGATCCAGCGCACGAAGCGGATGCGGGCATTGACGTTACGCAGGACGCGCAGCATCTCGGCATTGTTCGACATGCCCATCAGCCGCTCGTGAAAAGTCTCATCGAGTTCGACCAGCTCGACCGAGGAACGCTCGCCGGGATCGGGACCGGTGGCTTCGAGGAATTTCAAGAGAGCGTCGATGTCCTCGTCCTTGGCGCGCTTGATGGCGAGACGGATCGAGGCGACCTCGATCGACTTGCGCAGCTCGTAGAGATCGAAGATCTCGTGGGCGTCGAGCTCGCGGCAGAAAAAACCCTTGCCCGGCGTGAAGCGCAGGAAGCCTTCGGTGTTGAGCCGGTTGAGCGCTTCGCGCAGCGGCGTGCGGCTGACGCCGAGGCGCTTTGCCAGCTCGCCCTCGTTGAGACGTTCGCCCGGCTTGAACTCATAGCTCACGGCCATCGCCTTGAGCTGTTCATAGACGCGATCGACGATGCTATCGGAAGCCAGTTCCACGTTGCTCTTCATCAGCTGCATTCATGTCCGCACACAGCCCAATATACCGGGGCTGCGTATGCGATGGCAATGCAAACGACACCTTGGCAGAGCTTGTTCAGAGCTTTGCGACGGCCGGGCTCAGGTAAAGGCGCGCGGGCGCAGCCCGGCATGAAACCAGGTGATCATGGAATAGATGTCATAAACCGGAAGCCCGACCTCGGCCTGCAACGCTGCCGCATATGGCGGCATGTTGGTGCATTCGAGCACGATGGCGCCGACGTCCGGGTTCTTGGCCACGAGCTCCTTGCCGGCCTCGACCACGTCACGTTCGGCCTGGGCGACATCCATGTCGTCCTTCTCGGCCTTGATCAGGACGCGGAAGAATTCCTTGCCGTTTTCGGTGCCAACCAGCGGCGTATCGAGCGGCACGCCGGCGCCTTCGAGATGGGCTGGCGACAGCGTCGAACCGGACACCGTGACGAGGCCGACGCGCTTGCCGGGCGGCAGCGTCGCCTGCACCCACGGCACCTGCATCAGGGACGACGTCGCAACCGGCACGCCGACGGCTGCCGCGATCTCCTTCTGGAAAAGAGACAAGAAGCCGCAATTGGTGGTGATAGCCTCGGCCCCTAACCGCACCAGATCCTTGGCCGCATCAATGAAATCCGGCAGCAGGCCGGCCGCGCCCTTCAGCACCACCTTCTCCGGCGATGCGCCACTCACCACGCGATAGAGCACGGGGAACGGCCAGGTCGTGCCGTTGCCCATGTCGCCGGGGATGCGGGGAAAGCGCGCCTCCAGCATCAGGATGCCGAGCGGCGCACCGTAGATGGCCTTGCCGCCGCGGGCGATACGGAAAGACGAGTTGGCTGGATAGGTCATGGTGCGATCTCAGAGGAAACGGGTGGGCGCGAACGGCGCGAGCGGAATCTCAGGCGTCTTGCCGCTGAGGAGCTGGGCGACGAGACGGCCGGTGCGGGCCGAGCCGACCAGGCCAACATGGCCGTGGCCAAAGGCGTAGACGATGTCGCCCGAGGCGCGGGCATGGCCGATGCAGGGAAGGCCGTCTGGCATGCTCGGCCGATGTCCGAACCATGTCTTGATGCGCGAAGCCGGAATGTCCTTCGGCAGTTTCGGAAACATGCTGAAGAGATTGTTGCGCAGGATCTCGGCGCGCTTCCAGTTCGGCTCGGCCTCGAGGCCGGCGAACTCGACGGTGCCGGCGGCGCGTAGGCCCTTGTCGGTCCAGTTCACGACCATCTTGGCATCGGATGCCATCATCGAGTTGCGCGGGCCCGACTCCGGGTTCTCGATCATGACGTGATAGCCGCGCTCGGTCTCGAGCGGCAACGGATCGCCGACGGACACGGTGAGCCGTTTCGAATGCGCGCCGGCGGCGACTACAGCGGCATCACAGGCGATCTCCCCGGTCTCGGTCATGACGGCCACGAGCTTGCTGCCGTTGAGCTTCAGGCCGGTCGCCCTGGCGCGCACGAGCTGCGCGCCGCTCGCCAGCGCGTGACAGGCAAGTGCGGCGACATAGGCGCCGGGATCGCGGCAGCGTCCGGCCTCCTCCACCACCACGCCAAAGGTGTAGCGCGGGTGCAGGTCGGGCTCGCGCTGGCGCATTTCGTCGGCGGAAAGCTCGAGCCATTCGACGCCGACGCGCTTGCGGAGGCGCCAGCCGAGATCGCCATCAAAGTTGCCGCGCGACGGGAAGACATGCATCACGCCGTTACGCTCGATCAACTCGGGAACGCCCGCTTCTTCCGCGAGCTTCTTGTGCAGGAGCGGCGCATCCTTCAGGAGATCGCGCAGCGCGAAGGCCGTCTTTTCGACGCGCGCCTCGGTCCAGCCCGAAAGCAGGTACTTGATCAGCCAGGGCAAGGCCTTCGGCAGGTAAGACCAGCGGATCGCGAGGGGCCCGAGCGGGTCCATCAGATAGCCCGGCACCTTCTTCCAGACGCCCGGCTCGGCCGGCGGGATCACCGAATGCGACGACAGCCAGCCGGCATTGCCATAGCTCGCCGCCTGTTCGCCACCGGGCTCGCCCGGATCGATCAGCGTAACGCGATGGCCCTCGCGCAGCGCCTCGATGGCGCTGATCACGCCGACCGCGCCGGCTCCGATGATCGCAACGTGGCGGCCACTCGGCATCAGCTAAGCCTTCACTGAGGGCACGAAATCCTTGCCGACCGAGATCGCGCGCGGATCGATGATGCAATGCAGGATCGACGGCTTGCCCGAGGCGAGCGCGCGCTCGAACGCAGGCGCAAACTCCTCGGTGCGCTCGACGCGCTCACCATGGCCGCCGAACGCCTTCGCATACATCGCGAAGTCCGGATTCCTGAGCTGGGTGCCCACGACGCGACCGGGATAGTCGCGCTCCTGGTGCATGCGGATGGTGCCGTATTGCGAATTGTCGACGACGATGACGATGAGCGGCGCATCGTACTGCACAGCGGTCGCGAATTCCTGGCCGTTCATCAGGAAGCAGCCGTCACCGGCGAAGGCGACGACGACGCGATCCGGATATTGTCGCTTCGCAAGCACCGCCGCCGGCACGCCGTAGCCCATCGAGCCCGAGGTGGGTGCGAGCTGGGCGGCGAAGCTGTGGAAGCGGTGATGGCGATGGATCCAGCCGGCATAGTTGCCGGCGCCGTTGCAGACGATGGCGTCCTTCGGCAGGCGATCGCGCAGCCAGGTCATGACCTGGCCATACTGGAACGTGCCCGGCAGCTCGCGCGCTTTGTCGGTCCAGGCGAGATAATCGGCATGCGCCTTGGCGGCCTCGCCCTTCCAGGCGATCGCCCCGGCCGGCTTCAGCGTCTCGACGGCGGCGGCGAACGCGCCCGGAGTCGCCTGGATCGCAAGTGCCGGCTGATAGACGCGGCCGAGTTCTTCCGAACCCGGATGAACGTGGATCAGCTTCTGCTGCGGGGTGGGAATATCGAGCAGCGTGTAGGACGACGACGGCATTTCCGACATGCGGCCGCCGATCAGTAGGATGACGTCGGCTTTGGTGATGCGGTCCTTCAGGCTCGGGCTTGGCCCAATGCCGAGATCGCCGGCATAGTGCGAATGATCGGCGTCGATCAACGAGGCCCGGCGGAACGAGGTCGCGACCGGCAGGTCGAACCGCTCGGCAAAGCGCGCGATGCTCTTGGTCGCCTCATCCGTCCAGCGCGAGCCGCCGAGAATGACGAGCGGCGCCTTGGCGCTTGCGAGCATCGCACCAACGCGCTCGATGTCGGCGGGCGCGGGCCAGCTCACCGCCGGCTCGACGCGCATGGCATCGGCAACGGCCGCAGTTTCGGTCAGCATGTTCTCCGGCAGCGCGATCACCACAGGACCCGGGCGGCCCTGCATGGCGACGCGGAAGGCCCGCGCGACCAGCTCCGGAATGCGGTCGGGGCGATCGATCTCGACCGCCCATTTCGCCAAGGTGCCGAACACCGCCTTGTAGTCGAGCTCCTGGAACGCCTCGCGCTCGCGCATGCCGGTATCGACCTGGCCGACGAACAGGATCATCGGGGTGGAGTCCTGCATGGCGATGTGGACACCGTGGCTGGCATTGGTCGCGCCGGGGCCGCGGGTGACGAAGCAGACGCCGGGCCGTCCGGTGAGCTTGCCGTAGGCTTCCGCCATCATGGCGGCTCCGCCTTCGGCGCGGCAGATCACGACGTCGATCGGGCTGTCATGCAGCGCATCGAGTGCCGCGAGATAGCTCTCGCCCGGCACGCAGGTGACGCGCTCGACGCCTTGCGCGACGAGTTGATCGATCAGGATCTGGCCCCCGGTGCGGGTGTTGCGAATGGTCATGACAGCTCCCTACAGGCTTTGGCGATGCGCTTCACGGCCTCGCGCAAGTTTTGTTCGGAGGTGGCGTAGGACAGGCGGAAATAAGGTGCAAGGCCGAAACAGCTGCCCGGCACCACGGCCACGTCATGCCTCTCCAGAAGGTAGCGGCAGAACGCGCTGTCGCTGTCGATCGTGGCGCCGTCCGGCGCGCGGCGGCCGATCAGGCCGGCGCAGCTCGCATAGGTGTAGAACGCGCCTTCCGGCCGGCGGCAGGTGACCCCGTCGATCGCGTTGAGCGCATCGACGACGATGTCCCTGCGGCGCTGGAACGCAGTGCGGCGTTCGACGAGAACGTCCTGCGGGCCGGTCAGCGCGGCGATCGCGGCGGCCTGGCTCACCGACGACGGGTTGGTCGTGCTCTGGCTCTGCACCACGGCCATCGCCGCGATCAGCTCGCGCGGGCCGCCGCCATAGCCGACGCGCCAGCCGGTCATCGCGTAGGCCTTGGAGACGCCATTGACCGTCAGCGTGCGCGATTTCAGGCCTGGCTCGAGCGCCGCCGCCGTGACGAACGGCATGCCGTCATAGGTGAGGTGTTCGTAGATATCGTCGGCCATGAGCCAGACATGCGGATGGCGCTTGAGCACGTCCAGGATCGGGCGAAGCTGCGCCGCCGAATAGGCCGCGCCGGTCGGGTTGGCCGGCGAGTTGAGGAGCAGCCAGCGCGTGCGCGGCGTGATAGCGCGTTCGAGATCGGCCGCGTCGAGACGAAAGCCGTTCTCCTCGCGGCAGAGCACGTCGACGGGCGTGCCGTCGGCGATGCGCACCATGTCGGCGTAGCTCGTCCAGTACGGCGCGGCGAGAATGACCTCGTCGCCGGGGCTTAAGCTCGCCATGAAGGCGTTGTGGATCACCTGCTTGGCGCCGGCTCCGGCTGTGATCTCGTCAGCGGCATAGACGAGATCGTTCTCGCGGCGGAATTTTTCCGCGATCGCCGCCTTCAATTCCGGCGTGCCGTCGAGGATGGTGTATTTGGTCTGGCCGGCGCGGATGGCGCGCTCGGCCGCGTCCTTGGCGTGATCCGGCGTATCGAAATCGGGCTCGCCGGCGCCCAGCACGATCACCGGCCGGCCCTCGCGCTTCAGCCGCTGCGCGACCGCGCCGATCTTCAAAATCTCGGAGACGCCGATCGCGCTGATGCGCTGCGCGGGGCGGAAGCCGGTTGCGGGAGCCTGGACGGTCACGGGACAGCCTCTAAAACCGGATGAGTTTTGGCTGAATCGACGCAAGGCTGAGAGTTCGAATCACCTTTCCCGTAGGGAGAGGTCGGATCGCATCGAAAGATGCGATCCGGGTGAGGGGTTACATTCTCACTGCGCACTGCGGCCCCTCACCCGGATTGCTACGCAATCCGACCTCTCCCCGCTGGGGAGAGGTAACCCGGAACAGCCGACCAAACGTAATTTCATCATGCTCTAGCTGCGCGCGGCGACGGCGATCACTTCGATACGATAGGCTGGATCGGCGAGCTCGACCTTGCCGCAGGCACGCGTCGGCGCGTTGCCCGGCACGACCCAGGCATCATAGACCGCGTTCATGGCGTCGAAATCGTCCATGGTCTTGAGCCAGACCTGCACGCTGAGCAGGCGCGACTTGTCGGTGCCGGCGCGCGCCAGCATGTCGTCGACCTTCGCCAGCGCCTCGCGGGTCTGCTGGGTGATATCAGCGGTCTTGGTGTCCGCCACTTGTCCTGCGAGGAAGACGAGATCGCCGAACACGGAGGCGCGGCTGCGGCGGGCATTCTGGTCGATGCGGGTGATGTCCGACATGGGATGTCCTTCAAGTCTTAGCGGAACCTTGTTTGAATCGGTGAGCGCCGCGGGCTCAGTTCACCTCTCCTGTAGGGAGAGGTGAACCTGTGTCGAACCTGGCGCGTCAATCTCATCATTACTTGATTACTTGCCGGTGGCGATGATGCGGCGGCAGTGATCGAGCGCGGCGCCGATGAGGTTGTCGCTCGCCTCCGGCGTGCGGAACGCCGAATGCGCCGACAGCGTCACGTTCGGCAGTTTTGTGAGCGGATGGCCGGCGGGCAGCGGCTCGACGGTGAAGACGTCGAGGCCGGCATGGGCGATGTGGCCCGAGCGCAGCGCATCGAGCATTGCGTCTTCGTCGACGACGGCGCCGCGCGCGGTGTTGATGAGGATGGCGCCCGGACGCATCATCGCGATGCGCTCGCGCGACAGGAAACCCTTCGTCTCGTCGTTGAGCAGGAGATGCAGCGAGACGACGTGGCTGTCGGCGAGCAGCCTCTCGAGCGGCACGAACTCCACGCCCGGATGCGTCTTCGGCGTCCTGTTCCAGGCGATCACCTTCATGCCGCAGCCGAGCGCCATGCGCGCGGCTTCCGCGGCGATGCCGCCGAAGCCGATCAGGCCGAGGGTTTTGCCGGTGAGCTGGACCGCATCGCGGCGCAGCCAGTTGCCCTCGCGTATGCCGCGATCCATCTCGCCAAAGCTTTTTGCGGAGGCCCACATCAAGGCGATCGCGCATTCGGCGACCGCCGTGTCGCCATAGCCCTTGATGGTGTGGACGGAGATGCCGCGCTCGGCGAGCTCCTCCGGATTCATGTAGCTGCGCGCGCCGGTGCCAAGGAAGACGACGTGCTTCAGCTTCGCGCATTTGGCGGCGATCGCGGTCGGCACCGCGGTGTGGTCGACGATCATGATCTCGACGCCATCGAGCAGGCCGGGCAGATCGTCGGGCTTGATGGAGGGGTTGCGGTTGATGCCGACCGGCAGCTTGTCGGTGCGCAGCAGCTTGTCGGTCACCGCCGCCAGGGTGTCGTTCGCATCGACGAATAGGGCGCGCACAGGCCTCTCCTTAGCTCATTTTCATATTGCGTTCAGTCTTGTATTCAGAGTTGAATGCGGTTGACAATCCCCGATCGTGGGGAATTTCATTCAATCCTGCCAAGATATTGGGCTCATTTCTGCCTTGCCGCACAAATGGACAGCAAAGCGAAATACCGTATTGCATTTTATCCTGAATACAGAAATAGTCCAGAGGCCGGACATCATCCGAGCCAAATACGAGGAGGCAAAGTCCATGAATCGCAGGGATGCACTCACCACTGTCGCGCTGGCGGGCGCCGCGATTGCCGCGAGCAGCTCGGCCAAGGCCGACGCCGCACCGACCTCCACGCTCGACCGCATCAAGAAGAACGGCGTGCTCCGCATCGCGGTCATCGTCGGCCAGGAGCCCTACTTCCATAAGGACCTCGCCACCGGTCAGTGGTCGGGTGCCTGCATCGAGATGGCCAACGACATCGCCAGCAAGCTCGGCGCCAAGGTCGAGACGCTGGAATCGACCTGGGGCAACCAGATTCTCGACCTCCAGGCCGACAAGGTCGACCTCGCCTTCGCCGTGAACCCGACGCCGGAACGCGCGCTGGTCATCGACTTCTCGACGCCGATCCTGGTGCACTCCTTCACCGTCATCACCAAGAAGGGCTTTGCCAAGCCGCAGACCTGGGCCGAGCTCAACAAGCCCGAGGTCAAGATCGCCGTCGACATCGGCTCGACGCATGAGACGATCGCGCGCCGCTACTGCCCGAAGGCGACGATTCTCGGCTTCAAGAACCGCGACGAGGCGATCCTCGCGGTCGCAACCGGCCGCGCCGACTGCAACGTGTCGCTGGCGGTGCTCTCGGTCTCGACGCTGAAGAAGAATCCGAACCTCGGCGATCTCGTGATCCCGCGGCCGCTGCTGACGCTGCCGACCAACATGGGCATCCGCGCCGAGAGCGATCGCCGCTACAAGGATTTCCTCAGCGCCTGGGCCGACTACAACCGCTCGATGGGCCAGACGCGCGAATGGATGCTGAAGGGCTTTGAAGCTGTCGGCCTCACCGCCGACGACCTCCCGGGTGAAGTGCAGTTCTGACGGCGATGTATGTCTGGGAGTTCGCGGCGCTCAAGCCGTATTGGGGCCTGATCTGGCAAGGGCTCCTGGTCACCGTGTTCTACACGGTGACCACGGTGGTCGCGGGTCTCGTGATCGGATTGACTGTCGGCATTTTGCGCACGACGGCGCCGCGCTGGGTCACGATGCCGCTGCGCCTCTACATCGAGGTGTTCCGCTGCACGCCGCTTCTGGTGCAGCTCGTCTGGGTCTACTACGCCCTGCCCGTGCTGATCGGCGTCGACATGACGCCGGCGATGGCCTGCTTCATCGCCCTGTCGCTCTATGCCGGCTCGTTCTATGCGGAGATCTTCCGCGGCGGCATCGAGGCCGTCGATGTCGGCCAGTGGGAGGCCGGGCGCGCGATCGGCATGCGGCGCGGAAAGATCTTCCGCCGCATCGTGCTGCCGCAGGCAACCCAGGTGATGATCCCCTCCTTCATCAACCAGACCATCATGCAGCTGAAAAACACCTCGCTGGTGTCGGTGGTCGCGGTCGGCGACCTCCTCTACCAGGGTTCGGTGATCACGGCGTCGAGCTATCGGCCGCTCGAGGTCTACACCACCATCGCCGTGCTCTATTTCGTCGTGCTGTTCCCGCTGACCCTGATCGCCGACCAGGTCGAGCTGCGGATGGGAGCGCATCGATGAATGCGAACGGCGCGACGCTGGTCGCAAGCAACATCCACAAGGCGTTCGGCGATCACGAGGTGCTCAAGGGCGTCTCGCTGTCGGTCGCACGCGGCGAGGTCGTTACACTGATCGGCGCCTCCGGCTCAGGCAAGTCGACCTTCCTGCGCTGCCTGAATCTCCTGGAAATGCCGCAGCAGGGCGAGCTTGCGATCGGCACGCACAAATTCACCTTCGGCAAGGGCATGCGCGCCGCAAACGACGCAAAGCTCGCCCTCCTCCGCCGCAGCGTCGGCATGGTGTTCCAGCACTTCAACCTGTTCCCGCACATGTCGGTGCTCTCCAACATCACCGAGGGTCCGGTGCAGGTGAAGGGCATGGCGCAAAGCGAGGCCAACGAGCTCGGCCGCGACCTGCTCGCCAAGGTCGGCCTCGCCGACAAGGCCGACACTTATCCGAGCCGGCTCTCTGGCGGCCAGAAGCAGCGCGTCGCAATCGCACGCGCGCTCGCCATGAAGCCCGACGTGATGCTGTTCGACGAGCCGACCTCGGCGCTCGACCCCGAGCTCGTCGGCGAGGTGCTCTCCGTCATCCGCGGCCTTGCCGCCGAAGGCATGACCATGGTGCTGGTGACGCACGAGATGGCCTTTGCCGCCGACGTCTCCACCCGCGTCGGCTTCATGAACGCCGGCGTCATGGCCGAGATCGGCACGCCCGAGGAGACCATCCGCCAGCCGCGCAGCGAACGGCTGAAGGCGTTCTTGAGCCGGTTTCACGAAGCGAGCTGAGGCGTCTACTCATAAGCCGCGCTGCAGTCAGCGTGCGTATGAGGTCCGCTGTGCCCCTACTAACGGCGCGACAGCCTATCTCACTAGAGGTCCGGGTTGGCAAAAAAAGCTGACCTTAGTCGAAGACTATCTGGTGTCGGCTATGGGCCCCATAAACGGACTCATGCATCGCAGCAGCGAATCTCTTCGATTACCTCGTGGGCGCGGGCGAGCAAGCCAGCCAGGACAATAGGGCCAAAGGACCTTGGTGGCTTTCAAGTCGAATGCAAGTTCGTGCTTTGCCGGTGGCCGGTCCTTTTTTGCGGCTTTTCCATTCGCGCGATAGCACCGGATCAGGTAGAGGAAGACAGCGACACCCGAATCTACATGAACTGCCGAGAAGGTTGAGTCCGCACCCTAATGATTGTGATCTAAGACGCTTCCGAACAGGTAAAGTAGATCTCGTTGTTTAGCACCGTCCCCAGCCGCCGGAATGGCAAGCAGCGAGTGCGCTTCACTTCAAATCCCGCAGCTTGCAACTTTCGCCTGAAGCGCTCGTGACTGAACCCTGTGTGATGGCCGTACCATTCTATGTCGGTCATCTCTCGATGAATGCTCAATCCGAACAGAGCGCGCAGCGCGTTTGCGAAGGTGGCTTGTTGCCGCCCGTGGCGACGGAGCCGATACAGCGCCTTTAGGAAGCCGCTCAATCCGGTTTCCAGTGGGACGCCGAAGATCAATTTTGCTCTCGGCGCGGCAAGCTCTTTGAGATTATCGAAAAGTTCTTCGAGGGCTTTGTCGGTTAAATGCTCACAGACCTCGACACAGTATATCAGCGTAAATGATCCCTGATGGGCTTCCTTCAAGCGATTGATGTCTACAGTGAGAATGCTGCCCGCCGCAACTTCTGGCGCCGCCTCAGCCAGGAGCTTAGGATTGGGGTCATAGCCAACAAGACTAGCGGGACTGAGCCGCTTCAAAAAATAGGAAAACAGATGCGCATCACCGCATCCATAATCGAGCACTTTGTCGGTCGACAGGGGCGATGCAATTAGTTTCACTATCTGGTCGTACCGCCTTCGATGGGCGATGCCCTTCAAGGTCTCGTTCGTATTCCTCGTGTAACTCGCATAGTCCATGGTATGCCCTTCGGAAGTGCACCAAATACCCTGCTTAGGAAGCTCCTGAGAGCCGACTATGTTTTATTGCTGCCTCCCGGCAATTTGCTTCAGTTCGTTTGAGGTCCGTATCGGCGTCAAAAGCAGCGCTGCAAGCATTACGTCCGGTTCTTCCCCGAAATTAGCGAGTGGTCCAAGAGCGCGCTATGCGAATTCGGCGAGCGAATTTGGACCGGTTTGGGTCACGAGCGGCGGTTGAGGCAAGTGCGGCCCGTTGTCCAGTTCAAGGCCGACAACCGACATCACAATAGTTTAAGCACCGTTCGACTTAGGGCCAAGGGCTGCCGTCGCGACCATGTTGGCGGCACGACTACTGAACCTCCGATAGCTGCCGACTTGCCGCAAAGCAAAAGCTGGCCGAGGCGGATACCGAACCTAACGGGACTGTGGAGCGACGAATCGAAATAGGGCGTGACGGCTGATCGGCACCGCGGAGGCAACAGCCAATCCGGCGTTCTGACATCGTCGGGTTCTATCGTGTATCTTCGAGAGGAGAGCGCCCATGGCCGCTCCGGCACATGTCATCACGCTGGGCATTGAAGCGGCGATAAACAAGAATATTCGCGCGTGGTTCAAGCAGTTCAATTTTCTCCCGCCCATACCGCTGAGTGCGGGACGCGTCGATACAGTAACGTCGCAGGTTTCCTTCGAACATCTGCTGGAATTGCTGATCGCTTCGCCGTGGAAAAATTTCATTCTGATCATTCACGGACACGAAGATGGCTCGGGACTGCACATTCCTCTCGCGCCAAGTCAGTCGAAACCGCATACGGAACACTGGGATCTGCAAAAGCTGATGGACGTCGATGCCGGCGTCTCGACGATGAGCGGGGCCGACACCGCCCGCATGGGAATCAGCAAGCATCATTTCGCAAGGATTATCGACCTGATGCATAAGGTGCGGGACAAGAAGATCGATTGCATCGAGTTCCGGTCATGCAATCTGGGGAAGAATATCATGTCGCTCAACCGCTTCCGGCAATTTCTGGGAGCGCGTTTGGCCGGCGCGCCGGATCTGCATACGCTCTTCGGGTTGCCCGGCACGCTGGTAGGGCCGGAGTTTCTGCAGACGCATGGGCGTCATCATCCCGGCGGAAATTGGGAAACCTACAAGTTTCCGCACGCCTTCGGCGACCCGCACCTGGTGTGCTGTTTTCAACTGAACCACCTGCAGAAGCCGGAGTCCGGAGGACACATCATCGCCGATACTGCAGCGACATTCGACGCATGGGTGAAGCAGTACGTGATGGCGACGGGAAGCCGGTCGGGGCATGAGATGGCGATGCACGCATTATGGATCGCAGATATGAAGGTGAAACCCCAACACAAAGGGGATCCGGACCACAGACCGGTGTTGCTGACGGTCGAAACGAAGGATCCGTTGGGGACCTGGGGGAATGATACGCTCCCGGTACGGAGATTGATTCCGCCGCTCTCGGATGACTACAGGAAGCACATCATTTTTTCGCGATAGGCGGCCTATTCAACATCCACAGGGCGCTCGGCGATCACGAGGTGCTCAAGGGTCTCTCGCTGTCGGTGGCACGTGGCGAGGTCGTCACCCGATCGACGAATGCGAAAGAGAGAGGTAGAGCGCGCCGGCACTCACCAGACCAGGACGCCTCACGGAGCACACGAGCAGCCGAACCTTGCTAGTGGTTCGCGATGAAGGCGAGTACGGCCTCGTCATAGGCGTGAGGCGCTTCTCCTGGCACGGTATGAGATGAGTCCGGAATTTTGACCCGAGTTCGTTGAGGCAGGCATCGTTCCAGTTCGTCCACGATGCGTTGGAAAAACTCGGGGCTGTGCTCACCATTTGTCACAAGCGTCGGTGCCGAAATGCGCTTTGCCATGTCGCAGGTGAACACCGGACGTGGGCGGCTAGATATCACGTCCGCGACGGCCGACAGCGCATTGTCCGACATCATCTTGCGCTCGCTCTCGGACCGTCGGTCGTAGGTGCCGGGGCCGCCGACTCCTTCGGCAAAGAGCCGCAGCCCGGTCTCGACCTCACCTTTTTTGAATGCCTCCCGTGTGGACGCAAATCGAACGTTCCACTCCTTCAAGACCTCCGCGCCTCCGGGCGTTCCGGCGAGCAGGCCTGTCGCCGGGGGTTCATTGATGATCAGCGTTTGCACCATCTCGGGGTGATTGGAGGCGAAGAACAGCGCGGCATGTGCACCGGCAGAGTGAGCAACTATGCGAGCTCGCTTGATGCCGAGCTCCGTCAGGATGGCGGCCAAATCCTCGCCGTGAACGTCTGCCGCGGCATCAGGCAGACCGTCCCTGCTCGTTGCGTTCGGAAAGTGGTTCTGCCGGCTGTAGGCGATGACACGGTAGCTTTTCGCGAACACCGGAAGATGCACATTCCAAAAGCGATAGTCCTGAAGTCCGCCGTGTACCAGGACAACGGGATCGCCTTGCCCAGCCTCGATATAGGCGAATTGCGTACCATTGGCGCTGACCTGTTTGACGTCAGCTCCGATAGCTGGTGTCAAATGCAAAAAGCAAAGAGTTAGGCCGGCCGTCAGTGCTTTGATTCCGAAGTGCATGGCGAAACCCCGGCATCTCAAGGTCGAGCAGAATACCTCGGCGATGGAAACTCCACCATGCGACGTTGCGTTGCACCTTCGACGCGGCAAGCAGCATGAGAAAAGATGGCAGCGCTAACGCACTCGTGAACGTCACCGCAGGACAGCCGCTCTCCTTGCGAGTGAACACAAGGGGCGGCAGGCGCGACCAACGCAACAGGGGGAAGACTTGCCACAGCGCGTGCCTCAACGCCGGCGGTATGTCAGGAGGTTCGAGGCAGCATTTCCTGTTCCGGGAGACGCATATGCTGCAGTTGAAAGACAAGGTCGGACGGTTCGCGGCGACGGGTCGCAGCTGCCAGAACTGGAAAAAGGACCAGGAGCTGGTCATTTCGCTGCTCAACAAGATCGCCATCTCCGACGGAGGTGCCGAGAACACGCTCAAACCGCAGCTGGTCGTGACCGGTCACGCCAGCGACAGCCTTTACAGCTCGATTCTGTATTTCCAGCAAAAGAACTTCCCCGGCACGCCCGACGGCTATGTTCGACCTGCCGGCCCGACATTCAATCGGCTCGTTGACCTCTCGACAAAGGCAGCCGCCAAGCCCCCTACGCCAAAGGGCCAATGGGATGCGATCGCGACCCCTTCCGTCAATGCCGCACTTAGCAAAGGCCTCGCCGACGATTCAAAGCTGGATTACGCGGAGGTGGTCGATATCATCAGGGCCACCGTCACGGACGGCATGGTCACCGCATTCGAGTTGGACGACCTGCTCACCATTGCCAATACCTCCAGAACGCTCACCCCTACGTCGAAAAAGCTCATCACGCTTTTCGTCGGCGACGAAAAGAAGAAGTGGCTCGGGGTCGGACCCTACGACCTCAATTCGGACCACAAGAAAATCGCCGCGGAAATGGTCTGCGATTTCCTCAAGAACACGAGGACGACGTTCTTTCCGAAGCTCGACCCACACCGCGTCGGGATAGGCATTCTCAGGCGCATTGCGAAGCCGAGCCTCATCGATCAGGACAAGGGAAGTCTGTGCGGCCCCTCCGCGCTGATGTTCAGCTACGCATCCGATAAGCCGGGGGATTACGCGCGGTTCGCGATCGACCTCTATCAGAAGGGGCAGGCGAACCTCGGCCGCCTGCTGATCAAGCCGGGTAAGGATGTGAGGAACTTCACCCCGCCCTGGTCGCTGGACCACGTCGATTGGCTGACATGCGCCTCCATACGCGATTCGGAAAATTGGTTCCTCGATTTCGACGACACAGGCAAGATCAGCGATGTCGCGGGTATCACCTTGCCGAGCGAAATGGAGCAATGGTTTCGCAAGGCAGGGTACCGGGACGTTCGCGAGAACACCAACATTTCGCGATTGAACAAAGACATCGACGATGTAAACGAAGCCAACGCCCTGCTCGCCGACGGATATCGCGTATGTCTTTTCATAAGCGCCAATATGACGGACTACGACGACCAGTCCGATAAAGGCTCCGCGTTTACGATGCACTGGGTCGTGCTGCGAGAGAAGATACAAGTGGTGAACGGCTACGTGAAGGCGAAAGTTTTTTCATGGGGCAACGGAGGTTACGAGATACCGCATCCGGATAAAAAAACCGGTGCCATAAAGCCCCTCCCCGTTCGGGACTTCCTTATGAATTTTTATGGATACGTTGCTGCCAAGGCGTGATTGCCAGCCGCGCAGCGAGCAGCTGAAGGCGATTTTGCGCCGGGTTCACGAGGCGAAACAGGACAGATGCTCGTAAACCCCTGCGGCAATTCAGGGCGCATATGAGGTCCGCAGTGCATCTGGTAGCGGCCCAATAGCAGGCCTCAGCAAAGGTCCGAGTTGGGCCCAGAAACGGACATCCACGCGCTTTCGCTCAGCAAGTATCACCACACGTGCCGCAGGACGCCCTTGCCGGCGTAGGACGCGGTGACGCTGGAGAACTCTCCCTCGAAAGTCGCCACCGCGGACCAGCCATTCAGCCATTTCATCTCGACGGGTGCGGTGGTGAGCGCGGACACTCGCCTGCGCCGCACCATTGACGACAAAGCTCGCGCCCGGCAGGGCCTGGAAGGTCGCAGCAACCGACCGGTCGGGATGATAGTCGTGCGCCCAGGCGAAGCGGCTGCGCAGCGTGAGCACGGCGGTCGCAAGCGTGAAGGATTTGTCGGAGCGGATGCCGAGTTCGGTGCGGCTGCCGGTCACGGTCTTTCCGGCATAGCTCAAGGCAAAGGCGGGCGATCCCGAGATCACCTGCAGTCACACTCATCACGCCATTCCTGACAGAGTCCAGTACGGCTCAGCAGTATCAGGGCGGGCCCAAATCGTCTGTTCCTCCCACGATGCAACAAATCGGCCACGGCGATATCTATGCGCAGGGCATCGATGTCTACGCTCCACGAGCAGACATCTATGCGCAGGGAGTCAGAACCAACAAATCCCACGCTTATCGCAGTGGCCCAAGGACTGTCGTTCCGTACAGCAAATGAGAGGATTTCCGCTTCGGGTTTTGCTGCGCTTTCTCAATGCGGCGAACATCCGCTCGTTAATAAGCTGGCCTGTTCCGGCTATTCACCCGAGCGAGCAGCTGTCAGTAGCCTAGTTGCCTGCTTGCCCGGGCGGACTTGACGCGGAACCAACCCGGTCACCTGCTCCCGTTCATGAACGCCTGCATCTCTTCCATGGTAAGCTTGCCATCTTTGTTCGTGTCCATTGCCTTGAAGATTCGTTCGTGAGCCGCCTGAAACTCCTGCAATGAAATGGTCCCGTCGCCATCGGCGTCCATCAGAGCGAACATCATGCGCATCATGATCGGTGGTCCCATCGCGCGCCCGCCCATCATGCCCCGTCCCATCATATGTCCCATCATGCCGCCGCCCATCATGCTTCCGTGCCCCATCGTGCCCCCGCCTTCCTGGCCCATGGGATGCGATTGCGTTTGTTGCTGATCTGGTTGGGGGGCCATTTGGTTTTGTGCAAAGGCACCCACAGTGCCGTACGCCAGAATGAGAGCAGATGTCGTGAGTCCCAAGATGCGACCGTGCATTTGAAAACCTCCTCAAAAGCGTTGCTGCCGTCCGATTCCCGCCCTGAGCAATATTGATCCTATCACTTTTCGCCATGGCAGCCGCTATTGAGACGATTAGGCTTCGGCGCGTCGGAACCAAGACGGAGAACGCACGCGTTAGACCACGTGCCGGACCGCTATGGGTCAAAATGCGAAGAACTCATCATGAGCAAATCAAGTCCGGTATGCCCCATTGAGCGGTCTCAAGGAGGCGTGCCGTCAACTTCGCTGATGGCCAGATGCGGACGCACACTGCAGATTGCACGGGCCAGTCCTATCTAGCACCACATTGGCGGACTCTAACAGAATTCCGCAAGCGACGAGGGCTAAATGATCCCAAAGATATGGGCGAGCCAAAGTAGCTCCGCGCGATAAGCAGCCGCCAGCGTGTAACCATACCAGATCAGGAAAACGCCGACGAGACGAAGCACGATTGCCGTAGGCCGCCACCCCTCTCTGACCGCGGGCAGTAGGGCATAGTTCGTGTTCACATATTGCTGTAACCGCTTCGGCCACAACAATGCCCATAAGCCCACTGAAGTGATCACCACACTTACGAAAAGCTGGATCGCCAGCACTACCGCGCCACGTGACATCGCAGTCTCCTGTTATCCAGCAGAGAACGCGGCGCCCTTACGACACCGACATTGACGCGCGGGAGGATGTGCCCGACGCCATATGGATTCCAGTGGGATTGAAAGGCGACTGTATATAGGTCAGCTTACGTCCGAGGCATGCGGAGAAGTCCGCTTCGGGTCTTGGCTGTGTGAAAACGCCAAGACGTTTGAGCGCGTTAGAACATGCTATTCGTCCAAGACCGTTCTGGTGCTCAAGCCCGCAAGCGACTTCTGCTTAGACGACGCGCTGAAGAGTGTAATTCTAGTCGCGCTTCGATCCTTCGCGTTTTTACACAGCCAGGGTCACGAGCGGTAATGCTCTGACTGATCGTAGGATCTCCGCTTGGCCGTCGGAAGCTGACGTCCGCGCCGTTATGAGCGCACGCCCTCGACCACACTCCGTGTCGCGGTTGCAGCCTGCGCCGCGCCGGGTTGCGACAGGAGCTCACCCCACATGCGGAAACGCTCGCCGGCATTTGCGCGCGTGACGGAGAACGGCTGATCGAAGATCGCGAGAGGTTCGGCGTCCAACCTGAACTGCGGCCAGACGTCCGCAACATCCGGCACGCCGGTGGCGACGAAGCGCAGCACGCTCGCCTGAAACCGCGCGGCCACCTCGACATCCGTTGGCGTCATCGGACCGCCCTTGCGCCGCAGAATCGGGCGATCGATGAAGCCGGGCAGATGCGCCCAGAGGCAGGCATTGTCGGCGCCGTGGGTCGGTCCTTGCGACAGGAACGGCTCCAGCGCCGGGCGATGGTCGAACCGGCTCAGCCATACCGCACCACCCGCCGCAGCGTGATGCCGCGCGAGATCGGCCATCGGGCGATGCCAAAACGCATCCGACAGCAGCGCCTCATAGGCGTCCTGGTCCGCGCGCGCCGTCGCGCGGTAGCAGGCGAGCAAACGATCCCAGCCGGCATCGCCGAATGCGACGCGCACCTGCCGCTCGGTGACGCGGATCATCGCGGCCGGCGGGGTGCTCTTCAGGAACATCACCATCTCGTCGCGGCAGGAGCCGAGCCAGAGCGAAATGCCGCGCAAGCTTCCATCGGCAAAGGCATCGCGCGGCTCGCGCGGGATCACGGCGCCGTCGAGCACCGGGCCGAACACGGTGCCTGAGTCCGTCTCATCCGCCAGCCTGCGACTGATGCGCTCCGTCGCTGCAAAGAGCTGCGGCAACGGCACGCTCGCAGTCGCGCTCGGCTCGCGCGCAAGCCCGAGCTCGGCGAGCAAGCGGCGCGCGACATCGTCGGCATGATCCGCGCTCATGATGTTTCGGCCGGGCGCACTGAGCGCAAGGGCGCGGATGAACTTGCCTTTGGCCTGCGGCAGGGTTGCCAGCGCGATCACCATGGAGGCGCCGGCCGACTGGCCCGAGAGCGTCACCGCGTCCGGATCGCCGCCGAAAGTCGCGATGTTGGCGTGAACCCAGTCGAGCGCTAAGAGCGCATCCGAGATGGCAAGGTTGTTGGCCTCGTCCAATCCGTGGCGATGCAGTTGCAGGAAGCCGAGCGGCCCGAGCCGGTAGTTGATGGTGACGATGACGGCCGGACCGTGCGCGGCGAGGAAGCCGCCGTCATAGTCGGCGCCACCGCCGGTGACGAAGGCGCCGCCATGGATGAAGATCAATACCGGCAGCGGGCGATCGGCCGCTGCCGGCGTCCAGATGTTCAGGCTGAGACAGGACGCCTCAATCGCATGATCAAGATGACCGGGCTGCGGCGCATAAGCGCCGTAGTCCGTGCATCGGCGCGGCTCCGTCCACGCGCGGGGCGGCGCTGCCTTGGCAAAGCGCCGCGCGATCGCGAACGGCACGCCCTTGAAGGCGCGTACGCCCGCCTGCTCGGCGCCGACAATGGGCCCGCTCGTGGTCGGAACTGCGTTGGTCAGCATGCGATCGTTATCCTGTCTTCGCTCAAGCGCGCCGCTTGCCGAGATCGGCGATGTCGACGGTGTGGGTTTCGCGCGCGGTGGCCGCCGCTGCTGCTGCAATGACGCAGCAGCAGGCGACGAAGGCCGCGACCGGGATCCAGCCGTTCGGCCCCTCGCCGACGAGGCTCGCGCTCACCAGCGGCGTGAAGCCGGCGGCGAGGAAGCCGAGCTGCGTGCCGATCGCGGTCCCGGAATAGCGTACACGCGCCTCGAACATCTCCGCATAGAAGGACGGCCAGATCGCGTTCGGCGCGGCGTAGATGATGCCGGAGAGGATCATCGCGGCGGCAAAGATCGCGAGCGTGTTCCCAGAGGTGACCGCGATGAAGTACGGGAACACCAGCACCGCGCAGCCGAGCGCGCCGCCGATGAATACCGGCTTGCGGCCGATGCGATCGGCCAGCAGCGCCCACAGCGGCTGAGTGATCAGCGCCGTGACGTTGCCGAGCACGCCGGCCCACAGCATGGTCGGACGCGCGACGCCGAATTTGCTCGTGGCATAGCCGAGCGCGAACACGGCGGTCATCGTGCTCACGGTGGCGATCAGCGCACAGACGATCACGCGCAGCACGTCCGGCCAGTAGTCGCGCAACAGGGTGACCACCGGGAAGCGGGCGACCTTCGCCTTGTCCTTGATCTCGGTGAAGACGGGCGTCTCCGGCATGGTCCGCCGCACCAGATAGGCGACGAGCAGCACGAGCGCCGAGAGCAGGAACGGAATGCGCCAGCCCCAGCCCAGCAATTGATCCTCCGGCAGGCTCGACACCGGGATGAACACCAGCGTCGCCAGGATCGCGCCGGCCTGCGTGCCGCTCAGTGTCCAGCTCGTGAAGAAGGCGCGGTTGGAGTTGGCGGAATGCTCCAGCGTCAATGAGTTCGCGCCGCTCTGCTCGCCGGCCGCCGACAGGCCCTGCAACAGACGCAACAGCGTCAGGATGATCGGCGCGGCGTTGCCGATCGCTTTCGCATCCGGCAGGAGGCCAATCGCGAGCGTCGAGCCGCCCATCAGCACCAGCGTGAACAGGAGCACCGTCTTGCGCCCGATGCGGTCGCCGAAATGGCCGAGGATGATGGCGCCGACGGGACGCGCGATATAGCCGATGCCGAAGGAGAGCAGCGCAAGCAGCGTCGCGGTCGACGGGTCGACATTGGCGAAGAACACTTTTGGAAAGATCAGCGCGGCCGCGGTGCCGTAGATGAAGAAGTCGTAGTATTCGAGCATGCTGCCGACGAAGCTGACGAGCGCGGCGCGCTTCGGCAGCTTGTTCTTAGTGGCCACGGTGGCGGATGGCGCATGTAGCGATGCGGTTGACGTCAGGCTCACGAAATCTCCTCCCGGTGTGTGGCGGTGCGGCTCACGTCAGGCGGCTGACCGCCTCGCGCGAGTTTTCTGGTTCTTGTTGCCGCAAGCTTGGTTTGGATCCATAATGTACGAACTAGTACGTTTATGCAAGATCGTTCCGAGACGATGCCTGGACGGACGAAATTTGCCTTCACCTTCAAGGTGATCCATAGAACTGGCGGGAGAAACAGTGATGCTCGAGCGCATGCCGCCCCCACCGAAGCGCACCAACGACCCCGAGCGCACCAAGCGCGACATCCTCGAAGTGGCGACGCTGGAATTCGCCCGCGAAGGCTATTCCGGCGCCCGCGTCGATGCGATCGCGGCGCGCACCCGCACATCGAAGCGGATGATCTATTACTATTTCGGCGGCAAGGAGCAGCTCTACCTCGCGGTGCTGGCGGAGGCCTATCGCAGCATTCGCGCGCTGGAGGATCAGCTCGACATCGGAAGCTGCGACGCGCGCGAGGGACTGCGCCGGCTGATCGAGGCGACCTTCGACCACGACGAGCGCAATCCGAACTTCATCCGCCTCGTCAGCATCGAGAACATCCATTACGGCAGGCATCTCAAGCAGACACCGCAACTGCGCCAGCTCAACGCCAGCGTGATCTCAACGCTCGATCGCCTCCTCGCACGCGGCCGCGAGGAAGGCGTCTTCCGTGGCGACGTCGACGCCATCGACCTGCATCTGGCCATCAGTTCCTACTGCTTCTTCCGCGTCGCCAACCGCCACACCTTCGGCGCGCTGTTCGATCGCGACCTCAGCGAGCCGAAGGTGCTGGCGAGGAGCCGGCAGCAGATCGTGGAGATGATCTTGGCGTGGCTGGCGGGGAAGGCGTGAGGATAGCAGGGCTGATCGGGCTGCTCGCTCGGACGGCCTGCGTTGGGTCGGAAGAGCTTCCACATCCCGCCTGTCATTCCCCGCGAAAGCGGGGAATCCAGTACGCCGCAGCTTCTCCGTATCCTCGCACAGCCTCTGGAATACTGGATCGCCCGCTTTCGCGGGCGATGACATCGAGAATACGGATGCACATGCCACCAGCTGATGATTGCGGGTGCAGCAAAGCAATCGAGTCCGCACGGTGATGCGCCCATTTCGCTGATTTGCCCGCCCCCTCAATGTCTGGCGCCGCGCGAGGCCTCCTTGCCGGCGACGGCCGTTCTACTTTGCATGGGGTTGTTTTCGAGCTTTTGGTTGGAAGCGCCGCGATGGGCGCCCTCACCCGCTTTTCTTCTGCCGCGTACTTGCCAGCAGCACCAGCATGAAGGAGGCCGCCGTCATCAGCGTCGAGATCGCGGCAATCGTCGGGTCGATCTCGTCGCGGAGCGCGGTGAACATGCGCTTGGTCAGCGGTTGATACTGGCCACCGGAGATGAAAAGCGCGACGATGGTCTCGTCCATGGCCGAGATGAAGGCGAAGATGCCGCCGGCGACCACGCTGGACTTGATCTGCGGCAGCGTCACCGCAAAGAAGCTGCGCAGGCGGTTCATGCCGAGGCTGCGTGCCACCATCTCCTGCGCAGGGTCGAAGCTCTGCAAGCCTGCGAGCACGGAGATGACGACATAGGGCAAACCCAGCATCACATTGGCGAGCACGAGGCCCGGCATGGTCGCGACCAGGCCGATCCAGGCATAGACGAAGAAGATGCCGACCGCGGTGATGATGATCGGCACCACCAGCGGCAGCAGCAGCGCCATATGGATGAGGCGCATGATGCGCAGCTTCGACTGGCTGATGGCGTAAGCGGCAGCGACCCCGAGCGGCGTCGCGATCAGGACAGTGAGGAGCGCGAGCATCAGCGTCACCCGCGTCGCCTGCATCCAGGCCGGATTGGCGAAATACTGCTGATACCAGCGCAGCGACAGCGAGGGCGGCGGGAAGGTCAGGAAGCGCGCGCTGGAGAACGAGATCGGCACGATGATCACGACCGGCAGGATCAGATAGACCAGCACCAGGGCGCAAATGACATACAGGGCGATCCGGGCGGGGGATAATCGCGTCATTTCTGCCCCAACACGCGATCGAGTGAGATGAAGCGGCTGACGACGAAGAAGATCAGGAGCACGCTGACGAGCAGCACCACGGCGACTGCGCTCGCCGCGCCGAACTGGTTGTAGAGCTCGACATTGCGGCTCACCAGCATCGACACCATCACGGTGCGGCCGCCGCCGAGCAGCTCGGGCGTGATGTAGAAGCCGAGGCAGAGCACGAAGACCATGGTCGAGCCCGCAAGCACGCCGGGCAGCGACAGCGGCAGGAAGACGCGGAGAAAGGTCAGCGCGGGATTCGCGCCAAGGCTGGCGCCGGCCTGCATCAAATCGTTCGGGATCTTCTGCATGGTGGCATAGAGCGGCAGCACCATGAAGGGCAGCAGGATGTGCACGGTCGCCACCACCGTGCCGAACGTGTTGTGGACCAGCGCGAGCGGCTCGCTGATCACCTCGAGATAGCGCAGGAGCTGGTTGATCACGCCGGTGCGCTGAAGCAGCGCGAGCCACGCATAGGCGCGGACCAGCACGCTGGTCCAGAACGGCAGCACGACGAGCGCGAGAATGACGATACTCCACGCTCGCGGCACGGCGTTGGCGAGATAGGCCACGGGATAGCCAAGCAGCAGCGTGAGCACAGTGACAGACAGGCTGATCTCGAAGGTCAGTGCGAAGCTGCGCCAGTAGACATCCTCGGCGAGGATGCGGCGATAGTTCTCCAGCGTGAACCCATCATGGTAGACCGACTGCCAGGCAAGCCAGCCGACCGGCAGCACGATCAGCAGGAGGATCACGAGCAGCGCCGGCGACACCAGGGCCAGCATCAGCCCGTGCTCGCGGCGCTGATGTTTTTGGGAGGGATCTGGCACGGATGTCGTCAACGCTGCCTCGCTTCGGTTACTTCTGCATGAAGGACGCCCAGCGCTTTTCGGCCGCCTCGCCTGCGGGCGACGACCACCAGGCGTAGGACATCAGTGCCTGCTTGGCAGCGTTGGCCGGCTCACTCGGCAACTGCGCGGCGCGCTCGGGCTTGATCACGCCAGTCTCGAACGCCTTGGGATTGCCCGGGCCATAGTCGATATTGAGCGGCAGGTTGGCCTGATGCACGGGATCGACCGCCTCGTTGAGGAATCTCACCGCCGTCTCGAGATTCGGCGCTCCCTTGAGGATGCAGAGCGAGGTGCTCTGAAGGATGCCCTGGTTGTAAGTGAAGGACACTTTCGCGCCCTCCTTGGCGACCGCGCTGACGCGGCCGTTCCAGGCCATCTCCATGTCGACCTCGCCGTCGTTCAGGAGTTGCGCCGACTGCGCGCCGGAGGTCCACCACACCGTGATGTGCGGCTTGATCTCTTCGAGCTTCTTGAAGGCGCGATCGACGTCGAGCGGATAGAGCTTGTCCGGCGCAACGCCATCGGCCATCAATGCCGCTTCGAGCGTTGCGATCGGATGGTTGCGCAGTGCGCGGCGGCCGGGGAATTTCTTCACGTCCCAGAAATCCGCCCAGCTATTCGGCGCGTCCTTCGGGAACGTCTTCTGACTATAGGCGAGCACGCTCGAATAGAACTCATAGGAGATCGAGTAGGGGCTGCGATACGCCTCCGGCATCGCCGCGGCGTTCGGGATCTTCGAGAAGTCGAGTTTTTCGATCAACCCTTGCTCGCCGCCGCGCAGGCAATAGCCGGTCGGTGTGTCCACGACATCCCAGATCGGCTTGCCGCTGCCGACCTGAGTCTTGATCGCGGGCCAGGCATCGGGAATCGAGTCCTGGTTGATGGTGATGCCGAGCTTCTTGGCGGAAGGATCGAGGATCGCCACGGTCTGCGCCTGCTGATAGGCGCCGCCTTGCGAGACGAAGGTGATCTGCTCCGCCGCATTGGCCGCGGTGCCAGCCAGTCCGATCAAGCCGAGCGAAGCGCCCAACAGAGCGTAGCCAAGTCTGACGTCCAGTTTCGTTCTCATCCTCGCCTCCTCCATCACCAAACAGGATCTCATTGTCCGATCGCATCCAGAAACTGGTACCAGCCGGCAACCATGCGCACGGCCGGCTCGCGCAGCGGATAGAACGGGATAGGCTTGAGCCGGCGCGCATCGAGCAGCCCGACCTCAGGCGCTTCGCCGCGCACGAAGGCGGCGAGATAGCGGCCCATCAGGCTGGACATCGCAACGCCCGCGCCATTGTAGCCCGTCGAGAACAGCGTGCGGTCGTCAAGCCGGCCGATATGCGGCACCGAATCGAGCGTCATGCCGACCAGGCCCGACCATTTGAACGCGAGCGGCACGTCGGCGAGATCAGGGAAGATGCCGACCATCGCCTTGCGCAACGCGCCGAAGGCGGCTTCCGAGTCCTGCTTGCCGAAGGCGCCGCGACCTCCGAAGATCACGCGATTGTCGACCATGCGGAACCAGCGCATCATGCGCTTCGTCTCGGTGTAGGTGCGTCCCGTCGGCATCAGGCGTCCGGCGAGATTGCGCGGCAGCTTATCGGTCGCGATGATGGCGCTGCGGAACGGGATCAGCGCGCGCTGCATGTGCGCGGTCGCGTCCGTCAGGTCGGAATAGCTGTTGGTGGCGATGATCGCCTGCTTCGCGCGCACCGCGCCGTGCGGCGTCCCGGCGACGATCCCGTCTCGCTCGCGCCGGAGTTTTAGCACCGGCGATTCCTCGAAGATCGCGACGCCGCGGCGCGCGAGACCGTCGGCGAGGCCGCGGACATAATTCAACGGATGGATCCCGCCGGAGCCGGGGTTGAGGACGCCGCCGACGAAAGTATCGGAGCCAGTTTCATCGCGCACTTCGCGCTTGTCGAGGATGCGGACCTCCGCATCGCCCATCTCGCGCTTCATCCAGTTGGCCTCATTGATCGCTGCCTTCAGCGTCGTCTCGTTGTGCGCGGCCTTGACCTGGCCGGTGCGCGTCAATGCGGCGCTGGTGATGCCGAATTCGGACACCAGCTCCTCGACGATGTCGGTCGATTCATGCGCGATCTCGTACATGCGCTGCGCCATGGCGCGGCCGTGCAGGGCATCGACCTCGCGGAACGACAGGCGGAATTTTGCGGTGATCACTCCGCCATTGCGGCCGCTCGCGCCCCAACCAGGGCGGTTGGCTTCGAGCACGACCGGCGACAGGCCGCTCTTGGCGATGTGGTGCGCCGCGGATAGCCCGGTATAGCCCGCGCCGATGATCACCACGTCAGCCTGATGCTCGCCCGACAGGACCGGAAAGGCGCGCGCCGGCTCGGCCGTGGCTGCCCACAGCGAGTTGGCCAATGGCACTGCGCTCCAGTCCCGTGTCATACCCGCGCTCACGGATTACGCCGCAGGCCCAATGGCCGCATCGGCAAGAGCCTTCAAGGTCGAAAAATGGAAATCGGGCTTGGTCAGCGTCTCGACGGCGGGCGTGCCGCCGAAGCCCGCGATGCCCTGTCGGCGCTCGATCCAGCACACCTTGTAGCCGAGCTTTCGCGCGATCCCGATGTCGTGGTACTGGCTCTGCGCGACATGGAGGATGTCGGACTGCTTGTAGCCGAACGCCGATTGACGGCCCTTGTTGTAGGCGAAGAACTCTGGATTGGGTTTTGCGACGCCGGTGTCGTCGGCGCACACGGTGTCGTCGAAGGGATTGCCGAGCGCGTGTGCGTAGCAGGACAGCGCGACGCGGTCGGCATTGGTCATCGCGACGAGGCGGAATTTCGTGCGCAGGCGCTTGAGCGCCTCGACGGAGTCCGCGAACGGCGCCCAGCGCAGCACGGCGAGCTGGAACACGTCGCAGGACGCGTCGTCAGCGGGCAGTCCCAGCTCCTTGGCGAGATAGCGATAGACGTGAAACATCACCTCGCTCGAGCGCTCGTAATGCTTGTCGCGGCCGCGCTTGTAGGACTCGAAGATCTGGTCGTCGCTGAGCTCGGCCGGAGTCTTGCCCGAGATCCTGCGTACCGCGGAGAGCACGCCGGTCTCGAAATCGATCAAGGTACCGACGACGTCGAAGGTGAGAACCTTGAAGTTGCTGAACGAGGCTGGGGACGGCATGGGCTTCTTCTCTCGGGTTGGAACAAGGATGGCGAGGAGTTAGTCCACCCTGGGCACGACGATCGTGTCCTCGGGGTGGAGGGTGACGGTGAGACTGCCGCCGAGCGGCGGGATGCGGCTGTACGCCTGGTGGTAGGCCGGCTGGCGCAGGCTGAGCGCGATGCCGCCGGCGAGCGCCAGGAAGATGCGCAGGCTCTCGCCCTGGTAGACGATGTCGGTGACGGTGCCGGTCAGCCGGTTGCAGGCTGCATCCTGTGCGCCGTCTTCGATCAGAAGCTTCTCGCTGTGCACGGCGAGCATCAGGGCGTCGCCGCTAGGAATGGCGCGCGCGCTGCGCAACAGGGCATTGCCGAGCGCGACGCTTGAGGCATCGACGCGCCGGACGGGCAACAAGGTGGCTTCCCCGATGAAGCTCGCGACGAAGGAATCGGCGGGATGGTCGTGCAGGCGCTCGGGCTCGTCGATCTGGATCAGCCTGCCGTCCTTCATCACGGCGACGCGGTCGCTCATGGTCAGCGCCTCGCGCTGGTCATGGGTGACGTAGATGATGGTGGCGCCGATGCGCTTGTGCAGCGCGCGTAGCTCGATCTGCATGGATTCGCGGAGCTGCTTGTCGAGCGCCGACAGCGGCTCGTCCATCAGGATCAGACGCGGCTCGAAAATCATGGCACGCGCCAGCGCCACGCGCTGGCGCTGGCCGCCGGACAGTTGCGCGATGCCGCGTTCCTCGTAGCCGGCAAGCCCGACCATCGCGAGCGCCGCGCGCACCTTGTCAGGCCAGATCGATTTCGGCAGGCGCCGCGCCCGCAGGGGAAAGGCGACGTTCTCGCCGACGCTCATGTGCGGAAACAGCGCATAGTTCTGGAACACGACGCCGAGGTCGCGCTTGTGCGGCGGCATGTAGGTGACGTCGCGACCGCCGAAATGGATCGAGCCGGAGGAAGGCAGGACGAAGCCGCCCAATATGCCGAGCAGCGTGGTCTTGCCGGAGCCGGACGGGCCGAGCAGCGAGACGAACTCGCCGGCGCCGACGTTGAGCGATACGTCATCGAGGGCGCGAACGGCGCCGTAAGCCTTGCTCGCGGACCTGATCTCGACGCTTTCCGCTCGTTTGACCAACGATCGACCTCGTCTATCGTCCATCCCTTGGCGTGCCCCACTGCGCGCCATAAGCTTGTTTTATAGACAGGGCGAGCGGAGCAGCTGGCGATTGCAGCGTTCGAAGCGCGCAATCTGCTGTCGCGCGCCCGGTCTCAAGGCTGTCATGCCAATGACACCAGACTTGGCAAAACTCGGCAATTGCCAAATTCTTACCGGGCTCATAACATGGCGTTATGCCCGAGTTGCGACGGATGCTGCCCTCCAGTAACGCCCTGTTCGTCTTCGACGCAGCGGCGCGAAACGGCAGCTTCACGGCGGCGGCGGCTGAACTGAACGTCACCCAGCCGGCGGTGAGCCGGATGCTCGGCCAGTTCGAGGAGCATCTCGGCGTGCGCCTGTTCGATCGCACAGCGGGGCGCGCGGTCCTCACCGAGGAAGGCGAACTGCTCTATCGCCGCGTGCTCGAGGGTTTTCGCAGCATCGAAAGCGGACTGGTCGAGATCGAGCGCCGCCGCAAGGGCACCGAGACGGTGACGCTCTCGGTCTCCTCCGCCTTCACCACGCATTGGCTGATGCCGCGCATCGACAAGCTGCAGCGGCAGTTTCCGCAGGTCGACCTGCGCTTCCAGCTCATTTCCGGCGCGCTGCGCGGACCGGTGGAGAATGTCGACCTCGGCATGCGCTTTCGCGACCGCGACGAGCCCTCATCCGGCGGCACGCTCGTGATGAAGGAAGTCATGCTGCCGGTGTGCAGCCCTGCCTATCTCGGCGAGAGCGAACCCGCTGAAGGCAACACGATCATCCGTCTCGCCGATACGCCGGGCGACTGGGCGGCGGATTATCCATCGTTCCTCACCCGTCGCCGCGGTCCGGCCAAGGCGTTGAGCTTCACTGACTATGCGGTCGTGGTGCAGGCAGCGCTGCTCGGCCAGGGCATCGCGCTCGGCTGGCTGACCGTGACCTCGCACTGGCTCCTGACCGGCGCGCTGGTGCCGGCATCCGACACGCTGACCACGACGCGGCGCATCTGTGAATTCCTGCCGCCACGCAACCGGCCGATGCGCCCCATCGCCGCGGAGATCCGCGACTGGATCATCGCGCAGATGCAAAGCGAGATCACCGCGATCGACCGGCTCTATCCGAAGCTCGGAGCAATGGCCGCCTGCTATTGAGCGGGCGCGAGTGCGGCCAAGTAACGGTCCGGAAGATGATCGCCGATTCCCGGCGGCAGCAGCACGGAGAGATTGCCGACAGCGTCCGTCCGCATGTTCAGTGATCTACCGCGGAAAAGATTGATGAGTTGCTGGACAAGTCCGGCGTTCGGCTGCGGCTCGTTGGAACCGAAATCAGGCGTCAGTTGGCCGGCGACAAACCTCGCGCCCCGTTGGCAGGCAAGATAGCGGCCGACATGTAGAAAATCGAGTTGGGGTGGCGGAACGGTGGGGACGATATCGGTGCCGTGCACCAGGCGATACGTCATCCTGCCGAACATGTTGTCGTAAGGCGTGACGAATTCGACCAGACCAACGCGCGGACAGCCATAGAGATAAATCTGCGCTTTGGTGAGCTGCAATTGCTGCCGCGCGAAATCGGCGATGACCACCGCAATTGCCGCTCCAAGGCTGTGCCCGGTGATGAAGATCGGCGCGCCGGCCGCCCCTGCCGACGTGAGCGCCGCCTTGACGTCGTTCCAAACGGCCGCCGCGGCCTCACGGAAACCCTCGTGAACGAATGCCTTCGGCCGGCCGAGGGTAAAGTCGCTAACCCAGTTAAGCAGGTTGAGCGGATCGGTGCCGGCAAAGGCGACGATCGTCGCGCCGCCCTTTCGCGCGATGACGCCGCGGGTGTCGGACAGAGGCAGCGTCGATTTCAGGGGCTGAATCAGCGTCCTGACGTCCGCCAAATCCCAGAAGCCGGAGACTGTCTCGATCGTCTTCGGCACATGGGTCTCGTAGGCGAGCTGCGACATCCACATCATCGCGCGCGCGATGTCGAGATCGAAATCGCCGGAATTTTCGTTGAAATTCGCAAACGCGTTCCGATCGTATTGATCGGGAGGGAGTTCGACCAGAATGCTCACATCCAGCTCCCAAATGGTTACGGCTGCAATGCGTCGATCGAAACGGAAGGATGCTACTCTCGCATACGAGCGGCGGATTGACAATCTCCGCGAGCAACGGCGCGAGCGCTGTTGCTCCGGTTTGCAGATCAGGTTACCGCCCGGCGCTACTGATGTTCGATCGCGCGGATCACACCGCGGAGCTCGGCGAGGCCGCGGAGGCGACCAATCGCGGTGTAGCCGGGATTGGTGCGCTTGGTGGCGGCGAGATCGTCGAGCATGCGATGGCCGTGATCGGGGCGGAAGACGATCTGCCGGTCCGGTGAGCGCCGCGCGTTCTCTTTCAACAGCGCCTTCAGCACCGCGACCATGTCGACGTCGCCGTCGAGATGATCGGACTCGTAGAAGGACAGGCCGTCGGCCTCCCGCTTGGTCGCACGCAGATGCGCAAACGCGATGCGCGGGCCGAAGCGCTCGGCCATCGCCGGCAGATTATTTTCGGCACGCACACCGAGCGAGCCCGTGCAGAGGCAGATGCCATTGGCCTTCGACGGCACGGCGTCGAACAATGCCTGATAATCGTCGGCCGTCGAGGCGACGCGCGGCAGGCCGAACAGCGGACGCGGCGGATCGTCCGGGTGCAGCGTCAGCGACACGCCGAGCTGCTCGGCGACCGGCGCGACGCGCGCAAGGAATTCGGCGAGATGCTGGCGCAGGATCTTTGGCGTGATCTCGCGATACTGTTCGAGCCGGTCGCGGAATTGCGGGATGGTCATGGGCTCGGTGGTCGAGCCGGGTAGCGCGCTGGCGATGACCATGACGAGATAGTCGATATCGGCCTGCGTCATCTGCTCGAACAGCTTTTTCGCGCGCGCCTGCGCCTCCGGCGAATATTCGGCGGTCGCGCCCGGGCGCTCGAGGATGTGCAGCTCGAAGGCGGCGAAGCGGTCCTGGTCGAAGCGCATGGCGCGTGCGCCGTTCGGCAGCTCCCATTCGAGATCGGTGCGGCACCAGTCGACGACAGGCATGAAATTGTAGCAGACGATCTTGATCCCGGCCGCGGCCACCGCCTCGAGGCTCGCGATCCATGCCTCGATCGATCGCGTCGCCTTGCCCCCTAACCGCTTGACGTCGTCGGGGATCGGGATCGACTCCACCACCGACCAGCTCAGCTGCGAGCGGCCGGGCTGGCCGTGTTCGATGAAGTTCTTGCGCTCCTCGACCGCCTTGCGCGTCCAGGCTTCGCCGATCGGAACCTGGTGCAGCGCCGAGACGATGTCCGTCGCCCCGGCCTGCCTGACATCGTCGAGCGACACGGGATCATCGGGCCCGTACCAGCGCCATCCCTGCAACATCATGCGCGTTTCTCCCCGATCAGTTCGCGGTCAGCACGACCTTGACGCTCTGCGAGCGGTCGAGCGCGAGCCTAAGCGCATCGGGCGCAGTCGACAGCGGCCGCTCGGCCGTGACCAGCGACAGCACATCGACGCTGCCGGCGGCGATCAGTTCCACCGCGGTCATGAATTCGAAGCCGAAGCGGAACGAGCCGCGCAGGTCGATCTCCTTGGCCATCACCGCATTCGCCGGCACCGGAATCTGGCCGCCCGGCAGATTGCCGATCTGCACCACCGTGCCGCCGCGCCTGACGATCTGAATCGCGCTCGCAAGGCCTGCGGCCGTGCCCGAAACCTCGAAGGCGACGTCGTAGGCGCGTGCGGCCGCCTGCGCCTTCAGGCCGTCCTCGCCGCCTGCGACGTTCTCAACGTGGTCCGCGCCGAGCCGGCTCGCGAATGCGAGTGGCGCCGGTGCGATGTCGGCGACCGTGATGTCGGCGATGCCGGCGCGGCGTGCGGCGAGCATGGTCAAGAGCCCGATCGGGCCGGCACCGAAGATGATGCCACGCTTGCCTTCGATGTTGCCGGCGCGCGCGACCGCGTGCAGGCAGACCGCGAGCGGCTCGGCGAGCGCCGCGGCCTGATAGGAGACGTGATCGGGGATCTTCACGCACTGCGCCGGAACGGCATCGAAATAATTGGCGAAGCCGCCCTGCATGTGCGGCGTCTTCGAGGCCGATCCCATGAAATAGATGTTCTCGCAGAGGTTCGGCCGGCTCTCGCGGCAGGCGACGCAATGGCCGCACCAGCGCGACGGATTGACGGCCACGCGGTCGCCGATCTTCAGGTTGGCCGCGGACCCTGCGATCTCCACCACCTCGCCGGAGATCTCGTGGCCCAGCACCAGGGGCGACTTCACGACGAAATCGCCGGTGCGGGCATGGCGGAAGTAGTGCATGTCCGAGCCGCAGATGCCGCCGGCGCCGAAGCGAATGCGCACCATGCCGTCGCTGAGCTTCTCGAGCGGATGCTCGATCATGCGCAGATCTTCGGGGCCGAACAGGGTTGCGGCGAGAGCTGTGGAGGTCATTTGGAGAGTCCCATGTATTTTGGCAGCCAGAGGGTCAGTTCGGGGATGTAGGTGATCGCGATCAGCGCGAGCAGTAGCGGCACCAGCCAGGGCAGGATCGCGACCGTCGTGCGTTCGACCGAGAGTTTTGCGACCCGCGCCAGCACGAACAGCACCATGCCGAGCGGCGGATGCAACAGGCCGATCATCAGGTTCAGCGTCATGATCAGGCCGAAATGGATCGGATCGATGCCGAGCTTGAGCACGATCGGCAGCAGGATCGGCACCAGGATGGTGATCGCCGCCGTGGTGTCGATGAAGCAGCCGACGAACAGGATCAGGATGTTGGCGAGCAGCAGGAACGCCCATTTGTTGTGGGTGACGCTGAGCATCCAGTCCGACAGCGTTTGCGCAGCCTGCGACACCGTCAGCAGCCAGGCGAAGATCGAGGCCGCCGTGACGATGAAGAGCACGGACGCGGTGGTTTCGATGGTGTCGAAGGTTGCTTTCGCCACCGTCTTCAGCGTCATGGTGCGGTAGCGCACGAGGCCGAGGAACAGCGACCAGATCACGGCGGCGACCGCGGCTTCCGTCGGCGTGAACCAGCCGAGCGTCATGCCGCCGATCAGGATCACCGGCGCCATCAGCGCCATCACCGCGGAGAAGTCGAAGTACCAGTCGATCGCGAGCAGCGCACCGAGCCCGATGACGACCGCCATGTTGGTCGACATCCCGGCGAGCGTCATCAGCCAGATCGCGAGCGGGAAACTGAGCACGATGACGATCTCGAGCCCGGCAGAGCCGAGTTGCGGCCAGGAGAACGGCGTATCGCTGCCCCATTTGTTCCTGTGCGCGAAGTAGGTGACGGTCGCCATCATGAGCAGCGTCATGACGACCCCCGGAATGACGCCTCCCAGGAACAGCGCGCCGATCGAGACGTTCGCCATCATGCCGTAGATCACGAAGGGCAACGACGGCGGGATGATCGGGCCGAGCGTCGCGGAAGCCGCAGTGACGCCGACCGAGAACTCGGTGGAGTAGCCGTGGTCCTTCATCGCCTTGATCTCGATGGTGCCGAGGCCGGCTGCATCCGCAATGGCCGTGCCGGACATGCCGGAGAAGATCACCGAGCCGATGATGTTGACATGGCCGAGACCGCCGCGCATCCAGCCGACCAGCGCGACGGCGAATTTGTAGATGCGCCCGGTGACGCCGGCGATGTTCATGAGGTTGCCGGCCAAGATGAAGAAGGGCACGGCGAGCAGCGGAAAGCTCTCGACGCCGGCGATCATGCGCTGCGCCAGCGTGACATCCGGCGTCACGCCGCTGACCAGGATGTAGAGCAGCGACGACGCAGCCATGGCAATCGCCACGGGAACGCCGAGCAGCATCAGGATGAGAAAACCTCCAAGCAACAGCAGCATGAAATTACCCTTCCGATCCGTCGTAGGCACCGGGACGTTCGAGGATCGAGTAGCCCTGTCGCCAGTTCTCCAGCGCCACCTGCACCGAGCGCGCGAACATCAGCGCGAAGCCGAGCAGCACGACGTAGTAGACGTAGTTCTTGGGAAAATTGATCGTCGTCATCGGCTCGTCGCCGATGATCTGGATGTAGATCCAGACGAGGCGGATGGTGTAGCCGAAGAACGCGATCCGGATCAGGTCGATCACCGTCGACAGCCCGCGCGCGACCAGATGCGGCAGGTAGCGGTAGACCAGATCGACCTGGATGTGCCGCGACAGCCGTACGCACATCGACGCGCCGATGAAGACCACGCCGATCAGGCAGTAGGTCGCGATCTCCTCGGTCCAGGCGTAGCTGTCGTTGAGGACGTAGCGGGTGAAGAACTGGAGGAAGACGGCGAGCGCCATCACCCAGAAGATCACCAGCGCCAGCCAGTCCTCGAAGGCATAGATGCCGAGATCGACCTTCGGCGTCGCTTCCTCCTCGAAGGTATGGGCGATTTCGTCTGCGGTGATCTGCCGGTGTATTTCGGCGGTCGACATGTGGTTACTCCCCAAACTGGCCAGAACTCACGTCGTTCCGGGATGGTGCGTCAGCACCAGACCCGGAACCTCGAGATTCCGGATTCTCGCTTCGCGAGCCCCGGAATGACGTACGGTCACTTCACCTGCTGGATCCGCTCCCAGTCGGCCTTGCGATAGCCGAAGGTCTCGAACGGGACGTTCTTCAGAACGATGTCGCGGAACTCGTTCTTGTCGACCTCGGTCACGGTCAGGCCCTTCTCCTTGAAGAAGGCGACCAGCTTGGCTTCGTTCTGCTTGATCTCCTCGGTCGCCTTGGCGGCGGCCTCCTGGGCGACGTCGGTGAAGATCTTCTTGTCCTCGTCGCTGAGCTTCTTCCAGAGATTGCCCGAGACCACCGTGTTGAGGTGATCGACGATGTGGCCGGTCAGCACGATGTGCTTCTGCACCTCGTAGAACTTCTTGGCCTCGATCGTGGTCAGCGGGTTCTCCTGCGCCTCGACGGTGCCGTTCTGGAGCGCGAGATAGACCTCAGCAAAGGCGATCGGCGCGGTGTTGGCGCCGCAGGCGCGCGGCATCGCGAGATAGGCCGGCACGTCGGGCACACGCATCTTGAGACCCTTGAGGTCGGCGCAGGTCTTGATCGGCTTGTTCGACGAGGTCTGGCGCACGCCGTAATAGGTCACCGCGATGATGTGATGGCCGCTCTTGTCCTCGTAACCCTTGGCGAGCTCCTTGAAGATGTCGCTCTTGGTGTAGGCGAGCAGATGATCGGCGTCACGGAAGGTGTAGGGGTAATAGGTCACGCCGATCGGCGGGAAGCTCTTCGCCGCGAAGCTCGAGCCGGAGATGATGATGTCGACCGAGCCGAGCGAGAGGCCCTGGTTGATGTCGGCTTCTTTTCCGAGTTGGGACGCCGGATAGACGTCGACCTGGTAGCGGCCATTGGTACGCTTGCCGATCTCCTGCGCGGCCCAGACGGAAGCGGTGTGGAACGGCTCCGAGGTCTCATAGACATGGGCCCATTTAAGTTTGGTCTGCGCCATGCCGGCATTGGTCGCGGCGAGCATTGCGGCGGCAGATACCGCCAGCACCGTCGTCATTTTCTTGAACACTGATTTTTCCTCCATCGCTCAAGTCTGTTTCTTGTTCGCCCGACCCGAAGCGGGTGCGGGCCGCCCAATCTCATCGCCGTCGCGTGCCGCTGCTCGCGGTTCGTTTTTTCGGCGGTCGTCCGGATTTCGACGGCTTTGCCGCCGATCGCGCCAGCCGGTTTCGACCAGCGGCCGATCCTGTCGCGATCTCCGCGCCGAAATTCTGCGCGAACCGCTCCTGCGAGCGGGCAAGATGATTGCGCATCGCCTCGCGCGCGGCCCCGGGATCACGCGCGGCAATGGCGTTGCGCACGGCGCGATGTTCGTCGAGCGCGGTGCGCCACGTGCCCGGGTTCTCGAAATAATGCGCAAGCTGTGCGAAATAGGGATTGAGACGCTGGTCGAACAGCTCACCGACCACGCGCACCAGAACCGCATTGCCGAGACTTCCGGCGATGGCGATATGGAAGGCGCGGTCGTGGATCATCGAGGCTTCGCCGGGGTGCTCGACATTCTCCATCGCGACCAGGGCGGCATCGATGCGTGCGACGTCGTCCTTCGTCGCCACGCGCGCGGCCTGCTCGGCGATCGCACTCTCGAGGAATTCGCGAGCACGCAGCAGCTCGAACGGCCCCTCGATGACCGCGGCCGCCGGCACGGGTGCAGCAAGGCCCGCAGGTTCGATCACATAGATGCCTGAACCGACACGAATGCGGACTCGGCCCTCGACTTCGAGCGCGATCAGGGCTTCGCGCACCGTCGGCCGCGACACCTTGAGCTGCTCGGCGAGCTCGCGCTCGGTCGGCAAGCGGCTGCCGACCGCGTATTCACCGCTGTCGATCAGGCTTCGCAATTGATCGGCGACCTGGCGATAGAGCCGTCTCGCCTCCACAGCTTCCAGCGGCACGCTGGCCTCCCGAAAGGGTCTCGCCGGATGCTTCGCGTCCGGCGGCCCGCCAATTTTGGAAAATTGGTCTTACCAATTGACCAGAGCATTGACCGAGGACGGGCGGCATGTCAAGCAGCGGCAAAGCAAAGGGGGAGACGACCATGCGGCTGGGCCGCGCCAATTTCGACGGGCTGCCGCCCGGCATCCGCCGTCCGGCCTATGACCGCTCGCGCGTCACGCCCGGCATCGTGCATCTTGGCTTAGGCGCCTTTCACCGTGCCCATCAGGCTGTCGTCATCGACGATTGTCTCGCCGCCGGCGCCGCTTCCTGGGGCATCATCGGCGCGAGCCTGCGCAGCCCGGATACGCGCGACGCTCTGGCTCCGCAGGATCATCTCTACACCGTCGCGGTGCGCGCGGCCGAGGGCACCGAGCATCGCATCATCGGCGCACTGCTCGATAGCGTCGTTGCGCGCGAGAACCCGGCGCGGCTGGTCGACAGGATGGCGGATCCCGCCATCCGCATCGTCTCGCTGACCGTCACCGAAAAGGGCTATTGCCACACGCCGCAGACCGGCGATCTCGACGAGCGGCACCCGGACGTCGTGCACGATCTGAACCATCCCGACACGCCGCGCTCGGCGCCCGGCTTCATCGTCGCCGCCCTTGCGCGGCGGCGGGCGCAGGGCCTCACACCCTTCACCGTGCTCTGCTGCGACAATCTCGCCGCCAACGGCCACACCGTTCAGCGGATCATGACGCAGTTCGCGGCGCTCCGCTCGAAGGATCTCGGCAAGTGGATCGCCGATGCGGTCGCCTTCCCCTCGACCATGGTCGACCGCATCGTGCCGGAGACGCTAGAGGCCGATCGTGACGCTGTCTCCTCCGCACTTGGCATGCGCGACGCATGGCCGGTGATGACCGAGCCGTTCACGCAATGGGTCGTCGAGGATCGCTTCTGCGCAGGCCGGCCCGATCTCGCTGCCGCAGGCGTCGAGCTCGTCACTGATGTCAGGCCGTTCGAGCTGATGAAGCTGCGGCTGCTCAATGCCAGCCATTCGGCACTCGCCTATCTCGGCTATCTCGCCGGCTATGAGACCATCGCCGACACCATGACCGATCCTCATTTCGCACGCCTTGCCGCGCGGGTGATGGAGGAGGCCGCGGTCACGCTGACGATGCCCGCCGGCACCGATCTTGCTGCCTACGGCGCCTCGCTGCTCAGGCGCTTCGCCAATCCGGCGTTGCATCATCGCACCTGGCAGATCGCGATGGACGGCTCGCAGAAGCTTCCGCAGCGGCTGCTCGGCGCGATGCAGGACCGTTTGGACAAGAACCTGCCGGTCGAGACGCATGCGCTCGCCGTCGCCGGCTGGATGCGCTACGTCACGGCGATCGACGAACAGGGCCGCGCGATCGACGTGCGCGATCCCCTGGCCGGCGAGCTTGCGGCGCTCGCGCGCGCGGCTGGGACGGTCGCCGAGCGGCTCGCGCCGGCGCTGCTCGGTGTCGGAAAAGTGTTCGGTCCCCTCGGAGACGATCCGCGCCTGCGCGAGGCCGTGACCTCCGCGCTCGGCCGCCTCTATGCGCAGGGCGCGCGGCGAGCGGTGGAGACACACCTCTCCACGTGACGGCAATCCGAGCCGCGGCAATGTCGATGCTGCGGTGCGGTCAAAATCAACCGAAGTCGCGCTTGATTTTTCCGCGCCATTGGCTCACCCGAGAGGGATGACGAAGGACAGCAAGGTCATCGCCGCCAACGCCGCCTTCTACGCCGCCTTCGCGACGGGCGACGTCGCGGGCATGGAGCGGATGTGGGCGGACGACGACACCATTTCGTGCATCCATCCCGGCTGGCCGGCGATCGTCGGGCGGGCCACCGTGATCGGGAGCTGGCGCGACATCCTGCAAAATCCGGAGCGGCCGCAGATCGCCTGTGCCGAGCCGCAGGCGATCGTCGACGGCGACAGCGCGCGCGTGCTCTGCATCGAGATCGTCGACGGCACCGCGCTCGCTGCCGCCAACCATTTCAGGCGCGTCGGCGATGGCTGGCGCCTCGTTCACCATCAGTCGAGCCCGATCGCGCAGATCGTCGAGCAGACCCACGAGGACCCGTCCGGCCCGCGCCGGCGTTTCCACTAAAAGCGCGACAGATGAACCGCGCTCGATGCGCGAGGCGTTCTATGCGAGCGGCCTGATGTTGGGAAAGCGGTCGCGCGCGCCCGCGAGGACGAAGTCGCGTGCTTCGGACGGGACGGTCGCAGGGTCCGCGCCATCGCACAGCCTGCGCCCGATATGCTCGCCGAGCGCCCGGTAGGCCTCGAACTGCTCCTCGGAGAAGAGCTGCTCCATGGTGGATTCCTGCGGGAACGCGGGATTGCGCGACTTGTAGGCCATCACATAGTCGTTCTCGTCGCCGCTCAGCGAAGACTTGATGTAGACCAGCACGCCGCGCTGACGGTCCCCACCTTCCCAGAGTGGCGGATAGTCGATGAGCCCGAGCGCCACATGGGGTCCGTGTGCCTGCGTGCGCGTCCCGGAGGCGACGCCCCGCGAGGCCTCTTTCGTGCGCACACCGATCGGCTGCCAGTCCATCACGATGCGCGTGCCGAGGTCGATGCGAGCGAAGCGCTGGAGCTGGATCAGCGACGCCGACGTGTAGTCCGGGTCTGCCTCCGCATCCACTGCGACGATGAGGGAGCAGCGCCGGCGCAGGAGTTCGTAGATGCCGAGATTCTCGATGTGCCCGCCGTCGGTCAGGAAGAGGAATCCGGCCCAGCGACGGCCCGGGCGGCGCTCGGTGACCGCCTTGCCGGATTTGAAGAAGGCCTCGCTCAGGAGGTGAAGTGGTCCGGCAGATCCGCGCCACCATCGCTCGGCGAGATTCGCGTCCGCGTACTTCACGATGTCGAGCGGATGACGGATCCAGCGCCCCAATCGCACGTTCAGAAGCGCGATGGTGGCCGACAACGGACGCATCGACGCCATGCCCATGTTCGGCGCGGCGGCCGCCCCGGAAATTGCCATCGCGGTGCCGACGTTCAGCCCGTCGGTGGCCTTTTCGGCGAGGCGCGTATCGACATAGCCGGTCGCTTCACTGCCGACGTAGCGCTTGCTGAAGATGAAGAAGTCGGCGTTGCGGCCCCTGCGATTGGCAAAGTTCGATCCGGGCAGGTTCAGCGCCGCGTTGATCAGATGGTACGGCGAGGCGCCGGAAATGATGTCCGAGAACCGGAAGTGATCCGCCCCTTCGAGCGCGCCCGTCGCATCTTTCTGGCCGAACAGAAATGCGCTGCCGAGGCGGTCGCGATAGAGCTGGTGCAGCGAGTTCGCATTCACGTTCAGGAACAGCCAGAATAGGAACAACAGGACAGCACTCAGCAGATAGATCCAGCCAGCGCCGCGCAGGCTGGCGAATTTGACCCAGTAGAAGGAGTGGCCGGCGAGAAACGCCGGAGCGTGGCCGGACCAGGAATCGCCGCCCCAGGCCGCACATCGCGCCTGCTCCGGGGTGGTGCACGCCGTGACGCCGATGCCCCAATAGGCGAACTGGAGCACGCTGATCCACAAAAGCAGGGGAACGATCGCGGCCACCACGATCAGCACCACCCTGCTCGTCCATTTCGAGGCCGCGTCCGCAAAGGACTCAGTCGCCGCCGTCACCGCCTTCTGCGCGATCTGCCGGACGAAGGGGAGAATGGCCACCACGATCGGCGTCACCGCGATCACGATGCGTCCTATCGCGTCGAACCAATGTGTCTCTTCGGGGCCGGCCGCACTACCGGCCACGGCTATGCCCATCGCTTTCGCCCCGACCATGACCCGGAGAAGCGCGAAGTGGATCTCGAAGATCATCGGCACGGCACACACGACCAGGACGATCACGGCGAATCTGGCAATCCCGGTGCGGATCGACTTGCGCTGGATGGGGGAGATCGAGACGCCGACGGCATAGATGATCAGGAGCACGCCCAGGAGGAAGAGCGCGCAGATCGACAGCGGCCAGCCGCTCGTCCTGATGCCGTCCGGCAGCAGGCCGAGCCAGGCCGGCGCCTCTGCAAGCGCGCGCGTGTCGGGCTTGAATAGCACGAGGAGCGCCGCCGCGATCAGCAGGAACGGCAGCACGATGAGCACGTTCATCGTGATCCCGCGCAGATAGATCACACCCGCCGATATCGCCGACCAGGCGCCGTTCTGGAGCAGATAACGCGAATTGTCCCTGAGGTGGCGCGTCTCGTCGGTCTCGCCGACCTCCTGCCCGGTCTTGCCGAAGGGAAAATGCCAGCCGCCACCGTTGGCGCGCGCGGCGGCGGACATTGCCACCGTCATGGACGAACCGATGTAGCCGCCACCGGAAACGGTCGACAGATAGTCGAACCTCCTGAGGACACCCGCCGCGTTCAGGGCCTGCAGCACGCCCAAGCAGAAGGCGGCCGACCTGATCCCGCCGCCCGACAGGGCGAGCCCCGTCATGCCGTCGGCGGCGCTCGGCTCGCGGGAGTCCGTCAGGAGCCCCTTGATCTCCCGATACTCGGCCGCATAGACCTTGCGAAAATCGGTGACGACCTGATCCGCTGGCACGAAGCTCCCCCGGCGCTCGACCCTCCCGATTATAATTACACTTCTCGCCGTTTTTCTACCAGAAGTCGAGACGCCGCACGGCCCCCCGCCTCATGCGGGGCGCGCCAACTCCGACAAATCGTCCAGCACGAGCCGTGCACCGGTAAAATCTTCGTCCTGGAAGTACATGCTGCGCGTGATCAGAACGGGAATATTCGCGCGCGAGGCCGCGATCAGGCCGTTGGCGGAATCCTCGATCGCGACGCAGTCGGAGGCTTTGAGCCGCAGCCGCGCCAGCGTCTCCAAGTACACGTCGGGCGCGGGCTTCTTGTGCCGAACATCGTCGCCGGCGACGATCGCGTCGAAGTCTGAGGCCCAGCGATCGCCAAGCGCCTGCGACAGCAGCGCATCGATATTGTCGCGCGAAGTGGTGGTCGCGATCGCAAGCCGCTGGCCGCGCGACCTTGCCGCGGCGAGCAGCGCCGCCACGCCCGGCCGCAACGGGCAGCAGCCCGTCTCGACCAGCGCGGCATAGAGCGCAGTCTTGGTGCGATGGAGCTTTGCGATGTCCTCATCCGCCAATGGCGGAACATTGTGCAGCATCGCGTGGTGCGCGCGCATGCGCTCCTTGCCGCCCGTCACCCGCAACAGATCCTTGTAGCCGGCGCGGTCCCAATGCCAGTCGAGCCCGCAACGGGCAAAGGCGTCGTTGAAGGCCTGCCGGTGCAATTCCTCCGTCTCCGCGAGGGTGCCATCGACATCGAAGATCAGCGCGGCGGCGCGCCGGACCAGTTGCGCCGCCGGCGCTTCCTCCTGGATGATCGACGCCTGCGGCAAGAACCTCTCCAATGGTGCTCCTGATTTGACCGGGCTCCGCGGCGCTTCGCCCCCTGCCCCACAACGGCCGTCCGAACATGGCTTGCACTGGCGGACGAGTAAAATCGCAATATCTTTTGCCGGCCCCAAAAATCCCTTATGAGCAGGCAGCGCGCGCCGGCCCCGGACGGGTCCGGCGGCGACCAGCAAGGAGACGCATGCGGCTCTTCATCTTTGGTCTCGGCTACAGTGCCCAGCACTTCGTCCGCGGATTCGGCGACACGTTCTCGCATATCGCCGGCACGGTGCGCGAGCCCGCAAAACGGGAGAACCTCGCCGGCATCGAGCTCCACCCGTTCCCGGGGAACGGTGACGATCGCGGCCTGCTCGAGCGGGTTCGCGAGGCCGATGTCCTGCTCTTGTCGATTCCGCCAGGCAGCGCCGGCGATCCGGTGATCGCAGCCTTCGGAGATGCGCTCGCGCCGGACCGCGGCCGCAAGACGATCTACCTTTCTACAGTGGGCGTGTATGGCGATCATGGCGGCGCATGGGTCGACGAGAGCACGCCCGCGCGGGCCGGCCTCGACCGCACGCGGTTGCGGGTAGCGGCCGAGCAGGCCTGGGTGGAGGCGACGCGCGGCGAGGTCGCCGTCCTGCGGCTTGCCGGAATCTACGGCCCCGGCCGCAACGCGCTGGCGACGCTGCGGGCGGGATCCGCCCGGCGCATCGTCAAGCCGGGACAGTTTTTCAACCGGATTCACGTCGACGATATCGCGAGCACGATCATGGCCGCGGTTCGCCATCAGGGCTGCGGCACATGGAACGTCTGCGACGACGAGCCCGCCCCACCTCAGGACGTGATCGCCTATGCGGCGAAGCTGATGGGCGTTCCGCCACCGGCCGAGGAAGCCTTCGAGACCGCCGAGATGTCGGCGATGGCACGCAGTTTCTACGCCGGCAATGCGCGCGTCTCCAATGCGCGATTGAAGCGCGAGCTCCGCGTGACCTTGGCCTTCCCGAACTATCGGCAAGGCCTCGACGCACTGTGGGGCGCAGGTGAAGGACGATAACGCGCAAGAGTTCCGCCACATCCGCAACGCGCGCCCCTGCTCCGCCTTCCCCGCACTTGACTTCAATCTGGCGCGGACATGATCCTAAAGGCACAGCGGGCTAAATGATCGCATAACGAGCTCGCCTTGGGAGGACATAATGAAGAAGACGATCGCCATGATCGCGGCGGCGGCTGCCGTCATCACGCTCGGCGGGGCCCAGGCCGCGCCATTGCCGGAAGCAAGTCCCGACGACGTCGGGTTCTCGAAACAGGGTCTCGCCCGGCTCGACGATTTCTTCGCGCGCGAAATCGCCGCCAAGCGTGTGCCCGGCGCAGTGGTCGCCATCGCACGCGACGGCAAACTGGTCCACTACAAGGCCTACGGCATGCTCGATCCGGAGAAAGGCACACCGATGCCTGTTGATGCGATGTTCGCGCTGGCGTCGATGACAAAGCCGATGGCGGCGGTCGCGGGATTGACGCTGATGGAGCAAGGCCGGCTGCCGCTCCAGGCCAAGCTATCCGACTATTATCCAGGCTTTGCCGACATGAAGGTCGGCTTGCCCCAGGCGGACGGCTCGCTCAAGCTGGAGCCGCAGGCCTCACCGATCTTCATCCACGATCTCTACCGGCACACCTCCGGCCTGATGTATGGCGGACGCCCGGACAGCTCGAGCCCGGTGGCGCGGCAGTATCCCGACGGCGTCGCGCCGGCGCTGGAAGGCGACACGCAGGCCTTCATCGACCGCATCACCAACCTGCCGCTGGCGCACCAGCCCTCGACCGAGTTCGAATACGGCTTCTCGATCGACGTGCTCGGCGCAGTCATCGAGAAGGCGAGCGAGCAGAAGCTCGGCGACTATCTCGCCGCCAACGTCTGGCAGCCGCTCGGCATGACGGACGCCACCTTCCACCCGACCGAGGCGCAGCGCCCTCGCCTCGCCCGTCCATTTGCCAACGATCCGCTGACGGGCAAGCCGCAAGCCATCAAGCTGCTGGATGCGCCGACGAAGTTCGACTGCGGCGGCGCGTGCTCGTTTGCAACGGTCGGCGACTATATCCGCTTCGGACAGATGCTGCTCAACGGCGGCGAGCTCGACGGCCAACGCATTATCGGATCCAAGACCGTGCATCACATGACGAGCAACCACCTCGGTCCCGAGATCAAGAACAACGTCGCCTATGTCGAGCCGCATCGCGCCGGCTTCGGCTTCGGCCTCGCAGTTGCGGTCCGCACCAGCGAAGGCCTGTCGTCGGTCCCCGGCAATCCCGGCGAGTTCACCTGGAATGGCGCCTACGGCACGCAGTTTTTCTGCGATCCCAAGGAGCGGCTTGTCGTGGTGGTGGGAACAGCGGCGCCCGGCGAGCTACGCAAATACTACCGCGAGCAGGTGCAGGACATCGTCTACGGCGCGATGGTGAGGTGAGCGCGCCCTTCGAGATCGGACGGGTGGCCGATCAGGCCGCCCGCGCAATTCTTTGAGCATGATCTTGTCGGAAAGCCGCTGCACCCTTTGCGCTAACGCGGCCCTTCGGGTCCGGATCATGCTGCGGCGTCAGCTCAGCACGCCGTACTTCTTGAACCAGGCCTGCGCCTGCTTCCAGGCATCTTCCGCCGCGTCCTTGCGGTAGCTGCCGCGATAGTCGGCATGGAAGCCATGCGGCGCGTCCGGATAGATCTTGAACTCGGCCGTCTTCTTGTTCTGCTCCAGCGCGGCCTTGAACTGCTCGACCTGCGCGACCGGAATGCCGGTATCGGCGCCGCCATAAAGGCCGAGCACCGGTGCTTTCATCTCGGGGGCAAGCTGAAGCGGGCTCTTCGGCCACAGCGGATTGGCGGGATCGACCGGCGCACCGTAGAAGGCAACGCCCGCCTTGAGGTTACCGTTATGGGCGGCGTATTCCCAGACGATGCGCCCGCCCCGGCAGAAGCCGATGATGCCGAGTTTCGTGATGTCGCCGCCTTGCGATCCCGCCCATGCCGCCGTCGCATCGATATCCGAGAAAAGCTCGGCGTCCGGCTTGGCATTGACGACCGCCAGCAGGTCCTTGATGTCGGTGACCTTGGTCAGATCGACGCCCTTGCGGAAGTAATAGTCGGGCGCGACCGCGAATGCGCCGAGTTTTGCGAGGCGCCGGGTCACGTCCTTGATGTATTCGTGCAGACCGAAAATCTCCATCGCCACGATGATCACCGGCGCCTTGGTGTTGCCGGCCGGGCGCGCATAGTAGGCGGGCATCTCTTCGGAGCCGACCTTGATCTTGGTATCGCCGGCCTGCAGGCCATTGGTGTCGGTGGTGATGATGTCGGCTCGGACAGGCCCGGCCGCGAGTGTATAGCCGGCAGCAACGGCCGCGGTCGCGCTCATGAAGCCGCGACGCGAGACAGGCGCCGCTTTGGTCAGTCCGACGACGTCGGATGTCATGGTGGTTTCGATGCTCATCGGTCTATCCCTTCTTGATGCCCTCCCAATCACCAGGGCGACGCATTCGCCAACAGTTGCCGGCGAAACGCAAATCACCAGCCTGCGAGCGCACGCCGCGCTCAAGCCTGCCCCTGCCGTTTTTTCACCGGCGCAGTCTCCGGCATCAGACTCATCGCGACCAGCCCGACGACCGCGGCAAGCAAGAGGTACCACGCCGGCGCCAGGGGATTGCCGGTGACATGGAGGAGCCAAGTGACGACGAGCTGCGCGGTGCCCCCGAAGCTCGCGATCGCAACCGCATAGACCGTGGCGAACACGCCGCCGCGGATGTTCTGGGGCAGCGCTTCGGTGAAGGTGGCATAGAACGCGGTGAACGGCAGCGATCCGATGATCGAAAGCACGCCGAAACCGACCAGAAGCGACAACGCGCCGGGCGCATGGACGATCCACAGGAAGGTCGGATAGGTCAGCACGAGCACTGCGAGCTGCGGCCAGACCATGATCGGCTTACGGCCCAGGCGATCCGCAAGCCAGCCGCCAAACAGCGCGCCGGCGATCTGAAGGCCATTGCCGACAAGTGACACGGTGAAAGCGAGTGTCGGCGTCACATGCAGCGTGTTCTGCGCATAGGTGGTCATGTACTGCGTGACGTAGGTGGAGATCGTGCCGCTCGCCAAGATCATCAACGCCAGCGCGATGACGCCGATGTGGCGGCCGGCCAGCGACAGGTGGTTCGTGCGTTCGTGAGCCGCAGCCCCCTCTTTACTCTGCGGGATCGTCTCCGGCAGCGTCCGCCGCATCCACAAGCCGAACGGCAGGCAGATCGCGCCGATCAGGAATGCCACCCGCCAGCCGTAGGATTCCAGCATCTCCGGCGCCATCGTCTTGCTCAGGATGACGCCGACCAGGGCGCCGGCAGTCGCGGCGATCTCCTGGCTCGCCGGCTGCCACGCCACCACCAGCCCTCGGTGTTCGGGCGGCGCGATCTCGATGAGATAGGCGGTGGTCGGTCCAACCTCGCCGCCGAGCGCGAACCCTTGCGCCGTACGCGCCACGATCACGATGATCGGCGCCGCAAGGCCGATCGTGCTGTAGGACGGGGTGAGCGAGATGGTCAGGATCGCAGCCCCCATCAACGCGAAGCTCAGGAGCATCGCGGGCCGCCGGCCGATCCGGTCGGAATAGATGCCGAGCACGATGCCGCCGATCGGCCGGGTGACGAAGCCGGCGCCAAAGGTCGCCAATGACAGCATCAGGCTGCCGTACTCGCTCTGGCTCGGGAAGAAGGTGCGGCCGATCTGGATGGCGAAGAAGCTGTAGGTGATGAAGTCGTAGAACTCGAGCATGTTGCCGATGGTGGCGGCCAATGCTGCGCGTTTGGCGTTGAACGGCTTTGCGTCCTCGATCGCAGACGGCAATCTCGCATTCCCTGTATCTGATCGCTTCCCCTATTTAACCGTCTCTCCGCGCCGCATCGCAACATCCATTAACCGAAAAGAGCGGTTCTATTGCCGCCGTCGACACCTTCGCCCGTTGCAGGCGTTCAATTCCCTCGTGCCATTCGAGAGCCTCCACAGCAACAAATGCGTCGCGCAGTGGCGGCGAGGACACATCATATTGCCCAGTGTCGCAAACGATTCTTCGCTGCCGCGAATACGCGTGCGAGCGCCACTCATTTGACTGAAATTTTCAGAAGACTTGAGCTTCGCAATTTACTCGAACTTTCTTTGTGACGCTCTAGTTCCACTCGCGAAAGTTCCATCTCCAGAACGGAGAAGCGTCTTCCACGCGCGGTAAGTATTCCCGCTTCGAGCCGAACGGATCGCTCGATAGCTTCATTCTCGCCCGCCCAGATTGCGCTAGCAGATGCCCAATTGAATAAAGCTTTATCCGACCTGGAATGGAAATGAATTTAGCACGCGAGTCGATCGAATTACTGGAGCAGGTCGCGCGGATCTTGTGGTTCGAGGGCACCAAGCATGGCTTGCGCGATCGCGAGTGGATGGCACTGCGCTTTTTGTCCCGCGCCAACCGCTTCTCCAGGACGCCATCGGCGCTGGCGAGCTATGTCGGCACCACGCGCGGCACCGCCTCGTTCATCATCGGCGAGCTCGAGCGCCTCGGATATCTGGAGCGCAAGCGCTCGGCAAAGGACAAGCGCTCGGTGATGCTGAGCGTCACGCAACAGGGCAAGAAGTTCCTGGTGCGCGACCCCGTCAACGTTCTCGTGGACGCAATCGCCGTTCTCGACGACGACGGCAAGATCCGCTTTCGCGACGCGCTGCGGCACGTGCTCGATCAATCGGATGCAGCCGAGCAGCGGCACCACACCGACGTCTGCAAACGGTGCATCTTCCTCAGGGAAGACCGCACGACCAGCGACAGCAAGACGACGGTCGAGTTCACCTGCCGGCTGTTTCGCGCATCGATCGCCGAGGCGGAGATCGAGCTGCTATGCACCAGCTTCGAGCATCACCGCCAATAGAAGAGCCCCAGCATCACGGCGTCCCCTTGCGCGAGGAGTAGACGACGCCTCCGCTGACCTCGACGACCAGGCGCCCGTTCTCGTTCCTGATCTCCTCGATGCGGCCAAGGCCGGGCACCTGCTGTCCCAGCACGGCCTCGACGACTCCGTTCGGTCCTTGCAGGATCGCAATTCCCTCATAGGCCTGGCGAACCGACCAGCCCTTGACGGGCTTGCGCGGCGCCGAGCTGCGTTCGGACGGAGACACGGACCCCGTGACCTCGGGCGCGCCGAGCGACGCCATCATCGGCATTGGCTGTGACGACGGCTGCGACTGCGCCATTGCTGGCGCCGGCGCCTGGGCCTGCGCTTGCACCTGGGCCAGCTTGTCGAGCTTTGCCGTCGACGACGAGCTCACCCGCTCGATGCGATCGAGATTCTCGGCGAAGCGGCCGAAGCGATCATTGGTCGCCTTGCTCGATAGATCGACCGCCGTGCGCAGGCCGTCGAGATTTTCCGATACGCCCGACAGTTGCTTGCGCAGCTGTGCGACGGTGTCGCGCAGATTCCTGATCTCGGCGTTGGCCGCGGCGTTGGTCTGGACGGGCTGCGTGGTGAGATAGGCGATCACGCCCGTGCACGCGCAGACCACCAGCCCGACGGCGACGGCCAACGTTGCGAGCGGCGCGACCCAGGTCGGACGGGGCGGCGGCGGCTTGGCCACGATCACGGCCGGACGGACGACGGCGGGTGCGGGTTTCGGTATCGCCATCTTGTCGAGGCGCGCCTTGGCGCGAATACGCTTCAGCCCCTCGAGTGCTTCCTTCGCCAAGGCTTCGTCACTTGCCGCGGCGGACGCACGTCTTGCGCTTGAAGCGGGCTTGGCCGCTTGCGTCGCATTGTCCTTTGCATCGCGCGCCTCCGGAGCCTGCTTCGCCGCCCCGGACACACCCGTGGTCTCGTTGGGACGAGCTTTGCCATCGGACAACATATGAAAATGCTCCGTTCGGTTCGATCTATCGAACGAAGCTAATTGCCGAAGCTTGCCTGAAACGTGCGCACGGAAAAAATCTCATCACGCAAGATGCGACGTGGATTTGAGTCTAATGCGTCATGCACGAGGCAAGAGTGCGACTCGAAAGCCACACACTCGCCAAGATTTCGCCAAGCTGGAGTCGCTTCGCCATACGTGAGTCGAATTGTCGCAGGCGGGAGTGCACCGCGGCGAGTCAATCCGGGGTTGAAAACCCTCCAATATGTCCACCCTGCTATGCTACCCAAAATGGCTGTAATTCTACGAAGATGCGGAAAATTAGAACCGCTCCGAGGCAGATATAGTTCGGCATCTAAATCAACTGATGCGTTTAGATATAACAAGAAACAACTCGTAACAAACCAACAGCATTAAGCTCGCACACCAACAGCTTTGTTGCGCGCGCTTGATCGGAAATCGGCAATTGTTACGGTCCTACACAAGTGATTCTCGCCCGTTGGCGAGGAGATCGACACAGTTCAGTAGTGTTCGGACGCGATGAGCAACTTGGCGCAACTGTTCTAGGTCGTTTTCTCAATCCGCTCCGCGAGGTGATCCGTAAGACACCCGCCGAGCCCCACGTCGTAGCGTTCAGTATCGAGTCGAAGTAGCAGGCCTGCATGCGTAGGCGCTGAATGCGTGAGGCTGCCCGCGAATATCTCAATCAGAACAATGGTTCGCGGGAAGGAATGTCGTCAAACAGCATGGCTGCCGAGCCGGGGCATCACAACAACCAACCGGCCGCAGCAAGTGCGAAACAGGGGCGAAAGACTGATGTATATTATCGTTGATGATCGCGAGAGCGTCACGAACAGCTACGTAGGCGGGCTGGTTCGTGAAGGCGTATCGTCGATCGGCTTCTCCTCCGGAGAATTCTGGGACTGGCTGCAATCCGCAAGTGAATCGGATCTCGCAGCAGTCGATGCGTTTCTTCTGGGGGACACCGATGCCCGCGGAAGCCTGCCGCGGGCGGTGCGGAAGCGATCCACAGCTCCCATCATCGCCGTAAGCAGCCAGAAAATGCTCAAGAACACGCTGGAGCTGTTCGAGTCGGGCGTGGACGATGTCGTCCACGTGCCGATTCACCTACGCGAGATTCTTGCCCGGACGGCCGCGATCGCGCGCCGCCGGGCGGGCGACCTGCCGAGGCCCTGCGAGACCAGGATCCAGGTTTTCTTCAACGGGCGTGATCCGGAGATCGCCGGCCGCGCCCTCACCTTGCCGCGCCGTGAACTGCGCATTCTCGAATACATGGTCGGCAACCACGGAAAGTGGATCACCAAGACGCAGATCTTCAACGCGGTCTACGGCATCTTCGAATCCACATTCGACGAGAGCGTGATCGAGAGCCATGTCAGCAAGCTGCGCAAGAAGCTTCGTGACCGCCTCGGCTTCGACGCGATCGTGGCGCGGCGTTACGTCGGATATCGGCTCAACATCCCGGTCAGCGAGGCCATGGACGAGCCGATGCAGGAGCTCGACGAGGTCGGCATCCTCCTCAACAGGGCGCACGCCGCACCGGCCGCGTACCCCGCAGGAAACTGACGCCGCGAGGCATCCATACGACAGCGACGCCGGCCTCTGCGGCATGACAGCCGCAGAGGCCGGTTCCTTTTCAGCCGGGGATTCGACGGCGTGCCGGCGCGGCTCGGCCGGCGCGCCGGATCACGGCTTTTGCTGAAATTCGTCCTTCGAGACGTAGTTGAAGTCCTCGACCAGCACGTCCTGGATGATGTCGGCCTGCATCCGCTCGTTGACGCGCTGCTTGATGGCGGCCGTGAGAATGGACAGGTCGTAGCGGGCAAGCTTCCTGAAATCCAGGCGCTCGTCCGCATAGATCCTGCGAAAGGCTTCATCCACGACGAACGGCTCGGGTGGGACAGTAAGCTGGTGCATGGTGCGCGCCTCCACGGTGAAGACGAACCGCGCGACGATGTAGCCCTGCACGCTTCCGTTCTCGACCATGGGCACGCTCAGCGCCCGCGTCTTCTGGTATTGCAGCCCGTCGAGATATTCGTCCTTCGCAGGCAACAGGCTTCCGTTCTGTTTCCAGTAGGCCACGGCATAGCTCGTGCCTGCGGTGAGGATGCAAACCCAGAGCCCGGCCAGCACCAGTCTGATCATTTGCGGTCCTGGGTTGCGCGACCGCTATAGGTGCCGTCCGACTCGGCGTCCCTGATCGCCTTGAGGATGATGGTCGCCACTTCCCGCACGGCGTCGTAGTGCATCTCGAGGATTGAGCGGTTTCGCTCGAGCTTCTCGCGCAGCCGCTGGATTTCCTCGGTGATCTCGGCCTCGCCGCCGAGATGGATCCGCGCCCGCATCAGCCGGACGAACTCCAGCATGCTACGGCTCTTCCGGGCGCTGAAGTCGTCGAAGTCGATCTTCTTCCCGGTCGCGAGCGCGACCGTTTCCTCCTCCACGATGCTCTCGAGCCGCCGGATCGCCGCCAACAGGCCGCTGACCTCGTCCGGCCTCGCCACGTCGCCCGGGTTGACCATCGCCTCACCGCCTGCATCCGGCACGTGCACGGGCAGCAGGGCGTCGCCCGCCACGGCTTCCGTCACCGCCTCGGTCTGCGCTTCCCGCGTTTCCATCACCAGCTCCATCGCGCCCTCATCTGCCTGCATCGAAAGTCCATCCCTCAACGTTCGTCACCCATTCAAAGTCCATCATCCGGCCTTCGCATCATCCCGAACTGCCGGATGCGCAGCGGCGAGTTGCCGGGCAATGCCGATCCCCTTGCCCGCTGCGAGCTGATTGCCGAGCTGCTCCGCCAGCATCGATTTCCAGACGCTGCCGGCGGTGCCCTTGCCGAAGACCTCCTCCGATTCCTTCGGCAGCATCGTCTCGACGAAGGTCTGGAGGATGAAGGCCTCGAACTTGCGATACACGTCGCCCGAAGCCGGCGCCTTGATCACCCGCACCGGCGCAGCGTTCGGCGCCTGCGCGTCCGCCGTCTTCGCCGCTTGCTCGCCGGCCGCGGCCTTGCCGACCTCGGCCTCCATCGTGGCGGCAAAATCGGCATCCGACGATTTCAGAGCGTCCAGCTTCGCGGTCGCAGCGCGCTGCGTCACGGGATCGGCCGCCTCCAGGACGTCGAGAACGAGGTCGGGTGTCGCTGTCACGATCATGTTCGATTCCGGCTGGCTGTCATGGACGTCCAATCAGGCGTAGCGGGGCGTGTCCCCGCCATGTCTTCGAGCGAGCGCTTCTCGGCCTCGCGGAGCTTGTCCGCCAGCGCAGCCTTCGCCACCTGCTCGAGTTGCTTGACGCGGCGACTCTCGGAGCGGACCTGGTCGAGCTGGCGCGAGGCCTGCACCTGGACGGCGCGCGCGCCAACGCTCGTCGACGTCAGGCGCCGCGCGATCGATTCGCTCGACGACCCGGCCGGCAGTTCCGCGCCGTTGAACGCCCCGACCAGCCAGGCCTGCTCGTCCTGCAAGCTTCTCTCCTGCTGCCGCAACTGCGCGAGCTGCCATTCGGACAGCCGAAGCTGGAGCTTCACCAGCGAGACCAAGCGACCGAGTTTTTCTGCGCGTGACGTCATGGTCCCCCTCATTCCGCCAGCCACGCTGAGACGCCGAGCATGAACTGCGTCAGCAGCTCGTCGCTGGTGAGGTAAAGCAGCAGGAAGCCGCCGAACAGCACGAAGGGCACCGAGATGAAATAGACGGGAATCGCCGGCGTCAGCTTGTTGATCAAGCCGACGGAGAAGTTGACGATGACCGAGTAGACGATGAAGGGGCTGGTGATCCGCAGCGTGAGCACGAACGCCTCCGACAGGCGGCTCGCGAGCTGGTCCAGCGCCATGCTTCCGCCCAGCCGGTCGCCAGGATGCCATACGTCGTAGGAGTTCATCAGCCCGCGCAGCACCTGCCAGTGCTGGTCGGTCATGAAGAACAGCGTGGTGACGGCCGCCATGATCAGCGGCACCAAGGCCGGCGCCGGATCGGTGTCGGCGATCGGCGTTCCCGGGATGTTGCTGAGTCCGATCGCACTCGCCATCACCGTTGCCATGGTCTGAAGCGCGAGAAAGAACACGCGCCCGCCGAGCCCGATGACGCTGCCGATCAGCAGCTCGGAGCAGATCAGCAGCGCAAGCGTCATCGGCGGCGCGTTTTCCAGCAGAGGCTTCAGCACGGCGATCAGGATCGGCGTCAGCGCGAAGGTCGTGACGAGCGCGACGAACAGACGAACCTGGGCCGGAACGTTGACGCTGGAATAGCCGGGCACCAGCATCAGGCAGGCGCCGATGCGGCAGAACACGATGAACGTCACGAGCACGCTGTCGGCGAGGCCGCTGATCACGACACGGCTCCGAGCGGTCTGATCTCGGCGCTGCGCGCGACTTCGACATGCGACAGGATCGGCAGGGTCGGAAACACCCGTTCCAGGATCATGCGGACATAAGGACGTGCCTCCGGGGTCACCGCCAGCACGACGCTGGTGCCGTTCTCAGTGAACTTCCGGATCGCGGCGCTTGCCTCGGTCGCGAACTGCTCGATCAGGCGCGGATCGGCGTCGAACTCGACGACGTCGCCCTTGGCGTCGCGCTTCAGGCTCTGATGGAAGGCGAGGTCCCAGCGATTGCCGAGCCGGACGACGTTGAGCACGCCGTTGTCGGAGAGGTCGCCGCAGATCTGCTGAGCGAGACGCATCCGCACGTGCTCGGCGACCTGCTCCGAACGCCGCACATGGGGCGCGATCTCGGCGATCGCCTCGAGGATGAGGTGAAGATTCCGGATCGAGACGCGCTCGGCGAGGAGGATCTTCAGGATCGCGAGCAGGCCCGAATAGGAGATCTGCGACGGACAGATGTCGTCGACTAGGCGCTTGTATTCCGGATCCAGCCGGTCGAGCAGGCCCCGCATGTCCTTGTAAGACAGGAGCTGGGCCAGGTTCGCCCGGATGACTTCGCTCAGGTGCGTGAGCAGCACAGAAAGGTTATCGACCGGCTTGCAGCCCTGCCGCTTGACCTCCTCGGTGAAGGCTTCCATCACCCACAGCGCCTTCATGCCGAAGGCGGGTTCGATCACCTCGTCGCCTGGGACGTCGGGCTTGCCGTCCTTGTCCACCAGCACCATCACCTCGCCGAGCCGCAGCTCGCCATGGGCGACGCGGGTGTCGTGGATCCGGATCTGGTAGCCCTTGGGATCGATCGAGAGGTTGTCGGTGAGCTTGATCTCGGGCACCACGAAGCCGTACTGCTTGGCGAACTTCTTGCGGATCTTGGCCACGCGGTGGGCAAGCTCGGTGCGCGAGCCCAGCAGATGGACCGAAAGGTGGCCGCCGAGCGCCAGCTCGATCTCCGCGGTCTTGAGCGATTCCTTGACGGATTCCCTGGCCTCGGCCTGGGCGCGCTCGTCGGCCTTGCGCGCATCCTCCTTCTGCTTCAGCGCCGCCTGCCGCTTCGGCAGCGAGTAACCGACGAAGGCCATGACGCCGCCGAGCAGCACGAACGGCGCCATCGGCAGTCCTGGCATCAGGGCGAGAACGAACATCATCAGCGCCGCCGCCGATACGGCGCGAGGATAGCCGCCGAGCTGCCGGAGCACGGCCTGCTCCGCCGACCCCCTGGTGCCGCCCTTGGAGACCAGGAGGCCTGCAGACAGCGACACAATCAGCGCCGGCATCTGCGACACCAGGCCGTCGCCGACGGAGAGCTTGGTGTAGACGTCAGCCGCGCGCGCCAGCGTCAGCCCGTGATGGGTGACGCCGATGACGATGCCGCCGAAAATGTTGATGGCGGTGATGATCAGGCCCGCGATGGCGTCGCCGCGGACGAATTTCGAGGCACCGTCCATCGCACCGAAGAACGCGCTCTCCTCTTCGAGCTCGCGGCGTCGGCGCTGGGCTTCCTTGTCGTCGATCAGGCCCGCCGACAGGTCGGCGTCGATCGCCATCTGCTTGCCAGGGATGGCGTCGAGGGTGAAGCGGGCGCCGACTTCGGCGATACGGGTCGCGCCCTTGGTGATCACGACGAAATTCACCGTGACCAGGATCGCGAAGATGATGAGGCCGATGACGAAGTCGCCGCCCATGACGAATTTGGAAAAGCCGGCGACGACGTAGCCCGCAGCCTGCTCCCCCTCTCCGCCGCGCGACAGGATCAGACGCGTGGTCGCGATGTTGAGCGCGAGCCGCAGGATCGTCGCGATCAGCAGCACGGTCGGGAAGGCCGAGAAATCGAGCGGCCGCTGGATCCACAGCGCGACCATCAGGATCAGCGCCGACAGCGCGATCGAGAAAGCGAGGCCGAGGTCGATCAGGATCGGCGGAATCGGCAGGAACAGGATCGTGAGCATCACCACGATCCCGCCCGCGAAAAAGGCGTCCGCCCCCAGTCGTCGCGGGCTTGGCAGGCTAGCAGCTAACGTATCGGCCATGGGTCACCGGCAGCAGATTCCGGTCTGCAATCTGCCGCGCAAAGCTTACGCGAGGGTGGTGGCCGGACGCCCTGCGGATCAGAAGCCGTGCTCGATCCGCGAATAGACCATCTCGGTGAAAGTGGAGAGATGCGCCCCGATGAAGGAACCGGAGACGGCCACGACCAAGAGGATGACGATGATCTTCGGAACGAATGTCAGCGTCACTTCCTGGATCTGGGTGAGCGCCTGGATCAGCGCGATGATGGTGCCGACCAGCATCGCCGCGCCGACCGCGGGTCCGGAGGCGACGATGATCGTCCAGATCGCCGCCTGGACGATGTCGAGGGCATCCCGCTCGTTCATGGCTAGCTGATCGTGAGCCCGGGCCCGACGGCGACTTTCGTGCCGTTTTCGAGGGTGGCGATCGAGCCGTCGCTGTTGATGGAGATCGAAGCGACCTTCCCGGTAAAGGTCGCACCGGTCGAGTCGGTGAAACTGACGGTCTTTCCGATCAGTCCGTCGGCCTGCGACAGTGACTGCGAGGACAGCAGCGCATCGAGCTTCGTGTTGGTCTGCATCGCCTGCTCGACCGACGAGAGCTGCGCAAACTGGCTCATATATTGCGAGGTGTCCATCGGATTGGTCGGATCCTGGTTCTTCATCTCGGCGATGAGAAGCTGAAGAAACGTGTTGTAGTCGACTCCGGTGCTCGACGTGGACGTGGTGGAGCTGGTCGAACTGGACGACTTGCTGGTGCTATCGGTCGCGCTGGTGACGTTCATTTGGCCTCTCCGCTGTCAGGCAGCCTCGAATGGGGTCTCGGTGGTGGCGCCGGCCAGGATGGCCTGCTCCACCGGGAACAGCGCCCGGATCCTTTTCAGCGCCTCGAAGTAGCGGGTCGCCCCGACCAGTTTGTCGATCGCGGCAAGCCCGTCCAGCATCTCGCGGCTCTCGCAGACAGCACACAAGGCCGCGTGATGCTGACCATAGAGCGCGGCGGCGTCCCGGATGTCGGTCGGGTTCATCAGCATGAGCTGGACGATGAAATAGAGCTGCCGCATCGCCGTGGTGGCGTCGGAGGCCTGCATGACCTGCCCTTCGAGCAGAAACATCACGTCGTTGACGAGCTCGACGGAGACCTTACGGTCCACGCGAAGCACCGCGCCGTTGATGTAGATCCGTTCGCCTGCGCGCAAGGAGATCTTCATCAAAGAGCGTCTCGGATCAGGCGGTTGATTTCGATGAGCTGCATCACGTCGTTCGACCTCTCTTCGCGAAGACGATCGGCTTCCTTGACCACCCACAAGCCGATCGAGATGATGTCGGCGCGCAGCTTCTCGGGAAGCCCGTTTTCCGGATGCGCGAGATCCTCGATGAAGATCGTCCACAGCCGCCGGACATAGAGCAGGCTCTCGACCAGGTCCTCGAGGCTGAAGCGCCCCTTCTGGATCCGCTCCAGCCGGTCGATGCCGAGACTGAGCGCCTGGCGCTCGCGGCCCCTCGCCTCATAGCCGCTCTCATCGACGACCGCTTCATAGGCTTCAAACGTCATCAGGACCACTCTGCGCAGGAAATCGAATAACGAGACAAAGGTTACGAGCCTTGAGAGCCCTTGGCTCAGAGATAGTTGATGAGGCTGATCTTCTGCAGCTGCGACGTCAGCGCGAGCGCTGTCTGGATCTGGGTCTGCAGTGCATTGACGCGCACCGACGCTTCCGCCGGATCGACCTGCTCCATACCGACGATCTGATTGTTCAGAATGTCCTGCTGCGTCTTGAGCTTGTCGGTTGCGGAGGTGATCCGCTGCTGGATCGTGCCGATATTGCCGCCGAGCGTAGCGAGGTCAGTGATGGCGTTTCCGACGAGACCGATGGCCTTGTCCACGACGACCTGGAACGTCGCTTGGTCCAGGTTCGCATTCCCGAGATCGGCCATCATGGTGTACGCCTCGGCGAGCTTGCGGAAGCCCGTCTGGTTGGCGCTCACGGAGGTATCGGCGACCTCGGTCGTGGAGATACGGCTTTGCATGACCTGATCGGTGGCCGACGACCAATTGGTGTTCCAGGCCGGGCTCGCGAACTCGGCATCGAAAGTGGTGTCGAGAAAGGTCTGCATCTGAGCCGGGGTGATGCTGCTCACGCTGGCCGAGGATTGCGAGAAGCCGAAGGTCGCAAGGAAGTCGGCGTCGACCCGGTTCTTGCTGGCCGAGCCCGCGGTATAAGCCGTGATCGGCGTGTTCTGCGTGTTGATGCCCGAGAAAAGATTCGAGCCGTTATAGGAGACGTTCAGCGCGCCGATCAGGTCCTGGAGGTTGGAGGACGCAGGCGGCAGGATGATCCGCCCGCCGCCGTCGGTGCTGCGGGCCGCGATCAGATCCTTGAGGAAGTCCGTTGCAGTCTTGCTGAGCTGGGTGATGCGGTCCTGGGTCACGGCCAGACGTCCCGAGACGAGCCCGTTGGTATCGACGAGCTGATCGGCGAAGCTCATATCCGCCCGCAAGGTGAGGTCGCCTCCCGTCGTGGCACCAAGCTCGAGGCCGACATCGGCGAAGCGGCCGGTGGTCGCCTCCTTCGACGCCTTGCTCAGCGCAGCCTGGTTGTTCGTGATCGAGGACCTCAACGACGAAGACAGCATCAGGGTCGAGATGTAGTTCGCGCTCATCATGACTTAGTTCCCCACGGCAGCCAGCAGGCTCTGCAGCATTTCGTCGACGGTCGAAATGATCTTCGACGACGCCGAATAGGTGCGCTCGACCTGAAGCATCAGGGACATCTCGTCGTCCATGTTGACGCCGGCGACGTTGGAAAGCGCCGCGGTGCTGCGGTCGAGCAGCGTTTTCTGGTAGGTCACGTTGGAGTCCGCAGTCTTGCGCTGGTTTTCGATCCAGCTCGTCGACGACGACGCAAAGTCGATCAAGCTGCCGCTCGGCTTGCCCTGCGTGGTTGCATCGAACGGCTGCGACGCATCCATGCCGCCGATGAGCTGCTGCAGCCGGGCCGAGTAGCCGGCGTTGCCGGCGGTGTTGTATTGGTATGCGACGTTGCCGCTGATCGCGCCGTCGCGCAGCAGATTGGGGTTGCCGCCCTGGGCCGGATCGACCGATGCGGCAACCGAGATCGCGCCGGCAAGCCCCACCGAGACGGTGGCGCTCGCGGGCATCGCCGGCGCGCCGGGATAGGTGAAGAGACCGGGAACGTCGGGCAGCGACGCGCCCGATTGATCGCTTTCCCTGAAAGTATTGATCAGTCCGCGCGCGATTTCATCGAGCTGGCTCTGATAGGTGACGGTGTCCTGGTCGCGCAGCTGAGCGAGGCCCGCGAGCTTGCCCGACTTCAGCGGCATCACCGAATTGGCGCCGGTCACCGGCACGCCGTCGATATAGACCGCATTGCCCGTCGTGCCGGCCGTATAGACGTTGGTGGACGTGAAGCTCACCGTACGCGCCGTCTTGTCGAACAGGACGGCGCCGCTGTCGGTGTAGAGCGCCGCGTCTCCATTGGTACGGATCGACATCGTGACGCCGAGCTCCTGCGACAGCTGCGAGACGATGCTGTCGCGCTGGTCGAGGTAGTCGGTGATGTCGTCGCCGGAGATCGTGCCCTTCACGATCGCGGTGTTCACGGTCTGGAACTGAGAGAGCAACCGGTTGATGTTCTGAACCGACGTCTTCATGTCGGCATCCGCGCCCTCACGGACCGACTGCACGGTCTGGGTCGCCTGGTTGAGTGCGGTCGCCATGTCCTTGGCGGACGTGACCGCCGCCTGCGCCAGCGTGGTGTTGTCCGGGGCGTTGGCATATTGCTGGAGCGCCTGCTTCAGCGCATTGAGCTGCGCCGTCGGCGACTGGTCGAGCTCCGGATCGTCCACCGTGGCAGATGCGATCTTCTGGAGACCGTCATAGATCGCGGTCTGCTTGGCCGACGACGAGGTCGCGATCAGGACGTTGTTGTAGAGACCCGAGCTGGCGGCGCGCTGGATCGCCGCCACATAGACACCGGTCCCGGGGAGGTTGTCCAACACGGCAATCTTGCGCGAATAGCCGGCGGAGCTGGCACCGGCGATGTTGCGCGAGACGACCGACGACTGGATGCCCGACGCCATCAGCGAGGAGCGAGCGGATTCGAGAGCGGCGGTGAGATTCATGATTTGCTCTTGCCGGGGACCAGCGCTGCAGGACTCAGCGCTTCAGGTTGACGACCACGTCCAGCAAGTCGGCGCCGGTCTGGAACGATTTCGAGTTCGCGGTGAAGCCGCGCTGCGCCTCGATCATCGAGGTCAATTCGTCGGCGAGATCGACGTTGGAGTCTTCCAGCGCGCCGGATTTGATGGTGCCGAGGCCGCCCTGGCCGGCGAGGCCGACCTGGACGTTTCCGGAATCCAGGTTCGGCGAATAGACATTGCCGACTTCAGGGGTCAGATGGTCCGGGCTCGGAACAGTGGCGAGCGCGATCTGAAAGCTCGGCAGCTCGGTGCCGTTCTTCAGGACGGCGGTGACCACGCCCTTGTCGTCGATGTTGACCTTCTCGACCGCAGATGGAGCGTTACCGTCAACCGTCGCCTTGAAGTCGAAAGCGGAGGCGACCTGCGTCATGGCCGAGAGGTCCATTGTGAAGGGGTAAGTCGAACCGCCGGCACTGGGAACGTTAAACGAAAGCGACTTCGTGCTCGCCGCGGCCAGCGCACCCTTGCCGGCGGCCGTCGTGTCGAAGGTGAACGTGGTACTGGGGCCGGTCGGTGGAAGCAGCGACCCTCCCTGGTAGACCTGGATATCCCAGGTATCCGTCGCGGTCTGGGCAAGATAGACGTCGAGCGTCACGGGATTGCCGATATTGTCGTAGGTCACCATGGACGTCTTGGACGTATAATTGGCCGGTCCGGCCGGGGCCGTCAGATTGGCCGCGCTCGGAGCAGGAGCCAGATTGGCGGCGACCGTCGCCTTGGTCGAGGCCGAAGCCTGGAGCGCCATCTGGTTGACGTTGATGACCTGGAGGCCGCCGAAGCCATTGGCGGCGACGTTGGGCACGGCACCGTTCGCGATGTTGTAGCCCATCAGCTGGAAGCCGGCGGCATTGACGAGGTTACCCGTGCTGTCGGGCACGAAGGCGCCTGCGCGGGTCAGGAAGTTGTTGCCGTTCGCATCCTGCACGACGAAGAAGCCGTTGCCCTGGACCGCGAGATCCGTCGTCGAGGTCGTGAACTGGTAGTTGCCGGCATCGGAGATGGCGTAGCGGACCGTGGTCTCGACCGCGCCGGAATCATAATTGCCGGAGCCGCTCTTCAGTATCAGCGAGGAGAACTCCGTCGAAGCCCGCTTGTAGCCGACCGTGTTGACGTTCGCGATGTTGTCCGAGACCGTCGACAGCTTGTTGGACTGCGCATTCATCCCGGAAACGCCGGTGCGCATCACACCATACAGGCTCATGGATTGGGCTCCTTTGGTAGGTTGTCGTTACAATGAGGGTTCTTGCTTGCGCGGGGCTGATGGCAATTGGCGATGCACAACTTCATGTTGTCATTTCAGGTAGTCTTGGGCTGACAGAACGAGCGCGCCTTATCGGTCCACGCACCGAAGCCGCTGGAGATGAGATGAGCGACGATGTGACAGACGTAGCGCTTCTGCGCCGGCTGGTTGTTGGGTCCTGCATTGTAGCGCGCGACCGCCATGGTCCAGCTTCCCTCGCGCAGCTTCAGTTCTTTCAGAAAGCGCGCGGCGTAGTCGACGTTCTTGGCGGGATCGAACATCGCCCGCACCGAAGCGAACTTGTCGCCGTGATAGTGATGGTTGATCTGCATGCAGCCGAGATCGATCAGCTTGATCCCCTTGTGCCGCATCGCCTCGAAATTCGAGATCGCATCATCCATGTCCTTGGCGAACACGGTCTGTCCCTCTGCGCCCAGCGCATAGGGGTAGAGCGCGCCGCGACGGCCGGTCTCAGTCAGACCGATGGCATAGAGAATGCCGAGCGGAATTCCGTGCTGCTGGGCCGCACGCGCCATTTCGCGCTCGCAAGAGCGCGCGTTGTCGGTCGCCGCCTCGGCTGCGCCCGCGCTACAGATAAACAGGGCCGCGACGAATCTGCGGCGCCACGTCCTGGTCATGACGCGTCTCCTGATTGGGTTGGCGCTCCTGCCGGTCCTGCCTCGCTCCGCCCTCGGATTGACCGGACGACGTGCTGGAGCCGTTGAAGGCGCTCTGCGACTGCGGCGACTGTTGTTGTCCCGAAAGCTGCGATTGCGACTGGCCGGAGCCCGCCTGGAATCCATCGAGCGAACCATGCTGGACCGGCGCGACATCGGCGACGTACCCCGCCGACTGCATGAGTTCGCGGATCGAGTCGCGCTGCTGATCCAGCATCTGGCTCGTATCCTTGCGTTCTGCGGCGAGATGGACGGACACCTCCGTGCCGACCAGGCGAAGCCGCACGGTGACGTTACCGAGCGCGGGAGGCTCGAGATTGATGGTCAGGATCTTCAGCGGCTGATCGGGTGCATTGCTCTGGGACGCCGCGAGGTCCGGCGCTGCGGATGTCGATGCCGCGGGCGAACTCTTCAGCTCCGACACGACCGCGTTCGCGACCTGCTGGGTCGCGCTGAATTGCGGCACGGGCGGCAGATGGGTCTCCTGCTGAACCACCGTGACCTTGGTCGCCTCGGGCAACACGTCCCGCGCCGATGCCTTTGCAGCGCGTTCCACATTAGCCGTAACGGCTTCGAAGCCGGGCGCGGTGGGCATTGCTTTCGGCGGAACCTCGCTGCCTTGCAGTGATGTCGCCTGCGAAGCCGCCACCAGCGAGCGCGTGCCGGATGGAGTCGCGGCAGACGGAGCGAGATCGGACGTTGTCGCCTTCGCCATGCTCGCACTCTGAACGTCGCGCCCCGGGGCGGAGGATCGCTCGTCTCGCGCTGACGTGTCTTTCTTGTCGCCCGACGGCAGTTGGGTCGACGGCTTCATCGCGGGCGCGGCAGCGAGCTCCTGCCCAACGGCCGTGAGAAGGCTCAACCGGCTGTCGACCTCCACCTTCGCGACCTGATCGATCGAACTCTTGTTCGACGACTTATCCGCCGACTTGTCGGACGATGTGGGCTCCTCGGCGGCCTCGGTGCGTTCATGCACCGTCCCGTCCCTCGGCTTGTCGTGCTCGGTCGGTTGCGTCAGGCGCGCGCGCAGCGGTCCCGCCTTTCCGGCCCCGTCGGTGCCCTGGTCGTTCAACGCTCGTTTCGCCAGATTCGAGACGGTGTGGAGCAGATCGTGAAACGACGAATCCTCGGTCGACTTCGCCGCGGTGCTCTTGGCAGAGCGGGTCGCGCCGCGCGTATTGATGCTTTCGGCGAGTCCGGCAAAAAGCTGTCCGGAGGTTCCGTTGAGCTTGGTCATGGACGGCGATCCTTGGTGAGAAGATCCAGCTCGCCGAGCTGCTTCCGGGCGCGCGCAAGCGTCGCGGTCGACGAGGCGAGATCGAGACGCGCCGGAGTGGGCGGCGGCTTGTCGGCGGCGACATCGGCGGACGGGCCCAGAATCGGCTTGCGGACATCGAGGGCGAGCTGGAGCGTTGCATTCAAAAGCAGAACGTCGCGTTCGGGCAGCTTCGACCTGTCGAGCGCCTTCAGCTCGGCGAGGCCGCCGTCATATTCGTCGGTGAGCACACGGGCCGCACCACGGAAGAAGTGGGCGCGTTCTCGATCTGCTCCGATGTCCGGACTGAGCGCCAACGCCCGCTCGCCGGCAAGCCGGGTCACGGCAAGCCGGCCGCGTACGAGTCCGGCGCGCGCGATCACCAAATAGAGCTTGAGGCGGCTCGATCGGTCGATCTGCTCCAGCAGGGCGACGATCCGCGCAAAGCGGCGCTCGTCCAGTGCGAGGCTCGACTGCGTCAGGCCCGAGGAGAAGCGCTGCCAGAAATCGCCGGCATAGATGGAGTTGCGATAGTGGCGGATATAGGCGAGCGTCAGGAACTCGAACTTGTCGAAATCCTCCGCCTGCCCGACCAGGAGGATCTCGCGCCGCAGCGCCGCCTCCTCCACCAGCGTGCCGGGCAGCAAGAGGCGCGCGTCGTCGAGTCGCTCGATCGCCACCGACGCATCGGAGTGCGCGAGCAGCGCACCCTGCACCAGCGCGACCTGTCCGGCCATGCTCGACGGGATCGCGCGCGGCCTGAAGTCCTTGAGCAGCTCCCGGGCCTCGTCCTGCCGCCCCTCGACATAGGCCAGCGCACCGTTGAACAGGCGTTCGTCGACGTTCAGCTTGTCACGCGGCAACTTGCGGACGACTTGCGGCGCGCCGCCGCTGAGCAGATAGATGACAACTGCCTGACCGTTCTGCGGATTGCTCCACACGCTCGCGTCAGCGGCGAGAAATTTTTCACCGATCTGCCGGATCAGCGCGAGATGGTTGCCATGCGCGGCAGTGTCGCCGTTGGCGATGCCGTCCTGCACCGCCTGCAATGATCGCACAAGCTCGTACGGCTCGCCCGACGACGGTGCCGGATCGGCAAGCGCGCCCGTCGCGACGATCGCTTGCAGCATCACGAGCGCAGTTAGGATGCGCGACCTGATCAAGGACGCTTCTCCCGGATCAGGATTTCGATCCTGCGGTTTTGCGCGGCAGCCGGATCGTTCGGGAGTTTTGGCCGCCGGTCGGCGTAGCCTTCGACATGCTCGATCCGCTGCGCATCGACCCCAGAGCGCACCAGCATGTAATAGGCCATCTGCGCGCGCGCCGTCGACAGCCGCCAATTGTCGTAGGTGTCCGACTTATAGGGGCGATTGTCGGTGTGGCCACGGACGATGATCGTGCCGGGGCGTTTCGTCAGCAGCGGCCCGATCTTGTCGATCACGCGGATGAGCTCGGGACGCGGCTCGGCCGAGCCGACAGCGAACATGCCGAAGCTCGCATCATCAGTGAGGCTGACCAAGAGGCCTTCCTCGACCTGGCGCACCTCCGCGACAGGTCCTGCGCCGGCCTTGATGTCCGAGAGCGCGTCCGCGATCGCTGCCTGGAGCTGCTTGACGGTCGGCTGCTGGGTCTGGGCGGGATTGCGCGGGTCGGCGTCCTTTGCGGCGTCGGCCGGACGGGGCGGCGGCGCGGCGCTGGCCTGAGCGCTGGCTTGGGAGTTTGCTTGAGAATTTGCCTGCGCGCTTGCTTGCGCACTACCTTCGCGCGCGGGTGATGTGGGCGCTGGTCCTGGCGGCAGCAGTGGCGACATGCTGGCGGACGAGACCTCCGCGTTCGGCGCCACGCTTCCGCCGGCATCATCCGCCTTGGCGCGGCGCGCGGGCTGCGGCTCGCCCTGATTTGTTCCAGACGGATTTTCGCGCGCGGAAGCATTCGGCTTGGCCTCGCTCTCGATGATCCGGTCCGCGTCCTCGGACGCTTGCGGAGCCAGCTTCCAGTAGCCGGGGTCGAACGGATCGCGATAGGCGTCGCCGCCCTTGAGGCCGTCCTCTTCTGCCGAGTTCAAGGCGCCGGCGCGCCGCTGGCCCGAGGCCTGGTTCGAGCTGGCCGCGATCTCGGCAAGCGTGGCGTAGGGATCGCGAAACAGAACCTTCTCTTCGTAGAACGGCGGCTTCTCGGCCGTCGGCGAATCGCCGCGACGCTCCTCGCTCGGTCCGGCCGGCTGGCGCTTGCCGCCCTGACCATCAAACGTCGTCGGTTCCTTCTTGGAGAGATCCTTGAGGCCCTTGGGCGCGGGCGCGTTCTCGGCGAGCTTGATCGGGTTGAAATAGCTCGCCACGACCTGCTTCTGGTCCTGGTTGAGCGCGTTGAGCAGCCACATGACCAGGAAGAACGCCATCATCGCGGTCATGAAGTCCGCGTAAGCGATCTTCCAGACGCCGCCCTTGTGTGCCCCATCTTCGAAGGCGCTGCGCCGCCGAATGATGACGAGCTCTGGCTTGACCTCTTCCATCTGATGTTACCGGCGCGCGTCCTTCAGGCGCCCGGCCCAGGCCGAGATCTGGGTCTCGATCACAGTCTGGTCGGCGACGACGCGGATTTCGAGGGTATCGGCGGCCTGGTACTCGATGCCGGTTCGGCGGGCCGCTTCGAGCTGCGTCCTGACCAGGTCGAGCAGCTCGCCCGGCCCCGTGATCTTGAATACCGGCACGGGTGAATTGGAGGTCAGTGCCGCGATCTGCTCGACCAATGCGGCAACCGCCTTGTCGCGAACCGCGTCAGTCAGGAACGGGAGCAGGATGCGCGCAACGGAGCTGGCGATGTTGGTTTCAACCTCCCGGCAAGCCGCGGCAAAGCCATTCACGATGGCGACCGCCTGCTGGTCGGACCATTTGGCCCGCTCCTCGCCGAGCCTGATCGCGCTGCGGACGCGCTCTTCGGCGAGCCTGGCATCGCCTTCGGCAACACCTGCGGCGTAGCCGCGGCGATAGGCGTCATCCAGCAGATTGACCGGCGGGGTCTCGGCCTTCGGTGCAGGCGGAGGAGACTGCGGCTGCGGTTGAGCCTGAGGCTGCGGCTCGCGCCGGACATCCTTCGGCCTCGCCACCGACTCCTGCACTCTTGGCTTCTCGGGCGGCTTGGTCCGGCCGTTGGAGTCGAACTGCGTAAGGAGCTTCCCGATTGCCGCGTTCATGCCGCCTCCTCCCGACGCATCCAGTCTTTAAGGATCGCCGCTGCCTGCATCTGATCGAGCCGCACGATCTGCTCGAGCCGCTTCTGCGGCGTGCGTTGCATCTTGCCTTCGAGGTCTTCGACCAGGTTGAGCTCCGCTTCCTCGCTGTCCGGCAGCGCGAGAGCGGCGGCAGCCTCAAGCTCGGCGATCTCTGCGGCTTCGGTCTGCTCCTGCTGCGCACGATGGGTGAGGATTCCGTTGACCGCGGGCCGAAGGCCGAACCAGACCAGCATCGTGGCAACGGCCAGAATAGTCACCGCGTTGATGAAGCTTCCCATCTGCCGGTTCAGCATCTCGACGAAGCCGATCGGCGGCACCGGCGCTATCTCGCGCGAGCCCTCGATGAAGTCGACCGCCGTCACCTGGATCTGGTCGCCGCGCTGCTTGTCCAAACCGCCGGCGGTCGCCGCGAGCTGGCTGATCTCGGCGATCTTGCTGTCGATGATGGCCTGGTTGGTCTTGTCGCCGAGATCGGCGACGAGCCGTGCACGATTGATCAGGACGGCGATGAAGAGTTTCTTGACGGAGTAGCCGTCACTGACCGTCGTCGTCGTCTTGGACGAGACCTCGAAATTGGTCACGTCCTCGCGGCGCTGCTTTTCCTCGTTGGAATTCTTGCCGCCGCCGGCATTCACCTGCTGGTCCGGAAGGTTCTGCTGTACGGTTGTCGGCGTGGAACGATCGGCGTTCTGCGAGGATTCCTTCTCCCGGACGTTCCGGACCGAGCGCTCGGCCCGCGTCTCCGGATCGTAGACGGTCTCGTTGATCTGGCGCTTGTCGGTCGAAAGCTGCGGCGCGACACTGACCTCGAAATTGTCGAGGCCAAGATACGGCGTCAGCGCCTTGCGGATGTTCTCCTGCACCATCCCGCCGACCATCTTCTGCAGGCTCGCCATCTTGGTCGGCGCCGCGCTGGCCTCATCCTCCTCGGCAAGCAGCATGGAGCCGTCGGCATCCAGCACCGTCACCTTGTCCCGACTCATGCCGGGAATCGCAGCCGCCACGAGATGACGGATCGACTGCGCCGTGCGCGCCTCGATGGCTCCGTCGGTCCGCAGCACGACCGATGCAGACGGCGGCTGCTGGGTCGCACGGAACGAGCCGCGCACCGGCAGCACGATGTGAACCCGCGCAGCCTTGACGCCCTTCATCAACTGCACTGTGCGCGCGATTTCGCCTTCGAGGGCTCGAAGCTTGGTGACTTCCTGCATGAACGAGGTCAGGCCGAGCGAGCCGATCTTGTCGAACAGCTCGTAGCCGGAGTTGGCGCTGGTCGGCAGCCCCTTCTCGGCGAGCAGCATGCGCGCCTGCATGGTCTGGCTCGGCCGCACCGAGATGGCATCCCCCGCCGCGTTGACGTCGAACGCGATGTTCTGCTCGCGCAGCGCGGCGCCAATGCGCGTCACGTCTTCGCGGGTGAGGCCCGTGTAGAGCGTTTCGAACTCAGGCCGGCTCAGATAATAGGCGCCGCCGACGACGGTGACGAGAACGGCAAAGCCGATCAATCCCAAGGCCATCAGGCGTCGCGGCCCAAGCTCCAGCAGATTGTTGAGCAGTTGCTGTACCTGCGCACGACTGAGCATATGACCTCGTACCAATGCGAACGTAGAGGACACTCCGCTGCGAACCTTGTCTGAAGGTTGCGCGAGGACACGAATGTGTCAGTTCGCGGGTGAGGCGTTGCAATTTTGCAAGAGCTTTGGGTGACGCAATCAGTTCAGTGGCAACAAGCGGGCGCTCGGGCGCATGGCCGCGCGATCGGCTGCGGCGTGCTGCATGAAGTCTGGCGTCAGGAGGTCGATTGCAGGCACGTCTTGTGCCGTCACATCCGCCAATCACGGCGGGGACCGTGCTCCCGAAGGGAGCACGGTCGTTTTCGATGCTTCTGCTTAACCGCCGCGGAACAGCGACAGGATGCTCTGGCTGTTCTGGTTGGCGATCGAGAGCGCCTGAACGCCGAGCTGCTGCTGGGTCTGCAGGGCCTGGAGGCGGGTCGATTCGGCATTCATGTCCGCGTCGACGAGCTGGCCGACACCGCGGTCCACGGAGTCCATCAGGGTCTTCACGAATTCCGTGTTGGTCGCGATGCGGTTCTTGACGGCACCGAGATTGGCGGCGGCCGAGGCCACCGAGTTGATCGCAGTGGTGACCTGCGCGATGTAGCCATCGAGCGTGGTCTGGTCGGCCGTCGAGTCGGTCAGCGCGGCGATGGACATGTTGTCGACCGACACGCCGGCGGTCTGCGTGTCCAGGATGCCGCTCGTGGTCGAGGTGTAGAGCGAGAAGTTGGCGGTCGTCACGGTGATGGAACCGATGGTGGGCGTGCCGCCGACACGCGAGTACGACGACACGAGATTGAAGGTCGCCGGTGTGGTGGCCGTCGTGCTCAGCCAGTTAATTCCGTTGAAGGTCGCCGAGTTGGCCTTGAGCTTCATATCCTGCTGGATCTGGGTGATGTCCGCCTGGATCTTGGTGCGGTCGATACCCGCGGTCTTGGCTTCGACCAGCAGTGCCTGGAGCTTGGTCAGGCCGGAGTCCTTGTCGCCAATAACCGAGGTCAGAGCGGTATATTCGGTGTCGACGGTCGCAGCCGACAGACCGAGCGAGTCGGAGACGGCGGAGAGCGCGGCGTTGTCGGAGCGCATCGACGTCGCGATCGACCAGTAGGCGGCATTGTCAGACGCGGTCGAGACGCGCTGACCGGTGGAGATCCGGTTCTGCGTGGTGGCGAGTTGCGAGCTGACGTTGCGGAGGGTCTGCAACGCGGTCATTGCAGACGAGTTGGTGAGGAGACTAGAACCCATTTTGATGTCCCTTTGAAGATTGAATTGAGTTTGGGGACATACCGGGCTTGCACCGGTACGACAGGGCGGCGTCATGCCTTTGGGCGCCCGGAAAAGCGGGTTAAGGCCCAACCTGTCGTAACGGCAAGGTTAGCGAGCGAAGCTTGTGCGAGGCTTGTGGCTCTGTGCCCCGACTGCAACAGGGCCAGCCGAAATTACGGCGTGCGCGGGACGTCACGCCAAACGAAAGGGCCGCGCTTCGCGAGAAGCGCGGCCCTCCCCAGATTGTTCAAGACTTAGCGGAACAGCGACAGGATGCTCTGGCTGCTGTTGTTGGCGATCGAGAGCGCCTGCACCCCGAGCTGCTGCTGGACCTGGAGGGCCGCCAGGCGCGTGGACTCCTGGTTCATGTCGGCGTCGACGAGCTGGCCGACACCGCGGTCCACGGAGTCCATAAGCGACTTCACGAAATTCGTGTTGGTCGAGATACGGTTCTTGACGGCACCGAGATTGGCGGCGGCCGACGCCACCGAGTTGATCGCAGCGGTGACCTGCGCGATGTAGCCATCGAGCGTGGTCTGGTCAGCTGCCGAGTCGGTCAGCGCGGAGATCGACATGTTGTCGACCGACACACCGGCGGTCTGCGTGTCGAGGATGCCGCTCTGGGTGCTCGTATAGAGCGAGTAGTTGGCGGTCGTCACTGTGATGGAACCGGTGGTGGGCGTGCTGCCGACACGAGAGTACGACGACACGAGGCTGAAGGTCGCCGGTGTGGTGGCCGTCGTGCTCAGCCAGTTAATTCCGTTGAAGGTCGCGGCATTGGCCGTGCTCTTCATCTGCAGCTGGATCTGAGTGATGTCTGCCTGGATCTTGGTGCGGTCGATACCGGCGGTCTTGGCTTCGACCAGCAGCGACTGGAGCTTGGTCAGACCGGAGTCCTTGTCACCGATAGTCGAGGTCAGAGCGGTGTACTGCGTGTCGACGGTCGCAGCCGACAGACCGAGCGAGTCGGAGACCGCGGAGAGCGCGGCGTTGTCGGAGCGCATCGACGTCGCAATCGACCAGTAGGCGGCGTTGTCCGAAGCGGTCGAGACGCGCTGGCCGGTGGAGATCCGGGTCTGCGTGGTGGAGAGCTGCGAGCTCACAGACCGCAGGGTCTGGAGCGCAGTCATGGCGGTCGAGTTCGTAAGCAGGCTTGACATTGCGAATGTCCCTTTATGTACGCGTTACATTTTTCACGAGGGGACATACCGGGCTTTCACCGGTACGGAGGGGCGGCATCATGCCTTTGGACTGATGTGGGTGGGGTCCAACCCGCCGTGCCGCATTGCTAGCACGTCGAATCTTGCTTCCAGATTAAGGCCGGCTTGAATTTCGCAGCAATATCATATGGTTAATATTACTCCGTGCTAACCATAAGCCAGTACGTCTCGCTAACCATAACCAGCCGGTCGGCCGGCGATCGCGGCCGCTAAGAGAACGACCGAACCAGTCCGGAGGCCAGCAGATTCCAGCCGTCGATCAGCACGAAGAACAGCATCTTGAACGGCAGCGCGAGGATCGTCGGCGGCATCATCATCATGCCCATCGACATGGTGAGCGTCGCCACGATCATATCGATGACGAGGAACGGCAGGATGATGAGAAACCCGATCTCGAACGAGCGCCGCAGCTCGGAGATCATGAAGGCCGGAATGATAACGCGCATGTCAATGCGCTTGTCGTCGAACTTCTTGCGGAAGCTTTCCGCTGCGAGCGCCTCGAAGGTCTGAAGGTCCTTCTCGCGGACATGGGCCAGCATGAATTCGCGGAACGGATCGGTGATCCGCAAATAGGCTTCCTCCTCCGAGATCTCGTTCTTCATCAGCGGCTGGACACCGGTCTCCCAGGCCCGGTCGAAGGTCGGGGCCATGACGTAGAACGTCATGAACAGCGCCAGGCTGATCAGGACCAGGTTCGCCGGCGTGGTCTGCAGACCGAGACCGGCCCGCAGGAACGACAGCGCGACGGCAAATCGCGTGAAGCTCGTCACCATGATGAGCAGCCCCGGCGCCACCGAGAGCACCGTGATCAGCGCCATCAGCTGGATGATCCGGCCGCTGGTCGAGCCGTTCCCCGGCGGCAACAGCGAGTTCAGGTCCGGAATCTGGGCGAACGCCACCTCGGGCAGGACGATCAGCAGCAACGCGAGCAGCAGAACTCTCACTCTCACTGGATCACCAACGTCTCAATGATCAACTCGCGGACCTTGCCGGACGACCTGATGTTGGCGCGCTCGGCGAGATCGTCGCGGAGATGCTGGAGGCCGCGGGAGCCTTCGAACTGCGAGGCCGAAGCCGATCGCAAATAGGTGACGATGTCCTCGCTGATGTGGGCGGCCAGAATACCGGCGTCTTCGTCACTCATGCTGTCGGTCACCATGGAGGCTTCGATACGCGCCCAGTTGTTGGCCGGCGCGGCGAGATTGGTCACGATCGGGGACAGCTTCCTGAGCCGCGCACTGCCGGCGTAGCTCGACGCGATCGGCGGCGGGGTGGCGCTCTTTTTGGCGTCGGCGACGCGTTCGGCTGTCGCGAGAAGATGCAGACCCGCGACCGCGCCGGCGCCGATCGCGATCAGGGTCAAGGTCACGATGGCTGCAATCAGGCGCATGAAGTTCCCTGCCCCCACGATGCGGTCCGGTCTGCCTCAGCGTCAGAATGGCGCCACGGCGTCATAGACCCGATGTCCCCATCCAGGCTGCTGCACATCAGACAGATTTCCGCGGCCGCCATAGGACACGCGCGCCTCGGCGATCTTGTCGTAGGAGATCGTGTTGGCGCGCGAGATGTCGCGCGGCCGCACGATGCCGCCGACATTGAGGACGCGCATCTCCGTGTTGACGCGAAACTCCTGCGACCCGCTGATCATCATATTGCCGTTCGGCAATACGTCAGTGACGATGGCGGCGATGGACAGCTTGATGTCCTCGGTGCGATCGATCTGGCCGTTGCCCTTGATCTGGGTGTTGGTGCTGAGGTTGGCGTTGGTCTGGCCTTTGTCGTTCCATCCCGCAACATCCATCAGCCAGTCGAGGCCGAACTTGATCTGCGAGTCGCGCGAACGGTCCGTCTTGTTGTCGAGCTTGGCCTTGTCCTGCATCGAGATGATCACCGTCACCACGTCGCCGACGCGCCGGGCGCGCGGGTCGCGGTAGAGATCGGTGCCGTCGTCCCAGGTCGAGCGATAGCTGACGGGCGTGCGCAGGCGGGGCGTCACCGGGATAGGATCGGCCGGCGCCCTCAGGCCGCTACCGACGGGCGACATTTGCGGACCGAGCAGGACCTCGGCCGGATCATGGGAGCATCCGGCAAGGAATACGAGCGACAGGATGAGGATCGGCTTCTTCATTTACTCGTCTTTCCGTCATCGACACGACGCATTCCGCCGAGCAGGTCGGCGAGATGCGCCGCGCGAGCCGAATCCATCTCATTGAAGATCGCGCTCGAGCTCCTCGGGCTGAGCTTGGCGAGGACCGCCGCGGCCGTCTCGTCCGCCATGCCCGCGATCTGGGTGGCCGCAGCTTCCGGCTTCATCCGCGAATAGATTTCGACAACGCTCGCTTCGGCCTTCTTCAGGAACTCGTCGCGCAGGGCCATCCACTGCTCGTACTCGGCGCGCTTGGCCTCGACCTCCGCTATCCGCTCGCGGAGCTGGGTCTCGGCTTTCTCCAGCTCCTTCAGCTGCCAGGCCAGCCTTGCGTCGACGGCCGGATCTGCGACGTTGCTGCAGAATAGCGCGACCTCGTTGTCCAAAGGCGCGGCCGCAGCCGGCGAAGCCGGTTTCGGCGGCGCGGTGACACTGCCGGGCTTGGCCGGGCGCACGGGCGCGGACGCAGGTGCCGATGGCGGTGGTGCAGTCTCGGGAGCAGGCACCGCGCCGGTGACCGCGGGCCCGGTGTCTTCCGCGGCCCAGGCCGTTGCCCTGACGGGCGCAGTATCGCTCGGGAATGATGCGACCGGTGCGTGCGGCTTCTGGGGACCGGGGGCACGCGCCCGTGCGAAGGAGAGCAGGTTGAGCGGTTTTGACGACTTCGCCTCATCCAGCGCCAGCACGGGTGAAGCGCCCACGAGCGCTGAGGCCGCGATCAGGAGGAGGACTTGTGCTTTGTGATCCAGCTTCAGCATCGGGCGGCGTGCGATTCTCGGTCGAGATGAGAGCATTGAGCGACCAAGCTTGCACGACGCTTATGCTTCATTGGACGATGACATCGGCCTGGAGCGCGCCGGCCGTCTTGATCGCCTGGAGAATGGCGATGATGCCGGATGGCTTCAGTCCGATCTGATTCAACCCGCGTACCAGGCGCTGGAGGTCGACGCCGCTCAGAATCGCAACCTGCGCACCGGCCTCGTTGGCCTCGACGATGGTCTGGGGAACGACGACCGTCTGCCCCTTCGAGAACGGCGCCGGCTGCGACACCACGGGCATCTCCGTGACGCGTACCGTCAGATTGCCGTGCGTCACCGCCACCGTCGAGATCCTCACGTCGCGTCCGATCACCACCGTGCCGGTGCGTTCGTTGATCACCACCCGCGCCGGCGTGTCCGGCTCCACGGTCAGCTCACCGATCTCGGCGAGAAAGCGCACCGGACCGATGTAGCGCGGCTTGGACAGCACGATGGTCCGGAAGTCACGCTCGAAGGCGATCTGCGCGCGATAGCGGCCGCCGGCGTAGCGGTTGATGGCATCGAGGATTCGCGTTGCGGTGACGAAATCGGGGTTCTTCAGCTCGAGCACCAGGAACTCCATTTCATGGAGACTTCCCTGCACTTCCCGCTCGACCAGCGCACCATTCGGGATGCGTCCCGCGGTCGGCGTGCCCTGGCTGACATTCTGCGCTTGGCCGCCCACGCTGTAGCCGGCGACGGTGACGGCCCCCTGGGCCACCGCATAGACAGCGCCGTCGGCGGCGCGCAGCGACGTCATCACCAGCGTGCCGCCGAGCAACGAGGTCGCATCGCCGAGCGATGACACGGTCACGTCCATTCGTTCGCCTGGTGCGATCGAGGGCGGCAAGTCCGCAGTCACCATCACGGCGGCGACGTTGCGCGTGCGCAGCGTCGTCGGCCGCGCGGGGTTGTTCGTGCTGGTGGCCTCGTTCCTGACGTTGATGCCCATGTTCTCGAGCATCGACTGGAGCGACTGCTCCGTGAACGGCGCGTTGCGCAGCGTGTCGCCGGTACCGTTCAGGCCGATGACGAGGCCGTAGCCCACGATCTGGTTTTCGCGCAATCCCTTGATGTCCGCGATGTCCTTGATGCGGACGGCAGCCTGGGCGCCAGCCGCGGAGACGATGAGGACGAGCGCAAACAGCAGCCTGATCATGATCCGTCCACGACCTTGACGGTACCGTCCGGTTGGACGATGCCCCTGATGATCACACCGGTGTCGGTGTTTCGGACCGGGATGAGCGCACCGGCCGCGCCCGACTGCATCGCCGAGCCGTACGTCACGATCGACAGGCCGCTGTCCTCGACGACGACCTTGACCATGGCGCCGCGAGCGACGGTCCAGGGATCCTCGACCGCGTTGGTGGGGATCGGTTGGCCGGGAAGCAGCGTGCGCCGCGCCATGCGTCCGACCAGGACCTGACGTCCCTCGATGAACATGGCGACGCCAAGCAGATTGGGCGCGAAGGCGCGTTCCGTGATCATATCGTCCCTGATCACCTCGCCGACGCGGATCGACACGGCCGGCACGGGAAGCCGCCGCTCCTCTGCCGCCGCCATATGCGCAGAAGCGAGAACCAGCAGCGCGGCGGCCAACCCGCGGATGATCAAGCCCACCCTGTTCAACATGGACACACCGGAACTAGCGAAGGCCTTTCGAGACAGTCGAGGCCATCTCATCCGAGGCCTGGATGACCTTGGCATTCATCTCATAGGCGCGCTGGGCGGAGATCAGCTCGGTGATTTCCTTGACGGGATCGACGTTCGAGGCCTCGAGATACTGCTGGTTGATCTTGCCATAGCCGGCATCGCCCGGCAGCCCGACGACGGGCGTGCCGGACGCCGTGGTCTCGCGATAGAGATTGCTGCCCAGCGGTTCGAGGCCCGCTTCGTTGGCGAAGTTGGCGAGGTTGAGCTGGCCGATCTGCTGAGGATTGATTGCCGTATCCAGCTTGGCAAACACCTGTCCGGTCTGGTTGACCGTAACCTGGACCGTTCCCTGTGGCACCGTGATTGCGGGATCCAGCAGGTAGCCGTCGATCGTGACGAGCTGACCATTGGCATTGGTGTTGAACGAACCTGCGCGGGTATATTGCACCTCGTTGTTCGGACCCAACACCTGAAACCAGCCCCGACCGTTGATCGCCAGGTCGTAGGGGTTACCGGTCTGCGTGAGCGCGCCCTGGATGTGCAGCTTGCGGATGGCCGCCGACTTGACACCGAGGCCGAGATTTGCGCCCTCCGGGATCGGTGACGAACCCGAGACGTTCGAGACGCCCTGCACGCGGTCCATCTGGTAGAACAGATCGGTGAATTCCGCGCGCGCCCGCTTGTACGACGTCGAGTTGATATTGGCGATGTTGTTCGCGATGACTTCGATATTGGTCTGCTGGGCATTCATGCCCGTGGCCGCAATGGCGAGCGATTTCACAGCGTCACTCCTTCAGATCAAATCGACATACGAACGACTTCTTGATACGCCTGCACGACCTTGTCGCGAACCGCGACCGCCGTCTGCAAGGCCTGCTCGGCCGACATCAGCGCCTCGACGACGCGCCGCGTCGATTCCTTGCCCTGCATCGCCGAGATCGACGCGGCTTCGCCCGCCTTCAGCGTACCGATCGCGTCCGTCGTCACCTGCTTCATCACCGAATCGAAGCCGACGTCATCTCCGGACTGGATCGCGGTGGCCGCGGGCGAGATGGCCTGCGTCTCGGTCGCGCGGCTCGCCGCCTGGCCTGCGGAAATCGCCGTGGATGAAATCGCCTCAAGCATTGTCAGCTCCTCAGGAGATCGATGGTCATGCCCAGCATCGATCTCACCTGCTTCACGACCTGGAGATTGGCTTCATACGACCGGTTGACCTCGCGCATGTCGGCCATCTCGATCATCATGTTGACGTTGGGCAGCTTGACGTAGCCGGCCTTGTCGGCGGCGGGATGCCCCGGATCGTACTCCACGCGATACGGCGTGGTATCGACACCGATTTCCTTGACCTTCGCAAGCTGCACGCCCGAAGCACGGTCCATTGCGGCATCGAAGGTGATCGTCTTGCGCTGATACGGATCGGCGCCGGCGGTGCGCCCCGTCGAACTCGCGTTCGCGAGGTTTTCCGAGACGATGCGCATGCGCGTCGACTGCGCTTCGAGTCCGGAGCTTGCGACCGTCAGTGAGGCGCTCAGAGAGTCCAGCATGTCAGTTCACCTCAGGTCTTCGTGCTCGACAGCAACATGCGGTGAAACGACCGCACGATCGCGGAATTCATCGAGTAGTCGCGATTGACATCGCTGCCCTTGATCATTTCCTGCTCGAGGCTCACGGAGTTGCCGGAGTGAACCACGTCCCAGCTATCCTTTTTCGCGGTCGCGCGCGTGTCGGTCTCGGCCGCGCTGAGCTGCATGTGCGAGGGCGACGTCATCGCAAGCCGCACCGGCGTTCCGTCGAGCACCTTATTGAAAGGCTCGACGTCGCGCGCCCTGAAGCCCGGCGTATTGGCGTTGGCGACGTTGGTGGCGATGGTCGACTGACGGAGCTCGAGCCAGCGCGCCTGCGATGATGCGAGTTCGAAGAGATAAAGCGGTCCCACGACAGTCCCATTCTGGTCTATTCGGGAGGACCTTAGGGCTGCAAGCTTTCCCCAGGCTGACGCGGAGAACGCTGTCCTCGGAAATCTACTGAACCTTCTCAGGCCGCGGCGACTGCTTCGACTGGAGGAAGTAGATGATCTCGGCGACGGGCCGGAAGAATTCGGGCGGGATCACCTGATCGACCTGCACCGCATCGTAGAGCGCGCGCGCCAGCGCCTTGTTCTCGATCACCGGAATCCTGTTCTCCTCGGCGACCTCGCGAATCTTGAGAGCGATCCCGTCCATGCCCTTGGCGAGCACCAGCGGCGCAGGATTTTCGTCGCGCTTGTAGCGCAGCGCCACCGCAAAGTGCGTCGGATTCGCGATCACCAGCGTCGCCCGAGACGCTGAGGCGATCATTCGCTGCCGTGACCGGTCACGTGCGAGCGAGCGCAGGCGGGCCTTGATCAGCGGATCGCCCTCCGCCTGCTTGTGCTCGTCCTTGATCTCCTGCCGGGTCATGCGCAGCTCGCGCCGCCAGTGGAACCGCGCCCAGGCGAGGTCGATCGCGACCAAAACGATCGTCGCGATGCAGATCGCCGAGACGATCCGCATGGCGATGGTGAGAATCATCTCCGGCAGCGCCACCGGATCGGTGTACATCGCCTCGAACGCTTTGGCCTCGGACGAGCGCAGCACGAAGCCGACGACGAGGCCCACGGAGACGAGTTTGAACAGTGACTTGGCGAATTCCACGAGTCCCTGCGTTCCGAATAGCCGGCTCCAGCCGCTGGCGGGAGAAATACGGGAAAAGTTCGGCTGGATACGCTCCAGCACCAGGCGCGGCGCGTTTTGCAGCAGCGAGGCCGCAAGCCCGAACACGACGAGGATCACCACCAGCGGGATCAGGAAGCGCATCGCCTGGAGGCCGACCACGGTGAGGAGGTTTTGCGCGTCCGCTGCGGTGCCGAGGGGGAAGCCGTCGGGATCGTCGAGGAAACTCTTCAGGGTCGGCGTCAGCTGCTGCACGCCCTGGCCGATCAGGAACGCCTGGATCACCATCAACGCCGCCATGGAAGCGAAGATCGACGCCTCCCGAGAGACCGGAATCTGGCCCTGTTCGAGCGCATCGCGGACTTTCTTCTCGGTCGGCTCTTCTGTCTTGCTCTCCTGGTCGGATGTTTCTGCCATGCCTGTTCAGCGGTCAGCGGAAGACCAGCTCATCCTCTTGCTCGGGGTTGAGCTCGATTTCGCCCTTCTCCGCGAGCTCGAGCGCAAGGTCGGTGATCACGCGGCGCGCCTCCAGCACGTCACGCTGGTTCGACGGCTCGCCGATGGCGAGTTCGTGCTCGACGACGCGGCGGACGCGCGAGGCGACCGAGGACAGGATCAGCTCGCGGAAGTTCTTGTCGGTTCCCTTCAGTGCGATGACGATCCGATCGGTCGGCACCTGATCGAAGATCATAGTGCGCGCCTTTGGCGTCAGGTTCACGACGTCGTCGAATGTGAACAACAGCTCTTTCAGCACTTCCGCCGATTTCGGCCGCTTCTCCGACAGGCTCTTCAGCATATCCTCGATGTGGCCGCGCTCCATCTTGTTGATGATGTCGGCGACGCGGGCATAGGTGTCAGCGCCGAGATTGCGGGCGAAGTTCAGGGTCAGGTCTTCATGCAGCGTCTTCTCGATGATGCGCATCGCATCGTCGACGATCGGCTTGAGGCTGAGCACGCGCCGCATCAGCTCGTTGCGCAGGCTCGAGGGAAGCTGGCTCATGACCTTCGCGGCGCAGGCCGGCTTCACCTTGGACAGGATCAGCGCGGCCGTCTGCGGATGCTCCTTGGTCAGATAGCTCGCAAGCGAGTTTTCCGACACCGACGACACACGATCCCAGACCGAGCGGCTGGAATTGCCGAGCAGATCCGACATGATCTGTGAAACCTGCTCCGCCGGAAGCACGTCCCCGAGCACGGCTTCAAGGCCGCCGAGGGTACCGAGGATGTTCGCGCCCATCGAGAACTGCTGGGCGAACTCCTCGACGATCCCCTCCAGCTCCTGCGCGGTGATCGGCCGAAGCTCCGCCGCAGCCTTGGTGACGATGCGGATCTCTTGCGGCTCGAATTGCTGAAGCACGCTCGCGGCCGCCTGCCGGCCCATGGCAAGCAGAAGCGCCGCGACCTTTTCCGTTCCGCCCAGCGTGGCAACGCCTCGCTGCTTGACGGGAGCGATGCCGACCTGTGCCGCCATGGTCAGGTATCACCCTGCCCCAGCGGTCCAACGATCTCCGTGAGCGAGACGCCGAAGCGGGAGTTGTCCTCTTCAACGACGACGACCTCGCCGCGGGCCACGATCCGGCCGTTGACCACGACGTCGACGGGTTCGCCCACCCGGTGATCCAGCGGCACCACGGCGCCGCGGCCGAGCTTCATCAGATTCGCCACCGGGATGGTCGCCGAGCCGAGCACCACCTGCATGGTGACGGGAATGCGCAGGATCGCGTCGACGTTGGCGAACTTGCCGGTCTCTTCCGCCGTGCGCGCGGCGATCTCCGCCAGCCTCTCCAGCGAGGACGCGTCGGTGTGCCCCTCCCCGGAGGCCGATGCTCGATTGGAAGACTCATAGTCGAAAGGTTGCGCCATCTGGTATCGCCTCTTGGTAATCCGCTCCCGGAGCGCCGCTCCAGGATCATCCCCCTGCCTGCGCGTCGACGTCAGGTGACGTCCGCACTATGGCCCCCGCCTCAATGCTTGTCCGCGTCGACACAGCCCTTGGCCGCAGCGAGCCCACGCCGCGCGTCCAGCGCGGCGATCGCCTCATGCGCCTGATCGATCTTTGTGCCGAGAACGTTGGCGAGCCGCCCGAGATTGGCCGTGGAATCGTGCGCCGCGGTAATCACCGTATCGAACGCGCCGGCCGTCTCATGGACGATCGTCGAGAATTCGCCCTGATAGCTGCGCAACCGCGCCAGCTCACGGTGCATCCGGGTCACCCGCATGCTGGTGAAGGCAAGCGCGATCAGCAGCACGGCATCAACGAGATAGGATATCATCGACGAACTCCCGTTTCTGATCGACGGGATCTGCCACCTGCATGGCATAGTAGCCATCAAGCTGGCCGATCTGGCACCAGAACAGCACCTGGTTGTTGCTTTCGAGCCGGGCCAGCGTGCGCGGCGTGGCCTCAAGCTCGAGCACCTGCCCGACGTGGAACTTCACGACGTCGCCGAGGGACAGCATCTTCTCGTCGAGCACCGCACTCAGCGTCACCTCGGTCCGGTGGACCTCGCTCTCCATCTGCTCACGCCAGTGCGGATCGGCCGCGCGACCGTCGCTGACGACGACGTGGGCGAGCTTCTGCCGCAACGGATTGAGCGCCGAGTGCGGAATAATGAGGAACATTTGGCCGCCGCGATAAAGCGCCTGCAACATGATGTTCGCGCAGATCGACATGTTGCCGCTCCGCCCGATCGCCAGCGATGCCATGGCGGTCTCAACCCGCTCGAGGCGGAAGGTCACCTCGGACGTGCCGGCAAAGGCCGATTGCAGCGATTTGGCGAAACGTTCGAACAGCGCCTGCACCAGGCGGAGCTCGATGTTGGAGAAGGAGCGCTCGACGTCGATCGGCGGCTCGGCGCCGTCCGATCCAAACATCGCCTCGACCATCGTGAACACGAAGTCGCGGTCGAGCATGATGATGACGCGGGAGTCCCACTGCTCGGCATAGAGCACGGCGGCGACCGCGTTGGCCTCGTAATCCTTGATGATGTCACCGACGCGGTCGTTGGTGATGCCGTTGACCGAGAAATAGCAGGGCGTGCCCGCCATAGGCTGGAGGCTGTCGGTGCACGATGCCGCCATGCGATCGAAGATCACATTGAGCATCGGCATCCGCTCGATCGATATGCCGGCGGCGTCGAGCAGGTAGTTCGGCAGCCGCTTCTGCTGGTCGACGTCCAGGTCTTCCATCATCATGCGCGTGCAGCCTTCGGTTCGGCATCGGCAACGACCGCCTTGGGCCCGGCGATCGTCTCATTTTCCACCACGTCGATCGACGGCCGCTCGGTGCTCGCGATCATCTTGCGGCCATGCTCCACCGCGATCTGCGGCATGGCGCCGTTCATGAAGGCAAGCAGGGTCTGCTTGACGATGATGTAAGGCCGGCACCGCTTCTCGCGCGTCAGCTTTATCTTCAGCGCGAAGGGCGAGATGATGCCGTAGGACAGGAAGATGCCGGCGAAGGTGCCGACCAGGGCGGCGCCGATGAAGCCGCCCAGCAGTTTCGGCGACTGGTCGAGCGCGCCCATGGCCTTGATGACGCCGAGCACCGCGGCGACGATGCCGAGCGCCGGCAGCGCCTCGGACACCACGACCAACGCGTTGTAGGGCGTGAGCTTGCTCTTCACGATGGTGTGGATCTCCTCGTCCATCAGCGCCTCGATCTCGTGCGTGCGCGCGTTGCCCATGATGATGAGGCGGACATAGTCGCAGATGAACTGGAGCAGCGCCGCGTCGCCGAGCACGCTCGGGAACGCCTTGAAGATCTCCGAGGACGAGGGATCGTCGATATGCGCTTCCACCTCGTTGCGGCCCTTGCCCCGCAGTTCGCGCATCAGGGCGTGCAGCGCGCCGAGCAAATCGAGATAATAACGTTCACTGGGCACCGCGCCGGTGATGGCCTGCATGCACGCCAGCCCGGTGTCCACGACCACCTTCCACGGATTGGCCACGATGAAGGTGCCGACCGCGGTGCCCATGATGATCACGAACTCCCACGGCTGCATCAGCACGGCCAGATGCCCGCCCATGGCGGCGAATCCGCCGAGCAGTGCCGCAACCGTGATGACAATCCCCACGAAACTGCCCAACGCACCGCTCCATCGCCGATCCCATCGGCAACATCTATGCGTCGACGCTTGCGCGAAGCTGGTTTCCTGGTCGCCAGCCTCGCGCAAGCAATTCGCGGCAGCTTGAGACGATGTCGCAACGGCGGCCAGAGGGGCGCGTGTCATGCTATCCACCATCGCGGACTACACCAGACTGACCAAGGACATGGGCAAGTCGCTGACGCAGGTCGCGAAGCAGCCGGATGTCAGCCGCGAGACCGATTATTTCCTTGCCAATATCGGCAAGGTGAAGACCATCGACGATTTCCTGAAGGACTATCGCCTCTACTCCTACGCGATGAAGGCCTACGGCCTCAGCGACATGACCTATGCCAAGGCGTTCATGCGCAAGGTGCTGACCGAGGGTATCGCGACCAAGGACACCTTCGCCAACAAGCTCACCGACACCCGCTACCGGGAGTTCGCCGCCGCCTTCAATTTCGCCGCGCTCGGCAGCAACGCGACCCAGACCGCCCAGGCCACGACCGGCACGGCCACCCAATACGTCACGCAGACGATGGAGCAGAACGCCGGCGACCAGAACGAGGGCCTGCGGCTGGCGCTCTATTTCACGCGCAAGGCCTCGACGATCACGAACGCCTACCAGATCCTCGCGGACAAGGCGTTGACGCAGGTCGTTCAGACGGCGCTCGGCCTGTCGTCGACCGTCAGCTCGGCCGATATCGACGCCCAGGCCACGATGCTGAACAAGATGCTCAAGCTCACCGATTTCCAGGACCCGACCAAGGTGACCAAATTCGTGCAGCGCTTTGCGGCAATGTGGGATGCGACCCAGGCGTCGAGCGACAACTCGACCAACCCCGCGCTGGTCCTGATCGGCGGAGCGTCGACGATGGCCAGCATGGATACCGACATTCTCTCGAAACTTCAGTCCATCCGGTTCGGGAAGTAAGTCATGCAATCGGCTCTCTATGTGGGATTGTCGGCGCAGGTCGCCCTCGAGAAGCGCCTCCAGACGATCGCCAACAACGTCGCCAACGTCAACACGGCGGCGTTCCGCACCGACGTGGTGAAGTTCGAGACGGTCCTGTCGAAGGCAGGCGCCAATCCCGTCGCCTTCTCCACGCCTGGCGACAACATCATCTCGCGCGAGGCCGGCAATATCACCGAGAGCGGCAACCCGCTCGACGTCGCCGTGGTCGGACTGGGCTGGCTCGCCTTCGCCGGGCCCAACGGCACGGTCTATACGCGCGACGGCCGGCTCCAGATCGCTCCCAATGGCGATCTCCAGACGGTGAGCGGCTTCCCCATCATCGATTCCGGCGGCGCGCAGCTCACGCTCGATCCGAACGGCGGACCGGTCTCGATCTCGCGCAGCGGCGCGATCACCCAGGACAACAACGAGATCGGCACCATCGGCCTGTTCAACATTCCCGCTGACGCCAATCTCGAGCGCTACGGCAATTCCGGCGTCACGCCCGACCGGCCTGCGACCGCCATCGCCGATTTCTCCCGCGATGGCTTCAAGCAAGGCTATGTCGAGGGCTCCGGCGCCAATCCGATGATGGAATTGACGAAGCTGATGGCGGCCTCGCGCGCCTTCGACGGCACCAATTCGATGATCGAGGGCACCGAGAGCTCGCTCCAGAACGCGATCCGGACGCTGGGCGACCCCGGCAAGTAGCCTCGCGCGCAATGACGGTGGACAACTTCCTTGAACGCTCTTCGGCAACTTGAGTGGGCGCTGCTGGAGCTTCAGCAGAGCACTCCCCTCGCAAGCGTCAGCGGCGCGATCTCCGAGATCGCGCCGACGCATTTCCGTGTCTCCGGCCTGTCGCGCTTCGTCAGGCTCGGCGAGCTGATCGGCGTCAATTCGGCCGGCAAGCCCCAGATCGGTGAGGTGGTGCGGATCGACAGCGACGGCATCATCGCCAAGCCGTTCGACCGGCAGTTCTCCGGCGGCCTCGGCTCGATCGCATATCGGATGCCGCCACTGTCCTTCGCGCCCGATCCGAGCTGGAAGGGCCGCGTCATCAACGCGCTCGGCGCGCCGCTGGATGGACAGGGTCCCCTCACCCCGGGATCGCGCGCCGTGTCGGCGGAGGCGGAGGCGCCGCCGGCGATGAAGCGGGCGCGCGTCCACAAGCCGCTGCGCACCGGCGTGCGGGTCATCGACCTGTTCGCGCCGATCTGCGCCGGCCAGCGCGTCGGCATCTTTGCCGGTTCCGGCGTCGGCAAGTCGACGCTGCTCGCGATGCTCGCCCGCAGCGAAGGATTCGACACCGTCGTGCTTGCGCTGGTCGGCGAACGCGGCCGCGAGGTGCGCGAGTTCATCGAGGACGTGCTCGGCAATGACCGCGCCCGCGCTGTGACCATCGTATCGACGGGAGATGAAAGCCCGATGATGCGGCGGCTGGCGCCCAAGACCGCGATGGCGGTCGCCGAATATTTCCGCGACCGGGGCGAATCGGTCCTGCTCGTGGTCGATTCGATCACCCGCTTCGCGCACGCCGCCCGCGAGGTTGCGCTTGCCGCCGGCGAGCCCGCGGTCGCGCGCGGCTATGCGCCGACGGTCTTCACCGATCTGCCGCGCCTGCTGGAACGGGCAGGGCCCGGCGAGGAGGGATCCGGGACCATCACCGGCATTTTCTCCGTGCTGGTCGACGGCGACGATCACAACGAGCCGATCGCCGACACGATTCGCAGCACGCTCGATGGCCACATCGTGCTGAGCCGGCACATCGCCGACCAGGCGCGCTATCCGGCCGTGGACGTGCTGGGCTCCGTCTCCCGCCTCGCCCATAACGTCTGGGATCCCGAGGAGCGCGAGCTCGTCAGCAAGCTGCGCTCCATGATCGCCAAATACGAGGACACGCGCGACCTTCGCCTGATGGGCGGTTACCAGTCCGGACGCGATTCGGGACTCGATCAGGCGGTCGACATGGTTCCGAGGATCTACAGCGCAATGCGACAAGACGCCTCAGCCCCGCCGAGCGCCGACCCGTTCCGCGAGCTGCGCGACATGCTCAAGGGCGACTAGCGGCCAATCCAGCCGCGCGGTGAACCCATGCATTGCGCTTCAGCGTGATCGCAGGAGAGCTGGGACTTGGTTGCCGCGGAACACGGCCCGCAAAAAATACGCATAGCTTCCGTCCTCGACAGCATCATCCGTTCGGTCGAGTACGGACATTACGGGGGCGCCACCGACAAGCCGCCCCTCGCGCGGAGCGCGAACAACCGCCGCGTGTAATTCCCACACATTCCCCCGCCAATTCTGTAAACTGATTGCGCAAGTTGTGGATGACACGGCGGCGTACATCTTCGTCATGCACAAGCTCTGATCAACTTGCATCGGCGGCGACCAGCAATATGCGTGCAATCAAACGCTCGTATACTTCACTGCAGCTAGCTTGATACATAGAGAATAGCGTTCACCTACATGTGTCCTCCGTGGTGAGATTGAGTTGAACGTCATGAAAGTCTGCGACTACATCCAGTCTCCGAGAGCGCTCTACTTGATTTTGTTGAGAAGCTCATTCATCGTTTCGGTGGATCATAAGAAACGTTTGCTTGTGACTTGAACTCAGGGGCTTCGGTTGAACAACTCCGATCCATCGTCCGGCGGTGACGGCAACTCGGACTCCCGTTCGACGACACCGCGGTTGGCATGCCATCAGCGACGCTGCTTCTCGCGCCGGATTTCGCGGCGCGCAGCAAGCCAGACCAGCTTCGTAGCGATGCGTGCCTTTGAGCTGAAGCCGGGCGCGACGAGCTCATCGGATGTCGCCGGCTATCCAGCTTCTCGCGAAGGACTCGTGCGCCATGGCGGAAAGCGGCTTCGGGGCGCCGCAGACGAGATTCCCGGGGCGAGGTAACTTATGTCGTTGGCACGCGAAGCGGTCGAGCTGCTGGTTCAGGCGGCGAGGGCCTGGTATTTCGAAGGCAATCAACATGGGTTGCGCGACCGGGAATGGATGGCGCTGCGGTTCCTCGCACGCGCCAACAGGTTTTCGCGCACGCCCTCTGCGCTCGCGGGCTTCATCGGCGCCACCAGGGCAACTGCATCGCAGATCGTGAAGACGCTCGAGAGCAAATCCTTCCTGGAGCGCAAGCCGTCGCATGAGGACAAGCGCTCGGTCGTGCTCCATGTCACCACGCAGGGTGAGAAGTGCCTGAACCAGCACGATCCGATCAATCACGTGCTGAACGCGGTCGCCGCGCTCGGAACCGATGAGTGCATGAGGCTGCGCGACTCGCTGACGAAGATCCTCAATCATCTCGATGCGACGCATCAGCGACTCAATGCCAGCATCTGCCGCGACTGCATGTTCCTCGCCGAGCGTGGCCCCGTTACGGGCAAGGCACGCGCGAACGCGGAATTCATGTGCCGGCTGTATCGCGCTCCCGTCTCGCTCGAGGAAACGGAACTGCTTTGCACGAGCTTTGAGCGCACCCGCGACCGCCCGAAGATCGAGGAACATCTCGATCGCGCTCGCGTCGCCAGCCAGGGCTGACGCGACAGGCGGCGGCCTGACGCGCCGGCATGCGCAATTTCCGGACGAATGTCGCGGGCGGCATTTGCGGAAAATTTCGCAAGATGATGCGGTCGCATCATCGGTGATGCGACTGTAACGAATCTCTATGCCTCCAATGTCGTCCTGGCGAAAGCCAGCACCCATACCCCCAAATCCATGGTGTTGCGGACAGCCGGGGCCACACGGCGCTTTCATCTTGGAGTTCAGTGGTAACGGGTCCTGGCTTTCGCCAGGACGACGTTAGTGAGACGTTGTGCACACCGTCTCCTCAGACTCGTCATTGCGAGCGCAGCGAAGCAGTTCAGAGTGTTCCGCGGCGACGGTCTGGATTGCTTCGGCGCGCTCGCAATGACGAAGATGCATCGCCACTCTTCTCCAATTCGCATCCTAAGTCGCAGACATACCTTCGCATTCTCGCGACGCATTTCGCCCGAGCTTTGCTTCATCTCTCCACCCTCTGAACCAAGAGGGCGCAGGGAAGGCCGGGTGCCGGCCGGCACCCATGGGTCCGCTGTGCGCATGTAGCGCATCAGAAACTGCACAGCGGCAGACAGGTGAAGCCAAACACGCGGCCTTCCCTGCGCAGTGGTCTGACGGCTTATGCCGCGCTCTCCCGGGAGCCGAATTCCTTCTGGCCTCCCTCGCCCCGCGAATTGACGGCGCAAGTCCGCCCGGTTGGGCTCGCCTGCACCTCCGCGAAAGGCTTGACCGTAGCAACGACGGCCAGGACCACACGGTTTTGCCGTACGCGAGCTCGCTTGTTCGCCGCAGTGGCTCCGGCAGTGTGCACACGCGCCGGAAACTGTTGGCGAGACGAACCATCAGCGCCGTTCGTCTGCACGTTGCCTCGGGCTCACAGGGACTACCCGCCCTGCCCGCGCCTCTCGTGCCCGACGCTGCCGCGTCCACCGCAACCCGGCCCGCGAATCGTGACGACGTACGATCGCCCCTCTTGGTGGACCGGGAT
>NZ_LUUB01000097.1:0-68935 GCF_001641635.1 Bradyrhizobium centrolobii
CTGCCGCGTCCACCGCAACCCGGCCCGCGAATCGTGACGACGTACGATCGCCCCTCTTGGTGGACCGGGATGGCCGAGAGTCGTAAAGGTGTTTTGCCCGACGGAGCAAGCAAAATTTACGGTTTTCAGAAACCGCAATCTCGATATTGCTTGTTCACGAGGCGGAGGTGCGAGCCCACCTCCACGAAGTCCACGCCGATGCACTGACGTCCTCGGCGAAATTCACCAAGGCCCTCGCATCGAAGATGTTCGATGTTTATTCGCCAGCGCCTTTCGGACGGAGAATAGGTTGCAAAGTCATGTTGGGCGATGGCCGGCCCCCTTGCAAAGCCTTGCGATGGACTGACGGACCTCCGGGGACAAACTGTTGACGTGCTCCGGATTCCTGGGATCGCCCTTGGCAACACCGCCCCCTTGGGGATGGCCGGCAGCGTACTCAAATGAGAACTGAGATTCCCAAAAAGAGGGTGCGTAACAGCATTCTCCTCTCCACCCATCACGATGATCAACGAATATTGTCCCTCTTTTGGGCTGCCTGCGTTCAAGGAGTCGCGAACGTTGCGCGGAATAATTTGAAGGCACGGCGGTCTATTGCAATGCTGCAGTTGAGAAAGCTTGGCCTTGGCGGTTCTGGTTCGGCCTGATCGGGGGACGGTGGTTCGGCTTTGCGGTCGCGGCTGCATGCTGGCCCTGCTCATGTTGGCTTCGCTTGGGGCACGCGCAGACGGTTGCCCCAAAGCATCGGACGAAATTGCGACGGACCGCCCGGATGTCACGAATTCAAGCCTCGTCGTGCCCGTCGGCAGCTTCCAGAGCGAAAACGGCCTCAACCTGAGCACGCGGGACGGCGGTCGGACTCTCGACGGCAGCAACAGCCGCTGGCGGCTCGGCATCGCTCCGTGCCTCGAGGTCTTCGTCGATCTCCCAACCTACTTCGCGAATATCAGGCCGCCTGGTGTTTCGGGATTTTCGGATGTCGGCCCCGCCGTCAAATGGCAAATCAGCCCGATGCCGGGCAAGGTCGACCTGTCGATGACGATGGGCGTGCTGCTGCCGACAGGCCCAGCGGAGCTGGCCGGCCGCGGTGCACAGCCCTATCTCCAGTTTCCCTGGTCATGGGAACTGCACGATGGCTGGGGATTGAGCGGCATGTTCACGGAGTTCTTCCGCCCCGCGGACTTTACGGCGAAGCAGATCACCGAAGCGACATTCGTCATCGAGAAGAAGCTGTCTGACAGGATCAGCGTCTTTACGGAGTACGTCGGCGACTATCCGCAAGGCGGCGTGCCGAGCCAACTCGTCAATTCAGGGGCGCTGTATCGTCTCACGCCGACGCAACAGATCGACTTTCATCTCGCCGTGGGACTGAACCACAATTCGGCGAACTACATTGTCGGCATAGGCTACTCGTTCCGCGTTGACGGCCTTTTCCACCAACCCGTGCGCTCAGGTGGTCGGACGCCGTAACGGCCGACCTCCGCGCGCACTCGATAACGCGTCGTTCGACACGCGGGCGCATTGACTAATATAGGGTACCCCCCTATCTTATCGGCATGTCGCACACGATCAAGCACAAGTCGAAGCTCATTGGCCGCGTCAGGCGCATCAAGGGACAGCTTGAAGCGGTCGAGCGGGCGCTCGAATCGGAAATTGGATGCGCCGACGTTCTGATGCTGGTGGCTTCGGTCAAAGGCGCAATCAGCGGTCTCACGACCGAGTTGCTCGAGGACCACATCCGCCATCACGTCGTGGACCCCGCCCACGAAAAGGATCCGGAGAAAGCCAAAGGCGCCGCGGACCTGATCGACGTCGTCCGAACGTATTTGAAGTGAGTCACATGACCGATCTGTCGCAACTGCTCCAACAGAGCAGCGCACACGCATGGCTATTCGTGCCCAGCGCCATCCTGCTCGGCGCGCTGCACGGCCTCGAGCCCGGTCATTCCAAGACCATGATGGCGGCGTTCATCATCGCCATCAGGGGGACCGTGCTTCAGGCCGTGCTCCTCGGCCTGTCGGCGACCATATCCCACACCGCCATCGTCTGGGCGGTCGCGCTCGCGGGGCTCTATTTCGGCCAGGAAGTGTCCGGCGAACGGAGCGAGGCGTACCTGCAACTGGCATCCGCCGTCATCATCATCGGCATCGCCGGCTGGATGGTCTGGCGCACATGGCGGGAGCAGAACGATGAGCACGACCATCACCATCACGACGAGGCGCACTCCATCTCGCTCGCCGGGCTATCGCTTTTGCTGGAGGTCTTTGAAGACGGCGTGCCGCCTCGCTGGCGGATCCGGAGCGAGCCCGGCGCGCTGCCGGCTGCCGGCGATATCCAGGTGACGACCATTCGCGGCGACGGCTCGGAGCAAACCTTCGCGTTCACCGCCCGCGATGGCTACCTGGAGAGCGTCGAGGAGATTCCGGAGCCGCACGCGTTCAAGGCGCGGGTCACGTTCGCCGGCAACACCACCGAGGTTCTGTTCGAGGAGCACGATCATGACCACATGGATCTCGGCGAACAGGACGACGCGCATGCGCGCGCCCATGCGGCCGATATCCGCAAGCGTTTTGCGGGACGCAACGTCACGACCACGCAGATCGTCCTTTTCGGTCTCACCGGCGGACTGATCCCCTGCCCCGCCGCGATCACCGTGCTGCTGCTCTGCATTCAGTTGAAGCAGTTCAGCCTGGGCTTCGTCCTGGTGCTATCCTTCGGAATCGGGCTCGCGATCACCATGGTGTCGGCAGGCGTATTGGCAGCGCTCAGCCTGCGGCACGTGGAGCGTCATTGGAGCGGCTTCAGCCGCTACGCCCATCGCGCGCCCTACGTGTCGGCGACCTTGATCGTTCTCGTCGGCGCTTACACCGGGTGGATCGGCTTGCACGAACTCATTTCGTGACGAGGGGCATGATCGCCTCGCGAGCGCTAGCGGGGAACGAACGTCGAGACGGACACGATCAACGACACAGCAGAAGCACCAACACGGTCTTGCGGAAGGTCTCGTCATCAATCCTTCCGAACAGCTTGAAGCCCGACCAAAGACCGACGACCATGAACGGGACGCCGCCCGCATAGAGCGCCAACATGTCCTTGGTGATGGTGCCAGCAGCGACTTGAGACAGCGAGATTCTACAGCAAGTTATTCTGCCGTGCCGACTTTCAGCTCTTCGTGCTCGCGGTCTTGTCGAGCGCGGCGCGCAGGCCTTTTGCAAGTTTGATTGCGTCGTCGTTTGCCCAGAAATGCATGAAGAACATCCGCGGCTGCTCGTTCAGCATGTGGCTGTGCAGCGCGGTCACTTCGATTCCGTTTGTCCGCAATGCAGTGATCACCGGGTTCACCTCCTCACCCGTCAGCACGAAGTCGCCAGTGATGGCGGCTTTGCCGCCGCCCGTCGGCTGGAAGTTGATGCCGATTGCAACGCCCATCGGCCCGACCGGGGTCAGCGGCATGCCGCCTTCGGTGACGGGATCGCGGCGCGGCACGTTGAACTGATAGACGCCGCCATTGGCCTGTCCCTTGACGCCGATGATCTGGTCGAGCTGAGCGGTATCGAGATCGACGGCGGGCGGCGGGCTGGCCGATGCTGCTGCCGTCAGCGGCGTCTTGCTTTCGGCAAGGGCGTCATGGATGGCCGACGCGAGCTTGGCCGGATCGCCGTGTCCCAGGATATGCATGTAGAACGTTGCGGGGTTTGCCCGCAGCAAGTGATTGTGCACGGCGGTGATTTCGATGCCGCTCGCAATCATCCTTGCCATCACCGGATTGATCTCGGGCTCCAGCAGGACCAGATCGCCCATGGCCATCACGCCACCATGGGCGGGCTTGAACGCCACCCAACCGCCGAGCGCGAGCGCCGGCTTGATGGTCACGCCATCGAGCGTCACGGTGAGATCGGACCGTGGAAAGCCGTAGCGATGCACATCGCCGCTGACGGCTGGCTTTCTGCCCAGCGTCTCATCGACCTTTTGCCAGTCGACATCCTGCGCCTGGGCCGTCGAAATGAGTGGCGGGACGAACCCGCGCCAATCGGCGTTCTGCGTGTTCGCGCCGAGGGCAAAGAGGCAAGCGCTGGCGCCAATCAACACGGAGATTCTGTTTCGCATTGCTCTACTCCTTGAATCGAATTTCGGGGTTGTTGCGGACCGGTCGCGACCTCAATTCTGCTGCTTGATCTGGCCGCTGCTGTCGACGACGAGCCGGACTTGCTTGCCGTCCTTTACCGCCCGGACGACCACGCCTTCAGCGGTCGACTTGATGTCACTGACCTCTGAGTAGCCGGCGGCCTGGAGCTTGGCGACAAGCTCCGCATTAGTCAGGGCTTGCGCGGGCGGCAGTCCGCCCACGATTGCCAGCAACGCGGCGGCAGAACAGATGATCCGTTTCCGCATGATTGTTCTCCTGGTTGGAACTCTGCCCCAGGTGAAGTTCGTTCGATCGCCGGCCAATCGCGCGCCTCCTTCGTTGCGTCACGGCACCAGCGATAGAGCGTTTCGTAGAGAAGAGGCCCGGCATCCAACCGTTCCAGATCGCCCTCGCACATTCGCGACAAGCCGAGCGAGGCGGCGAGCAATCCGGAGGCTTTGGAGATCGAGGCGCGCCGTCCCGTACCATGCGGATCAACGGCCAAACCGCCGTCGACGCGGACGTCGATAATCGCCGGCGCGTTGCTGGCGCCGAGCGGTCGGGAAGCTTATCGGGAGAGATTGAGCAGTATGGAGACATGCTGCGCCCTTCGTGATCAGGACGCGATTCTTGGGCATGTCGCCTCGCGGGGAGATCGCTTTCCCCGTCGGGCGAATTAAATATCCGTGGCCAGCGATGTCAACATGTGTGCGTTCACGATTGGAACGGAACCGAGCGGCGATTTTTCAGTTTGCAGCCCCGGAAACTGGCCCGGATCTAGGCGCTCATCTCCGCTCTACGATCGAAATGCGCGAAGATCGCGCTCGTCAACGCCCCCAGGAGGCTCCAGAACACGAGGCTGGTCATCGTCACCGCGACCATGAACTGATGCGACAGCGAGGATGGCACGTTGGTCTCGACGTGCTCCAGCTCCGGCGCGCCGATGAGATGCGGCAATATCAGTAGGATCACACCGGCGATTGCCGCCGGCACGGAGCGGCGGAAGACGATCAAGGCGAGGCCCGCTGCCGTCGCCAGCACGGCGGTCAGCCACCAGATCTGGCGCGACAGCAGCGGCGCAGCGGGCACGCCTGGCAATTCCGGTGGCAGGCCGAGGCCGGGCGCGATCGTGAATACGGCAAAGCCCGCCAATCCCCACATCAGGCCTTCGTGCCAGGAGACGCTCTCGCCGGTCGCACCGCTGCGGACCGCGAAGAAGCCGGCCAGAAGCAGCGCGAAGCCGATCGCGGTCAGCACGTTCGCGGCGGCCGTATAGGCGTTGCGCTCCAGCCCCTCGCGCGGCTCCCATGCCTCGGCGCCATGGTCATGATCGGCATGGCTATGGCCTGCATGATCATGGCCGGCCGCAGCCGCCTGCGGGGCCGCCGCGGCGTCATGCTGGTGCGTCTCCGCCGCCTTCTCGAAGACCTCGGCCTTCAAGATCAGCGGAACGGTGCCGAACTGCTGAGCAACCGTGACGATGAGACCAACGATGAAACCGGCAATGACAGACGAGAAGACGATCGAGCGAAATGTGCTCATGCCACCCCGGTCAGTGGCAGGGGAACGCGTTCGAATGGCGCACGTCGTGCGCGGCGTTGTGGATGACATCGATGTGGGAGAAGCCGACGACGCCGACGATGAAGACGCCGAGCACCATGGCCATCAGGGCCTGCGAAAGCCGCCCCACCTGTCCGGACGCGACCGGCAGATGCGTAACCTGGGCATTCGTGAGCTGGGATTGGCTCATAGCTGTTCTCCACTTGCGATTTGGCCGTCTTCTAGCAGCTTCCGGGCGATGTCGCGACTGGTAAGATGCAGGCTCGTGCCTGCCGGAATGGCCGCGCGGGCGATCTTGGCGCTTGCGGCTGCCCGGAATGCCCCCTCAGACCGCCGGAAATAGCCGAGGCAGTCGTCGACCGAGGGCTCCGCGCCAAGCAGCGTCCGAAATGCGCCCCGATGCACGGCGCAAATCGCGCCGTGTCCCTGGACTGGAAAGACCAGGGACGTGATGTCGGTGCGCCAGTGCACCTCGTCGTTCAAGTCGAGATCGCGCGTCCCCGCCCGAGCGGATTGATCAGGCGGACGATTTCGCAGGCCGCGACCAGGCCAACGAGCCAGACGGCGCTGAGCAGCCCGAGCCGGGTCACGATGGCGGCGGTGAAAGCCATCTCCCCGCCCAGGAACGGCGTCGCGGCAAACAGCACGAGCTCATAGGCGGCGTAGGCGCAAATCAGCGTGAGTGCCAGGATCAGCGGCGTGCGGTTCTGCGGCAGCGCGCGGAGAACGGCCGACGAGACGACGGTCGCTGCGAGCGCGGCGGCGCCGATGACAAAGCCCCAGGCGATCGTGCTGGCATCGATCGGATAATGCAGCGCGCCGAATCCGATGGTCTGGTTGACGAGCCACGCGCCGGTCATGACGAGCAGCGCCGGACGCAGCGGCAGCATCGCCGCCGCCACCACGGCGAATGCCGCAAACGGCGTCGCGCAGGCCAGCGCAAAGCTCGCCAGCGCGCACGATACGGTCAGCAGCGCGAAGCAGAACAGCGGCACATGGCGCGGCTCGACCGGATGCAGGCGGAAGCGGTCGGCGTGAGGCGGCAGGATATCGAGAGCCATGAATGATCTCCTTGCCGGACTCTTAGCATATTTTGCGAATTTCATCTGATATCGCCGGGAACCTATCAGGTTGATACGGCCGGCACGATGCCAGGATGGGGCGTTGTGGTCTACGAAAAGTAGACGAGGCAGCTGGCAGACCTGCGATTGCGACGACAGGTCAATCGGCGCGGTGCGCCGACGGCCCGGACGGCTGCTGCCAGGCCTCGCCCGTCCGCTGCGCAAGGGCAAGACGCAGCGCGGCTTCGAGGTCACATTGCTGGAACGGCTTCTGAAGGATGGGAGTATCCCCAAAGCCCGAGAGCAGGCTCGCAGCCCCGTAGCCGGTCGCGAAGACGAAGGGGATGCCCCGCCCGGCGATGCAGCGCGCCACGTCGAAGGTCTGCCGTCCGTTGAGATTGACGTCGAGAACCGCGACGTCGAAAGTCAGCGCGGCGGCCTTCTCGAGCGCCTCATCGACGCGGGAGGCGACGCCGGCGATTTCGCAGCCGGCCTCAGCCAAGGTGTCCTCAAGCAGCATCATGACCAGCGCCTCGTCCTCGATGACGAGAACTCGCAGACCGGCCAAACCGATTTCAGATGCCATCATTCCTCCCGTCAGCGGCGGCTTCCAGGCCATAGGCAGCCAGATTGGCGCGGATTTCACGCAGAGGCGCGCGAATGACGCAGACGACACCCTCGCGCTCGAACCTCAGATCGACATGCGCGCCGCCGAATTCGTGCGGCAGGCCCTGCTGGATCAGCCGCGTTCCGAAGCCGCGCCGCGACGGGGCGACAACGGCAGGACCGCCACGCTCGATCCAGCGCAGCTCGAAATAATCGTCCACGTCCCATCCGACCTGGATCTTTCCGGAGCCGCTGGAGAATGCGCCGTACTTGACGGCATTGGTCGCGAGCTCATGCAGCGCCATCGAGATCGCGAGCGCGGCCGTGGGCCTGATCCGCAAGTCGGGCCCGCCGATCGCGATCCTGCCGTCCGCACCCTCGGCGTACGCACCGAGAGCCTCGACGACGACCTCGCGCAACTCCGCCGATTCCCAGTTCTCCCGAACCAGCACGTCGTGCGCCTTGGAAAGCGCGATCAGGCGGGCATCGAAGGCCTTGCGGCCCTCGCCGAGGCTCGGCGCGTTGCGCAGGGTCTGCAGTGCAAACGACTGCACGGTGGTCAGCGTGTTCTTGACGCGGTGATTGAGCTCGTTGACGAGCAGCTCGCGATGGCGCTCCTGGCGCTTGCGCTCGGAAATGTCGATGGCGGCGCAGACCGCACCCTGGAACTGGCCGGTCGGGTCCACGATCGGCGAGGCCTGGAAGATCGCGGTTGCGGACGCGCCGTCGTCGAAGCGGATCTCCAGCTCCTCGTTGCCGACTTCCTCGCCGCGCGCGGCGCGCTGCAATGGCAGCTCGGACGCCGCAAGTTCCCGGCCGGCGCGAAACAACCGACAGGCGGGTCGCTCGTCCGGCGGCGCCGACAGCGACATGTTCGCATCGGGCCGCACCCGCAGCAGCCGCGAACCATAGGCATTGCCGAAGATGCGCTTCGCGCCCCGATCATGCGTGAACCACACCGCCGCCGGCACCGTGCTGACGACGGCTTCCAGCCGCGCCGCCTGCTGGCGCTGCGTCTCTTCGGCTTCTCGCCGGATCCGCGCTAGTTGCAGGTTGGCGCGCACGCGCGCCAGCAATTCGCGCGCCGAAAACGGCTTGTTGACGTAGTCGTCGGCCCCGGCCTCCAGCCCCTCGACGCGCGCTTCTTCGCCGGCCCGCGCGGACAGGAGGATGACGGGCAATCCGCGCAGTTGATCATCGCCGCGCAGCGCGGCGAGCAGCGCGATGCCGTCGAGGCGCGGCATCATCACGTCGGAGAGGACGAGGTCAGGCCGCTGCCGCCGGGCCGACTCCAGTGCGCCCTCTCCGTCTGAAAACGCCTCGACCCGATAACCCTGCGCATCGAGCAGACGTTTGACGTAGTCGCGCAGGTCGGCGTTGTCATCGGCGAGGATGATCCGCTCGCCTCGCCCGCGCGTCAGCGCGTCCGGCGTCTCCGGGGCGCTTTCGAGGACCACGCCGCTGCGCAGATCGGTCCCGCCGCCATCCTGCGGTAGCCAGCGCAGCGCCTCCTGGACGTAGGCTTCGACGCGGCTTCCGACCGGAAGCGAGACGGTCGCCTGCTCGGCGACGCGGTCGGCGGCCAAATGCGCGCGACCGAACGGTATCGTCACGGTGAACACGCTGCCGCGGCCGAGATCGCTCTCGACCGCGAGGGCGCCGCCGTGCTGCTTGACCAGTTCGTGAACCAGCGCAAGGCCGATGCCGCTGCCCTCGAACGTCCGGCCCCGTGCCCCCTTGATCCGATGGAAGCGCTCGAACAGGTGCGGCAGCTCATGGCCGGGAATGCCCGTACCGGTGTGTCGCACCTTGAGCTCGGCCGCGGTTCCGTCGGCGCTGACGCGCGTCTCCACCGCGATCTCGCCATCGAAGGTGAATTTGAACGCGTTGGAGATCAGGTTGAGGACGATCTTCTCCCACATCTCGCGATCGACAAAGACCGGCTGCGGCAGCGCCGGGCACGCGATGGTCAAGCACAGCCCCGCCCGATCGGTCGCCGAGCGGAAATTGGAGGCGAGCTCCGCGGTGAAGGCGGCAAGATCGGTCGGCGCGAAACTGGCGCGCATGCGGCCAGCCTCGATGCGGGAGAAATCGAGGAGGCTGTTCACGAGCCTGAGCAGCCGCAACGAATTGCGATGTGCAACGTCGAGCCGCTCGCGCTGGATCGCATGCAGCGCCACCTGCGAGGTGTCGTTGAGCGCGTCCTCGATCGGGCCCAGCATCAAGGTCAGGGGCGTGCGGAACTCGTGGCTGATGTTGGAGAAGAACGTGGTCTTGGCGCGATCGATCTCGGCCAGCGCCTCGGCGCGCCGCCGCTCCTCCTCATAGGCCTGCGCATTGGCAAGGCACGCGCCGATCTCGCCGGCGGCGAGCTCGAGGAAATGGCGGTAATCGTCGTCGAACAGGCGGAACGGGTTGAGGCCGGCGACGAGGATGCCCTTGCGCGCGGTCTCGCCGCGCGCCGGGATCGGGATCACGGCCGCCTGGCGCGGGCTCTGGTCCCAAACGCCACGCGGAAACGCGGCCCCGAACCGCGACACGAGGAGGGACACCAGCTGCGACTTCTGCTTGCGAATGACATCAGTGAGCGACCAGGGTGACGGCGCATCGAGCGATATCCTGACGACAGCCGCCGGGTGGTCGCCGTCGAAGCCGGACGAGCCGACCAGCGTGATGTCGCGGCCGTCGGGCTCGACGAGGTAGATCAAGGCGAACGGCAGATCCTTGGCGTCTGTTGCGAGCGCATGGCCCGCGCGACGGCAGGCGCCCTGAAGCGTGCGGGCTTCCGCGGTCGCCGCCGCGAGTTCACGCAGCAGCGCAAGCTGCCGATCGCCGATGACGCGTCGCGTATCGTCCGTATTGGCGCAGATGATGCCGCCGGTCGTCCCGTCATCGTCGGGAACGGGACTGTAGGAGAACGTGTAGTAGGTCTCCTCCGGGTAGCCGCTCCGCTCCATGATCAGGAGCTGCTCCTCGACGTAAGTCCCCTCGTCGCCCCGCATCGCGGTCGCAAGCATCGGCTCGATCTCGGACCAGATCTCGCGCCAGACCTCCGCCGTCGGCCGGCCCAGAGCCCAGGGATGCTTGCCGCCGATGATCGACTTGTAGGCGTCATTGTAGAGGTAGATCAGCTCGCGCCCCCAACCGATCCAGATCGGCTGACGCGACGTCAGCATGATGCGTACGGCAGTCTTCAGACTGCGCGGCCATGACGCCGGCTCGCCGAGCGGATTGGACGACCAGTCGTGGGCGCGCAGGCGGGCGCCCATTTCTCCTCCGCCTGACAGGAAATCTGCGGGAGCCCGGGCCTTCGTTAGCTCATAGGCGCTGCTCACATCTGACTCCGACGCACACGGCACGCGGAAGCGAATGGCACATGACCGCGTTCGCGATGCCCCAGCATCGCGCCCGGTATTTCTTGTTTGAGCATGATCCTCTCGGAAAGCCGCCGCACCCTGTTCCGGACCATGCGCTATGCGGACTTCCTTTCCGTGCGCATCTGGACGACCGCCCGCTCGCCGGCGTCGACGAGCTGGCCCAATCGGGTGCGTCCCGTCAGCGCGCAGCGAATGATATTTTCGGCAATCGCCCTGCGGAAATCGTGGCTCTCGCCATCGGGGCGATTGCGGCAAATCCGATCCAGCGCCAGCTCCATGTTGATCCGTGTACGGGTGTCGAAATGCTCGCCGATCATTCGCCCGGCCTCGATGAGTTGATGTCCGGGCACAAACGTTCGACGGCCGCGCGGAGTTCCTTTCGAGGGGAAAGCGCAGTGCCGCGTGACACCCTACCGCGCGAAGGCGCGGCTTACGTCCGACCTCTCGCGCGCTGGGCCTGGGCCCAGGCAATCTCGACATCCCGGGGCGGCGCGTCCAGTTGCCGGATCGGCGTCAGCTCGCCGGATGCAGAGATAATGGCGGTCTCCTCGCGGCGGCAGCGCGGGCAGACGAAACGGACCTCATGCGGGGATGCCGACCAGCTCGACCGTTTGACGTTGGCTGCCATTGGCCAGGCCTCGCAATGCGAGCAGGATACCAGGAACCGACCGGGATCGAGCATACCCATCTTAGCCTCCGGCCTGCCCGCCCCCTTCAATGATTAACTCATGTGAATCGTTCCGGCACGCTGATACCTCAGCGCGCGCCCTTGAGCGTGCAGGACGTCGTGCAGGTCACCGTCGTACCGCGGTCGCACGCCTTGCAGGCGCTGACGCACTGGTTCATGTCGCGCGGATTGTAGGAGCTGTAGTTCCGCACCGGGCAGGCCGCGGTCGAGCCGGTGACGTCCTGCTCCGGCTCGCAGGCCGCGGTCATGAGCGCAACGAGGATGATCGCAACAACCCGCATGGGATTGCCCTGTGAGACCTGGCAAAGCGACATCTGCGGGATGCGCTGCGCGACAGCGAACCCCGGCATTCCCATCGAGAGCAATCGCGCATCGCGACGCTCACATCCCTTAGAGGATGCGCGGCAAATATTAAGAACGGATTGCAGCCGACGTCAGGCCGCGGCCCTGTTCGCGATAGCCTGCCGCATATCGCCCGCGAGCTGGTAGTAGTGGTCAGCGAGCTTGAGATAAAACTCGCGCTTGGCCGTGTCGGTGGCGAGCTTGGCGATCAGCTCGCATTCGGCGCGCAGCGTCTCGAAACGTTCCAGTCTGTCCTGAAGGTCGGTCATCGGCGTGTCCCCATCTAACGCCTCAAGGACGATCAACCTAAGCCCGGGAAATAGGTCACCGCCAACATCGTTATCGCGTAGAAGCAATTTTTCCCGACAGAGGCGGCAACGGTCCGCGAATGGCTATTTGCTGTCCATTCGCCAGGCCCCGTCCCAATCGGCGGTCGGCGGATTGGCCTCGAACTGCGCGATGCGGCCGAGCATCGTCAGCGACGGGCCGTCGGCGGGGACGCTCTCCAGCGCCGCATTGAACGCGGCGCGTGCATCGTCGAAGCGGCGCGCGCGATAGGCGGCAAGGCCCTCGGCGTAATGCGTGCGCAGGATCTCTTGCGGACCGGTGAGCGCGCCGGCCCTTCCCATCACCTCGAAGACTGCTTGCGGCGCGCTCTGGCCGACAACCGCGAGACGGTCAATCTCGCGCAGCTCGAGGCCCGATCCGACCCCATCTGCGGTCGTCTGCGAAATCAGGATGCGAGTGCCGTACGCCTTGTTGACGGCCTCGAGGCGCGAGGCCAGGTTCACCGCATCGCCCATCACGGTAAAGCTCATCATCAGGTCGGAGCCGATGCTGCCGGTCAAAACCTCGCCGGTGGCGATGCCGATCCGCAAGTCGCATGGCGCCGGCATGGCGCGGATGCCGAGCAGATCCGGCAGCTGCTGCTGGAGCGCGGGCACCTGATCGGCCATGTCGATGGCGGCGTGGCAGGCAAGCTCTGCCTGCTCCGCCTCCTCGATGAAGGGCGGCCCCCAGTAGGACATGATGGCGTCGCCGATATATTTGTCGATGACGCCGCGATTGTTCCTGATCGGGCCGGACATCACCGTAAAGTAGTGGTTCATGACCTTGACGAGGCCGCGCGGGGTCATGCCCTCGCTCATCGAGGTGAAACCGCTCATGTCGCAGAACATGATGGTCATCACCCGGCGCTGGCCGTCGATGGCCACCTCGGGCCGGTCGATCAACCCCTGCACCACCTTTGGATCGATGTAGCGGCCAAAGGTCTCGCGGATGCGCTCGTTCTGACGCAGCTGCTCGATCATGCGGTTGAAGGCGGCAGCGAGCTCACCGATCTCGTCCCGGGTCGAGACGGTGATGGGCTTGTCGAAGTGGCCCGCCTCGACCTCGCGGGTGCCGGCCAGCAACAGCCGCACCGGCCGCGTGATGCCGCTGGAGACCAGCAGCGCAAAGGCAAATCCAACGACCGCCGCGAGAAGCGTCACGACGCCCGAAACGATGATCGCCTGATGCTGATGGCCGATCACCGTCGACGTGCTGGCGTAGACCTGCTTCAGCATGTCGGCGCGGATCAGATCGATCTTCTGGTTGAACTGGTCGCGTATGGCGTCGATATGCTCCAGCGTGTTGCGAGCCTCCGCTGCCTGCTTGGCGTCGACTTGCTTGAGGAGCTTTGCGTGGTCCTCGTTCATGTCGCGGCGCAGCTCGGTGACGGCGGTTTCGATGCGGGTCTCGATCCGCGCCAGCGCGGCATTGTCGGAAGGAGTCCTGGTGTCGTCGATGATCGCGTTGATGAGGGTGCGCGCGCGCTCGGCCTCCTCCTCGATCTTCCGGTCCGCTGCCTCAAACTCACGAAGGCGCGCCGCGTAAGCCTCCTCGTCCGATGGCGACTGCATCTTGGTCATGACCATGCGCCGCAGCGCCACCGCCCGTTCCAGCGAGCGGATATTGGCGCGCGCCAGGTCTCCGTAGGCCGGGATGTAGCGGTTGGTCAGCTCGTCGAGCAGAACACCAACCTGGCTGGACATCACCATCGACAGGATCGCCGTGACCAGCATCAGGACGATCAGTCCGAGGGCGATGCCGACGATCTTGCGTCGGATCGACTGGTTGAAAATCGGCATGGGTGCGGGCAAAGGGCTGAAAGGATCGGTTCCGGAACTGAATATACCGGATTGGGCCGCGGGAACACGCGCAATCTGGCCAGGTCTAGGCGTCCTGAGCCGCCACGACTGACGTACGCGCCCCATTCGTTAACAAGCATTTAAGTGGCCCGGCTTTCCTCTTTCCGAAAGTTCCCGGACGTTCCATCCGCATTTTGCCGCATTGTTGCGTGAGCGTGCCCAACGCGAAACGGTGCCACATCATCACTGCGGCATCGTTTCTGAGTCTCAAGCCGCATCCGGTCGCGGACTTTGGTTTGTAGTGGTTTCGCAGGGGGACCATGGAATGAACCAGTGCCTACGCTCGCTCGCGTATGTCCTCGCTATTGCCGCACTTTCGCTCGTTTCGACAGAGGCAGTGGCGAAAACCAGTCACAAATCATCCGCGCCGAAGAAGACGCATGAGGCCAAGGCCGGCAACAAGGCCGGCAAGCAACGCCAAGCCGCAACGGCCAAGGCCCGGCACGCCAGGCATGCCGATGCCAAACGCAAGTCGAACAAGCCGGCGGACGACGAGCCCTCGGACAAGCCGGCCCCGCCGCCCCTCACCGGCGATCTCGCCGCGGTGAAGGACGCGATCGACCTCGCGCGCAAGGGCAAGACCGACGACGCCACTGCAGCGCGCGACCGGATCGCCGACCCCGCCGGACAGAAGCTCGCTGAATGGTTCATCCTGCGCCATTCCGAGACCACGGCGAATTTCAACCGCTACGCAGCCTTCCTTGCCGCCAATCCGGACTGGCCGAGCAACGCGCTGTTGCGCCGCCGCGCGGAAGCACATTTGTGGCAGGAGAAGAGCGACGCCGCCACCGTGCACAAGTTCACGATGGACCGGCCGACCAGCGCCAAGGGCAAGTTCGCGCTCGCCCGCGTGCTGCTCGCCGAGGGCGATCGCGACCGCGCGCAAAACCTGGTCCGCGATGCCTGGCGCACCGACGAACTGTCCGAACGCAGCGAGGAGGACGCCTTTGAGGCGTTCCGCGATCTCCTGACCGCCGACGACCATCGCGCCCGCATGGACAAGCGCCTGGGGGCCAAGGACTATGCCGGTGCGAGGCGCGCGGCCAAGCGGCTCGGCAGCGACGCGCTTGCGATCGTCAAGGCCTGCGCAGGGGTCACCGGCAAGGCGAACAACGCCAAGGATTATCTCGACGACGTGGCGGCCGAGGCACGCCGCGATCTCGGCTATGTCCTGTGTCGTGCACAGTGGCACCTCCAGAAGGACCGCATCGATGACGCCGCCGAGGTGATCCTCGCCGCCGCGCCCGACACCATGGCGGCCCAGGACACCGACGCCTGGTGGCGCGAGCGGCGCCTGCTCGCGCGCAAACTGCTCGACCAGGGCAAGGCCAGGACGGCCTATGACGTGGTGCGCACGGCCGCAGTGCCCGAGAAGGAGGTCTATCGCGTCGACTACCACTTCATGTGCGGCTGGATCGCGCTGCGGTATCTGGACGATCCCAAAACGGCGCTGGCGCACTTCGCTGCGATCGACGAGGGCTCGGTCAATCCGATCGCGCTGTCGCGGGGCCATTACTGGCGCGGCCGCGCGGCGGAGGCGATGGGCGCGACGACCGATGCGCGCCTGAGCTATCAGGCGGCGGCGCGCTATTCGACCGCCTATTACGGCCAGCTCGCCCGCGCCAGGCTCGGCCTCGACCGGATCGAGCTGCGCGCGCCCTCACCCGTTCTGGCCTCGGCCGACACGCCGCCCGCGGACGAGCGCGTGCGCGCCGCCGACATGCTCTATGCCATCGGCGAACGCGACGTGGTGTTCTATTTCGCCGACGATTTCGCCGAGCAGAGCAGCGACGTCGCCGCCCTCGAAGCGCTCGGCGAACTCGCCGGTCGGCGCAACGACGCCCATGCGATGCTCGAGATCGGCAAGTCCGCCCTGGCACGCGGGCTCGCGCTCGACCATTACGCCTTCCCGATCATCGGAATCCCGGCGCACAAGCAGGTCGCGCCCGAGATCGAGCAAAGCGTGATCTATTCGGTGGTACGCACCGAAAGCGCCTTCGACCAGCGCGACAAGTCGCCCGCCAACGCGGTCGGCCTGATGCAGGTGACGCCGGAAGCGGGACGCGACACGGCCAAGCGCTTCGGCGTGACCTATGACTGGGACCGCATGGTCTCAGATCCCGTCTACAATACGCAGATGGGCGCGGCCGAGCTCAGTGCGCTCCTGTCGGAATACCGCGGCAACCAGATCATGACCTTCGCCGGCTACAACGCCGGACGCGGCCGGGTGCGCGAATGGGTGCAAGCGCACGGCGATCCCCGCGACCCCAAGGTCGATCCGGTCGACTGGGTCGAGCGCATTCCGCTGTCGGAGACGCGCAACTACGTGCAGCGGGTGATGGAGAACGTGCTGGTCTATCGCGAGCGCTTCGAGGGCAGCAGCCTGGCCACGGCGAAGTCCGAGCAGCGCGTCACGACGCACGAAGTGAGCGCGGCACCGACGGCATCGGCCGCAGCCCCCTCGCCCTAGGCTCGCACCGCCGGGGCTGGACGCGGCGCGAAGCTGGACGCGGTGACTGCGGCCGACCTTTCTGCGCGGCCTGCATTGTTCGGCTAGCCGTCAACTCCTTCCGTGGTAAGAAGGTCGTGCGCGCGCAGGTATGCCTCTGTCAGCGAGCGCGAGAGCGCGCCCATCTGCATCATGCAGCTCCAGGTCGAGATGGCCGCCAACACCGTGATCGCCTCGAGCGAGCTTCCGTAGGGCCAGAGCATTCCCATGGCCGACGGCTGATAGCGACGGTAGCAATCATAGTCGCAGTACCGCCGTTGCGTGGACATATGCCGGATGTAACTCGAGCCCAGCGGCTGGGCGCACGCGCTGCAGGCGGCGCCGTGGCGAGCTTGTCCCTGATTGACGAGCATGTATTTCAATGTCGTGCCCTCTCCTGCCGAAAGACGCATCCGCCGATCACCCCGACCGCCTGTCCGCTCAAGACGCTGCTCGCGTTTGCGTCCCGATCGACGACACCGCTTCGTGATGTCGTGCGTAACACTCGTGGTCGCAGTAGGGCAGCAGCGTCCTGACGTCGCGCAGATAGCCGCCGCTGATCTCCTCGCAGCACCACAGACAGTACGTCTTGCGGAAAGGGGTTCTGCCATTCACCAGTATGAACCTCATGTGGCACCTCCCAGCGCGAAGCAGTAGACCGTGTCGACCAGAGAGGCGGACGGCGGCGGGGCGCAAAGATGGTTGCGGCCGTCTGGATTGTCCCTGTTTCGTTCTACCTTCTGGGACGGGATCAGGATGTATTTCCCGTCTTCCCGGCGCCGCGCGTAGATCCTGCCGTCGAGGTACCGTATCTCGGTCGGATAGCAATCCGCGTTGTTGCAGCAGCTCAGCGCCGGATTGTCGGGCATGTGCCAGTTCGAATAGAACTTCTCGTGCAGGGGCTGATCCTGGGGCGGATGGTGACGATGTGCACCATCCTGTCCAACCTCCTCAGCCTCCGCTCCCGTCATCAGCGGAAGCGGCAGCGCCATCGCCAAGAGGAGCTTGCAAGCACGGTTCAACACGCAGCCTCCCGATTCAGAATTGCCTGATGGAGCGGATTCGGCGGCTAATCCTCACGCCGCCTGAAATCGGAACAGCCATCGGCGGTCGCGTTCGCGGCGCGCCCTGAAATGGTCGACGCATTTCCTGGAGCACAGCGGCGCTCGCCAGGAATAGTATCGGATCAGGCCAAACTTCCCGCCACAAACAGCGCAGCCTTTTGCGGCGGGACGACGCTCGGAATGTTCAGACCTATCGCACATTATGGTCTCCTCCTGGCCTCTTATGGATCGAAGCTTCCCTGGTGCGCTGATGCTCACCTTGGTCGTCACTGAAATGCGGCTTCTCAATCGTGACCCGCCAAGTCATGCGGCAGGTCGGGGCAGCGGACGCAGAGCTTGGCTCTTTGTGTGCGGCACACCGAGCTTCTCGGCACTTTGTGCTCCGCAATCGACTCCTCTCGATTGGCTGTGAGGCTAGTCCGCATGCAACCGATCCCTCAATTGTACGGAGGTAAATGCGCGCTATGACTTGGGATGGGCGAGCTATACCTAGGTTTGTCCCGTAGTTTTCCGGACTTTCGCCGCGCCTGCGCAACGAGACGGCGCAAGGCGCGCAAGCTGCACGGAGCCCGCGAATTTTGGGCGCGCGCAGTCCTACTTTGGTCGGGAGGAATTGCCCCCCTGGTCGCAAAATGCTCTACTTGCCTTGCCGCCAGCGAGCCGGGACGCCTGCGATGATGCCTGGCCAGATCGCGAAATTTGGGAATTCGGCCGCACAGTTCCTGCTCGGCGGCCTTGCGGCGCTTCGATCATTCGGCAACGGAGAGAAGGACAAGCCCGCGGTCGGAGACGGCTCGCGGCAAGATCTCGATCTGCGCGACGCCGTGAAGCAATGGCGCGAGGTGTTCGAGCACAATCCGGTCATGTACTTCATGGTCGATCCGAACGGAACCGTGCTCAACGTGAATACATTCGGCGCCGCACAGCTGGGCTACACGGCGGCCGAGCTGATCGGCCAATCCGTGCTGAACGTATTCTTCGAAGAAGACCACGACTTCGTTCGCGGGTGCGTGGCGTTGTGCCTGGAAACCGTGGACCAGTCGCATACCTGGGAGATTCGCAAGTTCCGGAAGGACGGCTCGCTCCTCTGGGTCCGTGAAAACGCCAAGGCCATGTTGCGCGGCGACGGCACGCCGATCGTGCTGGTCGCCTGCGAGAACATCACCCAGCGCAAGGAGGCGGAGGATGCGCTGCGGCAGAGTGAGGCCTACCTCGCCCAGGCGCAGGAGTTGAGCCACACCGGCAGCTTCGGCCTGAACCTCACGACCGGCGAGATCGTCTGGTCAAGGGAGACCTTTCGCATCTTCGAATGTGACCCGGCGGCGAAGCCGACCTTTGACTTCGTCTTCCAGCGCATCCATCCGGAAGATCGCGATAGGGTCCGCAAGACCCTTGATCGGGCCTCCCGTGAAGCAAGCGATTTCGACCATGAGTATCGCCTGCTCATGCCGGATGGGTCGGCCAAATATCTCCATTCCGTGGCGCGCGCAGTCCGACCTGCATCCGGACGCATCGAGTTTGTCGGAGCCGTCACCGATGTCACGGTTGCAAAGGAAGCGGAACAGCGGCTGCGTCGCAGTGAAGCCTATTTGGCCGAAGCCCAGCGCCTCAGCCAGACGAGCAGCTGGGCCTGGGACGTGCGTCGTCAGGAGTTCGCCTACCGATCGGCTGAACTCTACCGCCTGTTCGGGTTTGAGCCGGACCAGATCGATGTACCGGCACGGGCTTTCCAGCAACGCATCCTGCCGCAGGACTTTCGACGGATGGCCGAGGTGGAACGTCAGGCAGTCCGGCAAAAGGAGCCCTTCGAAATCGACTTTCGGATTGCGCGTCCGGACGGCTCGATCAGACGCGTCCATACGGAGGGACATCCCGTCATCGGCAGCGACGGCGAGGTGGTGGAAATCATTGGCACGCACGTGGACGTCACCGAACAGTTCACGGCAAAAGAGGCGCTGCAAAGGGCATTTGACGAGCTCAAGACATCCGAGCAGCGTTTCCGCGACTATGCCGAAACCGCATCGGACTGGTTTTGGGAGACCGGGCCGGACCACCGCATCACGCGGATATCGGAACACGCCGATACGGCCGGTGCGGCGCCGACAGGCTTGATCGGCATGACCCGTTGGGACATTCCGCCCGATGCCGAGCTCGAGTCCGAGAAGTGGGAGCAGCATCGCGCGGCTCTCGATGCCCATCTTCCGTTCCGCGATTTGGTTTACCGCATCAAGGATCGCAACGGATCTCCAATCTACGTGCGCACCAGCGGCAAACCCTTCCATGACGCGAGCGGCAATTTTCTCGGCTATCGTGGCGTCAGCACCGATGTGACGGCGGCGATCCGCGCCAAGCAGGCCGAGGAAGCGCTGCGCAAAGCGCAAGCCGAGCTTGCCCATGTCACGCGCGTCACGACGCTCGGCGAGCTCACCGCCTCGATTGCGCATGAAATCACCCAGCCTCTGGCCGCCGTGATCTCCAATGCGGACGCCTGCGTCGCCTGGCTCGACCGCGACCCGGCCGACCTGAAAGCCGCGCGTCGCTCCGTGGAATGGATTGTCGAGGACGCCAATCGGGCCAGCGAGGTGATCCGAAGGATCAGGGCGCTTGCGAAGAAGACCGAGATCGAGGTGGTCCCACTCGACATCAACCAGGTCGTCAGGGAAGCCGTGGCCCTCGTTCAGCGCGAGCTCGCCACCCATGCGGTGTCGGTGCGAATGGAGTTGACGTCCGGTCTGCCCCGGATTTGCGGCGATCGGATCCAGCTCCAGCAGGTGCTGATCAACCTGGTCATGAACGGGATCGAGGCCATGCAAGGCAATGTCGACCGCCCGCGTGAGCTGGCGATCCGCTCGAGCCAGGCGGGCGAGGACGGCGATGCCCGCCTGCTCCTCACCGTGACGGATCGCGGTGTCGGCCTTGGCAAGGACGTGACGGACCGCATCTTCACGCCGTTCTTCACCACGAAATCGGGCGGCCTGGGGATGGGGCTATCAATCTGCCGATCGATCATTGAGGCTCACGCGGGCCGGCTTTCGGCCTTTCCAAATGAGGGCAGCGGTGCAACATTCCAGATCGCCCTGCCCTTGCCGCACAAGGACGCGTCGTGACCGACAATGCCAAGCCGACACAGACGCAGGCGAGCGCCGATAATCCGATCGTCATGATCGTCGATGATGATCCGTCGATGCGCCGCGCACTCACCAATCTTTTTCAATCGGTCGGCCTGAGGGTCGAGGCCTTCGGCTCGGCGGCGGAGATCATGGAAGCCAAACCGCCGGTGGTCCCCAGTTGCCTTGTGCTCGACATCCGCCTGCCGGGCTCGAGCGGACTCGACCTCCAGGCGGACCTCGCCAAGGCCAACATTCACACGCCCATTATCTTCATCACCGGTCATGGCGATATTCCCATGACCGTCAGGGCCATGAAGAGCGGCGCCGTCGATTTTCTGACCAAGCCGGTGCGCGATCAGGACATGCTGGATGCGGTCCAGGCCGCGATCGAGCGGGATCGCAAGCGGCGCGATGCCGAGAAGACGGTGTCGGGCGTGCGGTCCCGCTTCGAGAGCCTGACAGAGCGCCAGCGCGACGTCCTCAGCCTGGTCGCATCAGGGCTGATGAACAAGCAGGTCGCCGCTGAGCTTGGATTGGCTGAGATTACCGTGAAGATCTATCGCGGGCAGATCATGCGGAAAATGGGCGCGAAGTCATTGGCCGATCTCGTCAGAATGACCGAAGCGCTCGGAATCCGACGCACAAAGGGAAATTTACAAACCTAAGTATGCTTTCCAATCTCGCTCCGGGGGCCCACTTTCCGATGGGCGGCTGTGCCGCGGCCGGCGGCTCCCCGATCAGGAGCGATCCTTTTGTCAGTGCCTTCGATTGTTTCCGTCATTGATGATGATCCGTCCGTCCGCCTTGCGACGAACAATCTCCTGGCGTCGCGGGGATACACGGTCTACACCTTTGGCTCCGCTCACGAATTTCTCCAATCGGCCGAACTGAACGCGACCTCCTGCGTGATCGCGGACGTTCAGATGTCGACCATGAGCGGCGTCGATCTGCTGATGCATATGCGCGGCCTCGGGCACCTCACGCCTTTCATCTTCATGACGGCTTTTCCCGACGACGCCGTGCGCGAGCGCGCGCTGAAAGCCGGTGCCATCTGCTTTCTGGCGAAGCCGTTCTCCACGCCGGCCCTGCTTCAATGCCTGGAGACGGCACTGTCGGAGCCCGGTGACGCCACGATGTGACGCGACCGCGCCGAGCCCTGGCGCTCAATCCACCTTGATGTTGGCGGCCTTGATGATCGGCCACCATTTTGCGATCTCGGCCTTCTGACGGGCGCCGAGGGCTTCCGGGGTGAGTTGATCCTGCGGCGTCATCTCAAGGCCTTGGTTTTCGAGCTGCTTCTTCACGGCGGGATCATTGAGTGCTTCGACGGCCGCGGCGTTGAGCTTGGTCACGATCTCCTTCGGCGTGCCCTTCGGCACCCACATGCCCGACCACAGCGTCATGTTGAAGCCCTTCAGGCCCGCCTCCTCCGCGGTCGGAATCTCCGGCGCCGACGACAGGCGCTTGTCGTCGCTGATCGCGTAGGCGCGGATGGTGCCGGCGCGAACCTGGTTGATGGAGTTGGAGGTCTGGTCGACGATGACGTCGATCTGGCCGGCGATGAGATCGTTCAGCGCAGGTCCTGTGCCGCGATACGGCACGTATTGCAGCTTGATGCCGGTGACGTTCTCGAAATAGACGCCGGCGATGTGGCTGCCCGAGCCCGCGCCGGCGGTGCCGGCGGTCGCGGGCGACGGGCGCGACTTGAGCCACGCCAAAAGATCCTTCAGCGAGGTCGCAGGCACCGCGTTCTTGCTGACGACGATCATCGGGTTGCTGGGCAGCAGCACCACCGGCTCGAGATCGGCGACGAGATCGTAGTTGAGCTTGTAGACGGCGCCGTTGGCGACATGGGTGCCGAGATGGCCGAAGGAGACGGTGTAGCCGTCGGGCGGCGAATGCACGGCGCGGCCGACGCCGATCGAGCCGCCGGCGCCGGTGACGTTCTCGGTCACCACCGCCTGGCCGAGCGTCACCCGCATGCGCTCGGCAAGCACGCGCGCCATCGCATCCGACGGCCCGCCGGCCGCGAATGGCACGATGATGGTGATGGGATGTGAGGGAAAATCATCGGCGCGCGCAACGCCCGTGAACGCGACAATGCCGATCAGCGCAGCCCAGACGGCCTTCTTCATTGTGTCCTCCCCGTGATTTTCTTTTTCTTCACCTCTCCCCGCTTTGCGGGGAGAGGTCGGAATTCAAGCGCAGCTTGAATTCAGGGTGAGGGGAGCCTCCGCAAATTCGGCTGTCACCGCCCTCGCGGAGACTCCCCCTCACCCCAACCCTCTCCCCGCGAGCGGGGCGAGGGAGAACTACGAGCTCGCGAGCGGCCTTTCGCTCGCGCTAGAACTGCGAGAAATCGATCGGCTTGTGGCGATCGAGCGTGCGGGTGACCGGCGGCAGCGGATATTTCAGGCCGGTCGCGCAGTTGAAGAGCATCACGCGATCGTTCTTCGTGACGCGACCATCCGCGAGGCTCTCCTTATAGGCGGCATAGGTCGCGGCGCCCTCGGGGCACAACAGCAGCCCCTCCTCGCGCGCGACCTCGCTCAGTGCGGACGAAATCTTGTCGTCGTCGACCGCGATGGCAAAGCCCTTGCTCTCGCGCACGGCACGCAGGATCAGGAAATCGCCGATCGCCTGCGGCACGCGGATGCCGGAGGCGATGGTGTGGGCGTCCTCCCAGCGCGTCGCATGCTCGGTGCCGGCCTCATAGGCACGCACCATCGGTGCGCAGCCGGATGCCTGCACCGCGACCATGCGCGGGCGCTTCGAACCGATGAAGCCGATCTTCTCGAGTTCGTCAAAAGCCTTCCACATGCCGATCAGGCCGGTGCCGCCGCCGGTCGGATAGAAGATCACGTCGGGCACGTCCCAGCCGAGCTGTTCGGCGAGTTCGAGGCCCATCGTCTTCTTGCCCTCGATCCGGTACGGCTCTTTCAGCGTCGAGGTGTCGAACCAGCCGACCTTGGCCTTGCCCTCGCCGACGATCTTGCCGCAATCGTCGATATAGCCGTTGACGCGGTAGACGGTCGCGCCCTGGAGCTCGATCTCGCTGACATTCACTTCAGGTGTATCGGCCGGGCAGAAGATCGTGGTCTTGATGCCGCAGGCCGTCGCATAGGCCGCGAGCGCCGCGCCCGCGTTGCCGTTGGTCGGCATCGCCATGTGCTTGATGCCGAGCGCCTTGCCCATCGACACCGCCATCACGAGCCCGCGCGCCTTGAACGACCCGGTTGGCAGGCGTCCCTCGTCCTTGACGATGATCTCGCCGCCACCGAGCTTTGCCCCGAGCTTCGGCAGCCGGATCAGCGGCGTCGCTACTTCGCCGAGCGAGACGATGTCCTTGCATTTGCGCACCGGCAAGAGCTCGCGGTAGCGCCACATGTCGGTGGGGCGCTGGGCCAGCGCGTCCTTGGTCAACACCTTCTTCACGCCGGCGAGGTCATACCGCAGCAGGAGCGGCTTGCCGGCCTTGGAGAGGTTGTGGACCTCATCGGCGGGATAATGATCGCCTTCCATCGCGCATTCGAGATGCGTGACGAAGGTCGGACGTTCGATGGTGAGGTTGTCGTTGTCTTGCATGGCTCGCTTCTTTCTTCTTGCTTATTCCGCCAGTCTCTCCCGTCCGTCATTGCCGGGCTTGACCCGGCAATCCATCGATTTGCTTGATGGATGCGCGGGTCAAGCCCGCGCATGACAAGCAGAGAGTGCGGCTAGATGTTCAGCACTCGCCCGTAGGCATCCAGCACGGCTTCCTTCATCATCTCCGACAGGGTAGGATGCGGGAAGACCGTGTGCATCAGCTCTTCTTCCGTCGTCTCCAGATTCATCGCGACGACGTAGCCCTGGATCAGCTCGGTAACCTCCGCGCCGATCATGTGGGCCCCCAAGAGCTGGCCCGTCTTCTTGTCGAAGATCACCTTGACCAGGCCCTGGTCCTCGCCGAGCGCGATCGCCTTGCCGTTGCCGACAAAGGGGAAGCGGCCGACGCGAATCTCGCGGCCATTCTCCTTGGCCTTGGCTTCCGTCAAGCCGACCGAGGCGACCTGCGGGTGGCAATAGGTGCAGCCCGGGATCATGTTCTTGTCCATGGCGTGCGGATGCAGGCCCTTGATCGCCTCGACGCAGATCACGCCCTCATGCTCGGCCTTGTGAGCCAGCATAGGCGGACCTGAGACGTCGCCGATGGCGTAGATACCAGGGACGTTGGTCTTGCCGTAGCCATCGATCACGATGCAGCCGCGGTCGGTTTTGACACCGAGCTTCTCGAGGCCGAGATTCTCGATGTTGCCGACGACACCGACCGCAGAGATCACCCGTTCGAACTCGGTCGTGACCGGCTTGCCCTTGCCGTCGTCGATGGTGGCGACGACGCTGTCGGCCTTCTTCTCGAGCTTCGTGACTTTGGTCGAGGACATGATCTTGATGCCCATCCTTTCGAATCGCTTGCGGGCAAGGCCTGCAATCTCCGCATCCTCGACGGGCAGGATCTGCGGCAGCACCTCGACCACGGTCACGTTCGAGCCCATGGTGTGGAAGAACGAGGCGAACTCGATGCCGATCGCGCCGGAGCCGACGACGAGGAGCGATTTCGGAATCCGGTCCGGGATCATGGCCTCAAAGTAGGTCCAGACCAGCTTCTTGTCGGGCTCGAGCCCCGGCAGCACGCGCGGCCGCGCGCCGGTCGCGACGATGATGTGTTTTGCCTGGTAGGTGCCCTCGCCGAGCGAACCCTTCGGTCCCTCGACGTCGGACTTCTTCACGATGATCTTGCCGGGCGCATCGATCGAGGCGGCGCCCCAGATCACGCTCACCTTGTTCTTCTTCATCAGGAAGCCGACGCCGTCGTTCAGCCGGTTCGAGACGCCCCGCGAGCGCTGCACCACGGCCTTCGGGTCGAACGAGACCTTCTCCGCCGACAGGCCATAATCCTTGGCGTGCTGCATGTAGTGATAGATCTCCGCCGAGCGCAGCAGCGCCTTGGTCGGGATGCAACCCCAGTTCAGGCAGATGCCGCCGAGATACGACTTCTCGACGATCGCCGTTTTAAAGCCCAGCTGGGCAGCGCGGATCGCGGTGACATAGCCGCCCGGGCCGGAGCCGATGATGATGACGTCGAAGGATGTGTCGGCCATTATCTATACTCCAGCCAAATTCCGCCCAGGATCGCCGTCCAGACGAGCGCAAGCGCGCCCGCGCCGATGGTCATGATCCTGAACTGCGTCGTGGATACGAGGTCACGTTGAAAGGCAACTAGCGAGGCGATGATGATGGCGATGAGCAGGACGTACGGACCGTAGATCACGTACATGGCTGCCGCTCATCACACCATCATCATGACGGGGTTTTCGATGAGCTGCTTGAACGCGCCGATCAGCTCGGCGCCGAGCGCGCCGTCGATGGCACGGTGATCGCAGGACAAGGTCACGCTCATCATCTGCGCGATCTCGATCTTGCCGCCGCGCACGACCGGCCGCTCCTCGCTGGTGCCGACCGCGAGGATGGTCGCGTGCGGCGGGTTGATCACCGCGGTGAAGTGGTTGATGCCGTACATGCCGAGGTTGGAGACGGCCGTGGTGCCGCCCTGGTATTCCTCGGGCTTGAGCTTGCGCGAGCGTGCGCGCGCGGCAAAATCCTTCATCTCGTTGGAGATCGTCGAGAGCGTCTTGGTCTCCGCCTTGCGGATGATCGGCGTGATCAGGCCGCCGGGCATCGCAACGGCAACGCCGACGTCGGAATGGTGGTGCTTGACCATGCCGGACTCGGTCCAGCTCACATTGCAGTTCGGGATCTTCTGCAGCGCGACCGCCATCGCCTTGATGACGAAGTCGTTGACCGAAATCTTGTAGAGCGGCTTCTTCTCCTTGTCCTTCGGAGCTGCGGCGTTGATCTCCTCGCGGGCGACGAGCAGCTTGCCGATGTCGCAGTCGATGGTGAGGTAGAAGTGCGGGACGTTCTGGATCGACGCAGTCAGGCGCTGCGCGATGGTGCGGCGCATGCCGTCATGCGGGATGATGTCGTAGGAGCCGGGCTCGAACAGCGCCAGGATCTGCTTGTCCGACATGGTCGGCGCGATCAAGGGACCGGCGGACGGCGCGGCCGCCGGCGCCTTGAGGCCCTTGCCGGACTTGGCCTCTTCGACGTCGCGCGCGACCACGCGGCCGTGCGGGCCGGTGCCCGTGACCATCGAAATCTCGATGCCGGCGTCCTTGGCAAGTCGCCGCGCCAGCGGCGAGGAGAACACGCGGCCGCCCTGGCCGTTGCCCTTCGCAGCCGGAGCCGCGGCCTGCGGCGCCGGTGCGGCGGCGGGCGGCGCAGCCTTTGGCGCGGCTGGAGCGGGCGCGGGAGCCGGCGCAGCGGCGGGCGCTTCCGCGGCTTTCGGCGGCGCAGCCGAAGCGCTGGGCTTGGCGGCGCCTGCGCTCGCGGCCTTCACGTCCTCGCCCTCGCCGGCGAGCACCGCGATGACGTCGTTGACCGCGACATCCTGCGTGCCCTCGGGCACCAGGATCTTGGCGATCGTGCCCTCGTCGATGGCCTCGACCTCCATGGTGGCCTTATCGGTCTCGATCTCGGCGATGACATCGCCGGATTTGACCTTGTCGCCCTCTTTCTTCAGCCACTTGGCGAGGTTGCCCTTCTCCATCGTCGGCGAGAGAGCGGGCATCAGGATGTTGATGGGCATGCTGACCTCACGAAGAACTTCTCAAAACGTCGCCTTCCATGCGGAAGGACGAACAGACCAGGTTTAGTTGCCGATGTCGCCCTGCCACAGGCGCTCATTGGCGGGATTGGAACGCCACGTCTTCATCATGGTGATGGAGCGGTCGTCGGCAAGATCGATCCAGGGGATGCTGAACTTGTCGAGGATGTCCTTGGAGCCCGGAAACGTGACGGACTCGCCGATCACCACCAGCGAGACCTTGAACAGGCCGAGCGCGCCGGCGCACATCGAGCATGGCGACAGCGTGGTGTACATGACGGTGTCGTGGAACGAGATGACGCCGGCGTCGCGCAGGCAGCTCATCTCGCCGTGCAGGATGACGTTCTTCTCCTGCACGCGGTTGTTGTGGCCGCGGGCGATGATTTTCTTCTCGCGCGTCAGCACGGCGCCGATCGGCAGGCCGCCCTGCGCGATCGAGGCCTCCGCCTCGCGGATCGCCTCCAGCATGAAATCGTAGTGATAGGCTTCGACCGCCACGCTCAGTGCCCCTTCTGCCCGCGAGGCGTCGTGGTGCCGAGATCGGTCGGCCGCTCGATCTCGGCCTGGAACATCTCGAGGATCCGGTCCAGCGCCTCTTCCTCGGTGTATTCGCTTTCGCGGGCATAGGCACGCGCGGCGTGGCGGGCGAGATCGACCAGTAGAAGGCCCCACATGTCGGGTTCTTCGAAGGCGCGTTGGAACGCCATCGACAGCCCGCCGTCCAGCACGAACACGCGCAGGATCTCGACCGCGTCCTCGCGGGCGATGACGTCGGGCGGCAGTGGCTGCTCCTTCGGGCCTGCCATGGTCTACCTGTAGCAGACGGCTTTGGCTGCCTCGACGACTTCAGCCGCCGAGGGCAGCGCGAGCTTCTCCAGGTTCGCGGCATAGGGCATCGGCACGTCCTTGCCGGAGACGCGCGTCACCGGCGCGTCGAGATAATCGAAGGCATGCTCCATGATGCGGGCGGCGATCTCGGCGCCGACGCCGCTCTGCGCCCAGCCCTCCTCCACCGTGACGGCACGGCCGGTCTTCTTCACGGAGTTGACGATGGTCTCAGTGTCCATCGGACGCAGCGTGCGCAGGTCGATGACCTCGGCCTCGATGCCCTCCTTGGCGAGTTCGTCGGCGGCCTTGAGCGCGTAGGTCATGCCGTTCGACCAGGAGATGATGGTGACGTGGCTGCCCGAACGCACGATGCGCGCCTTGCCGATCGGAATCACGTAGTCGTCGAGCTTCGGCACCTCGCCGGTATGGCCGTAGAGCACCTCGTTCTCGAGGAAGATCACCGGATTGGGGTCGCGGATCGCCGCCTTGAGCAGGCCCTTGGCGTCGGCCGCCGAATACGGCGCGACCACCTTGAGGCCCGGGATGTGCGAGTACCAGGCGGAATAATCCTGGCTGTGCTGGGCCGCGACGCGGGCCGCCGCGCCGTTTGGTCCTCGGAATACGATCGAGCAGCCCATCTGGCCGCCTGACATATAGAGCGTCTTGGCGGCGGAGTTGATGATCTGGTCCATCGCCTGCATGGCGAAATTGAAGGTCATGAACTCGACGACCGGCTTGAGGCCGGCCATCGCGGCGCCGATGCCGATGCCGGCAAAGCCGTGCTCGGTGATCGGGGTGTCGATGACGCGCTTGGCGCCGAACTCCTGGAGCAGGCCTTGGGTGACCTTGTAGGCGCCCTGATATTCGGCGACCTCCTCGCCCATCACGAAGACGTCCGCATCGCGGCGCATCTCCTCGGCCATGGCATCGCGCAGCGCTTCGCGGATGGTTTGCGTTACCATCTCGGTGCCGGCGGGCACTTCCAGATCGGGCTCGGCGACGGCCTGCGGCGCGGACGGCGCGGCGAATTTCGGCTGCGGCGCCTCGGCCTTCGCGGCGGCCGGCGGTGCTTCCGCAGCAGGCTTGGGCGCGGGCGCCTTCGCAAGATCAGCGGCGCTCTCGCCGTCGGCGAGGATCGTCGCGATCGGCGTGTTCACGGCGACGTCAGCCGTGCCTTCGGGGATCAGGATCTTGCCGAGCGTCCCCTCATCGGTCGCCTCGACCTCCATGGTCGCCTTGTCGGTCTCGATCTCGGCGATCACGTCACCCGACTTGATCTGCTCGCCCTCTTTTTTCAGCCACTTGGCGAGGTTGCCCTTTTCCATCGTGGGCGACAGCGCGGGCATCAGCACTTGAATTGGCATATCGGCTCCAAAAGAAAGCTTGCGCGCGTTCAGCGGTAAACGTCGGTCCAGAGCTCGGAAGCATCCGGCTCGGGATCATGCTGGGCAAAGTCGGCGGACGCATTCACGATGTCGCGAACCTCGGCGTCGATCGCCTTGAGATCCTGCTCGCTCACCTTGGCAGCCAGCAGGCGGTTGCGCACCTGCTCGATCGGGTCCTGGTCGTGGCGGACCTTCTCGACCTCCTCGCGCGTTCGGTACTTCGCGGGATCTGACATCGAGTGGCCGCGATAGCGGTAGGTCTGCATCTCCAGGATGACCGGGCCCTTGCCGGCACGGCACCAGGCGACCGCCTCGTCGGCGGCAGCCTTCACAGCGCGGACGTCCATGCCATCGACCTGATGACCGGGGATGTTGAAGGAGAGGCCGCGCTTGGAAAAATCCTGCTGCGCCGAGGCCCGCGAGACCGACGTGCCCATGGCGTAGCGGTTGTTCTCGATGACGAAGATCACCGGCAGCTTCCAGAGCTCCGCCATGTTGAAGCTCTCATAGACCTGGCCCTGGTTCGCCGCACCGTCGCCGAAATAGGTGACGGCGACGTTGTCGTTGCCGCGATAGTGATTGGCGAAGGCGAGCCCCGCGCCAAGCGAGACCTGGGCGCCGACGATACCGTGGCCGCCGTAAAACTTCTTCTCCACGCTGAACATGTGCATGGAGCCGCCCTTGCCCTTGGAATAGCCGCCGCGGCGGCCGGTGAGCTCGGCCATGACGCCTTTGGCCTCCATGCCGGTGGCGAGCATGTGGCCGTGATCGCGGTAACCGGTGATGACCTGATCGCCGTCCTTCAGCGCCATCTGCATGCCGACCACCACGGCCTCCTGGCCGATATAGAGATGGCAGAACCCGCCGATCGCACCCATGCCATAGAGCTGGCCGGCCTTCTCCTCGAATCGCCGGATCAGGAGCATGTCGCGGAGCGCCTTGAGCTCCTGCTCCTTCGTGAATTCCGGGGGCGAACCGCCGTTGGTCTTGTCCTGTGGAGTGCTTGCGGCGGCTTTCTTGGGTGCGGCCATGGGAATTCCGGGTCAGAGAGAACTTCAGCCCTCTCTAACCCAAGTCAAACGCGTGCGGAAGCGCTGCGGCGTCATGGCACGACTTTCATTATGCCGCACTGCAACGTGACCGAAATATTGCAAAATCTTTGGCGCCGATCAGGCAACATTAGCTCTCCGCGAAGCCGGCCTCACCAGCCCAGCTCGCGCAGATAGGCTGCACGGGCGCCAACTCCGGTATGCGTGAAGTCGGTGAAGACCCCATCCACGCCGAGACGGAAGAATTTGAGATATTCCAGGCTTGGGTCGCCGTGATAGTCGGCAGCCAGATACTTCTTCTCGTTTCGGAAAGTGAAGACATGCACGAACAGGCCGAGCTTGTGCGCGTCGGCAACGAGGCTGGTTGCTTCCTGCGTCGAAGCCTCCGGCGTCGATCCCTTGTAGGGAGTGCCATCGGCGTTGCTGTCCTTCCACGGAGAAATCTTGAGTGGAACGATATAAGCCTTCCACGGCCCTATGCCGTCGGCATAGGTCTTGATCTCCGCAAGGCCTTCGGGAGTTAGCATCGCATCGTACAAGCGCGCGTCACCCGAGACCGTCCAATCGAACGGACGCGAATTGGTGACGTTGTTGAGGACGACATTGCCGGTCTTGAAATCCACACCGTTGCCATCGATGAGCTGGACCTGACGTGTCTCCAGGCCATGGCTACGCATATATTTCAGGCTACCTGGCTCGAAGCTCTGAACAAGGATGGGGGCGTCCTTCGAGTTGAGGCCGTTGTCCTTGATGATCTTGATCAGAGCATCCTCGAGCGGGTGGCTGCCGGGCGCGCCACAGCCATTGGCAATCGCCTGGGCATTGTTCCAGGTCGGATTCTTGGTTTCCGGATAGACGGCGATGGGACGCCCCGTCTCCTTGCTCTTGGCCTTGGCGATGTCGATGATTTCCTGGAAACTGATGATCGGGAACTTGCCGTTGAAGACCTTCGGCCTTTCGTTGGCCGCATCATAGGTGGTGCCGGCGATCCAGTCCTTCAACTCGGCCATGGTGAAGTCGGAGATCGACCAATCATTGGTGTGGTTTTCGCCGTCCACGATCAGCGATTTCAGCACCGATTTTGGGTCGGCCGGATCGGTGAGATCAGTGAGGTATTCAGCAGGCCCGCTGGTGGGAGATTGGGCCCACTTCACTTTGACGAGGACACCGGGCACCGTGCGCTTGCGGGCCGCAACCGCCGCATTGGTCTTCGCCACCTCGGCAACGTTGGTATTGTCGCTCAGCCAAGGGTTGTGACGTGCGACCAAGATACAATCCTTGGTCAGGTGCAGGTCCTCTTCGAGCGCGTCGGTTCCCAGCGCTGCGGCAAGGTCATACGATGCCTCGGTCTCTTCAGGCACCAGCCCCGGCACGCCGCGATGCCCGAGGATCAGGGGCGGCCTTCCATCAAGGGTCAGGAGATGCTTAGCGCCGGCTGGCGCCGAACCGGTCTGCGCGAAGGCCATCGATGGCGGGAGGAGCGCCAAAGCCGCCGCGCCGAACAGCATCGCTCCAACACGCACGTTCCGTCGTGAACGACTGTTCTTCATGGCCAAGCCTTTCGTCTTTTGCCTGGCATCGCTTCGAATGCCACGGCGCTCTCGTCGTCTTGTCTCAATTCTCTGACAGACGGATGACGGGGGCTGGGTAGACAAAGCTCCCGGGATGCACGGTGCGGATTGGCAACCGCATCCGGAGGCGTGCGCGCCTTGTCGCATTGTTCGGAACGGGCGGCGCCGAAACGGCGCCGCCCTCTCCGCCGATCAGAAGAAGCCGAGCTTCTTCGGGCTGTAGCTGACCAGGAGGTTCTTGGTCTGCTGGTAGTGATCGAGCATCATCTTGTGGGTCTCGCGCCCGACTCCCGACTGCTTGTAGCCGCCGAACGCTGCGTGCGCAGGATAGGCGTGATAGCAGTTGGTCCAGACCCGGCCGGCCTGGATCGCGCGGCCGAAGCGGTAGCAGCGGTTGGCGTCGCGGCTCCAGACGCCGGCCCCGAGGCCATAGAGCGTGTCATTGGCGATCGCGAGTGCCTCGTCATCGGTCTTGAAGGTCGCGACCGAGACGACGGGCCCAAAAATCTCCTCCTGAAAGATGCGCATCTTGTTGTGGCCCTGGAAAACGGTCGGCTGGACATAGAAGCCGCCGGCGAGATCGCCGGCCAGGCTGGCGCGCCCGCCGCCGGCCAGAACCTTCGCCCCCTCCTTCCTGCCGATGTCGATATAGGAGAGAATTTTCTCCAGCTGCTCGCGCGAAGCCTGGGCGCCGATCATGGTGTCGGCCTCACGCGGATCGCCCTGCTTGATATCCGCGACGCGCTTGAGCGCCCGCTCCATGAAGCGATCGTAGATGTCCTCATGGACCAGCGCGCGGCTCGGACAGGTGCAGACCTCGCCCTGGTTGAGCGCGAACATGACGAAGCCTTCGATCGCCTTGTCGAAGAAGTCGTCGTCCTCAGCAGTGACGTCCTTGAAGAAGATGTTCGGCGACTTGCCGCCGAGCTCGAGCGTGACGGGAATGAGGTTCTGGCTGGCATATTGCATGATCAGCCGGCCCGTTGTGGTCTCGCCGGTGAAGGCGATCTTTGCGATCCGCGGGCTCGAGGCGAGCGGCTTGCCGGCCTCGAGGCCAAAGCCGTTGACGATGTTGAGGACGCCGGGCGGCAAGAGGTCGCCGACGATCTCGGCCCAGACCATGATCGAGGCCGGCGTCTGCTCGGCGGGCTTGAGCACCACGCAATTGCCGGCGGCGAGCGCCGGCGCAAGTTTCCAGCACGCCATCAGCAGCGGGAAATTCCACGGAATGATCTGGCCGACGACGCCGAGCGGCTCGTGGAAATGGTAGGCGATGGTGTCGTGATCGATCTCGCCGATCGAGCCTTCCTGGGCGCGCACCACGCCGGCAAAATAGCGGAAGTGATCGATTGCGAGCGGCAGGTCGGCGGCGCGCGTCTCGCGGATCGGCTTGCCGTTGTCCCAGGTCTCGGCGATCGCAAGGCGCTCGAGATTCTCTTCCATGCGGTCGGCGATCTTGTTCAGGATCGCGGCACGCTCGGCGACGCTGGTGCCTCCCCAGGCGGCCTTGGCGGAGTGCGCGGCATCGAGGGCAGCCTCGACGTCCTGATGGTCGGAGCGCGCGATCTTGCAGACGATCTGGCCGTTCACCGGCGAGGCATTGTCGAAATAGCGGCCCGAGATCGGCGCGACGAATTTGCCGCCGATGAAATTGTCATAGCGTGCGGCGAAGGGAACATTGGTGACGCTGAGGAATTCAACCTTGTTCATTGATCACTCCCGATGTTTGCTGTTTGCGCTATCCGTCGCGTGGTCACGACTTGCGCCGACGATGTCGCGGGAGCGATTTCCTGTCAGCCCGGGCGGAAGCGATGGTCAGACCGACCTGTCGCAGTTCTGCGACACTCGTTCGGGCCACACTGAAGGTCCTCATCGTGAGGGGCGCGCTTGCGCCCCGTCGTCATTGCGAGCGCAGCGAAGCAATCCAGAGTCCCTCCGCGGAAAGATTCTGGATTGCTTCGCTACGCTCGCAATGACGACGAGGGAACAGCGAACGCTCAGTGCTTCAGCTCGAACCGCTTGAGCTTCCGGTGCAGCGTGGCGCGGCTGACGCCGAGCGCCTTGGCGGCCGCCGAAACATTACCGCCCGCGCGTAGCAGCGCCCGCTGCAACACCGCGCGCTGACCGCCTGCAAGGTGGTCGTGCGCCGCATCGCCACCGAGGACATCGGCCGCAGGCACCGGCTGCAACGGGCGGCCGGGCGCGATCCCCAGCCCCACCCGGGCGGACCGGGTCGCGCCGATCACGAGATCGTCCGCATCGACCGCGACGAGGCCGCCGCACTGGCCATCCGACGCAGCCGTCAGCACGATGCGGGCATGGGCGAAGGCTCTGCGAAACAGATCTGCCTCGATGCGCTTGGCCGCTTCGCCCGCTGCGAGCGCGATCAGGCTGGAGAACGCGTCGGTCCGGTCGGCGCGGCAGGAGGAGACGTCGAGCACGCCCGCAAGCGCGGCCTCGTGATCGTAGATCGGAACGGCGGTGCAGCTCAGAAGCGTGTTGCGGGTGAAGAAGTGCTGGTCGCGATCAATCGTCAACGGCCGCTGCTCGACGAGACAGGTGCCGATGCCGTTGGTGCCCTCATGCTCCTCGCTCCATAGCGCGCCGGTCCACAGGCCCCAGGATCGAAACGTCACGTCGTCGGCCGGCGTGCCGCGGCGATCGACCGGCACGCCCTCCCCGTCGGCGAGCAGCACGCAGCAGCCGGCCGCGCCGACCGCCTGATACAGCCGGTCCATCGCGGCTTGCGCGGCAGCCAGAAGTGGCGCGATCCGCTCGCGCGCCCGATGCAGCTCTGCCTCGGTCAGCCGCATCGGCTGACTGTGGCCGGCGGGATCGAGATGATGCAGTCGGGAGGAACGGCGCCATGAGGCCACGAGGGCGGAACGTGCCGCCTGGCCTGACGCGATGGCGGCCTCGACGCGGGCCGCGTGATGCCGGGACGTTGGCCCATTCATCACTGTTTCCTCCGGAGGGCAGTCTAGGCGGTGCCGGCACGGCCCGATTGATCTTCGTCAACCTTGGGCGGCACGGCACCCGGCCAAGCCATGAACCCGACGCTGCGCCGTCGTCAAGGCGGCAATCCGGCCGCGGCCCTACGACTTTCGGTACGCGGCTATCGGAATTCGGTGGCGGCTTTCGCTGGCAGTTTCGGAACGTTCGGAAAGCGTCAGTTCGGCAGGTTCATCCGAACGAGATCATGCGGATTGACATAATCAAGCTGGAAACGCGCCCGCTCATCCAGCATGTCGGGATCGATCTTTTCCGAGCGGAGCAGCGACACGCGCTGCTCGCTCCTGGCACGCTCGCGCTTGAGCTGCGCCAGTTCGCTGGTGAGCGCGATGATCTCCTGGTCGAGTTCCTGGCGCGCGTTCAGGCCGTACTTGCCGGTGTAGGCGTTGACGCCGAAATAGCCGACGATCGCGGCCGCCATCATGTAGAGGGCAAGGCCGGTCAGGATCGACTTCAGACGCGCGCGGGTGACCATGTCCGGCAAGATGGGACAGGTTGGTTAAGGGAGTGCTAATTCCAAGCGATCCCGCCTGCTCTCCGCTCCGTCGTCCGGCAAGAAGAGCCAGCCATGGAACGAGGTCTCGCCACGCGTCATGCCCGGCCTTGTGCCGGGCATCCACGTTCTTGTCACCGCGCAGTAAAACGTGGATGGCCGGGACATATAGCGCGAAGACGCGCTTTGCGCTTTTGCCCGGCCATGACGGAGAGTTGGCAGGCCTCGGCGGGAGAGCGTCAGCCGTGATGCTTCGCCACGTGCGCTGCAAAGGCGTCGATATAGGCCTGGAGCACGGTCTTCAGCGAGTCCTTGACTAGGCTGCCGTCAGCGTCGAAGGCGTCGCCGACCGCATTCAGATAGGTCTCCGGCTGCTGCATGATCGGGCCGGCGATGCCCGGCAGGATGTTCTGAAGCGTCTTTGCCGCGCTCACGCCACCGAGCGGGCCCGGTGAGTTGGAGATGATGCCGACCGGCTTGCCGTTGAACGAGCTCTTGCCATACGGCCGCGAGGCGACGTCGATGGCATTCTTCAGCACGCCCGGGATCGCGCGATTATATTCGGGCGTGACGAACAGGACGCCGTCCGACTTCTGGATTTTTTCGCGGAAGGCCAGCCAATCGGCGGGCGGCGCGCCCTCGAGATCCTGGTTGAAGAACGAGATGCCCGCCAGCGTGATGACCTCGAGCTTGAGAGATGCCGGCGCGAGCTTGGCAAGCGCATTGGCGATCTTCAGCGAGAAGCTGTCCTTGCGCAGGCTGCCGGCGATCGTGACGATGTTGTAGGCCATGGGTTGTCCTTGAGACTTTGAGCGGGAGTGCCGGGTCGGCACTTAATCCACCTGCGTCAGTCGATGCAAGTGCATGAACCGTTCCGATTTGGAAACGCTGCGTTCGCGGAAATGAACCGTTGCCAAAACAATCAGGCCGCCAAGAGGCGGCCTGATCTTTAGCGCAAATCTGTAACCTCAGATCGTCGGATTCCACGCCGACGGGATCAGGCGATATTTGGCGCCGTCCTTCTCGACATGGCCGACCGAGGGGAAGGTGAAGTGGAAGCCGACCACGGTCGCCTTCTCCGCCGCTGCCATGTCGTAGAATTTGTGACGGGTTTCCTGCGCCAGAGCACCATCGGTGTCGAACGCCACGTGCCAGTCCGGATTGCGCAGGAACAGCTCCGGAATGTTGGTGACGTCGGACTGGATCAGCACCTTCGCATTGCCCGAGGCAACCGCGAACGAGGTGTGACCGGGCGTGTGGCCGGGCGTCGCGATCGACGTGATGCCGGGCGCGACCTCCTTGCCCCATTCGTACTTCGTCACCTTCGACTCGAGACCGGCGAAGGTCTTCTTCACGTTCGCGAAGTAGTTCTTCATCATGTCGCTGGAGGCCTTGCCGGCGTTCTCCTCGCTGGCCCAAAACTCCCAGTCCTTCACTGGGACCATGATCTCGGCATTCGGGAAGGCCATCGAGCCGTCGGCCAGGCGGATGCCATTGGTATGATCGGGATGCAGATGCGACAGCAGCACGATGTCGATGCTCTTGGGATCGACGCCGGCGGCCGCGAGGTTTTGCAGCGCGCGGCCGACCGCACCCTTGCTCGCCTCGAAATTCGCGATGCCGTTGCCGCTGTCGATCAGCACCAGCTTGGAGCCGGTGTTGATGAGCTGCGGGTTGAAGGGCACCGTGACCATGCCCTTCGGCATGTAGGCGGCGTCAGCGGCGGCGAGCGCCTCTTCCTTGGGAATGTTGACGACGAACTTGTCGGGCATCGGAAAGCTGCGTGCACCGTCATTGATCGAGGTGCATTCGAAGCTGCCGACCTTGTAGCGGTAGAAGCCCGGCGCCTGCGCGCCGGTTTGCGGCACCGCGGCATTGGTTGCGATTGGTCGCAGTCCGGTCACGGCAGCCGCGCCGACGGCGGCCGCGCCCGCGAGCAAATGGCGGCGATTAAGATCGGTCATGGAGATGTCCCCTTCTATGCGCGTGCGGTTGCCCCGCTTTCAATTGCGGCGCGAATGTTCTCCCGCTTCGCTCAGAAGGCAAGACCTTCTTTGGGCGACGTGCCGCCGCACATCACGAAGATTTATTTGGGTTGATGAGGAATTTTTCGCCGGTGGCACGTTTGGCGTACACGGCGATGTTGGCCGGATCGAGCGCCTCAGGAAGCGAAACCACCTTGGTGTAGTGGCTCGCAAAGGTGGTCTTCAATTCATCGACCACGCGCTGACGCAGCCTGGCGGCATCGGCCTGCCCGATCTTCATAAGGAACGGAAACAAGAGCCAGCCGCCGACGCCCCAGGCCATGCCGAAGCCGCGCGGCAGTTCGATCGGCCGCGTGTCGAGCGCGCCATAGACATAGACCTGCTTGTGCACGTTGGAGCCGTAGCGGCTGTATTCCTTGGCGGTCTTGTTGATCGCGACTTCCATGCAATTGAGGATGTCGCCGGCGAGCTTGCCGCCGCCGATGGCGTCGAAAGCGATGGTGGCGCCGGTCTCGACCAGCGCATTGGTGAGATCGTCAAGGAAGCTCGGCGCGGTGGAATCGACGACGTACTTGGCGCCGATCTGCTTGAGGATGTCCGCCTGCTCCTTGCTGCGCACGATGTTGACGAGCGCAATGCCGTCCTTGATGCAAATCCTGTTCAGCATCTGGCCGAGATTGGAGGCGGCTGCGGTATGCACCAGCGCCTTGTGGCCCTCGCGCCGCATGGTCTCGGTCATGCCGAGCGCGGTGAGCGGATTGACGAAGCAGGATGCGCCTTCGGCGGGCGTGGCGCCGGCCGGCAGCGGCAGGCACTCCCTCACCTTCAGCGTGCGATATTGCGCATACATCGCGCCACCGATCATCGCCACCGTCTTGCCCATCAGCGCCTTCGCAGCATCCGAGGAGCCGGTCCTGATCACGACGCCGGCGCCCTCATTGCCAACCGGCATGGACTGGTCGAGCCGGCCCGCCATCGCCCGCATTGCGGCCGCCGGCACCTGCGCGGTGATGACGGGCGCTTGCTTCGTGCCCGAGGCCTTGGCGGTGCTCATGTCGGCGGCGCCGACGAGCAGGCCGAGGTCGGACGGGTTGATCGGCGTCGCCTCGACGCGGACGACGACTTCGTCCGCGGCGGGTTCGGGGGTCGGCACGTCGAGAAGCGAGATTTCCAGCTCACCGCTCGCCTTGATCAGCGAACGCAGTTGCAGTCCGGTCATGCCGTCGCTCATGTCGATCCTCCCCTGTTCTGTCAAAGCGCCGGCTTACGCCAGCGCCTTCAGCGCCGCCTTGCCGGCATAGAGCGCCTGCTTGCCGAGCTGCTGCTCGATGCGCAGGAGCTGATTATATTTGGCGGTGCGGTCGGAACGCGCAAGGGAGCCGGTCTTGATCTGACCGCAATTGGTGGCGACCGCGAGGTCGGCGATGGTGGAATCCTCGGTCTCGCCGGAGCGGTGCGACATCACCGAGGTGTAGCCCGCCTTATGCGCCATCTCGACGGCGGCGAGCGTCTCGGTCAGCGTGCCGATCTGGTTGACCTTGATCAGGATCGAATTGGCCCGGCCCGCCTTGATGCCTTCCGACAGGCGCTTGACGTTGGTGACGAAGAGATCGTCGCCGACGAGCTGGCACTTCTTGCCGATGAGATCGGTGAGCTCCTTCCAACCGTCCATGTCGTCTTCCGACATGCCATCCTCGATGGTGACGATCGGATAGCGCGCGACGAGGTCGGCGAGATACCTCGCCTGCTCGGGCACCGAGCGGGTCTTGCCCTCGCCTTCATAGACATACTTGCCGTCCTTGAAGAACTCGGTCGAGGCGCAGTCGAGGCCGATCATGATGTCACTGCCCGCCTTGTAGCCGGCCTTGCCGATCGCGTTCATGACGAAGTCGAGCGCGGCATCGGCCGACGGCAGGTTCGGGGCGAAACCGCCCTCGTCGCCGACATTGGTGTTGTGGCCGGCCTTCTTCAGCTCGGACTTCAGCGTGTGGAAGACTTCGGCGCCGTAGCGCAGGCCTTCGGCGAAGGAGGACGCGCCGACCGGCAGGATCATGAACTCCTGGAAGTCGATCGGGTTGTCGGCATGCACGCCGCCATTGATGATGTTCATCATCGGCACCGGCAGGAGGCGCGCCGAGGTGCCGCCGACGTAGCGATAGAGCGGCATGTCGAGCGATTGCGCGGCTGCCTTGGCGCAGGCGAGCGAGACGCCGAGGATTGCGTTGGCACCTAAGCGGCTCTTGTTAGGCGTGCCGTCGAGGTCGATCATGATCTGGTCGATCTGGACCTGGTGCTCGACATCGATGCCGCTCAAGGCCTCGAAGATCTCGCCGTTGACGGCGCCGACCGCCTTGGAGACGCCCTTGCCGAGATAGCGGGCCTTGTCGCCGTCGCGCAGTTCCACCGCCTCATGGGCGCCGGTGGAGGCGCCGGAGGGCACCGCGGCGCGGCCGAGCGAGCCGTCCTCCAGCACGACGTCGACCTCGACGGTGGGATTGCCACGGCTATCGAGAATTTCACGGCCGATGATATCGATGATGGCGGTCATGATGTTGCACTTCCGTTCGTTGGAGCTGATCGGTTCGCCGCGCGTCTTACACGGAGCGCAAGCAAATGTGAACGCTTGGACGGGCCGCTTCGACTGACGCGTGAAGTGCCTCAGACTAAGCTCGACCGCATCTGGTCTACGCGTCCAACCTCAATCTGAAACAGTCGAGGTAACGCCATGAATCGTCGCCAGTTTCTCGCCTCGAGCGCCGCCCTGTTCGCGGTCCGCCCAAGTTTTGCCCAAGAGGGCCCGTTCCGGAAAAAATATTTCCCGATCAGCGCCGGCATCGGCCTGCACGATCTCGCGCCGGCGTCCGACGGTACAGTCTGGTTCACCGCGCAGGGCAAGGGCATGCTCGGCAGGCTCGATCCCAAGGACGGCACCTTCAAGACAGTCAGTCTCGGCCAAGGTGCCGCCCCTCACGGCGTGACGATCGGCCCTGATGGCGCGCCCTGGATCACGGAAGGCGGCCAGAACGCGATCGCCCGCGTCGATCCGGCCGACCTCAAGGTGACGCTGTTCCGCCTGCCCGAAAAGTTCGCCTACGCCAATCTCAACACCGGCGTGTTCGACAAGTCCGGGACCTACTGGTTCACGGGGCAGTCCGGCTATTACGGCCGCCTTGCGCCGAAGTCGGGCGAGATGAGCGTGTTCAAGGCGCCGAAGGGCGTCGGTCCCTACGGCATCGCGGTCACGCCCAAGGGCGACATCTGGTACGCCTCCCTCGCCGGGAGCTATATCGCGAAGATCGACCCGGCGACCGGCAATGCTGGCGTCGTGGAGCCGCCGACGCCGAACCAGGGTTCGCGGCGCGTCTGGTCGGATTCGAAGAGCCGGATCTGGGTCAGCGAATGGAACAGCGGGCATGTGTCGGTGCACGATCCCGCCGACGGCTCCTGGAAGACCTGGAAGCTGCCGGGCGAGCGTCCCCGCACCTACGCGGTCTATGTCGACGACAAGGACAAGGTCTGGCTGACCGACTTCTCGGCCAACGCGATCGTCCGGTTTGATCCGGTGACTGAGCAGTTCAATGTGTTCGCCAGCGACAAGACGAATGCCAATGTCCGCCAGCTCGATGGCCGGCCAGGCGAGCTCTGGGGCTGCGAATCCGGCAACGACCGCATTGTCATGATCCAGACCATCGCCGCCGGTTGACGGCAGTCGCAATTACGTCCATCCCGGGCATCCGCAAAGGATGCAAACGATGGCGCAGAAACCACTTCAGCTCGGCCGCGCGGTCGAATGGCCGCACACGCCGGAAGAAGCCCAGCTCGACCGCGTACCCAATCCGCAAAAGGGCACGGATTATCTGGTGCGCTTCACCGTGCCGGAATTCACCTCGCTCTGTCCCGTCACGGGTCAGCCGGACTTCGCGCATCTGATGATCGACTACGCGCCGGGCGCGTGGCTGCTGGAATCGAAGTCGCTGAAGCTCTACATCGCGAGCTTCCGCAATCACGGCGCGTTTCACGAAGACTGCACCGTGATGATCGGCAAGCGTATCGCCGCCGAGATCAAGCCGAAATTCTTGCGCATCGGCGGCTACTGGTATCCGCGCGGCGGCATCCCGATCGACGTGTTCTGGCAGACCGGCCGCGTGCCGAAGGGACTGTGGGTGCCCGAGCAAGGCGTCGTGCCCTATCGCGGGCGGGGCTAGCTCCTCCGGAGCGCGGAAACCGGATCACCCGTCGCTTTCGCCCGTCAATTTGCTGACTATCATCACGAGATGATCAAGGGCCATCGGCCCAGAATCGTGCCGGAGACGAACGACGATGAAATCGATATCCGCAAAATTGCGCTGCCTTGCCTTGGGCCTCTTGGGCGTCCTGTGGCTGACTAACTCCTCCGATGCTGCCGAGGTCCGGGTGATGATTTCGGGTGGATTGACGGCTGCCTATCAGGCGCTTGTGCCGGAGTTCGAGAAAGCCACCGGCAACACGGTACTGACGGCATTTGGGCCCTCGATGGGGACCACCGTCAATGCGATCCCGGTCCGGCTGGAGCGCGGCGAACCGGCCGATGTCCTGATCATGGTGGGCTATGCGCTCACCGACCTCGTCAACAAGGGCAAGGTCGTTGCCGGCAGCCAGGTCGATCTGACCAAATCGCCGATCGGGATTGCCGTGAAATCGGGTGCGCCGAAGCCGGACATCAGTTCAGCGGAGACGGTCAAGCGCGCGCTGCTGGCGGCGAAAACAGTCGCCTATTCCGATAGCGCCAGCGGCGTCTACGTCTCGACCGAGATGTTTGAAAAGCTCGGCATTGCCGACATCATGAAGGACAAGGCGCGAAAGATTCCGGCAACTCCGGTCGGCGAAATCGTCGCCCGCGGCGAGGCCGAGCTCGGTTTTCAGCAGATCAGCGAACTGAAGCCCGTCCAGGGGATCGATATCGTGGGACCCCTACCGAATGAATTGCAGAAGATCACGGTCTTCTCAGCCGGGATCGCTACCGCTTCCAAAGAACCCGAAGCTGGTCGGGCGCTGATAAAGTTCCTCGCCTCCCCCGCCGCCCGCGAAGCGATCATCTCGAGCGGCATGGAGCCGATCTCGGCAAGTGGAACGAACTAGCGCAGCGCTCCGCTCGTTACGACCTCATCGTCATCCTCAAGGCGGCGGCGCTTGGCCCGAATGCGGGCGATATTAGCGCCCGCGCCGGCGAGGTGCCCGGATGGAGCAGCGCCAATTGTCGGGTCGCGATGGCTTTACGCCACCGCGCGCACCTGGCTGATGAAGCTGTCGACTTCCGATGTCAGCGAGGTCGACTGGCTCGACAAATTGGCAGCGGCCTTGAGCACGCCCGTCGCGGCGCGGCCGGTCTCGTTGGCCGCCGACGAGACGCTCGCGATGTTGCTCGTCCACACGCGACTATGCACCTTCGGCAAATCGGCGCCGGCTGTCATCGGCGCCTTTTCCTTGTCTAGGGCATGGCTGATCAGCCCCTGGCCCAGCGACATGCGTCCCTTCCAAGTGCCTCTCTCGGCGTACCGACGATAGCGTGCCGAACCTGCATAGCGCGCGGCACGTTCCCAACGCATCTTCTTCTCTCGCTAGCAGACTGAAATCAATGAAGGGCGGGAGGGCGCCCGAAAGAGAGCTTGGCGCCGCAGTCCAGCCGTCAGGCCAGTTTGATTATTTGAACAATGGAGTGATGTCATGAAGCGTTTGTGGCTAGTTATTGCAATCCTCCCCGCGCTCGCCAGCGGAGGCGCATCGGCACAATCGATCAACCTTACCGGCATTTATACGTGCGTTGACAAGTGCCGGGGAGGCCTACCTGCTCATATCACGCAGAACGGAGCGGCACTTAACCTCCTGACCGAAGCAGGCGTCCCAGCACAAGCATGGCCAGACTGGTTTTCGCCGACAAGCCGGATCTGGGTCGATGCCTTCAACGAAGGCGCAGTTTATTCCCCGGACGGCATGGTCATTCAGTTCGACAACGGGACCATCTGGCAACGAGGCTTGCCGCCGCCCCGACGCCGGTAGAGCGCAGCTTCAGTCATCTGGCATCAGCCGAATCCGCATAGCGCACAACTCGCTCGCGGCCGCACTCCGGGAGTCCGATCTTCTTGATCGGTAGTCTCATCCCTGCCAGGTGCTACGCTGAATTTGCTCAACATTGAAGGGGTGACTTTCGCCTTGGGTCAGAACCGGTAAGTCTCAGGTCGAGGAGAACAGATCCGCTTTGCTCTCGAAGGCGAAAGCCCCGCGAACAACAAGGATAACCAGAAGCCTCAGCGCGCATCCGCGGGCGCGCGCTGCTTCAGCAGCGTCGCGCAGACGAGGCCCAGCACCACCATGATCACGGCGCTCGCGACCAGCGTCGACATCTTGCCGGCATGCTGCAAACCAAGGCCGTAGGCGAGCGGTCCAACCGTCTGTCCCATGAAGAAGAAGAACGAGTGCAGCGACAGCGCGGTGGCGCGCGCCTCCACCGAGAGCTCGCTGGCGAAGACCTGGAGGCAGCCATGGGCCATGTAGAAGCCCCAGCCCATCACCACGAGATTCAGCGTCTGGATTTCCCAGCGCGGCCCGAAGGCGACGGCGACGAGTTGCGAGGCCACCAGCGTCATGCCTGCGATCATCATGCCCTTGACGCCCAGCTGCGGCAGCAGGCGCGACACTGTCAGCGTGTAGAAGAGACCGCCGACCGCGAAGCCCGCGATGACGATGCCGGCGATCGAGAGCGAGGTCTGCCCGAGATCGAACAGGAAGGACGCGATATAGGGAAACAGGCCGAGCACGCAGCAGCCTTCGACGAACACGGCCGAGTAGCACACATAGGCGTTCGGATTGGTGAAGATGGTGCGATAGCCGGCCTTCAGCGCCGACAGGCTCGTCTTCGGCGGATGCTGGACCTTGGCGCCATGAAAACCGGCCGCTACAGCGATGGAGGCGACGATCACGAGCACGCCGAGCACCGCCAGCACGCCGCGCCAGCCAAGGAAATCGCCGATCAGGCCGGAGGCGGAAGCGCCGAGCAGGTTGCCGGTCATCGCGCCGGCGAGCGTGCGGCTGATCGCGACCTGCCGCTTCTCCGGCCCGACGAGATCGCTGGTCAGGCTCAGCGCCACCGGAAACACGCCGCCGGAGCCGATGCCGGCGAGGATGCGGGTGGCGAACAAAAGCGAGAACGAGGTCGAGAGCGCACCGAGGATGTTGGCAAGGCCGAGCAGCGCGAGGCAGCCGATCATCAGCCGCGTCTTGCCGAAGAGGTCGGCGGCGGCGCCGACAATCGGCTGGATGATCGAGAAGGTGAAGGCGAACACCGCGGCAAAACCTGCGGCGGTTGCGATGCTGACGCCGAAATCCTCGGCGACATGCGGCAGCACAGGATCGAGCGCGCGCGCCGAGAGCGCCGCGGCGAAGCTCGCACCGGAAATCACATAGAGCGCGGCCGGCAAGCCGTGATCGTGCGGCCGCGCCTCCTTTTGCGACATCAGCGCGGATTCTTTGCGAGCGCGTCGAACGCCGTCAGCGTGCGGATCAGACCTTCGAACTCGCGCAAGGGCACCATGTTGGGCCCGTCCGACGGCGCATGGTCGGGATCGGGATGGGTCTCGATGAAGACGCCGGCAACGCCCACGGCCACCGCCGCGCGCGCCAGCACGGGCACGAATTCGCGCTCGCCGCCCGAAGACGTCCCCTTCCCGCCCGGCTGCTGCACCGAATGCGTGGCGTCGAAGATCACGGGCGCTCCGGTGGTGCGCGCCAGGATCGGCAGCGCACGCATGTCGGAGACGAGCGTGTTGTAGCCGAAGGAGGCGCCGCGCTCGGTGACCAGCACGTTGGGATTGTTGGCGCTCGTGATCTTGGTCACGACATTGGCCATGTCCCAGGGCGCCAGGAACTGGCCCTTCTTCACGTTGACGACCTTGCCGGTCGCGGCTGCGGCCAGCAGGAGGTCGGTCTGCCGGCACAGGAAGGCCGGGATCTGCAGGATGTCCACCGCCTGCGCCACCTCGGCGCATTGTGTGGCCTCGTGCACGTCGGTGAGCACGGGAAGGCCGAGCGAAGAGCGAATCTCGGCGAAGATCGGCAGCGACTGCGCAAGCCCGAGGCCGCGGGCCGCCGACGCACTGGTGCGATTGGCCTTGTCGAAGGAGGTCTTGTAGACGAGGCCGACCTTCAGCCGCGCGGCGATCTCCTTCAGCGCGGAGGCCACCTCCAGCGCATGCTGACGGCTTTCGAGCTGGCACGGCCCGGCAATGATCGAGATCGGCAGATCATTGCCGAATTTGACCGTGCCAATGGTGACGACCGGCGCTGCTGACGTTGATGAGCTCAAGGCCAATTTCCCCTCGTTTCGGCGCGACCATAGCGGCGATGAGGGTCGGATCAACCCTCTTCGGGTGGGGGCCGGCCGAATATCAGGGTTGCACCTGGGCGGAGCGCGCCTTTCGGCCGGAAGTCACTTCACCGCGGAGAAGGCGGTCGGCGTCAGGAGCTGGCTGACGATATTACCGACGATCTGTCCGTCCGCTTCCGACTTTGCCCGCGCATCGAGCCAGTCCGGATCGGTCATGAACGCGCCCCACTTCTTCTCGCGCTCGGCAAGCGACTCCCAAGCCAGGAAATAGGTCAGCTCCTGATTGGATTCGCCGATCAGCGTGGTGAAGAACCCGGCCTGGCGGATACCGTGCTTCTCCCACAGCTTCAGCGTGACCGTCTCGAACCGCTTGAGCAGTGCCGGCAGACGGCCGGGGACGCAGCGATACTGACGCATTTCGTAGATCATTCTTGTTCCTCCCTGATCAAGTCCGGCGGTTATAACGGCTGGCCATGTCAGTGTCTTGAGCCCTAGCCGGCCGCCCCCTGTGGCGTTCCGCGCATGGCTGACGACCTTGACCGCCATTCAGTCACACCCGCTTCCCGCAATGCTGCCGCAATGATACGGCCGCTAGAACGGTTCGAATGAGATTGAGGTGCCGGATCATGCGGATTTTGCTCGTCGAGGATGAGGCCGAGATGGCCGGCGCACTGGCCTCGGCGCTGACGCGCTATGACATGGTGGTGGACCACGTGCCGACGCTGGCCGAAGCGGAAGAGGCCATTTCCGCCGACGTCCATGCTGCCGTCCTGCTCGACCGCCAGCTCCCCGACGGTGACGGCCTTGCCCTGATCCCGAGGGCGCGCGCCGACGGCGTGCCGATCATCGTCCTGACGGCACGCGGCGAGCTCGCCGACCGCGTCGCCGGGCTCGACAGCGGCGCGGACGACTATCTGGCAAAGCCCTTCGCTGTCGAGGAATTGCTGGCGCGCCTGCGCGCCGTGTTGCGGCGGCCTGCCGGCCTCACGCCCGACGTCATCCGCGCCGGCCGACTCGCCTTCGATGTCGGCCACCGCGAGGCCAGCATCGACGGTTGCCCGTTCGAGCTGCCGCGCCGCGAGCTCCTGGTGCTCGAAGCGCTGATCCGCCGCATGGGCCGCACGGTCCTGCGCTCGGCGCTGGAAGAAGCCGTCTACAATTTCGACGACGAGATCCAGTCCAACGCGCTGGATACCCATGTGTCGCGGCTGCGCCGCAAGCTTGCCGAGGCCGATGCGGGCGTCGAGATCCACGGCATCCGCGGCGTCGGCTATCTCCTGAAGAAGCTGCCGTGAGCGAGCAGTCCGATCCATATTGCCTGCGCTCGCGGCTGAGCTGGCGACTGCTCTCGCTCCAGGCCGTGCTGCTCGTCGCGCTGGTTGCCGTCGTCATCCTGGCGCTGTGCGCGTCCGGCTTCGTGCTCGCCGAGCGCGACGAAGATCGCGTGATCGACGTGGTGCAGCATGCGCTCGCGCGTGATGCGCAAGGCGGCCTGATGCTGCGGCCAACGGCGGAGCTGAAGCAGTTGCGCGCGGAGACGCCCGACCTCTGGTTCCTGGTCCGGGACAGGCAGGGACATTCGATCAGCGAGGGCGCAGTGCCGGCTGAATTCGCCGCAATCGGCGGCGCGCTCGACCAGATCAGCCAGGCGCGGCTGGGCTGGCAGCTTTTCGAGGACGATCCGCGCAAACCTCCGGCACGGCTGAAGCGCGTCGACACCGACGCCGGCAATGTGCAGGTCATCACGGCAACGCAAGGCAGGCTCACCGGCGCCAAGGCCGTTTTCACGACCTCGCTCATGTTCCTCGGCATCGCCCTGCCCGGCCTGCTGCTGATGGGGACAGCGACGTTCATCGCAACGCCGATGATCGTGCGGCGCGCCTTCAGAGGGCTGGACACGACGGCGGACCAGGCGCGCCGCATCGACATCCATCAGCGCGGCGCACGACTGTCGGTGGACCACATCCCGTTGGAGGTCGTGCCGCTCGTGACCGCGGTCAATGACGCGCTGGCGCGGCTCGACGAGGGCTATGCCCGCCACAAGCGCTTCGTCGCCGACGCCGCGCATGAGCTGCGCACGCCGATCGCGATCCTCAACACGCGGCTGGAGTCGCTTCCGCCGGGACCAGACAAGACCCGCCTGATCGAGGATGCCGCACGACTGGCCACGCTCGCCGAGCAGCTGCTGGACATCCAGCGGCTCGACCGCTGCGGGCATCCTTTCGCGCGCGTCGATCTCGTCGCGGTCGCACAAGGCGTCGCCGCCGAGCTTGCGCCGCTGGCGATCGCTGCGGGCTACGAACTGGCGCTCGACGCCCCTACATCACCGATCGAAACGCTCGGCGACGTCGCGGCGCTCGAGCGCGCGCTGACCAACCTCGTGCAGAATGCGATCCAGCACGGCCCTCGCCGCGGCACGATCGGCATCCGCGTCGGCAAGCCCGCATGCATCGAAGTCACCGACGAGGGCGCAGGCATTCCGCCCGATCAACGCGAGATGATCTTCGAGCCGTTCTATCGGCTCACCCCGCTCGATCGCGGCGCCGGCCTTGGCCTCAACATGGTGCGCGAGATCGTGCTCCTGCATCGCGGCCATGTCTCGGTGCTGGACGGAGCGAACGGCGGCGCCTGCTTCCGGATCACGCTGCCGCCACTCAGAGACAGCTGATTCAATTCCGCACGCAATGCTGTCGCAATGCACTCCCGCGACATTGCAGGTCGCCTCACCGCTGATTTGCGAGGCGTGAATCAAAATGCCGGAGTGCGCATGCCCAACGATTTCCTCTCGTTCTTCCTCGCCTGGATGTCGGCCCCGCGTCGGGTCGGCGCGATCGCGCCCTCGAGCGCGGCGCTCGCCGATCTCATCACCCGCGAGATCACCGCGTCGACCGGTCCGATCCTCGAGCTCGGTCCCGGCACCGGCGCGTTCACCTACAAGCTCTTGAAGCGCGGCGTGCGCCAGGAAGACCTCACGCTCGTCGAATACGGTTCCGACTTCATGAAGCTCTTGCAAATGCGCTTTCCCGGCGCGCGTGTGCTGTGGATGGATGCGGCGCGGCTCACAGCGCACCGTCTCTATGACGGCGCGCCGGTCGGCGCGGTCGTCAGCGGACTGCCTCTGCTCAACATGTCGACGCGCAAGGTCGTCTCGATCGTCAGTGGCGCGTTCAGCTACATCCGCCCCGGCGGCGCCTTCTATCAGTTCACCTATGGGATGAGCTGCCCGGTGCCGCGCCCCGTGCTCGACCGGCTGGGGCTGCGCGCCAAGCTGGTGGATCGCGCGATGCTGAACGTGCCGCCCGCCGCGGTCTACCGGCTGACGCGGCGGCCGCAGATGAAGCTCATCACCGGATCGCTCGCGCCGGACGCTTCAACGCCGGTCGTGCCGGATCGTCAGACCAGCCGCGACTGCACCACCGCCGCCTGAACGAACGACGCAAACAGCGGATGCGGCTCGAAGGGGCGCGACTTCAGCTCGGGATGGAACTGAACGCCGATGAACCAGGGGTGGTCCTCGTACTCGACGATCTCCGGCAGCACGCCGTCGGGCGAGAGGCCGGAGAATTTCAGGCCGTGCTGTTCGAGGCGGTCCTTGTAGGCGGTGTTCACCTCGTAGCGGTGGCGGTGGCGCTCGGAAATCTCGGTCGCGCCCCCATAGACCTGCGAGACGCGGCTGCCGCGCTTGAGCGCCGCGGGATAGGCGCCAAGCCGCATCGTGCCGCCGAGGTCGCCCGCCTGCGAGCGCTTCTCGAGCTCGTTGCCGCGCAGCCATTCCGTCATCAGGCCGACCAGCGGCTCCTTGGTCGGGCCGAATTCGGTGGAATTGGCATCCTCGATGCCGACGAGGTTCCGCGCGGCCTCGATCACCGCCATCTGCATGCCGAAGCAGATGCCGAAATACGGCACATCGCGCTCGCGTGCGAACTGCGCCGCCTTGATCTTGCCCTCTGCGCCGCGTTGACCAAAACCGCCGGGCACCAAAATGCCGTTGACGTGCTCGAGGAACGGCGCGGGATCTTCCTTCTCGAAGATCTCGCTCTCGATCCAGTCGAGATTGACTTTCACCTTGTTGGCGATGCCGCCATGCGAGAGGGCCTCGATCAGCGACTTATACGCATCCTTCATGCCGGTGTATTTGCCGACGATGGCGATGGTGACGTTGCCCTCGGGGTTACGGATGCGCTCGTTGATCTGCTGCCAGCTCTGCAGCACCGGCGGAATCCGCGAGCCGATGCCGAAGGCGGCGAGCACTTCGTCGTCGAGACCGGCGGCATGATAGGCCTCGGGCACCGCATAGATGTTGTCGACGTCGCGCGCCTCGATCACGGCGCTTTCGCGCACGTTGCAGAACAGCCCAAGCTTGCGCCGCTCCTCCTTCGGGATCTCGCGGTCGGTGCGGCAAAGCAGGATGTCCGGCTGGATGCCGATCGAGCGCAGCTCCTTCACCGAGTGCTGCGTCGGCTTGGTCTTCAACTCGCCGGCGCTCGGAATGTAGGGGAGCAGCGTCAGGTGGATGTAGACGGCGTGATCGCGCGGCAGCTCGTTCTTGAGCTGGCGGATTGCCTCGAAGAACGGCAGGCCTTCGATGTCGCCGACGGTGCCGCCGATCTCGACCAGCACGAAATCGTAATCGTCATTGCCGTCGAGGACGAACTCCTTGATGGCGTTGGTGACGTGCGGCACGACCTGGATCGTCGCGCCGAGGTAATCACCACGCCGCTCCTTGGAGATGATGTCCTGGTAGATGCGCCCGGTGGTGATGTTGTCGGCTTTTGTCGCCGGCCGACCGGTGAAGCGCTCGTAGTGACCGAGATCGAGATCGGTCTCCGCGCCGTCATCGGTCACGAACACTTCGCCGTGCTGATAGGGCGACATCGTTCCGGGATCGAGGTTGAGATAGGGGTCGAGCTTGCGGAGGCGGACCTTGTAGCCCCGGGCTTGCAGCAGGGCACCGAGTGCCGCTGATGCCAGACCCTTGCCGAGCGAAGAAACCACGCCGCCGGTGATGAATATGTACCGCGCCATGGGACTTAACCTTTAATCCCCCGAATTCGATTCGCCAAAGCGATTCGTCTTCCGCCCCAAAGATTCTGCGGGCCTGTGGGTGAGCCAAAACTAAGAGTGGTGACAGTGCCTTGATGGGGATTGTTGATGCAGGACGGTAGCCGTCGCCCTGCATGGCCCCCCTGCTTTATTGCGAGCGCGGCACCTGCGGACCGGCTGGTGCCTGGTTCTGCTGCTGCTCGTCAGCCTTCTTCAGCGAATCCAGGATACCGCCCGAGGTCGGCGGTGCGACCGGCGCCCCGCCGGCCGGCTGAGTCTGCGCCGGCTGGCCGATGATCGACGAGGGCTTGCGGTCGTAGCCGGCATACCAGGACAGGAACAGGCTGGTGATGAAGAAGCCGACGGCCAGGATCGCGGTCGTCCGCGTCAGCAGGTTCGCGGTGCCACGGCTCGACATGAAGCCCGCGCCTCCCCCCATGCCGAGGCCGCCGCCTTCCGACTTCTGGAGCAGGACGGCACCGATCATCACGGCGACGATCATGAGGTGGATGACGATGACAACAGTCTGCATAGTATCCTTCCGTCACAAGCCGACAGCGCCGAGACGGCGGCTCATCGCGCTTCGCGGGTTTTCCTGAAGTTGCGCGGTGTTACACGATCGAGAGGGGCATTGCCACCCCCGATCGGCCCAGATCGCGCTTGGCCTTTAGCTAGGGGCAGCCCTTGGCAATCGCAAGGAAATCGGCCGCCTTCAGGCTCGCGCCGCCGACCAGCGCACCGTTGACGTTTTTTACCACCATCAGCTCGGCCGCATTCGACGGCTTGACCGAGCCGCCATAGAGGATGCGCATCCTGGCGCCCTCCGCCTTGAAACGGGAGGTCAGGAGTTCCCGGATAAAGCCATGAATCTGCTCGACATCCTTGGCGGTGGGGGTCAGACCTGTGCCGATCGCCCAGACCGGCTCATAGGCCACGACCAGATTGGCGGCGGTCGACCCATCCGGCAGCGAGCCGTTGAGCTGCCCGCGCAGGATGTCCAGGGTCTGGCCGGCGTCGCGCTGGGCTTGGGTTTCGCCGATGCAGACGATCGCGATCACCTTGGCACGCCAGGCTGCCTCCGCCTTCTGTTTCACAAGGAGGTCGCCCTCGCCATGGTCGGCGCGGCGCTCGGAATGGCCGACGATGATGGCGGTCGCCCCCGCATCGACGAGCATTTCGGCGGCGATGTCGCCGGTATGGGCGCCGGAGGCCTTGGGATGGCAATCCTGAGCCCCCAAGGCCACCGCCTTTCCGCGGGCTTTCTCCGCAAAAGCCGCAACCAGGGTCGCCGGCGGACAGACCAGCAGATCCGCCTTCGCGGTCACCTCTGCCGCGCCGTTGAGCATGGCGTCGAATTCGGCAATCGAGGCCTTCAGGCCATTCATTTTCCAGTTGCCGGCAATCAGAGGTCGGATGGCGTCGGTCATGTCATTTTCCAGCGAAATCGGGGTTTGCCATGCGCTAGCAGAGCGGGCGCCTCAGTTCCAGAGACCACGGTCCGTTAACACAGCTTAAGGCGCGGCAGGTTGCGGGGGAAAAGCCGCCACTTTATGATGCCATATCAATTCGGTGATGCGCTTTTGCGGATTTTGCTTTAAGGCGCGCTCCCGTTCCCTTCCTGCCAAACAAGTTGGACCCAATGCTTCGAGGAATGCGCAAGGCCTCATCAAACTGGCTCGGCAAGACCATTATGGCCGCGGTGATGGGCGTGTTGATCATCAGTTTTGGCATTTGGGGCATCGCCGACATCTTCCGCGGCTTCGGTCAGTCCACGTTGGCCAAGGTGGGAAGCACCGAGATTTCGCTGAACGAATTCCGTCAGATATACACCGACCGCCTGCAGCAGATCGGCCGCCAGTTCGGCCGCCCGCTGACCCCTGACCAGGCCCGCGCCTTCGGGCTCGACCGCCAGGTGCTGCAGCAGACGATCGCGGAAGCCGCCCTCGACGAAGAGGCGCGCCGGCTCGGGCTCGGCCAGTCCGACGAACAGATCCGCCAGCTCATCATGAACGACCCGAACTTCAAGGGCGTCGGCGGCAACTTCGACCCGAACCGCTTCCAGGCCGTGATCCGCAATTTCGGCTACACCGAGCAGCGCTATGTCGCCGAGCAACGCAAGGTGTCGCTGCGCCGGCAGCTCACCGGCACGATCGGAGCCGGCCTCGAGCCGCCGAAAGCCCTGATCGATGCACTCACCCGCTTCCAGAACGAGCAGCGCGCGATCGAATTCGTCAGGCTCGATGCCGCGCAGGCCGGCACAATCGATCCGCCCTCGCCCGAGGCGCTCGCCGCCTATTTCGAGGACCACAAGGTCCAGTTTCGTGCGCCCGAATACCGCAAGATTGCCTTTGTCGTGATCTCGCCAGAGGAGATCGGCAAGTGGACCGAGGTCTTCGACGAGGACGCAAAGAAGCTGTTCGAGCAACGCAAGGACCGGCTCGGCACGCCGGAGAAGCGCCAGATTCACCAGGTCGTGTTCCCGAACGCGACCGAGGCGCAGGCCGCGCGTGAGCGTCTCGCCGGCGGGCTGCCCTTCGAGGACCTCGCCAAGGAGCGCGGACTGAGCGCCGCCGACGTCGATCTCGGCCTCGTCACCAAGTCGGCGCTCGATCCTGCGGTCGGGGACGCCGCCTTCGCGCTTCCGGTGGGCGAGATCAGCCCGCCGATCCAGGGCCGTCTCGGCACCGCGATCGTCAAGGTCGACAAGATCGAGCCGGGCGTTGAGGCGAACTACGCCAGCGTCGCGGCCGACCTAAAGCGCGAGATCGCGACCGAACGCGCGCGCGTCAAGGTCGCGGACCTGCGCGACAAGATGGAGGATGAGCGCGGCGGCGGCTCCAGTGTGACGGATGCGGCGAAGAAGCTCGGGCTCACCGCTGTGACCATCGACGCCGTCGACCGCTCCGGCCGCGCGCCGGACGGCCAGCCTGTCGCCAACATTCCGCAGGGCCTCGACGTGGTGTCGCAGGCCTTCAACAGCGACGTCGGCGTCGACAATGACCCGGTCTCGTTCCGCGGCGGTTACGTCTGGTACGACGTGCTCGCCGTCACCCCCTCGCGCGACCGCAATCTCGACGAGGTCCGCGACCAGGTTGAGGCGCGCTGGCGTCAGGACCAGATCGCGACCAAGCTGAAGGCCAAGGCGACCGAGATGGTGCAGAAGCTCGAACAGGGCGGCAAGCTCGCCGACGAAGCCGCCGCGATCGGCGCCAAGGTCGAGACCACGACCGGCTTCAAGCGCGACGACTCGCCGGCCGGCGTGCCCTCGAACGTGGTCGCCGCCGCCTTCCGCACCGCCAAGGATGGCGTTGCACAGACGCCTGTGAGCGGGGGCAGCGACGTGATCGTCTTCCGCGTGACCGACATCGTCGATCCCGCGGTCGACTTCGCCTCCGACGCGGTGAAGAAGCTGAAGGACAGCCTCGACCGCGCGCTGACGGAGGAGCAGGTCGCCTCCTACGTCAACAAGCTTGAAACCAACATCGGAACCAGCATCAATCAGGCCGCCTTCGCGCAGGTGACGGGCGCGAACCAGTAATGAATTGAAAGCACGCGATGGACGACCTGAAATCGATCATTGGAAAAGTGGCGACCGGCGCCAGCCTGTCGCGTGACGAAGCGGCTTCCGCCTTCGATGCCATGATGTCCGGCGAGGCCACGCCCTCGCAGATGGGCGGCCTTCTGATGGCGCTGCGCGTACGCGGTGAGACCGTGGACGAGATCACCGGCGCGGTCTCGGCGATGCGCTCCAAGATGCTCAAGGTCACGGCGCCAACGGACGCCGTCGACATCGTCGGCACCGGCGGCGACGGCTCGGGCTCGGTCAACGTCTCGACCTGCGCCTCCTTCATCGTCTCGGGCGCCGGCGTACCGGTGGCCAAGCACGGCAATCGCGCGCTGTCGTCGCGCTCGGGCGCGGCCGACGTGCTCGCCTCGCTCGGGGTCAAGATCGATCTCAGGCCCGACGAGGTCGGGCGCTGCGTGAGCGAATGCGGCATCGGCTTCATGTTCGCACCTGCCCACCATCCTGCCATGAAGAACGTCGGCCCGACCCGGGTCGAGCTTGCGACGCGCACGATCTTCAACCTGCTCGGACCGCTCTCCAACCCGGCCGGCGTGAAGCGGCAGATGGTCGGCGTGTTCTCGCGGCAATGGGTGCAGCCGCTGGCGCAGGTGCTGAGAAATCTCGGCTCCGAATCCGTCTGGGTCGTGCACGGCTCCGATGGCCTCGACGAGATCACCCTCACCGGCCCGACCTTCGTCTCGGCGCTCGAGAACGGCGAGATCAGGAATTTCGAGGTGACGCCGGAGGACGCGGGCCTGCCGCGCTGTGCGGCCGGTGCGCTCAAGGGCGGCGATGCCGACGCCAATGCGACCGCACTGCAAAGCGTGCTCGACGGCAAGCCGAGCCCCTATCGCGACGTCGCGCTGATGAACGCGGCGGCCGCGCTGGTCGTCGCCGGGCGCGCCAAGGACCTCAAGGAAGGCGTCGCAATCGGCGCGAAGTCACTCGACAGCGGCGCGGCGAACGCACGGCTGAAGCATCTGATCGCGGTCTCGAACGGCTGAGCCCACATGTCGGACATCCTGACCAAGATCGAGGCGTACAAGCGCGAGGATATCGCCGCGGCCAAGCGCGCGCAGCCGCTGTCCGCGGTCGAGGCGAAGGCCAAGGCGCAAGGAGCGCCCCGCGGCTTCGTGCGCGCGATCAAAACCAGGCACGCCAACGGTGATTACGCGCTGATCGCAGAGGTCAAGAAAGCATCGCCCTCAAAGGGATTGATCCGCGCCGATTTCGATCCGCCGCTGCTCGCCAGGGCCTATGAGGCGGGTGGCGCTGCGTGCCTGTCGGTGCTGACGGATGCGCCCTCGTTTCAGGGCCATCTCGACTTCATGGTGGCCGCGCGCGCGGCGACCTCGCTGCCGGTGCTGCGCAAGGACTTCATGTTCGACACCTATCAGGTGGCCGAAGCCCGTGCGCATGGCGCGGACTGCATCCTCATCATCATGGCCGCGCTCGACGATGCGACCGCAAAGGATCTCGAAGACGCCGCCCTCGCCTATGGCATGGATGTGCTGATCGAGATCCACGACCGCGCCGAGCTCGACCGGGCGCTAAAACTTCGCTCGCCCATGATCGGCGTCAACAACCGTAACCTGCGGACATTCGAGACGACGCTTGCGACCAGCGAGGCGCTGGCGCCACTGATCCCGCAGGAACGGCTGATGGTCGGCGAGAGCGGCATCTTCACGCCGGCCGACCTTGTGCGGCTCGAACGCGTCGGCATGTCGACCTTCCTGGTCGGCGAAAGCCTGATGCGGCAGGCCGACGTGACCGCGGCTACACGCACGCTGCTCGCGCGTGGCAACGATGCGGCGCGCACAACGGGCACGCGCTGAGATGGCGCGCAAGCTCGCCAGGCCGGTAACGAAGGTCGCGTCCACGTCTGCCCTCACCCATATCGGCGCCTCCGGCGAGGCGCGGATGGTCGACGTTTCGGAGAAGCCGGCGACCGAGCGAACCGCGGTCGCAGAAGGCCGCGTCATCATGAGCAAGGGAACGCTGGAGCTGATCCGCTCCGGCAACGCCAAGAAGGGCGACGTGCTCGGCACCGCGCGTATCGCCGGCATCATGGCGGCGAAGCGCACCTCGGAGCTGATCCCGCTCTGCCACCCGCTGGCGCTGTCGAAGGTCACGGTCGACATCGAGCCCGATGCGATGCTGCCGGGTTGCCTCGTACGCGCAACCGTGAAGGTGACGGGTCCCACCGGCGTCGAGATGGAGGCGCTCACCGCGGTGTCGGTTGCCTGCCTCACCATCTACGACATGATCAAGGCGGTGGAGCGCGGCGTGCGCATCGAGGGCATCCATCTCGTCGAGAAGATGGGCGGCAAGTCCGGCCACTACCGCGCCTGAGCGCGCACGTCCCGATCTATTTCGCCTCGCGCTGCCGCTCGCGATAGGCACGCGTCTTCATCCGGTTGCCGCACAGCGTCGACATGCACCATCGCCGCGTCGCCGGTTTCGACCGGTCGAAAAACACCCGGCGGCATTCCTCCGACGCGCACATTTTCAGCCGGTCCAGCGTTCCCACAAGCGCAGCGTCGTGAAGCTCGATCGCGACCGCTGACAGGCCGGCGAGTGCATCCTCGCGCGCTGCCGACAACGTTGCGCCGCGGCCCGCACGGACTTCCACCCGCAACGGGAAGGGCGCGAGCGCGCGATCGAGCGCGCCGAGGACGTCTCGGTTCCGGCGTCGCTCGGCCGGGTCGCATTGCAGATAGGCGCGTAGCGCCTCGCGCAGCCGCAGCGCAGTTTCGAACATCGCGGGGGTGACACGTCCGCCGTCGCCGCCAAGGCCGCGTTCCACCATCCAGTCCGCAAGTTCCTTCGGCCCGGCGAGTTCGTCGCTCTGCGGGTGCTCCACGCCGAAATGCGTGAAGTGGCGAAGATCAAGCGTGTTGGCGAAATCGTAGACGTTCGCCAGCGCGTCGGGAACCTTGAACTTGCGTGACTCTCTCGACATCGGAACACCCAGAGATTTGAACACCGGTAAAACATATTTACTGGTTTACGGCAAGAGACACCCGTATATTATTTATACTGGTGTCTATCCCTCTTCGGGATCGGTGTCATTGCGATAGCGAAAATGGAGAACGCGAGCCGTGGCCGACGCCCTGCACTATCTCGAACTCACCGAGCTCGCTGCACGCCTCAAGGCGCGCGAAATCTCCGCGCTGGACGTGACGCGCGCGCAACTCGACCGTATCGACGCGCTGGACCGTGAACTCGGCAGCTACGTTCACGTCATGGCGGAATCGGCCATCGCCGAGGCGAAAACCGCGGATGCCGAAATCGCTCATGGCCGGTATCGGGGCCCGCTGCATGGCGTGCCGGTTGCGCTGAAGGATCTGTTCTGGACCAAGGGCATTCCGACGGCGGCGGGCACCACGGTTCATCGCGATTTTCGTCCCGGTGAAGACGCAACCGTCGTGCGCCGGCTCAAGGACGCAGGCGCCGTGGTGCTCGGCAAGGTGCAGCTCACCGAGGGCGCCTATTCCGATCACCATCCGTTGGTGACGCCGCCGAAGAATCCGTGGAATGCGGGTTACTGGCCGGGCATTTCATCCAGCGGCTCGGCGGTCGCGACAGCCGCCGGACTTTGCTACGGCTCGCTCGGCTCCGACACCGGCGGCTCGATCCGTTGGCCGTCCGCCGCCAACGGCCTGACCGGGCTGAAGCCAAGCTGGGGCCGCGTCAGCCGCCACGGCACGTTCGAGCTGGCGGCGACGCTCGACCATATCGGACCAATCGGCCGCAGCGCGGCCGATGCCGGCGCGATGCTCGGCGTCATCGCCGGACAGGACCCGAACGATCCGACGTCGCTGCTCAATCCGGTGCCCGACTATCTGGCCGCGGCCGCACAGGACGTGCGGGGCTTGCGGATCGGGGTCGACACCGCCTGGAACAGCGACGACGTGGATGCCGCGACACAGCGCGTGTTGGCGGACGCCATTGATGCATTCCGTGCGCTTGGCGCTGACATCGTCGATGTCAGATTTCCCGACGTGATGCAGACGATCGCCGACTGGACCCCGAATTGTGCGGTGGAAGCTGCGGTTGCGCACGAGGCGACCTATCCTGCCCGCAAGGAAGAGTACGGTCCGATCCTCGCCTCGGTGATCGAGGCCGGCCGCGCGCTCTCCGCTCTCGATTATCAGAAGATCCTGCTGCGGCGGCTGGCGATGCGCGGCCGGGTGGCCGCGCTGTTCGAGTCCATCGACCTGCTGCTGATCCCGGTGCACCCGTTTCCGCCCTTGACGCTCGCCATGATCCGGACGCTCGGCGAGCAGCCGAACCTGATCGCGAAGCTGCAGCGCTACACCTGCCCGTTCGACATGACAGGTCATCCCACGATCACGCTGCCGGGTGGTGCGTCGGCGGACGGACTGCCGATCGCGTTCCAGCTCGTCGCCGCTCATCTCGACGAGGCCCAGCTCGTGCGCGCTGGTGCTGCGTTCCAGCGCACCACGTCCTGGCATCGTCGCCATCCTTCCCTCACCTCGCGGAGGCAACATTGACCATTCAATCCACCACGCTGGCTCCTCGCAGCATTTTCCACGGCTGGTTCGTCGTCGCGGCGGCATTCGCCGTCATGTTCGTCGGCTTCGGTTCCGCCTACACGTTCAGCGTCTTTCTGGAGCCGCTCCAGCACGATTTCGGCGCTTCGCGCGGATCGATCTCGCTGGTGTTTTCGATCGCGGGATTTCTCTACTTTGCGCTCGGTCTCGTCAGCGGTCCGCTCGCCGACCGGCTCGGCTCACGTCCGCTTGCCGTCACCGGCATGATCCTGGTCGCGGTCGGCCTTGCGGCCGCGAGCGCAGCACGCTCGCTTGTCGAGGTCTATCTCGCCTATGGGCTCGGCGTCGGCCTCGGGGTCGGCTGCGCCTATGTTCCCGCGATCGGTGCGGTGCAACGCTGGTTCGTGAGGCGCCGCGGCTTTGCCTCCGGGCTCGCCGTCAGCGGCATCGGGCTCGGCACGCTGGCCATGCCGCCGCTCGCCGCACTGTTGATCGCATCCGTGGGCTGGCGCGGCGCCTATCTGGCGCTGGGCGTGATCGCGCTTGTGATAGGCGGCGGGCTGTCGCTGCTGATCGAGAACGATCCGAAGGATCGCCGCCTCGGCCCCGACGGCGATCCGCCTCGCGAAGCTGCGAGCTCGACCAACAACGGCGGCGCCTCGATGCGCGAGGCCGTCCGTTCGTCGCGCTTTGGCGGCCTCTATGTGTCGTGTCTCGTCTGTTCCTTTGGCGCCTTCATCCCGTTCGTCCACCTCGTGCCGTACGCGCGCGACCATGGCGTTGCGGCGTCGTCCGCCGTGCTGCTGCTCGGGATGATCGGGGCCGGCAGCACCGCGGGCCGCTTCTTCCTCGGCGCGCTTGCCGACCGCATGGGCCGCGACCGCTCGCTGATCATGGTGCTCATCGGGATGGCGCTCGCCATGGTGATCTGGGCCATTGCGGCTGATGTCTGGACCCTCACCGCTTTCGCCTTCGTCTACGGCGTATTCTACGGCGGCTGGGTCGCGGTGCTGCCCTCTGTGGTCATGGACTATTTTGGCGGACGCAACGTCAGCGGAATCATCGGCATTCTCTACACCAGCGTCGCGTTCGGCACGCTGGTTGGCCCGAGCGCCGCTGGCTTCGCCTACGACGTCAACCACAGCTATGCGCTGCCGATCCTGATCAGCGCCGCCGCGAACATCGTCGCGGCGCTGATCGTGGTGGCGATACTGGCGCGCAGTGGAACGCCTGCGATCAAGTCAGCGAAGAGCTGACCCGAATTTGGTGTTGAGCTGGCGGCAAGCATCGCCAGACGCTTAGATGGTTAAGCGCCGGTTGATGGCCGACCCGCCGGCAGGAATTGTCCGCCAAGGCGATGAACTTCGGCAATTCCTGCCCGCTTTTGGGCGTCGCGCATCGCTCGCGTTTGCGCGGACCGATTCACTCTGCGTTAACCGCGCTTCCTAACCCCGCCTCCATATCGTTCCCGTAAACCAACGGGTGTTTCCGGGCTCAAGAACTGATCCTGGCGTGTGCACGGCAGCGATCGAGACCATGACGAGATACGGCAGTCGCCTCCTCGACCAGGCATTCGTCCGCAGCGGACCGATCCGCTGGCTGGTGGTGGGCGGCGCACTCCTGATCGCGGCGATCGCCGTCGGTGCGACGCTGATGGCGCAGAACTACCGCGAACGCGCGCTGCGCAACAGCGGTCGCGAGCTGGAGAACACCGTTCTGCTGCTCGCCCACCATTTCGATCAGCAGTTGCAGGATTTCGCGGTCATCCAGAAGGATTTCATCGACCACGTGCGCGCGACCGGAATCGCGAACGCGGAGGACTATCGCAAGCGTTTGTCCGGCCAGGACATCCACCGGATGCTGCGCTCGAAGATCGAGGCGCTGCCCTATATGGGTGGCGTCAACGTCATCGACGCCGACGGCAATCTGATCAATTCATCGACGGCGTGGCCGGCCCCGAAGGTCAACGTCGCCGATCGTTCCTATTTCCGGACCTTCAGGTACGATCCCTACGCGCCGGACGTGCTGATCGAGCCGGTGCACAGCCGTATTTCCGGCGCCTGGACGATCCTGATCCTACGCAGGATCGTGGGACCGAACGGCGAGTTCATGGGAATCATCGGGCGCGGCATCGAGCCCGCCAACTTCGAGAAATTCTTCGAGTCCGTGGTGCTCGGCGAAGGCGCGACGATCTCGATGCTGCATCGCGACGGCACGCTGCTCGCCCGTTATCCCCACGCAAGCGACCTGATGGGACGGAATTTCAAGGCCGGCCCGTTCGAGCAGCAGAGGATCTTCGGGCTTGATCACTTCGCCGGACGCTTCGTCAGTCCGGTCGACGGCGAGGACCGGCTGATCTCCGCGCGCGCCCTGCCCCACTTCCCGATCCTGATGATGGCGACCACCACGCGCGCTGCGGCATTGGCCGACTGGCGCGAGCAGATCGGCATCCTGATCTCGATCGCTGGCGCCTCGGCGCTCGCCATCGCAGGCGTCCTGATCGCGATCGTGCGCAAGCTCTTGGAGCAGCATCGCCTCTCGCGCGAGCGGCTGATGCTGGAGAAGCAGCGCCTCGACCGGGCCGTAAACAACATGACCCAGGGCCTCTTGCTGTTCGACGCCTCGCAGCAGCTCGTGGTCTGCAACCAGCGCTACATCGAGATGTACGGTTTGTCGGCCGAGGTCGTGAGGCCTGGCTGCAGTTTCCACGACATCATCGCGCACCGCAGGGCCACGGGCTCCTTCGCCGGCGATGTGGACCAATACGTCGCGCGCGTGCTGCGCGGCATCCATGTGCGCAACTCCATGGTCGTCGACACCTCCGACGGCCGCTCGATCCACATCCTCAACGAGCCGCTGGGGGATGGCGGCTGGGTGGCGACGCATGAGGACATCACCGAGCGGCGGCGCATCGAGGAACGCATCACCCACCTTGCCCATTACGATGCGCTGACCGATCTGCCCAACCGCACCATGTTCCATGAGCATCTGCGCGAGGCCCTGGGTGCCATCGTCGACGGCGAAGAGCTCGCGGTGCATTACATCGACATCGACGAGTTCAAGGGCGTCAACGACGCGCTTGGCCATCTCGTCGGCGACGAGCTCTTGAAATCGGTCGCGGCAAGCCTTGACCGCTGTGCAGGACCGACCGATTTCGTGGCGCGCCTCGGCGGCGATGAGTTCGCCATCGTGCAGGGCGCGGTGACCTCGGTGGACCAGGTCAACGATCTCGTCGCGCGGGTCCTCGCCGCCATCCGCGCGCCCTTCGACTGCATGGGCCACCATCTCACCACCGACGCCAGCATCGGCATCGCGCTGGCGCCGCGGCATGGCACGGCGCTGGACCAAATCCTGAAGAACGCGGACATGGCGATGTATGCCGCCAAAGCCGCGGGCCGGCGCACCTACCGCTTCTTCGAGCCGGAGATGGACGCGCGCGTGCGCGAGCGGCGGCAGCTCGAGATTGACCTCCGCCACGCCATCGCCCATGGCGGCCTCGAAGTCTATTACCAGCCCTGCCTCAGCCTGAAGGATGACCGCATCACCGGCTGCGAAGCGCTGGTGCGCTGGCGCCATCCCGAACGCGGCATGGTCTCACCGGCCGAGTTCATCCCGATCGCCGAGGACACCGGACTCATCAACGAGATCGGCGAATGGGTGCTGGCGACCGCCTGCCGCGACGCCGCGAGCTGGCCCGACGACATCCGCCTCGCGGTCAACGTCTCGCCCGTGCAGTTCAAGAGCGGCACGCTGGCGCTGAATATCATGGCGGCGCTCGCCGCATCCAACCTGCCGGCGAGCCGGCTCGAGCTAGAGATCACCGAGGCCGTGCTGATCCGCGACGACGAGACCGCTCTTGCAATCCTGCACCAGCTCCGCGCCATCGGCGTGCGCATCGCGCTCGACGATTTCGGCACCGGCTACTCGTCGCTGAGCTACCTGCACCGCTTCCCGTTCGACAAGATCAAGATCGACCGCTGCTTCGTCAACGACATCGCCGGTCCCGACGGCTCCTCCAGCATCGTACAGGCCGTGGTCCACCTCGCCAGCGCCCGCCGCATGACCACCACGGCCGAGGGCGTCGAGACCGAGGAGCAGCAGCGCCTGCTGCGCACGCTCGGGTGTTCCGAGATGCAGGGCTATCTGTTCAGCGCGGCGAAGCCCGCGGACAATATCCTGGAGCTGTTCGCACTGCATCGCAGCCGGCTCGCCCGGCGCGGCGGCCACGAGGGCCGCCGCCGCGAGGCGAGCTAGGTCGGTCTTGACGATAGCGACCCGATCAAGCTATTCCCACGCCCGCAGCTGCCGTGCCGACACGGCGCTGCCGTAGGCGTTACCGTCATCCAACGCGTCCTTTGTCGAGAGGATCCCAGCAGGGAGATCTCGATTCACGAGACGCCACGGTATGCCATCAGCCTCCTGCCCTGCGACTGCACACCCGTTCGAGACGTCTGTTCCGGCGAGGCTCGCCCGCGCCGGAATGCTCGCCGTCTTCTCGGAATCGTTCGCCGCTGGGACTCTCACGGTTGCCGTGGCCTCCAACCCAAATCCAGAGAGGCAGAACCATGAAGATGACAGGCAACACGATCCTCATCACCGGGGGCACCAGCGGCATCGGCCGCGCGCTCGCTGAGGCTTTCCACGAGCGCGGCAATCGCGTCATCATCGCAGGGCGGCGGAAGGCTCTGCTCGATCAGATCACGGCTGGCCGACCCGGCATGGTCGGGGTGCCGCTCGACCTCGATGATCCCGCAGCGCTGTCACGCTTCGCGATTGACGTTCGCGCGCTTCCCCGAACTCAACGTGCTGATCGCCAATGCAGGCATCTCGCGGACGGAGGACATGACCGCAGACGGCTGGGATGCCTCCGACGCGGAAGCGATCGTGGAAACGAACATCTTGGGCGTGCTGCGCGTGACGGCGGCGCTGCTGCCGGTCCTGAAAGGACAACCGAACGCGACGATCATCGCGACCAGCTCGAACCTCGCCTTCGTGCCCCGCGCCGACTTCCCGACCTACTGCGCCAGCAAGGCGTTCTTGCACTCCTGGCTCCAATCGCTGCGGTATCAGCTCCGCAAGATCCCTGTCGAGGTACTGGAGCTCGCACCGCCTTACGTGCAGACCGAGCTCACGGGCGCGCAGCAGGCGAGCGACGCGCGCGCCATGCCGCTCGATGCGTATACCGCGGAGGTGATGCAATTGCTGGAGCTAAACGTTCATCCTCGCGGCGAAGTTCTGGTTGAACGCGACCGCGCCCGGCGATGGGCCGAGCGGGACGGCCGCTACGACGCCACCTATGTTGCCATGAACCCGAGCTGAAACCGCGGAGACGGCTCCGCCGAGACTACCGCCCGAGGGTCCACTCTCGGGCGGTGTTTCCGGTCGGAGGGTTAGTTCGGCACCGCCGTCTTCGGCGCGGGCTTTGCGGCCGCGGCATTCACGGTGACGCCGTGCAGGAAGTCGAAGGCCGCGTGAAGGGCCTTGTCGTCCTTTTCTTCCGGCGGGACGTAGGACTGCGATCCCGTCTGCTCGGTGCCGTCGGCAGCCGAGAGATGGCCACGCATCGAGGCTTCGCCCATGGTGTCGACGCGGCCCTTCAGCTCGGCCGGCACCTCCTGGAGGATCTCGATGTCGGGGGCGATGCCCTGCGCCTGGATCGAGCGGCCCGACGGCGTGTAGTAGCGCGCCGTGGTCAGCGCCAGCGCGCCGTTGCCGGCGCCGAGCGGGATGATCGTCTGCACCGAGCCCTTGCCGAACGACCGCGTGCCGATCAGCGTCGCGCGCTTGTGGTCATGCAGCGCGCCGGCCACGATCTCGGAGGCCGAGGCCGAGCCACCATTGATCAGGACGATCAGCGGCTTGCCCTTGGTGAGGTCGCCGCCATGCGCCGTGAAGCGCTGGGTCTCTTCCGGATTGCGGCCGCGGGTCGAGACGACCTCGCCGCGCTGAAGGAACGCGCTCGACACCGACACCGCCTGGTCGAGCAATCCGCCCGGATTGTTGCGCAGGTCCATCACATAGCCGGCGAGTTTCTCCGGCGGGATCTCCTTTGAGATCGACGCGATCGCCTTCTTCAGACCATCGGTGGTCTGCTCGTTGAACGAGGTGACGCGGATATAGCCGATATCGCCGTTCTCAACGTGGAACCGCACCGGGCGCACGTGGATGATCTCGCGGGTGATCGAGATGTCGAGCGGCATGTCGGCGCCCTTGCGCACGATGGTGAGCTTGGTCTTGGTGTCGACCGGACCCTTCATCTTGTTGACGGCCTGTTCGAGCGTCATGCCCTGCACCGCCTCGCCGTCGATCTTGCTGATGAGGTCGCCGGACAGGATGCCGGCCTTGGATGCCGGCGTGTCGTCGATCGGAGAGACGACCTTGACCAGGCCCTCCTCCATGGTGACCTCGATGCCGAGCCCGCCGAACTCGCCGGAGGTGGTCTCCTGCATCTCGGTCCAGGCCTTGTCGTTCATGTAGCGCGAATGCGGATCGAGCGAGGTGACCATCCCCGTGATCGCGCCCTCGACCAGCTTGGCGTTGTCGGGCTTCTCGACATAGCTCGCCTTCACGCGCTCGAACACTTCGCCGAACAGGTTGAGCTGGGAATAGGCATCATCCGCGGTCGCCGCCGCCCTCGCCGCCCAATGTCCGCCCTGCGGACCAGTCATCATGAGGGTGAGACACGCTCCGGTGAGCGCGCCGAGGGGAAACAGCAGGGTTTTCCGCATGGATTGGCTGGCCTTTTCGCTTGGGGCTTGGGAGGTGCCATGCAAATGGCGATCCAGCCCGCTTCTCACAATACCATTCTGGTTTCTTCAAGGCCGGCCTGTCACGCCGGCGGGCACATCGCAAAATCCTGTTCGTGCCGGCCTAAATTTTTGGCAACGTTCCGACACCGTTTCGCGCCAGGCGGGAATCGGTCGGCCGGTCCACGCTTCGCAGCTATGCGATTTTAGGATGGTTTTGGAGAGCCGGACGGGATAGGCGATGACAATAAGGCTTCAAATTCTCGGGAGGATAACAATGAACGAAGCGCCCCGCATCCGGTCGCACCGGAACGTCGAACTCGGCGCCAGCGACGAGCCGTTCCAGAACCTGCACGAATTCATCCGGAAGGCGCGCTCCAACCTCAACCAGAACGCCTGGGACTATATCGTGGGCGCGGCCGAGACCGAGACCACGATGCGCCGCAACCGCATGGCGCTGGACGAGATCGCCTTCCGCCCGCGCGTGCTGCGCGACGTTCGCAGCGTCGACGGTTCCGTCGAGCAGTTCGGCCGCAAGATGCGGCTGCCGGTGGTGCTGGCGCCGGTCGGGGCGCTCGAGATCTTCGATCCCAAGGGCGCCGCCAGCGTGGCGCGCGGCGCCGGCGCCTTCGGGGCGGCCCACATGCTGAGCTCGGTGTCCGACCCGGGCCTGGAGAAGACCGCCGAGGCCGCCCCCGATGCGCTGCGCTTCTTCCAGCTCTACGTCCGCGGCGATGACGCGTTCGTCGCGGATGTCGTCAGCCGGGCCGAGAAGAACACCTATGCCGCCTTCTGCCTGACGGTCGACACCGCCCATTACAGCCGTCGTGAACGTGACATCGCCAAACGTTACGTTCGCGAGAGCCGCCTGCGCGCCACCGGCGGCGACTTCCAGAAGGGTCTGGAGTGGCGGACCGTGAAGATGATCAAGGACAAGTTCAAGATTCCGCTGATCCTCAAGGGCATCGCGACCGCCGAGGACGCCCAGATCGCAATCGATCACGGCGTCGAGTGGATCTACGTTTCCAACCATGGCGGCCGCCAGCTCGATCACGGCCGCGGCGCCATGCACGTGCTGCCTGAGATCGTCGACGCCGTGAAGGGGCGCGCCAAGATCATGGTCGACGGCGGCTTCTGCCGCGGCACCGACATCGTCAAGGCGATCGCGGCGGGCGCCGACATGGTCGGCATCGGCCGGCTGCAATGCTGGGCGCTGGCGGCGGCCGGTGAAGCCGGCGTGACGCGGATGCTGGAGCTATTGGAGGACGAGGTGCTGCGCTGCCTCGGCCTGCTGGGCGCCACCTCGTTCGCCGAGGTCGACAAGTCCTGCCTGCATCCGGCGACCGCCACCAACGCGCCGAGCGTATTCAGCGCATTCCCGTTGCTAGATATCGAGCCGTATCGATACTGACCTGAAAGGACGCAATGACATCCCTCTCTCCCGGCAGCGCGGATGCGCTTCTGTTCGATCTCGGGCGCGTAGTGCTCGACATCGATTTCTCCAAGGCGATCGCCTGCTGGGCGGGACATGCCGGCTGCGAGCCGGAGGCCATCGTCGCACGCTATGTGCGTGACGAGGCCTACCGGCTGCACGAGGTCGGCAAGATCAGTGACGAAGACTATTTCGCCTCGCTCCGCGCTTCGCTCGGGATCGCCATTTCGGATGCGCAGTTCCTGGAAGGCTGGAACGCGATCTTCACGGGCGAGATGCCTGACATCGCGGAGCTGTTGCCGCGGGCGGCGAGGCACATGCCGCTCTATGCCTTCTCCAACACCAACCGGCCGCACGTGGACTATTTCTCGAAGGAATATGCCGACCTGCTCGGCCATTTCCGCGAGCTGTACCTGTCGTCCAGCATCGGCCTGCGCAAGCCGGATGCGGCGGCCTTCGACCATGTCGTGGCGGCGATCGGCGTGCCGGCCAAGCGTATCGTGTTCTTCGATGATCTCGCCGAGAATGTCGAAGGCGCGCGTGCACGCGGACTGACGGCGGTGCATGTGACCTCGCCCGCCGACGTCGGGAATGCCCTCAAGGCACTGGGAATCTGAGCCGGCAAATTCCCGCGACGTTTCCTGACGCGGGGGCGGAACCAAATCTTTCTGTGCATTTGTGAACGGAGTTCCGGGAACGGAATGCCGGTTCCGGACTCTTGAGTCCGTTGGGACTTCTACATCGGACCTATCGTCGTGTTGGGCAAAACCTACCTCACCAAGCAAGCCTCTCTCCTGCTTGAATTCGCCAGAAACACCTCGGACGCGGATCTCTCGGCCAAGCTGATCAGCAAGGCCGCCGATCTGAAATCCCAGGCCGACCCGCTGCCCGACAAGGATCAGAGTCCCAGGGCGCCTGACGTGACACAAGACGTCAGTCCGGACGGCGAATCGGGCGCAGCCTGATGTTGGCCATGGCACCGGTGGCATTCGTTCTTGCGATCGCTACGCTGGTGCCAATCTGCCTTGTCGCCCAGATCATGTCGCGCCGGACCTGAGCTCACGATCCCACCGACGTACAGAGGGCGGCAGGATTGTTCGTCCTGGGCCGCCGGCTTTTGCTTCGACGCGCGCACTCGGCTAGAACCCTTGCCGCCGAAATGGTTCGAACGTGCCAAGCAGGAGTTTTCGCCCGTGGCTTTGATGCCGGTTTCTGACGCGCTTGCCGCGGTGCTGGCCGGCGTGGAGCCGCTACCGGAAGAGATGGTCGTGCTCGACGAGGCCTTTCAGCGCGTGCTTGCCCGCGACGTCGCGGCGCTGCGCACGCAGCCGCCGCAGGCCATGTCGGCGATGGACGGCTATGCGGTGCGCGCGAGCGATGTGGCGAAGGTCGGCGCGCAGCTCACCGTGATCGGCGAGGTCGCGGCAGGACGGCCGTTCGCAGGAATAGTGGGCCCCGGCGAAGCGGTGCGCATCTTCACCGGTGGCGTCGTTCCCGATGGCGCGGATGCCGTCGTGATCCAGGAGGACACGGTCGCGGCAGGCAAGCGCGTCACGGTCAAGGAAGCCGCCATCACTGGACGGCACATCCGCTCCGCAGGCGTCGATTTTCGCGAGGGCGACGTGCTGCTGCGGAAGGG
>NZ_LUUB01000097.1:69004-100435 GCF_001641635.1 Bradyrhizobium centrolobii
CCGCCTGCCCGTCCGCCGCCGCCCGAAGGTCGCGATCCTCGCCACCGGCGATGAGCTGGTGATGCCGGGCACGGCACCCGGCCCCGGCCAGATCGTCTATTCCAACGGCTACGCCCTTCATGCGCTCGCGCGCAGCGAGGGCGCCGAAACGGTCGACCTCGGGGTCGCCGCCGATACCCTCGAGGCCACCACGGCCGGCATCCGCCACGCGCGCGAGACCGGGGCCGACCTCCTGCTCACGACCGGCGGCGCCTCGGTCGGCGACCACGATCTGGTTCAGCCCGCCCTCAACGCCGAGGGCATCTCGATGTCGTTCTGGAAGATCGCGATGCGGCCGGGCAAGCCGATGATGCACGGGCATCTCGGCGGAATGCGCGTGATCGGCCTGCCCGGCAACCCCGTATCATCCTACGTTTGCGGCTTCCTGTTCGCAGTACCGCTGATTCGCGCGTTGTCGGGCCGAACGGTGATTCATCACCGCCGCGAGCGCGCCGTGCTCGGCCGCGCGGTGGGCGCCAACGACATGCGCGAGGACTATCTTCGCGCGCGCCTCGAGATACGCGACGACGGCACGCTGATCGCCCTGCCCGTCAACCATCAGGACTCCTCGCTGCTTGCGAATCTCGCTGCGGCACAGGCACTTCTCGTACGGCCGCCATTCGCGCCGAAGGCCGAATCAGGCGCGCCTTGCGAGGTGTTGCGGCTGCCCGCTTGAACGCAACGGGCACACGTGTTCCGCGAACTTTGGCGCGTTCACCGTAAATTAAGCAGTTGCGGAACACATATCGAACATATAGTGTCCGTTCATGATTTGTTTCGAGCATCTAGCGGCTCGCCGCTGAATTCAACGTCTCGGAATCGAACGACATCAACCGGGGGATTTGGTCGAGATGTTAACGCGCAAACAATACGAGCTTCTGCGGTTCATCAGTGAGCGCCTGAAGGAAAGCGGCGTGCCGCCCTCCTTCGACGAGATGAAGGACGCGCTCGACCTGCGCTCGAAATCGGGCATCCATCGCCTGATCACTGCGCTTGAGGAGCGTGGCTTCATCCGGCGGCTGCCCAACCGCGCCCGCGCCATCGAGGTGATCAAGCTGCCGGAACTCCAGGCTGCCGCCGGTAACCGGCGCGGCTTCACGCCCAGCGTCATCGAGGGCAATCTCGGCAAGGTGCGCGGCTCCAGCGCCCCCGTGGACGAGGGCGAGCGCCCCGTTGCGGTGCCGGTGATGGGCCGCATCGCGGCCGGCACGCCGATCGAGGCCTTGCAGACCCGCAGCCACACCATCAGCGTACCGCCGGACATGCTCGGCCCGGGCGAACACTATGCCCTCGAAGTGCGCGGCGATTCGATGGTCGAGGCCGGCATCCTCGACGGCGACATGGCCCTGATCCAGCGCAACGAGACCGCCGACACCGGCGACATCGTCGTGGCGCTGATCGACGACGAGGAAGCTACGCTCAAGCGCTTCCGCCGCCGCGGAGCCTCGATCGCGCTCGAGCCTGCCAACGCCGCCTACGAGGTACGCATCCTGCCGCCGAACCGGGTGAAGATTCAGGGCAAGCTGATCGGGCTGTACCGGAAGTACTGAGCGTCTCCTGCCTGCTCGATCGGGCGATCGCCCGATACCCATGGGGCGGACGGATTGTCCGCTCCGGCGGGATGGTCTTTCTGGTTTTGCACAGATTATCCGGCCGCTTCTTCGGCGCTACACCCTCGGCACGCCGCGCGGAGCGGCATCGCTTCGCGGTCGTGAGATACCGAGGAGACAATCATGCGCAAAATCGTCTTGGGTGCAGTCGCGGCCGCGTTGATCGCTGGACCTGCGTTGCAAGCGTTTGCGACCCAGCCGAAGCACCACGTCCGCAAAGCGGCGCCCCCAAGCACGAGCGAGCAATTCCGCAGAGCCCGCAACGCGCTTGACCGGCCGTCGCACCCGACCTGGCCCTATTCGGGCTGGTCGGCGCCCGCGGGTCGCTGATAGCGACACCGACGCTTCAAAATGCACTGAGGCGGACTTTGTTCCCAGCGCATCTGAAAAAGATATTGTGATCGCGGCTCGCAGATGCGAGCCGCAGATTCGCCCACAACCAAGCAGAGCCTAGTATACTTCCACTCTGATAGAGGCCTTCGCCTCCGAGAGGGGCGCGGGTTGCTATCCTGAATGAGGAGCACTTGCGATGTGTGACTACAGCCTGCATGCCGTCGCGACCCGTCCCGCTCAGGTCGGCGAGACGATCGTCACGACAACCTTCCGCGGCACGTCGACGCGCGGCTTCGCTTCGGAAGCCGATCTCTCAGTCGCCGTCTGCCTGCTGCCGGGGACGGAGCTCGCCTTCGCCGACAATGTCCGCTACGACAATCGCTGGATCTGGACGCGGACTATCAACTCCCGCGTCGGCAAGTTCGGCAAGGTCGATCCGCACATTCCCGACCGCCATCATGACGCGATCGAATTCCCCGACGGCAAGTACGTGCTGGTAACGCAGCTCGTCGAAGGCCAGCGCGCAACCGTGTTGCAGCTGCCGGTGACCCAGCCGGCCGGTGAGCACAAGCCGCAGGTCGCCGCCGACAGGCAACCGACCATTACACGCCTGCCGATCGGCTGATGCGTTCGATTTCAGTCCTCGGTCTGAAGGTCGGCCTCTGACGGCGTTGCGTCCCTGGAGCGCGGTGCGGCCGGCCGTGGCGCGAGGTTTGATTCATAATAGCCATCGCCGGCGATTGCCGGCGACCATGGGCGATTTGCGCCTCTCACCCGCACCGTCTGAACCGCAAAACCGTCACCACGGCGCGCGAGCGCCAAACCTCCCTGCCTTGCGAGATGCTCCCGGTCGACCACCATCGCCGCACAATCCGGCGGCGCGGGCCTTGCCGTCACCACCAGCGCGGCCCGGCTGCAATCATCCTCCAGCGCATCGACGCGCAGCGCCAGCGCGATTAGCCGGCCGTCGGCGAGCGGGGCCACGCAACCGGTCTCATCGCATGACACGCCGTTGCCGAGCGAGGCATCGCCGGCGCTGCGGGGATCGGCATCGGCCGCAAGCCATTCCTTCGCCAGAAACGCGTCCTTGCTCGCCGCGATCAGATGCAGATGCCCGTCATTGCCCCGCACCGCAACGCTCCGGCCATCGCCGGCGATGAGAACGTCCGGCTGCCGCACGGACACCGCCCAGGCGATCGCAACGAGCAACACGACGGCACCCGACCAGCGCAAGGGCGTGCGCAACAGGCCCATCAGGATGATCCCGAGGCTCGCCGCGACGAGCGGCGCGGTGCCGAAAGCAGCGATGCGGCCGACCGCGCCCGGAAGGTTCGCAACCCACTGCGAGACCGCGATCATCCAGTCGATACCGATGCCCATCAGCCACCAGAACACGCCGTCGAGCCCGAACGGCGCCGCGATCAATCCGAGCAGCCCGGCCGGCATCACCAGCGCCGAGACCACCGGCATCGCGGCAAGATTGGCGAGCACGCCGAACGGCGTGACGCGGTGGAAGTGAAAGGCCGCGTAGGGCGTGGTCGCAAGCCCCGCGATCAGCGAGGCCAGGAACAGCATGGCGAGCTCGCGGCCGCCCCACAGCGCGATCCGCGCGGTTGCCGAATGATCGGGAGACGCAAACAGGTTCGGCATGCCGATCTGCACCAACGCGACGAGGCCGAGCGTTGCCGCGAACGACATCTGGAAGCTCGGATGCACCAGCGATTCCGGCGCGACCGCGAGCACGATCAGGGCCGCAACCGCCAGCGTCCGGAAGGTGATGGCGCGGCGATCGACCATCACCGCGATCAGCACCACCGCGGTCATGAAGAACGATCTTTGGGTCGCGACCTCCGCGCCCGAGAGCAGCAGATAGAATGCCGCCGCAATGAGCGCGGCGGCGGCCGACCACTTCTTGATCGGAAAGCTGACGGCCAGTCCCGGGATGAGAGCGAGCAGCGCGCGGACCGCGAAGAACACGATGCCGGCCACCACGGCCATGTGGTAGCCGGAAATCGAGAGTACATGGCCGAGGCCCGAGATGAACATGGCGTCGTTCACGGGCGTTGTGATCGCATCACGCCGGCCAGTCAGGAGCGCGGTGGCGATCGCACGGTTGTCGCCGTCGAGCGTGGCGCGGATGCGCGCATCGATGCCATCGCGCAGGCCCTGCATGAACGCGGCATAACGCAGCCGCAAGCCTCCGCCGTCGGGCGACGCCGAGGTCGTGATCGCGCCCATCACGAAGCCGGAGGCGCCGATGCCCTGAAAGAACATGTCGCGCGAAAAGTCGTAGCTGCCGGGGCGCAGCGGCGAGAGTGGCGGCATCAGCCGCGCCTTCAACTGCACGAAGCTGCCGACCTCGGGCGCGGTGCCCTTGCGCACCGAGAGGCGGACGCGTTCAAGCGTGATGTCGCTGCGCTGCGCCTCCATGCTGGTGACCCGCAGCACAAAGCGATCGGTACGCTCGCGGATGTCACGGGTCTCGACGAAACCCGAGAGCGACACGGAATAGAGCGGCTTTGCCAGCGCGGTGTGCGCGATGCGTGCGGTCTTCCAGGTCGCCATCGCAAAGCCGGCAGCGACGGCGGCAATCATGATGGCCGGTACGAACAGCCGGCTGCGCCGCACCAGAACGGCAGCACACGTCAGCAGGAGCGCCGCAGCTGTGGCAACCCAGAGCACCGGCTCGTGATCGGCGGCGAAATAGAACGCGATGCCGGCGCCGAAGGCCACGGGCACCCAAGGCAGCAGCCGTCCCGCCCCCGCTTCCGCGCGCGCCCACGCTCGCAACGTGTCCGCGAGCGACGACCAGAGGCCAAGGTCCGCCGGCGCGAGGCCGCCCGCCGGCGCGGCGCGGCCGACCGGCCACGTCCCGGCTATCTCCCGGGAGCGCCCTGCCCGGCCCGGCTCCACCATTCCCTGCACCTTGCGATACGCAACGGGAGCGGAGGCTACCGGAACGTGCAGGCGCGCGGATAGCGGCACAGATCGGGAACGGACGAGGCGAGCCCTACTTTTCCTCTTCCATCGTCACCGCCACCGCCGCCTTGGCCGAGAGCCGCACCTTGTTGCCTTCGACGTCGGCAACGAGCCCCTTGTCGATGAAGTGATGGTGGCCCTTGTGGCTGCCCTCGCCGCTGTCCTTCTTGGTCAGCTTGATGCGGTTGCCCTCGACGCGGTCGACCGTGCCGATGTGGACGCCGTCGGCGCCGATGACTTCCATATGCTCGGTGATGTTCTGCATGGCGGGATCCTTGTTGGACCCACACAACGCCCGGAGCGACCTTCCGTTCGCTGCCCGCAGACGTCAGGAAGAATTGGAGCTGTTGCGACCTCCTTCGCAAGCGCCCCGGGCGCGGGTCGATTGAGCCGAAAGTCTCATAAGGTGCCAGCCCCTGGTGGGACTACACTACGGTTCCCCGCCTTCCCGGCAGACGGGCAAGGCGGGGGTGGCTCGCGGTTCTAAGGCTGCTGGAGCTCACCTCAGGTGGTTCCCTGAGGTCAGGCGTTGCCGACGCAACTCATGAACAGGCGCCTGCAACACCGCGCATCACGCACTCCGCGAGAGGATCGACCGCTGAAACAATGCGAGGAGACATCTTGAAACCATAGGAGTTGCAAATGGCCGTGCAAATACCGAGCGATTTTCGCCGCGTGATCATCGCCGCGTCGGTGGGAAACATCATCGAATGGTATGATTTCTATATCTTTGGCAGCCTGGCCGCAGTTCTGTCGGTCAAGTTCTTCGAGCAATCCCACCCGGTTGCAGCCCTGCTCAGCACGATCGCGCTATTCACGGCAGGCTTCCTGATCCGTCCGCTGGGCGCGTTCCTGTTCGGATGGATGGGTGATCGGGTCGGCCGCAAATATACCTTTCTCATCACGCTCAGCGGAATGGGACTTGGCACGGGCGCGATCGGGCTGATCCCGACCTACCAGTCGATTGGCCTAACGGCAGCGTTCGTTCTCTTCGGCCTGCGCATGATCCAGGGCCTGTGCCTGGGCGGCGAATATGGTGGCGCCATCACCTACGTTGCCGAGCATGTGCCGGACGATCGACGCGGCTACTACACCGGCTGGCTGCAGACCTCGCCTACTCTCGGGATCGTGGTGTCGCTGGCCGTCATCCTCCTCACGCGGGCATATGCCGGCAACCAGGCTTTCGACGAATGGGCGTGGCGCGTTCCGTTCCTGGTGTCCTTCCTGCTGGTGGCGATTGCAATCTACATCCGGCTCCAGCTCCAGGAGACGCCGATCTTCCAGGAGATCAGGGCCCGGGGCCAGATGACGAGGAATCCCTGGAAGGAGGCCTTCCTCAGCTCGAACATCAGATTTATCGGGATCGCCATTGTGGTCCTGATCGGACAGGGCGTGGTCTGGTACAGCGGTCAGTTCTGGGCGCTGTACTTCCTGCAGCAGGTCTCCAAGGTGGACCCGCAGACCTCCGCCTACATCGTGGGAGCTGCACTACTCATTGCAACGCCGAGCCTGATCTTCTTTGGCTGGCTGTCGGATCAGATCGGCCGCAAGCCGGTGATCCTCGGCGGCATGCTGCTCGCCGCGATCACGTATTATCCGCTGTATCTGTGGCTGGGCACGGTCACGCAGCCCGGAAACATCAATTATCCGATCGCGATCTTCATCATCTTCATCCTCGTTTGCTATGTCGGGATGGTGTACGGGCCGGTCGGCGCGTTCCTGGCGGAATTCTTCCCCGCCAGGATCAGGTACACGTCGGTCTCAGTGCCGTACCACATCGGCAATGGCTGGGGTGGCGGATTGGTGCCGTTCATCACGTCGGCGGCATTCGCCGCGACCGGCAGCATCGGCTACGCACTGCTCTACCCGATCATTGTCCCCGCAGTGTGCTTCGTGCTCGCGGTCTTCCTGATGCCGGAGACGCGCAAGATCAGCATCTGGCAACCGATCGAGCCGAAAGCCGCATCGTGATGGGTTGATCCTGGTGCGGGACCGCAAGGCCCTGCACCAGAGTTCGTGTCGAGGCGCGATGACGATTGTTCCATCGGCATCGCGCCCGAGCGAGCCGATCTCGAACTCTCTCGACCGCCAGCAGATGGCGGTCGGCAAAGCGCCCGGCTAACGGCTCTTCTCAGCCGGCCCGATGATGCCAGCGATCGTGCCACCAGGTGCTGAAGTCGCGATCGGTCACCAACTCCCAGACAGCGAGCAGGATCACCACTATGCCGGACAGTACGCTGCTCACCGTGGCCGATACCGACTCATAACCAATGGTCCAAGGTGCCAGCAGCAGAGCCAGGCCCAGCAGCATTTCTCCCCACTCTTCCAGATAGGACGGGATGACAAATGCCTCGATGGCAAACAGCATGACGCCGAGCCCGAGCGCGATGGTTATCCAGACCGCCGAGCCGGTCAGGCCCAGGATAAAGGACGAAAGGACCAGCCACAGGCCCACCAGGAGGCTGGCAGCGTCTTGCCAATGTTGGATGCGCATGATGCTCACCTCCCCTCTCCCAATTAAATGGGGGCGCAGCTGTGAAAATGCACGCCTCCGAGCTGCGCTGTGTTGCCGCTACCGAAGCCGCATCCAATCCTCGCCGCCCATGCCGCGGAAAGGGCTCTTGCGAGTGCGCTGCACCAGGATGCAGACTAGCAGCGCTTGACAGGTGTCGACGTCTATCGTTCCCGGCCCCACCTGGTTCGCGTGGCGGCCGGGACAAGAGGGAGGTGACGCCATGCGAGAAATGGAAATCCACGACTATGCGCGGCAGTTGCTGGAAGCACATGGCCCCGAGGCCATTGCGGAAGCAGCCCAGAACGCCATCGATCTCGAGTCAAAGGGCGAGCTCGAGCTCGCCAAGACCTGGCGGCATATCGAAGACGCCATGAAGCTGATGCGCGGGCCTCACCAAAGCTGAAGCCGGCGAGCGTAGCCCCTGACTGCAAGTGCCGCCAAGCCGAACTGAGGCTGGAGCGGCGGCAACACGGAGTATGGACCACAATCCGTCGCAAGCCGTTCGGCTGCGGCTGAACGGCAACGCGACCCGCAAGACGCGCATCTCAATGATGCTGGGAGCGAGCCATGTTTCCGAAATGTGCAACAGCCGAAGATCTCGTGAAGGCAATCAAGGACGAGAACGTCCAGATGATCGACCTGCGGTTCACCGACTTGCCGGGGGTGTGGCAACATTTTTCCGTCCCACCGAGCGCAGTGAATGTCGATGCTTTCAACGAAGGCATTGGATTCGACGGCTCGTCGATCCGCGGATTCCAGGAGATCCAGGAAAGCGACATGCTGGTCGTCGCCGATCCGGCGACGGCCTTCGTCGACCCCTACAGTCCGGCCAAGACGCTGGTCCTCATCTGCAACATCCGCGATCCCGTGACCGGCCAGTCTTATAGCCGGGATGCCCGCTACATCGCCCAGAAGGCCGAAACCTACCTCAAGGGGACAGGGCGCGCCGACACCAGCTACTTCGGCCCGGAGGCGGAGTTCTTTGTATTCGACGACGTGCGCTATGGTCAGGGCATCAATTACGCCCTGCATGAGATCGATTCCAGCGAAGGCAGCTGGAACACGGCCAGGGATGAGGAGCCGAATCTGGCTCACAAGCCACGACCGAAGGAGGGATACTTTCCCGTTCCCCCGACCGACAGCATGCAGGCGCTACGCACCGAGATGGTGCTGACGATGGAACAGTTGGGCATCCAGATCGAAGCTCATCACCATGAGGTGGCAACCGGCGGCCAGAACGAAATCGACATGCGATTCACCACCCTCACCCGCATGGCCGACAATCTGATGATGTACAAGTACGTGGTGAAGAACACCGCGCACCAGCATGGCAAGACCGCGACCTTCATGCCGAAACCGCTGTTCGAGGACAACGCTTCGGGAATGCACGTTCACCAGTCGCTGTGGAAGGGCGAGACGAATCTGTTCTACGACAAAGGCGACTACGCCGAATTGAGCGAACTCGGCCGCTACTACATCGGCGGGCTGCTCACTCACGCCTGGGCATTGTGCGGGCTCTGCGCTCCCACCACGAACTCCTACCGGCGCCTGGTGCCGGGCTATGAGGCTCCGATCAACCTGGTCTATTCCCAGCGCAATCGCTCGGCCTGCTGCCGGATTCCGATGTATTCACCGAACCCGCGGGCAAAGCGCGTCGAGTTTCGCTCACCGGATCCCTCCTGCAATCCCTATCTCGCCTTCGCCGCAATGCTGATGGCCGGCCTCGACGGTATCGACAGGCGGATCGATCCCGGCAGCCCGATCGACAAGAATCTCTACGACCTCCCGCCCGCCGAAGCGAAGGAGGTGAAGTCGACGCCGGGATCGCTGGACCAGGCGCTCGACGCGCTCGAGCGCGATCACGCCTTCCTGCTGCGCGGCGATGTCTTCACCGCCGACGTGATCGAAATCTGGCTCGACTACAAGCGCAAGAAGGAGGTCGATGCAATCCGGCTGCGACCGCATCCCTACGAGTTCCATCTCTACTACGACATCTAGGGCATGTGGTCGCCGGCCTATCTCTCATACCAGCCGACGAGGGTCGCTTCCGCGATGATGTGCTTGCGTGCCTCTCGCTCAATGTCACGGCAGGACGCATTGGCCTTTGCCGGAAGGTCCTCCATCGAGAGGGCAAGCAGCCGGAAGTGATAATGATGAGGCCCATGGCCATGTGGTGGACACGGCCCGCCATAGCCAACTTTCCGAAAATCGTTGACTGCCTGCTTCATTCCCGCGGTCTGCGCTGCGTTGACTGCAAATTCCGTTACGGTTGGCGGAATATCGTAAACCGCCCAATGGTGCCATGTGCCGGCGGGAGCATCAGGATCGTCGCACAGTAGGACAAAGCTCCGAGATCCCTCTGGCCTGTCTGACCATTGCAAAGGGGGCGAAATATTTTCGCCATCACAGGTAAATCGTCGCGGAATTGCGGCACCATCGGCGAAGGCGCTTGAAGCGAGTTTCATGGCTCTCTCCTTGGGCAGCAGGGAACATCGGCTCACGCTTGATGAGCGCTTCCAGGTCCGGCTCGCCGCAGAGAGCAACCCTCGCCGCTCCCGGTCACGCAGCCGAACGACGGATCGAAATTCGGTGCCTGCGACACCAGATCGCCGACCTCAGTGCCAATCGCGCTCTGGCTCTGACGAGGAACCAATGGTGCTACGCAATACCATTCCGTGCCCTTGATGATGTCGGGCACGATCGCGATCCGATTGGCGTATTCTAGCTCGATCTTGTTCGGTGCGGAATTCGTCGACGCTGCCTAGATAGCGGAAATGCATCGGGCGCCATTGCAGCAGAATAGTTTGCCATGCGACCGCTTTTTCATCCGAGCCTGGTCAACGGTCGCTATGGCGACCCGACCGTCTATGTCGAGACGCTGTTCGAAAAGCGAAGTCTGCTGTTCGATATTGGGGAGATTGCTTCACTGTCGCCGCGGAGGATACGGCGCATCGACCAGGTCTTCGTCTCGCATGCGCATATCGATCATTTCGTTGGCTTCGACCATCTGCTTCGTTTGCTCGTCGGGCACGAGAAATCGGTACAGCTCTTCGGTCCGTCCGGCTTTGCCGAGCGTGTCTTTCACAAGCTTCAGGCCTATCGTTGGAACCTGGTCGAAAGCTATCCCTGCGATCTTGTTTTCGCTGTGAGCGAACTCGGAACGGCAAATTCCATCTCAACCACGCGGTTCCGGCTGAGGACGGCCTTCGAAGCGGAGCCATCAGTCTCTCGCAAGACCTTTGCGGGCGTACTCTGCGATGAACCGACCCATCGCGTGTCAGCCGCGATCCTTGAACATGGCACGCCCTGCCTCGCCTTTGCGCTGCAGGAGGCGGCTCACGTCAACGTATGGAAGAACAAACTGTTGGAGCGCGGACTGCCCGTCGGTCCCTGGTTGCTCTCGCTCAAGAAGGCGGTCGTCGAGCGTCGCGCGGACGATCATTTGATCCGTATCGATGAAGCGGCAACGTCGGATCGCTTTGTTCCACTCGCAAGCCTGCGCGATTTCCTGACGGTCACTGCCGGTCAGAAAATTGCCTATGTGACCGACGTTGCCGACACGCCGGACAATCGTGCCGCCATCGTGGCGCTGGTTCAGAATGCAGACATCCTCTTCATCGAGGCGACGTTTGCCGGGGAAGACGCCGCAATAGCGCGGGAGCGGGCCCATCTTACAACCACGGCGGCTGGAGAAATCGCACGGGAAGCCAATGTCCGCCGCGTCGAGCCTTTTCACTTCTCTCCGCGCTATGCGGGAGAGCAGGAGCGGATGCTCGCCGAGGTGATGACGGCCTTCGGGGCATCTCGCGCCTGATGGAAACACGTGAGTGGCAAGTCATGTCAGAGGAGAGGCATTTGCAAGCTGGGCATCGGAAACCAGTGCGGCTTTTCCTGTGCGGAGATGTCATGTGCGGCCGCGGCATCGACCAGGTGTTGGCGCACCCCTGTAGCCCCGAGATCTACGAAGATTACATGCGATCGGCGGCGGGCTACGTGCTGCTCGCCGAGCGGGCGAATGGGCCTATTCCGCGGCGCAACGGATCATCCTACGTCTGGGGCGCCGCACTGGACCAATTGGAGTCCATGCAGCCGGACGCGCGGATCATCAATCTCGAAACGGCTGTGACCCACAGCAACGACCGCGTGAACAAGGGCATTAACTACCGCATGAGCCCCGAGAACGCAGAATGTCTCGCTGCCGCCCGGATCGACTGCTGCCTATTGGCCAACAACCATGTGCTCGATTGGGGCCGCGCCGGCCTGCTGGAGACGCTAACAACTCTGCGGAAACTCAACGTCAAGGTGGCGGGCGCGGGCCGCAACGATCGCGAAGCGCGCGCACCGGCAGTGCTGAACCTTGCCGCCGCGCGGCTCCTGATCTTTTCGTTCGGATCGACATCAAGCGGAATCCCGTTCAAGTGGGCTGCGACGTCAGACGCTCCCGGCGTCAACCTGTTGCCCGACCTGCGCGAGGCGAGCGCGTTCGAGGTCGCTGACCAGATCATCGCGGCCAGCAGGCCGGGCGATCTCACCCTGGTTTCGATCCATTGGGGCTCCAATTGGGGATATCATATTCCAGATGAGCAGAGGATTTTTGCTCGCGCCTTGGTCGACAAGGCAGGCGTGTCGATCGTTCACGGGCATTCTTCGCATCATCCGCGAGCGATCGAAATCTATCGAGACCGCCTCATCCTCTACGGCAGCGGTGATCTTCTGAACGATTATGAAGGGATTCGTGGCTACGAGCGCTACCGTGATGACCTCGCGTTGATGTATTTCGCCGACGTGGATTCGAGCAGCGGAAGCCTCCATGCGCTCAAACTGGTTCCCATGCAGATCAAGAACTTTCGTCTCACCATTCCATCGCGGCGAGACATTGAATGGATGCGGCAAACACTGGACAGGGAATGTCAGCAGTTCGGAACAAGGGTCATTTTTGACTCCGAACAGCAGCTTGCATGTGTCGGGCAGAGGACATCGACCTGACTCAAGTAACAATCCCTCCCCGATACCGCCTTGGGCACGAAGCGGACTTGCGCAAACACTTGGGCAAATACTTGGGCAAACGTAGCGGCTTGAACTGCGCGGAGGCAAGCGTTGGGACAGCGAAACTGCCGAATTAACATCGCTTGCGCTGGTACAAGTTTGGGCGTTGAGTCCATTACCTAAGCGGGTTGCCGCTGGTTCTATCAAATTCTCAAGCAGTCTTTCTGTTCCGATCACGCGATGCGGACAGAATGCCGTACGCCGAGCGCACCACTTTTAGTGGATCGCGATTGGCCAAGCGCTCGGCCCAATGAGCGCAATTGGCATTGGTCCATGCCAACAAAGCCGGGGAGGAGAACGATGAGCAGTTGGCTTAGTGAACGAGAACAGCGCCTCGTTGCCGGCGCCGAAGCGGCTTCGGCGGCAACTCCGATTCCTACCCAGATCGTATCAAACGGCGAGTATCTCCCGCCCCCACAGAGCGCCCTTCAGAAGAGGGTTGAATCTCGAATCAACGAGCTTGCTGACGCTAACGGCAAGCGGCTGGGCCTGAGCCGCCGGCAGTTCTTGCACACGGGCTGCGGCATGGCCGCTGCCTTTCTAGCTATGAACGATATCTACGGTAACATCTTTCAGGTCGCACCCGCCGAGGCCCGCGAACCCGAGTTGATGCTTGCCCGGGCGCAAAGCCTCGCCGAGCAGTTCATCTTTGACGTTCAGACCCACTTTGTCCGCGACGACTTCGACCACAAAGAGCTGTTGGGACTGGCGCAATTTGCGAGTGACCACTGGAATCCGAAGATGAAAGAGGAAGGCGTGTCATCGCTCGCCCGCTACAAGTTCCAGAACTACGTTAAAGAAATCTATTATGATAGCGACACCAATATGGCCCTCTTGAGTGGAGCACCGTTTGACGATCCGAGCTGGTGGCTGCTATCCAACGAACAGATCGTCAAGGCGCGCGAACTCATCAACGACTTCGCCGGCTCCCGGCGCCTGCTGGCGCACAGCGTCATAACGCCCAAACAGCCCGGCTGGATGGAGGAGGTTGACAAGGCGATCGAGGTCTACAAGCCGGATTCTTGGAAGTCCTATACGATCGGCGATCCGCTCGCGCCCTCCAAATTCCCGTGGCGGCTCGACGACGAGCAGGTGATGTATCCGTTCTACGAAAAGGCGGTGAAGGCGGGCATCAACACGCTGTGCATCCACAAGGGACTGCTGCCGCCCGATTACGAAAAATCGTTCGCCGGCGTCTGGGAATACGCAACCGCTTGGGACATCGGAAAGGCAGCCAAGGATTGGCCGCAGATGAACTTCGTGATCTATCACTCGGCGCTGCGGGCGTTCCTCGAGTTGCCGGACAAGGCATGGGCGGATTTCGAACAAACGGGCCGCATCCAGTGGGCCTCTGATCTTGCGGAAATCCCGCGGAAGTTCGGCGTCACCAATGTCTTTGCCGAGCTAGGCACGTCCTTTGCCAACTCGGCGGTCGCGCATCCGAAGTTCTGCGCCGCGCTGGTCGGCACACTGATCAAGGGCATGGGGGTGGATCATGTCATGTGGGGCACCGACTCGGTGTGGTACGGCTCGCCGCAGTGGCAGATCGAGGCGCTACGCCGGCTCGAAATCCCGGAGGATATGCAGAAGAAGTACGGGTTCGCGCCACTCGGCGACGCGAACAGCACCGTCAAGCAGCAGATCTTCGCCGGTAACGCGACCAGGTTCTACAAGATCAAGCTGAAGGCGGCTGACAATAGCAGCATGCCAGCCTTTTCCGAGGACCGCCTGGCGGCGCTCAAGAATGAATACACATTGGGGGCCAAGGAACCCTCGAACCTGCGCTACGGATACGTTCGCACCGCCTAAACCATGATCCCGGAATCGCCACCGCTTTGCCGGGAAGACCTCCGTCAAAATTGAGAGCGACGACGATCCGAGAAGTCGTCCCTCTCCAACTGAACAATGTGTGCCGCTGGGCTTATGATATCGATCGACAAATCCTCTACTTCGGACTTGGGTCAGACTCTGAAGTGCCCGCCGACGGCACCTAATCCGCCTTTCTCCCGCTAGCAGACGCAGGCTGAGATTTCGCCAACTGCGCCTCCGGGCATTGCTGGATGTCTTTTGCTCAATGTCCGCCGTGGAGGTTACGCCAGATGTTGACGCAAATTTATGAAATCTCCACCACCGAAGAGGCGTCCGCTGTTTCAGCCATTGGTGTCGACCATATCGGCGTGCTGGTCGGAGACGGTCGATTTCCGCGCGAACTGCCGATCTCAGCGGCTTCCGATATCGGCGCGGCGATTGTACCGCCATCGAAGTTCTCAGCACTGTTTCTGACCTGCGATCTCTCCTTGATCGTGTCGTGGGCACGCGAACTCAATCCCTCGATCGTCCACTTGGGAGCCAGCGCCGAGCTGGTTTCCCCGAAAGATGTTGCTTCGCTCAAACGCATGTTGCCCGGGATCGTCGTGATGAGAAGTATACCGGTGTTCGGCGAGGAAAGCGTCGCGATCGCCCGCAGCTACGTTGGCATTGCAGACTTTCTGCTTCTCGACAGCTACCGGTCCACGGACAAGCAGATCGGCGCGCTCGGCGTGACGCACGACTGGAATATCAGCAGCCGCATCGTGGACCTCGTCCGTGTTCCTGTGGTCCTTGCCGGCGGCCTCGGACCGGACAACGTCGCAGAAGCGATCCGAACTGTCCGTCCAGCCGGTGTTGATTCCAAGACGAGAACGGATCAGGACGGATCGCACGCCAAGGACCTGGAACGAGTCCGCCGGTTCCACGAAACAGCCCGGGCGGCGGCGCCGTGATAGTGTCGGCTACGGCTAAATGGGAATGCCCGCAAACGTGGCAGGTCGGACCCCGCCCGAGCGGCTGACAACATGATTGTTCTGTTCACGGATTTCGGCTTGCACGGCCCTTATACGGGTCAGATGAAGGCCGCGCTGCACCAGATGGCGCCTGGCATACCCGCCATCGACCTCTTCACGGATGCACCCATGGGCAATCCCAAGGCGTCGGCGTACCTCTTGGCGGCTTATGCCGCTTGGTTTCCGGCAGGAACCATCTTTCTCTGCGTCGTTGATCCCGGCGTTGGCGGGACGCGCCCGGCCATAATGATTGAGGCCGACGGCAGGTGGTATGTCGGCCCCGGCAACGGCTTGTTTGAGTTGGTCCAGCGCCGCGCCACAAAGACGCGCAGTTGGGACATCGACTGGAGACCGGACCGCCTCTCGGCAAGCTTTCACGGGCGCGACCTCTTCGCACCGGTCGCAGCCATGCTGGCGCGCGGCGAGCCGCCGCCCGGCGAGCCGCGAGGGGATGACGATGATCGCCGCTCCGACTGGCCCGACGATCTCTGCGAGATCGTTTACATCGACCACTTCGGCAACGCGATGACCGGGTTGAGAGCGGCCGTGCTGCCGCCCGACGCCAAGCTTGTCTCGGCGGGTCATATATTGGAGCGCGCGAGAACCTTCAGCGATCGGCCGCCAGGCTCAGCCTTTTGGTACGAGAACTCGAACGGGCTCGCCGAAATCTCCGTCAACCAGGGGCGTGCGGACCGCGATCTTGGCCTCGCGACCGGCATCCCGGTTGAGATCGTCTCTTGAACGGTTTTGTCGCAAAGTGGTCTGCAGTCATGCGCACGCCAAGAAAGCAGAGCTCAGGAACGGATTGGCCAAAGCCGAAAACGCGCCCCGCCAAGCCGCCCGCGACTGGCAACAAGCGGTTGGCCGATCAGACCCGCAAGATTCTCGGCAAGCACTACGCGAGCAAATATCGGGTGGGGCAATCGCGGTAAGGAGCGAAATCGGCCAAGTGTGCTGCTTGCACTTACCTTCCGGCGGCCTAACATGTTGCTCTGCCGACAGGAGCGCGGCCATGGAACTTACCGTGGTGCCCATCGTCAAGCCGGACGCGACCAACTTCATCTTCGGCCAGTCGCATTTCATCAAGACCGTGGAAGACCTCCACGAGGCGCTCGTGGGCGCGGTTCCGGGCATCCGCTTCGGGCTGGCCTTCTGCGAGGCCTCCGGCAAGCGGCTGGTGCGCTGGTCAGGCAATGACGAAGCCGCCCTCACCCTCGCCCGCGACAACGCATTGGCCATCGGGGCCGGCCACACTTTTCTGATCTTCCTGGGCGACGGGTTCTTTCCGGTCAACGTCCTGGCTGCCGTGCGCTCGGTGCCGGAGGTCTGCCGCATCTACTGCGCGACGGCCAACCCCACACAGGTGATCGTCGCGCGAACGGAGCTTGGCGGCGGCGTGCTCGGCGTAGTGGATGGCGCCTCGCCGCTTGGTGTCGAGACCGACGCCGACATTGCTTGGCGGAAAGACCTCCTGAGAAAGATCGGCTACAAGCTGTAGCGACCGGATGAAGCCGGATACGATGAAGTACGCCTCGCGCTAGATCAGCGCAGCCCTGGACGACACGTGGTGGCTCGCGATCTTCCAGTCGCCATCTTCACGGACGATCACCCAGGTAATCCTGACCGAGAGCGGCGCGGCCTCCTCGTCGAGGTCGAACGATGCGATGGCTGCCATGTTAATCACATCGGGCGCGACCTGCGCCGACGCCACCTCGGAGAAGCTGACGCTCGGCGAACGCCAGCGTGGCAGCCCGCTGAAATAGGCGGTCACGCCGTCCCGGCCGCGATAGAGATTTGGGTTTGAGCCAAAGAAGAAGGCGCTCCTCGAATAGAGCGGAGCCAGCGCCGCAGCATCGAGCTTACTGAAGCCGGCGGACCATTTCGCAATGATGGCGGAAACGATGTCGTCGGCTTCGTCCAGCATCCGCGCCCTCACCCCTTCGCGACTTCCTTCGCAAACGTGTCGCGCAGACCGATCGTCCGCGAGAACACCGGCTTGCCCGGCGTCGAGTCCTTGTCGCGCACGAAATAGCCCTGGCGCTCGAACTGCATCGGCTCGGTCGAATTGCTCTCCGCAACCGACGGCTCGATCCGTGCGTCGGAAAGGATCTCCAGCGAGTCCGGATTGAGGTCGGCGGCGAAGTTCGACGCATCCGGGCTCGGGTTGGAGAAGAGCTGGCTGTAGATGCGGATCTCCGCGGGCACCGACGTCGCCGCCGGCAGCCAGTGCATGGTCGCCTTGACCTTGCGGCCGTCGGGCGCGTTGCCGCCCTTGGTCGCGGGATCATAGGTGCAGCGAAGCTCGACCACCTCGCCGGCGTCGTTCTTGATCACGGCGGTGCACTTGATGAAGTAGGCGTAGCGCAGCCGCACCTCGTTGCCCGGCGACAGGCGGAAGAACTTCTTCGGCGGGTTCTCCATGAAGTCGTCGCGCTCGATATAGATCTCGCGGCCGAACGCGATCTTGCGCGTCCCCGCGGAGGGATCGTCGGGATGATTGATCGCCTCGAGCTCCTCGACCTGCCCCTCCGGATAGTTCTCGATCACGACCTTCAGCGGCCGCAGCACCGCCATGCGGCGCTGGGCGGTGCGGTTGAGCTCTTCGCGAATGCAGAACTCGAGCATGCCGACGTCGACCACGCTGTTGGCCTTCGCCACGCCGATGCGTTTGACGAACTCGCGAAGTGCGGCCGGCGGCACGCCGCGGCGGCGCATGCCGGCCATGGTCGGCATGCGCGGATCGTCCCAGCCCGCGACATCGCCGTCGCGGACAAGCTGGGTCAGCACGCGCTTCGACAGCACCGTGTAGGTGAGGTTCAGCCGCGCGAATTCGTACTGGTGCGGCTCGGACGGCACGGGCAGCTTCTCGATGAACCAGTCGTAGAGCGGCCGGTGGTCCTCGAACTCCAGCGTGCAGATCGAATGGGTGATCCCCTCGATCGCGTCCGACTGGCCGTGCGCGTAGTCGTAGCTCGGATAAATGCACCATTTGTCGCCCGTGCGCGGATGATGCGCATGCAGGATGCGGTACATCACGGGATCGCGCAGGTTGATGTTGGGCGAAGCCATGTCGATCTTCGCCCGCAGCACGCGCGCGCCGTTCGGGAATTCGCCCGCCTTCATGCGACGGAACAGGTCGAGATTCTCCTCGACCGTACGGTCGCGGAACGGCGAGTTCTTGCCGGGCTCGGTCAGGGTGCCGCGCGAGGTACGGATCTCTTCCTGCGTCTGGTCGTCGACATAGGCGAGCCCGTCGGAGACTAGCTTCTCCGCCCATTCGTAGAGGCGCTCGAAATAGTCCGAGGCGAAGAACAGGTTCTTGCCCCAGTCGAAGCCGAGCCAGTGCACGTCGGCCTGGATGGAATCGATATATTCCTGCTCTTCCTTGACCGGATTGGTGTCGTCGAAGCGCAGGTGGCAGCGGCCCGGATACTCCTGGGCGATGCCGAAGTTGAGCGCGATCGACTTGGCGTGGCCGATATGCAGGTAGCCGTTCGGCTCCGGCGGGAACCGGGTCACGATCTCCTTGTATTTGGCTTGATCGAGGTCGGCCTGAATGATGTCACGAATGAAATCGCGCCCAACCTCAGTCGCCACCGGTTCTGTCGTCATTCCGAAAATCCTGTAGGGAAATCAGCGGTCCTTCTGCCAAATTCGTGCCCGGAGGCCAAGCCCCATGCCCACCTCCCGATCAAACTTCGGCGATCCTGGCGCGGACGCGCTCGACAAAGGCAGCCCGGGACGCCGGTGTGGACCGATCCATGTCGTAGTGCGCCAGATAGAACGACCGAACACGAGGTCCGCACATCGGCTTCAGCGCCCGAAACAGCACCTTGCGGCCGGGGTCCTGCATGACAATCCGGGTCAGCCACCAGGGCGAGCCGTAGCTCGTCACGACGCCGAACAGGTGGATGTTGGTCAGCAGCGGCCTGATGCGCCCGCCCTTCAGATCGTGGGCAAACGCCGTTCCGGGCGCCCAGACCCGGTCGAAATAGCCCTTGAGCATGGCAGGCATCGAAAACCACCAATGCGGAAAGCAGAAGATGATGCCGTCGGCGCGCCGCAAGTCCCCGATGAGGCGCGCCACCGCATCCTCGGCATAGGAGCCCTGATAGTAGCTGCGCCGCTCCGCCTCGGTCATCGCCGGGGCAAAGCCCTCGCGGTAAAGATCGGTCGCGATCACCTCGTGCCGGCGTTTCAGCGTCTCGACGATCGTGTGGAACAGCGCATGGTTGTAGCTGTCCGCCAGTGGATGGCAATGAACGACCTGGATTAGCATTGGCAAAATCTCCCATCCCTATGATACACGGTCGCCCCACAACTTTACCGTCCTTGCCCGCTATCGAATGACCGCACCTCAAATCGTCACGCGCTTCGCTCCCTCGCCGACCGGCTTCCTCCATATCGGGGGCGCCCGCACGGCGCTGTTCAACTGGCTCTATGCGAAGAAGCACGGCGGCAAGATGCTGCTCCGGATCGAGGACACCGACCGGGAGCGCTCCACCAAGGAGGCGATCGATGCCATCCTCGACGGCCTCAAATGGCTGGAGCTCGGCTGGGACGGCGACGTCATCTACCAGTTCAGCCGCGCCGCCCGTCACCGCGAGGTCGCCGAGCAGCTGCTCGCCGACGGCAAGGCCTATCGCTGCTACGCCACGGCCGAGGAGCTTGCCGCCATGCGCGAGAAGGCGCGTGCGGAGGGCCGCACCCGCCTCTATGACGGCATGTGGCGCGACCGCGACCCGGCAACGGCACCAAGCGACGTGAAGCCGACGATCCGGCTGCGCGCGCCGCAGACCGGCGAGACCGTGATCGAGGACCAGGTCCAGGGCCGCGTGGTCTGGCAGAACGAGAATCTCGACGACCTCGTCCTGTTGCGCGGCGATGGCACACCGACCTACATGCTCGCGGTGGTGGTCGACGACCACGACATGGGCGTCACCCACGTCATCCGCGGCGACGACCATTTGATCAACGCGGCGCGCCAGAAGCAGATCTACGATGCGATGGGCTGGACGCTGCCGAGCATGTCCCACATCCCCCTCATCCACGGCCCGGACGGCTCGAAACTGTCCAAGCGCCACGGCGCGCTCGGCGTCGACGCCTACCGCGCCATGGGCTATCTGCCCGCCGCGCTGCGCAATTACCTCGTCCGGCTTGGCTGGAGCCACGGCGACCAGGAGATATTCTCGACCGAGGAAATGATCGCGGCGTTCGACCTCTCGGGCGTCGGCCGCGCCGCAGCCCGCTTCGATTTCGCCAAGCTGGAAAACCTCAACGGCCATTACATCCGCCACGCCGACGATCAATCACTCGTGAGAATGTTCGAGGACGTGCTGGATTACGTGCCCGGCCGCAGCGAGCTTAAGGCGAAGTTAAACGACACCACGCGCGCGCAGCTGCTCAAGGCCATGCCGAGCCTGAAGGAGCGCGCCAAGACGCTGATCGAGCTGATCGACGGCGCCTATTTCATCTTCGCCGACCGGCCGCTGGAGCTCGACGCCAAGGCGGCGGCCCTGCTGACGGGCGAAAACCGCAAGCTGATCGGCCAGCTTCATTCCGCGCTGGAGAAAGTCGAAGGGTGGAGCTCTGCCACCACGGAAGCGGCGCTGCGCATTTTTGCCGAGGAAAATAGTCTCAAGCTCGGCGCGGTCGCCCAGCCGTTGCGGGCGGCGTTGACCGGACGGACGACCTCGCCCGGGATTTTCGAGGTTTTGGACGTCCTGGGACGCGAGGAGAGCCTTGGCCGGCTCAAGGATCAGTCTACGACGTAAGTCGACGACCGTGCGCGGCGATCTTGCAGCGCACACAGCAATAATATACCCATCTCACCCGTACCTTCTGGAATATCCGGCCAGCCTCATCATCTCTCATGGGGTCTCCGGGTCCGGCCCGTTTCACCATACATCGGGGACCTACGATGGACGCAAAACCAAGCAATAAGACCGCCACGCTGACGGTCGGCAACAAGAACTACGATCTCCCGATCCTCAGCGGCAGCGTCGGGCCTGATGTCGTCGATATCGGCAAGCTCTACGGCCAGTCCGGCCTTTTCACCTACGATCCCGGCTTCACCTCCACCGCGAGCTGCCAGTCCAAGATCACCTACATCGACGGCGACGCGGGCGTGCTGGAGTACCGCGGCTATCCGATCGAGCAGCTCGCCGAGCACGGCGACTTCCTGGAGACCTGCTATCTCCTGCTCTACGGGAACCTGCCGACGGCGGCCCAGAAGAAGGATTTCGACTACCGCGTGACCCATCACACGATGGTGCACGAGCAGATGGCCCGCTTCTTCCAGGGCTTCCGCCGCGACGCCCATCCGATGGCGATCATGGTGGCGGCGGTCGGCGCACTGGCCGCGTTCTATCACGACTCCACCGACATCAATGACCCGAAGCAGCGCATGATCGCCTCCATGCGCATGATCGCGAAGATCCCGACGCTGGCGGCGATGGCCTACAAGTACACCGTCGGCCAGCCCTTCATTTATCCGAAGAACTCGCTCGGCTTCGCCGAGAACTTCCTCAACATGTGCTTCGCGGTGCCCTGCGAGGACTACAAGGTCAGCCCGGTGCTCGCTGACGCGCTGGAGAAGATCTTCATCCTCCACGCCGACCACGAGCAGAACGCCTCGACCTCCACGGTCCGCATCGCGGGCTCCTCGGGCGCCAACCCGTTCGCCTGCATCGCGGCCGGCATCGCGTGCCTGTGGGGCCCGGCGCATGGCGGCGCCAACGAGGCCGCGCTGAACATGCTCTACGGCATCGGCACGGTCGACAAGATTCCGGAATTCATCGCGAAGGTGAAGGACAAGAACAGCGAAGTCCGCCTGATGGGCTTCGGTCACCGCGTCTACAAGAACTACGATCCGCGCGCCAAGATCATGCAGAAGATGTGTCACGCCGTGCTCAAAGAGACCGGCCATGGCGACGATCCGATGTTGAAGGTGGCGCTGGAGCTCGAGAAGATCGCGCTCAGCGACCAGTACTTCATCGACCGCAAGCTCTACCCGAACGTCGACTTCTATTCGGGCATCACGCTGAAGGCGATGGGCTTCCCGGTCTCGATGTTCACCGTGCTGTTCGCGGTCGCCCGCACCGTCGGCTGGATCAGCCAGTGGAGCGAGATGATCGAGGATCCGCAGCAGAAGATCGGCCGCCCGCGCCAGCTCTACACCGGCGTCGCCAAGCGCGACTACGTGCCGATCGCCGAGCGGAAGTAAGCTCACAACCGCGACTTCGAAACGGCGCCATCCTGGATGGCGCCGTTTTCGTTTGCACGATACGGATCGAGCAAGCCTCGCCCCCGCCTACGCGCGCAGCCCTTCGGTCGCGGACCGGACCACCGGTAGCGAGTTTCCCACCGGCATCATCTCATAGGGCGGCTTCCAGCCCGACAGGGCCGCAATGCGCGCACGGCTTGCATCGATTGCCGGGAAAGCCGCGGCAAGATCGAAACCGGTCTCCTCGACCGGATAGTACAGATATCCGACGAGTGAGAAATCGACGATCGTCGGCCGGTTGCCCAGCATGAAACGCCGATCGGCGAGATGCTTGTCGACGATCGAAAAAGCGCTTTGAACCCTCGATCTCATGTAGGCCAGCACGTCCGGATGCGTCGGCGCCGGCGTCATCGATTGGAGCACCCGGTGAGCGGCAAAACTGCCGGTGAATTTGTGGTTGTCGAACAGCAGCCAGCGCGCCGTCTCGAACCCCTCCTCCGCATTCGACGGGCCGAACACGCCATGGGTCTCGGCCAGCCAGGACAGGATAGCACCCGACTGGCTCAAGCGCCGGCCGTCGACCTCGAGCACTGGGATCTCGCCCATCTCGTTGACCTCTGCGCGCCAAACGGCGTCGCGGGTCTCACCGCCGGCAAAATCGACGCCGATCGGCTCCCAGTCGATACCGGCGCAGTTGAGAAACAGGGCGACCTTGAACGAATTGCCGGACGCGCCCACGCAGTGCAGTCGATATCGCGCCATCGGTCAGATCTCGCAGACGTTCGATCACGATCGGGATCATCTTCGCCGCCAGCTGACACCGTCATGTCAGCAGTCTCGTAGAGTGGGCAAAGGCGCGAAGCGCCGTGCCCACCATGTATCCACACGGCTGTCGGCGGTTGGTGGGCACGCTACGCTTTGCCCACCCTACTAAGGCTACGATGCCGACAACAACCCTCCGACACGAAAGACACGCGTCAGCCAGACCATCAACGGCGGTCGACTATCTCATATGACGCGCGAAACTCATGCGCTGCATGTGGCTCGCATGATGCGCAAACCTGTGTCCGGGAGCATAGCCCGAAGCGCCTGGATGACCGCGCACGCTGCCGTGGGCTCGGAAGAGATGGCCCGGCGCGTGACCAGAGGCACCGGGATGTCCGGCAACAGATCCACTCGTGCGGAAGGACGTTCCGGGCGCAAATCCCGAAGCTCCGCCACCGCGCGCATAGCCGACTGAAGCAGTCGCAGCCGCAAGGCTGGCGATAGCGAAAAGTAACAAGACTCTTCTCATCATTTACGCTCTCCGATCAATTGTCGTGGGCACACATCAATCATTGCTGCCAACACAATCGGGCGCCGTCAGCGATGTTCCGCCAAACGGCAAAAACCGCGAATGACGAATGACGATTGAGTTAATTTCTGTCAGATGTGTCAGCGGCGTGAACCCGTCCTGGAGCCGCCGCTGCAATCAGAAGCGACAGGTGTCAAACGAAGCAATCTCGGAAGCGGGGAGCGTATCCGTCCAGCCCGCGCTACCGGGGCGCTGCGGCCTCCCTGATGCGGCCGCGCCCCCATTCAATCTCCGCGAGAGCGAGCACGATTCCATGTTGGCGATTGGACATCTTTGGAACTTATCTGTGGTCGGCCTATTCATCGCGAGTTCAGTGCAAACGACGTAACTGATCCGGTACGCAACGTCGAGAGATTCCTGCCGACGTCGAGCGTAGAATCACTGCTGACTTCCAAGGGAGAAACTCATGATCAATCGGCGCCTCGTGCTCGGCACGATTGCGACAGCCGCCATGCTCGGCGCGTCTCACATCGCCTTCGCGAAGGAGAAACATCACCTCAACGGAAAGGACCTCCTCGGCGAGAGGATCAAGAAGAATGGCAAGCACAAAATCCACACGACGGGAAAGAAGGTCGATGTCTTTGCGGAAGTGAACAACGGCAAGGTCACTGCGGTGACCGCCGCCGGAATGCAGGTGAAGAAGGTAAGGTCGCGGCAGAAACTGGCCGAGACAAGCCCTGGCCTGACGCTTGCCAACATGCAGGTTGCGCAAGCCGACCTCTACTATTACGGCTATTGGGTCTACGATGATGCAACCGACTACTACTATTGGTTCCCGGCCGACTACGTGATCGTCGACGGATCATGGGTCGAGTACACGGCCTGAGATCGGCGAGCTGAAGGGTGTAGCTCGAAGCGGCGCCATCATCGCGATGGCGCCGCATGCGTTTGAGGAGAATGTAGGGTGGGCAAGGCTTCCGCCTTCGCTCGACGGGCGAAGGTGGAAGCGTGCCCACCATTTCGAGTTCGAGAAGATGGTGGGCACGTTGCGCGACGAGCGCAGCTTTGCCCACTCTACAATTCTATCCGACCTGCCTGCCCTTCCGCATCGTCGCAAGCACGATGTCGGCGGCGAGCACGCTGGGCGATTTGTTGCCGGTCGACATGATCGCGTCGAGCCTGGCGAACGCCTCGACCTGTTGCCTGCGCAGCGGCGAGTCCGTCAGCACCTCTTCGAGCGCCTGCGCGAGCATCTCCGGGGTACAGTTCTCCTGCAGGAATTCGGGGATGACGTCGCGGCCGATCACGAGGTTGGCGAGGATCACCGAGGAGACACGGATCGCGCGACGCAGGATGAACGCTTCGATCGCGCCGACGCGATAGGCCGTCACCATCGGAATCCCCGACAGTGCAAGCTCGAGCGTTACGGTACCGGATTTCGCCAGCGCCGCGCGGGCGATGCGGAAGGCGGCCCGCCTCTCGGCTTCACCCACCACGATTCGCGGCTTGACCGGCCAGCTCGCCACGCCCTCGCGCACCGTCGATTCCAGATGCGGCATGGTCGGCAGCATCAGCTCGAACGCGCGACCTTCGGCCTGCAACCGGCCGAGTGCGCTGCCGAAGACGTCGAGATGATGCCTGATCTCGCTGCGGCGGCTGCCGGGCAGCACCAGGAGCACCGGCGGCTCGCCGTCGCGCCGCTTCTGCTCCTCCGCATTCGGCCGCAGCGACGACAACTGCTCGATCAGGGGATGGCCGACATAGCTGCAAGGCGGGCCGCGCAGCTTGCGGTACTCCTCCGGCTCGAACGGCAGCAGGCCCAGGACATGATCGACGTAGCCGAGCATGGCGCGCGCCCGGCCCGGTCGCCAGGCCCAGACCGAAGGCGAGACGTAGTCGACGATCGGGATCGCGGGATTGCGCGCGCGGACGCGGCGCGCGACACGATGGGTGAAATCGGGGCTGTCGATGATGACGAGCGCGTCGGGCGCCGCCTCGGTCACGGCATCCGCGGTCTTGCGGATCAGCCGCAATATCTTCGGCAACTGCTGCACGACGGCAGCGAAGCCGACGATCGACAGCTCCTCGATCGGAAACAGCGACTTAAGGCCTTCGCGCGCCATGGTGCGGCCGCCGACACCCTCGAACTGCACGCCATCGCCGAGCCGCTGGCGCAGCACCTTCATCAGGGCCGAACCGAGCCGGTCGCCGGATTCCTCCGTCGCGATCAGGAATATCTTTCGCTTTGGATCGCGCCCCTGCATCACGCCGGCAGACCGATGACGAAGAGATATTTGGCGTCGGCGAACTCGATCATCGCCTGCGGCTCGGCGGCGATGGTGTTGCCGGCGATGACGGCGATGCCGGCAAGGCCCGCCGCGGCGACGCCCTCGAGCGTGCGCGGGCCGATCGTCGGCAGGTCGAAGCGCAGGTCCTGCCCGCTCTTCGGCGCCTTCATCAGCACGCCGCGCCCCGTCGCCGCGCGGATGCGTCCCTCTTCGCGCAGGCGCGCGACGCGTGCAAGCAGCGCGTCGGTCCCCTCGATGTCTTCGACCGCGACCACATGGCCGTCGATCACCACCGCAGCCTGGCCGATGTCGAACGGCCCCAGCGCGGCCAGGACGGCGCGGCCGCGCTCGATGTCGGTCTTGGCGTTTTCGGCCGGCCAGGCACGGGTGATGCAGCCCTCGGGCATCAGGAGGTCGGGCGCGACGTCCTTGATGCCGACCATGCGGAAGCCGTCCTGCTCGAGGATGCGCCCGACGCCGGACAACAGATGATCGTCGCCGCCACGAAATGCACGGATGACGTTGCCGAGCAGCCGCAGCGTCTTGAAGTCGAACCGGATCTCGGAGAGCGAGGGCCGCACCAGGGTGCCGATGAAGATCAGGTCGCGGCAACCTTCCTCGCGAAACAGCCGCATCGCGCGGCCGAGCTGACCGACCGAAATCCAGCGATGGCGGAATTTCTCCACCCGCGCCGGATCGCAGGCACCGCGCAGCGGAAACAGCACCGGCGTGATGCCGCGCGCGGCAAGCGACTCCGCGACCGCAAAGGGCATGGCGCCGCCGCCAGCGACCACGCCGACGGGAGAGACGATTTCGGGAGCCGCTGACGTCATGGTGGCGGCCATCCCCCGATCACTTCGCAATAGCGGGAAGGCAGAGCGGGCGGTGCTTGCCCTTGCCGATGAAGTCGAGGATCTCGGCGATCGCGGGATCCTCGCCGGCGAGCGGCTGCACAGCTTCGAGCCGTTCGGCGAACATGCCGGGGCCGTGGAACAGTCTTTGGTAGAACGCGCGCACGGTCGCAAGGCGCTGCTTGGTGAACTTGCGCCGCTTCATGCCGATGATGTTGAGGCCTTCCAGCACCGCGTACTGGCCGTTGATGAGCGCGAACGGGATGACGTCGTCGCGTACGCCCGAGAGGCCGCCGACCATCACCTGCGGACCGATGCGCGTGAGCTGATGCACCGCGGACAGGCCGCCGATATAGACGAAATCACCGATCTCGCAGTGGCCGCCGAGCGTCGCCGACGTCGCGAAGATGACGTTGTTGCCGACCATGCAGTCATGGCCAACATGGCTGTTGTTCATGAAATAGCCGCCATTGCCGACCCGCGTCAGGCCGCCACCCTTGATGGTGCCGACGTTCATGGTCGCGCCTTCGCGAATGGTGCAGCCGGAGCCGATCTCGAGTTTCGTGGGCTCGCCCTTGTAGCTGAGATCCTGAGGCGCCCCGCCCAGCACCGCGAACGGTGAAATCACGCAGCCGTCCCCGATCGACGTATGGCCGATGACGGTGACCTGTCCGATCAGTCTGCAGTTCGCTCCGATCACGGCATGGGGGCCGATGACGCAATAGGGCCCGATCTCGGTGCCCTCGCCGATCACGGCGCCGTCCTCCACCCGCGCGGTGGGATCAATCTTACTCATCAAGAAGGTCTGATTATGTGTTGAAGTCGCTGGGTTTTCCGGTGGTTAGCGCGACTATGCCCGATCTGTCCAGTGACGTATCATCTCGGCATATTTCACACGCCGGACCAAGTAGCCGCCCCGACGCATCAACGACTTCATCTGGAGCATTAGGAAGCTGCGTGCAGCGAAGCCGCGACGCCTGCCGGAGCGAGATGAAGCCGACGTGAGAGCGCCCGCGCTCAGTCCGTCAGCATGGCGCCGACATCGGCTTCCGCAACGACCTGGCCGTTGACCTTGGCGTCGCCGTGAAACCACCACATCGCCTTGCGGCGACCGAGCGAACGCATGTGATACTCGATGGTGTCGCCGGGCAGCACGGGCTTGCGGAACTTGCACTTGTCGATGGTGAGGAAATACACCGCGCGGGGCTTTTCGGTGCCCTCGACCGACTTGATGCCGATCACGCCCGCTGTCTGCGCCATCGCCTCGATCATCATCACGCCCGGATAGACCGGCCGATCCGGGAAATGTCCCTGGAAGGCGGGCTCGTTGAAGGTGACGTTCTTGATGCCGATGCCGCTGTAGTCGGTGCGGATGTTGATCACCCGGTCGATCAGCAGCATCGGAAAGCGGTGCGGCAGCGTCTGTAGAATCATGTTGATGTCTACGAGCTCGAACCTGACCGGTGCCTCCTCCATCACTCTTGTCCCTCGTCCTTCCGATCCGCCTTGCTGTCGCGCACCAGACGCTCCACAGCGATGATCTCCTTGAACCACTGTTTGGTCGGCTTGGCGAAATGGCCGCCCCAGCGTCCGTTGGGCGGGATGTCGTCCTTGACGGCGCTCATGGCGGTCACCTGAGCCCCGTCGCCGATCTTGAGGTGATTGTTGATACCAACCTTCGCTCCCAGCGCCACGTTATCGCCAATGGTCAGGCTTCCGGCGAGCCCGATCTGGGCCGCCAGCAAACAGTGCCGGCCGATCGTCACATTGTGGCCGATCTGGACCTGATTGTCGATTTTGGTGCCCTCGCCGATCACGGTGTCGCGCAGGGAACCGCGGTCGATGGTGGTGCCGGCGCCGACCTCAACGTCGTTCTGGATCAGCACCCGGCCGGTCTGAGGCACCTTCAGGTGCCCCTCAGGACCGAAGAAGACAAAGCCGTAGCCTTCCTGGCCGATGCTGCAGCCAGGATGGATCAGGACGTTGTTGCCGATCAGGGCGCACTGGATGACCGTGCGGGCGCCGACATCGCAGTCCCGGCCGATCTTGACGCCGGGGCCGATCACCGCGCCGACCCCGATCAGCGAACCGGTACCGATCTCGACCTCCGGGCCGATGACGGCCAGCGGATCGACGACAACACCGTCCTCGAGGCGCGCCGAGGGGTCGATGATAGCCGACGATGCGATACCGTCATTGCCGACCCACGATTGCGGGCGAAGCGCATCGCCGTGCCATTCCCGCGCGATCCTGACAAAGGCGCGGAACGGCTGCGCCACGCGCAGCACGGCCACATGCGCCGGGACCTCGGCCTCGAAGCGCGGACTCACCAGGCAGGCGCCCGCCTTGGTCGCCTTGAGCTGATCGGCATATTTCAGATTGTCGAAGAACGTCAGATGCATCGGGCCGGCTTCGTCGAGCGAAGCGAGACCCGTGATGACATGGCCTCCCCGGGAAGGGTCGACCAGCTGCGCCTTCGTCAGCGTGGCAACGTCAGCCAGCGCTGAGGCTGGCGGTTTCTTGAAAAAGGTCGGCTGCGCCATTCCACCCCGTCGCGGTCCGGCTTCGGCATGAAGCGGCCAGGCCGCATCATGCCCCATCTCTTGGATTGGCACGATCCCTTTCGGAAACCGGCTCCGGTGATCCGGATCGTGCCGTGCTGATCGAATTAGAACGAGGTGCCGCCGCCGAACCTGAACTCCTGCACGCGGTCATACTTGCCCTTGGTGAGAGGCACGGCATAGTCGAAGCGCAGCGGTCCGAACGGCGAAGCCCAGATCAGGCCGACACCAACCGACGTGCGCACCACCCGGCTGTCGTCATACACCAGTCCAGTACAGGTTCCCGCCGTCGGCGGATTGACGGTCGACGGAACACAGCTCGAGTTCTTCGGCGTCGTCAGTTCGTTGGTGACCGACCACGTGGTCGGACCCTGGTAGTCGAAGAGGCTGCCGGCGTCGGCGTAGACCGCACCCTTCAGGCCCACTTCCTTGGGCAGGAACCAGAACGGCATCTGCAATTCGAGCGAAGCGCCCCAATATTTGGTGCCGCCAAGCGCGTCCTGCGTACCGAAGGGATTCAGATCCCGCGGACCGATGCCGTTGGGGGCAAAGCCGCGGACGAGATTCGGGCCCATCTGGAAGTGATCGAGCATGCGAATCTCGTTGTTGCCGATCTTGGTCAGCACGCCGCCCTGGAGATGGACGAGGCCGACGAGGTCAGACACCAGCGACTGGTAGTACTTCGCGTCCATGGCGGTCTTCAGGTAGGTGACGTCGCCGCCCACGCCCGCGAAGTCCTGCCGAAAGTCGATGAGCAGACCGTCGGACGGGTTCTTGTTGTTGTCCAGCGTGTTGTAGTTCAGCGTGTAGCCGAGCGCCGAGGTCAGCGTCCTGCCGCCAGCGAGCTCCTTGCGCACCGGCAGCGAGGCTTCGCCGTCGCTGTAACAGCCGAGGCCGTTGCTCGAGGTCAGATCAAGCGGTGGCGTCTGGGACGCTGCGAAGGCCGGGCTCGGGTTGAATGCCGACGATCCCAGGACGTTGTTACAGTTCGCCAGGGTGGACGGCAGCGTGATTTCCTGCTGGTAGATCGAATAACGCACCTGGAGCGCCAGATCTTCCCGCAGGCTGAAGCCGAGGCGCGGGCTGAAGCCCAGCGTCTTGGTGCCGTAGGAGATGAAGCTGTTGGCGAGCTGCTGGCGCTGATAGAGGTCGAGGCCCAGCGCGACGCGGTAGTCGAGCAGATAGGGCTCGACGAAGGACAGCGAGTAGCCGCGGGCATACTGGCCGTAGGTCACCGCCGCTTTGGCGAACAGGCCGCGGCCAAGCAGGTTGCGCTCGGAGATCGAGACTTCGGCCAGCGCGCCGTCGGTCGTGGAGTAACCACCCGACACCGAGAAGTCGCCGGTCGACTTCTCCTCGAGATCGACGATCAGGACCACGCGGTCGCTTGAGGAGCCGGGCTCCGTGGAGATCTTGACGCTCTTGAAGAAGTCGAGGTTCTTCAGGCGGCGCTCGGCGCGATCGACCAGCGCGCGGTTGTAGGCGTCACCCTCGGAGATGTCGAACTCGCGCCGGATCACATAGTCGCGCGTGCGGGTGTTGCCACGGATGTTGATACGTTCGATATAGGTGCGCGGCCCTTCGTCGATGTTGAAGACGATGGCTACAGTGTGCGCCTCGAAGTTGCGGTCGCCGCCCGGGCGGACCACGGCGAAGGCATAGCCGCGGCGCGAGGCCTCGATCTGCATCTCCTCGACCGACTTCTCGACCGATTCGACGTTGTAGAGCGATCCGATACTGACGCGCGAGTAAGAGCGCATCGAACTCGCGTCAAAATTGGGAATGCTGGAGCGGAAATCGATCGAGCCGATGCGGTACTGCTGGCCTTCCTCGATCTTGAAGGTGACGAGGAAGCCCTTCCTCTCCGG
>NZ_LUUB01000098.1:0-2108 GCF_001641635.1 Bradyrhizobium centrolobii
AGATGCGAGCAAATCCGTGGGACCCATCGGCCGAACGAGGTCGCGTGGTTGATTGGAACTCGCGTCGCGGAAACCATCTTGGCCAGCGGCCCAACANGCCGCACCAACAGGCCGGACATATGGACGCAAGCGATCCGATCAAACCTCACAAAGCTCTTGTGCCACGGGGGCCGTCCACATATGGGTCCCGGGTCGCGCTTCGCTTGCCCGGGACGACGGTGGAGGTCAAGGCAGCGGCGCAGGTGTGGTGTGCGCGCTAGCATCTGGCAAAACCCCTGGCGGCTTCTGCTCGCGATCAACGCCGCCGTCATCGCCGGGGTCTTCATTCATAAGATCCAGCTCCCGCCTTGGGTCCCCTACATCCATCTCGTCGTCGACTATCATTTCGGCTTCATCAAGCGCGCGCTGATCGGGGCGGTCGTGGCGCTGTTCACGACGAAGGTGCCGGTGTGGCTGGTGTTCGCACTCGGCGGCGCGACCTGGCTGGTGACGTTGGCGCTGTTCGCAAGACTGTTTCACCGGACGTTTGGCTTCGCCGGGAAGACGCTGCCGCTGTTCGTCTTCATGGCGGGCTCGCCGTTCTTCCTCAAGAACTTCATGCACACGCTCGGCCATTTCGACATTTATGGCTGCGCGCTCGCCATCGTGCTGCTGCTGATCCCTGCCCGGTCGATCCAGTACGTTGCGTTGGCGGCACTGTTCTCGATCGTGCTGATCCTGATCCACCACATTCATCTCCTGATGTATGTGCCGACCATCATCACCATCGTCGTTGTCAGGCATTATCTCGTCTACGGCCTCAATCGGGCCAACATGGCCTTCGGCGTCATCGCCTTCCTGCTCGTTTCAGCGCTTTTCTTCGCGGCGCAGTTTTTGGGCACGATGCCGATCCCGGAAGCGGATTTCGTGCAGTATCTGAAGACCCGGATGCCCGATCCGGCGCGTACCGATCTCCTGCAATTCAGCTACATCTGGTATCAGCCGCTGGCGAAGGAGATTTCGGACACCTGGACCTGGATGCCCCACAACATCCTCGGCGTACCCGTGTTCGCGCTGCTGATCTGGCTGCATACGCCGCTCTGGCGCTATTTTGCCGGCCTGATCGGCGCGCTCGCGAGCGAGACGCACCGCCGTCTCGTCGTCGCAGGGCTGATCGGCGTCAGCCTCGCCTATCTCGTGATGTTCGCGATGGTGTTCGACTATTCGCGCTGGATCTCGAACTGGGCGGTCTGCATGTTCCTGATCCTGCATGCAGTGAAGATGCTGCCGGCCAAGCAGGAGACACCGCCGATTCCGGCGGAGGATCGCAAGACAAACGTCTTCGGCCTGATCATCACGCTGATCCCGCGCGTCGGGATCGTCCGGCCGTTTTAGTTGAGCATGATCTAATCCGGAAAACCGTTGCCCACTTTTCCGGATCATGCTCGCTAAATTCTCGCCCGACGAATTCGGACATAGAGCGCGCCCTCGCCGCCATGGCCGACATGCGCCTCCTCGAAGCCGACGACGAAGGCACGGAATTCCGGCAGGCTGAGCCACTCCGGCACCTGGCGGCGCAGCACCCCGCTTTCGCCGCCGCTCCGGCCCTTGCCGGTAATGACCAGCACGAAGGTGAGGCCATCATGATGCGCCCGCTGCAGAAAACCCGACAGCGCGCGATGGGCGCGCATCTGGGTCATGCCGTGCAGGTCGAGTCGCGCCTCGATCTCGCTGCGGCCGCGCGACAGCTTTGCGCGCTCGCGCTTGCCGAGCGGCGCCAGGGGCGGCATGGCCGGTTTTGCTACCCGCGGCGCGGGCGCGGCGGCAATGGGCCTCGCCGGTGCCGCAGACTTGCCGACGGGTGCAGCGGGCGAGGGCTCGGAACGCGTCGCGGAATGCGCCTTCACAGGGCGAGGTTTCCTGAGCGGCTTGACCTGTTTGGCAACCAGGTCCCACAGCTCGCGCTCTTCCGCGCTGAGCGCGCGGCGGCGCGGTGAGGGGCGAGGCTCCAGCACGGGCGGACGGGACGATCGCTTCATTGCTGGTTGGAACGACGATTCACGTGACGGCGCGGCTCGCGGACGGGCTTGATGTTGGGGCGCGGCTCCGGCAGCGGCACCGGACTGGCC
>NZ_LUUB01000098.1:2176-58193 GCF_001641635.1 Bradyrhizobium centrolobii
GCCTTGCCTGAGCCCGCCTTGCCTTCAGTCTTGCCTGGGTCAGTCGGTTTCGCGATAGCCGCCGCGGTCTTCGGATCCTTTGCGGGATCGGTTTGCGGAAACAGCTTTGCGATCTTCTCCGACGGCCGCGGATCCGGCACCGGCAACCTCGAGCCGCGCACGACAGGATCGAGGCTCTTCGGCACCAGCATCACGAAATGCATGCTGTGGCGCAGCCGCCCCGAGACCCGGCCGGCTTCCTGGCCGGCACCGAAATAGAGGTCGGCGCGCGCCGGGCCAATGATCGCCGAGCCGGTGTCCTGCGCGATCATCAGGCGGTGGAACGGCGTCTTGAACCGGTCCGAGTCGATCGGCAGCTCGCCTTCGATGAAGAAGGGCGTGCCGTAGACATGCAGCGATTTGTCGACCGCGATCGAGCGGCCCGCGGTCAGCGGAATGCCTTGCGCGCCGACCGCCTCGTCCTTGTCGGACAGGTTGACCTCGCGGAAGAAGATGTAGGCGCGGTTCTGGCGGCGCAGCTCTTTGGCGCCATCGGGATTCTGCGTCATCCATTCCCTGATCTTCTGCATCGACATCTCCTCCTTCGGGATGATGCCGCGCTCGATCAGGATGCGACCGACGGCCGTGTAGGGGTAGCCGTTATAGGCGTCGTAGTTGAGGCGGATGGACGAACCGTCGTCGAACTTGATCCGCGCCGAGCCCTGGATCTGGGCGAACAGGAGATCGGTCGGGTCCTTCAGCCAGCAGAGCTCGAGCCCGCGGCCGGCGATCGCGCCGTCCTCGATCTCGCCGCGATCGTAATAGGGCACGAGCTTGCGGCGGCCGATCTTGCGGTAGACCGGGCCCTTGTTGGGCAGGCTGACCGAGTCCTGCTTGTAGCCGCGCACGAACAGGTTCGAGGGACGGCGATAGACCGGAACGTTGTAGACGTCGGTCTGCGTGCGCGAGCCCTCGAGCACCGGCTCGTAGTAGCCGGTCACAAAACCGTCGAGCTCGCCGAGGCGCGAGATGCGCAGCGGTGAAAAGTTCGCCTGAAAGAAGGCTTTGGCCTTGGCGTCGTCGGTGAGTTCGAGCGATTTGGCAACCCGGCAGGGTTCGCTCAGCGAGGCGCCGAGCGCCTTGAATTCGCCCTTGAATTCGCCCTTGGGTTCGACCGCGCCGTTTTGCGCATTGATCGAGCGGCAGCTCGCGCGGAAGGTCTTGTAGGCTGCGAGATGATCGTCGTCGTTCCAGCCCTTCACCTCCGACCAGGCGAGCGGCAGATATTGTGCGCCGGGAATTTCGAACGGCAGGGGGAGCTGGGGATAAGGCAACGCCCGTACCGGCAGTGCGGCCGTTTCCGGAAGGTGATGATGGCTGCGGTAATGACGCCGCGCCGCCTCGGCGCCGAGCGAAAACGACGACAGCGCGACGACACCTGCGCACAGCGCCGTCGCGCAATTCTTCAGAGCAAATTTAATTCGCGCTTCCGGTGCCAACCAGCTTCCAGTTCGGATCGCGAGAGGTGGTGTCGCGGGCGAAGGTCCAGATGTCGGTGATGTCGGCAACCTTGTCGGCGTTGCCGTCGACGATGTTGCCGGCCTTGTCGCGGGTGACCGAGATCATCTGCGAGACGAAGCGCACGGTGAGCTGCGCGGTGCGGTCGCGGAGTTCGGCGCCGACCAGCTCGGCCTTGTCGATCGAGACGAAGCGCGTCTCGGTCTTCTGCTCGTTCTTCTCGCGCTCCTTGATCGCGGCGTCGAAGCTCTCATAGACATCCGACGACAAGAGGTCGCGCAGCGCACGGCGATCGCCATTGGCAAACGCCAGCACGATCATCTCATAGGCGCCGCGGGCGCCCGACAGGAAGTGCCGAGGATCGAACGCGGAGTCCTTCTCGACAATGGCATCGAGACCTTGAGCCAGCGCGGTGCCGGGTTCGGTCAGGTCCTTCCAGCGGTCGGACGGCGGAGTCGGCTCGGCGGTCGGCGCCAGCGGAGCCTGGTCGATCACCTTGCCCGGCATCGTCACGACATTCTTGTCCTGGGCACCCTGAAGCGCGTTGCGGGCCGTGCGGTCGAACGGTGGCCGCTCATTGCCCGTGCGCTGCCCCAGCACACTGCGCAGCCGCAGGAAAATAAAGACCGCCAGCGCTAGGAAGATGATGGTGTAGATATCCACGTCGTATTCGCTTTCTGGTCTGGTCTTCTGAGAGGTGTTCGCCGGGAAAATCGCTCCGGCCAGTAGACCGTTCCACACGGGAACGGCAAGACTCCATCGCCATTTTATGTCCGGCTCTCAAGGCCGACATCTGGCTCTTCGGATGTAGGCACGAAATCTTGCCCGGCCAATGGCGCCTTTTGGCACAGCGTGAAGTGTAGCGCGTTTTATGCTTAAGGGGAAACCCGATCCTGCCCGGAAATCGCGCATCTTCAATTATTTAAGACGAGATTTCGCAGTCAGGGCGGGCCGGACGTCACCTTTATGTGCGGCGCCCCGAATACCCTGTGCGGAGCCGTTCGTCCTTGTGGAACGAGGCGAGCCTATGTTAGCCAACCGCCGCGAAATTCAGCCCCAATCGGGTAAGGAGAGACTTTCATGACCAACGGTAACGGCACCCCTCCCGAGGCGGCCCAGGCTCCCCAGCTCAACGTGCTGGCGCAGTACACCAAGGACCTGTCGTTCGAAAATCCGAACGCACCGAGCTCGCTCCAGGCGCAGGGCCAGCAGCCTCAGATCAACATCCAGATCAACGTCACGGCCAACAACCTCAGCGAACAGGAGTTCGAGGTGGTGCTCTCGGTCGAGGGCAAGGCGGAGACCCCGGGCAAAGTGATGTTCTCCTTCGAGCTCGCCTATGCCGGCGTGTTCCGGATCGTCAATGTGCCGAAGGAAAACCTGCATCCGCTGGTCATGATCGAGTGCCCGCGGCTGCTGTTCCCGTTCGCCCGCGAAATCATCGCGAGCGCGGTCCGCGACGGCGGGTTCCCGCCCCTGATGCTGGATCCGGTCGATTTCGTCGGCCTCTACCGCCAGAACATGGAGCGGCAGATGGCCGCCCAGCAGACAGGCCAGGCCTAACCGGCCGGACTGACAGTCGGGGCGGGAAGGAACTCGTTCCAGATCGCCTTGTCGCCGAGCGTGGCAATGAAGGCCCGGTGGGCCTCGCGCTCGGCGTCGGTAATCCGCGGCGCAAGCGGCGTCGGCCGCTGCCGCCGCGGCATCTCGCCGCTCGCACTGACGCGAATTTCCTCGCTCTCCGAGGCCAGGATCAGCTGCGACTGCCGCGCTCCGATCAGGTCGACATAGACCTCGGCGAGCAGCTCGGCGTCGAGCAGCGCACCGTGCTTGGTGCGGTGGGAATTGTCGATCGCGTAGCGCGAGCAGAGATCGTCGAGGCGGTTGGACACGCCGGGATGCTTGCGCCGCGCCAGCAGAAGCGTGTCGACAAGCCGCTCGCGCGGAATCGCTACGCGCTTGATCCGGTCGAGCTCGGCATTGATGAAGCTGATGTCGAACGAGGCGTTGTGGATCACCAGCGGCGCATCGCCGATGAACTCCAGAAACTCGTCAACGACTTCGTGGAACAGCGGCTTCGTCGCCAGAAATTCGGTCGACAGCCCGTGCACCGCGAAGGCCTCCGCCGGCATGTCCCGCTCAGGATTGATGTAGCGGTGGAAGGTCTGCCCCGTCGGCATGCGGTTGAAAATCTCGACGCAACCGACTTCGACCAGGCGATCGCCGCGGAGGGGGTCGAGGCCAGTGGTTTCAGTGTCGAGGACGATTTCGCGCATGATCTAAGAGGCCGTGTGACGCAGCGAATCAGCTTCGCCGCTGCGGCATCTTAACGACCTCGGCCAGAATGTCCTTGATTTGCGCGCGCACCGGCTCAAGTCCGTGTGACGTATCCACCACGAAATCGGCGCGCTTTCGCTTCTCGGCGTCGGGCGTCTGCTTGGCGATGATGGCGTCGAGTTTCGCCTCGTCCATTGTGCCGCGAGCGAGCACACGCTCGCGCTGAAGTTCCGGCGAAGTCGACACCACGACCACGGCGTCGACCCTTTTCTCACCGCCGGTTTCAAACAGCAGCGGAATGTCCAGGACCACGACGGGCGCGTTGGCGGCCTCCGCGTCGGCGAAAAATTTCCGGCGCGAGGCGCCGAGCATCGGGTGAACGATCTGCTCGAGCTGCTTGATGGCGGCGGGATCATGCACCACGCGCGCGGACAGTTTTTGCCGATCGACCTTGCCATTGGCGGTGGTGCCGGGGAAGGCGGCCTCGATCGCGGGCGCGGCCTCGCCCTCGTATAATTGATGGACCGCGGCATCGGCGTCATAGACGGGGACACCGGCCTCCGCGAACAATTTCGCGGTGGTGGATTTGCCCATCCCGATCGAGCCGGTCAGTCCCAGGATCCGCATCAGCGCACAGCCATCTTTGCCATTCACACCGCAACTAGCCGTTCGCGCCGCAGGAACGCAAGCAGGGGCAGGAGCGGCAGGCCGAGAATGGTGAAATGGTCGCCGTCGATCCGCTCGAACAGATGGATGCCGAGGCCCTCGAGCTGATAGGCGCCGACGCTGGAGGTCACGGCTTCGCCGGCGGCGTCGAGATAGGCCGAGAGCTCCGCCTCGGTCATCTGCCGCATGGTCATGCGCGCGACCGAAATATCCTCGAAGACGACCTGGCCATCGCGCGCCACGGCCACGGCGGAATTCAGCTCGTGGCTATTGCCGGCGAGCTCGCGCAGTTGCGCCATGGCCTGGGGACGGCCGGCGGGCTTGTTGACGAGACGCTCGCCGAGCGCCAGCGTCTGATCGGCGCCAATCACATAGGCGCCCGGATGATGCAGCGAGACCGCCTTGGCCTTTTCGCGCGCCAGCAGCAACGCAATCTCGCGCGGATTGGAAAGCTTAGAAGACGCCTGCACGCCGCGTTCGTCGATATCGGCCGCAATCGCCTGGAAATCGAGCCCAGCATTGGCCAGCAGCATTTTGCGCGCGCCGCTTTGCGACGCCAGAATCAACGGGAATTTGCCGCGCCAGAGAGCCATCGCCGAAAGCTTATTCCAAGGGCCGGTTGCGTTGCCGGTCGGAGTAGAGCTTCATGATCGCCGCCGCAGTTTCCTCGATCGAGCGCCGGGTGACGTCGAGCAGCGGCCAATTGTGCTTGGCGCTCAGCTTGCGGGAAAACGCAACTTCGTCGGCAACCGCCTGCTTGTCGATATAAGTGTCATTGCCGGAGCCCGCGCCCATCGTGAGCAGGCGGTTCTGGCGCACCTGGATCAGTCGTTCCGGCGTCGCATGCAGGCTCACGATGAGCGGCCGCGCCAGCGTCTCCAGCTGCGCCGGCACCGGAATGCCCGGCACCAGCGGCACGTTAGCGGTGCGAATGCCGCGATTGGCGAGATAGATTGACGTCGGCGTTTTCGAGGTGCGGGAGACGCCGACCAGGACCACATCGGCCTCTTCTAGGCCTTCGACGTGCTGCCCGTCGTCGTGCATCATCGTGTAGTTCAGCGCATCGATGCGCTTGAAATATTCCGCGTTGAGCACGTGCTGGGCGCCGACCCGGCCGGTCGTCGCGGCACCGAGATACGCTTCGAACAACTGCATGACCGGGCCGATGATCGAGAGGCTCGGAACGTTGATCTCCTGGCACTTGTCCTCGAGCCGCGAGACCAGGTCCTTCTCGAGCAGCGTGAACAGCACGATCCCCGGCGCTTCCTCGATCTCGTCGAGCACGCGATCGAGCTGCTTCTGGCTGCGCACCAGCGGATAGACATGCTCGACCGGCGTCACCTTGGCGTATTGCGCCGCGACCGCGCGCGCCACGGTGATCAGCGTCTCACCGGTCGAGTCGGAGACGAGGTGCAGATGGAAATAATTGTTCGAGGTCGGCACAAAAACTCTTTGAATTTCGACGGGGCGATTTGTGGATTTCTGTGGAGCTTAACCCCTCAGAAAGGGATGCGCGACACCAGGGGCGGGACAACGGCCAAGTTTCTTCACACCACTGCCCGAAAGAACAAGTCTGACGCCCGCGCGACCAGCAAGCGGGATTGCGCGGACAAGCCCCTTGATAAGCTGCCGATAGCTTAGCGCAAGCCCTTGATGATGGACGGCTTATCCGGACCGGCCGGACCCGCGCAGGATATGTTGATGGATGTGAACAAGCGCCCGTGAAGCGACGGATGGCATTGCGTGAGTCCAATCCACGGTCACTCAGACTCAAACCTTAAGAATCTAAGATTCTAGATTTGAGGAAGGCGCTACGGACGGATATGTGTGCGCTGGAAGAACTTAACGAGTTCTTACTATCCCCAGCGGTCGGAACGCTGGTCGCGAATTCGGACGCTGGAAATGTTTGAGGACGTCTATCTCTGGATCAAGGCACTGCACGTGATCGCCGTCATCTCCTGGATGGCGGGCATGCTCTATCTGCCGCGGCTGTTCGTCTATCACTGCGAGGCCGAGATCGGCTCGAAACAGTCGGAAACCTTCAAGATGATGGAGCGCCGGCTGCTGAAAGCGATCATCAACCCCGCAATGATCGTGACCTGGCTAGCCGGGCTCTATCTGGCCTGGTCCGGCCATTGGTTCACCTTCGGCTGGCTGCACGTAAAACTGGCACTGGTCTTGGCCCTGTCCGCGGTCCACGGTTTTTTTTCGCGCTGGGTGAAGGATTTCGCCGCCGACCGGCGCCCGCGGACCCAGAAATTCTATCGGATTATCAATGAGGTGCCGACGGTTCTGATGATTTTCATCGTCATCATGGTGATCGTGAAGCCATTCTAGGCGATGAACCTGATTGATCGCTCAGCCCTTCGGCTTGCGGAGTGAGGAGCGATTTTCTATATATGTTCGATATCCCACCCAACGCAGGCGGATGTGGTTGTGTCCGAGCTTTTGAAGGCCGGACACCACATCAGGTTTGAAGCCCCCCGGCACTCACCTTGCTAGACCTGCGGACCTTACCTGCACCTGCTCGCGTCCGCATTTCTGAGCCTCCTCGCACCCCCTTCCAAGGTTACCCCACAGGACCACCCCAATGCGGGAAATTAAACTCCAAGACCTCAAGTCCAAGACCCCGGCCGAGCTCGTCTCGTTTGCGGAAGAGAATGGGGTCGAGAACGCCAGCACCATGCGCAAGCAGGAGCTGCTGTTTGCCATCCTCAAGCAGCTCTCGCTCGCTGAAACCGACATCGTCGGCGAGGGCGTCGTCGAGGTGCTTTCCGACGGCTTCGGCTTCCTCCGCTCGCCCGATGCCAATTATCTGCCGGGTCCGGACGACATCTACGTCTCGCCGTCACAGATCCGACGCTTCGGCCTGCGTACCGGCGACACCATCGAAGGTCACATTCGCAGCCCGAAGGAGGGCGAACGCTACTTTGCGCTGCTGAAGGTCAACACGCTCAACTTCGAGGATCCGGAAAAGGCCAAGCACAAGGTCAATTTCGACAACCTCACGCCGCTGTTTCCCAATCAGCGCTTCCGCATGGAGATCGACGATCCCACGCGAAAAGACCTGTCCGCGCGCGTGATCGACATCGTCGCGCCGATCGGCAAGGGCCAGCGCGCGCTGATCGTCGCGCCGCCGCGCACGGGTAAAACCGTGCTGATGCAGAACATCGCGCATTCGATCACGCATAATCATCCCGAGTGCTATCTGATCGTGCTGCTGATCGACGAGCGCCCGGAAGAAGTCACGGACATGCAGCGCTCGGTGAAGGGCGAGGTGGTGTCCTCGACCTTCGACGAGCCGGCCGTGCGCCACGTCCAGGTCGCCGAGATGGTGATCGAAAAAGCAAAGCGCCTGGTCGAGCATGGCCGCGATGTCGTGATCCTGCTCGATTCGATCACGCGTCTGGGCCGCGCCTACAACACCGTGGTGCCGTCATCCGGCAAGGTGCTGACCGGCGGTGTCGACGCCAATGCGTTGCAGCGGCCGAAGCGCTTCTTCGGTGCCGCGCGCAACATCGAGGAGGGCGGTTCGCTGACCATCATCGCGACCGCGCTGGTCGATACCGGCAGCCGCATGGACGAAGTCATCTTCGAAGAGTTCAAGGGCACCGGTAACTCCGAACTGATCCTCGACCGCAAGGTCTCGGACAAGCGCACCTTCCCGGCGATCGACATTTCGCGCTCCGGCACGCGTAAGGAGGAGCTGATCACGGATCCGCAGGTGCTCAAGAAGATGTACGTGCTCCGCCGTATCCTGAACCCGATGGGCACGATGGACGCGATCGACTTCCTGCTCGACAAGCTCCGCAGCACCAAGAGCAATTCCGAGTTCTTCGATTCGATGAACACCTGAGCTGGGTGCTTCAGTCGATCAAAGATCAGAAGGGCGCCTTTTGGGCGCCCTTTTCTTTTGTGCGCCTTTGCTGCAGCGAAGTGCAGCATCGAGGGCTCATCGTTTTTCAAGCTGATATCTTTATAACTTATTGTTTTTATTCAGTTTTAAACGAATAGACCGCTTCTGATTGGCTCAACCGCGGGATTATTGCAGCAAAAATGCGGCGCTCGATGTTGCGGTGCAATATGAAGCATTTGCTGCGGCTGGTGAGGCGGCGAAAGGAAGCGGACACTGCCCCAAAACCGGCGTTTGCCTTTTCGGTGGCAGCCGGACAAATAAGCCATGCATCCGCGTGAGCAGACCATCTTTGCACTGTCGTCCGGCCGACCGCCCAGCGCGATTGCCGTGGTGCGTGTCTCGGGGTCGCAGGCGAACCAGATTCTGGCCGCGCTTGCGGGCAAGCTGCCGGCACCCAGGCTGGCGGGCCGCAGGCTGCTTCGCGACGTGGCGGGCCGGCCGATCGACGATGCGGTCGTACTGTGGTTTCCGGGGCCGGCGAGCGCGACCGGCGAGGACGTCGCCGAATTTCATGTCCATGGCGGCCGCGCGGTGCTGTCGGCGCTGCTCGCCGCCATTTCCGCGATTCCGAATACGAGGGCGGCCGAACCCGGCGAGTTCACACGGCGGGCCTTCGAGAACGGCAAGCTCGATCTCACTGAGGCAGAGGGCCTCGACGATCTCATCCATGCCGATACCGACCGGCAGCGTCGGCAGGCGCTGCGTCAGTTGCAGGGTCTGCTTGGCAATCGGGCGCGCGATTGGCGCGAGCGCATCATCGAGGCATCCGCGCTGATCGAGGCCGGCATTGACTTCTCCGACGAGGGCGACGTGCCGGCGGAATTGATGGCGCCGGCGTTGAAGATGATCAGGGCATTGCACGGCGAAATCACGGAAGTGCTTGCGGCACAGGGCCACGCCGAACGTCTGCGCGACGGTCTGGTCGTTGCGATCGCCGGTCCGCCGAATGTCGGTAAGTCGACGCTGATCAATCAGCTCGCGCGGCGCGAGGTTGCGATTGTCTCGCCGCACGCCGGCACGACGCGTGACGTGATCGAGGTGCAGCTCGATCTCGATGGTTATCCGGTCACGGTGATCGACACGGCCGGCATTCGCGAGACCGACGATCCAGTCGAGCAGGAGGGTGTGCGCCGGGCGAGGGCGCGCGCGGCGGATGCGGATCTCGTGCTGTGGCTGACCGGTCCCGGCGTGGACGCGGAAGGGCGGCCAGTTGGGACCGCCCCGGTCTGGGTGGTGCGCAACAAGATCGATCTCGGCGAGGGGGCTCCGGTGGCAGAAGCCGCGGTGGACCGGACGTTCGCGATTTCGGCGCGGCGTGGTGATGGCCTGGCTGAGCTGATCGAGGCGCTGGTTGGATTCGCCGGTGAGTTTTTTGGGACCGGTGAGGGCGCACTCGTCACCCGGGCGCGTCAGCGTGAGTTGTTGCGCCAGGCGGCGGATGGCTTGCAGCGCGGTCTGATTCTTGTCAAAGATGGTGAAGAATTGGTTGCGGAAGAACTCCGCGCCGCCGCCTACGCGCTGGGTCGACTGCTGGGCCGGGTCGATGTCGAGGACGTCCTCGGGGCCATCTTCCAGAAATTCTGCATCGGAAAGTAGAGCTAGTTCTTCATTGTAGAACTAGCCCTTGTTCCGTTCCTTGCTGTTTCACGTGAAACAAAACTTGGAACGGCCTACCGCGTTTCACGTGAAACACCTCGGTGGAAACATCGCCGTACTTTGCATGGGGTTGTTTTGCGAAAATGCGAGATCGCAAGCCTGCCCCTGTTTCACGTGAAACAACCGACTCACCCAGTTTCCACTTCCGGCTTTTTCGTCTCTGAGTTAGAAGTCCGCCCATGCGAACAGAGCGAGAGAGTTTCGACGTCATCGTCATTGGCGGCGGCCATGCCGGCTGTGAAGCCGCGGCTGCGGCCGCGCGGATGGGCGCGACGACTGCCCTGGTGACGCACCGTTTCTCGACCGTCGGCGCAATGTCCTGCAATCCCGCCATCGGTGGTCTCGGCAAGGGCCATCTGGTCCGCGAAGTCGATGCACTCGATGGTCTGATGGGACGTGTGGCCGATGCCGGTGGGATCCAGTTCCGGGTCCTCAATCGCCGCAAGGGTCCCGCCGTCCGTGGCCCACGGGCCCAGGCTGACCGAAAGCTCTATGCCGCAGCCATGCAGGCCGCGATCCAGCAGATCGAGGGCTTGTCCGTTATCGAGGGCGAGGCCGACGAGCTCATTGTGGCCGATGGCCGGGTCACGGGTCTTCGGCTGGCCGATGGCCGGACCTTCCGGGCAGGGGCGATCGTCGTCACGACCGGTACGTTCCTGCGCGGTCTGATCCACCTCGGGGAGAAGAATTGGCCCGCCGGGCGCGTCGGTGAAGCGCCGGCGATGGGCCTGTCGAACTCCTTTGAGCGCGCTGGCTTCACGCTCGGGCGGCTGAAAACCGGGACGCCGCCGCGTCTGGACGGCACGACGATCGATTGGTCCGCAGTCGAGATGCAGCCGGGAGACGATCCGCCGGAGCCGTTCTCGGTGCTGACAGAGCGGATCACCACGCCGCAGATCCAGTGCGGGATCACCCGGACGACGTCCGCCACCCATGAGGTGATCCGGACCAACGTCCATCGCTCACCGATGTACTCCGGCCAGATCAAGAGCACGGGACCGCGCTATTGCCCCTCGATCGAGGACAAGATCGTGCGGTTCGGTGATCGCGACGGTCACCAGATCTTTTTGGAGCCGGAAGGGCTCGACGACACCACGGTTTATCCCAACGGGATCTCGACCTCGCTACCTGAGGAGGTCCAGCTCGCGATCCTCGCGAGCATTCCAGGACTGGAGCGAGTGAGGATGGTCCGGCCGGGCTATGCCATCGAATACGACCACATCGATCCCCGCGAACTCGACCCGACTCTCCAAGCCAAGCGGTTGCGCGGTCTGTTCCTGGCCGGGCAGATCAACGGGACGACCGGGTATGAGGAAGCTGCCGGCCAGGGCATCGTCGCCGGGGTGAACGCTGCACTGGCCGCCAGTGGTGCCGCTCTGGCGGTGTTCGATCGGGCAGATGGCTATCTCGGTGTGATGATCGACGACCTCGTCACCCGTGGGATCAGCGAACCCTATCGGATGTTCACCTCGCGGGCCGAGTACCGGCTGACGCTGCGGGCGGACAATGCCGACCGGCGTCTAACCGAGAAGGGTATCGCTCTGGGATGCGTCGGCAGTGCCCGGATGGAGTACCATCGCGCCAAGATGGACGCTCTGAATGCGGCGCGGGCGCTTTCGAAGTCTCTGACGATCACGCCGAACGAGGCGATCAAGCACGGACTGTGGCTGAACCGGGACGGCCAGCGCCGTTCGGCCTTCGAGTTGATGGCCTATCCGGAAGTAGGCTGGGATCAGGTCCGCGCGATCTGGCCGGAGCTGGCGGCCATCGACCCCGTCATCGCCGCCCATCTCGAGATCGACGCCAAGTACGATGTCTATCTGGAGCGTCAGAGCGCCGACGTCGAAGCCTTCCGACGCGACGAGGGGCTGGTGCTGTCCGAGGTCGACTACAAGCTGGTGCCGGGTCTTTCCAATGAGGTCCGCGCCAAGCTGGAAAAGGCGCGGCCGTTCACCGTCGGCCAGGCCGGCCGGATCGATGGGATGACGCCGGCGGCGCTGGGCATCCTCGCAGCTTATCTCCGCCGCGAGGCGCGGAAGACTTCGAAGGCAATCGCATAGGCGTTTCACGTGAAACAACGCGGGCCGGCCGGCGGCAGATATTCATCACGGCGACCTGAGGCGGGCGAGGGGGCAGGCCGTGGACCCGGACGGACCCCAACCAGTCAGAAGATCGATAAGGCCAGCGCGAGCGCTAAGTCGTTGGACTCTGTCGTCGCGGCCGACAAGATCGCGGCACTCAAGCTCGCCCCCGTTTCACGTGAAACGGAAGCCCGGATCGATCGCTACATCGCGCTGCTCAGGGAGTGGCAGGCCAAGACCAATCTGGTCGCGCCCTCGACGCTGCCGCATCTCTGGACCCGGCACGTCGCCGACTCGCTTCAACTCGTAGACCTCGCGCCATCGGCAAAACGTTGGGCCGACCTCGGCAGCGGCGGGGGGTTCCCTGGCGTCGTCCTGGCCTGCGCCATGGCCGAGACCCCAGGAGCAGGCGTCCACCTCGTCGAGCGAATCGCCAAGAAGGCGGCATTCCTCCGCGAAGCGATTCGCGTCACGGCGTCACCGGGGGTCGTACATCTCGCTGAGATCGGGGATAATGTGGATAGAATCACTGGCCCGGTTGATTGCGTCACCGCCCGTGCACTGGCTCCGCTACATCAACTCATCGGCTTTGCGGAGCCGCTGATGCGCGGTGGTGCAAAAGCGTTGTTTCTCAAGGGTCAAGATGTAGAGGCTGAATTGACCGATGCCGCTAAATATTGGAATATTCAGCCTCGGCTCCACCAAAGCCGCACGGGTGACGGCTGGATCGTGGAGCTGACTTCCGTCGAACGGCGCGGGTGAGGCGCCCAAGGGGTCGAGTGGGGAATTTCGATGACCGTGATTGACGAACCGCAGCAAGAACAGACCGACGTGGTGCCCCAGGGCCACCCACGCATCCTGGCGCTCGCGAATCAGAAGGGCGGCGTGGGAAAAACAACCACAGCAATCAATCTCGGCACGGCGCTCGCGGCGATTGGCGAGCGCGTCCTGATTGTCGATCTCGATCCGCAGGGCAACGCCTCGACCGGCCTCGGCATCGATCGCCGCAACCGCTCCTGCTCGACCTACGACGTGCTGGTGGGCGAAGCGAACCTGCGCGAGGCGGTGGTCGCGACCGCGGTGCCTCGGCTGCACATCGCACCGTCGACCATGGATCTCTCCGGCCTCGAGCTCGAGCTCGGCACCACGCCGGGCCGCGCCTTCCGTCTGCGCGATGCGATCAGCTCCCTCAACAACAACGTCTCGCCCGACGCCGACTACACCTACGTGCTGATCGACTGCCCGCCCTCGCTGAATCTGCTGACGGTGAACGCGATGGCGGCGTCGGACGCGATCCTGGTGCCGCTCCAGTGCGAGTTCTTCGCGCTCGAAGGTCTGTCGCAACTGCTGCAGACGGTCGAGCAGGTGCGCTCGACGCTCAACCCGAACCTGTCGATCCATGGCATCGTGCTGACCATGTTCGACTCGCGCAACAACCTCTCGAACCAGGTCGTCGCCGATGTCCGCCAGTTCATGGGCGAGAAGGTCTACAAGACCATGATCCCGCGCAACGTGCGCATCTCGGAAGCGCCGTCCTACGGCAAGCCAGTGCTGGTCTACGATCTCAAATGCGTCGGCAGCGAAGCTTACTTGCGGCTCGCCACTGAAGTGATCCAGCGCGAGCGCGAGCTGCGCACGACGGATTGAAGATGCCGCAGGGTGGCCAAAGGCGTCTTCGCCGTGCCCACCATCTTCCGCGCATAACCGGTGGGCGCTTTGCCCACCCTACAAGTTTTGAAATTCAGTTCTGGAGTGCTGCCAAGTGAATCCAAGGGAGCTGGCGATGGCCGACGAAGCGCGTTCGCGATTGGGCCGGGGTCTTGCGAGTCTGATCGGTGACGTCGGCGGCGAGGCGGCGCATGTCGAGCGTCCGCGCACGCAGCGCAAGGTGCCGATTGAATTCCTCAAGCCCAATCCGCGCAACCCGCGCCGCACTTTCTCGGAGACCGAGCTCAAGGAGCTCAGCGACTCGATCAAGCAGCACGGCGTGATCCAGCCGATCGTCGTGCGTCCGGTGAAAGGCACGCAGGACCGCTATGAGATCATCGCCGGCGAACGACGCTGGCGCGCCTCGCAGCTCGCAGGCCTGCACGAAGTCCCGATCGTGCCGATAGACATCAGCGACAGCGATGCGCTCGAGTTCGCGATCATCGAGAACGTGCAGCGCGAAGATCTCAACCCGATGGAAGAGGCGCAAGGCTATCACGCGCTCGCCAATGAGTTCAAACGCAGCCAGGACGACATCGCCAAGGCTGTCGGCAAGAGCCGCAGCCATGTCGCCAACATGATGCGGCTGACCAAGCTGCCCGCCGAGGTGCAGGCCTTCATCGCGAGCGGCGAGCTGACGGCCGGCCACGCCCGCGCGTTGATCGGCGTGCCCGATCCGCTCGCTGCCGCCAAGCGCATCGTCGAGGAGGGCCTCAACGTCCGCCAGGCCGAGGCGCTGGCGCATGAGGAGGGCGTGCCGGAGCGCAAGCCGCAGAAGGCGCGCACCGGAGCCAAGGAGAAAGACCCCGACACGATCGATCTCGAGAAGCGCGTCAGCGACGCGCTCGGGCTCAAGGTCACGGTGAGCCACCACGATCCCGGCGGCAGCGTGCAGGTCAACTACCGCAACCTCGAGCAGCTCGACGAAGTAATGCGACGGCTGGCGAAGGGCGGTCTCTAGACTCGAATCGTCATTCCGGGGCGCGCGCAGCGCGAACCCGGAATCTCGCGCGACGGACACAAATCTCTCACCCTGAGGAGCCGCGAAGCGGCGCCTCGAAGGGCGAGGGGCACCGACCCGGCCTTCATCCTTCGAGACGCGCGTTCCGCGCGCCTCAGGATGAGGAGCTGGCATTTCGCAATGACGCGTGGATATAGAGCGGGGCTCAGCCCCGCCGCTTCGCGTTCGCTGCAATCGCCATCAGCGTACGCTGGGCGATCGCGGCGGCAAGCGCTGGCTGCTTGCGGGTGTCGAGCGCGGCGGTTGCCAGCTGCTCGATGATGCCAGCGAGCCGGGGCACGCTGAAATTGCGCAGCGCCGTTTCGACCGCGGGCTTTCGTGAAAAATGTAAGCGCGGAAATCCGCCATCGAGCACGGCGGAGGCCGGCGTGCCGTCGGCGATCGCGAGTGCGGATTTGTGCAGCCATGCCGCCTGACGCTGTGCCGCCGAGATGATCACGCCGGGATAAGTGCCGGCGATCATCGCCTTGGCAAATTCGCTCTCGACGATGTCCGGCCGGCCGGCGAAGGCGCCGTCGACGATCGGATCAAGCTTCAGCTCGGAGGCGTCGGCGACCACGGCCATGACATCGTCGAGCGTGATCTCGCCCCGGCCGTGCGCGTAGAGCGTGAGCTTGCGCAGTTCGTTGCGCGAGGCCTGACGGTCGCCGCCGAGGAAGGACATCAGCGCGGCGCGGGCATCCTGCGCGATGCGCAGGTTGGCGATGCGGAGCTCGTCCTCCATCAACTTGGCGAGATCGCGCTCGGTGTCGGGATAGCAGCCGATCGCCACGGCTGTCTTGGCGCGCTCGCAGGCCTTGCGCAGCGGCGACTCCGGCCGCAGCTCGCCGGCCTCGATCACGATGCGGCAGTCTCTCACCTCGATCTCGGCCAGCGTGTCGACGCCGCTCGCAAAGCTGCGCGAGCCTGCGCGCACGCGGATGGCGCGGCGGCCGCCGAACAGCGGCACCGTCATGGCTTCATCGACCAGGCGCGACGGTTCGGCGGAAAGCTCGTCGCCATCGAGCTTCACGAGCGAGAAGGGATCGTTGGGATCGTCGACGGCTGATGCGATCAACGCGTCGGCACGCTCGCGCACGAGGCCGGCGTCAGGACCGTAGAGCAGGATGATCGGCCGGCCCGCATCAGGACGGGCGAGGAAGGCGTCGATCTCTTTTCCGCGCAGCGCGACCATGTTGCCTGAGACTCGTCATCCCGGGGCGCGCATCGCGCGAACCCGGAATCCAGAGGTAATGGATCGAGATTCCGGGTTCACGCTGCGCGTGCCCCGGAATGACGGAGATGATTTACGTGCCCGCGGTAAAGAACGAGGCGAGCCGGGTCGCGATGTTCTCGGCGATCTCGTTGGCCGCACGATCCTCCGCATCGCGCACCGCGCGGGTGCGGGAGAAGCGCTGATAGGAACCGGGCATGTCATAGGACACGCGCGAGAACGTCGTGCCGGTCATCACCGACTTGTTGGTCGCGTTATCGATCAGATTGTACTGGGCGTCGATGCCGTAGTTCTCGCTGGTCGGCAGGCCCGTATTGGGATCAACGATCAGGGACGAGCGGCTGGACGAGAAGCGGATGTCCAGGCGGTGGGTCGGCGGCATGCCGGTCGCCGTACCGTAAAGCTTGAAGGCCAGGGCGTTGCGGACCTCCACGCCGACTCGGGCTTCGCGGGAGGCATTCGGCTTGGCGATCGGCGGGAGCTCGACTCCCATCAGCTTCTCGCGCAGGCCGGGGGTACCGTCGGTATGCTCGGCATACATCGGCTGGAAGCAGCCGGCCGTCAGCGCCGCGAGAGTGGCGACCGCCAGCAAGCGTGCTGCGATGCGGATCCTAGCCGACAACATTCACGATCCTCTTGGGGACGATGATCACCTTGCGGACGGGTTTGCCGTCCAGCGCCAGCTTTACCGCATCGAGGGCCAAAACGGCAGCCTCGATTTCCGGATTCTGGGCCGCTGTTGCAACTGTGACCTCACCCCGCTTCTTGCCATTGACCTGGACCACCAGGGTCACGGTGTCTTCAACCAGCAAATCGCGTTCGATTTGCGGCCAGGACGCCTCCGAAACCAGCCCCGCCAGGCCCAGGACCTGCCAGCACTCCTCGGCCAGATGCGGCATCATGGGGGAGAAGAGCTGGACCAGGATCTGGCCGGCCTCCCGGATGGCCCAGGCGAGATCGGGGCCGGGCTGGCCGGGCCGCTGCAGCACCTCCGACAGCGCGTTGGCGAATTCGCGGATATGGGCGAGGCAGACGTTGAAGTGCAGCCGCTCGATTCCCGTGGTGACCTTGTCCAGGGCGCCATGGGCGGCCTTGCGCAAGGCGGTCGCGTCCGGGCCGAAGCTCGGCGGCCGCGCCGACGGTGCAGCCTTGCCGAGCTCGGCGGACTCGTTCACCAGCCGCCACAGCCGCTGCACGAAGCGCGAGGCGCCCTGGACGCGCTCGTCGCTCCAGATCACGTCGCGGTCCGGCGGGGAGTCCGACAGCATGAACCAGCGGGCGACGTCCGCGCCGTAGGTCTCGATGATGTCGTCGGGGTCGACCGTGTTCTTCTTCGACTTCGACATCTTCTCGATGGCGCCGATCTGGACGGCTTCGCCGGTCGAAAGCAGCGTGGCGCGGCGGTCGTTGCCGGCGCCTTCGATCTTCACCTCGGCCGGCTGGACATAGGTGCCGTCGGCGTTCTGGTAGGTCTCGTGCACCACCATGCCCTGCGTGAACATGCCGGCGAACGGTTCGTCCATCGCGATGTGGCCGGTCGCCTTCATCGCGCGCACGAAGAATCGGCTGTAGAGCAGATGCAGGATCGCGTGCTCGACGCCGCCGATATACTGGTCGACCGGCATCATCCGGTTGGCGACCGCAGGCGTCGTCGGCGCGTTCTCGTTCCAGGGATCGGTGAAGCGCGCAAAATACCAGGACGAATCCACGAACGTGTCCATGGTGTCGGTTTCGCGCTGGGCCTTAGCCCCGCATTGCGGGCAGGTGACGTGCTTCCAGGTCGGGTGATGGTCGAGCGCATTGCCCGGCCGATCGAATGTCGCATCCTCCGGCAGTCTTACCGGCAGATCGGCATCAGGGACCGGTACGACATCGCACTTAGGGCAGTGGATGACGGGGATCGGGCAGCCCCAATAGCGCTGGCGTGAAATGCCCCAGTCGCGCAGGCGGAAATTCACCTGGCGCTCGCCGACCGGTGCATTGCCGCGCATCTCGTTTTCCAGGCGTTTTGCGACCTCTTCCTTGGCCTCGTCGATCGTCATGCCGTCGAGGAAGCGGGAATTGATCATGCGGCCGTCACCGTCATAGGCGGTATCGGTGATGACGAAGGTCTTGGGGTCCTGGCCCTCCGGACACACGACGGGCGTATTGCCGAGATTGTACCTGTTGACGAAGTCGAGGTCGCGCTGGTCGTGCGCGGGGCAGCCGAAGATCGCGCCGGTGCCGTATTCCATCAGCACGAAGTTGGCGACATAGACCGGCAGCTTCCAGCTCAGATCGAACGGGTGGACCGCGCGGATGCCGGTGTCAAAACCCTGTTTCTCCGCGGTGTCGATGATCTCCTGCGCGGTACCGATCTTCTTGATGTCGGCGATGAACTCCGCGAGCTTCGGATTCTTCGCGGCGGCAGCGATCGCCAGCGGATGATCGGCCGAGATCGCCATGAATTTCGCGCCGAACAGCGTGTCGGGGCGTGTCGTAAAGATCTTCAGCTCGGTCTCGCCGGCCGGCGTCGTCGCCTGATCCAGCGCGAAGCGGATCAGCAAGCCCTCGGAGCGGCCGATCCAGTTGTGCTGCATGAGCCGAACCTTGTCGGGCCAGCGGTCGAGTGTATCCAGCGCGTCCAGGAGCGCCTGCGAATATTTCGTGATCTTGAAGACCCATTGGTTCATTTCCCGTTGTTCAACAACGGCACCCGAACGCCAGCCACGGCCATCGATCACCTGCTCGTTGGCGAGCACGGTCATGTCGACGGGGTCCCAGTTCACCTTGCGCTTCTCACGCTCGGCGAGACCGGCGCGCAAAAAGTCCAGGAACATCTTCTGCTGGTGCTTGTAGTAGGTGGGATCGCAGGTTGCGATCTCGCGACTCCAGTCCAGTGACAGCCCGATCGAGCGGAGCTGCTTCTTCATCGCGGCGATGTTGTCGTAGGTCCAGGCCTTCGGTGCGACCTTGCGCTCGATGGCGGCGTTCTCGGCCGGCAGGCCGAACGCATCCCAGCCCATCGGATGCAGCACGTTGAACCCCTTGGCGCGCATGAAGCGGGCCAGCACGTCGCCGAGCGTGTAATTCCGGACATGGCCGATATGGATGCGCCCGGACGGGTAGGGGAACATCTCGAGCACATAATATTTCGGCCGCGGATCGTCGTTCTTGGAGACGAAGATCGCATTTTCGTCCCATTGGCGCTGCCAGCGCGGTTCGGCGTCGCGGGCGTTGTAGCGTTCGGAGGTCATGGAATCGTTGGTTTTTCTTGGGTTCGGCCGTCTAAAGACGGCGGACTAGGCCATAGAAGTCCTTAAGGGGTCAATGGGTTGCCGCACGGACCGGGTCTGCGCAGGTCCGACCCCCGCATAAATACTGAGGCGCCCGTTGGGGCGCGATTAAGGGGTCGGTGCGAGGTTGCGGCCGGACAAAAACCCCCATACCCGCGATGGACGCCAGCTTCGACGATCTCGACTACGACTATGCCGCCTCGGTCGCCGCTCGGGCGACGCGTGGCATGGCCGAGCAGCGGATTCCGCCGACGCCGAACAATTTTGCCGTCTGGTTCCATTATTTTGTCGGCGACCATGACGATCTGCGCCACGCCGTCGATCTTCTGATCGACCACAATCGTCCCTTCGACAACCGGACCAACCAGGACCTGTTCGAGACCTATATCGCGCCCGATGCCGATGTTGTCGCCCTCGAGACGTCCGAACGGCTGCATGCGCTGATGGGCACCGCGAAGGAATTTTTGGCGACCGCGATTGCCGACAACCACTCCCAGATGCAAGCGATCAGCAATGTCGCCGACCAGAGCCAGGCCGGCGTCGATCCGCGGGCCCTGGTCGCGCAGCTCATGAACGAGCTGGCGCGCGCCGCCACCCGGGCGACGCAGCTGGAGGCGGGCTTTGCGGAAAAGACCCGCGAGCTCGACGTGATCCGCGACTCGCTCTCCAAGTCCGAGGAGCGCGCCCGGACCGATACGTTGACCGGGTTGGCGAACCGGCGGGCGCTCGACGAGTTCTTGCGCAAGGCGCAGGCGACTGCCGAATGGGGCGAGCCGCTCAGCGTACTGATGCTCGACATCGACCACTTCAAGACCTTCAACGACAATTTCGGCCATGGCGTCGGCGACCAGGTGCTGCGGCTGATGGCAAAGGTGTTGCGCGACAAGGTCCGCAAGCATGATCTGCCGGCCCGCTATGGCGGCGAGGAGCTGATTGCGGTGATGCCGGATGCGGATCTTGGCGCCTGCGCTGACATCGCCGAGCGCATCCGGCGTTCGATCGCCGAGTGCACCATCACGCGCCGCTCGACCGGCGAGGTCCTGCCCAACATCACCGTATCGATCGGCGTGGCGCAGTATCGGACGGACGAGGCGATCGCCGACCTCATCGAGCGCTGCGACCGTGCGCTGTATCTCGCCAAGGGCGGCGGACGCAATCGCGTGGTGACGGAGAACGAGCTCGATCGCGCCTGGGCTGCGGGTTAGGGCGCGGGATCAGCCCGCCATCGCCATCTTGGTCGCGTCGCCGTCGATCCGTACGATGCCGTGCTCGGCGACGGTGTTGCGGCCGCGATGCTTGGCGGCGTAGAGCGCGGCGTCAGCCGCCTCGATCAGATCGCCCGGACGCAGGGTCTCGTTGGGCTTCGTGGCGGCAACGCCGATCGAGACGGTGACGATCATGTGGTTGGAGGTGATGTGCGGCAGGCACAGCTTCAACACCGATGCTCGCACATGTTCGCCGATTTCGACGGCGCGCTTCTCGTCGGTGTTCGGCAGCAGCAGGCAGAACTCCTCGCCGCCATAGCGCGCCGCAAAGCCCATCGTGTCCGCGGCAATGCCGGACAGCGTCTCACCGAGCCTGGTCAGGCAGGAATCGCCCTCGAGGTGGCCATAGGTGTCGTTGAAAAGCTTGAAGTGGTCGACATCGATCATCAGCAGGGCGAGCTCGCTGCCATATTGCTGCGCGCGCATCCATTCGAAATCGAGCCGGCTCTGGAAGCCGCGCCGGTTGGCGAGCCCTGACAGCATGTCGATCGAGGCCATGACCATGAGACGGTCGTTGCTCGCGATCAGCTCGCGCTCGCGCTGGCTCAGTTGCGCGGCCATCGCGTTGAACGCACGTGCCAGCGGCACGAATTCGGACGGCAGGCTCTTGCGCGCGGCGCGTGCCGACAGATCGCCCTCGCCCAGACGCTTGGCCATATCAGCGAGCATCTCAATCGGCTTGATCACGAGCTTCTCGGCGGCGATCAGCGCGCCGAGCAGGACGAACACGACGACGAAGGCGAGCTGAAGATAGGCGGTGCGGATGTCGCGGCTGACCGCCGCGGACACTTTGTCCTCGTCGATGCTGGCGATCAGGCGGGCATTGGTGCCGGCAATGCGGATGTAGCTGACCGCGCGCCGGGAACCGTCGGCTGCGAGAAACGAGAGCGAGCCCTCGTCCTGGTCCGACCGCAACGCCGTGTCGGCGATCACCGACATCAGCGGCATGTTATCGAGGGGACGGCCGACCGCGCTGTGCTGGTCGGCGGGCGCGGCCAGTACGGTGCCGGCGCTGTCGACCAGAACAGCGGTGATGCCGGCGCGACCGCCGAGATTGCTCATGACCTTCGACATCCAGTCGAGGTTCACGGTTGCAAGCACGACGGCATCCGCGACGCCGCTGAAGGCGGACACCGGATAAACCGCCATGACGGTCGGCGTCGTCACGGGCCGAGACAACAGGAAGTCGCTCAGCACGAAGCGGCCCGTTTCCTGCGCCTGCTGGAAGTAAGGCCGGTCGCTGAGGTCGAGGCCGACATACATATTGTTGGTAGCGCACTGGATACGTCCGTCCTGGCCGGCGATCAGAAGCGTGCGGATCCAGGGCAGGCTCGACGGCAGACTGGCACGCAGCACGTCGCAGCTCTTGCTGATGCCGCCGGCGGAGGCGCGGATGAAGGCTTCCGATTTCAGGATGGTCTCGACCGACGAGATCACCTCGCGCTGCGCATCGGCGCTGTGTCTTGCGATGGTGGTGAATTCGGCCGCAGCCTGCGCGATCTGCCTCGCGCGCGCATCTTCGAGCGAACGGATGCGCTCGAGCATCAGGGGTGCCACGAGAATCACCGCGAGCAACGCTAGCCGGGCCCGGATTCCGAGAACCTGCTTGAGTTTCGCTCGTTTGCGGTTGAGACTGACGTTGGCCATTTTCGCTACCCACCCATGCGGCAAGGTAAAGCGAAGGATTCAAAAAGCCTTTCTTGAACTCGGTAAAATTGGAATTACCTCCGTCACCATCACCGACGGTCTAATCTCATGACAGAACAAAACGCCGCTCCGCTAACCGTTCATTCACCAAACGCGCTCGCCGCCGTCGAGGCGGAAATCGCGCGCGCCTGCAAGGAAGCGCGGCGCGATCGCGCCTCGGTCACGCTGATCGCGGTGTCCAAGACTTTCGCAGCGGATGCAATTACGCCGGTTATCGCCGCCGGACAGCGCGTATTTGGCGAGAATCGCGTGCAGGAGGCGAAAGGCAAGTGGCCGGCGTTAACATCGGCTTACCCGGATATCGCACTGCACCTGATCGGGCCGCTGCAATCCAACAAAGCGAAAGAGGCGGTCGCGCTGTTCGACGCCATTCATTCGGTTGATCGCCCGAGCATTTGCCAGGCGTTAGCCAAAGAAATCGAATCCCAGAACAAGCACCCGCAGCTCTTCGTCCAGGTCAACACCGGCGAGGAGCCGCAGAAGGCTGGGGTCGCGCCCGGCGAGGCCGATGCGTTCATCGCAAAATGCCGCGATACCTATGGGCTGACGATTTCCGGCCTGATGTGCATTCCGCCGGTCGACGAGCCGCCGGCGGCGCATTTCGCGCTGACGGCCAAGATCGCCGCGCGCAACGGATTGCAGAACCTGTCGATGGGCATGAGCGCCGACTTCGCCACCGCCATCATGCTCGGCGCCACGCATGTTCGCGTGGGGAGTGCGATCTTCGGGCACCGGTAGTTATCTTCGGTCGTCCTGGCTTTCGCCAGCACGACAGCGGAGTGCGCGGTGATTACGCGAACTTCACCGACACTCTTCCCAACCTGCCAAAATCCGCCGCGAAATGGTCGCCGGCCCGGATCGGCAGCGGCGGATGACATGTGCCGGTCGTCACCACCTCCCCTGCCCTCAACGTGATGCCGAGCGCGCGCAGCTCATTGGCGAGCCAGGCGAGCGCGACACGGGGATCGCCGAGCACGTTCTTGCCGTGGCCGATGTAGCGCTGGCCGCGCAGCGTGATCTGCGGCCGCTCCTCGATGAGATCCATCGCGCGCCAGTCGGCGGAGGTCGATGCGCCCAGCACGAACAGATGCGCGCAGGCATTGTCGGCGATCAGCTGCGCCTCCCCGGCGCTGACGAAATCGGCAAAGCGCGAATCGGGAATCTCGATCGCCGGATGCAGCGTCTCGACCGCGGCTAGCACCTCGTCGACGCCAAAAGGTGCCGCGCGTGGCGGCAGATCGCGGCCCATGCGGAAGGCGAACTCCGGCTCGCCGACGCGCATCTCATTGCCCTTCATCGACGCCGTGCCGCCATCGGCGACGATGGTGTCGCTCAGGATCCGTCCGCCCATGGGACCCGCGACATTGATGTGCCTCTGTCCGGCCTCGCTCGTCGCCGCGATCTTCCAGCCGAACAGTTTTCCGGCCGAATGCGCTTCGAGCGCGGCCTGGACGGCGTAGCCCTCGGCGCGACTGCGCGGTCGCAAGGAGCTCTCGAGCGCCTCAAGCTTGGTGCCGTCGCACCAATGTTTGACGAGGACGCGCGATGCGGCGGCGATCTGATCCCTGTCGAGCATGCTCCCTCACCCGATGATGATTCTGGTTCGAGGTCCCAATCGCCGGAGCAACTGAAGCATCGCCGACTTGGTCATCGAGACACAGCCCGCTGTCGGACCGAAATTGTCGCGGGCCAGATGCAGGAAAACAGCGCTGCCGCGGCCGGCGATGCGCGGCCTGGTGTTGTGGTCGATCTCGATGATGAAATCATAGAGGTGGTCCGCTCGCTTGAGCCGATCGCCGCCCTGCTCCCGCCCGAGCCGGATCGCCTGATTGTAGTGACGATCTCTGGGGTCTTCGCACCAGGCATCCTCACTGCCGATGATGCGGGCCGGCAGGAATGTCTGCGGGCGGCAGTGGCGATCACCCCGCCACCATAGTTGGCGTGGCCGGAAGCTGCCCCTGGGGGTGCCGCCATCGCCCTCGCGCTTGTTGGCCAGGATGCCGCCGCGGCCCAGCGCCACCGGAATCGTCAGCTGCCCCGCCGTCAGCCAGCCCCGGCGCGGATTACCGGCGGCGGGCCTGACGCGGATCGCGGAGAGCGGTCCCGAGTGCCGAATTTTGGCGTAACTATCTGAAATTGCGTTGTTTTTCATGCGAATGCGCAATGTGGAATTCATTACAGGACATTCATCGAAACGCCCTGCTATTCTGAGTTAGATTAGTTGTGGCTTGTGAATCGGTAACAGCCCACTACTTCAACACGAACAACAATAAAAACGGCGACCCCTAACTTACCATCACGGCTGGGCGCGGCACGTGCGCGTCGAGCCGGACTCCAAAAGGATGATCCCCCATGGCCAATGCCCGCAAGATCCTGATCGTGGATGACGATTCCGATCTGCGCGATACGTTGGTGGAGCAATTATCGCTGCACGAAGAATTTGAAGCCTCCGCCGTCGATACCGGCGCCAAGGGTGCGAGCGCCGCGAAGGCCAACTCTCCCGATCTCGTCCTGATGGATGTCGGCCTGCCCGACACCGACGGCCGTGAGGTCGTTCGCTCCCTGCGCAAGGGCGGCTTCAAGGCCCCGATCATCATGCTGACCGGGCACGACACCGATTCCGACACCATTCTGGGCTTGGAATCCGGCGCCAACGATTATGTCGCAAAGCCCTTCCGCTTCGCCGTGCTGCTCGCGCGCATCCGCGCCCAGCTCCGCCAGCACGAGGCAAGCGAGGACGCGGTGTTCTCGGTCGGCCCCTACAGCTTCCGCCCCGGCTCCAAGATGCTGACCGCCGCCAACGCCCGCAAGGTGCGGCTGACGGAGAAGGAAACGGCGATCCTGCGCTTCCTCTATCGGGCCGGTCAGATGCCGGTCTCGCGCGAGACCCTGCTCCAGGAGGTCTGGGGCTACAATTCCGGTGTCACCACCCACACGCTGGAAACCCACATTTACCGCCTTCGCCAGAAGATCGAGAAGGACGCCGCCAACCCGGAAATCCTGGTAACGGAAGCCGGTGGCTACAAGCTGGTGCCGTGATACGCTTTCAGGGGCGCACGAATCGTTTCAGATCGCGTGCCCCAGAGCCTCGGACCTGAATGTCAATCGACGACGACGTAGCGCTTCTCGAGCGTGTCCCGACACTGCGCCTGTTGGGAGACGCCTCGTTGCGCATGCTGGCGATTGGCTCCGAACAGCGCGATTTCGTCCGCGGTGATGTCCTGTTCAATCTTGGCGACGATGCCGACGCCGGCTTCGTGGTTCAGCGCGGCGCCTTTCGTGTCGATGATGGCGCCGGTGCGGAGATGATCGCAGGTCCCGGCGCGTTGATCGGCGAGCTCGCGCTGGTCGTGCCGATGAAGCGCCCGTCGAGCGCGATCGCGCTGGAGCACTCCTCCGTCATCCGGGTTTCGCGCAGCCTGTTTCAGCGCGTGCTCGAAAGCGATCCGGCCGCCGCCCTCCGCCTGCGCGACGAGTTCGCCATCCGCTCCAGCCAGCTCGCCAGTGATATTTTGATGGCCGGCGCGAAGCTGACGTCGTAGCTCTCTCCGCTCGTCATTCCGGGGCGTCGCGAAGCGACGAGCCCGGAATCCATTCATCCACGGTCTCTGCGGCTCCATGGATTCCGGGCTCGCGCTACGCGCGCCCCGGAATGACGAGAGGCTACACCTCCAGTGTCACCGTCACCGGGACGTGGTCCGACGGCCGCTCCCAGCTGCGAGCGTCGCGCAAAATCCTGAAATCGCTCACCGCATCCTTGAGCGCGCGCGAGACCCAGATGTGGTCGAGCCTGCGGCCGCGGTCGCCGACGGTCCAGTCGGCGGCGCGGTAGCTCCACCACGTGTAGACCTTCTCCGACATCGGGATGCGCTCGCGCGCGACGTCGATCCATTCGCCGGCGTTGAGCGCCGCCAGCAGCTTTTCGCATTCGATCGGCGTATGCGAGACCACCTTCAGAAGTTGCTTGTGTGACCACACGTCGTTCTCGTGCGGCGCGACATTGAGATCGCCAACCAGGATGTGGCGATCCTCACCGCGCGGATGCAGCGGCTCGCAGGCCGTCATCTCGTCGAGGAAGCGAAGCTTGTGGTCGAACTTTTCGTTCAACGCGGGATCGGGAATGTCGCCGCCGGCCGGAACGTAGAAATTATGCAGCACCAGCGGCTTTGCGATGTTGGCCTGCGTCCCGAAGGACACGGAAATGTGGCGCGAATCCACCTTGTCGCAGAAGGTGCGGATGTCCTTCGACTCGAACGGAATCTTCGAGACGATGGCGACGCCGTGATAGCCCTTCTGCCCGTTCAGCGCGATGTGCTCATAGCCGAGCCGCTTGAAGCGCTTGAGCGGAAAGGCGTCGTCGATGCACTTGGTCTCCTGCAGGCACAGCACGTCCGGCCGCGCGCTCTTGAGGAATTTCGCGACGAGATCGATGCGCAGCCGCACCGAATTGATGTTCCAGGTTGTCAGGGAAAGACGCATGGGAATTGCGTCTTAGCATGGATTGGCGCGGGGAAAATGCTTGTCCACAGGGGCGGAATAGTAGGGTGGGTTAGCCGAAGGCGTAACCCACCACTGTCTATCCCGCGGAAGCGAAAGAGGTGGGTTACGCTTCGCTAATCCACCCTTACGCTCTCAGCCCGGCGACGGGCCGTAATTGGTGAAGTCGATCTTGAACATGGTGGGATCGAGCTTCTTGCTCGTGTCCAGGTTATAGACAGCGAACGTGGTGTCGTATCCCTGGGGATCGGTCACCGTCCATTGCTTCAACTGCCCGTCCTTGGCGCCGAGCATCAGCAACAGGCGGCTGGTGCCGACCAGCGCCTGCTTCTCCTCGATGGTGACGCTGATGAAGAGATCGTCGGCGGTGACGTTGACGACGTTGGTGTCCTTCATCAGATCGATGCGGTCCGACAGCAGGAAGCGCAGCGGCGTCTGCGACAGCGGATAGACGTCCTGCGTCGCGAGCTTGCGGTCGCGCACGACCACTGACGAGCCGTCCGCGATGATGTCGATCGGGCTTGGCGGATCGTATTCGACGCGCATCTTGCCGGGCTTCTGGATGTAGAAATCGCCCTGCGTCTTGCTGCCGTCGGGGCCGACCTGGACGAAATTTCCGACCAGCGTCTGGAGCGAGGACAGATAGGCGCTGACCTTGGCGGCCTGCGCCTTCTGGTTCGCATCGAAGGTCTGGAAGATGCTGCTCGGCACGTTGCGGCGCGGATCCGGGATGATCGGATTCGGCGGCTGTTGCGTCGCGCCCGTCGTCGTCGGCCCACGCTGCCCATCGGATGCCGATCCGCCGTCGCGGCCCTTCGGCGCGGGCTTCGGAACAGGCGCAGGTTTTGGAACAGGCACGGTCTGCGCAAACGACGTCGCGGTCGCCATCGCGGCGGTGACGAGAAGCACGCCCATCACGCGCGCGCTTCGCGCAGCGAAGGAGGCAGCGAATCGGGTGTCCGGATGTCTGGTCAACGCGTCGTCCTGTGTGGCTGGGCGCCCTTTTACCGTGATTTCGGGCAAAAGCGGATATCGTTTTTGCGTGAAATTATCGTTTCGAGGCGGCTTGCCTCACATATGGCTGTCTTCTTCCTCGACCAGAATCTCGCGCTTGCCGGCGTGGTTTGCAGGTCCGACAATACCTTCCAGTTCCATGCGTTCCATCAGCGATGCGGCGCGGTTATAGCCGATTTGCAGGCGGCGCTGGATGTAGCTGGTGGAGGCCTTGCGGTCGCGTTTGACGATCGCAACGGCCTGCGCGAACAGGTCGCCGCCTCCATCCGCGCCCATGCCGGTGGCATCGAATACCGCGCCGTCCTCGTCCTCGGTCGGCTCCTCGGCCGTGACCGCTTCGAGATATTCCGGCTGGCCCTGCGTCTTTAGATGACGCACCACCTTCTCGACTTCCTCGTCGGACGCGAACGGGCCGTGCACGCGGCTGATGCGGCCGCCGCCCGCCATGTAGAGCATGTCGCCCTGGCCAAGCAGTTGCTCGGCGCCCATTTCGCCGAGGATGGTGCGGCTGTCGATCTTGGAGGTGACCTGGAAGGCGATACGGGTCGGGAAGTTTGCCTTGATGGTGCCGGTGATGACGTCGACCGACGGACGCTGCGTCGCGAGGATCACATGCAGGCCGGCGGCGCGCGCCATCTGCGCGAGGCGCTGCACCGCGCCTTCGATGTCCTTGCCCGCGACCATCATCAGGTCGGCCATTTCGTCGACGATGATGACGATGTAGGGCAGCGGGTCGAGCGAGAGCTTCTCTTCCTCGTAGATCGCCTTGCCGGTCTCCTTGTCGAAGCCGGTATGGACCGTGCGCGTCGGCTCTTCGCCCTTGGCTTTCAATTCGAGCAGACGCGTATTGTAGCCGTCGATGTTGCGCACACCGAGCTTGGCCATGTTCTTGTAGCGCTCTTCCATCTCGCGCACGGCCCATTTCAACGCGACCACAGCCTTCTTCGGGTCGGTCACGACGGGCGTGAGCAGATGGGGGATACCGTCATAGACGGAGAGTTCGAGCATCTTCGGATCGACCATGATCAGCCGGCACTGGTCAGGGCGGAGCCGGTAGACCAGGCTGAGGATCATGGTGTTGATGGCGACCGATTTGCCGGAGCCGGTGGTACCGGCAATCAGCATGTGCGGTGTGCGCGCGAGATCGATGATGACGGGATCGCCGCCGATGGTCTTGCCGAGGCAGAGCGGCAGTTTCGCAACCGTCTCGGTCGCCTCCTTCGCGACGAGCAATTCGCGCAAATAGACCTTCTCGCGGTGCGCGTTCGGCAGCTCGATGCCGATGGCGTTGCGGCCGGGAACGACGGCGACGCGCGCCGACAGCGCGCTCATCGAGCGGGCGATATCGTCGGAAAGGCCGATCACGCGCGACGATTTGATGCCGGGCGCCGGCTCCAGCTCGTACAAGGTGACGACGGGACCCGGATTGGCCTTCACGATCTCGCCGCGCACGCCGAAGTCCTGCAGAACGCCTTCGAGCGCGCGCGAATTGGCCTCGAGCTCGGCCTTGCTGAGCGGCTGGCGATCGGCGGCCTTCGGTGCCGCGAGCATGGAGACGGATGGAAGATCGAACTTGTCGGCGGATTTCTTGGCAGCGGCTTTCGGCGCAGCCTTCTTGCGCGGGGCGCGCGCGGCGGGCACCTCCTCTTCCTCCTCTTCCTCCTCTTCCTCGTCTTCCTCTTCCTCTTCGTGGTCCTCCTCGTAGTCTTCGTCCTCGGACTGCGGCGAGATCGACGGCGCGGCGCGGCCGCCGCCGAGATTCGGCTCCTGACGATCGAAACCAACGGCACGGGCCTTCGGCCCGCTCGAGACCAGTGCGCGATAGGCGGTGCCGAGCAGCCAGGTCAGTCGCGCCTTGGTGCTCATCAGCGCATGGAACAGCCAGCCCAGCGAGACCGAGCCGCGATCCGACTCCTCGTCGTCCTCAAGGGGCGTATCGTCGTCCTCGATCGGCGCGAGCTCTTCATCATGCTCGCGTGCGCCAAGACCGCCGGCGATCAGGAAGGTCGTGGCCATCGCGACGAACAGGATGACACCGAGCACCATGCGGTAGATCGCGCCGGCCGGCCCGAAGATCACCGCGGGCGCGCGTACCAAGGCATCGCCGACCACGCCGCCGAGTCCGGTCGGCAGCGGCCAGGCGCCGCCATGCGGCCAGCAGCTGGCAAAGCCTGCCGCGATGACCGTGCAGAGAATCCAGGAGCCGAGCCGCAGCGCCTCGCGGTCGAACGGCCGATGCGTCAGCATGCGCCAGCCCCAGACCGCGACCGTCAGGACCAGCATGATCGCGCCGAGCCCGAGGATCTGCATCGCGAGGTCGGCGCCGATCGCGCCGGCATAGCCGAGAATGTTGCGGATCGGCCGCGAGGTCGCGTGGCTGAGGCTGGGATCCTGCACCGACCAGGTCATCAGCGCGGTCGCAGCGACGCCCGACAGGGCGATCAGACCAAGGCCACTGAGCTCGCGGAGACGCCGCGTCAGGGCCTCGCGGATCGATGGCGGCAGATGGCCGACCAGTGGAATCACCCGTTCGATTGCCGACATGCTCATGGGCCCCGCCTAACCCAGAGTTTCGACCAGGCGATGCAGCGCCTGGGCCGTGGTCTCACCATCCTGCACCAGCGCGAGGCGAATGAAGCCCGCGCCCGGATTGAAGCCGTCGGGCTGGAGCCGGGCCAGGTAGCTGCCCGGCACCACGCGCACGCCTGCTTCCCTGAAGAGCTTGAGAGTAACGGCCACGTCGTCGCCGAGCTCGGACGTCTTGAGCCAGACGCAGAAGCCGCCGTCGGGCCGGCGATAGCCGTAACGGTTGCCGATGATCTGGTCGGCGAGATCGAACTTGATGCGGTAGAGCCTGCGGTTCTCCTCGACATGCGCCTCGTCGCCATAGGCGACCGCGCCGACATGCTGGAGCGGCACCGGCACCTGTGGCGCCGCCACGTTGCGCAGCTCGAGAAACATGCTCAGGAACTTCCTGTCGCCGGCGGCGAAACCGACGCGCATGCCCGGCAGGTTCGAACGCTTCGACAGCGACTGGAACGCAACCACGCGGGTGAAGTCGGGGCCGGCGCATTCCAGCGCGCTGCCCGGCGCTTCACGGGTGTAGATCTCGGAATAGCACTCGTCGCTCAGGATCACGAAGCCGTGTCGATCGGCGAGCTGTTTCAAGCGGATGAAATAGTCGCGCGAGGCGACGGAACCTTGCGGGTTGGCGGGCGAGGCCAAATAGAACGCCACTGTGCGCGCCAGTGTCGCTTCGTCGATGGCGTCGAGATCGGGCAGGAAGCCGTTCTCGACCGTGGTCGGCAGATAGACCTGCTCGCAAGCAGCTGCGCGGGCGCCGGCGCCATAGACCGGGTAGAACGGGTTCGGCATCAGGATGGCGGGCTTGCCGGGGCGCGGGCCGACATAGCGCGCGGCCGTGATCGCCGCAAAGAACAGCCCTTCGCGGCTGCCATTGAGGACGAGCACCTCGCTCTCGGGATCGACCGGTCGCGGCAGCCTGAAGCGCGACGACAGCCAGGCGGCGGCTGCCTTGCGGAACGGCTCGATGCCCTTGCCCAGCGGATAGCGGCCGAAATCGGCGATGTGCCTGGCGAGCTCAGGGCCGACGAAATCCGGAACCGGGTGCTGGGGCTCCCCGACCGCAAGCGTAATCAAGGGCTTACCCGGCTGATGGGGCGCCAGCAGCTCGTTCAGCCGGATGAAGGGCGAGCGTTCGGTATCGGAGCTTCCACCGCCCTGCGGCGCACGGGATGAAGCGGTCATAACCATACGTTGGGCGCCAGTACTCTTGGAACTGCCGGTCGCATGGATGCGCCGGCCGGAAGCGGTTCAGTTCACCATAGATAGGGCGAGGTTAAGACGCGATTAACCATCGGTGGGCGGGTCCGTCCAGAGCGGAATAATTAGCGGAGAACAACAGGATGCGCCCTTCGGCGAGGAATGCCGGTTCCCGATGGCGAGATGCTGGACGAACCTGTTGTGCAGCACCGATGGCCGGCGCGCTCTATGCCGCGAAGCGCCGCAGCAGGTGCTCGCGCCACCTGATCTAGTCGCGGGCCCGGTCAACCTCTCCCGCTTGCGGGGGAGGTCGGCGCGAAGCGCCGGGTGGGGGCTCACTCCACGTCGGGAGTGTCCATTGCGGATGCGCCCCACCCCAGCCCTCCCCCGCAAGCGGGAGAGGGAGCGCACCGCCATTGTGGTGCGCAGCATATCGTTAGTGCCCCGGCAGCTTCTCGAAGGTCGGCATCCCTGCGGGGATCTGGTGGAATTCCTGCTTGTCGCAGGTGTAGATCGCCATTTGCGGGTGGAATTGCGCAGGCTCATCCAGCGTGCCGACCTTCAGGATCGCCGCCGGCAGTCCCGGCACCTTGGTCACCAGATGGGTGCCGCACTCGGCGCAGAACTCGCGCGTCACGGCGCGTTCGAGGTCCTTGCGCGTGAACTGCTTGGGCTGTCCGGTGATGTAGGTGAAGCCGGCCGCCGGCATCGCGATGAAGGTGTTGGGCGCGCCGCCGGAGAAGTACTGGCACTCGCGGCAATGACACTGGGCCTGCATCATCGGATCGCCCTCGGCCACGTAGCGCACCTCGCCGCAATAGCATCCGCCTTCCAAACGCATGACGACCTCCCGATTGTTGTTCGTTGTGGTCGATATTTCTGCGCCGGCCGTCTCGAATGGCAATCCTTTTCTTTTTGCGCGGGCGGACAAGAACGACATCGCCCCGCAACAGTCCCGCGGCAGCTATCTGGCAACCATGGCTTGGCTATCTCTTGGCGAGCCCGCAGCCGCTGAACCCGCGGCCGCGCCAGCATCCGCTGCTCATGCATTCCGCCTCCAGCCGCGGGCAAGCGGTTGAAGCACAATTCGGATTGCCAGAGATACTGACACATGCCACGGCGCACCTGCTCCGCATCATCGAGCAGCTCAATCCGCCACCGGTCTGCCGCGCGTTTCCGCCTTCCCGCTGTTCAGGCGAGGCCACGGCCGACTTGTCGTCGCGCTTGGTGGCCCGTTGAGCCGGATTTGCATCCGGGCTCTGTGGTACCAGCTTCGTCAATTCCATCCGGCACGGCCGCGCAGTCTCGGTGCGAACGCCGGCTCCGCTCGCCTCCTTCAGCGCGAGGACGACCTTGTACTGGTAGGGACTGCCGGCGGGTCGGCGCAGCGGGTCGTTTTCGCCAAAGAGACCTTTGACCGCGATGCTGGCACTGCCGTCGGCCTCGATCTTTCCATCAAAGACGGACGAACCGGGCTTGCCCTCCTCGCCGAAAACGGCGTGAAGCACCCCATCCTTGATGCGCAGGGCGTACTGGTAATAGCCCTCCGGAAATGGCGGCTTGTTCTCGCAGGTTTCCTTGCCGATCCAGGTTCCGTCGAAGGCGGTGGTGCGCCTTTCTTCGTCTGCGGATTTTGCCAGCGCCGCGATACGGGATTTTGCGAGGTCCGCGAACGCGCAGGCCGGGAATCGCACGAGGTGATCCTTGAAAGCAGCGAGTGTCCCAAGTGCTTCCGCACTGCGCCAATGATCTCCGGCATCTGCACAGGGATCGGCCTGGGGCCCTGATGGGGCCAGCGCCGCCGTCTCGGGCTTGCCGTTCAGGTAGTATTCGCCAAAGAACGACAGCGAAAGCTCGGGCACCTGCGTGCCCTTGGTGCGCTGGTAGACGCCGGCGCTGATGGTCTGAAACACCGTATTGATGTTGTCCCTGTCGCGGATGTGCTCGAGGAACGCGTTGGTATAGGGACTGTTACGGCCGTCGCCGTCATCGGCGGTCCGCCCGGCCTGGGTTGCATAGGAGATGATCGTGCCGTCCGGGCTCTCCATCTTGGCCAGCCCGCGTGCCACGGTCACGCCGCGGCCCTGCCCCACATTCCGCCGCAGCTCGTCGGCAAATGGATTGTCGCGGCAGGCGTCGAGCACGAGGATCCGCAGGTTCTTCGCCTGCTGCAGATCTGCGAGGATCTCGTCGGCGCGCACCAGGCGCCGCAAGTCGACCTCGTCGCGGACGATGGCATCGACAGGCACGAGATAATTGACGCCGGCGAACTGGAGCGCGTGTCCGCTGTAATAGAACAGGGCAACATCGGCGCCGCGGGCCTCGCGCGCAAAGCGAAGAACGGTGTCCTGCATTGCGGCCTGATCGAGATCGGTCGCGACCAGCGGCTCGAATCCCGCTCGTTTCAGGGCCGCGCCGACGTCGGCTGCATCATTGGCCGGATTGGTCAGCGCGGGAACGTTTCTGTAGGCGCCGTTGCCGATCACCAGCGCGACGCGCTTGTCCGCGTGGGCATCAAGGGCAGACAGAGCGAGCGACAGGAAACATAAGGCCAAGCATGCAAATAAACGCATGAAATTCTGCTCCAAATCGGGAGCATGATATTCGCCAACCTTGACATTGTGCAATTTGACTTACGGCGACCCAGCCGCCGGGACTGTGCGGCGTGTCGAAAAGAAAGGGGCTCCAACTTGCGCTGGAGCCCCTCAACGGTCGGGGCATTGCCGGGTATGTGCCCAAACCGTAGTTCTGGACGCGACCTCCGAGGAGGTCGCGCCCGGTGAGGAGAGTTACATGTTGTAGGCGCGCTCGGTGTGCTCGGTGATGTCGAGGCCTTCACGCTCGCTCTCGACATTGGTGCGCAGACCAACGATCACGTCGACGACCTTGTAGAGGATCGCCGAGCCGATGCCCGACCACACCAGCGTGGTACAGACGCCCGTGGCCTGCGCGATCATCTGCGCCGCGAAGTCGTAATCGGCAACCTTCGGCGGGATCGCAGTGTAATCGATGATGCCCGCACCACCCAGCGCCGGGTTCACCAGGATGCCGGTGCCGAGGGCGCCGACGATGCCGCCGATGCAGTGCACGCCGAACACGTCGAGGGAGTCATCGTAGCCGAGCGCATTCTTCACGACGGTGCAGAAGAACAGGCAGACCACGCCGACCACGAGGCCGAGGACGATCGCACCCATCACGCCGGAGAAGCCGGCCGCAGGCGTAACCGCCACGAGGCCCGCGACAGCGCCGGAGATGACGCCGAGCACCGACGGGTGACCCTTGATGATCCACTCCGCGAACATCCACGACAGCGCGGCGGCCGCGGTGGCGACGAAGGAGTTGGTCATGGCGAGGGCTGCGCCGCCATTGGCTTCGAGGTTCGAACCGGCGTTGAAGCCGAACCAGCCGACCCAGAGCAGCGAGGCGCCGATCATCGACATGGTCAGCGAGTGCGGAGCCATCAGCTCCTTGCCGTAGCCGATGCGCTTGCCGATCAGGAGAGCGCCGACGAGACCGGCGATACCGGCGTTGATGTGCACGACGGTGCCGCCCGCGAAGTCGATCGCGCCCTTCTTGAAGATCCAGCCGGCGTCGGCGTTGATCTCGTCGAGCTTGGCCTGCGCCGCGGTCTTCGCCGCCGCGTCACCCGCAGCAGCGAGCGCCTTGGCCGCATCCTGGATCGCGTCCGGGCCGGGCCAGTACCAGACCATGTGCGCGATCGGGAAGTAGATCAGCGTCACCCAGAGCGGGATGAACAGGGCGATTGCCGAGAACTTCATGCGCTCGGCGAAGGCGCCGACGATGAGGGCCGGCGTGATCGCCGCGAAGGTCATCTGGAAGCACATGTAGATGAGCTCGGAGATGTTGGCGTCGACGCTGAAGGTCGCGGCCTTCGAGTCGGTCGTGACGCCCATCATGAAGGCCTTGGAAAAGCCGCCGATGAAGTCGGAACCGCCGGTGAAGGCGAGGCTGTAGCCGTACACGGCCCAGATCACGGTGACGACGCAGACGGTGTAGAACACCTGCATCAAGACCGAGAGCATGTTCTTGGAGCGGACGAGGCCGCCATAGAACAGCGCGAGGCCCGGGATCGTCATCAACAGCACGAGCACTGTCGATGTCAGCATCCAGGCATTGTCTCCCTTGTTGACCGTTGGCTCGGCATAGGCCGCGGTTGCAGCGAACATGCCGACTGCGAGAGCCGCCAATCCCGCGCCATAGGGACGCTTGAACGTCATTTCATTTACTCCTGATTGGATGAGGTTGTGCGCGAAATCAAAGGGCCGCAGCGTCGGCCTCGCCGGTGCGGATGCGAACCGCGTGGTCGAGGTTGATGACGAAGATCTTGCCGTCGCCGATCTGTCCGGTTTTCGCGGCGGACGTGATGGCGTCGATGGTCTTGTCGACCTGGTCGGAGGCGACAGCGACCTCGATCTTGATCTTGGGCAGGAAGCTCACGGCATATTCGGCGCCGCGATAGATTTCCGTATGGCCTTTCTGGCGGCCATATCCCTTGACTTCCGTCACCGTAAGACCGTGAACGCCGATGGCGGTCAGGGCGTCACGGACTTCTTCCAGCTTGAATGGCTTGATAATCGCCATAACGATTTTCATGGGTCCTATCCCCGCTTGGGCCCGGTCCGGACGTGGCCGGGCGTTTCTCGACTGGTTCGCCACGAGGGAGAAGTTTTCACTACGCGGGCACAGCCGGCACCCGTAGAATCAAATGCCGTGCCAGATCGTCCGCATTGCCTAACGGACTATGAACGCGGGGCTTTTCGCGTTTGGCGGGTGTTGCGGTGCAGTGCGCCATTACGTCGCGCTCAAAACGTAGTCAGACCTGCTCAAAACGCGGGCATGACAGGCTACCGACACAATGTTGCTCATGCGTCGGGCAGCAATCCGGTATTTTGATACGGCAGGCGCTTACTGCAGAGCTTCGCCGTGCTGCGAAATATCGAGCCCTTCGAGCTCGTGCTCACGGGATACGCGCAAGGGCACGAACAGGGCGACCAGCTTGAGCAGGACGAAGCTCACGCCGGCCGACCAGGCGAAGGTGATGGCGACGCCGAGGAGCTGGATCAGCACCTGCTGGGGATGGCCCTCAAGCAGCCCGGCGGTCCCGCCGATCGCGCTGGTCGCGAACACGCCGGCAAGCAGGGTGCCGGTCAGCCCGCCGATGCCGTGGACGCCGAACACGTCGAGGGAGTCGTCGTACTTGAAGCGGTGCTTCAGCCAGGTGCAGGCCCAGTAGCAAACCGCCCCGGCAATCACCCCGATGACGATGCCGTGCCAGGGCGCGACGAAGCCGGAGGCCGGCGTGATGGTGCCGAGCCCGGCGACGGCGCCGGAGATCATGCCGAGCACTGAGGGCTTGCGCCGGGTCGACCATTCGATCGCGCCCCAGGTCACCGCGCCGGAGCAGGCGGCGAGATGCGTCGCGATGATCGCCATGACGGCGCGTGCATTGGCCGCGCCCGCCGAGCCGCCGTTGAAGCCGAACCAGCCCACCCACAACAGCCCCGTGCCCATCACGGCGAGCGAGAGATCGAACGGCGAGAGATTGTCAGTGCCGTAGCCGTGACGGCGTCCCATCACCTTCGCTGCCACGAGGCCGCCGGTGCCGGCGGACAGATGCACCACCAGGCCGCCGGCGAAATCGAGCACGCCCATGCTGGCCAGGAAGCCGCCGCCCCACTCCCAGTGTGCCAGCGGAATGTAGACGAAGATGAACCAGGCGATGGAGAACAACAGATAGGCGGAGAAGCGCATGCGGTCGGCGACCGAGCCTGCCACCAGCGCCACCGTGATGATGGCGAACGTCATCTGGTAGAGCATGAACAGCGCTTCCGGAATCGTCTTGGCCGCCGGGTTGACACTGTCCATCGTCATGCCGGCGAGAAACCAGCGGTCGAGCGTGCCGAGCCACGGCCCGTCGCCGACGAAGCAGAGCGAATAGCCGAACGCGACCCAGAGAATCGAGATCAGCGTCACCGCGGCCAGACTCTGCGCCATGGTGGCAAGCACGTTCTTCTTGCGCACCATGCCGGAATAGAACAGCGCGAGCCCGGGGATCGTCATCATCAGCACCAGGGCGGTGGCGACAATCATCCAGGCGGTGTCGGCGGTGCTGATGTCGGCGGCCGCGGCATGCGCCGGCGACGCAATGACGGACACAAGTCCGATCGGCGCAGCAATGCTCGCTGCGCGGCGCAAGAATCCCGCCATGTCGTTACCCCCAGCATACAAGTAGCGTCGCTCGCTGCGGCAACGTTGCCGGTGCGATCGAAAAAGACAGTGTTAGAGCGCGTCGCTGTCGGTTTCGCCGGTGCGGATGCGCAGCGCGTGGTCGATCGGCGTGACGAAGATCTTGCCGTCGCCGATCTGGCCCGTGCGCGCGGTCGAGGTGATCACGCTGACTGCCTTGTCGGCGATGTCGGAGGGGACCGCGATCTCGATCCGCAGCTTCGGCAGGAAATTCACGACATATTCGGCACCGCGATAGATCTCGGTATGGCCCTTCTGGCGGCCATAGCCCTTCACTTCTGTCACGGTCATGCCGTGGACGCCGATCGCCGTCAGCGCCTGACGGACCTCATCGAGCTTGAAGGGTTTGATGATCGCGACGACGAGTTTCATGGTCAGGCCTATTCCCCGGGCTACGCCACGCCGCATGTGAACGGCGCTGCGTCAATCTGGCATCTTTCCGGGCAAATGGCACAAAAAAGTTGCAGATTGAAGGGGAAAAACGCGTGAGGCTCCCGGTCCCCGCCTCTGTACAGGGCAGCCGTTCATCCTCCACAATGCATTTTTGGCATGGATGCGGTGAACCTGCGCGTGTCGAACGGCACATAAGTATTTTGAGGTTGAAGGGGCGCTTCATGGCGAGTTGGTTTTACGCATCCGAGGGCAAGCAGCAGGGACCCTATCCCGAAGCGCAATTCCGCGACCTCGTCGCCCAAGGCGTCGTCCGTCCCGATACGCTGGTGTGGACCGAAGGCATGGCCGGCTGGCAGAAGGCCGCCGAAATTCCCGGATTGATTGGGGGCGGCGGTGCTCCACCAATGGTCCCGGCCGGCGGTCCGCCGATGATGGGCGCCAGTGGCTATGGAAGTGCCGGCGGAGGATCGCTGTCGGTCGATTTCGGCATCCTCGAGTTCACGTGGCGCAGCATCGTGATGCTGATCGGCATGTGCTTCATCATCCCGGTGCCATGGGTGTTCGTCTGGTACACGAAGTGGATCGTGTCCTGCGTGAAAGTCCCGGGGCGGCCCAATCTCAGCTTCACCGGCAATGCGATGACGTTGGTGCCTTGGTTTTTCGGCTTCATCGTTCTGGCGATCGCAATCGGCTACAGCGGCGTCCAGCTGCTCGGCAACCTGCTGTTCATCGTCCAGCTCGTTCTTTACTGGCTCCTGATCAAATGGATGGTCGCGAACCTCGCCTCCAACGGGCAGTCGCTCGCTCTCAGCTTCACGGGCTCAGTGTGGGCCTATATCGGCTGGAACCTGTTGTTCGCGATCTCCGTCATCACGATCATCGGCTGGGCCTGGGTCGCCGCGGCCCAGCTTCGCTGGATGTGTCGCAGCATTCAGGGCACGCGACGCGAGATCGTCTTCCAGGGCAGCGGACTGGGAATTCTCTGGCGCGGAATCGTGGCCGCGATTCTGTTCAGCTTCATCATCCCGATTCCCTGGGTGTATCGCTGGATCATGAACTGGACGGCGTCGCAGACCGAGCTCGTTGGCCGGGGAGGCGCCGCTCACGGTTTCTGAACTATCTCCGCTCGCGCACGGAGCCTTCCTGCGCGACGGAGGCTACCAGCGTGCCGTCAGGCTTGAAGATCAGGCCGCGGGTCAATCCGCGGCCGCCTTGCGCGCTCGGAGAATCCTGCGCGTAGAGCAGCCATTCGTCGGCGCGGAAGGGGCGGTGAAACCACATCGCGTGATCGAGGCTCGCCGGCATCATGCACTTGTCGAACAGCGTGCGGCCGTAGCGGGCCATCACCGCATCGAGCAGTGAAAAATCCGACGCATAGGCCAGAGCGCACATGTGCAGCGCCGGATCGTCGGGCAGTTTGGCCGCGGTCTTGATCCAGACATTGATGCGGCCGTCGTCGATCTTCTGGCCGAAATAGCGGCCGATCTCAACCGGGCGCAGCTCGATCGGACGATCGGACTCGTAGTAGCGGCGGATGAATTCCGGCATCTCGCGGAACATCGGCTGCTTCGCCACCTCCTCCGCCGTGAGCTTCTCCGGCGGCGGCACGTCGGGCATTTTGTCCTGGTGATCGAAGGCGCCCTCCTCCTCGGCATGGAACGACACCATGATCGAGAAGATCGCGTTGCCATGCTGGATCGCGGTGACGCGGCGGGTCGAATAGCTCTTGCCGTCGCGCAAGCGCTCGACCTGGTAGATGATCGGGATCTGCGGATCGCCCGGCAGGATGAAATAGCAGTGCAGCGAGTGCGGCAGCCGGCCCTCGACCGTGCGGCAGGCCGCAACCATCGCCTGCCCGATCACCTGCCCGCCGAACACCCGCTGCCAGCTCGTCTTCGGGCTGTTGCCGCGGAATAGGTTCACCTCGAGCTGCTCGAGGTCGAGGATCGAAATGAGGTCGATCAGGCTTTTGGACATGGCGGTGCTTTCAAAAGGATCTCGACATTTCGGGGCACGCTTAGTGAACCCGGAATCTCGAGCCGACAACCTCTGGATTCCTGGTTCGCGCTCGCGCGCTTCCCGGAATGACGAAATGGGGGCCTTCCGCCCTTGTTTCACCGCACTGTTTCGCCCACCTCAAGTCTGCTAGCAAGACCAAGAGTTGGTCGGGAATTTTGGTATGTCGGTACAGGGTAGCATTGTCATTGGCGGCGGCGCGTTTGCGGGCCTGGCGCTGGCGCTGGCGCTGCGCCAGGGGCTCGGGCCTGACGTGCCCGTCATCGTCGCCGACCCCGCGCTTGCGACGCGGCCGAGCCGCGACCCGCGCGCGACCGCGATCGTGGCGGCCTGCCGCCGGCTGTTCGAGGCGATCGGCGCCTGGGACGACGTCAAGGATCAGGCGCAGCCGATCCTCGACATGGTCGTCACCGATTCAAAGCTGGAGGACGCCATGCGTCCGGTGTTTCTGACCTTCGCCGGCGATGTCGAGCCGGGCGAACCCTTTGCGCATATGATCGAGAACTGCCGCCTGATCGATGTGCTGGTGGCGCGCGCGGAAGCTGCGGGCGTCGATCTCCGCGCCACCGCGGTGACGTCCTACGATTCGCGCCCCGATGGCATCGACGTGACGCTTGGCGATGGCAGCGTGGTTGCCGCGAGCCTCTTGATCGCCGCCGATGGTGCAAGATCGAAGCTGCGCGAGCGCGCCGGCATCGTCACCCATGGCTGGGAGTATGATCAGTCCGGCATCGTCGTCACTGTCGGCCATGAGCGTGACCACGAGGGGCGTGCCGAAGAGCACTTCTTGCCCTCAGGTCCCTTCGCGATCCTGCCGCTCACCGGAAAACGCTCCTCGCTGGTGTGGACCGAGCGCCGCGCGGAAGCCGCGCGCATCGTTGGCTTGAGCGAGGAGGAATTCCACGGCGAGCTCGAGCAGCGCTTCGGCCTGCATCTCGGCGAGGTGAAGGCGCTCGACAAGCCGCGCGCGTTCCCGCTGTCCTATTTCGTGGCGCGCTCCTTCATCGCCGAGCGCCTGGCGCTGGTCGGCGATGCCGCCCATGTCATCCATCCGATCGCCGGTCAGGGCCTCAACATGGGTCTGAAGGATGTCGCGGCGCTGGCCGAAGTGGTCGTCGACGCCGCGCGGCTCGGCATGGATATCGGCCAGGCCGACGTGCTCGAACGTTACCAGCGCTGGCGGCGCTTCGATACGATGGCAATGGGCGTCGCCACCAACTCGCTGAACTTCCTGTTCTCCAACAAGTCGACGCTGCTCCGCACCGTGCGCGACATCGGCCTCGGCATCGTCGACCGCGCGCCGCCGCTCAAGAACCTGTTCATCCGCCAGGCCGCCGGACTGACGGGCGAGGTGCCGAGGCTGTTGAAGGGCGAGGCGTTGTAAGAGCGCGCTCGCGCCACACACTCCCATGTCGTCCCGGACAAGCGCAGCGAAGCGGAGCGCAGATCTGGGACCCATAACCCCAGGGAGTAGTTGTGGCGCGAAGCTGGTAACCACCAGCCCTCGCCAAACCACTTCCTGTGGTTATGGGTCCCGGCCTTCGCCGGGACGACACTGAGAATGTTGCACGGTCATCGCGCAACACATCTAGGTCAGGCGGCCCCTACCTCAGTCGATCTTCCGCGCCTCTTCCGGCAGCATGATCGGGATGCCGTCGCGGATCGGATAGGCGAGTTTGGCTGAGCGCGAGATCAGTTCCTGCCGCGTCGAATCGAATTCCAGCGGGCCCTTGGTCAGCGGGCAGACCAGGATCTCCAGCAATTTGGGATCGACGCTGTTTTCGGGGCGTTCGGTGGTCGCGTTCATCGTGGTCTCCGGTGATCAGCTGGCTGTAGCACAGAAAGTGCCGGCCGCCCATCGCGGCGACCGCGGGCCGGTGGTCAGGCAGAAACCATCTGCCAGAGCTCGTCGAGCAGCGCCTGAAGCCGCACCGCCGGTACTGGCGCGCCCGACAGGGCGAAGCCGAGGAACGTCCAATAGAGAATTTGCGCGCGGGCCTGTGCCATCGCCGAGGCGAGCCCCCGTTTCTCCAGCAGTGTCTCGATATAGTCGAGCCTGCGGCGGTCGATCGCGCGGACCGCGCCTTGCGCCGCCGGATCGAACGCCGCCCAGTTGCGCACGGCCCGCTCCAGGTCGAGCCGCGCGCCAAAGGACCTGCGCAGCAGGGATTTCAGCGGCTCGTCGCTGTCGGCCTCGACATCGGCGATGATCTGCTCGGCCGCGATTTCGCGCCAGCGCTTCAGCACGGCCGCGTGGAACGCGCCGAGATCGGCAAAATGCCAATAGAAGCTGCCGCGCGAGACGCCCATGGCCTTTGCGAGCGGATCGGCCTTGAGCGCGGTGAAGCCGTTCTTGGCGAGCGTCTTGAGTCCCTCTTTGACCCAGTCGTCGGCGGAAAGCTGTTCGGTCATCTGCGGTTCCAGAATTCGACCATACAGTAGTGTATTGACAGTCGCCGCGCCAGCGCCTATCTCTCCATACACTACTGTATGGACAGCACTATACGGAGACTTGGCGATGCGCGACCTGTTGCTCCAATGTGCCGGGCTGGCCACGATCGCCGTGGCCCTCACTCACGGAATTCTCGGCGAGACCAAAGTCTTCGCGCGCGCCCGCATCGAGCCGGAACGGCTGCGCACCCTGATCCGGCTGGTCTGGCAGACCTCGACCGTCGCCTGGATCGGCGGCGGCGTCTTGCTGATCGCCACGCCCTGGATGGCCTCGGAGCCGGCGCGGCACTGGATCATCGCCACGCTGGCCTGCGTGTTCGCCTTCGCGGCCTTCGCCAATGCCTGGGCGACGCGCGGCCGCCACTTCGGCTGGATGGCGCTCAGTGCCGTCGTGGCGATGGCGATTGCCGGCTACTGACTGCGCCCTCAAATGAAGCGCCATGCGCTCAACCGGAGCCTGGTCATGGAGAATCGTGTTCGCCTGACGATTGACGACGGGGTGGCTCATGTGCGGCTCAATCGTCCCGACAAAATGAATGCGCTCGATCCGGCGATGTTCGAAGCGATGATAGAGGCCGGCACGAGCCTGCGTGAGCGCAGGGATGTCCGCGCTGTCGTTCTCTCCGGCGAAGGCCGTGCATTCTGCGCGGGCCTCGACCTGGAACGTCTTCTGGCCACTGCCGACGGTGATCCCCTCCTCCCGTCCATCGACCTGACGCGCCGAAGCCACGGCATCGCGAATTATGCGCAGCATCTCGTCTGGCTCTGGCGCGAGCTGCCAGTGCCCGTGATTGCCGCGCTTCATGGTGTCGCCTTCGGCGGCGGCTTCCAGCTCGCGCTCGCAGCCGACCTCCGCTATCTCGCACCCGATACCCGGCTCGGCATCATCGAGGCCAAATGGGGATTGGTTCCCGACATGGGCGGCACGCAGCTCATGCGCCACCTCGCACGCGAGGATGTCGTGCGCGAGCTGACCTACACGGGCCGCGTGTTCTCGGCCGAGCAGGCGCTCGCCTATGGCTTTGCGACAGGCCTTGCCGACGATCCGCTGGCGGCCGCGCTATCGATCGCGCGCGAGATCGCGGGCCGCAGCCCCGATGCGGTCCGCGCTACCAAACGATTGCTCACTCTGGCGACGACCTGCGACGCGGCCACCGGTCTTGCCGCCGAAACCGCCGAACAGGCCGCATTGCTCGGCTCGTACAATCACGTCGAGGCGGTCAGGAGCAATCTCGAGAACCGGCCACCACAATGGAGCTGTGCATGAGCACCACCGACGGTTTCGATCTGCAAACGCTCAACGCCGTCAATGCGTCCGCTGCCTTCAACCGCCTCGCGGGGTTCGAAGTCGTTGCGGCCGGAAATGGCGAAGCGACCATCCGTATGACCTGGCGTGACGATCTCACCCAATATTCCGGCCACCTCCACGCCGGCCTGATCGCGGCGCTGCTCGACACTGCCTGCGGCTTCGCCGCCGCGTCCCTGGTGGGTTCGGTCACCGCATCGCATTTCTCGATGAACTGCCTGAAGCCGGCCGTTGGTCATCACTTCGTCGCGCGGGGAACGACGGTGCGTGCCGGCCGCCGGCAGGTATTCGCTCGCGCCGAGCTTCTCGCCGGCGACGAGCGCGGTGAACTGTCCCTCGTCGCAACTGGCGAGACCGTGCTCATTCCCACGGGCGAGCCCGTGCGCAAGACAGACGAGCGTTGAAGCATGGCGTTGACACTCGTCACCGGCGGTACGGGCCACTTGGGCCAGGATATCGTCCATCGCCTGGTGCGCGACGGCCATCGCGTCCGGGTCTTCGCGAGATCGCCGGGCACGCGGTCGGACGTTGAATGGGCGATCGGCGATCTCGCCACGGGCGCCGGACTGCGCGAGGCGCTGCAGGGCGTCGACATGGTCATCAATGCGGCGACCTACTCGCCGATCGCACGACGCGGCGGGGTTCGGCCTGTGGACTTCTTCCGGTCTCCCTCCGCGGTGGACGTCGAGGGAACGGAGCGGCTGCTGTCGCTCTGTCAGGATGTGTCAGTGCAGCACTTCCTCCACGTCTCGATCGTCGGCCTCGAGAGCGCCACATTGCCTTACGCCCGGGTCAAGCTCGCCGGCGAACGGCTGGTCCGTGCCTCCGCAACTCCGTGGTCTGTCGTTCGCGCGATGCCGTTCTACTATCTGCTCGACAGCATGCTTTCCAACCTCGCTTGGCTTCCGGTGTGGCCGGTGCCGACGACGCTGTTCAATCCGGTCGACACGTCGGATGTCGCCGATCATGTAGTGACGTGCGCGTTTGATGGTGAGCGCGGCGAACGCGCGGAGATCGGTGGTCCCCAGGATATCAGCCTCGTCGCGCTTGCCGGCCAATACCGGGATGCGCGCGGGCTCAGCCGCAAGATCCTACCGCTGGCTCTTTCGCAGGCGAAGGCACAGGGCATGGGCTTCGTCGTCAGCCGCGGCGTGCGCGGTCGGCTCTCCTGGGCAGACTGGCTGCGGCGTCGGTATCCCGCCACGCGAGATGCAGCTTGAGGTCTGATCTCAACTCATGAGGCGTAAGGCCGCAGCAAGGTGTCAAACAAGCGCTGCATACGGAGAGCGCTGATCTTTTGCTCCACGTTAGAATACCTCTAAAGCATTTCCGGCCCGAACCGAGTTGACTCTACGATCACCTTCGCTTCCTTCGATGACGCTTCGCGCTAGGCGTTGCGCACACGAAAGAGGAGGAGATTTTCGTGAGGATCATTCGTGTTGTTGCCATTGCACTGTCGATCGGGATGAGCATGGGGTCGGCGGCCATGGCCGACGGCTTCAAGAATTGCACCAAGCTCGACAAGGCATCGTGGAAACCTGCCAGCGACGCCGAAGCCAAGGCCAAGGAGGCCGGCTACGAGGTGCGGCGCTCCAAGATCGAAGGTTCGTGCTATGAGGTCTATGGTGTCAAGGAAGGCAAGCTCTACGAGCTGTTCTACAGCCCCGAGGATCTCAGCCTGAAGCACACGATCGCCAAGTGAACTGCGCCAAGTGAACTGCGCCAAGTGAACTGCGCCAAGTGAACTGCGCGGAATGAAGCGGGATTGATGGAAGAAGCGGTGCCAGAAGCGCGCGGGGCGTCCACAGGGAGCCCCGCGGATCGAACCGTTTCGCGGATGGTCACGGTTTGGGACCTCCCGCTGCGCCTCTGGCACTGGCTTCTTGCCGGCTTCGTCGTGCTCGCCTGGTTCACGCCCAACGTCTATGACGGGCTTCACCGCTTCGCGGGGTATACGGTGATCGGGCTGTTGGCCTTTCGCCTCGTCTGGGGTTTTTTCGGAAGCCGCTACGCGCGCTTCCGGATGGTCGGCGTCAGGCTTCGCGCCGCGCCGCGCTATCTTCTGAATCTGCGCCGCGGCATGACCGGCCGCTATATCGGGCTCAATCCCGCCGGCACCTTGATGCTGGTGGCGCTGCTGCTGACTCTCGCCGTCTCCGCGATTTCAGGCGCGATGGCGGTGACGGTCACTTTCTTCGGCATCTGGTGGGTCGAGGACACCCACACCTATTCCTCGGACGTCGTCATCGTCCTCGTCGTGCTGCACGTTGCGGGCGTGGTGCTGATGGGGATTCTCCAGCGCGAGAACCTCGTGCGCGCGATGATCACGGGGCGCAAACGCATCCGCAGTCACTCCTAGGGCGGGACGGTTTAGTTCAATCCGCCATGCGCGAGTGCATCTCCTAGTCCCACTCGTCTGTTTCTGTAGGGATTCCAGTCATATCAACTGCTCACGCTGCAGTGGGATGGAGTTTCTTTTATTTATTCTAATTCTAATGTGGAGTGATTCTAGTCACGAACCTCCCTCTTCTGCTTCCCAAGAACGCTCTTGCCTGTTTTTCCTGCGGCCGGATGTCGCAATTATTCGGGGGCACGCATGTCACGGCACGTTTCCACTGGTCCGTTTGCATTTCGATTCGAACCCCGTCGATGCCCCAGCCGATCGGCTCTGCTGGCGGCGACCGCGATATCGATCCTGAGTTCTGGGGGAGCTTTCGCAGCGGATGGTGACGCGAACGCCGTGTTGCTGAAGAAGCTGGAAAAGATGGAGCAGCGCATCCTGCAGCTCGAAACGGAGCTGAAGCAGAAGCAGGATCGCCCGGCGGCTGATGCAGGCGCAAAGCGGGCGGCCAAAACGGCATCGCTGACGAGCGCCAATGCGGCCGCGCCATCCGCCGAAGCAAAGGACGCGCCAGCCAAGCCCGAGGATCAAAAGCCCGAAGCCCAATCGTCCGAGAAATCGACCAAGTCGAAGTCGAAAGACTTCATCGCCTTGCCGCCGCTGCCGTCAGCGTCGGACAAACCGATCCTCGGGCTTGCGGATTCTCCGGTCCCCGGTCTCAGCATCGGGGCCTATGGCGAGATCAACTTCGGCACCGTGCAAAATCCCGCTGCCGGTGGCCAGTGGCAGAAGGGTTTTGATGCGCAGAGGTTCGTTCTCCTGCCCACCTATGCGATCACCCCGAACATCATCTTCAATGCGGAAATCGAGTTTGAGCACGCGGGCTCCGGATTTGACAACGACGACAAGCTGCACGGCACCGCCGAGATCGAGCAGATATGGATCGATTTCAAGATCATCGACCAATTCAACTGGCGTTCGCCGGGCGTCGATCTTGTGCCGATCGGCTACATCAATCAGCATCACGAACCCACGCAATTTTACAGCGTGCTCCGGCCCGAACTTTACAACGGCCTCATTCCGTCGACCTGGAAGGTGCCGGCCACCAGCGTCTATGGCACGATCAGCGAGGACCTCAAATATCAGGTGATGATCAGCACCAGCAACGAGGATTTCGGCGACTCCTTCGACAATCGCACGGAGGCAAAGACCGTCCCGCTTCCCGGCACGGCGTATGTCGCGGGCATTGACGGCATAACCGCACTCGCATTCTCGAGGCCCCCACTCGGCGACTTCCAGCAACTCAACAACGCCACGGCCGTGTCGGGCCGGCTCGACTTCACACCGACATTCTGGGCCGGCTTCGCCGGAAGCGTCAGCGCCTATTACTCGCCGAACACGACGCCGCGCGGTTCGCACGATGATCTCGGTAACTTCCTCGGCAGGTCGAGTCTCACAATGTTTGACGCCGAATTCCGCTACAGGGTGCCCGACACGGGCCTCGAGGTTCGCGGTGAATATGTCCGCGCCGAGTTCGGGCACCCGGAAAATCTGCGCGCCAACAACGACTCGGATCCGACCAACAATGTCGGCAAGTCGATGTACGGCTATTCCGGCGAGATTGCCTATCATGTCCCGCTCGGCACGATTCTCAACAGCGAGTGGGAGGCAGTGCCGTTCTACCGCTACACCTATATGAACCTGCAGACGGGCGGCTTCGCCGGCACCGATGCCAATCTGCCGACCGGTCAGGGTCAGCGACAGTACCACACGGCCGGTTTTGCAGTGTTTCCATCGCCGAAGATTGTGTTGAAGGCGACCTATCAGCATGTGATCGACAAGAGCGTTACCGGCGCGCTTTCGGATTCGTTCCTCGGCGGCGTCGGGTTCTTCTTTTGATGCCGAGAGGGTCGCTTGGGACAACTTTGCAAGAGCTGATGAGAGGACCAGGAGCGAGGTGACTATGAATTGGGTTCGATACACCCTGCCGGCTGCAGCGATTATGTCTGTCGCCTCTCCCGCCTATGCCGTTCGGTATCTGTCGATCGACGAAGCGCAGAAGGAGGCATTTCCGTCCGCGACACATTTTACCGAAGTCCAGGCGGGCCGAGTCTGGAAAGCCGAGGCCGGCGGCAAGGTCGTCGGCTTCTTCGTGTTCGACCGGGTCGTCGGCAAGCACCTTTTCATCGACTACGCGGTGGCGCTGACGCCGGCGGGTGCGGTCCACAAGGTCGAGATCCTCGAATATCGCGAATCCTATGGCGGCGATATCAGGAGCCCGAGCTGGCTCGCACAGTTCGTCGGCAAGACCAGCGGCAGTGCGCTCAAGATCAACGGCGATATCAGGAACATCGCCGGCGCGACGCTGTCGTCGACCCATGTCACCGAAGGTGTGAAAAGAATACTGGCAGCTTATGGCAATCGCCTCCGATAGCATCCGTCGCGCAAGGCCGCTGCTCGGCACCTTCGTGGAGATCGAGGTTGCGGGCGCCCGCAGATCCGACATGGACGGCGCCATCGACGCCGCATTCGATGCCGTTGCACAGGTGCATCGGCTGATGAGCTTTCATGAGCCGGATAGCGACGTCAGCCGGCTCAACCGCGAAGCCGGCATTCGCCCCTTGCGCGTTCATGCGTGGACGTTCGAGGTGCTCCAGACCGCCGTTGAGCTGCATCGCCGCTCCGGCGGGCTTTTTGATATCACGATCGCGCCGGCGTTGCAGACGATGGGGTTGTTGCCGCTCCTGAAGGATAAGCCGGCATCGGCGCCGATTGCGCGCTCCGCCGACGCGATTGAGCTGCTTCCGGACCAGCAGGTCAACTTTCGTTCGACCGATGTCACGATTGACCTTGGTGGCATAGCGAAGGGCTTCGCCGTCGACCGCGCGGTCGCCGCGCTGCGTGATTTTGGCATTCCAGGCGGCATGGTGAACGCCGGTGGCGACCTTCGGGCCTTTGGCGCGGAGCCGCGCGCGGTTCACGTCCGCGATCCCCGCGACCCCGGCCGATTGATCTGCCGCATCGACGTGGCCGACCAAGCGCTGGCCTCAACGGCGCGCCGCGTCGAGCTGTTCGACAGCAGCGACCCGGGCTGTTCGGCGGTGATTGATCCCGCAACTCAGAGGCCGGCAAGCCTGATCGACGGCGTCACGGTTCGCGCGCCCTCCTGCATGGTTGCCGACGCCTTGACCAAGGTCGTCATGATCTCCGGGACCGATGCGGGCCAACTGCTCGAATGTTACCAGGCCGGCGCCTTGTTGATCTCGGCCGACGGCGACGTTCAGATAACCTCCGACTGGCATCAGGCGGTGCACCTTGCGGCTTAGAACATCGTTTCGCTATTCGCTCTACGCAGTGTTCGCGGCGCTGTTTCTGACCGGCGCCGGTTGGCTCGCGGCCGACTGGCAGAAGGACGTTGCCGGCGATGAGATCTGGCAGCAGATCGCCGCCAACATGCTGATGGTCCATGGCGGCATCGCGATGCTGGCGCTGTTGCTGGTGGGCGCCCTCATTCCCGTGCACCTGCGGCGATCGTGGCGAAGCGGCAAGAACCTCGTTTCCGGATCGGTCATGGCGGCGTTCAATGCCGTGCTGATCGTGACCGCGTTCGGGCTCTATTATTTGGGATCCGAGGCCATGGATGAGTTGGACCCACCTTGGCGTCGGATTTTCCCTGGCCCTGATGTTTCCGCTTCACATCTGGCTGGGTCGACGGGAGCCGCGGTAGCGCCGCCGGCCGGCCTACTGCAGCGGCGGATCGCCGCTGGTGCGCTTCTTGGCGAGATCCATCTCGGTCACCGCGATCAGGATCTCGGCGCGGGTCTTGAGGTCCGGCGCCTCCAGCATGGCTTGCTTTTCCGCCGGGCCATAGGGCGACATCATGGCCAGCGCATTGACGAGCGCTTCATTGGGCGCGCTCTCGACGCCTTCCCAGTCGACCTTGAGGTTGTTGGCCTTCAAAAAGTCCGCCAGCGCCGCAAGCAGTGCCTCGCGATTGACGTCGTCCTCGCCCATGCGCGCGGTGAAGTCGTCGACAAAGGTGAAGAAGTCCACCTTGCATTGCCGATAGGCGGTGAGCACGTCGAGCTCCTCGACCACCTTGAAGCGCGCGATCCCGGTGAGCTCGAGGATGTAGCGGCCGTCGCCGGATTCGGCGAGCTGGGTGATGCGGCCGACGCAGCCGACGCGGAACAGCGCCGGCTTGTCGGCATTCTTCGGCGAATGCGCCACATCCGGCTGGATCATGCCGATCAGGCGATGGCCGTCGCGCAAGGCGTCGTCGACCATGGCGAGATAACGCGGCTCGAAGATGTTGAGCGGCATCTGGCCGCGCGGCAGCAAAAGCGCGCCCGGCAGCGGAAACACCGGGATGATCTCCGGAAGGTCGGTGGGGCCGCGATATTCGATATTGATCGGCATCTTTGCCCGGTCCCCGCGGACATCGCTAGAGCATGATCCGGATCCGAACGACCGCGTTAGCGCAGAGTGTGCAGCGGCTTTCCGACAAGATCGTGCTCAAACAAAAAGTCCCGCGCCTACGAAAACAGGATCGTCGACAAGCGCTTTCGTCCTTCGACGGTTGCATCATCCGTGCCGCCCCAGGCCTCGAAGAACTGCACGAGCTGCTTGCGGGCGCCGTCATCGTTCCATTTGCGGTCGCGCTTGACGATCTCGAGCAACTGGTCGGTGGCGGCCGCCCGGTCGCCCTCGGCGTTGAGCGCGGTCGCAAGGTCGAAGCGCGCCTGATGATCGAGCGGATTTGCGGCAACTTTCTGTTCCAGCTCCGCGATCGGGCCGAGCGACTTGGCCTGTTCGGCGAGATCGATCGCGGCCTGCACGGCCTTCACGGCGGGGTCGTTGCGCTTGGATTCCGGCACCATGGCCAGCGTCTGCTTGGCCTGCTCGATTGCGCCCGAGGTGACATAGCACTTGGCGAGCCCGGCGAGCGCGGCGATGTTGGTCGAATCGTGCTGAAGCACCTCGGCATAGATCTGCGCCGCCGCGGCGGCGTCGCCCTCGGCGAGCACGGCCTCGGCCTCTTGCAGGATCTCGGCGACATTGACCTCGCCCGGCGCTGTGACGCCCTTGGTCAGCCGTTCGATGAAGGCATTGACCTGGCTCTCGGGCACCGCGCCCATGAAACCGTCGGCCGGCTGGCCGTTGACGAAGGCGATGACGGCGGGGATCGACTGGATGCCCATCTGGCCCGGGATCGCCGGGTGCTGGTCGATGTTCATCTTGACCAACTTGACCTTGCCCTTGGCCGCTTTGACCGCCTTTTCCAGCATGGGAGTAAGCTGGCGGCAGGGACCGCACCATTCCGCCCAGAAATCGATCAGCACCGGCTGGCGCTTCGATTCCTCGATGACGTCCTTCACGAAGGTCTGGGTGGTCGTGTCCTTGATCAGATCGGCCGCAGCCGGGCCCGCCGCTCCGTTACCCTGGTCGATGATCGTCACGGGATCCCCTCGTCTGATGTCTGGAATGGCGGCTCTTTAGCACGTCGCCAATGCAGATGCTTCGCTGTTGGCTCCTAAAATTGGGCCGGGACGGCCGAATTTCAATCCAGGGCAGTCGATTCGCCAGTTCCCAGCCATTTTTGGCCGATTTGACCGGGATCGGGCCCATATAGGGGCTCCGAATGCGAATCTATCCTGCCGGTAGCTGTTGCATTCGCCGTCCGCTTTTGGCATACGACAGCCGTTGCCGGCGCGTCATGCGGCGGACACAGGATGCGGGTGTAGCTCAGTGGTAGAGCACGACCTTGCCAAGGTCGGGGTCGAGGGTTCGAGCCCCTTCGCCCGCTCCAATTTTTCCCAGAGCATCCAGCCAAACCGGATCGGATCGTGGTCCGCCACACCGCTGGCGGCTGTGTTGGGTTTGCAATGAAATTTCTGGTCACCGGCAGCGCGGGCCACCTCGGGGAAGCCATTCTCCGTACGCTTCGGAGCCGCGGTTCTACTGTGCATGGGGTTGATTTGAAGGAATCAGCCTACACCGATGCCGTCGGCTCGATCGTCGATCCGGACTTCGTCAGGGCGCAGATGGACGGCGTCAGCGCCGTGATCCACACCGCGACGCTGCACAAGCCGCATGTAGCGACCCACGCCAAGCAGGATTTTGTCGACACCAACGTCACCGGCACGCTCAACCTGCTCGAGGCGGCCGTCGCCGCCGGCGTGCGGAGCTTCGTCTTCACCAGTACGACGAGCGCTTTCGGCTCGCAGCTCCGGCCGGAGGCGGGACAGGCGGCGGTCTGGGTCACCGAGGATCTGCCGTCGGTGCCGAAGAACATCTACGGCACCACCAAGCTGATGGCGGAGAGTTTGTGCGAGCTGTTCTTTCGCGAGCACCGTCTCCCGATCATCATCCTCAGGACCTCTCGCTTCTTTCCGGAGGACGATGACGATCCGGCGATGCGGACGGCTTACGCGCTGGAGAACGCGCAGGCTAACGAGCTTCTGTATCGCCGCCTTGATATCGCCGATGCCGTGAGCGCTCATCTGCTCGCGAGCGAGAAGGCCGGTCGAATCGGCTTTGCGCGCTACATCGTGTCAGCCACAAGTCCGTTCGAGCCGCATCATCTCGCAGCACTTGCCCGCGACGCGGCCGGCGTGGTGCGCGCGCTCTATGCCGATTGCGAGCGGCTCTATGCGGCGCGAGGCTGGCGTCTCTTTCCGGCAATCGACCGCGTCTATGTCAACGATCGCGCGCGCCGCGAATTGGGCTGGCGGCCCGAATTCGACTTTGCCCATGTCCTGAACAGCCTTCGCGAGTCCATGGACTTTCGCAGTGCGCTGGCGCGTGAGGTCGGATCGAAGGGCTATCATGATGCCGTGTTCGAGGACGGGCCTTATCCAGTCGTCTCCTAGATCGGCCGCTGCCTGCAAATTAGTCGCGCGCGTCGTTTGATCCCGCGTTGCAGCGAGAGCATTGTCGCTGCCGGTTGGGCGATCATGGAAATTCCATTTCAATTCTGATCGAGCCCAACTGCACCGCGCGCGACGCGCTTCTCACCGCTCGCAGATGTGCTAACCTTTTTTGGTCTGATCTCTCGACAGACTCCGAACTTCGCCTACCCGACTAGCAAAACAAAATAACGTGCAGCCCTGACGGCTGCCTTAGGGGAGTGACGCGATGAAATTCCATCGATCCGTCTTGGCGCTTGCAGCGGTTGCCCTTCTCGCGGGGACCAGCGTTGCGAAAGCGCAGCAACAGCAGGACCAAGGCCGGGCGCTGAAGAAATACGAATCCGGCACCAAGGAGTTCTGGACCCATCCGCCGGATGACTGGTTCCTGGGCGACGAGACCGAGGCGCAGAAGGGTCTGGCGCCGCCCTCCGGTCCGCCGACCGGCGCGTCGGAAGCCGAGCTCGCGGCGATGATGAAGAAGATCAAGCTGCCGCCGGGCTTCAAGATCGAGGTCTGGGCGCCGGGCGTTCTCGCGGCGCGGCAGATGGCCTGGGGCGACAAGGGCACGCTGTTCGTCGGCTCGTTCGGCCTCGGCAACGTCTATGCGATCAAGGACAACAACGGCAAGCGCGAGGTCAAGACCATCCTCAAGGGGCTGAACATGCCCACGGGTCTCGCCTTCAGGGACGGCGCGCTCTACGTCATCGCCGTCGACAAGCTGATCCGCTACGACGACGCCGAAGCCAAGCTCGACAATCTCGGCGAGGGCAAGGTCGTCTATGACGACATGCCGTCCTATGCCGCGCATGGCTGGAAGTACATCGCGGTCGACAAGGACGGCTGGTTCTACATTCCGTTCGGACCGCCCTTCAACATCGGCATTCCGCCGACCAGCGTCTCGCAGATCCGGCGCGTCGATCCCAAGACCGGCAACGCCGAAATCTGGGCGCTCGGCGTCCGCAACTCGGTCGGCGGCGACGTCGATCCGCGCACCGGCAAGTACTGGTTCACCGAGAACGCCCGCGACTGGGTCAGCGACGATCTGCCCAGCGACAAGCTGAACATGATCAACAAGATGGGCGAGCATTTCGGCTATCCCTACTGCCACCAGGGTGATCTTCCGGATCCGAAGTTCGCGGTGGGCCACAAGTGCTCCGAGTTCACGCCGCCCGCGCTGAATCTCGGCGCGCACGTCGCTCCGCTCGGCATGAAGTTCTATACCGGCGACCAATTTCCTGCCGAGTACAAGAACAACATCCTGATCGCCGAGCACGGCTCCTGGAATCGTCACAAGTACCAGGGTGGCCGCATCATGCGCGTGATCGTCGGGCCCGACGGCAAGAACGCCAAGCAGGAGGTGTTCGCCTCCGGCTGGATCGAGGGTGACCAGGGCTATCTCGGCCGACCCGATGACATCATCCTCGCCAAGGACGGTTCGATCCTCGTCGCCGACGACTGGGCCGGCGCGATCTACCGCATCAGCTACAGCAAGAAGTAGCGCGCGACGACACGGAGGCTGCGGTGGCCCGATGGCGGCCGCAGCTTCTCTCTTTTGAAGTTCACGCGCGGTCACGCCGGATCACGTGCAGCGCGAGCCCGGAACCCATGACCGCGAAGAGGGTTATGGAGTCCGGCTCGTTCCTCGGCGAGCCGGAGTGACGAGCCCGTCAGATCGGAATTTTCAATCATGCGCCGGCAGTTCATCTCGCACGCAATCAGCGCGCTTGCACTTCTTTCGCTCGGCGCCGTCCCGGCCCACGCCGCGGATACCGCTGCCGTCAAGGAAAAGGCCGCGGTCTGCGCCGGTTGCCACGGCGAGAACGGCATCTCGCAGACCGAGAACATCCCCTCGCTCGCCGGTCAGCCCGATCAATTCCTGCAATGGCAGCTCGTGTTCTTCCGCTCCGGCTCGCGCAAGAACGACCAGATGCAGCCGATCGTCGAGGAGCTCAGTAACGAGGACATCCGCAATTTAGGGGCCTATTTCTCCTCGCTGACGCCGCCCAAGGAACCGGAGGACAAGGACCCGGACCTGTCGAAGAAGGGCGCACAGGCCGCGGTGGGGCGGCGCTGCGCCTCATGCCACACCGATACCTACGCCGGCACCAAGGCGGTGGCGCGGCTTGCCGGCCAGCGCGAGGAATATCTCGTCAAGGCGCTGCACGACTACAAGGCGGGCCAGCGCGTCGGCGGCGGCGTCGCGGCGATGGCCGACGTCGCCTATTCGCTGAGCGAGGAAGAGATCGCCGCGCTTGCGCATTATCTGGCGCATCTGCAGTAGCGGCAGGTGCAAGCAGCTAATGAACACCGTCGTCCCGGCGAAAGCCGGGACCTATACCGCAGAATCTATCCGTCGCGGATGATGATAGTCCCACGACGACGAATCTTCGCCAAACCCAATCCTGTGGTTGATGGTGTGGACGGCCCCCTACGGCATCAGTGTGCCAGAATGAGGTTGTCAGAAACTCATTCGCAGGAGCCGTCCGTGAGCCAGATTATCCGCATTGGGATGGATACGTCGAAGTATATTTTTCAATTGCATGGGGTTGATGCATCGGAATCGGTCGTGCTTCGCAAGCGGCTGAGCCGCAAGGCGATGCGGGCGTTCTTTGCCAAGCTGCCGCCGACGGTGGTGGCGATCGAGGCCTGCGGGGCTGCCCACCACCTGGCGCGAGAGCTTGGCAAGCTGGGGCACACGGCCAAGCTGATCGCGCCGCAATTGGCGAAGCCCTATGTGCCGCGCAACAAGAACGACGG
>NZ_LUUB01000099.1:0-73744 GCF_001641635.1 Bradyrhizobium centrolobii
AGATGCGAGCAAATCCGTGGGACCCATCGGCCGAACGAGGTCGCGTGGTTGATTGGAACTCGCGTCGCGGAAACCATCTTGGCCAGCGGCCCAACACGCCGCACCAACAGGCCGGACACATGGACGCAAGCGATCCGATCAAACCTCACAAAGCTCTTGTGCCACGGGGGCCGTCCACATATGGGTCCCGGATCTGCGCTCCGCTACGGGACAGCGCTACGCGCTGCCCGACGCTTCGCTTGTCCGGGACGACGAGCTGAGTGTGTGGTGCGCTCGAAACCTACTCCATCACCGCATGTTCCGGCCCCGCCGTCTGTTTGCGCAGGGTGGCCTTGGTCGAGCCGATCATCAGGGCGAGCGGGATGGTGCAGAGGATGAAGATCATCACGATCTGGTAGTCGTGTGCGAACGCGATGATCTGCGCCTGGATGCTGACGATACGGTCGGCCATGGCGCGGCCGGCGTCGCTTGAGAGATCGATCATGCGGCTGACGTCCGGCATCTGGAGCGCATGGTTGAACGGGTTGATGTGCTCGGACAGGATCGCATAGGTCCGCCGCGTGCCTTGCGTCAGCTCGGCGATCACGATCGAGATGCCCACGGAGCTCGCGACGTTGCGGAGCAGTGTCAGCATCGAGGTGCCGTCGGTGCGCAGATTGTTCGGCAGCGACAGGAACGACACGGTCGAGAGCGGCACGAAGACGAGGCCGAAGCCAAAACCCTGGATGATGCTGACGGCGACGATCTCCGGCGCCTGGGTCTGGTCGGTCCAGCCGGTCATCCAGAACAACGAGCCGGCGGTCAGCGTCAGGCCCGAGATGATCAGCGTGCGCGCTTCGAAGAAACGCATCAGGCGGCCGACCAGCATCATCGCGAAGAACGTGCCGAAGCCACGGCTCGCGAGCAGGCCGCCGGCGGTGATGATGGGATAGCCGATGACGTTCTGCAGGTAGGGCGAGGCCAGCGCCATGGTCGAGTACAGCACGAGCCCCATCACCGTCATGAAGATGCAGCCGGTGAGGAAGTTGCGGTCCTTGAACAGCGCGAACTGGATGAACGGCCGCGAGGTCGTGAAGGAATGGGCGAAGAAATAGTAGAAGGCGATGGCCGAGATGGTGAACTCGGTCACGATCTCGACCGACTCGAACCAGTCGAGCTGCTCGCCGCGGTCGAGCGCGAGCTGGAGCGCGCCAATCGCGATCGCCAGCGCGCCGAAACCGAACCAGTCGAATTTGAGGCTGAGGTCCTTCTTGGTCTCGTCCATGAAGATGATCAGCCCGAGCACGGTGATCGCACCGAACGGCAGGTTGACGAAGAACACCCAGTGCCAGGAATAGGTCTCGGTCAGCCACGCACCGAGCGAGGGGCCCATGATCGGGCCCATCATCACGCCCATGCCCCAGATCGACATCGCCTTGGCACGTTCCTGAAGCGTGTAATAGTCGAGCATCACGGCTTGCGACAGCGGCACCAGTGCCGCGCCGAACACGCCCTGCAGCAGGCGGAACAGCACCATCTGGTTGATGTCCTGCGCGAGGCCGCACAGCACCGAGGCGAAGGTGAAGCCGGCCGAGCAGATGATGAAGATGCGCTTGCGGCCGTACCGGTTGGCGATCCAGCCGACCGGCGCCGTCATGATCGCGGCGGCGACGATGTAGGAGGTCAGCACCCAGTTGATCTGGTCTTGCGAGGCCGACAGCGTGCCCTGCATGTAGGGCAGGGCGACGTTGGCGATGGTGGTATCCAGCGCCTGCATGATGGTCGCGGTCATGGCGCAGATCGTCACCATGTTCCGGCGCAGGCCAGGGACCATCAGATTGGTCGCGGGACCGGACATCGGATCAGTCCTTGTCCTGGTTCGCGTTGGCCGACAATCCAAGCAGACCGGCAAGCGAGCGCTGGTGGCCGGTGTCGACGGTGGCATAGACACTCATGCCGGCCTTCAGCTTCTTTACGTATTTGTCGTCCTCGTCGAAATAGATCCTGATCGGCACGCGCTGCACGACCTTGACGAAGTTGCCGGTGGCATTCTGCGGCGGCAGGATCGCGAACTGCGCGCCGGTGCCCGGCGAGAGCGAGCCGATCTTGCCCTTGAAGACGTGGTTCGGGAACGCGTCGACCTCGAGCGTGACGGGCTGGCCGACCGCGACGTAGGTGAGGTCGCTTTCCTTTGGATTGGCATCGACCCAGGGATGGGCCACGTCGATGATCGAGAACACCGGCGTGCCGGCGGCAACGAAGCGACCGAGCTGGATCTGCTCGACCTGGGTCGCGACGCCGCCCATCGGCGCGCGCACCACGGCGTGGTCGAGATTGCGCTCGGCGTTGTCGAGCTTCGCCTTGGCCTGCGCGTAAGGCGGGAACTTTTCCAGCGGCAGGTCGGGATCGCCGAGCAGCTGCGTCTTGGCCGTCGAGATCTGCTGCCTGACATATTGCGCGATGGAACCCGACGTGACCAGCGCGTTCGCCGCGTTGTCGAGGTCGAGCTGCGAGCCGTAGCTGTTCTTCACCAGAGCCTGCTTGCGCTCGACGTCGCGCTGCTTCAGGTCGACGCCCTGCTGGGCGAGATTGAGCATGTCGCCGTAGATCTTGATGTTGGCGCGGAGATTGTCATAGGTCGTCTGCGCCTGCGCGAGCTGCGCCTTGGCCTCGTCCACCGCGAGGCGGAACGGCACGGGATCGATCTCGAACAACTCGTCACCCTGCTTGACGAGCTGCCCTTCCTTGACGACGACCTTCTCGATCTTGCCGGAGATGTCGGGCGTCACCAGCACCTTCTGGGCGCCGACATAGGCATCATCGGTACCGACATAGCGGCCGCCATTGAGATAGAAGGCAATGCCGCCGATGGCGGCGACGATCGGCAGCACGACCATGAGCAGGAAGCGGCGGTAGCGCCGCAGTCCTGCGATGAGGCGGCGGCGCGGCGCGGTGCCGGCTTTCTTGGTGGGCTTGCCGCTGTCGATTTTCTGCTCGGGCTGGAATTTCAGGACCTGATCAGCCATAGCGCTGCTCCTTACGCGCCTGTTCCGCACCGCTGTTCTGGGTCGCGTTACGCACGTTTTCTTTGATTGTTTGGAGTTGGGTGAGAAAACGGTGGGCGTCCGCCGGATTGATGCCGTCGAGTGCGTTGGCGGTGATTTCGGACCGCAGGCCGCTCATCCGGCCGAGCAATTGTCGCCCGGCCTTCTTGAGGTACAGGCGCTTGACGCGGCGGTCCGAGGCATCGCTGCGGCGCTCGATCCAGTCGTTGTCACAGAGCTTGTCGATCAGGCGCGTCAGCGTGATCGGCTGCATCTCGAGAAGCTCGGCGAGCTCCGACTGCTTCATGCCCTCGCTGCGCTCGACCTTGGCCAGCACCGCCCATTGCGCGCGGGTGATGCCGAAGCGCGACGCCTCCTTGTCGGCATAGACGCGCAGCAGGCGGTAGAGCTCACCAAGCGTAAACAGGAAGTTCTGGTCCACGGACCCGCGGCTCATAAGCTTGTCTCCAATAAGCTTGGATATAATAAGCAAGCTTATGATTACTTCATGGCGGTTTAATGGAAGGGCTGTCCCGCCGGAAAAGCATGGCTGGCAGCCATTTAAGCGGTCGCGCTTTGGGTTCCCCGGCCGAAATGCTAAAATGTTAGCGGTATGACCCTCGCGAAGCCGGCCTTTCCCGCGCCTGATCACGATCACGGCCGCTGCACAGCGGACGCGCTGGCGCATGCCGAGGAGGTCTGCGAGCAGCGCGCGCAGAAATTCACGCCGATTCGCCGCCAGGTGCTGGGGGCGTTGCTCTCCAGCCATCGTCCGCTCGGCGCCTACGAGGTGATCGACGAGCTCGCCAAGTCGATGCCGCGGCCGGCGCCGATCACCGTATACCGCGCTCTCGATTTCTTGATGGCCAACGGCCTCGTGCACCGCATCGAAAGCCGCAACGCCTATCTCGCCTGCGCCGCCCATGACCATGATGCGACCTCCGCGGTCGCGTTCCTGATCTGCGAGCGCTGCGGCCTCGTCGGCGAGATCCCGTCGGCGTCCTTCGCCCAAGACCTCAACGCCGCCGCGCGCGCCTCAGGCTTTGCACCGAAACTGTCCGTGGTCGAGATCACGGGCACCTGCACCCATTGTCAGAAAGCTTCTTAAAAAGATGCGATCGGCTCGAGCCAAAGCAGCGGTGCCTACCTCTCCCGAGGGGAGAGGTGAAGGGCCCACAGTCTGATCAATCAAGCAACAACGGCGCTAAGCCGGCCTTCGGGAAGACATGTCCTCACCACAAGCCATACCGTCCGCCGGCCGCCCTCTCGGTGCCGGCGCCATCGCCCTGATGCTCATGCTGTGCCTGACCTGGGGATTCAACCAGATCGCGGTGAAGCTGGTGCTCCCAGATGTGCCGCCGATGCTCCAGGCGATGTTCCGCTCGATCGGCGCACTGCCGGTGCTGTTCATCATCGGTACCCTTCGCGGCGTCAAATTCTTCGAGCGCGACGGCACGTGGAAGCCCGGCCTGATCGCCGGGCTGATGTTCGGCCTCGAGTTCGTACTGATCTTCCAGGGCCTGCGATTTACATCGGCGTCCCGCGCGGTGGTGTTCCTCTACACAGCGCCGTTCTTCGTCGCGCTCGGCTCCTACCAGATGCTCGGCGAGCGGCTTGGCGGATCGCAATGGCTGGGGCTTGCCGTGAGCTTTGCCGGGGTCGCGCTGGCGATCGGCGTGCCGCAGCCGGATGTCGATGCCAAGGTGCTGCTGGGCGACCTCATGATCGTTGGCGGTGCATCGCTGTGGGCGGCCACCACGCTGGTCGCCAAGGGCACGCGGCTACGCCTCGCCGCGCCAGAGAAGGCGCTGGGCTATCAGGTCGCGACCTCGATCCCGATCCTGGGCGGGGCCGCTTGGCTGTTCGGCGAATCCATCACCCACACGCCCGCGCCGCTCTCCCTGGCCTTATTGGCCTTCCAGGCGATCTGGGTGGTAGGAACCACGTTCACGCTTTGGTTCGCGTTGGTGAAGGCCTATTCGGCCAGCAAATTGTCGGCTTTTACCTTCATCACCCCTTTGTTTGGCGTGGTGGGTAGCTATTTCATCATGCACGACAGCCTGAGCCTGGCTTTCGGGGCGGCCGCCCTCCTTGTAATTGCTGGGCTTTTTCTGGTTAACCGTCCCAGCCAAACGGCTGCGGCGCCGCGTGATGCATTGCTGAACGTCACCAAAACCTGATATTTGGACCCCATGAACAAGCTCGAAAACACCATCGATTCCGACATCGCGGGCCCCGCGCCCCGGCACCAGACCACCCAGGTCAAGGTCGGCAACGTCGCCGTCGGCGGCGGCGCGCCGATCGTCGTGCAGTCGATGACCAACACCGACACCGCCGACATCGACGGCACCATCGCCCAGGTCGCAGCGCTCGCGCGCGCCGGCTCCGAAATGGTCCGCATCACGGTGGACCGCGAAGAGGCGGCCGCCGCCGTTCCGCATATCCGCGACGGCCTGCGCAAGCGTGGCGTCACCACGCCTTTGATCGGCGACTTCCACTATATCGGCCACAAGCTGCTCGCCGAGCATCCGGCCTGCGCCGAGGCGCTCGACAAGTACCGCATCAATCCCGGCAATGTCGGCTTCAAGGACAAGCGCGACACGCAGTTCGCCGACATCATCGAGATCGCCAACAAGAACAACAAGCCGGTGCGCATCGGCGCCAATTGGGGCTCGCTCGACCAGGAACTCCTCACCAAACTGATGGACGAGAACGCGGCGTCCGCCAATCCGCGCGACGTGCGCGCGGTGACGCGCGAGGCCATGGTGCAGTCCGCGCTGCTTTCGGCCGCGCGCGCCGAAGAGTTCGGCATGTCCAAGGACCGCATTATCCTCTCGGCCAAGGTCTCGCAGGTCCAGGACCTGATCGCGGTCTATCAGGATCTCGCATCGCGTTCCGACTACGCCATCCATCTCGGTCTCACCGAGGCCGGCATGGGCTCGAAGGGCATCGTCGCCTCGTCCGCCGCGCTCGGCATCCTCTTGCAGCAGGGCATTGGCGACACCATCCGCATCTCGCTGACGCCGGAGCCCGGCGGCGACCGCACCCGCGAGGTGCAGGTCGGCCAGGAATTGCTGCAGACCATGGGCTTCCGTACCTTCGTGCCGCTGGTTGCGGCCTGCCCGGGCTGCGGCCGCACCACCTCCACCACGTTCCAGGAGCTGGCGCGCTCGATCCAGGATTTCATCCGCGACGAGATGCCGACCTGGAAGACGAAATATCCGGGCGTGGAAGAGCTCAACGTTGCGGTGATGGGCTGCATCGTCAACGGCCCCGGCGAGTCCAAGCACGCCAATATCGGCATCTCGCTGCCCGGCACCGGCGAAGCGCCGGCGGCGCCGGTCTTCGTTGATGGCAAGAAGTTCCGCACGCTGCGCGGGCCCACGATCGCGGCCGACTTCAAGGCGCTGGTGATCGACTACATCGACCAGCGCTACGGCCAGAGCGCGCAGGTGCCGGTGACTGCGGCGGAGTGATCTTGCTCCGCTCGTGCCCCACGGGCCGCCGTCGTCCCGGCGAAGGCCGGGACCCATAATCACAGGACATGGTTATGGTGCGAGACTGCGGTTGCCAGTCTTCGCCAAACCCAATCGTGTGGTTGGGTCCTGGATCGGCGCTCCGCTTCGCTGCGCTTGTCCGGGACGACGCCTGAGTTTGCGGTGCGCATGTAGGCCGGATGGAGCGCAGCGTAATCCGGGGCCTCTCGTACGCCGACAAACCGTTCCCGGATTGCGCTTCGCTCCATCCGGGCTACGATAATCCCCAATCAAAACGATCGGGAGACACGCCATGAGCTCACTCGCCGGCAAGCAGGGTCCGCGCTATCGCCACATGGCCGAAGATGGCGCGCCATACGAAACCATCGCGGTCGAAAAGCTCACCCCGATCATCGGCGCGGAAATCACCGGTGTCGACATCGGCAAGCTCGTCTCGGACGATGCGCGCTCCAACCGCCAGATGGACGAGATCCATCGTGCGCTCGCCGAGAACCTCGTCATCTTCTTTCGCGATCAGCACATCGCACCGAAAGAGCATCTCGCCTTTGGCCGCAAGTTCGGAGAGCTGCATTTCCATCCCGCCGCGCCCCACGAGGACGAAGATCCTGCGCTGATGAAGATCTACGCCGACAAGAACTCGCCGCGCGCCAACGGCGAGGGCTGGCATTCCGACGTGTCCTGCGATCTCGAGCCGCCGATGGGCTCGATCCTCTACATCAAGCAATGCCCGCCGCGCGGCGGCGACACGCTGTTCGCCAACATGTATGCGGCCTATGAGGCGCTGTCGGACCGCATGAAGACTTATCTCGACGGTCTCACCGCGCTGCACGACGGCGAGCCGATCTACCGCGGGCTCTACGCCAATTACGGCGTCGCCGACCGTCCCTCCTATCCGCATGCCGAACACCCCGTGGTGCGCACGCATCCGGTGACCGGGAAGAAAGCTCTCTACGTCAACCGCGGCTTCACCCGCCACATCAACGGCATCCCCCGCGACGAGAGCGACGCGATGCTCGCCTATCTCTACCAGCACGCCGAAAACCCGCTGTTCCAGTGCCGCTTCCGCTGGACCGAGAACGCCATCGCCTTCTGGGACAACCGCTGCACCCAGCACCGCGCGATGTGGGATTACTGGCCGCACACGCGGTCAGGGACGCGCGTGACCGTGAAGGGGGAGCGGCCGGTTTAGAGGTGCATAGCGCGGATTAGCGAAGCGTAATCCGCCATGGGACCGCGGCGAGAAAAGCGGCTACGTTTTGCTAACCCGCCCTACGAAGCCGTTCGCGCGTTGACGTCCTTCCGTTCCCGCGCCAATCTTCCCAAAAACAACGTCGGGAGGATCCGCCATGCTCCGCGCCGAGGACAACAAATTCCTGACCGAGTCCGGTCCTGGAACGGGCATGGGCGAGCTGTTGCGCCGGTTCTGGATCCCCGTCCTGCTGTCCGAAGAGCTCCCCGAGCCCGACGGGGAGCCGAAGAAGATCATCGTGCTCGGCGAGGAACTGCTCGCCTTCCGCGATACGCGCGGCGTCGTCGGCGTCATCGGCCAGTATTGCCCGCATCGCGGCGCCAATCTCTGGCTCGGACGCAACGAGGAATGCGGCATCCGCTGCGTCTATCACGGCTGGAAGTTCGACACGGATGGCCGCTGCGTCGACATGCCGACGTCCTATCCCGATCTCAACGCCAAAAATCTCATCCGCATCAAATCCTATCCGGTGCGGGAATGGGGCGAGATGATCTGGGCCTATATGGGTCCGGCCGATGTGATGCCGGAGCTGCCCGATCTCGAAATGGCGCTGCTGCCGGCCTCGCATCGCTACGTCAGCAAGAAGTGGCAGGACTGCAACTGGGTGCAGGCGCTGGAGGGCTCGATCGACACCGCGCATTTCACCTTCGCGCATCTCTCCTTCGACAAGGAGGAGAACGAGATCCTCGACAGCAAGAAACACTTTGTGAATCCGCTTGTGCGCATGAATACCGATCACATGCGCTGGATCGCGGAGGATCCGCGCCCCGTGATCAAGATCAATCCGCACGACGCGGGCCTGACGATCGCCGGCGGCCGGCTCACCGGCGGCGACAACATCTACTGGCGCATCGCGCAGTTCCTGATGCCATTCCACGCCTATGCCCCGAGCGCGATGCCGGGCGAAAACATCTTTGGCCAGACCTTCCTGCCGGTGACCGATACCAACTGCTGGATCTACACCTATGCCTGGAATCCGGAGCGGCCGCTGACGCAAGGAGAGCGCGATGCCTACGATCGCGGCAACGGCGTGATCGCGGAGGTCGACGACAACTACGTGCCGCTGCGTCACAAGGGCAACGACTACCTGATCGACCGCAAGCTGCAGAAGACCAAAAGCTACACCGGCATCAAGGGTGTCTCCGAGCAGGACGCCGCTGTGCAGGACAGCCAGGGCCCGATCGCCGACCGCACCCGTGAGCATCTCGGCCCGACCGATCTCGGCATCATGCATTTCCGCAAGACCGTGATGGATCTGGCGCGTGCGCTCCAGCAGGGCGAGCCCCCACCGCAGGCCGCGCGTCAGGATCGCTACGCGGTGCGCTCCGGCGCCTGTGTCACCAGCAAGACCAAGGACCTGCCCGCGGTGATGCTGGAACGTTTTGGCGACGCTACGGGCTTCGTCGGTCGGCCCCGGATCGCGGCAGCGGAGTAGGGCTTGTCGTCGCGGGGTATCCTCACAGCCATCGTCGTCTCGCTGGTCGTGCTTATGGTCCCGCAGATCGATCGCGGCCACGCCGCGCCGGCCCGGAAAGTTGCGAAAGTCAGGCAAAAGATGCCTGTGGCGGTCGAATGCGAGCCGCGCAGATTCCGGATCATCCTTGATGTCGGGCATACGCCGGAGGCGTTCGGCGCGATGAGCGCGCGCAACGATCCGGAATTCGGCTTCAATTTGCACCTGGCAAAGCTGATCGGCGAGCGATTGAAGTCGGAAGGCTTCGCCGCGACCCGGGTCCTTGTCACGGACGGCAAGGCAAGGCCGAGCCTGTTCAAGCGCGCCGCCGCAGCCAATGATGCGCATGCCGATCTCGTCCTGTCGATCCACCACGACTCGGTGCCGGACAAGCTGCTCGAGGAGTGGGAGTTCGAAGGCGCCAGGGGCTGGTTCAGCGACCGCTTCAGCGGCTACTCGCTGTTCGTGTCGAAGCGCAATCCGAGGTTCGGCGCGAGCCTGGCGTTCGCCCGGCTCCTGGGCAAGGAGCTGAGGGGCCGCGGCCTGCAATACGCCAGCCAATACACCCTGCCGCTGATGGGGCGCTACCGCCGCCAGTTGCTCGATAAGGATGTCGGTGTCTATCGCTATGACGCCCTCATCGTGCTCGCCCAGACCCGAAGTGCCGCGGTGCTGCTCGAAGCCGGCTCCATCATCAACCGCGACGAGGAGATGGCGATGAACTCTCCGGAGCGGCAGGAGTTGATAGTGACGGCCGTGGCGGCGGCGATTGGGGAGTTTTGCGGGAAGCGGTAGTTTGCTCCGACGTTTCAACAATCGTCATTGCGAGCGCAGCGAAGCAATCCAGAATTTTTCCGCGGCGGAAGTCTGGATTGCTTCGCTGCGCTCGCAATGACGAGGCAACAGTGTCGTCTATTTTATCGCTGTCGTCCTGGCAAAAGCCAGGACCCATTACCCCGGGCTCGAGTCGTGGCGCGAAGTTGACAACTACGAGTCTTCGCCAAACCAAATTCTGGGGTTGTAGGTCCCGGATCTGCGCTCCGCTTCGCTGCGCTTGTCCGGGACGACGAAGAGAGGTTGTGGCGCGACAGCGGCCCAACATATTTGGTGTCGTCCCGGCGAAGGCCGGGACCCATAACTTCAGGAAGCAGTTGTGGCGCGAGTTGGTAGCCACGAGACTCTACCAAACCTAACCCTGCAACGCTCTGGTGTACCTATAGCGGCGCCCCCCGATACTCCCTGTTCGCCAGGCTGGCCTCTTCCAGATCGAGGTCGCGCTCGATCCGGCGCCGCGTCTCGTCGGTGATCTGGCCGTCGCGCAAGAGGTCGTGAATGAACTTGCGCTCGGCAACGATCAGCTCGCGCGTCAGTGCGGTGCCGGCGGCGGAGACGTCATGATGGGTGGGGTCGAGCGAGTCCGGAAGCTGGTTGACGCGGATATCGTGGCGCGCGCGCAGGAGACGCACCACCTCCTCGGATACGTCCTTCTCCTCGGTCAGCGCGTCCAGCGATCGCAAGGCGGCATCGAGCGCCTGACGCCGCGCGGCAATCTCGGCTTCGTGCTCGGCGAAGTGCTCGCTGCGGCCGGCATCGGCGATGCCGAGCCATCGCACCACCGGCGGCAGGCCGAGGCCGATTCCGACCAGCGTGATGAAGATGACGCCGAAGGCGACGAACAGGATCAGGTCGCGGAACGGAAAGGCCTCGCCGCCCGGCAGCGTGAACGGCAGCGCCAGCGCAGCCGCGAGCGACACCGCGCCGCGCACGCCGGTGAAGGCGAGCGTGAACGCCCATTGCCAGGGCGGCGACGGATCGCGCTCGCGCAGCGACTTGCTGAGTATCCGCGGCAGATAGATCGCGGGATAGAGCCAGGCAAAGCGCGCGATGACGATGATCACCACGACCACGGCGGTCGCGATCATGATGTCGTCGAGCGGGAACGCCTTCGACTTCTCGTAGAGCGCGCGCATCTGGAAGCCGGTGAGCAGGAACAGCAAGCCCTCGATCATGTAGATCACGAGGTCCCAGAAGAAGATGCCTTGCAGGCGCGTCGCGGACGAGATCAGCAGCGGCCCGTTCCAGCTCACATAGAGGCCGCAGGCGACGGTGGCGATCACGCCGGAGCCGCCGACATGCTCGGGCAGCCAGTAGGAGACATAGGGCGTGATCAGCGACAGCGTGAGCTCGACCTGCGGATCCCTGGACCATTTGCGGAAGCGCAAGGAGAGCCAGCCGACGCCGATGCCGAAGGCGATCTCGCCGGCGACGATGAGGGAGAACTCACCGGCGGCCAACGGCAACGAAAAATGTCCAACCATGATGGCGGCAAGCGCGAAGCGGTAGAGGATCAGCGCGGTGGCGTCGTTGGCGAGCCCTTCACCCTCGAGCACGACCAGGATCCGGCGCGGCATGTTGAGCCGGCGCGCGATCGCGAGCGGCGCCACCACGTCGGGCGGCGCGACGATGGCCCCTAACAGGAAGCCGATGGTCCAGGGCAGGCCGATCAGGTAGTGCGTGGCGGTCGCCACCATCGCCGCGGTGAAGATCACCGCGCCCACGGCGAGTAGCACGATCGGGCGCAGATTGTTCCTGAACTCGCGCCAGCTCATCGCGACGCTCGCCGAGTAGATCAACGGCGGCAGCACCATCAGCAGCACCAGTTCCGGCGGCAGCTCGACCGGCGGCATGCCCGGCACGAAGGCAAGGCCGACGCCGGACAGCATCAGGAGAATGGCGGGCGCGACATTGAAGCGGCGCGCGGCGAGCGCCGTGCCCGCCAGCACGGCAAGCAGGATGAGAAAGGTCTGAAATTTCGCTTCGATCATGGCCTGTCTTCGCCCGGAAGCGGCCGCGAGGTCAATGCGGCGGGATCAGGCCAGCCGCTCGGCCACCATGCGCCCGATCCGTGCAAACACCGCCTCGATCTGTGCGGCGGTCGGCGTGCCGCCCTGGGTATAGGCGGCGATCAGGATCGGCCTGTCGGGGCTCGGCCAGGCCACCGCGATGTCGCCCGATGCGTCCTTGCCGTTGTTCCCGGTCTTATCGCCGATCTTCCAGCTTGCGGGCAGCCCGCCGCGCAGCCGGTTGGCGCCGGTCTTGCAGTTCAGCATCCAGTCGGTGAGCTGACCGCGCGATGCCGGCGACAGGCTTTCGCCCAGCACCAGCCGACGCAGATTGCCTGCCATTGCGACGGGCGTCGTGGTGTCATGGGGATCGCCGGGCGGCGAGCGGTTGAGCTCGGGTTCGTTGTGGTCGAGCCGCGAGGTGGTATCGCCGAGCGAGCGCCAGAATGCGGTCAGCGCGGCGGGGCCGCCGATCCGCGCCAGCAACAGATTTGCGCAGGTGTTGTCGCTGAGCTCGACGATCGCCCTGCACATGTCGACCACCGACATCGCGCCGGCTGCGAGGTTCTGCTTGGCGACCGGTGCGTACTCCAAGAGGTCGGCCTGGCCGTAAGGAATTTTCGCCGCAAGCTGCTCCTCGCCGCGATCGACCCGCGCCAGCACGCAAGCGGCGAGCGAGGCCTTGAACGTCGAGCACATGACAAAGCGCTCGTCGGCGCGCCAGGCGAGCTTGGCGCCGGTCGCGAGGTTCTCGGCATAGACGCCGATCCGTCCGCCGCTCTCGCGTTCATAGCTGGCGAGCTCGGGCGGGGCGTCCGCTGCAAGCACGGGGCTGGCGGCCATCCAGCACAGCGAGGCCAGCACGGAACGACGATCGAGAGGCATGGGAAAATCCTTTGAGGCGAGACCGGGCGTGCCTGCGGGAATTCCTCGACGAATCTATGGCGGAGCCTTCAGGCAGACGATTATGGATCGCCTAGGCTCCGATCCGGCGCAAGGCCTCGGCCACTGTCACGATCGGCATGCCGCGTGTCCTCGCCGCTTTCAGCGCGTGGCGCAGCAGCATCGGGGAGCAGCCATAGGGGCTCGGCTGGTCGACGACATCATGGCTGTAGAAGATCAACCAGCCGCCGCTGTCGACCGCCTCGTCGAAATAGCGGTCGATGCCGCCTGTATCGATCTCGCAATCGACCAAAGGCGAGGCGCGCAGAAACTGGAGATCGATCACGTCGCGGTTGACGCCGGGAAGAATGCCGCGCGCGGAGCGGAAGCTCTTTGCAAGCTGCGGCTTGCGCCAGATCGAGGCGAGTCCATAGGGGTAGGCGAAATTCTCGAGCCTGATCGAGGGATCGACGCCCATGAAATAGCTGCGGTTCTGCTCGATCTCGAGCGCCATCGCGGCCTGGTCGAGATCGATCGCACGCAGATGCGAGTAAGTGTGGCAGCCGATCTCATGTCCGGCCTGGTGCAACCGCACAATGGCGTCGTTCGACAGCGTGCGCCAATGGTCCGACGGCTGGTCGATCAGGCTGCCGGCGAGGTAGTACGTGCCACGCCCGCCATGATCCTCCAGCAGCGATGCGCCGAGATCCGCGGCGCTGTCGGGCGCATCATCGAAGGTGAAGCTGACCATCGGGGCATGCGCGGTCAATCTGTGCGGCGCGGCACGAAAATGCCGGGCCAGCCGATTGCTCACGCGTCCGTTGACTGCCGACCACACGACTGCATTCCCTGTTTGCCCGGATCTCGTCGACTGAACCATCCGCCGATCGCCCGAGGCAAGCTTAACACTTGATTAATCCTAACATGGCAGCCGCGGTCTTCGCCTAGCGCGCAGGCAGCGCAGCTTCCGCATCCATGGCGAGATCGTTCAGCCAATTCCGGAACAGCACCGCGGCGGCGCTTCCGGCCGCGATATCGGAGCGTAAAATCAGTGCGGGGAGTTCGCCCGCCAGTGCCGGATGCCGCTGCTGCCTCGCTTTCTTCTCGAATCGCGCGAGTCTCTCCTCGGTTGCTGCGTCAAAATAGCTCACGGGCACGGCCGGATAGTTTTCGCGCTCGCGCGCGAGATAGCGACCGATGTCGCGCAGATATTCGCGCTGGAGCGACAGGGCGTCATACTCGGGATGACCCTGGAAGAACACGAAGCGACTGGCATATTGCCGGACGAAGATGTCAACGCCGGCTTCCGCCGAGCGCGTCAGTACCTGATAGCCGGCCTCGGTGAGATCGCTCTCGGCGACCTCGTTGAGACGCGAATGCGAAACCTTGAGCGGCGCGGGCGCCGCACGCGTCAGCAAATCGCTCCCGACTGCTTCGCAGTCGAAGATGCCGTGACGCTTGGCCGGCAGGCGCCGTCGCTCGATGCGATCGAGGTGCAGCACCGCGGCGTGCGCAGCGAGGCACGACCAGATCGTCGAACGTGTATTGACCTTCGCCCAGTCGATCAGCTCGGTGAGATCGCGCCAGTACGGCTCCTGGTCGAGCTCGGGTGCGACGGGTTCGGCGCCGGTCACGATCAGCCCGTCGAATTTCTGGTGCTTGAGATCTGCGAGGTCGGAATACTCGCTGTCGACATGCCACTTCGCCTCGGGCGAGCGCTTCACCGACGGCAGTGAAAAACAGTGGAAGCGGATGCGGCGCGGGTCGGCTGCGGCCTGGAGCAGCTTCATGAACTGCCGCTCGGTCGCCTTCAGCGCCGGATCGGGCATGTTGTTGATCAGACCGATGGTGAGCTCGGCGCCGCCGCGGTCGTGCGCGAAATCGTCCTGCGCGGGCACCAGCGCCGGGCTCGGCACACCCTGATCCCGCTCGATCAAGATGCTCATCGGCGTGGTCGCCTACTCCGCGGCCTGAAGGCGCGTCGACGGGCAGGCCTTCTCCAGCGCCTGGTCGATGTCTTCGATGATGTCAGCGGAATGCTCGATGCCGATCGAAAGACGGATCGTCTCCGGCAGCACGCCGGCGACACGCTGCTGCTCGGCCGACATTTGCCGGTGCGTGGTCGAGGCCGGATGGCAGGCAAGCGACTTGGCGTCGCCGATATTGACGAGGCGCGTGACCAGCTTCAGCGCATCGTAGAAGGTCTTGCCGGCTTCCATGCCGCCCTTGATGCCGAAGGTGAACAGCGAGGAGGCGTTGCCGTTCAGATACTTTTGCACCAGCGGATAATAGGGGCTATCGGGGAAGCCGGTGTAGTTGACCCAGGCGACGCGCGGGTCGGCATGCAAAAACTCCGCGACCTTGCGCGCGTTCTCAACATGGCGCTCCATGCGCAGCGCCACCGTCTCGATGCCCTGGAGCAACAGGAACGCGTTGAACGGCGACAGCACCGAGCCCATGGTGCGCTGATAGACGCTGCGCGCGCGCTCGATATAGGCGGTCTTGCCGAAGCGCTCGGCGTAGACGAGTCCGTGGTAGGACGCGTCCGGCGTGTTGTACGCGGGGAAGCGTTCTGCGTGCTTGGCCCAGGGAAAATTTCCGGAATCGACGATCGCACCGCCGAGCGTGGTGCCGTGGCCGCCGAGAAACTTGGTCAGCGAATGCACGGCGATGTCTGCGCCGTAGTCGAACGGCCTGAGCAGGATTGGGGTTGCCACCGTGTTGTCGACGATCAGCGGCACGCCATGCGCATGAGCGATCTTGGCCAGCGCCTCGATGTCGCAGACATTGCCGGCGGGATTGCCGATGGTCTCGGCGAACACCGCGCGGGTGTTCTCGTCGATCAGCTTTGCGATCGCGTCTAGCTTGTCGCTCTCGGCGAAGCGGCCCTGGATGCCCTGGCGCGGCAAAATATGGGAGAGCAGCGTGTGCGTGGTGCCGTAGAGCTGCGGCACGGAAACAATGTTGCCGCCGTGATCGGCGACGTTGACGAAGGCGAAATGCAGGGCGGCCTGGCCGGTCGCAACCGCCAGCGCACCGACGCCGCCTTCGAGCTGGCTGATGCGCTTCTCCAGCACGGCGCTGGTCGGATTGGCGATGCGGCTGTAGCGAAAGCCCTCGGCTTCGAGATTGAAGAGCGCGGCGCCGTGATCGGCGCTGTCGAAGGCGTAGGCGGCGGTCTGGTAGATCGGCACGGCGACCGCGTGTGTGGCGGCCTCGGGCTCGTAGCCGGCGTGAATAGCGATCGTCTCGTTGCGCATCGTCCACCTCCGCGTGGGGCGGGCCGCACTTATTTGGCCTGAATGAGGGATGTGCGTTGTCCGCCGTCCTCGTGTTAGAGGCGGGTGGTAAAGCGGGCAATAATTCGCCTAGAGATCGACGAGGTAACCCTAACGGTTGCTGGTGAATTGGCTAAAATGTGAATCGAATTTGGTTAGTGAGATTGTCCGCTCCTCTGCGCAGCGGTGCGCACTGCCATCCCTTCTCCCCTTGTGGGAGAAGGTGGCGCGAAGCGCCGGATGAGGGGTTTCTATCCATACGGCGAGGCGTGGACTCGCGGAGAGAGACCCCTCACCCGACTTCGCTCTGCGAAGCCACCCTCTCCCACAAGGGGAGAGGGTAAGAAGCGTCACCCACCGACTGCCCGCCGTACCTGCTCGCCGATCTGCGATAGCACGAGCTGCGCCTGCGGCAGGATCGCGCCCATGGCGTGGAAATTGTGAACCATGCCGTCGTGGCAGACGTGCTCGACCGTGACGCCCGCGGCGAGCAGCTTGCGCGCATAGGCATTGCCCTCGTCGCGCATCGGGTCGAACTCTGCGGTGTGGATGATCGCCGTCGGCCGGCCCGCGAGCCGCGTCGCGCGCAGCGGCGAGATGCGGGGATCGGCAGTGTTGATGCCGTCGGGCAGGTAATCGGCGAGATCGGCTTCGATCGTGACGCGATCGATCAGATGTCCCTCGGCAAAGGCCTCGCGCGAGGGTGAGGTCTCCTCGAAATCCAGCACCGGGCAGATCAGGCATTGCGCGACGATCGAGAGGCCGGCGTTTTGCAGCGCCTCCTGGCACACGATGGCCGCGAGCGTGGCGCCGGCGGAATCGCCGCCGACCACGAGCCGTTCGGCGTCGATGCCGAGCGCCGGCGCTTCCCGCGCGACCCATTCGGTGGCGGCGATCGCGTCATCGACAGCGGCAGGGAATTTGTGCTCGGGCGCCAACCGGTAGTCGACCGAGACCAGCCGGCAGCCGGTCACATGCGCGAGCGCGGCCGTGATGCGGTCATGCGTCAAAATGCTGCCGGCGACCAGGCCGCCGCCATGGAAGAACACAAAACCTGGCGCGCGCTCGCCGGCGCTCGCGGGCGTGTAGAGGCGATAGCGGAGATCACCGCCGGGCCCGGGCAACGTGCCGTCCGATGTCGTCACGTCCGGCGCCTCTGCGCGCGCAAACTGCATCAGCTTCGCTAGCGACTGACGCCGCGCCTCGACGCTCGGCCGGCTCCGCGCCGGCGGCGCGGCCGCGGCCATCATGGTCAACAAACGCTTTGCGAGCGGATCGAGCGGCATGAGACACCGGTTAACGACAATTGAGGTCCATATATTACTTCAAAATGATATGGCCGCGTACGCCGTCTTCCTTCTCCCCTTGTGGGAGAAGGTGGCGCGCAAAGCGCGCCGGATGAGGGGTCTGTCTCCGCGGATAGAGACCCCTCACCCGGCTTCGCGTAGCGCGAAGCCACCCTCTCCCACAAGGGGAGAGGGTGGACGAGAGTTCCCCGCAGGAAATCATTTAGGAATTGGGGACGATAGTGGCGCCGGATTGCGGCATCACGCCAAGGGGAGGCCGGTCATGGCCGAGATCAGGAAGTCCATCGAATATTCGCCGAGCTGGACCTTCTTCGAGGGCCAATGGCACGACGGCAACGTGCCGATCATGGGGCCGCGCACGCATGGGGCCTGGCTCGGCTCGGTCGTGTTCGACGGTGCGCGCGCCTTCGAAGGTGTCGCGCCGGACCTCGACCGCCACGTCGCCCGCGCCAATCAATCCGCGATCAATTTCGGCCTGAAGCCGGTGGTCGATACCGACACCTGGCTCGCGCTCGCGCGCGACGGGCTGAAGCGCTTCGTGCCGAATGCCGAGCTCTACATCCGCCCGATGTACTGGGCGCAGAACGGAAGCGGCGGCGGGGTCCTGTTCGACCCCGAGACCACCAACTGGTGCCTGTGCATTTACGAGGCGCCGATGCCAAAACCCGTCGGCAACGCCATCACGCTGTCGCCGTTCCGCAGGCCCACCGCCGAATGTGCCCCGGTCGAGGCCAAGGCCGCCTGCCTCTATCCGAACAATTCGCGCGCGCTGGCGGAAGCCGCCTCGCGCGGCTTCCAGAATGCGCTGATGCTGGACATGCTCGGCAACGTCGCGGAGTTCGGCAACTCCAACGTGTTCATGGCCAAGGACGGCGTGGTCTACACGCCGGTGCCGAACGGCACCTTCCTGAACGGCATCACGCGCCAACGCGTCATCGGCCTGCTGCGCGCCGATGGCGTCACCGTGGTCGAGAGGACGCTGCGCTATTCCGACTTCGCCGCCGCCGACGAGATCTTCTCGACCGGCAATTTCGCCAAGGTCGCCCCCGTCATCCGCATCGACGACCGCGAGCTGAAGCCGGGACCGTTCTACACCAAGGCGCGCAAGCTCTACTGGGACTTCGCGCATGCGGTGAAGCTGGTGGCGTAGGTGCCGCATACTCAGTCATTGCGAGCGTAGCGAAGCAATCCAGAATCTTTCCGCGGAGGCGGTCTGGATTGCTTCGCTGCGCTCGCAATGACGAGCTTGGGGCATGCCCGTACCGCTCGCTCAATTGTCATCGCCCGACTCGATCGGGCGATCCAGTATTCCAGAGACGTTCGTCGTCCATTGAGAAGCCGCTGCGTACTCGATGCCCCGCCTTCGCGGGGCATGACATCCGTCTTTAACGGCGCCTCCGGAACCGGCTGAACTGGAACGCCTGCGTCGAATTCCACGGCGTATGGTGGGTCTCGCTGCGCGTCTCGACCAGCTCGAACTCCGGCCCGAGTTCCGCCGAAAGACTCGCGCTGTCGTGCCGCTGCACGGGCAGGCCGCTGCATTTCTCCGGACCGTCGGGCGCGAAGGTGCCGATGATGACCTAACCGCCGGGCGCGAGCGCCGCGCGCAGGCGTTCGGCATAGGCCGCCCTGTCGCGCGAATCGGTCAGGAAGTGAAACGCGGCGCGGTCGTGCCAGACATCATATGTTTTCGCCGGCTGCCACGTTGTCACGTCGGCCACGATCCAGTCGACCGCCGCGGCAGCCGGGCCGATCCGGCGCTTCGCCGCGTCAAGTGCGTTGGCCGAGAGATCCAGCACAGCCAGGCTGCGATATCCCTCGCGCAAGAGGCTGTCGACCAGCCGCGACGCGCCCCCGCCGATATCGATGATGGCGGCTCCATGATCCGGATTGGCCGTTCGGATCATCTCGAGCGAGATCACCGGGCTGTCCTGGAACCAGCTCACCTCGGTCTCGCCCTTGGTGGCATAGACGTTGTCCCAATGCGTGCTTCGGTCAGACATGGCGTGCGCTCCGGTCGGCGGGAGAGCTTACCACGTTGTCCGCGCGATAGCCTGTGAAAGGCGCGAGCTGATCGCAACGCTCATCGGACATCGCCCGGCTTGCCGCCTTCGCTGAAGCTTTGGCGGCCGAGCACCCTTGTTGGCCCGGCGTAGCCTTGGCGGAGCCGGGACCGGGCGATTCCGTATTCCAGAGGCTGCGATGGGATACGGATGGGCCGCGGCGTACTGGATGCGCCGGTCAAGCCGGGGCATGACAGCAGACGGCGAGGTGCGAGTTGCCCGCCATCTGCGCGTCGTGCGGACCCTCACGGCCCGTACAGCACGAGCTCCGTATCCGTGAGATCGGCGAGGCGCGGCCGGTGCGGGCCCTTGAAATATTTCCGGCCGCGTCGCTCGGTATAGATGCCGACGAGGCCCGGGATCGGTTCGTTGGAATCGACGATTACGGAGATCTTGCCGAGCCGCAGCAACAGCCGGCCGATGCGGCCCGCGCAGGCTGCGTATTCTGCGGTGCTGCGGCAGTAGATCAATTTCATCGCCGGCGGCGCGATGAAGCCACGACGGACGCGCGCCGATTGCAGGATGAAGGGGAAAGCGCCCTGCGGCGTGCGGCAGACGAGGCTGAGGCAGTTGTAGCGCGCATGCCGCGTCAACAATTCGGTCTCGGCCTCGGAAAGCCCCTCGATCTGCTTGGTGTGCTGCGAAATGACCTCGATCTTGCTCCACCGCGGCGGGCGCGTGAGCGCCGGAACCGAGAAGAACATGCCGCAGCAATAGGCGCGAAAACCCTGCGTCTCGATGATCGGCCAGGTCCACGGTGCCGGGCTGATGTTGAGGTAGGTCACGTCCTTGTGCCGCTGCGCGATCTTGGTGAGCAGCGGCGCATAGTTGCGGAACGCCGGCTCGACATACCAGCTCGACAGGTTGCACTGGATGGCGGTCTCCTCGCCATGCTTCCGTGTCGTGTAAATCAGGAGCAGCACGCCGACCGGCGCGCCGTCATTGTCCAGCATGTAGCCGAAGCGCGGATAGCCTTCCGGCACGGGCCGGAAGGCCTGCCGGCGCAGGCCCTGGATCCAATAGTTGCGCGAACGCCCGACGAAGCCGCGCGTCAGCAGGTCCGCGACCGCATCGACGTCGGCCTCGGTGATCTCGCGGCATCGGACCTTGGTGTGGATCACGCTCGTCTTGCCCGTGGAAATGATCGGCCTCGTGACTTAGCGCCAGCCCTCGCCATGGGCATCGGCCGGAACGTGCGGCTGCATGCCCAGGATGTCCCGCACCTTGGCGGGCCAGGCGGAGAGATCGGTGCCGTGGGTGTGGAACATGGCGACCGCGAGCCGGTCCATGCCGAAGGCGACGCAGCCGGTGTGGGCCGGTTCGCCATTGGCGTCCCGGATGCCCCAGGTCGTGCCGAAATGCTCGCGGTGATAGTTGAAGCTCATGCAGGCGGTCGGCTGCTCTTCCGAGCGCAGCGGAATCAGCAGCTCGAATTTGAGCTGCTGCTGCTTCTGGCTCACCGCCTTCATCTGGCCGACGCGGCCGAAGAAGGGGTCGCTGGCATAGTCGACGCGGAAGGTCAGTCCGAGGTCGCGGGCGATCGCCTGCGCGCGCACCATCCAGCGCTCGCGGAAATCGGCGACGTCGTCGGGGGTGCCGATGCAGACATATTCGCGCATCCGGAACGATTGCAGCCGGTCGAGATGACGCGACGGTTCGCGGCGGAAGCAGTCGGCGGCGACGTCGAAGCGCAGGCCTCCCTTCGGCAACTGGCCGCGGCTCGCCGCGATCGGATAGACGGGATAGCAGGCGGCCGGCGACAGCACGAGGTCGGCCGGGGAAAGCGAGGTGGTCCAGTCGCCGCCGGCATCGAAGCGGCTCACTGCGGCGTTGATCTCGCGTTCGCTACCGTGCAGGCCGCAGACGCAGCCGAGCAGGTTCGGGAAGCTCTTGAGGTAGCCGGACTTCTCGAGCTGGGCGCGGCTCATTACCGGCGGGAAGCGCATCACCTCGGTGCCGGCCTCGCGATGGTTCGTGATCAGTGCGGCGAGCCGCTCGACGATGCCCTCATAGAGCGCGGTGCGGGCGTAGACGCCGTCCGAGCCCATGCGGTGGAACAGGGTGTCGGCGAGATGATCGAGCGGATCGGCGACCTCGGGCGCGGTCTCGGGCGAGTTGGGGAGAACAGCAATGTTCATGGCTTCGAGGTCCTGCTATCTGCAATTGTTCTTGTTGGTCGCGAAGGCGTGTCAGTCGCGGAGGCTCGTGGGGACGCCGCTCATCAGGGTCGATGTCGCGGCGTTGGCGAGGATGCGATCGTTGTTGATCATGATCGGCGAGGACAGCACGTCGCGCAGGTGGCGGCCCATGGTGAACTCGCCGTCGTTGCGGTAGCCCGACAGTCCGGTCGTGCGCATCGCGTGCATCACGGTCTCGACCGCGAGCTCGGAAGCCTGGACCTTCAGGAGCGTGATCGAAGATTGGAAATCGAGCGAGCTCAGCGCGCGCTCGTCATGCTCGTTGCGGGCGAAGGCGTCGACATTGGCGGCGATCAGCGCGCGCAGCTTGGCGAGCGACATCTTCGCAGCGGTGAAGTGCGCAGCCGCCGGCGGCATCTGCCCGCCGGCGCCGCGTGCCGCCTTGCGGACGAACGCCTGCGCGCGCGTCACGGCCGCGGCGGCGATGCCGGCCCAGGCCGACGACCAGCACAGATGCGCGAACGGCGTCATGGTCTGGGCGTGGATCTTGTCATATGACTCGGGGAAGACGCGGTCGGCGGGGCAGTCGACCTTCAGCTCGAAGCCGGTCGAGCAGGTGCCACGCATGCCGAGCGTTTCCCAGCCGAGCGTCCGCTTCAGTGAATAATCGTCCTTGGCCAGCGCCAGCAGCACCTGGTCGGAGGCGGCAGCGTCGGTGGCACGGCGAGCGATGGTGACGAGGCCGTCGGCCTCGGCGCCGTAGGAGATCACGGTCGCGTCACGCACGAGCGAGACGGTGTCGCCGGCCTGGTCGACGGCGGCCGCGCTGGCGCGGATGTTGCCGCCGTTCTGGCCTTCGGTGGTGGAGGAAGCGAGCAGCCATTGGTCGCGGGCGACCCGGCGCATCATGGTTTCCATCCAGGGGATGCCGTGGCCGTGCCGGGTGACGCAGGCGACCTTGGTCTGGTGCATCGCGTAGATCATCGCGGTCGAGGCGCAGGCGCGCCCGAGCATGTAGCAGATGTCGGTGACGTCGTAGATCGAGGCGCCGAAGCCGCCGAACTCGATGGGGATCATGACGCCGAGCAGTTTCTGCTCGCGCGCGACCTCGAAAGCCTTGTGGGGGAAGCGGGCGTCGCGATCGACGTCGTCGGCGTCGGCGGCGGCCGCCGCGGCGGTCTTGGCCGCGCGCTCTACCAGCGAGGGGCCCTGTTCCAGAAAGCTCGCCTGCGCATCGCTGGCAGGTTCAAGGGCCGCTTCACGCACGTTCATGCTCGTCCGCCTCTCCGTTTGTCGTTCCAGATCGCCTGGCATCCTTGGCGATGCGCATCGCGATCATCCGACCATCTTTGCTTATGATGTGAGGCTACGGATTTAATTCAAATTCGTCGATGAAATAGAGGGTAAACGAACTGCTATTCCGAACGAACAGTTAAGGTCCGGTTGTTCGCATCGCCCGAGTTTCCACTATCGCGTTAGTGATCTGGAAGAGGCCTGATTTTAGACAATCTGAGTCATCGTTTACTAAGAAACGCGAAGTAATGGTCACGCCCGTTGCCGGATCGGCCGTCCCACCGTAGCTGGCAGTCCGGTCCGACCTTGATAGACAGATGGAATTTGCCGATGCAGGCCTTCGATACCGACGTGCGCAATCGCATCATCAAGCTGGTGAAGGGCATCCTTGAGCAGAATTCGCTTCCCGCTGACGTGACGCCGTCCGCGAAGCTCGTCGACGTCGGCCTGACCTCGATGGACATGGTCAACCTGATGCTAGGCGTGGAAGCCGAGTTCGACTTCACCATCCCGCAGTCGGAGATCACTCCGGAGAATTTCCTGTCCGTCGAGACGCTGGAGCGAATGGTCACGACCCAGCTGCAGCCGGCGACGGCGGCTTAGCCAGACGCACGACTGCCTCCCCGGGGAGGTGTTGGGGAGAAGCTGCTGCAATACGCTCGATCGTCGTCCTGGCGAAAGCCAGGACCCATACCGCGGAATCTATCGATCGCGGATGGTCGTGGTCCCGGACCACGAATCTTCGCCAAACTCCTCCCTGGGGTAATGGGTCCCGGCTTTCGCCAGGACGACATCGATTGCGTGGCGAGCGCCTTGTGCTCCTCACTGTACCGGCATCCGCCCCCCACCCCCGTTCCAAAACCGCCGCAAAACTGGCATAGCTTCTCCACGGGATCGCGAGAGTGCGAACGGGTGGAGCAGGCATGACGCAGGCGGTATTAGGCATCATCGGCGGCTCCGGCATCTACGACCTGCCGGGCCTCGAGGGCGCACACGAAGAGGTGATCAGGAGTCCCTGGGGTGAGCCCTCGGCTCCCCTGCGGCGCGGCACCATCGCAGGCCTGCCGATCGTGTTCCTGCCGCGCCATGACAAAGGCCACCGGCTGTCGCCCTCCGACATCAACTACCGCGCCAATATCGACGTGCTGAAGCGGGCCGGCGTCACCGATCTGGTGTCGCTCTCGGCCTGCGGCTCGTTCAAGGAGGAACTGCCGCCCGGCACTTTCGTTCTCGTCGATCAGTTCGTGGATCGCACCCACAACCGCGAGAGCTCGTTCTTCGGCAGGGGCTGCGTGGCGCATGTGTCGATGGCCCATCCGGTCTCGCCGCGGCTGCGCATTCATCTGGCTACCGCTGCCGAGGCCGAGGGTATCGCGATCGCGCGCGGCGGCACCTACGTCTGCATGGAAGGGCCGCAATTCTCGACCCTTGCGGAAAGCATGACCTACAAGACGCTGGGCTATTCCGTGATCGGCATGACCAACATGCCCGAGGCGAAGCTCGCCCGCGAGGCGGAGATCTGCTACGCCACGGTCGCGATGGTGACCGATTTCGATTGCTGGCATCCCGATCACGATGCCGTCACCGTCCAGGACATCATCCGCGTGCTGAACTCGAACGCCGACAAGGCGAAGGCGCTGGTGGCGCGGCTGGCCAAGGAGTTCCCGCGCGAGCATGAGCCGTGCCCAGTCGGCTCGGATCGCGCGCTCGACACCGCGCTGATCACGGCGCCCGAAGCGCGCGATCCGGAACTGCTGAAGAAGCTCGATGCGGTGGCGGGGCGCGTGCTGCGCGCCTGAAGCGAAAGGCGGAATGTCATGAAAGTCGACGGCAAGCATTTTCGCAGCATCTGGCGCGAGCGCGACGGCTGGTCGGTCGGCGCGATCGACCAGCGCAGGCTGCCGCATGAATTCGTCGTCGCGCGGCTGACGTCATGTGAAGATGCGGCCACAGCTATCCGCGACATGCTGGTGCGCGGCGCGCCCTTGATCGGCGCGACCGCGGCCTATGGCATGGCGCTCGCAATGCGCGAGGACAGCTCCGATGCCGGCCTGAAGCGCGCCTACGAGGCCCTGATCGTGGCGCGGCCGACCGCGATCAATCTGAAATGGGCGCTGGACGAGATGCGCGAGACACTCGCGCCGATCGATCCGCTGGAGCGGGCGGAAGCTGCCTATGCTCGCGCCGACGAGATCGTCGAGCAGGACGTCGAGATCAACCGCGGCATCGCCGGCAACGGCTTGGCGGTGATCGAGGCGATCGCGGCGAAGAAGAAGCCGGGCGAGGTCGTCAACGTGCTGACCCATTGCAATGCGGGCTGGCTGGCGACCGTCGACTGGGGCACGGCGACCGCGCCGATCTATCTCGCGCATGAACGCGGCATCAAGATCCATGTCTGGGTCGACGAGACCCGCCCGCGCAACCAGGGCGCCTCGCTCACCGCCTGGGAGCTCGGCCATCACGGCGTGCCGCACACCGTGATCCCTGACAACACCGGCGGCCACCTGATGCAGCACGGCATGGTCGACCTCGCCATCGTCGGCACCGACCGCGTCGCCGCCAATGGCGACGTCTGCAACAAGATCGGCACTTATCTCAAGGCGCTCGCCGCCCACGACAACGGCGTGCCGTTTTACGTCGCGCTGCCGTCGCCGACGATCGACTTCGCCGTCAATGACGGCATCGGGGACATTCCGATCGAGCAGCGCAGCGGAACGGAAGTCACCGACATGACCGGCCGCACCGCCGACGGCAGGCTGGAGACGGTCCGCATCGTGCCGGAGGGCTCGCCGGTCGCGAATTATGCTTTCGACGTGACGCCCGCACGGCTCGTCACCGGCCTCATCACCGAGCGCGGCGTGCTGAAACCCGATCGCGCCTCGCTCGCCGCCGCATTCCCGGAGCGGATCACGACCGCGGCGGAGCAGGTTGGTTAAGCGTTATCCCGCCGCACTCGTCATTGCGAGGAGCGCAGCGACGAAGCAATCCAGAATCCCGCCGCGGCGACAGTCTGGATTGCTTCGCTTCGCTCGCAATGACGAGCTTGCTGAAGCAACTTGTGACCATCTAGTTCCCTCGGCCCTGAGGAGCCGCGAAGCGGCGTCTCGAAGGGCGAGGGGGACGAGCGGGGCCTTCATTCTTCGAGACGCGCGTGCAGCGCGCCTCAGGATGAGGGACTGGTAGTGTTGCTCGTGTCTTGACTAACGGAGGCTAAGCCCCGTCGCCGCCTCGAGCTCGGCGATGGCCTGCGCGCCGCTGCCGACCTTGATCGTGGTCATGCCCATCTCGCGCGCGGGCTTGAGGTTGACGCCGAGATCGTCGAGATAGACGCAATCCTTCGGATCGACCTTCAGCGTCTCGACCATCATCTGGTAGATGCGCGGATCGGGCTTGCGCAGCCCGATCCTGGCGGACTCGATGACGTGGTCGAACAGCGCCATCACCTCGGCTACATAGAGCGTGCGCCCCGTGAGGCTGCCGATGGCGTTCGCCGGCAAATTGTTGGTGATGCAGCCGGTCTTGAATTTCGCCTTGATGCGCTTCAAGGCCTCGACCATCTCGGGGCGCAGATCGCCCTGAAGCAGCGGCAGCACATCACGTCCGCGGACCTCGGCGCCGAGCGCAAGCGATTCGGCTGCGAACAAATGATCGAAAGTGTCGATGTCGACTTCGGCGCGCTCGAACCTAGCCCAGGCATTTTCCAGATGATTGGCGGCATTGGTACGCCGGATGATGTCGGGGGGCAGTCCTCGCTCGGTCTCGAAACGAGTGAACGCCTCGAACGGCGAGCTCGTCAACACGCCGCCAAAATCAAAGATGACCGCCTCGATCGCCAATGTCCCGCCCTCGTCGATTTCGTGCCAAGATAGGCTGACAAGACGGCTAGCACGCGGTATCGGCAAGGGCCAGTCCGAAGCCATGTCCGGTTTTCACCGATTCGACCGCCAAATGCCTTCCTATCAAGACGTGTTCCCATGACAAAGATCGCGACGCTCATTGCAGCTGCGCTGCTGCTCACTGCACCCGCCCATGCCATTGTCGGCGGCGGCACGCCGCAAGCTGAGGGCGTCGCGCGTGCGGTCGTCACCATCGTCGGCTCGCGCGGAAATTTCTGCACCGGCAGCATGATCGCACCGAAGCTGGTGCTGACGGTGGCGCACTGCGTGCAGCCCGGGGCGGACTACAAGATCGTCGACTACGGGACCGATGGCAAACCGCAACTCATGAATGTCCGCACCGTCGCGATCCATCCGAACTTCAACATGCAGGCGATGCAGGCGCATCGCGCCACCGCGGACGTTGCGCTGCTGCAACTGGATATTCCACTCAAGGGAAAATCGACGGTGGCGGTCGGTGCGCCGAACGTTCCAATCCAGGTCGGCAGCCGCTTCACCATTGCCGGTATCGGCGTCACCACGCGCGGCGACGGCAAGAGCGGCGGTGTTACGCGGGTGGCCGGTCTCATCGCCACGGGCCAGCCCGGCACGCTCCAGATACGGCTGGTCGATCCTGTAACCAACGGTGTTCGCGACGGAATCGGCGCTTGCACCGGTGATTCCGGTGGCCCGGTGTTCGAGGACAAGCCGAACGGGCCGATGATCGTCGGCGTCATCAGCTGGTCGACCGGGCCGAACGGCGCCGCCGGCTGCGGCGGATTGACGGGCGTGACGCCGCTCACGCTCTATCGCGACTGGATCTTGCAGACCGCGCGGAGCTGGGGTGCGACGCTGTGATTTGATCGCGACTTGATCTATGTCATTTTGAAGCGGAAGCGCGATGGGCGACCATGCCTATCGCGGAGGAAACGCGCCGTCCGGTCAAGGACGGCCTCAAAGACAAGACAAGGCACAGAAGCAACAATGAATGTCGCTGTTCGCAGTCACGCCACCACCAGACAGGCCTCAGAACATTTCGACGTGCTGATCGTCGGCGCCGGCATCTCCGGCATCGGCAGCGCCTATCACCTCACAAAACAGCTTCCCGGCACGAGCTTCGTCATTCTGGAGACGCAGGCGACGTTCGGCGGCACCTGGATCACGCATCGCTATCCCGGCATCCGCTCCGACAGCGACCTCCACACCTTCGGCTATCGCTTCAAGCCCTGGGTCGGCCCGCCGATCGCGACCGCCGAAGAGATCCTCGCCTACATGAACGAGGTGATCGAGGACAATGATCTCGCAAGGCACATCCGCTACGGGCACAAGATCAATTCGGCGAGCTGGTCGAGCGAGCAAAATCTCTGGACCATCGAGGCGGTGACGACCGACACCGGTGAGCCAAAGACCTTCACCGCGAACTTCCTCTGGATGTGCCAGGGCTACTACCGCCATTCCGAGGGCTATACGCCGGAATGGAAAGGCATGGACCGCTACAAGGGTCGTATCGTCCATCCGCAGACCTGGCCGGATGATCTCGATCTCTCGGGCAAGAAGGTGGTCGTGATCGGATCGGGCGCGACCGCCGCGACGCTGGTGCCGAACATCGCGGACGCCTGCGCGCATGTCACTATGCTTCAGCGCTCGCCGACCTATTTCCGGCTCGGCCGCAACGCCATCGAGATCGCGGAGGAACTGCGCAGGCTCCAGGTGGACGAAGAGTGGATCCACGAGATTGTCCGCCGCAAAATATTGTTCGAGCAGGATGCGTTCACAAAGCTCTGCGTGGCCAAGCCAGAGCAGGTCAAGAAGGAACTGATCGGCCAGATCAGCGCGGTCCTCGGTCCGGACTACGACGTCGAGACGCACTTCACGCCGAGTTACCGGCCGTGGCGGCAGCGCATCGCCTTCGTGCCCGATGCCGATCTGTTCAAGGGTATCGCCGGCGGCAAGGCGTCCGTCGTCACCGACGAGATCGAGTGCTTCGTCGAGAATGGCATCCAGCTTAAGTCGGGCAAGCTGCTCGAGGCCGACGTCATCGTCACCGCGACCGGCTTCAACCTCGCGGCGCTCGGCGACATCGCCTTCGAGATCGATGGCCGGCCGCTCGCCTTCGGCGACACCGTTACCTATCGCGGCATGATGTTCACGGGCGTGCCGAACATGGTCTGGGTGTTCGGCTATTTCCGCGCGAGCTGGACGCTGCGCGTCGATCTCGTCGCCGACTTCGTCTGCCGGCTCCTTGGCCATATGAAGGACAAGGGCGCGAAGAAGGTCGAGGTCAAGCTGCGCCCCGAGGACCACAACATGCCGATCCTGCCCTGGATCGATCCGGAAAACTTCAATCCCGGTTACCTGATGCGTAACATGGACCTGTTGCCCAAGCGCGGCGACAAGCCGGAGTGGCAGCACAGCCAGGACTACTGGACCGAGAAGGACGAGATCCCGAAGACGAATCTGGACGACAAGGCGTTTGTTTACGGGTGACGGGGCGGCAAATGCCCGCGGCACACTCAACTGTCGTCCCGGCGTAGGCCGGGACCCATAACCCCAGGGAGCAGTTTGGCGAAGACTCGTCGTTCGGTACTGCTACCGCCCAAAATCGAGAGATCACGCGGTATGGGTCCCGGCCTTCGCCGGGACGACACCGTTGATCGGTGCAACGGCATCGCGACTCATGCGCAACCGTGTGAGGCAAAATCAGAGCGGCTACGAATTCCTCCGCGTCGCATTCGCCGCAATCGCGGCCGCAGCGGTCCGATTCTCCACGCCGAGCTTGGCGTAGATCTGCTCGAGATGCTTGTCGACCGTGCGCGGGCTAAGTCCTAAAATCTGCGCGATGTCCCGGTTGGTCTTGCCCTTGGAGAGCCAGGCCAGCACCTCGCCCTCGCGGGTGGTGAGGCCGAGCTCGCTGGTGAATTCGGGCGGCGGCGATGCGCCGGCTTCCTTGGAGAGCCGCAGCAGGAATTCGTTCGGCGCGAGCTCGCCCATATAATAGAACCGCAGCTGCGGATTTTCGGGGAGAGACGCCGCTTGCGATTTCTGGCCGCTCTTCCCCTTCGCCTGCTCCAGCCATTGCAGCAGCGAGGCCGGCAGTCCGATCTCGTCGCCGGCCTGTGTACCGTGGTGGTCCGACAACAGCTTTTGCGCCTGCGGCGTCGCCCAGAGGATGTGGCCCTGGCGGTTGACCGCAAACAGGAAACGGCCGGAGACGTCGAGCGCGGCACGCGCGCTCTGGGTCAGCCGCGCATTGCCGAGATGGACGCGAATCCGCGCCAGCATCTCCTCGATCACGATCGGCTTGGTCACATAGTCAACGCCGCCGGCGTCCAGCCCGCGTACGATGTGCTCGGTCTCGGCCAGGCCCGTCATGAAGATCACGGGAACATTGGCAAGGCCCGCATCGCGCTTCAAGCGGCGGCAGGTCTCGAACCCGTCTATGCCGGGCATCACGGCATCTAACAGCACGATGTCCGGCGTGATCTGGTCGACGATACGCATCGCGGCTGCGCCGTCGAGCGCCACCATCACCGTCATGCCGGCGCCATCGAGCGCGTCGGTGAGCAGCCGCAGCGTCTCCGGGGAGTCGTCGACAACGAGCGCGATGTCGCGCTTTTTCGACTCAGTGCTCATACGTATGCAACGTCTTCAATGTGGCCATGTATTGATCGAGATCGAAGCGGTCGACCAGCGACCGCATCTGCGCGACGAAATCGGCGTGCTCGGGATGCTCGCTGCCGATCTCGTCCAGCTTCAACTGGATGCCTTTGACATAACCGATCTGGCCGAGCCCGATCAGCGCCTCGATGTGTCGCACCGGCGGCCGCGATCCGCTCTCTGGTCGCCACAGCGGTACAGTGATCTCGTCCGAGCCGTACTGCCATTCGAACTTGAGAAGCTGCCGGATCGTCTCGAGCAGCCGCGGGATGTCGATCGGCTTCATCAGATAGCCGTCATGGAAGGGCTGCGCCAGCGGCGCGCCGTGGGCTTCGAGCGCGCTCGCCGACACCATCAGGATGCGCGCCTGGTGATGGCCGTTCGCGCGCAGCGTCTCGGCCACGGTCCAGCCGTCCATGCCCGGCATGGAGATGTCGAGCAGGAACAGATCGGGCCGGCAATGCTGCGCCAGCGCCAGGCAGCCCGGGCCATCGGTGGCGCTCAGCAGGATGAAGCCGAGGGGTGTCAGCACCTCGCGCAGGAGGTCGCGATGCACGGGGTCGTCGTCTGTGATGAGGATGGTCTTGCGCGCACCGTGATAGCCGGAGACCGGTGCCTCCACCGGTGCGGTACGCCGGGGGTTGATGACCTCCGACAGCAGGATCTTGACCTTGAACGTGCTGCCGACGCCGACCTTGCTCGTGACCTTGATGTCGCCGCCCATCACGCCCGCGAGCAGCCGGCTGATGGTGAGCCCGAGTCCCGTGCCGCTCTGCGGCTGCGAAACGCCGAGCGCGCCGCGCTCGAACGGCGCGAAGATGCGTTCGAGGTCGTCGGCCTGGATGCCGGGGCCGGTGTCGGTCACCTCGAATTCAGCGACCGGGCTGCGGTAGTGCACGACGAATTGCACGCTGCCGGTCTGGGTAAACTTGATCGCGTTGGAGATCAGGTTGATCAGCACCTGGCGCAGCCGCTTCTCGTCCGCATAGACAACGACCGGCAGTGTCGCCGGTCGCCTGAACACGAAGTCGATGCCCTTGGCGGCCGCCTGGAGGCGGAACATGCCGACGAGCTGGTCGAGGAATTCGCTCAGCCGCACCTCGTCGCGCGACAGATACAGTCGCCCCGCCTCGATCTTGGAAATATCCAGAATGCCGTCGATCAGGCCCGAGAGGTGGTCGGCGCTGCGGCGGACGACGCGGACCTGGTCGCGCGGCTTGGTCTGCAGCGTCGCATCCTGCTCGAGGAGCTGCGCATAGCCGCTGATCGCGTTCAGCGGCGAGCGCAGCTCGTGGCTCAGGCCCACGACATAGCGGCTCTTGGCGAGGTTGGCGGATTCGGCCACTTCCTTGGCGCGCTGAAGCTCGGCGTCGGTGCGCTTGTGCGCGTCGATCTCCTGGATCAGCAGCGCCGTCTGCCGCCGCGTCTCCGCCTCCGCCGCGCGGCGGCTCTGCTGCGCCAGCACGAACAGCCAGGCCACCACCCCGATGATGATGCTGAGCGAGAAGAACACCTTCCACAGCACGTTGGAGACCAGCATGTTCTCGCCATGCACGCTCGCCGAGGTCTGGAGATAGATCAGCCCCAGCACCAGCGCGACGAGGCCGGCCGAGATCACGAACACGCCGATATAGTGGCCGAGCTGCGAATTGATCCGCTCAAAGATGGGCCGCGGCAGGATCTTGCCGAGCGTCTCGGAGAACTGTGCCTGGGCGCGCGCGTGCGGCTTGCAGAGGTCGTGGCAGCGGGCATCGAGCGAGCAGCACAGCGAGCAGATCGGCCCGGCATAGGCCGGGCAGGAGGCCATGTCCTCCGGCTCGAACGAATGCTCGCAGATACAGCACGAGATCGCCTCGACGTTCTGCCAGCTCCGCTTCGGCTTGCGCGCGATGTAGTATTTGCCATCGGTGGCCCAGGCGATCAGCGGTGCGGTGACGAAGGCAACCGCGAGCGCCACGAAGGCCGACAGCGCCTTCGCGGTCGGCCCGAACAATCCGTAGAACGCGCTGATCGAAACGATGGTCGCGATCGTCATCGCCCCGACACCGACCGGATTGACGTCGTAGAGATGCGCGCGCTTGAACTCGATTTGCGGCGGGCGCAAGCCCAGCGGCTTGTTGATGACGAGATCGGCGACCAGCGCGCCGACCCAGGCGATTGCGACGTTTGAATAGAGTGCCAGCGTCTGCTCCAGCGCCCTGTAGACGCCGATCTCCATCAAGAGCAGCGCCACCGTCACGTTGAACACCAGCCAGACCACGCGGCCGGGATGGCTGTGGGTCAGCCGCGAGAAGAAGTTCGACCAGGCGATCGAGCCCGCATAGGCGTTGGTGACGTTGATCTTGACCTGCGACAGGATGACGAAGGTGCCGGTCAGCGCCAGCGCGAGATCCGGCTGCGACAGCACGTAGCGGAACGCCTCGAGATACATGTTGGCGGGCTCGGCGGCCTGTTCGTTGGCGACGCCGTGGCTCAGCGCGAAATAGGCCAGGAACGAGCCGACCAACAGCTTGAGCGCGCCGAAGATGATCCAGCCCGGTCCGGCGCTGAGCAGGGCGATCCACCATGAGGTCCGCGAGGTGCGGCGGTCGCGCGGCAGGAAGCGCAGGAAGTCGACCTGCTCGCCGATCTGCGCCACCAGCGAGAACACCACGGAGGACGCGGTCCCGAACAGCAGCAGATCGAGATGGCCGCCGGGATCGCCATGCTCGCCGGCGAATTTCCGCCACTCGGTGAATGAATGCGGATTGGCCCAGGCGATCGCCAGGAAGGGGAGGACGTGCAGGATGATCCAGAGCGGCTGCGTCCACAGCTGGAAGCGGCTGATCAGGGTGATGCCGTAGGTCACCAGCGGGATGATGACGATGGCGCTGATGAGATAGCCGAGCGGGCGCGGAATGCCGAAGCACATCTCCAGCGCGGCCGCCAGAATGACCGCTTCGAACGCGAAGAAGATGAAGGTGAAGGAGGCATAGATCAGCGAGGTGATGGTCGAGCCGATATAGCCGAAGCCGGCGCCGCGGGTCAGCAGGTCGATGTCGATGCCGCATCTGGCGGCATGGTAGGCGATCGGGAGCCCGCACAGGAAGATGATGACGCTGACGACCAGGATGGCCGCGGTCGCGTTGCTGGCGCCGTAGTTCAGCGTGATCGTGCCGCCGATCGCTTCAAGGGCGAGAAAGGAGATCGCGCCGAGCGCGGTGTTGGCGACGCGGGCGGCGGACCAGCGGCGCGCGCTCTTCGCAGTGAAGCGCAGCGCATAGTCTTCCAGCGTCTGGTTGGCGACCCACTGGTTGTACTGGCGCCTGACGCGGTCTATTCGCTGCCGCCCTGCCACTTATAACCCCACTCCCGATACTGCCCCGGAGCCCTCGCAAATCTCGTACCAAAAGCCTACGTCGGTATTTTGCGGTGCAATATACGCGATCTTGCGTATGCTTGCGCTGCACAAATTCGAGCCATCCTCACGGGACCAATCGCGTGTCCTCGAACAAAAGTGGGGTGCTCATGTCAGACGAAGCAAGCAAGGGCCTGATTTCGCCGCTCCGGCGCAAACTGTTGATGGGAATGGCGGCCCTGCCGGCCATCACGATGCTGCCGCGGCCGTCGCTGGCGGATGTCCCGGCAACCTCGGTGGTCAACACCACGGGTCTTGCGGTCACTGACACCGGGGTGACGGTCGGCATCCTGCATTCGGCTACCGGCACCATGGCGATTTCCGAGACCGGCTCGATCGAAGCTGAAAAGCTGGCCATCGAGCAGATCAACGCCGCCGGCGGCGTGCTCGGGCGCAAGATCAAGTTCATCCAGGAAGACGGCGCCAGCGACTGGCCGACCTTTGCCGAAAAGGCCAAGAAGCTGCTGGTCAACGACAAGGTCGCGGCGATCATGGGCTGCTGGACGTCGGCCTCGCGCAAGGCGGTGCTGCCGGTCGTCGAGCAGTATAACGGAATGCTCTACTACCCGACCTTCTACGAAGGCCTCGAGCAGTCCAAGAACGTGATCTATACCGGCCAGGAGGCGACGCAGCAGATCCTCGCCGGCCTGAACTGGATCGCCAAGGAGAAGGGTGCGAAGACATTCTTCTTCATCGGCTCCGACTACATCTGGCCGCGTACCTCGAACAAGATCGGGCGCAAGCACGTCGAAAACGTGCTGAAGGGCAAGGTGGTCGGCGAAGAGTACTACGCGCTCGGCAGCACCCAGTTCAACTCGGTCATCAACAAGATCAAGCTGACCAAGCCAGACGTGATCTTCACCGACGTCGTCGGCGGCTCGAACGTTGCGTTCTACAAGCAGCTCAAGGCGGCCGGTATCGACCTCGCCAAGCAGCCGCTGCTGACGATCTCGGTGACCGAAGACGAAATCGACGGCATCGGCGGCGAGAACATCGCGGGCGCCTATGCCTGCATGAAATATTTCCAGTCGCTCGACAATCCTAACAACAAGGCCTTCGTGCCGGCGTTCAAGAAGATGTGGGGCGAGAAGACGGTGATCGGAGACGTCACCCAGGCTGCCTATCTCGGCCCGTGGCTGTGGAAGTTGACGGTGGAGAAGGCCGGCTCCTTCGACGTCGACAAGATTGCTGCGGCTTCGCCTGGCGTCGAGTTCAAGGGCGCTCCGGAAGGCTATGTGCGCATCCACGAAAATCATCACCTCTGGTCGAAGACCCGGGTGGGACGCGCCAAGCTCGATGGTCAGTTCGAGCTGATCTACGAGACCGCCGATCTCGTCGAGCCGGATCCGTTCCCCAAGGGCTACCAGTAAGACAACAGTTACCGGCAAGTCGCGGCATCCGTCGCGTTTCCCTCAAGACTAGGCCGCTCCCTGGCGTGGATCGCAAGTCCACGCCCAAGACCCCCGCGTCGCGAATCTGCGCGCGACGCGGGACCTTATCCCCGACGGAGGACATCGATGTTCGGCGACTATTCGATTGGTGACCTTGGCTCCATCTTCGTCATGCAGGGTTTTGCGGGACTGATCCTGTTCTCGGTCTACGTCCTGATGGCGCTGGGCCTTGCGATCATCTTCGGCCAGATGGGCGTGATCAACATGGCCCATGGCGAGTTCATGATCCTCGGCGCCTACGTCACCTGGATGACCTCGAATTTATTCCAGACCTACCTGCCGAGCCTGTTCGGCGGCTACTTCTTCCTCGCGATGATCCTGGCCTTTGTCGCGTCCGGCGCGCTGGGAATGCTGGTGGAATGGGCGCTGATACGGCATCTCTACAAGCGCCCGCTCGACACGCTGCTTGCGACCTGGGGCCTCAGCCTGATGCTCCAGCAGGCCTATCGTTCCGTGTTCGGTGCGCGGGAGGTCGGCGTCGAGCTGCCGCAATGGATGCTCGGCTCGCTGCACGTCACCGACAGCATCGAAGTGCCGATCAACGGCGTGTTCGTGATGTGCCTCACCGTCCTGATCACCATCGGCGTCGCCTATGTCATGTTCAAATCGCGGTGGGGCCGCCAGGTGCGTGCCGTCGTGCAGAACCGCATCATGGCCGGCGCCGTCGGCATCAACACCGAAAAGGTCGATCGCTACACTTTCGGCCTTGGCTGCGGCATCGCCGGCGTCGCCGGGAGCGCCTTCACGATGATCGGCTCCACCGGGCCGACGTCCGGGCAGCTCTACATCGTCGATACGTTCCTCGTGGTCGTGTTCGGCGGCGCGGCGAGCCTGCTCGGCACCATCGCCTCGGCCTTCTCGATCTCGCAGACGCAATCCACCCTCGAGTTCTTCATGTCGGGCTCGATGGCCAAGGTGCTGACGCTGCTCGCCGTTGTCGGAATCCTGATGCTGCGGCCGCAAGGGCTGTTCGCCCTCAAGGTCCGCAAGTGAGAAACAGAGGTTGATGCAATGACCGACAATCGCTTCTTCAACCGATCGGAGTTCATCGGAATTCTGGTACTCGCGGTCTTCCTGGTGGTGGTCCTTCCGCTCACGCTCGATGTCTTCAGGCTCAACCTGGTCGCAAAATACCTGACCTATGCCTTCGTCGCGCTCGGGCTGGTGATCTGCTGGGGCTATGGCGGCATTCTCAGCCTCGGCCAGGGCGTGTTCTTCGGGCTCGGCGGCTATTGCATGGCGATGTTTCTCAAGCTTGAGGCATCGAGCGTGGAGAACACCAAGATCCAGTCGACTCCCGGCATTCCCGATTTCATGGACTGGAATCAGATCACCGCGCTGCCGTTCTTCTGGAAGCCCTTCAACAGTCTCACCTTCACGGTCGCGGCCATTGTTCTCGTGCCCGGCATCTTCGCCTGGATCATCGGCACCGCGATGTTCAAGCGCCGGGTCGGCGGCACTTATTTCGCCATCATCACCCAGGCGGTCGCGGCCATCCTGACCATCCTGATCGTCGGGCAGCAGGGCTACACCGGCGGCATCAACGGCATGACCGACCTGCGCACGCTGAAGGGGTGGGACATCCGGCCCGATCACGCCAAGGTCGTGCTGTACTTCTTCGAGGTCGGATGCCTGTTCGTCTGCATCATGATCGCGCAATTCGTCCGGCACGCCAAGCTCGGACGCATCCTGGTCGCAATGCGGGAGAAAGAGGACCGGGTCCGGTTCTCCGGCTATAGCGTCGCGAACTTCAAGATATTCGCCTTCTGCATCGCCGCCGTGTTTGCCGCGATCGGCGGCGCCATGTTCGCGCTCAATGTCGGCTTCATGTCGCCGTCCTTCGTCGGCATCGTGCCCTCGATCGAAATGGTGATCTACACCGCCGTCGGCGGCCGGCTTTCCATCCTCGGCGCGATCTACGGCACGCTGCTGGTCAACTTCGCCAAGACCAGCCTGTCGGAAACCTTTCCCGAATTGTGGCTGTTCGGATTGGGCGGCTTGTTCATCGCCGTGGTCCTTGCCTTCCCGAACGGTCTCGCCGGGATCTGGGGCGATTATGTGCAGCCGCGCATCGATCGCCTGGTCTCGTCGCGCAAATCGCAACCCGCCGGCTGGACCGACAGCTCGGTCGCCGACGGCGCCCCGGCGGAGTGAGGAGGATCGTCATGCTCGTAGGTCACCAGCCCAAGGAATTCCTGCTCGCTGTCGAGGCCCTGACCGTGTCGTTCGACGGATTCAAGGCGGTCAACGATCTGTCCTTTTACGTCGACGAGAACGAAATCCGCGTCATCATCGGTCCGAACGGCGCCGGCAAGACCACCGTGCTCGACCTGATCTGCGGCAAGACCAAAGCAACGTCGGGCTCGATTCAGTTCCGCGGCAAGGAGCTGACGAGGATGAAGGAAAACGAGATCGTCAAGACCGGGGTCGGCCGCAAGTTCCAGAACCCGTCGATCTATGACGATCTCACCGTGTTCGAGAACCTGGAAATCTCCTACCCGCGCGGCCGGTCGGTGTTCGGTGCGCTGACCTTCACCCGCGACGCCGCCGTGCGCGACCGCGTGCATGAAGTCGCCGAGATGATCTTCCTGAAGGACCGGCTGAACGTGAATGCCGATCTGCTCAGCCACGGCCAGAAGCAGTGGCTCGAGATCGGCATGCTGCTGATCCAGGACCCGGACCTGCTGATGTTAGATGAGCCCGTTGCCGGCATGAGCGTCTCCGAGCGCGCCAAGACCGCCGAGCTGCTCAATCGTATCATCAAGAACCGCTCGGTGCTGGTGATCGAGCACGACATGAAGTTCGTCGAGGACATCGCGCACAAGATCACCGTGCTGCACCAGGGCCAGATCCTCTCGGAGGGGACCATGGAGAAGGTGAAGAACGATCCCAAGGTCATCGAAGTCTATCTGGGCCACTGAGACATGACGAAAGATGTTGCCGCCGCGAAGGTCCACCTCTCCCAGAGGGAGAGGTCGAATTGCGAAGCAATTCGGGTGAGGGGTTCCGCTCCCTCGATGAACCTGATCCGCCTCACCCGCGCCTTCGGCGCGACCTCTTCCCGATGGGGAGAGGTGAAGAGAAGCGTCCACTCGTAGGAGCTTACATGCTGGCAATTTCCGATCTTCACGTCGCCTACGGCCAGAGCGAGGTGCTGCACGGGCTCAACGTCAAGGTCGCGCCCAACGAGATCGTTGCGATCATGGGCCGCAACGGCATGGGCAAGACCACGCTGATGAAATCGCTGATGGGTATCCTGCCGGCGAAGAGCGGTTCGGTGACCATGGACGGCGCCGAGCTCGGCAGCCTGAAAAGCTATGAGCGCGTGGCCAAGGGCCTCGCCTATGTGCCGCAGGGCCGCATGATCTTCTCCGCCATGACCGTGAAAGAGAACATCGAGACCGGCCTCGTCGTCTCCGGCGAGTCCGCGGTGCCCGGCGACATCTATGAGCTGTTTCCGGTGCTCTTGGAAATGAAGGGCCGCCGCGGCGGCAATCTCTCCGGCGGCCAGCAGCAGCAGCTCGCGATCGCGCGCGCGCTCGCGACCAAGCCGAAGGTTCTGCTGCTGGATGAGCCGACCGAAGGCATCCAGCCCTCGATCATCAAGGACATGGCGCGCACGCTGAAGCGCATCCGCGACGAGCGCGGCTTGTCGATCGTTGTGTCCGAACAGGTCCTGAGCTTCGCGCTCGATATCGCCGACCGCGTGCTGGTGATCGAGAACGGTGAGATCGTCCGCGACGATCCGCGCGACAGCGTCGATGCTGCGCAGGTCTCCAAATATCTGTCCGTCTAACCAACCGTGTAAAAGGGGAGCATCTCGATGCCAGAGACACTGATCAAGGTCGATCTCACCAAGTCGGCCTATGAAAATGACATGGTGCACAACCGCTGGCACCCCGACATCCCGATCGTGGCCTGGGTCAATCCCGGCGACGACTTCATCATCGAGACCTATGACTGGACCGGCGGCTTCATCAAGAACAACGATTCTGCCGACGATGTACGCGACATCGATCTGTCGATCGTGCACTTCCTCTCCGGCCCGATCGGCGTCAAGGGCGCCGAGCCCGGTGACCTCCTCGTCGTCGATCTCCTCGACGTCGGTCCGCTCAAGGAGAGCCTGTGGGGCTTCAACGGCTTCTTCTCGAAGCGGAATGGCGGCGGCTTCCTCACCGACCACTTCCCGTTGGCGCAGAAGTCGATCTGGGACATCAAGGGCCTCTACACCTCGTCGCGCCACGTGCCCGGCGTCAGCTTCGCCGGTTTGATCCATCCCGGCCTGATCGGCTGTCTGCCCGACCCGAAGATGCTGGACATGTGGAACAAGCGCGAGGCCGAGCTGATCTCGACCAACCCGACCCGCGTGCCCGGCCTTGCCAATCCGCCGTTCGCGCCCACCGCGCATGGCGGCCGCGCCAAGGGTGACGTCAAGGCCAAGATCGGCGCGGAAGGTGCGCGCACCGTGCCGCCGCGCGAGCATGGCGGCAATTGCGACATCAAGGATCTGTCGCGCGGCTCGAAAATCTACTTCCCGGTCTATGTGCCGGGCGGCGGCCTCTCGATGGGCGATCTGCACTTCAGCCAGGGCGACGGCGAGATCACCTTCTGCGGCGCGATCGAGATGGCCGGCTGGCTGCATCTGAAGGTCGATGTCATCAAGGACGGCGTAGCGAAGTACGGCATCAAGAATCCGATCTTCAAGCCGTCGCCGATCACGCCGAACTACAAGGACTATCTGATCTTCGAGGGCATCTCGGTCGACGAGGCCGGCAAGCAGCACTATCTCGACGTTCACATCGCCTATCGCCAGGCCTGCCTCAACGCGATCGAGTATCTGAAGAAGTTCGGCTACTCCGGTGCCCAGGCCTATTCGATCCTCGGCACCGCGCCGTGCCAGGGCCACATCTCCGGCGTGGTCGACGTACCCAACGCCTGCGCCACGCTGTGGCTGCCGACGGAGATCTTCGATTTCGACGTGATGCCGTCGGCGGCAGGACCCATCAAGCACATCACGGGCGATATCCAGATGCCGATCTCGCCGGACAAGTAATCCTTGCGCGAGAAGGATGCGGGACGGCGCCTCTTTGCCGCCCCGCATCCGCCGCCGGATGTGTTGAACAGGCAATAGCGTAGGGATGATGCGATGCCGGTCTATGAATATCTCTGTGACGACTGCGGTCCATTCAAGGATCTGCGCCCGATGGCGGAATGCGACGACCCGCAGGCCTGTCCGCAGTGCGAAAGCATGGCGCCGCGGGTGATCCTGACCGCGCCGAACTTCTTCTGCATGCCGGCGGAGAAGCGCAAGGCGCATGCCGTCAACGAGCGCAGCACGCACGCGCCGCAAACGCTCGCACAATACAAGGCCTCGCACGGCCCCGGCTGCGGCTGCTGCTCCACGGGCAACAACGCATCAGGCAAGAAGAAGCCGGCGCGGCTGATGACCAAGACAAAGAGCGGAGCCAAGGGTTTTCCCACCGCGCGCCCGTGGATGATCAGTCACTAATGCACGCAGCCGGGCTGTCGGCGGTAACCTCAAACAAGATACAGGAGCGTTCGAATGCTTCACGGTGACATTTCCAGCAGCAACGACACCGTCGGCGTCGCGGTGGTCAACTACAAGATGCCCCGCCTGCACACCAAGGCCGAGGTGCTCGATAACGCCCGCAAGATCGCCGACATGGTGGTGGGCATGAAGGCCGGCCTGCCCGGCATGGATCTGGTGATATTCCCCGAATACTCCACCCACGGCATCATGTACGACTCCAAGGAGATGTATGAGACGGCTTCCGTGGTGCCGGGCGAAGAAACCGCGATCTTCGCCGCAGCCTGCCGCAAGGCCAAGGTTTGGGGCGTGTTCTCGCTCACCGGCGAGCGCCACGAGGAGCATCCGCACAAGGCGCCCTACAACACCTTGATCCTGATGAACGACAAGGGCGAGATCGTCCAGAAGTACCGCAAGATCATGCCGTGGGTGCCGATCGAAGGCTGGTATCCCGGCAATTGCACCTATGTGTCCGACGGTCCAAAAGGCCTGAAGGTCAGCCTGATTATCTGCGACGACGGCAACTTCCCGGAAATCTGGCGCGACTGCGCCATGAAGGGGGCCGAGCTGATCGTGCGCTGCCAGGGCTACATGTATCCGGCCAAGGAACAGCAGGTTCTGATTTCCAAGGCCATGGCGTGGGCCAACAACGTCTATGTCGCGGTCGCCAATGCCGCCGGCTTCGACGGCGTCTATTCGTACTTCGGTCACTCCGCGATCATCGGCTTCGATGGCCGCACCCTCGGCGAGACCGGCGAGGAGGAATACGGCATCCAATATGCGCAGCTCTCGAAAAATCTGATCCGCGATGCGCGCCGCAATGGTCAGTCGCAGAACCATCTCTATAAGCTCGTTCACCGCGGCTATACAGGCATGATCAATTCCGGCGAAAGCCCACGCGGCGTCGCGGCCTGCCCCTATGATTTCTACAAGAACTGGATCGCCGATCCGGAGGGTACGCGAGACATGGTCGAGGCGATGACCCGCTCGACCGCGGGGACCGAGGAATGCCCGATCGAGGGCATCCCGAATGAGGCGGCCGCAAGCAATTACTGAGCGTTACGGCCAGTGAAGGCTGATGCGCGTACCAGCCTTCACTGACGAATGCGCCGATAGATGGAGGGAGGATAAGGAGAACCTTCACTGCTTCTGTTGCGGCGGCCTGCGTGGCGGGCGCGGGGCAGGCGTGCCCTGCGGATCGAACTTGCCGCTCATCTTGTTGGCGGTCTCGCTGATGTCGAGCAGCGTCTTGCGCCCGTCCTCGATGAAGCTTGCCGACTTCTTCTTCATGGTATCGGCGAGCTCGCGCAGCCCCTTCACCTTTTCGAACAGCTCGTCGGCCTTGCCGTCGACGAAGCCGGGGACCACGCCCTCGATCTTCGTGACGGCATTGTCGAAGCCCGCAAAGGCGCTGTCGACCTTGGCCATGACAGCGTCGATCTCGTCGCCCTTGCCCTTGAGATCGGCGGTGTAGTCTTCGAACGTGCGCAGGCCGTCCTTGATCGCCGCGGAGTTGCTGACGATCATGCGGTCGACATTGTGCAGGGTCTCGACGATGGATTCGGCATCGCTGAGATCGGCGGTCAGCACCGGAATGCCGTCTGAATCCAGCGGCACCGGCGGCGCGGAGGGAGCGCCGCCGATCAGCGAGATCGCGGCAATGCCGGTGAGGCCCTGGAACTCGATGCCGGCCACGGTGTCCTGGCGGATCGGCGCGCCGTTGTCGAGCATCACGAGGGCCACGATACGGCGGGGGCTGTCCAGCTCGATCGAGAGGATATGACCCGCGGGCACGCCGTCGAAATTGACCGGACCGCCGCGGCGCAGGCCGCTCGCGGAGCCGCCTTCGAACACGACGCGCAACTGGCTGCGGCTTTGGATGGTGCGCCACTTCTGCACGCCGAGCAGGCTGCCGAACGCCACGGCGATCACCGCCAGCGTCGCCGTTCCGATCACCAGATTGCTCGCGCGTGCCATGCAGCCCGATTCTACGGCCAAAGCGGGTGAGTTGGAAGGATTTCGAATGGCGCCCTGGTCGCAATGTTAGGTAGGGCGGGTTAGCGAAGCGTAACCNTGTCTCCTTCCGCAGGCGTAAACTGGCGGGTTACGCTGCGCTAATCCGCCCTACGCGACTTCAATGCCCGGCGGCGCGCTTTGCCGCGGCGTTGTTCAGGACGATGAGCGCATCGACCGCGACACCGGTCCTGGCGTTGATCAGGAACGGATTGATATCGATCGACGCGATCCGGTCGCCGGCATCCGCGATCAGGTTGGAAAGGCCGACTAGCGCCTTCACGGCTGAGGCCTCATCTAACTTCGGCTTGCCGCGATAGCCGCGCATCTTGATGCCGGCCTTGGTGCGGCCGATCAGGAGCTTTGCCTCGGCGGCGTCCAGTGGTGCGCCGGCGAGTGCCACGTCCTTCATCAGCTCGATGTCGATGCCGCCGGTGCCGAACAGCACGACCGGCCCCATCTCCGCGTCCAAGGACGCACCGACCACGAGCTCGAGATCGGCCTTGACCTGCTGTGCGATCAGGATGCCATCGAGCTTGGGCTTGCCCTTCAGCTTCTTCACCCGCGCGGTGATGTCGGCGAACGCCTTCTTCACCTCGGCTGCGCTGTTGAGGTTCAGAACCACGCCGCCAATATCGGACTTGTGCAGGATCTCGGCGCTGACGACCTTGGCCACGACCGGAAAGCCGATCTGCCTGGCGATCTTCACGGCCTCCGCCGCCGTCTGCGCGATCGCTTCCTTCGAGATCGGGATGCCATAGGCCTTCAGGAGCTTCTTGGAAGCGACCTCGTCGAGCGCGGCACCGGTCGCCGATTTCAGCGTCTTCTCCAGCACGGCGCGCGCGGCGGGCTTCGCGCTCGAGAGGATGTCAGGCACTTCCTTGCGCAGCCTGGCATAGTCGAGCAGCGATTTGATCGCGGCCACGGCGCGGTCCATGCCCTGCATGACCGTGAGATGCGGCAGCGATTTGCGCAAACCCTTGGTGAATTCGGTGAAGCCGATCGACATCGCGCTGACATAGATCACGGGCTTGGCGGCCCGGCTCGCCATCTCGTTGACGATGCGCAGGTTGCGCTCGCGCACCTCATGCGGTGCCTTCGGCAGCTCGGAATCGATGATGACGATATCGATGTCGGGATCGTCGATCATCAGCTTGATCGACTTCATGTAGACGGAGGGATCGACCACTGCGGCAAAGCCGGCGTCGAGCGGGTTGCCCACGATCGAGCCCGGCCCGAGCATCTTTGCCAGCTCGCCGCTGACATGCGGGCTCAACGGCGCAAAGTTCAGGCCTGCGGCATAGAAGGCGTCGATCAGCATCCCGCGCTTGCCGCCGGACAGCGTGACCGCGGCAAGACGGTCACTCTTGGGCACCGCGGCGTGGACAAAGCATTCGGTGGTCTCGATCAGCTCGTCGAGGCCGCCGACACGGATCGCGCCCTCGCGGGTCGCAATCGCGTCGAACGTCTCGATCGAGCCTGCGAGCGCGCCGGTATGCGCCATCGCCGCCGCGCGGCCGCCCTCGGAGGCGCCGAGCTTGAGCGCGATCACCGGCTTGCTTGCGGCACGCGCCGCCTTGCAGGCATCGCGGAACGCCTTGGTGTTGCGGACGCCTTCGAGATAGACGACGATCACCTTGATGCTGGGATCTTCGGCGAAATAGCGCATCAGGTCCGGCGTCTCGAGCCCGGCCTCGTTGCCGGTCGTCACCATGTAGCCGACCCCGACGCCGCGATCTTCCAAGGCCTGGCGGATCGCCATGACGATCGCGCCGGACTGCCCGGCGATCGCCACCGCGCCCTGTTCCATGGTGACGATGCGGTCGTCGATATTGGTGAAGAGCTTTTCGCCGGCGCTCAAGTTGCCGAGGCAGTTCGGGCCGGTGACGGCAAGGCCGGTCTCGCGCACGGCCGCTTGCAATTCGGCCGCGAGCTTCTGGCTCTCCTCATCCTGCAACTCGCTGAAGCCCGAGGTGACGATGGTGGCGGAACGCGCACCGGCCGCGGCGGCGTCGCGGATCACCTGCACCGCGAAGCGCGCGGGCACCAGCACCAGCACGTGATCGGGCTTTTCGGGAAGGCTCGCGAAATCCTTGTAGCAGGGAACGCCCCAGATGGTTTCGCGCTTGGCGTTGACGGGATAGAGCCCGCCCTCGAAGCCGTATTTGACGAGATTGTTCCAGATGCGCTCGGCATAATTGCCGGGCTTGTCGGTCGCGCCCACCAGCACGATGTTGTGCGGGTGCAGCATGGCATGAATGCCCTTGACGATGTCGCTGGCGTCGGGTGGCGGAGACCATGGGCGCGGCGGAACGGACGCGGCAGACACATGAGCTTCCATGGCGCAATCCTCACTTCTTGTTTTTGTTGCAGCGCGTCGTTCTGTTCTATGGCGAGCTCTGGCGAGGCAATGGTGATAGGCACAATGCCGCCAGACGGAATGGGCGGGACTTCACGTGAGAACGCTAGCATCACCGGACTTTTGGCGAAAGTGCGAACGATCCGGCGGCGCAGCAGTGAGCGTCAACGCCGTGCTCCAGCAATCGCTCTTCTCACGCGACGCGTTCTCGAACTTGCAGTGCCAAGTTGTTCGATGCGTTACCAGACCTCGCGCGGCCGTGGCGGTGAGGCAAGGCCGGCGAGCAGCACGGCCAGGATCCCCGTGAGGAAGATGCCATCGAATGTCCCGGCGCCGCCGATCGACGCAACGGGCGCGCCGAGGCCGCCGACCTTGTCGAGATTGAGCAGGTCAGCCCCGATCAAGGTCCCCATCGAGCCGCCGATATAGGCAAGTGGCGCCGCATAGTCGCGCGACAGCAGGAACGCCAAAATCGCCGTGGCGACGACGGGCGCGAAGACGGGAACGGCAATGCCGACACCCGGCACCGGCGTCGCGGTCATGTGCATGATCGTCGCGATGGCGATGGTCGCGATCGTCGCCTTCAGCCAGAGCTGATATCTCAGCACCAGATAGGTCGACATCAACGTCGGGATGACCGCGCCGCCGACATTGACCGCGAGCACGGTGCCCGGCCATTGCGTCACCAGCGGCACCACATAGCGCATGCCGAAGAAATCGACGATCTCGCCCGAGCGCACCACCTTGGCCGGCAGCACCGTGATTGGAATGTTGAAATAGCTGCCAACGAGCGAGCCGAACAGCAGGAGCAGCGCAACGCCTGGGCCGACCCCGAGCCGCATATAGGCGTAACGCAGGATGCGGAGCTGAATCAGGATAATCAGCCCGGCGAACAGCAGCACCAGGATGGAGAACAATCCCGGTGTGATCGGAAGGTACTGAACTTCGCCATGCATGGTCGGATCCGATCGCAGACGATTTTGACCGGCAGCATCCCACGGGACGGCAGGGATGACAAACCTATCCGTCGGCGCCGATCAAGGTGGCATGCAGGATGTAACGATCCGGTCCGGATGTGACAGCGTCGAACGGCCAACAGGTGGTTAGCACCAGTTCAAAATCCTGTGTTGCGGGATCGATGCCCGAATTGTCGAAACGAACGACATCCGAGGAGTCCGCGCGATAGCGAAAGTGTTTGCCGTCGCTGCGCGTAATTTCGATCACGTCGCCGATGGCGACATTCCGCAGGAAGCGGAAATGCGTGTCGCGATGCGCGGCATAGACGGCAACGCCGCGCTGACCGGCATCGACCGTTTGCTCGACATGGCCGGGTCCGAAGGCGAGTGCCTGCCCGCTTGAGCCTGCCAGCACGATGGCGCTGGTGCCGATCCGCTTCACCTCGATCCGCGCGACCGGCCAGGTGTCGGCCCACGACCACGGCTTGACCGGTTGGCCGGTCGCAACGCTCGTGTCGAACGCGCGTTCCAGCAGCACCTGCGCAAGCCACGCCTTGGCGTGGATGTAAGCGCCGTCGCCGAATAGCAAGACGCCGATGATGGCAAGAACGAGCGGCGAGATCAGGCGGGGCATGAATCTCTCTCAGTATCCGTCATTCCGGGGCGCCCGAAGGGCGAACCCGGAATGACGGTGAAGAAAAAAGGCGCGCGCGGCCGTTGGGTGGGAACGGGCAGCCGCGCGCGCTGAAGAAGAGGAGTCGGGGGCCCCTCTCTCAAGCGGCGTCAGTGAGCAAGGGCTGACGCCGGTTGAACACGAACAGGACGAGGCCGAGCAGGATCAGGATCAGGCCTGCGATGATCTTGAGCTCGGCCGAGGTTGCGGTCTTGGGCAGGCGGATCGTGTCGGGCGCGGCAGGCGTCGGCCGCCTCGCAGCCGGCTGACCGTTCGCATCGGCACGTCGTTCGCGCAGTTGCGTCGGGACCTGCGGCCGCTCGCCAAAGACCTTTTGGAAATCCCAGCCGGCCGGCAGGTTGATCGGCAGCTCGCTGAGCTTGAGCGGCTCGCCCATGGGGCGGCTCGGCGTCTTGTCGACCGCGACGAGACTGGTCAGTCGCGTGACGATCTGATGATCGAGCGCCAGCGCCAGGATCGCCTTGTCGGCGTCCTCCGGCGACATTTCCCGCATGGTACGCGCAACCTCGGCGTCGCCGATCTTGCGCTTGGCCCACAGCTTCGACAGGCCCTTGCCCTCGGCGGCGTTGCGCAGCGGCAGCGTCACCGACCATGGACGGTCGCCGACACGGCCCTTGATCTCCAGCGAGCCAGCGAGCTTGTCGAGCTTCGCCGCCAGCACCAGCGGCTCGTCACGATAGACGTCAGGAATGATCGCCGGCGTGATGTCGGCCTTGGCGTCGGAGAATTTTGCGGTGAGGCCGGTCACGGCCGGATTTTCCAGCTTGGCGAACAGACCGCGCATGCGCTCCTCGACCTGCTCGACAGAGCCGATTTGTGTGAAGGCGCCGCGGCCGAGCTCGGCGGCGCGTGTCATCAGATAGGTGTTGGGCGCGGACCCGATGCCGACCATGAAGATGCGTGAGCGGCCGCGCATCGCCGTGATCGTTTCGAACAATTGCTGCTCGTTGCCGATCGCGCCGTCAGTGAGGAACACGACCTGGCGAACCATGTTGGTCTCGCCGAGCTTGTCGGTCAGCGCCGCCCGCATCGCCGGCACCATCTCCGTGCCGCCGCGCGCCTGCAACGCGCTCACGAACGAGGTCGCCTCACCGACATGCGCCGCGTCGGCCGGGACCGAAGTCGGAAACAGCACGTCCATGGTGTCGTCGAAACGAATGACGTTGAAACGATCGGTCGGCTGGAGACGAGAGAGCGCGTAGGTGAGGCTCGCCTTGGCCTGAATGATCGACGTGCCGCCCATCGAGCCCGAATTGTCGATCACGAACACCACTTCGCGCGTCAACGGCTTCTGCGCGGCCTGGTCGATCGTGGGTGGCGTAACGAAGGCGAGCAGGTAGTCAGCGTCGCCGACATGCTCGCGGAACAGCCCGACCGACGGAGCTTTTTCGGCGGCCGGCTTCCAGGTCAGCTCGAAATCGCGGTCCGCGGGCACGGCGCCATCGGCGAGCGTGACGACATGCGTCGCGTTGTCCGGGCTCTCGATCTTGACGTTATGGTAGTGGCTCTTCACTTCGCCCAGCGCAAAGCCGGCCTTCAGGCGCACCGTGATGCTGGTCGGGTTGACCGGCGGGTTCTTGGCCGGGTCCAGCACGGCCGGCGAGATGCGGTCGCGGTCCGGCACCGGATCGGACGTGGTCGTGCCCCAGCCGGAACCGTCGGGCCGGAAGTCGACGCTCTGCGTGATCGGCGCCGGATTGTAGCGCGGCCCGACCACCAGCGGCACGCGCAACGAATATTCGTTGCCGGATTGATGCACCGGCTCCTGATATTCGATCTGCACCAGCACGGTCTCGCCGGGACCGATATTGGCGACCGAGTTGGTGAAGATGTTGGGCCGCTCCTGCTCGGTGAGCGCGGCCTTCTGGCCGGCCCGGCGCGCCTGCTCGTAGATCACGCGCGCCTGCTGCCGCTCCTTGATGTCGCCGACGATGATGCGGTCGCCGACCACCATCTTCAGCGTATCGACGGCGCCGTTGGTGGCGAGCGGATAGACGTAGGTCGCCTCCACCCAGTCCTCGGTCGGATTGCGGAAGACCTGCGTGACGCGGGCACGCAAGCTCGGGCCCGACACCGTGATGTCGACATCGATGCCGAGGCGGATCGCTTCGGTATAGGCGCCGTCGTCCTTCAGGAGCAGGGTGCCGGAGCGGGCGTCGCCGGGCTGGAGCAGGCTCGCCTGCTCCGTCGTCGCCGACCAGCCCGGCTCGAAGCTCACGAGCAGCGCGATGAAGCCGACCAGGATCACGGCAATGCCCTGCACGAGAAGAAACAGTCCGAGTTTGATCAGCCTGCCCAGCATGGGATGTTCAAGGCTGTCGTCCGCGTCGTAGGTATCCATTTGACCTGCTCCCGAAGGATGTTTGCTGGCTCCCACCTTCCACCGGGAGAGGCCGAACTCGCGAGCAGAATGATCGGCAATGTTCCGCCATGGCCGGTCCGGCCACGCCGCAGCGGAGGCGGCCCTGTGCGGTTTTGTGCTGATTTGTCCGCCCTGCTAGGATGGCCCTGATGGAGCAGGGCTAACGATGCAGATGCAGGATAAAATCTCCGACAAGCAGCTTTCGGACGAGCAAAGTCGCGAGGTCGCGGAGACGATTCGCGAGGAGCTCGCAAAACGCCGGATCTCCCGGCAGGCGCTGGCCGAGCAGGCCAAGCTCAGCCTGTCGACGCTGGAGAAAGCGCTTGGCGGTCGCCGCCCGTTCACGCTGGCGACGACCGTGCGGCTGGAGCAGGCGCTGGGTGTGTCCTTGCGCAAGAACACCGTCGTGGTCGCGCCTCCGGCCGGCAACGATGTCGCGCCCGACAGCCTCGGCTCCTATTCGCATCGCGCCGTGACCTGGCTGGAGGACGTCTACATCACGCTGCGGCCGTCGTTCGGCGCCAAGGACGCGATCTTTGCCTACCGCACCGAGATTTTTTGGGAGGCGAAAGTCTCCTCGCTCGTCTTCCGCGAGGGCGAACGCACCGATGCCGCCTACGAGCACACCGGCGAGGTCGCGGTCCCCCACCAGTCCGGCTTCATCTATCTCGTCATCATCAAGCACGGCCAGCATCGCGTGATCACGGTGTCGCGGCCGACGGTTGCGGGCGAGATGTACGGCATCATCTCGACGCTGCGCGCCGGCCCCGGTTCGCAACTGACGCCGATTGCTGCCCCGATCGCGTATGTGCCCGCACGCAACATCGGTGATCCGGCGGTCGGCCGGATCGCGCCCGACCACGCGAACTACAAGCTGTATCGGGATCACCTACGGCGCACGGTCGACGAACCCTTCGCGCTGTTCCTGCCCGGCTAGAGCAGAATGGTTTTAGGTTGAATCGATTGAGCCTCGGGCTCGCTCAACCTCTCCCGCTTGCGGGGGAGGCATAGGCCGCCTTCGGCGGCCGTCCTCTAAGGGACGCCGAGGCGAAGCCTCGGCTATGGCGAAGCGCCGGGTGGGGGCTGTTTCCACATAGGGACTCTCGATTGCGGCGAGACCCCTAACCCCAGCCCTCCCCCGCAAGCGGGAGAGGGAGGACACCTTCTTCATGGCACCGCTAACCGCCGGTCTCGGCGCTGATGACGTCGCCGATCAGATCCCACTTGCCGCCCTTGAACTGAATCATCTTGAGCTGTTCGATCGGGGCGAAGTCGTTGGGCGAGGTGTTGATCTTGATGCCGGGAATCAGAACCTCGGGCGCAAAGTCCTTCAAGCTCGCGGCCTGCTTCATCACGTTGTCCCGGGTCAATTCGTCCCCGCACTGCTTCAGCACCTGCACCATGGTCTGCGCGGCGGCGTAGCCGTAGACGAGGTTGATGTCGGAGACGTTGGAGCCCGGCATGTATTTATCGATGAACGCCATGAACTTCTTCATGCCTTCATCGTCCTTCCATTGCGGGTCGGATGCATCTTTCAGATAGGTCGCCGACAGCACGCCTTCGGAGGCTTGCAGGCCCGCGGGCTGCATCACCGCGCCGATCGAGATCGAGACGTCGGTCATCACCTGCATCGGCTTCCATTCGAGCTCCGCGATCTTCTTGATCGCCTGTGCCGCGAATTTCGGCGTCGCGATGTTGACGAAGACGTTGGCGCCGGTGCCCTTCAGCTTGACGATGTGGGAATCGATCGAGGGCTCGGTGGTCTCGTAGCTCTCTTCCGCGACGATCAGCGAGGACGCCTTGTCGCCGAAGATCTCCTTGATGCCGGCGACGTAGTCCTTGCCGAAATCGTCATTGGCATAGAAGATCGCGACCTTCGCATCGGGCTTCGCCTGCAAGATGTACTTGGCGAAGACGCGCGCCTCGACCCGGTAGCTCGGCTGGAAACCCATGGTCCATGGGAAGCCTTTCGGATCGTTCCACTTGCTGGCGCCGGTGGCGAGAAACAGCTGCGGCACCTTCTTGGCGTTGTGATATTTCTGCACGGCAGTTTGGGTCGGCGTGCCCAGTGCGTTGAACACCAGAAAAACCTCGTCGCTCTCGATCAGCTTGCGGATCTGCTCCACCGTCTTGGGCGGCGAATAGGCGTCGTCATAGGAGATCCAGTTGATCTTCCGGCCGTTGATGCCGCCCTGGTCGTTGACCATCTTGAAATAGGCCTCTTCGGTCTTGCCGATGATGCCGTAGGCGGAAGCGGGGCCGGAATAGGCCTCGACGTTGCCGATCCTGATCTCGGTGTCGCTGGCGCCGGTGTCGTATTTCTTCTGGGCGTAGGCGCTCTGGGCGCTGAGCAACGTCAAGGCCGTTGCGGCGGCAAGCAGGGAGAGTTTCTTGTTGTTCATGAAAATTCCTTGAGTTTCTTCTGGAGTGGAGACAGGCACGTCAGAAAAGCAAAAGCGCCCGCGAAGGGGCGCTTTCGTCAGGCGGTGGCGACCTTGACCTTGTCGGTTTCGGAGGCCACGGAGAATTCGTTGCGCAAGGTCGGCTTGTGGATCTTGCCCGTGGCGTTGCGCGGCAGCGCGGCCACGAAGTGTACCTGGCGCGGGCATTTGAAGCGCGCGAGGTTTGCCGAGCAGTGCGCGAGGACGTCGGCTTCGGTGAGCCTCTCGCCCGGCTTGACCGCGACGATGGCGAGGCCGACCTCGCCCCATTGCGCGTCGGGAATGCCGATCACGGCGGCTTCGGCGATCGCTGCGAGCTGGTGCAGGACGTTCTCGACTTCGGCCGGATAGACGTTCTCGCCGCCGGAAATGTACATGTCCTTCCAGCGGTCGACGATGTAGTAGAAGCCCTCCTCGTCGACGCGGGTGGCATCGCCGGTGTGCAGCCAGCCGTCGGTGAAGGAGGATCTGTTGGCCTCCGGCCTGTTCCAGTAGCCCGGCGTGATGTTCGGTCCCCTGACCCAGAGCTCGCCGAGTTCGCCGACATCGGCGTCGCTGCCGTCGGGGCGCACGATGCGTACCTCCGTGTGCAGCACTGGTTTGCCGGCGGAGCCCGCCTTCCGCGCCGCATCCTCGCGATCGAGCACCAGCACGGCCGGCGAGGTCTCGGTCATGCCATAGCCCTGCTGCAGCGCGACGCCGCGCGCCTCCCAGACCTTCAAGAGCGGCACCGGCATCGGCGCGCCGCCGACACCGCCGACGATCAGCCGGCCGAGATCGGTGGTCGCGAAAGCCGGATGCTGCGCCATGAACTGGTAGATCGCGGGCACGCCGAAGAAGACGTTGATGCCCTGCGCGGGATCGTTGATCAGGCCGAGCGCGACGCCGGGATCGAACGCGCGCATGATCATCACCGTGCCGCCGGCATGCAGCACCGGGTTGGTGTAGCAGTTGAGCCCGCCGGTGTGGAACAGCGGCAGCACGGTGAGCAGCACCGAGGACGGCCCAATGCAGGCGGGACCGCCGAGATTGACGCAATTCCAAAAGGTCATGCCGTGGGTGATGGTCGCGCCCTTCGGATGACCCGTGGTGCCGGACGTGTACATGATGGTCGAAACGTCATCGAGCGTGACCTCCTCGATTGCCTCGAGCGGTCTTGCGGCGGCGATGCCGGCCTCATAGGAGCCGCCCGCGCCAAGCAGCAGGCTTGACGCAACGCCGCAGAGCTTCGCCACCGCAAGCGCGGCATCGGCGAGATCGTCGTCGTGGATCATCACCTTCGGCGCGCAGTCGCCGACGATGAACTGGAGCTCGGGGACGGTGAGGCGGGTGTTGAGCGGCACGAAGATGGCGCCGAGCCGCCCGCAGGCGAACTGGACTTCGAGCGTGTCCGTCGTGTTCAGCGCCAGCACCGCGACACGGTCGCCGCGCGAGACCTTCAGCGTGTCACGCAGGAATGAGGCGAGACGCGATATACGCGCGTCGAGCTGCGAATAGGTGATGCGGCGCTCGCTCGCGAGGTCGATGACCGCGATCTTGCCCGGCGTGCGGCGGGCATGATGGGCAATCCAGTCGTAGTAACGAACGGCCAATAGTCCCTCCCTCGGCGGTCTTGTGCCGCCTGTATTTTCGTTGCCGTGCAACATGCCCGGCATGGCCCTGGGAGGCCAGCCGGAGTTTTGTGCATGACGTCTTTTTTTGCCTCTGAGTTGGTCCGCGAGGGGGGAAAACTGTCTTGCGTTGAGTTGCTAGGTGATAGCCTGATCGGTGTGGCTCTCTCGGGCCAGCCACTCCGCGCAAGTGAGCCTCCGATGTTCCGGCCATGGTGGATGCGAAGAATCGCCGTCAGCGAGGCGAAAGCGCAATGAAGAGCCCGTTCTATACCGCCGAGCATGATGCCTTCCGCGACGTGATGCGTCGCTTCGTCGAGAAGGAGATCGAGCCGTACGCCCATGAATGGGACGAGGCCGGCGAATTCCCGCGCGCGCTCTATCGCAGGGCGGCCGAGATCGGGCTGCTGGGGCTCGGATTCCCCGAGGAATATGGCGGTATCCCCGCCGACCAGTTCATGAAGATCGTGGCCAGCCAGGAGCTGGCGCGTGCCGGCGCCGGCGGCGTCAGCGCCAGCCTGATGAGCCACTCCATCGGCTCGCCGCCGATCGCGCGTGCAGCGAAGCCGGAGATCAAGGCAAGAGTGCTGCCGCAAGTGCTCGCCGGCGAGAAGATTTCCGCGCTCGCGATCACCGAGCCGAGCGGCGGCTCCGATGTCGCGAACCTGCGCACCAAGGCACGGCGCGACGGTGATCACTACGTCGTGAGCGGCGAGAAGACCTTTATCACCTCGGGCGTACGCGCCGACTATCTGACCGTTGCAGTGCGCACCGGCGGCGAGGGCGCCGGCGGCGTCAGCCTGCTCCTGATCGATGGGACTACGCCCGGGTTGTCACGCACAAAGCTCAAGAAGATGGGCTGGTGGGCCTCCGACACCGCGGCGCTGCATTTCGACGACTGCCGTGTACCGGCCGAGAATTTGATCGGCGAGGAGGGCCAGGGCTTCAAGATCATCATGCAGAACTTCAACAGCGAGCGCATGGGCATGGCGGCGAGCTGCACCGCCTTCGCGCGGGTCTGCGTCGATGAGGCGATTGCCTATGCCAAGGAGCGCAAGACGTTCGGCAAGCCGCTCGCCCAGCACCAGGTGATCCGCCACAAGATCGTCGACATGGCGCAGAAGGTCGCGGCGTCCCAGGCGATGCTGGAGATGCTGGCCTGGCGGCTCGAGCAGGGCGAGAGCCCGGTCGCGGAAATCTGCATGATGAAGAATCAGGCGACGCAGACCATGGCGTTCTGCGCCTCGGAAGCCGTGCAGATCTTCGGCGGTGCCGGCTTCATGCGCGGCATCAAGGCTGAACGCATCTACCGCGAGGTCAAGGTCAACGCCATCGGCGGTGGCACCGAGGAGATCATGAAGGATCTCGCGAGCAGGCAGATGGGGTTGTGATTTTCTGTCATTCCGGGGCGCGCGCAGCGCGAGCCCGGAATCCATCGGGCGGCAGAGACTGTAGAGGAATGGATTCCGGGCTCATCGCTTCGCGATGCCCCGGAATGACAGGATGATTGGAGCTCGAGAGAGACGATGCTGTTCACCGCCGACCACGACGATATCCGCCGCCCCTTGCAGAAATTCATCGCCAACGAGATCAACCCTCATGTCGATGAATGGGAGAAGGCCGACATCTTTCCGGCGCACGAGCTGTTCAAGAAGATGGGCAGCCTCGGCTTCCTCGGGCTGAACAAGCCGGTCGAGTTCGGCGGCTCCGGCCTCGACTACTCCTACGCGCTGATGATGGCGGAGGAGTTAGGGGCCATCACCTGCGGCGGCGTGCCGATGGCGATCGGGGTGCAGACCGACATGGCGACGCCGGCGCTGGCGCGGTTCGGCTCCGACGAAGTGCGGCAGGAATTTCTCAGCCCCTCGATCGTGGGCGACTATGTCGCCTGCATCGGCGTCTCCGAGCCCGGTGCGGGCTCGGATGTCGCCTCGATCAGGACCAATGCGCGCTCCGATGGCGACGACTACGTCATCAACGGCGGCAAGATGTGGATCACCAACGGCACCCAGGCCGACTGGATCTGCCTGCTCGCCAACACCAGCGATGGACCCGTTCACCGCAACAAGTCGCTGATCTGCGTGCCAATGAGGAGCGAGGGCGTCACGGTGGCGCGCAAGCTCGACAAGATGGGCATGCGCTCATCCGACACCGCCCAGATATTCTTCGACAATGTCCGCGTGCCCAAGCGCAACCGGATCGGCGAGGAGGGCAGGGGCTTCACCTACCAGATGATCCAGTTCCAGGAGGAGCGGCTCTGGGGCGCGGCGGCCTGCCTCAAGGCGCATGAGTACATCATCGATCAGACCATCGAATACACCCGCAACCGCAAGGCCTTCGGTCAGAGCATCCTCGACAACCAGGTCGTGCACTTCAAGCTCGCGGAGATGCAGACCGAGGTCGAGCTGTTGCGCGCGCTGATCTATCGCGCCGGCGAGGCGCTGGTGGCCGGCGAGGACGTGACCAGGCTTGCGACCATGGCCAAGCTGAAGGCCGGCCGGCTCGGGCGCGAGCTCACCGACGCGTGCTTGCAATATTGGGGCGGAATGGGCTTTACCAACGAGACGCCGGTCAGCCGCGCCTATCGCGACAGCCGCCTGACCTCGATCGGCGGTGGCGCCGACGAGGTCATGCTGATGGTCCTGTGCAAGATGATGGGCACGCTGCCCGGCAGCACTAAAGCGCAATGAGGTTGGGATGAATCGTCATCGCGCTTTAGTTTATTGTTTGAGCATGATCTCCGCGCAAACGCGTTCCGCGTTTGTCGCGAGGGAAAACCGCTGCACACTTTGCGCTAACGCGGCCCTTCGGGTCCGGATCATGCTGTAGGGGAAATGCCTGATGATCATGCTCTATCACTGCGACGCCGCCCGCTCGTTCCGTCCGCTCTGGATGCTGGAGGAGATGGGACTGCCCTATGAGCTGAAGATGCTGCCATTCCCGCCGCGGGTCTTCGCCAAGGATTATCTCGGCATCAATCCGCTCGGCACGATACCGTTCATGATCGACGGCGAAACGCGGATGACCGAGTCCTCCGGCATCTGCCACTATCTCGGCGTCACATACGGGCCTACGCTGCTGATGGTCGGGCCGGAAGATCCCGCCTATGGCGCCTTCCTGAACTGGATGTATTTCAGCGACGCCACGTTAACCTTCCCGCAGACGCTGGTGCTCCGATACACCCAGCTCGAGCCCGAAGAGCGTCGCAATCCGCAGGTCGCCGGCGATTACGCAAAGTGGTTCCTGGGGCGGCTGCGTGCCGTTGAGGCAGCAACCGCGAATGCCGAAACCCTGTGCGCCGGCCGCTTCACCGCCGCCGATATCGTGATCGGCTACGCGCTGCGGCTCGCCAACAACATCGGTCTCGCCGAGGATTTCGGGCCAAATGTCGCGGCCTATTGGGCGCGTCTGCAGCAACGGGACGGGTTCAAGCGCGCGGTCGCGGCGGAGCAGAAGGCCGGAGTTGAGCAAAACGTTGCGCAGCGGGTGAAGGCGTAACCAAGTCGTCGTCCTGGCGAAAACCAGGACCCATTACCCCAGGGAGGAGTTGCGGCGCGAGGCTGGCGACCACGAGTCTTCGCCAAACTGCTCCTTGGGGTAATGGGTCCTGGATCTGCGCTTCGCTTGTCCAGGACGACGATGTTGCCAGAGTTCCAGACACGGCTCCTGACCGTCCCGGAATGACATCGATTCGCGCCTCATGACAGCGCTATCCCGTCGTGACAGCGCCCAAATTTCCGCTAAGGTGACCTCCGTCCGCAGCGGCCAGAGAGCCGCGCGAGGAGGACCGCCAATGGAAGACAAGGGTCGCGAATCCGACCATCTGATGCTGATCACGCCCGAGCGGGTATTCTATGCCGGCCTGCTCGGCCGCCCGCGCAAGCGGACGCCCGGTTGCTGCCATGTCTATGTGGCGGTCAAGGGTAACCTGCATCTGACGATCGACGACGCCCTTGCCACCGGCGAGCTGTTCGTCACCCTGCCGAACCAGCGGCATTCCATTGCCAGCGACTATCGCACCGCGATCAGCGTGACGCTCGAGCCGGAAAGCATGCCGGACGGCGTGATCGAGGCGCTGGCCGAGCGTCTCACCGGGCCGGACAGGGCGGCCTACGCCCGCAAGATCCTCGCGGCCTATGCGCTGCTGCGCCAGCGCCGCTATGGCGACATCACCACCGCGGAATTCGACGAGATGTGCTTTGGCGAGGCATTGCCGCGCCGGGTGCTCGACCCGCGCGTGACGCGCGCCGTCGCGCGCATCGAGCGCTTCTCCGGCGAGCCGGTGACGGCGGATACCTGCGCCGCGGAAGCAGGCCTCTCGGCCTCGCGCTTCCTGCATCTGTTCAAGGAAGAGACCGGCATCTCCTTCCGCTCCTTCCGTGCCTGGAAGCGTGCGCGGCATCTGCTGCACTTCGCCAATCAGGACCTCAACCTCGCGCATCTCGCGCAGGACATCGGCTATCCCGACAGCACCCATTTCAGCCACTCGATCCGTCGCTTCTATGGGCTGAAGCCGCGTGCGATCTTCGTCGGCTCGCGGGATCTTGCGATCTATCGCAGCAGTGAGACGGTGCGGCTCGCGGAGGCGAGCTGAGATCGTCTTTCGTAGGATGGGTTAGCGAAGCGTAACCCACCTCTTTGGTTTCCGTGGAGATAGACAGTGGTGGGTTACACCTTCGGCTAACCCACCCTACGGCAGGGCCGTTTTTTCTAGCTTCTCCGCGCAAGAAGCCGCATGTCGTGCGTCACATGATCGCAAGCGTTGAATTCTCACCCTGCGAGACATCCGAGGCATGAGCGACAAGGCCGTCATCACCTGCGCGCTGAACGGCGTGCTCACCGACCCCAAGCAGCACAACGTTCCGGTCACGCCGGAGCAGATGGCGCGCGAGGCCAAGGCCGCGTTCGATGCCGGCGCCAGCATCATGCACATCCACCTGCGCCAGCAAGCGCTGAACAAGGGCCACCTGCCGTCCTGGGAGGTCAGCGTCAGCAAGGAGATTCAGCAGGCGATCCGCGAAGCCTGCCCCGGCGTCATCATCAACCACACCTCGGGCGTCTCGGGGCCGAACTACAGCGGCGCCCTCGATTGCATCCGCGAGACCAGGCCCGAGATCGCCGCCTGCAACGCCGGCTCGCTGAACTATCTGAAGGTCAAGGCTGACAACACCTGGGCCTGGCCGCCGATGATGTTCGACAACGCGGTCGAGAAGGTGAAGGACTATCTCGACGTCATGAACGCGGTCGGCACCATCCCCGAGTTCGAATGTTTTGACGTCGGCATCGTCCGCTGCGTCGGCATGTACACCCAAGTCGGCATGTACAAGGGCCCGCTCGAATACAACTTCGTCATGGGCGTCGCCTCCGGCATGCCGTCGGATCCCGAGCTGCTGCCGATCCTGCTCAAGCTGAAGCGTCCCGAGGCGCATTGGCAGGTCACGGCGATTGGCCGCGAAGAAATCTGGCCGCTGCATCAGCGCTGCGCCGAGCTCGGCGGCCATTTGCGCACCGGCCTTGAGGACACCTTCTACCTCGCCGACGGCAAGAAGGTCACGTCGAACGGGCAGCTCATCGAGGCAGTCGTCGCCTGCGCGCGGCGTGTAGGCCGCGAGATCGCGAGCCCGGCCGAGGCGCGGAAGATCTTTGGGACGAATAGGTAGTCACAAACTCCGTCGTTCCACATTGCGCAATTGCGCAATGGGGATGGCCCGAAGGGCCAGGCCCGGAATCCATAACCACGATCGGGAGTATGGATTCCGGGCTCGCGCGTCGCGCGCCCCGGAATGACGAGCAGGAGAATTGATGTCCATTCTCGAAAACACCATCTCCCCCGGCGGCGCGGCCTACCACGGCAACCGCGACGGCATGCTGGCGCTGATCGACCGGATGCGCGCGCTGGAAGAGCGCACGCGTGCTGCGTCCGCCGCCGCGAAGGATCGCTTCCACAAGCGCGGCCAGCTGTTGCCGCGCGAGCGCGTCGCGCTGGTGCTCGATCCCGGCGCGCCCTTCATCGAGCTGTCGACGCTCGCCGGTTACATGTTCGACGTGCCGGATCCGAACAAGAGCGTGCCCGGCGGCGGCGTCATCGCCGGCATCGGCTTCGTCTCGGGCGTCCGCTGCATGGTCAGCGCCAATGACGCCGGCATCGATGCCGGCGCGCTCCAGCCCTATGGCCTCGACAAGACGCTGCGGGTGCAGGAGCTCGCGCTGGAGAACAAGCTGCCTTACGTGCAGCTCGTCGAAAGCGCCGGTGCCAATCTGTTACGCTACCGGGTCGAGGATTTCGTCCGCGGCGGCAACATCTTTCGCAACCTCGCACGGCTCTCGGCCGCGGGCCTGCCGGTCGTCACCGTCACGCACGGCTCGTCCACTGCAGGCGGCGCCTACCAGACCGGCCTCTCCGACTACATTGTCATGGTCCGAGGCCGCACCCGCGCCTTCCTGGCAGGTCCCCCGCTCCTGAAAGCCGCGACCGGCGAGATCGCGACTGAGGAAGAGCTCGGCGGCGCCGAGATGCATACCCAGATCTCCGGTCTCGGCGACTATCTCGCCGAGGACGATCGCGACGCCTTGCGCATCGCTCGCGAGATCATGGCGGCGCTGGAATGGGAGCGGCCGGGCAGGGCGGTGGCGCAATTCAAGCCGCCGCGTTACGACCAGGACGAGCTGCTCGGCATCATGCCGATGGACCACAAGCGCCCGGTCGACATGAAGCAGGTGATCGCGCGCATCATCGACGATTCCGACTTCACCGAGATGGCGCCGAATTACGGCCCGGCCACCGTCTGCGGCCATGCCCGCATCGAGGGACAGGCGATCGGCATCATCACCAATAACGGCCCGCTCGATCCGGCCGGCGCCAACAAGGCAACGCATTTCATCCAGGCGTGCTGCCAGACCCGCACGCCGCTGCTCTATCTCAACAACACCACCGGCTACATGGTCGGCAAGGCCTATGAAGAGGCCGGCATGATCAAGCACGGCTCGAAGATGATCCAAGCGGTCACCTCAGCGACCGTGCCGCAGATCACCATCTATTGCGGCGCCTCGTTCGGCGCCGGCAATTACGGCATGTGCGGTCGCGGTTTCCATCCGCGCTTCTGCTTCTCCTGGCCTAATGCCAAGACCGCGGTGATGGGCGGCGAGCAGGCCGCCGAGACCATGGCGATCGTGACCGAGGCCGCCGCTGCACGGCGTGGCAAGCCGATCGAGCAGGACAAGCTGGATGCCATGAAGGCGCAGATCGTTGGTGTGTTCGACGGCCAGATGGACGTGTTCTCGACCAGCGCGCTCGTGCTCGACGACGGCGTGATCGACCCGCGCGACACCCGCGCGGTCCTGTCCGAAGTGCTGGCGATCTGCCGCGAGGGTGACGCACGCACGCCCCAGCGCATGCAATTTTCGGTGGCCCGCCCATGAGGAACGGATCAGTGCTGCACCGGCCGTTCTTCAAGGTCCTGATCGCGAACCGCGGCGAGATCGCGCTGCGGGTGATGCGCAGTGCGCGCCGTCTCGGCCTCGGCGTCGTAGCGGTCTATTCGGACGTAGATCGCGATGCTCTTCATGTGCGGCAGGCCGACCAGGCCGTGCGCATCGGTGAAGCCTTGCCGGCGCAGTCCTATCTCAACATCCCCTCGATCATTGCCGCGGCGAAGGCGAGCGGCGCGGATGCCGTGCATCCCGGCTATGGCTTCCTCGCCGAGAACGAGGATTTCGCGCGGGCCTGCAAGGATGCCGGCCTCGTCTTCATCGGCCCGTCGCCGCAGGCGATCGAAGCGATGGGCAACAAGGCCGGCGCCAAGGAGATCATGCGGAAGGCCGGCGTGCCTATCGTGCCCGGCTATCAGGGTGCCGACCTGGGCGACGAGGTGATGCTTGCGGAAGCCATGAAGATCGGCTTTCCCGTGATGATCAAGGCGGTCGCCGGTGGCGGCGGCCGCGGCATGCGGCTCGTGACCGATGCCGCGTCGTTTCCCGACGCGCTGCGCAGCGCGCGGTCGGAGGCGAAGGCGGCGTTCGGCGATCCCACGGTCATCCTCGAGCGCGCGATCCAGAATCCGCGGCATATCGAGATCCAGGTGTTTGGCGATGCGCACGGCAACGCGATCCATCTCGGCGAGCGCGACTGCTCGGTGCAGCGGCGGCACCAGAAACTGATCGAAGAGGCGCCGTCGCCTGCCGTCACGCCCGAGCTGCGCGCGAAAATGGGCGAGGTCGCGGTCGCCGCAGTGAAGGCGCTGCGCTACGAAGGCGCCGGCACGCTGGAATTCCTGCTCGATAGAAGCGGCGAATTCTACTTCATGGAGATGAACACGCGCCTCCAGGTCGAGCATCCCGTGACGGAAGCGATCACCGGGCTCGATCTCGTCGAACTGCAACTGCGCGTGGCGCGCGGCGAACCGCTGCCGGTCAAGCAGCAGGACATCAGGTTCTCAGGCCACGCCATCGAGGTGCGGCTGTGCTCCGAGGACGCCGCGCACGACTTCATGCCGCAATCCGGCCGCATGGCGCGCTGGCAGGTGCCGGACGGCGTGCGCGTCGAGCATGCGCTGCAATCGGGCTCGGAGATTCCGCCGTTCTATGATTCCATGATTGCCAAGGTCATCGGCCATGGCGCCACGCGTGAAGAGGCGCGCAGCCGGCTGATCTGCGCCCTTGAGCAGCTCACGGCCTTCGGCGTGACCACCAACCAGGCCTTCCTGATGTCCTGCCTGCGCCATCCCGGCTTTGCCCGGGGCGAGGCGACCACGGCTTTCATCGGCGCGCATCGCGACGAATTGCTGGCGCCGGGCAAGAACAGCGCATTCGCGGCGGCGCTCGCCGGGCTCCTGCTTTACGTCACCAATCCGCACGCGCCGTCATGGCGTACGGGGCGAAGCCTCGCAGCGACATTTCCGCTGCCGGCCAGGATCGAGATCGCCGGCCAAGCGTATGAGCTCGAAGTCACGCGCGAGCGTGATGGCAGCTATACGGTTGCCGCTGACGGCCGCCAGGATAGGTTCGAGATCGATCAGCTCGATACCGACGCCATTCGCTTCCGCCACGATGGTGTGATGGACACCACAACATTCCTGCGCGACGGCGACCGACTGTACCTCCAGCACCGCGGCATCCCGCTCGCCGTGACGGATCTCACTCTCGCCGCGCCAAAGGCCGCCGCAACCAACGGCGGCGACGGCAAGGTTCGCGCCGCCATGAACGGCCGCGTCGTCGCCGTGCTGGTGAAGCCGGGCGACCGCGTCATCGCCGGCCAGCCCGTGATGACGCTGGAAGCGATGAAGATGGAGCACGTCCACAAGGCCAGCATCGGCGGTGTCGTCGTGGCGATCGACGTCACGGAGGGCGAGCAGGTCACGACAGGGAAGATCGTGGTGGAGATCGAGGCGGGTTAGCGCCGCAAACTCAACTCGTCGTCCCGGCCTTCGCCGGGACGACGGCGGAGTTATTGGCTGCGTCCCGTCCCCTCATTCAACAAGCAGGCCACCTGGTGCCCAACGCCGGCGTCCACCAGCGCCGGCCGCTCCGTCTTGCACCGCTCCATCGCAAACCGGCAGCGCGTGTGGAAGGCGCAGCCGGACGGCGGATTGACCGGGCTCGGCACGTCGCCGTCGACCAGCGGCGCGATCTTCTTGGCATGCGGGTTCGCGATCGGCACCGAGGCGAGCAGGGCCTGCGTATAGGGATGGCGCGGATTGCGGAACAGCTCGTCCTTGTCGGCGATCTCGACGATGCGACCGAGATACATCACCGCGACGCGGTGGCTGATATGGGCCACCACCGCAAGGTCATGCGCGATGAAGAGGTAGGAGAAGCCGTGCTGGCGTTGCAGGTCGATCAGGAGGTTGATCACCTGTGCCTGGATCGAGACGTCGAGCGCCGAGACCGGTTCGTCGCAGACGATCAGGCGCGGCTCCAGCGCCAGCGCACGCGCAATGCAGATGCGCTGGCGCTGGCCGCCGGAAAACTGATGCGGGAAGTTGCGCATCTGGTCGGGCCGCAAGCCCACCTGCTCGAACAGCTTTGCGACGCGCGCCTCCAGCGCCTTTCCGCTCGCCAGCCCATGCACGGCGATTGGCTCGCCGACGATATCGCCGGCGGTCATGCGCGGATTCAAAGAGGCGAACGGATCCTGGAACACGATCTGCATCGAACGCCGATGCGGCCTGAGCTCGGTCTTGGAGAGGTGCGTGATGTCCTCGCCCCTGAGGCGGATCTGGCCCGACGTCGGCTCGACCAACCGCAGCACGCTGCGTGCCACCGTCGACTTGCCGCAACCGGATTCACCGACGAGGCCGAGCGTCTCGCCGATACCGAGCGCGAAGGAGACGCCATCGACCGCATGCACGGTGCCGACCTGCCGGCGCAACACGCCGGCGCGCACCGGATAGTGTTTTTTGAGGTCTGTGACTTCGAGCAGCGCTTCGGTCATGCCACCTCCGCCACTTCGGCCGCGCGCCAACAGGCGGCGAGATGGCCGCCGCCCCAGTCGGCGAGCGGCGGATATTCCTCCTGGCAGCGCTTGATCGCGAGCTTGCAGCGTGGTGCGAAGGCGCAGCCCGCCGGCAATCGCACCAGCGACGGCACGGTGCCGGGAATTTCGTTCAGCCGCGCCTGCGGGGCGACGTCGGACGCCGGCACTGCCGGGATCGAGGCCATCAGCCCGCGCGTATAGGGATGCTTCGGTGCGGCGAACAGCGCCTCGACGCTCGCCTCCTCCACCTTCTTCCCCGCATACATCACGATCACGCGTTGCGCCGTTTGCGCGACGACGCCGAGATCGTGCGTGATCAGCACGAGGCCGGTGCCGAGTTCCTTCTGCAGGTCGAGGATCAGCGCCAGGATCTGGGCCTGGATGGTGACATCGAGCGCGGTGGTCGGCTCGTCCGCGATCAGCAGCGCCGGCCGGCAGGCAAGCGCCATCGCGATCATCGCGCGCTGGCGCATGCCGCCCGAGAGCTGGTGCGGATATTCTCTCGCGCGCCGCGCGGGCTCGGGAATGCGCACCAGGCGCAGCATCTCGATCGCGAGGTCGTGGGCCTCCTTGGCCGACATGTTCCGGTGCAGCCGCACCGCTTCGACGATCTGGTGACCGATCCGCATCACCGGATTGAGTGAGGTCATCGGCTCCTGGAAGATCATGGAGATGCGATTTCCCCGGATCGCGCGCATTTCCGCATCGTCCAGCGTCAGGAGATCAGTGCCCTCGAGCGTGACCGAGCCGCCGACGATGCGGCCGGGCGGATCGGGCACGAGCCGCAGCAGGGATAGCGCAGTGACGCTCTTGCCGCAGCCGGACTCGCCGACGATCGCCAGCGTCTCGCCGCGCCTGACCGTGAACGAGACGTCGTCCACGGCCTTGAACAGTCCGGAATTGGTGAAGAACACCGTTCTCAGGTTCTTCACATCGAGCACGAGGTCGGACATATCAGCCATCAGCCGCGCTGCCTTGGGTCGAGGATGTCACGCAATGCGTCTCCGAACAAATTGGTGCCGAACACGGCGAGGCTGATCGCGATGCCCGGGAAGATCACCAGCCACGGCGCGGTGCGGACATATTCGGCTGCTGATTCCGACAGCATGCGGCCCCAGGACGGGTAGGGTTCGGGAATGCCGAGGCCGAGGAAGGAGAGCGAGGCCTCGGTGAGGATGGTCGAGCCGAGCTGGGCCGTGGCGAGCACGATCAGCGGAGCCAGCGTGTTCGGCAGGACGTGACGGACGGCGATCCGCACTTCGCTCATGCCGATCGATTTGGCGGCCTCGACGAAGGGCTGCTCGCGCAGCGCCAGCGTGTTGGCGCGGATGACGCGGGCGACCGTCGGAATCAGCGGAATGGCGATCGCGATGATGACGTTCGGCAAGGAAGGGCCGAGCGCAGCCGTCATCACCAGCGCCAGCACCAAAAGCGGCAGCGCCTGCAGGATGTCGGAGACGCGCTGGAACACGAGATCGAACCAGCCTGAGAGATAGCCCGAGGTCAGCCCGACGATCACGCCGATCGTGCCGCCGAGCGCGGTTGAGCCGAGACCGACCGCGAGCGAGATGCGCGCGCCGTGGATGATGCGGCTGAACACGTCGCGGCCGAAGGAATCCGTCCCCATCCAGTGCGCGGCGCTGGGACGTGCCAGCGCATGCGCGGCATCGACGGTCAGGGGATCGAAGCGGGCGAGGACATTGGCGAAGATCGCGGTGAACACGAACACCGTCATGATGATCAGCCCGGCTGCGCCGAGGACGTGGCGCCGCGCCAGGAACAGCACGCGCCGCCAGCCGCCGGTCGCATTGGCGCCGGCGCGCTTCAGCTCGAGATCATAGTCGATTGTGGCCATGCGTCTCTCCGCGACGAGCATCACCTCTCCCCATCGGGGAGAGGTCGGCGCGTAGCGCCGGGTGAGGGGGCTCAGGTCTCACGAGGGAGCGTAACCCCTCACCCGGATCGCATCTGACGATGCGATCCGACCTCTCCCTATGGGAGAGGTGAAACACCACCATCGCGTCGGATAGCTCCGGTCGCATTGACTTACTCCGTAAACCGGATGCGCGGGTCGAACACGGCGTAGAGCATGTCGACGGTGAAGTTCGCAAACACCACCACCACGGCGATGAACATCACGAGGTTCTGTACGATCGGATAGTCGCGCCAGCGGATCGCCTCGACCAGGAAGCGCGCGACGCCGGGGATGTTGAATACGGTCTCGGTGACGATGAGGCCGCCGATCAAGAATGCCGCCTCGATGCCGATCACGGTGATGACGGGCAGAATCGCGTTCTTCAGCGCGTGGTGATAGTTCACGGCGGCGTCGGATGCGCCCTTGGCGCGTGCGGTGCGGATATAGTCCTGCCGCAGCACCTCCAGCATCGAGGAGCGGGTGATGCGCATGGTCAGCGCGGCGCTGCGGAAGCCGACCGCGGCGGCCGGCACGGCGTAGGTTGCGAAAGCCTCCAGCCAGGTCTGCGGATTCGGGTTGAAGATCGGCATCTGGCCGAACATTGCCACCGACGCGGTCAGGATCAAAAGTCCGAGCCAGAACGAGGGCAGCGACAAGCCGCTCAAGCTGACCACGCGCAGCGCGTAATCGAGCTTTGTTCCCTGCTTCACCGCACTGATGACGCCGAGCGGAATGCCGATCGAGGCGGAGAACAGCAGCGCCAGCCCCGCGAGCCGCGCCGTGATCGGGATCCGTGGCAGGATCTCCTGAAGGGCCGGCTTCTCGGACACGTAGGAGTAGCCGAAGTCGCCGCGCAGGAAGCCGCCGATCCAGTGCACGTACTGCACGACCAGCGGCTGGTCGATGCCGAGCTCCTTCTCCAGATTGGCCTTGTCGGCGGGATCGACATAGCCGGCCGCGGCAAAGAGGATGTCGACGATGTTGCCGGGCACGATGCGCAGCAGGAAGAAGATGACGATCGAGATCCCGAACAGGGTCACGAGCATCAGGAACAGGCGTCGCACCAGATAGGCAAACATCTTACGCCTCCTGCCGAGCTCGTCAGCCGCTCGCCGCCTGCGCTACTTGTCCATCCACACGTCCTCGTAGCGATATCCATTATAGGAGCTGTTCGACATGACCGTCACGCCCTTGACATAGGGCTTCCAGCACGTGCCCGTCCGCGCGTGGAAGATGATGGGCCGGGCGACGTCCTCCTGGAGTTTCTTGTCGATCTCCCAAACCAGCTTCTTGCGCTTGTTGACGTCGGTCTCCTGCGACTGCGCGTCGAACAGCTTTTCGATCTCCTTGTTGCAGTAATTGGTGTAGTTGCGCTCCGAACCGCAGGAATAGTTCTCGTAGAAGGACTGGTCGGGATCGTCGACCGCGTTGCCGGTCAGGTTGAGGCCGAGCATGTAGTCCTTGCGCGCGATCTTCGGAAACCAGTTCGCGGTTTCAACCACGTCGAGTTCGCCGTCGATATAGATGCTCTTGAGCTGGTCGATCAGGATCACCGCAGGGTCACGATACACGGGAATGTTGCGGGTCGAGACCTTGACGGCGAGATGCTTGTCCGGGCCATAGCCCGCCTTCTGCATCAGCTTCTTCGCTTCCTCGCGGTTGGCTTTCACATCCGGCCCATAGCCCGGAATGCTCTCGAGCATCTCCTTCGGCATCGCCCAGAGCCCGGCCGGGGCCGGTTCCATGGTGCCGCCGATATCGCCCTGGCCTTCGAACATGATGTTGATGAAGGCCTTGCGGTCAAGCGCCAGCGCCATGGCGCGGCGGATGTCGGCATTGTCGAACGGCGCGGCCGTCGAATTGACGATGATGTTGGTCGAGACGTTGTTCGGCTCGACAACGCAAACCGCAGTCGGATCCTGCGACTTGACGTCCTTCAGCAGCGGAATCGAAACCTCCGTCGGGAAGGTCATGTCGAACTTGCCGGCAACGAAGGCGAGGATTGCGGTCGACCGGTTCGGGATGATGGTGAACTCGATGCCGTCGAGATAGGGCCGACCCTTCCGCCAGTAGTCGGGGTTGCGGGTCAGCTTGATCGATTCATTGGCCTTGAACTCGACGAATTTGAACGGACCGGTTCCGATCGGATGCGTGCGCATCTCCGCTGGCGAGACGTGGCAGGGATAGACCGGCGTATAGCCCGAGGCGAGCAGCGCGAGCAGCGAGGGTTGCGGTCGCTTCAGGTTGAAGGAGACCTCGAAATCGCCATTGGTCGTGACGTCGTTGACCTCGTTGTACCAGGCCTTGCGCGGGTTCTGCCGGAACTTCTGCTGCGACTTGCCCATCAGCATGTCGAAAGTGCACTTGACGTCCGCCGACGTGAACGGCTTGCCGTCATGCCATTTCACGCCCTGGCGCAGCTTGAAGGTCAGCGTCTTGTTGTCGTTCACCCACGCCCAGCTCTCCGCGAGCTCCGGGACGATGGTGTCCATGCTGTTCTGCGCCACGTCCTGCTTGTAGATGACGAGGTTGTTGAAGACAGGCATGAAGGGAACGTTGAGCGAATAGGTCGCGCCTTCATGGATCGAGGCATTGCCGGGGCTGTCGCGGTGATAAATCCGCAAGATACCGCCCTGCTTGCCCTCGTCGGCGAGCGTGGTGGTTGAGACCGTCAGCACAGATAGCGCCGCCACTGCGGCGAGCGCCCACACGCTCCGCATGCTCTTCCTCCCTGGACACCGGCCTTTGCGGCCTGTTTGGCGTGACGATAGCGACGCGGGCGGAGTGAGGCAACGGCCAAGGCTCTTGGCGGCCTTGGTAATTCGGATGACGTAAAGTCGCGGGTTTCATTCTCTCACGATGTGAGAGGAGCGAGGTTTCAATGGGCTGGCTGGAGCAACGCGAATGTGAGGGGTGGGTGAAGCCGCCGCAAACTCAGCCGCAAACTCAAATGTCGTCCCGGCGAAGGCCGGGACCCGTAACCCCGAATGTCAGTTGTTGAAACGCGCTGGGGCCACCAGCATGCCGCTTCCACAATCCTGTGGTTGGGTCCCGGGATCCGCGCTTCGCTTGTCCGGGACGACGATCAAGATTGTGGATCGAGCTTCCGCGAATGCAGCGCCGAAGCCCTCCAAGTCACACCTGCAGCGTGTCGCCGCCCTTCAGGTGCAGCATCTCGCGCGCCTCATCGGAGCTGGCGACCTCGAGGCCGAGGCCCTCGATGATCTTGCGGGCGAGCCGCACCTGCTCCGCGTTGGAGGAGGCCATCCGGCCCGGCGCGGCCCACAGCGAATCCTCGAGGCCGACGCGGATATTGCCGCCCATGGCGGCCGCCATCGCCGCGATCGGTAATTGATTCCGGCCCGCGCCCAGCACCGACCAGATGAACTTGTCGCCGAACAGCCGCTCTGCCGTGCGCTTCATGTGCAGCACATCTTCCGGATGCGGGCCGATGCCGCCCTGGAGGCCGAAAACGGTCTGGACGAACAGCGGCGGCTTTACCAGACCTTGATCAAGAAAATATTGCAGATTGTAGAGATGCGCGGTGTCGTAGCACTCGAACTCGAACCGGGTTCCGGTCTCCGACAGCGTCTTCAGCACGAACTCGATGTCCTGGAAGGTGTTGCGGAACACGATGTCCTTGTTCTCGACATGCTTGCGTTCCCACTCGTGCTTGAATGTCTTGAAGCGGTTGAGCATGCCGAAGAAGGCGAAATTCATCGAGCCCATGTTCAGCGAGGCGACTTCCGGCTTGTAGAACGCGGCCGGCCGCACGCGCTCGTCGACCGTCATGGTCGGCGAGCCGCCGGTGGTGAGGTTGATCACGGCGTTGGAACGCTGCTTGATGATCTTGAGGAACGGCGCAAAGGCTTCCGGCGACTGATCCGGCTGGCCGGTTTCGGGGTTGCGCGCATGCAGATGCACGATCGCCGCGCCCGCTTCCGCGGCCTCCACGGCGGCGTCCGCGATCTCCTGCGGCGTCACGGGCAGAGCCGGCGACATCGACGGCGTATGGATCGCGCCGGTGACGGCACAGGTGATGATGACTTTGCGGGCCATGGATTTTAACTCCGGGTTTTAACTCCAAGCGGGCTGTGATCTAACGTCACGCTTAGCATTTCGGACAGGCTGGAGCCATCATGGATCTCGACATCAAGGGTTTGCGCGTATTGGTGACCGCGGGTGCGGGCGGCATAGGGCTTGCGATCGCCCGCCGCTTCGCCGGCGAAGGCGCAAAGGTGCATGTCTGCGATGTCGACGAGATGGCGCTCTCTGCGCTTGCGAAGAGCGATCCCGCGCTCACGCGCTCGCAATGCGACGTGTCCGACCGCACCGCGGTGAAGACGATGTTCGACGAGGCGATCCGCGCGCTCGGCGGCCTTGACGTGCTCGTCAACAACGCCGGCATCGCCGGTCCGACCGCCAAGGTCGAGGAGATGAACCCGGAGGACTGGGATCGCTGCGTCGACGTCTGCCTCACCGGCCAGTTCAACTGCACACGGCTCGCCGTGCCGCTGCTGCGCGAGAGCAAGAATGCCTCGATCGTCAACATTTCTTCCGCTGCGGGGAAGGTCGGCTTCGCCATGCGCACGCCTTACGCGGCGGCGAAGTGGGGCGTGATCGGCCTGACCAAATCGCTGGCCATCGAACTCGGGCCCGACAAGATCCGCGTCAACGCCATCCTCCCCGGGCTCGTGGCCGGCGACCGCCAGCGCCGCGTGTTAGAGGCCAAGGCGCAGCAGCGCGGCATCTCCTACGCCGAGATGGAGCGCATTGCGTTCTCCTATACGTCGATCAAGGATTATGTCACGCCAGAGCAGATCGCCGACCAGATCCTGTTCATGTGCAGTCCGCGCGGCCGCACGATTTCGGGCCAAGCCATCTCCATCTGTGGTGATACGCAGATGCTGGGGTAGGCTGTGTCAACAAATTCAGTTGTCGTCCCGGCGAAGGCCGGGACCCATACCGCGTGATCTATCAATCGTGGAAAGGTGGACGTACCGAACGCCTATCTTCGCCAAACTACTCCCTGGGGTTGGGTCCCGGCCTTCGCCGGGACGACGCCGAATGTGTGGCGCGCGCTTGTGAGAATCTCGGCACGCCGGGGAGGTCAAACCTCACGCAATCCTCGACGTCTTGTTCCCCCAATATCGATCCCGCAGCAGCCGCTTGTACAGCTTGCCGGTCGGCAGCCGCGGCAATTCCTTCTCGAAATCGACCGAGCGCGGCACCTTCTGGCGTGACAGCGACTGGCCGCAGAAGGCAATCAGTTCTTCGGCGAGCGCCGGCCCTGGGACGACGCCCGGCATCGGCTGCACCACCGCCTTCACCTCCTCGCCGAGATCGGCATTCGGCACGCCGAACACCGCAGCATCGGCAACGTTCGGGTGGGTGATGAGCAGGTTCTCGCATTCCTGCGGGTAGATGTTCACGCCGCCCGAGATGATCATGAAGGTGGCGCGGTCGGTGAGATAGAGGAAGCGGTCGGCGTCGACATAGCCGACGTCGCCGACCGTGCTCATGCTGCCGTCGGCCGAGCGTGCCTCCCTCGTCTTCTCCGGATCGTTGAAATATTCGAACGGCGAGCCCGTCTTGAACCACACCGTGCCTGCGGTGCCGGTCGGGCATTCCTTCATGTTCTCGTCGAGGATATGCAGGTCGCCGAGCAGCACCTTGCCGACGGTGCCGCGATGGGCGAGCCATTCCTCGCTATTGCAGGCGGTGAAGCCGAGGCCCTCGGTCGCGCCATAATATTCGTGGATGATCGGCCCCCACCATTTGATGATGTCGTCCTTGACCAGCGCCGGGCAGGGTGCGGCGGCATGAATCGCGATCTCGAGCGACGATAGGTCGTAACGATTGCGTACCTCCTCCGGCAGCTTCAGCATGCGGGAGAACATCGTCGGCACGAGCTGGGTGTGGGTGATGCCCCATTTCTCGACGAGCTCGAGATAGCGCTCGGGGTCAAAACTCTCCATGATGATCACGGTGCCGCCCATGCGGATCGTGAGATTGACCGCGGCCTGCGGCGCCGAGTGATAGAGCGGTGCCGGCGAGAGGTAGACCATGCCCTCGCGATAGTGCCAAAGCTTTGTGAGGAAATCGAACAGCGGCAGATTGTGCTTCGGCGGCTCCTCCGGCAGCGGCCGCAGAATGCCTTTCGGCCGTCCCGTCGTGCCGGATGAATAGAGCATCGCCGTGCCGAGCCACTCGTCCGCGATTGGCGCCGAGGGCAGGTCGGCGGTCACCTCCGCAAGTCCGACGATGCGATCGCTTTCGCCCGGCCCATCGGCGACGATGCAGAGCTTGACGTCGGGGCAGGCGTTGATCGCTTCGCGGGCGATGTCGAGCTTCGCAACCGACGTGATCAGGATTTTGGACTGGCTGTTGACGAGGAGATAGGCGAGCTCGCCCGGCGTGAGGAAGGAGTTGATGCAGGTGTAGTAGAGCCCGGAGCGCTCGCCCGCGCCGCAGGCTTCGAGATAGCGGGCGTTGTTCTCCATGAAGATCGAGTAGTGGTCGAGCCGTCTCAATCCGTGCTCGCGGAACAGATGCGCGAGCCGGTTGCTGCGCGCCTCGAGTTCGCGATACGTCACGGTCTCGCCCGTGCCCGCCATGATGAAGGCAGGTTGTAGCGGGCGCAGACGGGCATGCTGACCTGTGTACATCGATCCTCCGGCTTGAGTGTTATGCGGCGAGAAGCAGGATTTCGCGCACCTGCGCAGGGCCATCGATCCTGCGCGGGTTGCGCGGCACCCAGGGCGTGCGCATCGCCTGTTCGGCGATGGCGTCAAAATGCTCCGGCGACACGCGCATGTCGGAAAGGCTGCGCGGCATGCCGAGAGAGCGGATGAAGGCGTCCAGCACGTCGGCGGCAGCCATGCCGGGAAAGCCCATTGCGGCGGCCACGATCGTCTGACGGTCGGCATTGTCGGGCGCATTCCAGCGCATCACCGCCGGCAGCATGATGCAGGAGGTGTAGCCGTGCGGCACGTCGAAGGCTGCGCCGAGCACATAGCCGATGCCATGGCTCGCGCCCATCGGCACGCCGGCTGCGAGCGCGCCCATCGACAGCCAGGTGCCGAGCTGCGCGTCCATGCGTGCGTCGAGATCGGCGGGGTTGGCCTTCACCCGCGGCAGCGCGTCGGCGAGCATGGCGAGCCCCTTCACCGATTGCGCGTCCGCATAGGGGTGCGTCTCGCGTGAGCAGATCGCCTCGACGCAATGATCGACGGCGCGGACGCCGGTCGACAGGAACAGCCATTCCGGCGTGTGCACGGTGATGGCGGGATCGAGGATGGTTGCGCGCGGCACGACCAGCGGATGGCGCAGCATCTGCTTCACATGGGTGCTGCGGTCGGTCACGCCTGCCATCGAACTGAACTCGCCGCCCGCGATCGTGGTCGGCACGCTGATCTGCCGCACCAATGGTGCGTTCATCTCGGGCGCGACGCCCTTGTGGACGCGGATGCGCTCGATGCCGGCGACATCGTCGATGCCGTTGGCCAGGCAGAGCTGCACCGCCTTGGCGCCGTCGGTGATCGAGCCGCCGCCGACTGTGACGATGAGATCAGCCTTCGCCTCCCGCGCGGCGTTGGCCGCCGCGATCACCGCCTCGCGCGGCGTATGCGCCGGCATGGCATCGAACACACTCGCGCAACGGGGGCCCAGCGCCTGTTTGATTTTGGCGATCTCGTCGGTCTGCCGGTTCAGCGTGCCCGAAACCATCAGGAAGGCGCGGTCCGACCGCAAGCGGTCCATCTGCGCCAAAATGGCCTCAGCAGCCGGATGGCCGAACACGACCTCCTCGATCGCGCCGAAAACGACACGCCCTTGGTGCACGGCTGTCCTCCCGGACAATTCGTCTTTTTTGTTCGGACAATCTAGTCGAGCGCGTTGCCTCCGTCATGCGCAAAGACGCTGGGTTCTCTCTTCCCCCTCTCCCCGCTTGCGGGGAGAGGGTTGGGGT
>NZ_LUUB01000099.1:73801-86511 GCF_001641635.1 Bradyrhizobium centrolobii
TCACCCGGATCGCATCCTGCGATGCGATCCGGCCTCTCCCCGCGGGCGGGGAGAGGCGAAGGAGTCGCACGCGCTTCCATTCATGAGCCCGGCGAATAAGTCCATTCGCATCCAGCCAGCTAATCGCCCCGTGCGCGGTCAGCTATCTCGCTGTCAACCCGTCTACTCGGCTAGGGTCACTGACCTAAGAAATTGCGTGTCCTTGCGTCTTGAAGGCTTCATCATAGAAACCCATCTTGTGCCGCCTGCGGGTAAGCAGTTACCCTGTTTGCGACCGCAGCCACCAAGGAAGGGGGCAAGACATGAGCGAGCCGAACGCAGGACAGTCCTCAGCTCGATGGCGATCCGCGCCGCCTGCATTTTCTGCCGTCCTGGCGCTCGCCGTTGCCGGTCTGCTTGCCGGCTGTGAAAAGCCGGCCTCGCAGGCGGCGGCACCGCCGGCGCCCCCCGTCACCATTGCCCAGCCGGTCAAGCGCACCGTGACCGATTGGGACGAATTCACCGGCCGCTTCGAGGCCGTGGAGGAAGTGCAGGTACGTCCCCGCGTCGGCGGCTACGTCAACTCGGTCGAGTTCCAGGACGGCGCGATCGTGCATCAGGGCGATTTGCTCTATGTGATCGATTCGCGTCCGTTCGAGGCTGTGGCCACGCAGGCGGAGGGGCAGCTTTCAGACGCGCGCGCCAAGGTGGAGCTTGCCAAGCGCGAGCTCGACCGCGGCCTGAACCTGGTCCAGACCAGCGCGGTCTCCGAACAGGTCGTCGACCAGCGCCGTCAGGCCTTGCAGGCCGCGCACGCCGCCGAAATGCAGGCCGAAGGCGCGCTGAAGGCCGCCAAGCTCAATATCGAGTTCACGCATGTGGTGGCGCCGATCACCGGCCGCGTCAGCCGCCATCTCGTCAGCCCCGGCAATCTCGTCCAGGGCAGCGACACCGGCACCTCGACGCCGCTGACCTCGATCGTCACGCTCGATCCGATCTACGTCTATTTCGACATGGATGAGGCGACGTTCATCAAGTACAGCAGGCTGTGGTTCGAAGGCCGGCGCCCGAGTTCGCGCGATACCCCCAACCCCGTGCAGGTCACGCTGGCCGGCGAGACCAAGCCGTCGCATGACGGCACCATCAACTTCCTCGACAACCGCCTCGACGTCTCCACCGGCACGCTGCGTAGCCGTGCCGTGATCAAGAACACCGACCTTTCCATCCTGCCCGGCCAATTCGGCCGCGTGCGGCTGATCGGCAGCGCGCCCTACGAGGCGCTGCTGATCCCGGACGTCGCGGTCGCGACCGACCAGTCCCGCAAGATCGTGTTCGTGGTCAAGCCGGACGACACCGTCGAGGCGCGTGCGGTGACGCTCGGTCCGCTCGATGAGGGCCTGCGCGTGATCCGCGAAGGCCTGAAGGCCGAGGATCGCGTGATTGTCGACGGCATCCAGCGCGCCCGCGTCGGTGCCAAGGTCAACCCGCACCCCGCGCAAGCGCCGGCCGGTGGCAAGTCATGAATCTGGGCCGTCTCTCCATCAACCAGCCCATCCTGGCGATGGTGCTGTCGATCGTGCTCCTGATCGTCGGCGCGCTCGCCTATACCACGCTGCCGGTGTCCGAATATCCGCAAGTGGTGCCGCCTACCGTCGTCGTCACCACGCAATATCCTGGCGCCTCCGCGCAGACCGTGTCCGACACGGTCGCCGCTCCCATCGAGCAGGAGATCAACGGCGTCGAGGACATGCTGTATCTCTACAGCCAGGCGACCTCGAACGGCCAGCTCACCATCACCGTCACCTTCAAGCTCGGCACCGATCTCGACAAGGCCCAGGTGCTGGTGCAGAACCGCGTCGCGATCGCGCAGCCGCGCCTGCCCGAGGAAGTCCAGCGCAACGGCGTCACCACGCGCAAGAACTCGCCCGATATCCTGATGGTCGTGTTCATGCTGTCGCCCGACGACAGCTTCGACCAGCTTTACATCTCGAACTACGCGCTGCTCCAGGTCCGCGATCAGCTGCTGCGGCTCGACGGCGTCGGCGACATCCAGATTTTCGGCGCGCGCGACTATTCGATGCGGCTGTGGCTCGACCCTGACCGGATTGCCAATCTCGGCCTGACCTCGACCGAAGTGCTCGCGGCGATCCGCGCGCAGAACGTGCAGATCGCGGGCGGGCAGATCGCGGAGCCGCCGATCGCGGACCGCGCCTTCCAGCCGAACCTCACCTTCACGGGCCGTCTGAAGGATCAGAAGCAGTTCGAGGACATCCTGATCAAGGCTGGCTCCGACGGCCGCACGGTGCGCCTGCGCGACGTCGCCCGCATCGAGCTCGGCGCGCTGTCCTACACCACCAACAGCTTCCTCTTGCGCAAGTCGGCGGTCGCCATGCTGGTGACCCAGCGGCCCGGATCGAACGCGCTCGCGACCGCGAAAAGCATTTCCGACACCATGACGAAGCTCAAGCAGAGCTTCCCGAAAGGCCTCGACTACAATATCGGCTACAACCCGACCGAGTTCATCGCGCAATCCGTGCACGAGCTGATCAAGACCATCTATGAGGCCATGCTGCTCGTGGTCGTCGTGGTGCTGGTCTTCCTGCAGGGCTGGCGGCCCGCGATCATTCCGATCGTCGCGATCCCGGTCTCGCTGGTCGGCACCTTCGCGGTGATGGCGGCGCTGGGGTTCTCCATCAACAACCTCACGCTGTTCGGCCTCGTGCTCGCAGTCGGCATCGTGGTCGACGACGCCATCGTGGTGGTCGAGAATGTGGAGCGGCATCTGGAGCACGGCCTGAGCCGGCGCGACGCCGCGCTGAAGACCATGGAGGAGGTCGGCGGCGCGCTGGTCTCGATTGCGCTGGTGCTATGCGCTGTGTTCGTGCCGACGGCGTTCCTGGGCGGCATTTCCGGACAGTTCTTCCAGCAATTCGCCGTCACCATCGCGGTCGCGACCGCGATCTCCTGCTTCTGCTCGCTGACGCTGTCGCCGGCGCTGGCCTCGCAGATCCTGGTGCCGCATGAGGAGAAGCGGCCGCCGGCGCGCTGGAATTTCATCGCGCGCGGCTGGGATGCCTTCACCGGCGTCTTCAACCGCGTGTTCGACCGGCTGGCGCATGGCTATGCCGGCGTCGCCAATTTCGTGATCCGGCATTCGGTGGTGATGCTCCTGATCTATGTCGTGCTGATCGGTAGCGCCGGCTGGCTGATCGTGACCACGCCGCAGGGCTTCATTCCTGCGCAGGATCGCGGCTACGTCATCATCTCCGTGCAGTTGCCCGGTGCGGCTTCGCTGGCGCGCACCACCGAGGTCGTGCGCGAGATCGAGCGGATCTCGCTGGATACGCCGGGCATCGTCCGCGTTGCCGCCTTCGCCGGCTTCTCGGGCGCCACCCGCACCCAGGCCGGCAACGCCGCAGCGCTGTTTCCGGTGTTCGACGAGCCCGAGGTGCGCCTGAAGAAGGGACTGTCCGCGAACGCCATCACCGCCGAGCTGCGCAAGCGGCTCTCGAAGATCGAGGGCGCTTTCATCATCGTCATTCCGCCGCCGGCCGTGCCCGGCATCGGCACCGGCGGCGGCTTTACCATCCGGATCCAGGATCGGCAGGGCCGCGGGGCGGAATTGCTCGCGGCTGCGACCGACGAACTGGTGGCCGCCGCGCGCAAGTCTCCCAATCTCACCTCGGTGTTCTCGCCGTTCACCGCCAACACGCCGCAGCTCTTCGTCGACATCGACCGCACCAAGGCACAGAAGCTCGGCGTTCCCATCGCCAGCATCAACGACACCATCCAGACCTATTTCGGGTCGACCTATGTCAACGACTTCAACCTGTTCGGCCGCACCTATCACGTCACCGCCCAGGCCGACCTGCCGTTCCGCAAAGAGACCAGCGACCTCGCGCGGCTGCGCACGCGCAACGCCTCCGGCGACATGGTGATGCTCGGCAGCGTGGTCGACTTCAAGGACGTGTCGGGCCCCGACCGCGTCGCGCGCTATAATCTCTATGCGGCGTCCGAATTGCAGGGCGAGCCGGCGCCGGGCACGAGCTCGACCACCGCGCTCAACACCATCAAGAAGCTCGCGGACGACACCTTGCCGAGCGGCTTCTCCTTCGAATGGACGGACTTGTCCTATCAGCAGGTCACCGGCGGCAATGCGGGCCTGCTCGTGTTCCCGATCTGCGTGCTGTTCGTCTACCTTGTGCTCGCCGCGCAATATGGCAGCTGGACCTTGCCCTTTGCGGTGATCCTGATCGTGCCGATGTGCCTGTTAGCTGCCACCATCGGCGTGCGCATCATGGGGCAGGACGTCAACATCCTGACGCAGATCGGCTTCGTCGTGCTGGTGGGGTTAGCCGCCAAAAACGCGATCCTGATCGTGGAGTTCGCCCGCGACATCGAGCTCGAAGGCAAGCCGCGGCTGGAGGCCGTGATCGAAGCCTGCCGCCTGCGCCTGCGGCCGATCCTGATGACGTCCTTCGCCTTCATCCTCGGCGTGCTGCCGCTGGTGATCTCGACCGGCTCGGGTTCGGAGATGCGGCAGGCCGTCGGCGTCGCCGTCTTCTTCGGTATGATCGGCGTCACCCTGTTCGGCCTGCTCTTCACGCCGATCTTCTATGTGGTCGTGCGCAATCTTGCCGATGGGCGCCGCGACAAGAAGCCGGAGGTTGCTGCCTGATTAGTCGGTCGTTATGACCACCAACCCACCAGCAATCACGGTGTCGTCGCGGCGAAAGCCGGGACCCAACCCAAGGGAGAAGTTGTGGCGCAAAGCTGGTAACCACTAGTCTTCGCCCAACCACTCCCTGTGGTTGGGTCTCGGATCTGCGCTCCGCTTCGCTGCGCTTGTCCGGGACGACGAGCGGAGGTTGATCGCCCGCCCGCCATACTAACGGCTGAGGCCGAAATGGATGGGCAGGGGCGGGGTTCTTCACTAGTATCCGCGCGATTTCACAACAGAACACTGCTGGGAGTTAAGATATGAAATCAGTATTTTTGGCGGCCGCGGCGTCTTGCGTGTTGCTCGGGGCGCCGGCCTCCGCCCAAAACGCCAATCAAGGTGTCAAGATCGGCATCCTCAACGACCAGTCCGGCGTCTACGCCGATTATGGCGGCAAATGGTCGGTCGAAGCCGCCAAGATGGCGATCGAGGATTTCGGCGGCGAAGTTCTGGGCCAGAAGATCGAGCTTGTCACCGCCGACCACCAGAACAAGCCGGACCTTGCCACCTCGATCGCGCGGCGCTGGTATGACGTCGAGAACGTCGACATGATCACGGAGCTGACGACGTCGTCCGTCGCACTCGCGATCCACGAGCTCTCCAAGGAAAAGAAGAAGATCGACATCGTCGTGGGTGCCGCGACATCGCGCCTCACGGGCGACGCCTGCCAGCCCTACGGCTTCCACTGGGCCTATGACACCCGCGCGCTCGCGGTCGGCACCGGTGGCGCACTGGCGAAAGCCGGCGGCGACACCTGGTTCTTCCTCACCGCCGACTACGCCTTCGGCTATGCGCTGGAGAAGGACACCAGCGAGATCGTCACCGCCAATGGCGGCAAGGTGGTCGGCTCGGTCCGTGTGCCCCTCAACTCGTCGGACTTCTCCTCCTTCCTGCTCCAGGCGCAGAGTTCGAAGGCCAAGATCGTCGGGCTCGCCAATGCCGGCCTCGACACCACCAACTCGATCAAGCAGGCGGCCGAGTTCGGCATCGTCACCGGCGGCCAGAGGCTCGCGGGCCTCTTGATGACGCTCGCCGAGGTCAACGGCCTTGGCCTGCAGGCCGCGCAAGGCCTCGTGCTCACCGAGGGCTATTACTGGGATCTCAACGACAAGACGCGCAGTCTCGGCGAACGCTTCTTCAAGCGCACCGGGCGCATGCCGAGCATGATCCACGCCGGCACCTATTCGGCGACGCTGAGCTATCTGAAGGCGGTCAAGGCGGCCGGCACCAAGGATCCGGACGCGGTCGCCAAGAAGCTGAAGGAGCTTCCGGTCGACGACGCCTTTGCGCAAGGCAAGGTGCTCGAGAACGGCCGCATGGTCCACGACATGTATCTGTTCGAGGTGAAGAAGCCCTCGGAGTCGAAGAAGCCCTGGGACTATTACAAGCTGCTCGCGACAGTCCCCGGCGATAAGGCGTTCTTCACCGCCAAGGAAAGCGGCTGCCCGCTGACCAAGTAAGGCGACGGTCGCGCCACAACCTCGGTGTCGTCCCGGCGAAGGCCGGGACCCATAACCCCAGGGAGAAGTTGTGGCGCGAGATGGTGGCTACCAATCTTCGCCAAACCACACCCTGTGGTTATGGATCCCGGATCGGCGCTCACTTCGTTCGCTTGTCCGGGACGACGGCTGAGACTGGAGCGGCTGCGGTGCAGCCATCACACCAGCCGCAACACCACCGCGCCCAGCGCACCGGCCCACAGCGCGATGCTGGCGATGCCCTGGATCGCAAAGCCCGGGCTGCGCTTTGCGGCCGCCTTCGAATAGCCGACGAAATAGACGATGCGGCCGACGATCCAGACCGCGCCGATCGCGGCTGCGATGGCGTCGCTGATATAGATCGCGAACAGCCAGAGCGACGGCAGGAAGATCGGCATCCATTCCAGCGTGTTCATCTGGATGCGGAAGGCACGCTCGAAATCCGGATGGCCCGACATCGCCGGCACCTTGACGCCTGTCCGGCCGCGTGAGCGCGCGACGTTGATGCAGGTGAAGAAATACATGAGGATCGCCAGCAGCGTGATGAGGGCGGTGAAGTGGTACATCGCTGATTCCCTTGAAGAGCCCGCGGTTCAATACCCGGTCAGTTCGAGATAGCCAACGCCGTTATGCGTGCCGGTAAAGCGGATCGGGCCTTCCCAATAGGAGAAGCCGGTTCCCATCCAGCTCCGCGGGTTCAGCGGCGTGGTTTCGATGGCGAAGCCGTGCGCGGGAAGGTTCACGCGCCAGGACGTCGGCAGCCTGCGGCCGTCGATCTCGGTCATCGCCAGCGGCGTGAGGCTGTTGCCGGGCGCCGCGATCTCGACCGAGCGACCATCCGGTCCGATCCAGTTGCCGAAGAGATTTTCGCGGCCGTCGTTCTGGCGCAGCCGATACAGCATCAGCTTGTCGTCGTTCGGCAGATGCAGCGAGAACCAGTCCCAGCCGGTCTGGTCGGGGCTGAGCGGCTGACTGCTCCATTCACGGTCCATCCAGGCCCGGCCCGAAACGTCGACGGCCTTGTCGTCGAGGGTGAGCGTGCCGCGGGCACGGAAGAACGGCTGGCTGTAGTAGTAGGACGCCTGTCCGCGCTCGGACTTGCGGCTGTAGCCGCCGTCGCCCTGCAACACGACGGGACGATCGGCTTCGAGCGTCAGCGCGTAGCTGAAATCGGATCCCGAAGCTTTCAGCGTCAGCGGCGCCAGGATCCGATCATCGGTGCGCTCCGATCCCTTCATCTCCCAATTGTCGATCCAGGCCATGAATGGCTTTGCGTGGACGCCAGCCTGTCCGACACCACCGCGTGCAAACAGTTCGCTGAAGCGATGGGTGTCGGCGCGCGTCACCGCGGCGTGCCCCATCCACACCTGCTGATTGGCCCAACCCTCTCCTTGTGGTCCCGGCCGCGTCGCCTGGCGGAACAGCGTCCATTGCAGGCCGCAAGCCGCGCCGCTGCCGTCGGTGAGATTCGCCGTGAGATACCACCATTCGATGCGGAACTCCGGATGCGGCCCGTGATCGGTTGGAAAGGAAAACACTTTTCCGGGCGTGACCGGCGGAAAGCCGTCGGCGGTGACGCCGAGACCGGCATAACCTTGCGCGCCCGCGCGGCGCGCGAAAGCGAGTGCGGCGATGCCGCCGGCGAAGGCGCGGCGCGAAATCATCTCAGCGCTCATTGGCAAACACCTTGGCGAGATCGGTCGGCTGCATCCGTGCCAGCCGCGCAACGGGCAGCAGCGCGGCAAGCAGCGCGGCCAACAGCGCGACCGCCACCAGCTCGACCAGTTGCAGCGGAAACACGTGGAATGGCAGCCGCCAGCCGAACGCCTTCACATTGACGATCGCGATCAGGCACCACGCCACCACCAGCCCCAGCGGCAGCGCCAGGAGCGCCGTGAACAGCGAGACCGACAGCGTCTTGGTCAATTCGATCGCGGCAAGCCGCGGCCGCGTGATGCCGATCGCCCAGAGCGGCGCGAGCTGCGGCAGGCGGGAGTTGGCCAGCGTCAGAAGGCTGGTGAGCAGCGCAATCCCGGCGACGCCGAGGGTGAAGGCGTTCAGCGCGGATGTAACGGCAAAGGTCCGGTTGAAGATGCGGATCGACTCCGCTTTCACCGTCGCCTGGTCGGCGACGCTGCGGTCGTCGAGCGAAAACTGCTTCTGTAATGCCGCGATCAACCCGGGGATTTTTTCGCGCGCGACGATGAGGCCGATCCGCGTCTGCGGCGTTTGCGGAAACTGCCGGATCAGCGCCGCGACATTCACGGCGAGCTGTCCCTTGGGATTGCCGTAGTCGGCATAGATGCCAACAATGTCGAGCTCCCAGGGCCCGCCCGGCGCCGGCACCTCGACGACATCGCCGACCCGGACGTTGAGGCGACGGCTCAATTGCTCGCTGATGAAGGCGGCATTGCCCGGCACGAGTTGGGTCCAGGCGCGTGGCGCAGCTTCCAGCAGCGGCCAGCGCTCGCGATAGAGCGCGTGATCGGGTAGGCCAAGCAACTCCACCGGCTGGCCCTCGATCTGCGTTTCCGCGCGCCCGCCTGACAGGATCGCCTGCACCTCTCTGCGCTCCTTCAGCCAGTTTCGGATCGCAATGCCTTGCGCATTGTCGGATGCGCTGATGTAGACGTCGGCGGCGAGCCGTCCGTTGAGCCAGCCGATGAAAGTGCGGCTGAAGGTTTCCACCATGGTGGAGACGCCGACATTGACGGCGAGCGCGAGCAGGAGCGCCATCAGGGCGAGCGACAGCCCGGAGAGCTGTTGCCGGCTGTCTGCCCAGAACCACAGCGCGAGCGGCCCGCGCGCGCGGCGCTGGCCTGCGAGCAGGATGATCTCGAGGAACGCCGGCAGGATCAGCGCCGCGCCGAGCATCAGCGCAGCGAGCACGCCAAAACCCGCGATCAGCGATTCGCCGTAGCGAAGCAGCAGCAGCGCGAACGCGAAGACGGCGCAGGCGGCGCCACTTTGCAGGATCAGCCAGCGATGCTGCGCCTGTTGCCAGGCGCGCGGCTGCGCGGTCGCCAGCACCGGCATCCGGATCGCCTTGATCAGGCTGGTCGCCGCCGCCACCATCGCGCCGGCGATGCTGATGCCGATGCCGGCGAACCACCATTCGGCGTGCAGCGTGAGCTGTCCCGGGATCTGCGCGCCATAGAGCCCGCGCAGGGACGCCGCGACATCGGGCAGCAGCGCGGCCGCGATGAAATAGCCGCAGACGAGCCCGATCAGGCCGGCGAGCAGCGCCAGCACCACCAGCTCGACCACCAGCACCGTGTTGACCAGCCGCGCCGATGCGCCGCAGGCGCGTAGCGTGCGCAGCATCGGCAGCCGCTGCTCGAAGGCGAGGCCCACGGCCGAGTTGACGATGAAGAGGCCGACGAAGAACGACAACAGGCCAAACGCCGTGAGATTGAGATGAAAACTGTCGGTGAGACGTTCCAGCTCGGTCTCCGCATTCGGTTCGATGCGCTGCAATTGGTCGCCGACGACGCTTTGAAGCGGCGCCGGCTTGCCCTTCGGCTTGCCGATCAGGAGCCGCGACACCTGGCCCGGCTTGTTCAATAGCCGCTGCGCCACGCCGATGTCGACGACCAGCACGTCGGGCACGAGCTGCGGCAGCACGTGCAGCGGCGGCAGTCTTGCGCCGCTGCTGATCGGCGGTGTCGCGCCTTCCTGCTCCTGCAAATCGGTCAGCGTCTCCTGTGCGACCAGTGTCTGCCCCGGTGGCGCGACGAAGCTGGTCAGATCCGCAGCGCCGAGGCGGGGCGCGTTGCCGACGTCGGCCGGCAGCGTCACCGGCTCGATGCCGAGCAGGCGCAACGAATGCCCGTTGAGCTGGACGCGGCCCTCAAGCACCGGCGAGACCGGCCAGCCCGCGCGCCTGAGCTTGACGAACAAATCCTGTGAGAACGTCGCGGCATTCGGCGCGACCAGCATCGCGGTGCGCACGCCGCCAAAGGTTGCCGCCGCGCGATCATAGGCGTTGCGGGCCTGCTGATTGATGGCCTGCACCCCGCTCCACAATGCGGTCGCCGCGATCAGCCCGATCAGGAGCGTTGCGAACTGCATCTTGTGCCGTCGCCAGTGGCTCAGCAGCACCGCGAGGACCCACAGCGCGCGCCTCATGTGATCCGCCCCGCATGCAGGATGACATGGCGGTCGAGCGTGGCGGCCAGATGCAGGCTGTGCGTCACCATCAGGAAGCCGCAGCCGGTCCGCGCGACGAGGTCGCGCGTCAGCGCCAGCACGTCGTCGGCGGTTGCTTCGTCCAGATTGCCGGTCGGCTCGTCCGCAAGCAGCAGCGAGGGCTTTGTCGCCAGGGCCCGGCCGATCGCGACCCGCTGCTGCTGTCCCCCGGACAATTGCTCGGGATAGCGCTTGAGCAGGCTGCCGAGCCCAAGCCGCTCGACCAGCTCTTTGCCCCAGGCCGCATCATGCCGGCCGGCGATCCGCGCCTGGAAGACGAGATTGTCCTCGACCGACAGGCTGGGGATCAGGTTGAACTGCTGGAACACGAGGCCGATCCGGTCGCGCCGCAGGCTTGCGCGCCCCGCGTCGGACAAGGCGGTGACCTCGGTATCCTCAAGCCGGATCGAGCCGCTGTCGGCAGCATCCAGCCCCGCGATCAGATGCAGCAGCGTGCTCTTGCCGCTGCCGGATTCGCCGGTCAGCGCGACGCGCTCGCCTGCCTTTAGGTCAAGATCGACGCCGCGCAGCACGCGGACCGGCTCACCGGCCGAGGAGAAGCTCTTGGAGAGATTTTTGATTCTGAGCACGATGAATGGCGCCGGACGGAATTAACCCGGAATGCTGCGTAGCACACTTGATGCGGAAATGCCGGGGTTGCGTTGGCTTCAAAGCCGTTGTTAGCTCCAAAACGGCCAAATCAAAAAGTGCCAAAAAAGACATACGGGGAGAACGATGAGCGCTCAGGGAACGCCAACGGCGGCGGGCAAGACGACAGGGACGTCCAAGACCACATCCGCGCAAACACCGAAGGGCGCCTGGACGATCACATTTCTCCTGTTTCTGTTCATGCTGGTCAACTTCGCCGACAAGATCGTCGTGGGTCTCGCCGGCGTGCCGATCATGACCGACCTGAAGCTCGAGCCGGAGCAGTTCGGCCTGCTCGGATCAAGCTTCTTCTTCCTGTTCTCGATCTCGGCCATCGTGGTCGGCTTCATCGTCAACAAGGTGCCGACGCGCTGGGTGCTGCTGACGCTCGCCGTAGTCTGGGCGCTGGCGCAGTTTCCGATGGTCGGCACCGTCAGCTTCACCACGCTGCTGATCTGCCGCATCGTGCTGGGCGCCGGCGAGGGGCCGGCCTTCTCGGTTGCCGTGCACGCGATCTACAAATGGTTTCCCGACGAGAAGCGCGCGCTGCCGACCGCGGTCCTGTCGCAGGGCTCCGCCTTCGGCGTGATCCTGGCCGTGCCGGCGCTGAACTGGATCATCGTCAATCATTCCTGGCACTACGCCTTCGGTGCGCTCGGCGTCGTCGGACTGATCTGGGTCGCAGCCTGGCTCGCGCTCGGCAGGGAGGGGCCGCTGGAGGATACGCAGGTCCTGGCGGCCACCGAACCGAAGATCCCGTATCTCCAGCTCCTCACCTCACGCACCTTCGTCGGCTGCGTGGCCGCGACCTTCGGCGCCTATTGGGCGCTGTCGCTCGGGCTTACATGGTTCACGCCCTTCATCATCGAGGGGCTCGGCTTCTCGCAGAGCGATGCCGGCTGGATCTCGACCCTGCCTTGGGTGTTCGGCGCCACCATCGTGATCCTGACGGGCTGGATCTCGCAGGTGATGATGGCGCGCGGCGCGACCACCCGCGTCGCGCGCGGCGTGCTCGGCTCCGTGCCGCTGGTCATCGGCGGCCTGATCCTGGCTTTGATGCCGCATGTTCAGGGGGCCGGCCTCCAGCTCGCGTTGCTCGTGGTCGGAACGGGCCTGTGCGGCGCGATCTATGTGGTCTGCCCGCCCATGCTCGGCGAGTTCACGCCGGTGTCGCAGCGCGGCGCCATCATCGCGATCTACGGCGCGCTGTACACGTTCGCCGGCATCATCGCGCCGAACGTGATGGGCACCGTGATCCAGCGCGCCGGCAGCATGCTCGACGGCTACATGACCGGCTTCACCATCAACGCGGCGGTCATGGTCGGCTCCGGCCTGCTCGGCCTTCTGCTGCTCTGGCCGAACACCGAGCGCACCAGGCTGACCCGCACCGCCGCCCCGCAGGCAAGCGCGTTGAAGGGTGCGGTGTTGCCGACGTAAGTCGGCCGCGCTGCTATTAGCCCCAATTAATACTGTCGTCCCGGACAAGCGAGCATAGCGAGCGCAGATCCGGGACCCATATGTGGACGGCCCCCGTGGCACAAGAGCTTTGTGAGGTTTGATCGGATCGCTTGCGTCCATATGTCCGGCCTGTTGGTGCGGCGTGTTGGGCCGCTGGCCAAGATGGTTTCCGCGACGCGAGTTCCAATCAACCACGCGACCTCGTTCGGCCGATGGGTCCCACGGATTTGCTCGCATCT
>NZ_LUUB01000099.1:86620-86729 GCF_001641635.1 Bradyrhizobium centrolobii
GGCATCGAGCCGCGCGTTGTCATATTGCTCTCCCGTCGTCATCAGCTTCCAGGCGATACGGGCCATCTTGTTGGCCAGTGCCACCGCGGCAAGCTTCGGCGTCTTGCGC
>NZ_LUUB01000100.1 GCF_001641635.1 Bradyrhizobium centrolobii
CCGGCCTATGCAGGCGCCTTTGTCTATGGAAGGACTTGGCAGAAGCCATCCCAAATACCGGGAGAGCGTCCATACAAGGCTCCGCGTCGTGGAATGGACTGGAGGATCGTGGTGAGGGACAAATACCCCGCCTATATCGATTGGGAGATCTTCGAGAAGATCCAGGCGATGCTGTGCGACAATCGCGCGGAGTATCAGCACATCAAGAGCCGTGGAATCCCCCGCGACGGGGCAGCCCTGCTTCACGGCATCACCTATTGCGGCGAATGCGGACACAAGATGGCCGTGCGTTACAAGGGTGGCAGTCAATATGTCTGCAATCATCTCAAAATCCAACGTGGCGCTCCGGAATGCCAGAACCTGCGTGCCGCCCCGATCGACGCGCAAGTCACAGCAGCTTTCTTGGAAGCGGTGGTGCCGGCTGAAATCGATGCGTTGTCCAAAGCACGCAAGGCCCATCTGCAGTCCGAAAGAGCCCTGCGCCACGCTGAGGAGCAGCAAATTGAGAGGCTGCGCTATCAAGCTGCCCTTGCTGAGCGCCAGTTCAATCGCGCCGATCCTGACAACCGGTTGGTTACCGGCGAACTCGAGCGGCGCTGGGAAGCGGCCCTGTTGGAGCTGCGCCGAGCCGAAGAGGCATTGGCCTTGCGCACGATGCCCAAGGCCTGTGAACCCGTTGGCGTTCCTCACGATCTGCGTGCCAAGGTGATCGCCCTCGGAAATCGTCTTCCGGCGCTATGGGAGAATCCAACGACCCGCAGGGATCATCGCAAGGCGCTCCTGCGCTGTCTGATCGAAAAGGTCGTCATGCGACGTTGCGCTCGCGACAAGGCCGAAGTGCGCATCGTGTGGCGCGGCGGCGCAACCACTGAGCTCCTGGTCACACTACCGGTTAATGCGGTGTCCGCCTTGCCGCGGCACCAGGAGATGGTGGCGCGCATATGCGCGCTGGCTCATGATGGCATCCACGACGATGAGATCGCGCGCATCCTGACACAGGAAGGGCATCACTCGCCGTGGGAGGCGGATAAGGTTCTGCCGGTCACGGTCCAGCGCATTCGTCTCAAACACCGCCTCAAGGTGCGGCCTCGACAAACGCGATGGCCGGCAGTCACAGTCCATTTGACCGTAACCCAATTGGCAACCCGTGTCGGGATTCCCACCAAGTGGATCTATGTTCAGCTCAAGCGAGGAAGCATCCTGACCATCCGGGAGCCTTCGGGCCGCTTCCTCTTCCCCGACGACAGAACCGCCTTGCAAGCCATCCGCAGCTTGAGGAATCACCGTGTCGCGAAGATCGATCTGAGGGAGCATCATCATGACAAGTAGGGGCATCAACAAAGGGCCTCGGGCGAGGTATGCGACTGCGTTGCCATCAAGGGCACAGCGGGCCTCGTGCAAGCGGTATGAACTCGCGCCCTAATCGGCGCGCCTCGACCGGGGAGTGGCCGGCGGTTTCTGCGCAAAATACGGGTTCTCGATGCATGCCGCGGAGCGGCCGACGGCGAGATATTTGCACTGCTGCAGCGAGGTGTAGCGGCAGTCGAAATAGCCGATCTGGCCGTAGATCTGCATGCAGACCGGATATCTCGGATCATAGGTCTGGGCGCGCGCATGCCCGCTTACGAGGAGTGGACCGATCACGACGAGCGCGAGGCAAGCGCAGCGCATCAGCGCGGCCAAGAATAGTTCGGCGAGTAGCCCGGCGCCTGAACGCAGGGACGATTCGGGCAGGCGTAGGGATCGTCCGACTGGCCGGCGAAATACGGGTTCGCAATCCAAGTGAGGGCGCGGCCCGATGCGCTCACCTGACATTGCGCGTAGCTGTTGAAGCGGCAATTGCTGAGGCCCGGCCATTCATCGCCCGTCAGACGGAAGGGAGGATTGACACCATAAGCGTGCGCGGACGCGATTGCGAGCACGCGTGCGCAAATATGGCGACAATGGGACGGCAACGAGTCCACGCACTACAATTCTGTGATCACGCCATTGTGCACGCATTGGTATTCGGTGCGCGTGTCGTGCGCATGTCGTGTCGTCGACATTAGAACCGCTGAAAACCCTTGTTTCAAAGGGTTTCCAGCGCGCCGTGCTAAATGTTCATTAATGAACAAAGGCCCTTTGGACCCGACTGTTGCGTCGGGGTTACAGCAATTCCGTCGATCGCTGATAAGAGGTTCGCACGGCCCGGGGGCCTTCTGAAGAAACTGGAACGGGAATCAAATGAAGAAGAATTTGTTGCTTGCCGCTGTGAGCCTCGTCGCGCTCAGCGCGACTGCGCCAGCGCTGGCTGCCGATCTCGCGGCACGGCCGTACACCAAGGCGCCGCCGGCGATGGTCGCCGCGATCTACGACTGGAGCGGCTTCTACATCGGTATCAACGGCGGCGGCGGCTCCTCGCACGCGACCTGGGATGTAGTCGGCTTCGGCCGCGACGGTTCGCACGATGCGACCGGGGGCACGGTCGGTGGCCAGATCGGCTATCGCTGGCAGTCGGGCCAGTGGGTGTTCGGCGTGGAAGGTCAGGGCAACTGGGCCGACTTCTCGGGCAGCAACACCGGCGCGATCACCGGTCTCACCAACCGCACCAAGATCGACTCGTTCGGTCTGATCACCGGTCAGGTCGGCTATGCCTGGAACAACGTCCTCGTCTACGTGAAGGGCGGTGCTGCCGTGGTCGGCAACAAGTTCGACATCCGCACCCCGGGCGGCGCATTCGTTGCTTCGTCCGATGACACCCGCTGGGGCGGTACGGTCGGCGTGGGCCTCGAATACGGCTTCGCCCCGAACTGGTCGGTTGGCGTCGAATACAACCACATCTTCCTGGATGGTCACGACCAGAACTTCACCAGTGGCGGCGTGCTGTTTGTGACCGACCACATCAAGCAGGACGTCGACATGGGCCTCGTCCGCCTGAACTACAAGTTCGGTGGCCCGATCATCGCCAAGTACTAAGACAAATCGCTTCGCAGGAAGCGATTGTCGAAAGCCCCGGCCTTGCGCCGGGGCTTTTTTATTGTTTGAATTCAGCGAGTTAACCATCTCGTTTCGAGATGGCCCGGACGGCTTGACTTCTGAGAACAAAATGAGAACAATGTTCTTCATACGTTCTAGCGATGGAGCAAGGCCATGTTGAAGATCTTCGTGGAAGAAGCCGCCGCACTGGCGTCGATCACGCTGTTCGTCGGGATGATCGCGATCTGGGCCCAGGTGATTCCGCAGCTCTAGGCGCGGTGAGATCGGGATTAAGTTGGTCGGTCTCCCCGGTGTTTACCTCCCCTTCGGGAGAGGTGAACGGAACTCTCCGGCCAGCAGCGACTCTCGGGGTCCCCTGAGGAAAAGCCGGACGACACAGCCAATCTGCCGCTCCGCCGTGGACTCTCGCGTCGCGAGGCACCACCATTGTGAGGCGAGTCGGCCGGGCAGGGCAGGATGCCTCCACTGCTGCCGACCGCTCCACTTCACCAGCAAGAGGCCGTCACGCGACCATGCCGAGCGCCGGATTTGTCCACCTTCACGTTCACTCGGCCTATTCGCTGCTCAAGGGCTCGATCAAGATCGCCAAGCTCGCCGAGCTCGCCAAGAAGGACCACCAGCCGGCGCTGGCGCTCACCGACGCCGACAACATGTTCGGTGCGCTGGAGTTCTCCGACAAGATGGCGGGCTCCGGCATCCAGCCGATCGTCGGCTGCGAGCTCGCCATCGATTTCGGCGACCAGGATCCCAATGCACGCAATGCGATCGGGCCATCGCGTGTCGTGCTGCTGGCGGCACAGGAGCGCGGCTATCGCAGCCTGATGCGGCTGAATTCGCGCGCCTTCCTGGAGACGCCCGACACCCACGCGTCCCACATCAAGTTCGACTGGCTCGAGGGCGAGACTGAAGGGCTGATCGCGCTCACCGGCGGCCCGGATGGGCCGATCTCGCTGGCGCTTGCCGCCGGCCACGCCGAGCTTGCCGCCACGCGCTGCGAGCGTCTGGCAAGCCTGTTCGGCGACCGCCTCTATATCGAGCTGCAGCGCCATGGCCTCGACAAGGAGCGGCGGATCGAGAGCGGGCTGATCGACATCGCCTACACCAAGGGCCTGCCGCTGGTCGCGACCAACGAGCCGTATTTCGCCGCGACCGACGACTACGAGGCACACGACGCGCTGCTCTGCATCGCCGGCGGACGGCTGATCGCGGAGACCGACCGCGAGCAGCTCACGCCGGACCATCGTTTCAAGACGCGCGCCGAGATGGCGGTGCTGTTCGCCGACATTCCGGAGGCGCTGGCCTCGACGGTGGAGATCGCCGAGCGCTGCTCGTTCCGTCCGATGACGCGCAAGCCGATCCTGCCGTTCTTCACCGTCGGCGCCGCAGCCAGCTCCGACGCCGCTGCGGTCGAAGCGGCCGAGTTGAAACGGCAGGCGGAGGAGGGGCTCGCCAACCGCCTGCGCGTCCACGGCCTGTCGCAGGGCACGACGGAGGAGGACTACAGCAAGCGCCTGGCGTTCGAGCTCGACGTCATCATGCGCATGAAGTACGCGGGCTACTTCCTGATCGTGTCCGACTTCATCAAATGGGCCAAGGCGCATGGCATTCCGGTCGGGCCGGGCCGCGGCTCCGGCGCAGGCTCGCTGGTCGCCTGGGCGCTGACGATCACCGATCTCGACCCGATCAAGTTCGGCCTGCTGTTCGAGCGCTTCCTCAATCCGGAACGCGTCTCGATGCCGGACTTCGACATCGACTTCTGCCAGGATCGCCGCGGCGAGGTGATTCAATACGTGCAGCAGCGCTATGGCCGCGACCAGGTCGCGCAGATCATCACCTTTGGTACGCTCCAGGCGCGCGGCGTGCTGCGCGACGTCGGCCGCGTGCTGCAGATGCCCTATGGCCAGGTCGACAAGCTCACGAAGCTGGTGCCGCAGAATCCGGCCGCGCCCGTCACGCTCGCCGCCGCGATCGAGAGCGAGCCGAAGCTCCAGGCGTTTCGCGATGAAGATCCCGTGGTGGCGCGCGCCTTCGATATCGCGCAGCGCCTCGAAGGCCTGACCCGCCACGCCTCGACGCACGCGGCCGGCATCGTGATCGGCGACCGCCCCTTGAGCGAGCTCGTGCCGCTCTATCGCGATCCCAAATCCGACATGCCGGTGACCCAGTTCAACATGAAATGGGTCGAGCCGGCCGGCCTTGTGAAGTTCGACTTCCTCGGTCTGAAGACGCTGACCGTGCTCGACGTCGCGGTGAAGCTGCTCAAGCCGCGCAACATCCATGTCGATCTCGCGACGCTGCCGATCGACGACGCGGAAAGCTACCAGATGCTGGCGCGCGGCGATGTCGTCGGCGTGTTCCAGGTTGAAAGTCAGGGCATGCGGCGCGCGCTGATCGACATGCGCCCCGACCGTTTCGAGGACATTATCGCGCTGGTCGCGCTCTATCGCCCGGGCCCGATGGCGAACATCCCGACCTATTGCGCGCGCAAGCACGGCGACGAGGAGCCGGAATATCTGCATCCCGTCCTGGAGCCGATCCTCAAAGAGACCTTCGGCGTCATCATCTACCAGGAACAGGTGATGCAGATCGCGCAGGTGATGTCGGGCTACTCGCTCGGCGACGCCGACCTCTTGCGCCGCGCGATGGGCAAGAAGATCCGCGCCGAGATGGACAAGCAGCGCGACATCTTCGTCGCCGGCGCGGTGAAGAACGGCGTGCCGAAGGGGCAGGCCGAGACCATCTTCGAGCTGCTGGCGAAATTCGCCGACTACGGCTTCAACAAGAGCCACGCGGCGGCCTATGCGCTGGTGTCCTACCACACCGCCTACATGAAGGCGCATTATCCGGTGGAGTTCATCGCGGCGTCGATGACGCTCGATCTCAACAACACGGACAAGCTTTCCGAATTCCGCTCCGAGGCGCAGCGCCTCGGCATCAAGGTCGAGCCGCCGAACATCAACCGCTCCGGCGCGACCTTCGAGGTCGGCGAGAAGACGATCTACTACGCGCTCGCCGCGCTGAAGGGCGTGGGCCTTCAGGCCGTCGAGCAGATCATCGGGGAGCGCACGAAGAACGGACTGTTCACCTCGCTCGCCGACTTCGCCGCGCGCGTGAACCCGCGGTCGATCAACAAGCGCATCATCGAGAGTCTCGCCGCCGCCGGCGCCTTCGACACGCTGGAGCCGAACCGGGCCCGCGTGTTTGCCGGCGCGGACGCGATCCTCGCCGCCTGCCAGCGCGCGCACGAGGCCGCGACCATCGGACAAAACGACATGTTCGGCGGCGCGGCAGACGCGCCGACGATCATGCTGCCGCAGGTCGAGCCCTGGCTGCCGGCCGAGCGGCTGCGGCGCGAATACGACGCGATCGGTTTTTTCCTGTCGGGCCATCCGCTCGACGATTACGCGACCGTGCTGAAGCGCTTGCGCGTGCAGAGCTGGGCGGAGTTTTCGCGCGCGGTGAAGACCGGCGCGACTGCCGGCAAGGTCGCGGCCACCGTGGTCTCGCGCATGGAGCGGCGCACCAAGACCGGCAACAAGATGGGCATCATGGGCCTGTCCGATCCGACCGGCCATTTCGAGGCCGTGCTGTTCTCCGAAGGGCTCGCGCAGTATCGCGACGTGCTGGAGCCGGGCGCCGCCGTGCTGCTCCAGCTCGGCGCGGAGCTTCAGGGCGAGGACGTCCGCGCCCGCGTGCTGCATGCCGAGCCGCTGGATGATGCAGCCGCCAAGACGCAGAAGGGCCTGCGCATCTTCCTGCGCGATACCAAGCCGCTGGAGTCGATCGCCAAGCGTCTCGCCGGACCCGACATGGCTGCCGCGAACGGCGCCGCGCCAAAGGTCGGCAGCCCCGGCATCGCGCCGCGCTCGAACGGCGATGGCGAGGTGTCGCTGGTGATGATGCTCGACCTCGAGACCGAGGTGGAGATGAAGCTGCCCGGCCGCTTCAAGGTCTCGCCGCAGATCGCCGGCGCCATCAAGGCGGTCGCGGGCGTCGTCGACGTGCAGCAGCTTTAGTCAACGCGTGCCGCGGCCGCTTTGTCGATTACGGTGGTCTGCCGCGCCGATCCTCGATGCGGCCGTGGAGCAGGGCAAGCTGAAGGTCGTGGGCGGCATCTACCGGCTCACGACGGGGACGGTCGATCTGGTCGCGCAGGGCTGAACGAGCTGGTCGAACGATCTGGCCGCGACGCGCGCCGTTCCCGCGCCCGCGAAGCTTACGCGGACCTGACGTCGGAGGCGTGGTCATGCCACCGCCTCAATCCGGGCTTTTCGTTCAAGCACCGTTCAGCTTGCCGCGCGCCTCATGCACGGCAGCAAACTCAACAACAATAGCGGGCAAGCAAGCCATGCGTGGGACACACAAGGCCTTCATCTGCTTCCTTCTGCCGATCCTGTTCGTTGCGGCGGGCGGGCTCGTTGACATAGCCCGGGCGCAGCAACCGGAAAAGCGAATCGCGCTCGTGGTGGGCAATGGCGCCTATGCCAAGTCGCCGCTGGCAACGGCGGCAAACGATGCCGGCCTGATCGCGCAAACGCTCCAGGCGGCGGGGTTCGACGTGGTCGGCGCGCGCGACCTCGACGGCGACACGCTGCGCAAGAGCTTTCGCGATTTCGTCCAGAAGGCGCAGGCCTCCGGCCCCGGCACGGTCGCGATGATCTATTTGTCCGGCTATGGCGTCCAGCTCGCCGGCGAGAACTATTTCATTCCGGTCGATTCCAACATCACGCGCGACACCGACGTTCCGACCGAGGCGCTGCGCATCAGCGACTACGTCCGCCAGCTCGCCGCCATTCCGCTCAAGGCAAACATCGTCGTGCTCGACGCGGCGCGGGCGCAGCCCTTCATCGAGGGCGGCCAGGCGATCGCGAGCGGCCTTGCGCTGGTCGAGCCGGAGGCGAACATGCTGGTCGCCTTCAACGCGGCGCCCGGCACGGTGGCGCCCGAGGAACCCGGGCCCTACGGCATCTACGCGCAGTCGCTCGCCGAGATGATCCGCACCGGCGGCCTGTCGCTGCCGGAGGTGTTCGACCGCGTCCGTTTGCGCGTCAACGAGGCCAGCAAGGGCGCGCAGGTGCCGTGGGACGAGCAGAAGGTGAGCGCGCAGTTCAGCTTCTTCGTGCGCGCACCGGACGCGCCGCCGCCGCAGGCCGCGCCGGACCAGGTCGCCGCGATCCGCAACAAGCCGATCCGCGATCTCGGCGTGCAGGATGCCTATGCGGCCGCGCTCGAGCGCGACACGCTGCCGGCCTATGAGGAATTTCTGTCGGCCTATCCCGATGACCCGCTGGCCAAGCGGGTGACGGTGATCGTGGCGGCGCGCCGCGAGGCGGTTACATGGCGGCGGACCTATCGCACCGACACGCCGGAGGCCTACTGGTCGTATCTGCGGCGCTATCCGCGCGGCCCGCATGCAGCTGATGCGCACCGTCGTCTCGTGATGCTGACGGCGCCGGTCGAACCGCCGCCGAGCTTTGCGATGATAGATTACGACGTGCCGCCGCCTCCGCCGGAGGAGGTGGTCTATGTCGATCGGCCGGTGCTGTACTTCAGCGACCCTGATTTTGGCTTCGTGCCGCCGCCGCCACCGCCGGTCTATTTCTGTCCGCCGCCGCCGCCGGATTTCGTCGTGCTGCCGCCGCCGCTTCCCGTGGTCGGGCTGTTCGTACTGCCGCAGCCGGTGTTCGTGCCAATCCCGGTGTTCGTGCAGCCGCCGGTCTATGTCGCGCCGCCGCCGAACAACATCATCTTCAACAACATCCACAACACCACGGTCATCAACACTGTGATCAATCAGCAGCCGCCGGTAACAGCGGCCGGTGATCCGGCTATTACCGCGACTGCGGCAGCATCCGGAAAGCCTGTCGGGGCAACGACGGCTGTGCCGCCGACCGTGATTCAAAAGGCTGCCCTCATCCGGGACAACAAGGCGCCGGTCCCCAACACGGTGTCGGTTGATCCGACAACGAAGGCCGGCTTGGCAGCCTTGAAGACAAGGAGCCAATTCACGACGCCGACCGGCAACGCTGCTGCGGGAACTCTAACGGGCACGCCCGGGACCGGCAACGCCGCGGCGAAGACGGGAGCTCGGGGCACAACGGTCACGGGAACGCAGGGCGCGCCAGCGACCGGTGGCGCGGCGACAGCGGCCACCGGCAATGCCACGACGAAGACAGGAGCCCCCGGCGCGCCGGTCACCGGCAATGCCACCGCGCCCACGGCCGGAGGCAAGGCCAATCCGGCGAATACGGCCACCGCGCCGAGCACGGCGGATACGAGGGCCAGTCCGCCGTCCAACCACTCCTTGCCCGTGCCCGGCCAGACCGCGCCCGCGATCAAGGGCGCGCCGCAGACAGGAACGGCGGCCACGGGAACGTCTTCGTCGACATCCTCGACGAACCCCGCTGGTGGCTCTGGCGCCACCGCCAAACCCGGCAGCAGCTCGGAGCCTGCCAACGCCAAGCTCACGCCGCAGACGACGCCGTCAAACGCGCCGCCTCCGGGAGGAGCGCGTCCGAACGTCCAGGAGCGGGCCAATACGGTCAGTCCAGCGAACACGGCGAATACGGCCAATGCGCCGGCAAAGCAGGGAGAGACCAAGCTGACCCCACCATCGCCGCCTGTGCAGTCGCACGCCAATGTGCAGCCGGTCGAGAAGCCGGCTCTGCGCGAGACTCTGGCGCCGCGGCCGGCGCAGGCCAAGCCGATCTCGCCGCCGCCCCCGGTCACCCATGTTGCGCCGCCGTCGCGGCCGGCTCCGCCGCCGCGGCCACAGGCCGTGGCGAGGCCAGCGCCGCCGCCTCCGCCGCGGGTGGCATCGCCTCCGCCGGCCCGGGTGGCGCCACCGGTTGCAGCCGCACGGCCCGCGCCACCGCCGGTTGCCCGGCCGGCGCCGCCACCGCCACCCCGGGTGGCCGCCGCGCCGCCACGTCCGGCACCACCGCCGCGTCCGGCAGCCCCGGCGCCGAAGAAATGCCCGCCCAACCAGCCGAAGTGCTAGGGATCAGGGTGGAATCTTGGGAATGGGTCTTTCGCGGACGGTAACGTCCCCGAAAGGCCCTTATTTCCTTGCTTCTGGCCGAAATGGCGCTATATAGCGCGCCATCTCACACGGAAACATGGCTCACAAGGCCGTCCGGTGGCAGCCGGGGCGAGAACGCTCCGTTTTGCTCACACGTTTCCGGAGGAACCAACCGGAGAATTAGATCTATGGCGCTACCCGACTTCACCATGCGTCAGCTGCTCGAGGCTGGCGTGCACTTTGGTCACCAATCCCACCGCTGGAATCCGAAAATGGCGCCGTTCATTTTCGGGACCCGCAACAACATCCACATCGTCGACCTCGCCCAGACCGTGCCGATGCTGCACCAGGCCCTCCAGGCCGTCAGCGACACCGTGGCGAAGGGCGGCCGCATCCTGTTCGTCGGCACCAAGCGCCAGGCGCAGGACGGCGTTGCCGACGCGGCCAAGCGCTGCGCGCAGTATTTCGTCAATTCGCGCTGGCTCGGCGGCACGCTGACCAACTGGAAGACGATCTCGGCCTCGATCAAGCGCCTGCGTCAACTCGACGAGGTGCTGTCCTCGGGCGAAGCCAACTCCTACACCAAGAAGGAGCGCCTGACGCTCCAGCGCGAGCGCGACAAGCTCGATCGCTCGCTCGGTGGCATCAAGGACATGGGCGGTCTGCCCGACATGATCTTCGTGATCGACACCAACAAGGAAGACATCGCGATCCAGGAAGCCCAGCGGCTCAACATCCCGGTCGCGGCGATCGTCGACACCAATTCGGATCCGAAGGGCATCACCTATGTGGTGCCGGGCAATGACGACGCAGGCCGTGCGATCTCGCTCTATTGCGACCTCATCGCGCGCGCGGCGATCGACGGCATCTCGCGGGCCCAGGGCGACTCCGGCATCGACATCGGCGCATCGGCCCAGCCGCTCTCCGAGGACCTGCCGTCCACGGGCGGCTTCCAGGGCCTCGCTGGTCCGCGTGGCACCGCCGACGACCTCAAGAAGCTCCCGGGCGTGTCGGGCGCGATCGAGAAGAAGTTCAACGACCTCGGCATCTTCCACTACTGGCAGCTCGCCGAGCTCGATCACGACACCGCGCACAAGATCGGCGAAGAAGTCGGTCTGCCCAGCCGTGCGGATGCCTGGGTCGCCAAGGCCAAGGCGCTGACCGCGGAAGCGGAATAGTCAAAAAGAGCGATGGGTTGGCCGGTTAAGCTCCGGCCACCATTTCAGTTGACGCGAATTCCTGAGATGGACCGCGGCGGGGCAGTTCGAGTGCCACGCCGCGGCAAACCGCCAGGCAAGAAGGATTTTCAACGATGGCGACGATCACAGCTGCGATGGTCAAGGACCTGCGCGAGTCCACCGGCGCGGGCATGATGGACTGCAAGGCCGCGCTCACCGAGACCAATGGCGATATGGAAGCGGCCCAGGATTGGCTGCGCAAGAAGGGCCTGTCCAAGGCCGCCAAGAAGTCGGGCCGCGTCGCGGCCGAGGGCCTGATCGGCGCGCTCACCAAGGGCACCAAGGGCGTCGTGGTCGAGGTCAACTCCGAGACCGACTTCGTCGCGCGCAACGGCCAGTTCCAGGGCCTCGTCAAGATGGTCGCCCAGGTCGCATTCGACGCCGGTGCCGATGTCGAGAAGATCAAGGCAGCCAAGGTCGGCGACGTCACGGTGGAAGCCGCAATCAATGACGCGATCGCCACCATCGGCGAGAACATGACGCTGCGCCGCGCCGCTTCGCTCGAAGTGAGCCAGGGCGTGGTGTCGAGCTACGTCCACGGTGCGGTCGTGGAGGGCGCCGGCAAGATGGGCGTGATCGTGGCGCTGGAATCGTCCGGCAAGGCCGACGAGCTCGCAGCGCTCGGCCGCCAGATCGCGATGCATGTCGCGGCCGCCAATCCGCTCGCGCTCGATCCCTCCGGCCTCGATCCGGCGCTCGTCAAGCGCGAGAAGGACGTGCTCGCCGACAAGTATCGTCAGCAGGGCAAGCCCGAGAACGTGATCGAGAAGATCGTCGAGTCGGGCCTCAAGACCTACTACAAGGAAGTCTGTCTGCTCGAGCAGGCCTTCATCCACGACACCGGCAAGTCGGTGGCGCAGGCGGTGAAGGAGGCCGAGGGCAAGGCCGGCGGCCCCGTGAAGATCGCGGGCTTTGTGCGCTATGCTCTCGGTGAGGGAATCGAGAAGCAGGAAACCGACTTCGCTGCCGAAGTCGCGGCGGCGAGCGGCAAGAAGTAAGCGCCGGGACGTTCCTTCCGGCGTGCCGCCGGAAGCGGCGCCCGGACGAGGAAAGTGCTCATGACTGATCCGGTCTATCGTCGCGTGGTGATCAAGCTGTCCGGCGAATATCTCGCTGGACAGCAGGGGGTTGGCATCGATCAGCCGACCGTCGACCGCGTTGCGGATGATCTGATCGCCGCCCGCCATCTCGGCGCCGAGGTCGCGGTCGTGATCGGCGGCGGCAACATCGTGCGCGGCGTCGAGGTGTCCTCCCGTGGCGTGTCGCGGCCGACCGGCGACACCATGGGCATGCTCGCCACCATGATGAACTGCCTCGCGCTGGAAGCGGCGATCGAGCGCAAGGGCACGCCGGCGCGGACGCTGTCGGCGTTCGTCATGCCCGAGATCTCCGAGCTGTTCACCCGCGCTGCGGCGCACAAATATCTCGCCGAAGGCCGAATCGTGCTGCTCGGCGGCGGAACCGGCAATCCGTTCTTCACCACCGACACGACCGCGGTGCTGCGTGCCGCCGAGATCGGCGCCGAGGCCGTCCTGAAGGCGACCAATGTCGACGGCGTCTACTCGGCCGACCCGAAGAAGGATCCAACCGCCAAGCGGTTCGACCGGCTGACGCATTCGCAGGCGATGGAGGGCGGCTACAAGGTGATGGATGCGACCGCCTTCGCGCTTGCCCGCGAGACGTCACTGCCTATCATCGTGTTCTCGATCGCCGAGCCGGGTTCGATCGGCGCGATTCTGCGTGGCAGCGGCCACGGAACCATCGTCGCCGGCTGACGGCTCATCGGTCGCGCCCCTAGGGAAGGGCGCGGAGAGGTTGCCGGGATTCTGGCCGGGATTTTTAAGGAGAAACGAGATGGCCACGGGTAATTTCGACCTCAACGAAGTGAAGCGCCGCATGCAGGGCGCCATCCAGTCTCTCAAGCACGAACTCGGCGGCCTGCGCACCGGCCGCGCCTCCGCCTCGATGCTCGACCCGGTGCAGGTCGAAGCCTATGGCAGCCACATGCCGCTGAACCAGCTTGCCACCGTGAGCGTGCCGGAGCCGCGGCTGATCTCGGTGCAGGTCTGGGACAAGTCGATGGTCAAGCCGGTCGAAAAGGCGATCGTCGATTCCAATCTCGGTCTGTCGCCCGCGACCGAAGGCCAGGTGCTGCGCCTGCGCATTCCCGAGCTCAACGAGGAGCGGCGCAAGGAGCTCGTCAAGGTCGCGCACAAATACGCGGAAGCCGCCAAGGTCGCCGCGCGCCACGTCCGTCGCGATGGCCTCGACGTTCTGAAGAAGCTCGAGAAGAATCACGAGATGTCGGAAGACGATCAGAAGCGTCACGCCGACGAGGTGCAGAAGGCGACCGACGGCGCGATTGCCGAGATCGACCAGTTGCTGGCCGCCAAGGAAAAAGAAATCCTCACCGTCTAAGGCCACCTCCATGTCCAACGCCGCCGCGCCCGCCACGGAAGGACCCGACAGGTCCGACGCGCCTGCGCATGTCGCCATCATCATGGATGGCAACGGGCGTTGGGCGGCGGCACGCGGCCTGCCGCGGGCGGAAGGTCATCGTCGCGGCGTGGAGGCCCTGCGCCGCGTCGTGCGCGCATCGCACGAGCTCGGCATCCGCTATCTGACCATCTTCTCCTTCAGCTCGGAGAACTGGTCGCGCCCGGCGAGCGAGATCGGCGATCTCTTCGGCCTCTTGCGGCGCTTCATTCGCAACGATCTCGCGACGCTGCATCGCGACGGCGTCAAGGTGCGCATCATCGGCGAGCGGGAGGGATTGGATAGCGACATCTGCGCGCTCCTGAACGAGGCGGAGGAACTGACGCGCGACAACACGCGGCTCACACTCGTCGTCGCCTTCAACTACGGTTCGCGGCAGGAGATCGCCAAGGCCGCGCAGAAGCTCGCGCGCGAGGTCGCGGAAGGCCGGCGCGATCCGGCCTCGATCGATGCCGAGACGCTCGGCGCCCATCTCGACGCGCCCGACATTCCCGATCCCGACCTCATCATCCGCACGAGCGGCGAGCAGCGACTGTCCAATTTCCTGATGTGGCAGGCCGCCTACAGCGAGCTCGTGTTCGTGCCGATCCACTGGCCCGACTTCGACAAGCCGGCGCTCGAAGGCGCGATCGCCGAATTTGCCAGGCGCGAGCGCCGTTTCGGCGGCCTGGTCGCGAAAACCGCCTCGTGAGCGAACCCGACGCCGCACCGGCGGGCTCGGCGCCGGCCTCAAGCAATCTCGTGATGCGGGTGCTCGCAGCCATCGTGCTGGCGCCGCTCGCCATCGCGCTCGCTTATGCCGGCGGCTGGCTGTGGGCGTTTCTCGTCACCCTGGTGTCGATCGGACTGTTCGCGGAATGGCTCATGGTGGTGGGCGCGGGATCGGTCGCGCTGACCGCGTGCGGGACGATCGTCATCGCCATCATGGGATTCTGCGTCACCTTTGGCGGACTCAAGACCGCTGTCATCACTGGCTTCGTCGGCGGCGCGATCGTGACGCTGATCGCGAGGGCCAAGTTCGTCTGGGCTGCCTCGGGCTTTGCCTATGCATCGGCTGCGCTGCTGGCCTCGATCCTGATACGCCAGGACCCCGTGAATGGTTTCGTCGCGTTGATGTTCGTGCTGCTGGTGGTGTGGGCGACCGATATCGGCGGTTATTTCGCCGGCCGCGGCATCGGTGGACCGAAGCTATGGCCGCGCGTCAGCCCCAAGAAGACCTGGGCCGGGGCGCTCGGCGGCTTTGCGGCGAGCCTTGTCGTTGCGGCCGGCTTTGCGGCTTGCGGGCTCGGAAAGGCGACTCCGCTGCTGCTCGTCAGCGCCGTCCTCTCGGTGGTGTCGCAGCTCGGCGATCTCTTCGAGTCCGCGGTGAAGCGGCGCTTCGGTGTCAAGGATTCCAGTCACTTAATTCCCGGCCATGGCGGACTTATGGACCGCCTGGACGGTTTTGTCGCCGCCGTCCTGGTGGCATGGATTATCGGCTTCCTCCGCCATGGTGTGCATAGCGCCGGAAGCGGTCTTATGGTTTGGTGAGGATATGAGCGCAGTCCCATTGCGTAACAACAGGCTTGCTGCGTCCGACGTCCGCAGCGTCACGGTTCTCGGTGCCACCGGCTCGATCGGCGACAGCACGATGGACCTCTTGCGCTCGGCTCCCGAGCGCTATCGCGTCGAGGCGCTCACGGCGAACGGCAATGTCGAGGCGCTGGCAAAGCTCGCGAAGGAGTTTTCCGCGCGCTACGTCGCAATCGCCGACACCTCCAAGCTTCCCGAGCTCAAGGCCGCGCTGGCCGGAACCGGCACCGAATGCGGCGCCGGCGAAAGCGCCGTCATCGAGGCCGCTGCGCGACCGGCTGATTGGGTCATGGCGGCGGTGAGCGGTGCGGCCGGATTGAAGCCGGCGCTCGCTGCGGTCGATCGCGGCGCGCATGTCGCGCTCGCCAACAAGGAGTGCCTGGTCTGCGCCGGCGATTTCTTCATGCAGCGCGCCGCCAAGGCGGGCGCCTGCATCCTGCCCGCTGATTCCGAGCACAATGCCCTGTTCCAGGCGCTGAGCTCGGGCAATCGCGACGAGCTCGTGCGCGTCATCATCACGGCCTCGGGCGGCCCGTTCCGGACCTGGAAGAGCACCGATATCGAGCAGGCGACACTCGAGCAGGCCCTGAAGCATCCGAACTGGAGCATGGGCCAGAAGATCACGATCGATTCCGCTTCGATGATGAACAAGGGGCTCGAGGTGATCGAGGCGTCCTATCTGTTCGCGCTGACGCCGGACGAGATCGACGTCCTCGTTCATCCGCAGTCGATCATCCACGGCATGGTCGAGTTTTCCGATCGCTCGGTGGTGGCCCAGCTCGGCGCGCCGGACATGCGCACGCCGATCGCCCACTGCCTCGGCTGGCCCGACCGCATCAAGGGGCCGGCGGCCAAGCTCGACCTGGCCAAGATCGGCCAGCTCACCTTCGAGGCGCCGGATTTCGACCGCTTCCCCGGGCTCCGTCTTGCCTACGATTCGCTCCGGACAGGGAAGGGGGCGACCACCGTCTACAATGCGGCCAACGAGGTCGCGGTCGCCGCTTTCATCGCTGGAAAGATCAGGTTTGGCGCCATTGCGCGGCTGGTCGAGGCCACGCTCGACGACTGGATCCGCGGCGGGAACCAGGCCCCTCTGACGTCCGCGGACGATGCAATCTCCGTTGACCATGTTGCGCGAAATAGGGCTGCCGTCCTATTGCCTCAAATTGCCTTAAAGGCATCCTAGTTTGTTCAGGACCAGGGCCCTTGCGGCACTGGGTGAGGGAATCGATGTCCGACTTTTTTCTGCATAGTTTCAATACGTTGAGCCATGGGCTCCTCGGCTACGCGGTCCCCTTTTTGTTCGTCCTGACCATCGTCGTGTTCTTCCATGAGCTCGGCCATTTCCTGGTCGCGCGCTGGGCGGGCGTTCGCGTGTTGACCTTTTCGCTCGGTTTCGGTCCCGAGCTCGTCGGCTTCAACGACCGCCATGGCACCCGCTGGAAGATTTCGGCGATCCCGCTTGGCGGCTACGTCAAGTTCTTCGGCGACGAGAGCGAAGCCTCGACGCCGTCCGCCGCGACGCTCGAGGCCATGACCCCCGAGGAGCGGGCCGGCAGCTTCCACCACAAGAAAGTCGGCCCGCGCGCGGCCATCGTTGCGGCCGGGCCGATCGCCAATTTCATCCTGGGCGCCCTGATTTTCGCGGGCATGGCCCTGTACTACGGCAAGCCGAGCACCATCGCGCGTGTGGACGGTGTCGTGGCCGATGGCGCCGCCGCGGCGGCCGGCTTCAAGATCGGCGACGTGGTCGTCCAGATCGACGGCAAGCCGATCGACAGCTTTGCCGACATGCAGCGAATCGTCGCGATGAATGCGGGCTCCACGCTCGTTTTCCAGGTGAAGCGTGACGGTGCCATCGTCACGCTCAATGCGGCACCGACGCTCCTGGAGCGTAAGGATCCGTTCGGCAACAGCCATCGCATCGGCGTGCTCGGCGTCGAGCACAAGTCGCAGGCCGGAGAGGCCACGACCACGCCGGTCGGCTACGCGGAGGCCCTCAAGATCGGCGTCGAGCAGGTCTGGTTCATTATCTCCAGCACATTCAAGTTCCTGGGCTCGCTGTTCATGGGAACCGGCAATCCGGGCGAGGTGAGCGGCGTCATCGGCATCGCGAAGATGTCGGGGCAGGCGGCCAGCGCGGGGTTCCAGTTCGTCATCAATCTCTGTGCCGTGCTCTCGGTCTCGATCGGCCTGTTGAACCTGTTCCCGATCCCGCTGCTCGATGGCGGCCACCTTTTGTTCTATGCGGCGGAGGTGGTCCGCGGACGCCCGCTCTCGGAACGGACCCAGGAGATGGGGTTCCGAATCGGGCTCGGACTCGTGCTGATGTTGATGGTGTTTGCGACCTACAACGACATCCTGCGGATGGCGGCTTCGTGATAGGGGCTTTTTTGTGGCGTTGCTATTGAGCAACGTCTTGGAGTGAAATTGAAATTGCGACGCGCGCGGCCGTTTGCGACGTCGGGGAAATTAGTTACAAGCGGCGTGAACTTGGGGAATCTCCCGGACCGGCGTTGGGGTTGGGTCTGGTACGGAAAGATAAGGGCGCGTTGCGCATGAAGTTTGGACTGCGACTCCGGGGGGGCCTGCTCGCCACCCTGATCATGTTCGGCGCGCCGGTGGTTGCCCCGGTCGGGGCTGGTTTCATTTCTTCGTCTGCGCTTGCCCAGACCGTTCAGTCGATTTCCGTCGAAGGGAATCGCCGTGTCGAGGTGGAGACGATCCGCTCCTATTTCAAGCCGGGGCCGGGCGGCCGTCTGGATCAGGCTGCGATTGATGACGGCCTGAAGGCGCTGATCGAGACCGGCCTGTTCCAGGACGTGAAGATCAACCGCGGCGCCGGCGGCCAGATTATCGTTTCCGTGGTCGAAAATCCGGTAATCGGCCGCATTGCCTTCGAGGGCAACAAGAAGATCAAGGACGAGCAGCTAACCGCCGAGATCCAGTCCAAGGCGCGCGGCACGTTCTCCCGCGCCATGGTGCAGTCCGACACGCTCCGAATCGCCGAAATCTATCGCCGCTCAGGCCGCTACGACGTGCGCGTCACGCCCGAGATCATCGAGCAGCCGAACAATCGCGTCGACCTCATCTTCACGATCGACGAGGGCGCCAAGACCTCCGTCAAGTCGATCGAGTTCGTCGGCAACAATGCCTTCTCGTCCTACCGGCTCAGGGACGTCATCAAGACTCACGAATCGAATCTGCTGAGCTTCCTCAGCAGCGGTGACATCTACGATCCCGACCGCGTCGAAGCCGACCGCGACCTGATTCGCCGTTTCTATCTGAAGAACGGCTTCGCCGACGTGCAGGTCGTCGCTGCGCTCACCGAATACGACCCGGAGAGGAAGGGCTTCCTCGTCACCTTCAAGATCGAGGAAGGCCAGCAGTACCGCATCGGCTCGATCGATTTCCGCTCCAGCATTCCCAATTTTGACGCGAGTTCGATGCGCTCTTACTCGCGCGTCAGTATCGGATCGCTCTACAACGTCGAATCGGTCGAGAAGTCGGTCGAGGAGATGCAGATCGAGGCCTCGCGCCGCGGCTATGCCTTCGCCGTGGTCCGCCCGGGCGGCGACCGCAACTTCGAGGCGCACACTGTAGCCATCGTCTTCAACATCGACGAAGGGCCGCGCACCTATATCGAACGTATCAACATCCGTGGCAACACCCGCACGCGCGACTATGTGATCCGGCGCGAGTTCGACATCTCCGAGGGTGACGCCTACAACCGCGCGCTGGTCGATCGCGCCGAGCGCCGCCTGAAGAACCTCGACTTCTTCAAGAGCGTCAAGATCTCCACGGAGCCCGGCTCCTCAAGCGACCGCGTGGTCCTGATCGTCGATCTCGAGGAGAAGTCGACCGG
>NZ_LUUB01000101.1:0-1359 GCF_001641635.1 Bradyrhizobium centrolobii
GCGGGAAAGACCAGGCTCGGCAAGATCACCCGGGCGGGCGACGAGCGACTGCGTCAGCTGCTGGTGGTGGGAGCGACCTCGGTCGTTAAGCAAGCGATGACAAACGCTCGTGGGCCGCGCTGGCTCATCGAGCTCTTGAAGCGCAAGACGCCGAAGCTTGCCGCGGTGGCACTGGCCAACAAGATGGCCCGCATCGCCTGGAAGCTGATGACGACGGGAGGGAGTTACGACAGTGCGCGGCTCGATATCCAAATGGCCGCCACCGCGTAGCTAAGAGATTCGGCCGACCGGCGGGGGTTAGCCCACCGACCGAACCGGAGCTGCAAGAGCAGAGGAGATGGTGCGATCGATCGACCCGAGATGCGAGCAAATCCGTGGGACCCATCGGCCGAACGAGGTCGCGTGGTTGATTGGAACTCGCGTCGCGGAAACCATCTTGGCCAGCGGCCCAACAAGCCGCACCAACAGGCCGGACATATGGACGCAAGCGATCCGATCAAACCTCACAAAGCTCTTGTGCCACGGGGGCCGTCCACATATGGGTCCCGGATCGGCGCTCCGCTTCACTGCGCTTGTCCGGGACGACGAAAGAGAATGTGGCGGCGCTTACGCTTGCCCGGGACGACACCGAGTTTGTTACGCCTTCTGCGCGTCCATCACCTTGCGCACCGCGGGTCGCTCGGACATGCGCTTGAAATGGTCCGCGACCTTCGGCGTCGCGTTGATGTCGACGCTGTCGCCTTCGAGCCAGAGCGACACCGTGTAGAGATAGGGGTCGCAGACCGTGTACTGCTCGCCCATCACCCACGGGCCCTTGAGCATCTTCTGCTCGATCAGCGCGAAGCAGGCGCCCATGGTCTTCGGGATCATCTGCTTCATGTCGGCGAACGAGCTCTCTTCGGTCGCCCAGCGCGCGCCGCGCATCTTGTGGGCATGGGCCACGTGCACGGTGGAGCAGAGATAGGAGTTGAACGACTGCACTTGCGCAAACGCGAAGGGATCGTCGAGCGGTGCGAGCTTCGCCTTGGGAAGGGTCTGCGCGATGTAGGCCAGCATCGCCGGCGTCTCGGTCAGCACGCCGCGGTCGGTCACCAGCGCCGGCACGCGGCCCTTCGGATTGATCGCGAGATAATCCGGGCTGTTCTGCTGGTTGGCTTTGAAGTTCAGCCGTTCGGCCGTGTAGTCGGCGCCGGCCTCCTCCAGCGTGATGTGGGTGGCGAGCGCGCAGGTGCCGGGGGCGGTGTAGAGCTTGAACATGCTGGACCTCATGGGAAAGTTGGAAATTAACGGCTGTCGGCCCGGAGGTCCATAGGACGACATCCTGTTCGCAGTTGCCCACCGCCGCCCGCCTGTGCCAAG
>NZ_LUUB01000101.1:1447-92471 GCF_001641635.1 Bradyrhizobium centrolobii
CGGCGGGCTGACGCTTGCGCTCAGCCTGCATCAGATCGGCGTTCCCGTAAAGGTATTCGAGAGCGTTGCGGAACTGAAGCCGCTCGGCGTCGGCATCAATGTGCTGCCGCATGCGGTGCGCGAGCTGATCGAGCTCGGGCTGATGGACAAGCTCGATGCGAGCGGCGTGCGCACCCGCGAGCTCGCCTACTTCTCCAAGCACGGCAACCCGATCTGGAGCGAGCCGCGCGGACTGGAAGCCGGCTATAAATGGCCGCAATTCTCGATCCATCGCGGCATCCTGCAGCAGCTCCTGCTCGACACCGCGATCGAGCGGCTCGGCCGCGACAACATCCGGACCAGCCATCATCTGACCGGCTGGAGCGAAACCGCGGACGGCGTGCGCGCCGACTTCATCGACAGGGCAACCGGCAGGCCTGCCGGCGCCTACGAAGGCGCGATCCTGATCGCCGCCGATGGCATTCATTCCGCCGCGCGCGAAAAGCTCTATCCGCAGGAGGGACCACCGATCTGGAACGGCCGCATCCTCTGGCGCGGCGTGACGCCGGCAAAGGCCTTCCTCACCGGCCGCACCATGATCATGGCCGGCCACGAGATCCTGAAATTCGTCTGCTATCCGATCACGAAGGAACCGGACGCGTCCGGCAACCACCAGATCAACTGGGTCGCCGAGCGGCACATGCCGCCGACCTATCAGTGGCGCCGCGAGGACTATAACCGCACCGCGCGGCTGGAAGAGTTCCTGCCCTGGTTCGAAAGCTGGCAGTTCGATTGGCTCGACGTGCCCGGCCTGATCCGGAACTGCCCGCACGCCTACGAGTATCCGCTGGTCGACCGCGATCCCGTGTCGCAATGGACCTTCGGCCGCGTCACACTGATGGGCGATGCGGCGCATCCGATGTATCCGATCGGATCGAACGGCGCCTCGCAGGCGATCCTCGATGCCCGCGTCATCACGCGCGAGATCCTGGCGCATGGACCGACGCAGGCGGCGCTGCTCGCCTATGAAGCCGAGCGCCGGCCGGCGACCACCGACCTCGTCCTGCTCAACCGCAAGAACGGCCCCGAGCAGGTGATGCAGCTCGTCGAGGAGCGCGCGCCCGACGGCTACAACGTCGTCACCGACGTGCTCTCGCAGAAGGAGCTGGAGGACATCGCCGCGAACTACAAGCGTGTCGCCGGCTTCCAGGTCGAAGCGCTGAATGCCAAGCCGCCGATCGTGAAGGCGGATGCGCGCGCCGGCACGTAGGTGATCGACTTCGCGAGGCGTTGACGCTGCACCCTCTCCCCTTGTGGGAGAGCGTGGCTTCGCGAAGCGAAGCCGGGTGAGGGGTCTCTCTCCGCGAGTCTCACTCTGAGTCTCACTCTAGATTTGAATTCGCGGAGAGAAACCCCTCATCCGGCGCTTCGCGCCACCTTCTCCCACAAGGGGAGAAGGAAGATGGAGTGCGTGGCGAGACCTACCGCACGACCCTCGCCGCTTCCAGCAGCCGCTCGCTCGTCGTAGCCGTCGCAAGCACGGTGCCGTCCTCGGCCATCAGCTTGGCCTCGACGAAGGCGATGGTCTTGCCGAGTTGCGTCACCGTCGCCTCACCGATGATCGTCCCGGGCTTTGCGGGGCTGAGGAAGTTCACGGTCATGCTGATGGTGGTGGTGTAGAGCCGGCCCTCGCTCATAACGAGCACGGCGGGCCCCATCGTGTCGTCGAGCATGGCCGAGAGCATGCCGCCCTGGATGAAGCCGGCGGGGTTGCAGAACTCGCGCTTTCCATCAAAGGCGAGCTTGATCCAGCCCTGCTCGGGGCGAGCATCGAGCAGGCGCCATCCCAACAGTTCGGCGCAGGGTGGTCTGGGAAAGTTGTCGAGCGCGGTCTTGACCATGCGAGCCTCCGTTGCCGCTCGCTCGTAACGCAGGCCTGCTGACAACCTTGTGTCAGCAGGATGGTCGGCTAGCGGTCCAGCGCGTGCGCGATCACCTTGCGCATGACGTTGGGCAGCGCTTCGTCGGCAAGGGTCGCGATCGCCACCCAGCGCATGCCTTCTGGCGCACGCGTGCGGGCCTCGGCGCGGGCGGTGTAGACCACGAGCTCCAGCGGAAAATGCGTGAAGACGTGGGTGACCACGCCGAGCCTCCGCTGCCAGCGTGAAAGTCCCTTCAGCTCCGGCGCCTGCTCTTTCGCCACCTTGTCGTCCTGACCGGCGAGCCAGTCCGAGCCCGGCACCTCGGTCATGCCGCCGAGCAATCCCTTCTCCGGCCGCGTGCGGACGAGGAGCTCGTCACCGCGCATGACGACGAAGGCGGCGCCGCGTCGTAACGTCCCACTCTTCTTCGGCGCCTTGCGCGGAAATGTTTCCTGCGTCGCTTGCGCACGCGCCGCGCAATCCTCATTCAGCGGACACAGTGAACAGGCCGGCTTCTTCGGCGTGCAGATCGAAGCACCGAGATCCATCAACGCCTGCGCACTATCGCCAGCGCGGGAGTCAGCGAGCAACGTCGCCGCCAATTGCCGGATCAGAGGTTTTGCCTGGGGCAGCTCCTCCTCGACGGCGAACAGGCGCGACACCACCCGCTCGATATTGCCGTCGACCGGCATGGTGCGGCGGTCGAAAGCGATCGCGGCGATCGCCGCCGCCGTGTAGGGCCCGATGCCCGGCAGCGCGCGCAGCCCTTCCTCCGTGTCTGGAAACTCGCCGCCATGGTCTCGCGCGACGGCCACCGCGCAGGCATAGAGGTTGCGCGCACGCGAGTAATAGCCGAGCCCGGCCCACATCCGCAGCACGTCATCGAGCGAAGCCCGCCCGAGCGCCGTGACATCCGGCCAGCGCGCGACGAATTTTTCGAAATACGGCCCGACGGCTTTCACCGTGGTCTGCTGGAGCATGATCTCCGACAGCCAGACGCGGTAGGGATCCGCCGTCTCGCCCGGCGCCGCGCGCCACGGCAGCCTGCGGCGATGGCGGTCGTACCAGTCGAGCAGCAATTTGGGGCGGGCCGGCGAGGTGTTCGCCGCCGGACTCCGTTCCTTCTTGAGCGCCATCGGTGAGGGCATTCGCCTTTACTAAAGAAGGATTCGTCCTGTGGCCAGCGCGACCAGAACATTGCGCCCTATAACGCCCTACGTTATACACGAACATGATCCAGAGCTTCGCAAACGCCGAGACAGAGTTGATCTGGTCCGGGCGTCGAAGTCGAAAATTGCCGCCCGACATTCAGAATGCCGCTTTGCGGAAGCTGCGTCTGTTGAATCAGGCACGGGTTTTGGCCGATCTGAGGGTTCCCCGGCAATCGGCTCGAGGCCCTGAAAGCCGACCGTCACGGCCAACATCCGATCCGGATCAACGATCAGTGGCGCTTCTGCTTTGTTTGGGACGAGGGAGGACCGAGAGATGTCGAAATCGTCGACTACCACAGCTAAGACCGGGTTACTCCGCAATCCCCACCCGGGCGAAATCCTGCTGGAGGAGTTTTTGAAACCCATGGATCTCAGCCAGAACGCGCTGGCGCGCGCCGTTCACGTGCCGCCGCGGCGCATCAACGAAATCGTCCTCGGCAAGCGTGACATCACGGCAGATACGGACCTGCGGCTCGCCCGTTATTTTGGTCTATCGGAAGGCTTTTTCCTGGGGCTGCAGATGGACTACGATCTCATGCAACGACGGCGCGAGATCGACCGCGACCTGAAGTCCATCCGCCCTCGCGCGGCAGCATAGCTGGCCCCCATGTCCAAACCCGGCCCCATCAGCGCCAAGCCGCTTTCGATTCTCCTCAACGATGTCTTCGCCGAGGCCTATGCCAAGCAGGGCTTTGCCGCGCGCGAGCTGGTGACGCGGTGGGCGCAGATCGCCGGGCCGGAGATCGCAGCCCATGCGGAGCCATTGAAGATGCGATGGCCGCGGCCGGTGGAGGGCCAGCCGCAGGAGCCGGCGACGCTGGTGCTGCGGGTCGAGGGGCCGATGGCGCTGGAAATCCAGCACTCCGCCGACGTCATCCTGGAACGGGTCAACCGCTTCCTCGGCTGGAGCGCGGTCGGCAAGCTCGCCTTCCGCCAGGCCCCCCTGTCACGGTCCCGGCGACCGGTCAGGCCCGGCCCGCCGGACCCGAAGACGGTCGCCAAGGTGGCGGAGAGCCTCACCGACATCGAAGATGAACAATTGAAGACGGCGCTGGCGCGCCTCGGGGCCGCAATCAAGCGAAATTGAGCCTTATTGCGCGCCTAATCTGGACCCGTCCTTGCGGCTCGCCATTGCCTCAAACGACGTTTCAAGCTAGCGACAGGCCGCCCGAGAAGGGAACCTCGGGCGAGACCACGCCAATCCGGGAGCCGACCTTGATCATCACCCGCCGCGCCTTCACCACGATGCTGTCGCTGACCGGGCTTGCTGCGCTTGCCGGGTTCTCTCCGCTGCGGTTCATCACCGAGGCCATGGCGCAGACCGCCGCCGATGTGGCCAAGCCGGTGTCGCTGTCCGACATGGCGCTGGGCCCGAAGGATGCAGCGGTCACGATCACCGAATTCGCCTCGATGACCTGCCCGCACTGCGCCGCCTTCAACGAGCAGGTGTTCCCCAAGATCAAGTCGGAATACATCGACACCGGCAAGGTGCGTTACATCTTCCGCGAGTTCCCGCTCGACATCAAAGCCGCCGCCGGCTCGATGCTGTCGCGCTGCATCGCCAATGGCGACGCGCAGAAATATTTCGCGGTGACCGACATGCTGTTCCGCCAGCAGAGCGACTGGGTGACGAAGAACACTACGGAGACGCTGACGCGGATCGGCAAGCAGGCCGGACTCACCCAGCAGCAGGTCGAGGCCTGCCTGAAGGACCAGGCGTTGCTCGACAAGATCGCCGCCGACCAGAAATATGCGAGCGACGTCTTGAAGGTCGATTCCACGCCGACCTTCTTCATCAACGGCGAGAAGATCAAGGGCGAGGCCTCGTTCGAGGAATTCGCGAAGAAGATCAACCCGCTGCTCAAGACCTGATTTGAGAAGTGATTCGCGCGCGCGAGGCCTGATTCGCGTAGCTCTAGCCGTATCATTCCCGTCACAAATCCCTTGGGAAAAGCGGCTTTCGCAGGTTGCCCTCGCCGCGCGGCGCGGCCATTGTCCAGCCGCATGAGTTGCCTTGAGCGACTCGTCCAGACAGCGACATTGCCTTCTATGGTATTGTCCCGGCAGGGAGATTCGCGCCCTGTCAACAGAGATGCGTGTTTATGAAGATCACCCGCCTGCGCCTTCATGGCTTCAAGTCTTTCGTTGAGCCCACCGACTTCGTGATCGAGGCCGGCCTGACCGGCGTGGTCGGGCCCAACGGCTGCGGTAAGTCGAATCTGGTGGAAGCGCTGCGCTGGGCGATGGGCGAGACCTCGCACAAATCGCTGCGCGCGGCCGATATGGACGCGGTGATCTTCGCAGGCTCCGGCAACCGCCCGGCACGCAACCACGCCGAAGTGACGATGACGATCGACAACGCCGATCGCACCGCGCCGGCGGCGATGAACGACAGCCAGCTTCTTGAAATCTCCCGCCGCATCGAGCGCGAGGCCGGCTCGGTCTATCGCATCAATGGCCGCGACGTGCGGGCCCGCGACGTGCAGATCCTGTTTGCCGATGCCGCCACCGGCGCGCGCTCGCCGGCCCTCGTCCACCAGGGCAAGATCGGCGAGATCATCCAGGCCAAGCCCGAGCAGCGCCGCCGCGTGCTGGAAGACGCCGCCGGCGTCGCCGGCCTCCACGCCCGCCGCCACGAAGCCGAGCTGCGGCTGAAGGCGGCCGAAACCAACCTCACCCGCGTCGAGGACGTGATCGGTCAGCTCTCCGGCCAGATGGAAGGCCTGAAGAAGCAGGCCCGCCAGGCCGTGCGCTATCGCGAGGTCGCGGCCAAGGTCCGCAAAGCGGAAGCGACGCTGTTCCATCTGCGCTGCATCGGGGCCCATGCCGAGGTCAACGATTCCGGCCAGACCCATGATCTCGCTGTCCGCGAGATGGCTGAGCGCACCCAGCACCAGGCGGAGGCCGCCCGCATCCAGGCGATCCGCGCCGCGGAGATGCCGGCGCTGCGCGACGCCGAAGCCCGCGCCGCGGCCGGGCTCCAGCGTCTGACCAATGCACGCGAACTGCTCGATCGCGAGGAAGAGCGCGCCAAGGAGCGCGTCGCCGAGCTCGAGCGCCGGCTGACGCAGTTCGAAGGCGACATCGCCCGCGCCCAGCAGCAGACCATGGACGCCGACGTCGCGCTGCAGCGGCTCGACACCGAAGACGCCGAGCTGAAGGAAGAGATCAAGTCGCGCGTCGAGAAGCGCTCCGGCGTCGATGAGCGCGTGGCCGAGGCCGAGGCGACGCTCGCCGAAGTCGAGCAGCGCTTCGCCGAGCTCACCACTTCGCTCGCCGACCTCACGGCCAAGCGCAACCAGCTCGAGGCGAATGTCCGCACCCACCGCGACAAGCTCGCCCGACTCGATCAGGAAATCGCGAATGTCGCTGCCGAGGAGCAGAAGCTCGCGGAGGAGACCGGCGGCTTCGGCGATCTCGACGAGCTGACCGCGGCGGTCGAGAACGCGGAACAGACGCTCGTGGCCTCGGAAGCCGCAGCCCAGGCGAGCGAAGCCGCCCATGTCGCCGCGCGCCAGACGCTGGAATCCTCGCGCTCGCCGCTGAACGAGGCCGACAAGCGCGTGCAGCGGCTCGAGACCGAGGCGCGCACGATCTCCAAGATCGTCAACGGCGAGACCAAGAATCTGTGGCCGCCGATCATCGACGGCATCACCGTCGACAAGGGTTTTGAAAAGGCGATCGGTGCCGCACTCGGCGACGATCTCGACGCGCCGGTCGATCCGTCGGCGCCGATGCGCTGGACCAATGCCGGCGTCACCGAAGGCGATCCGGCGCTGCCCGACGGCGTCGTGCCGCTCGCCAACCATGTGCAGGCGCCGGCCGAGCTGGCGCGCCGCCTCGCACAGATCGGCGTGGTGCCGCGCGAGCGCGGCGCGGAGCTGGTCTCGCAGCTCAAGACCGGCCAGCGGCTGGTCTCGCCCGAGGGCGACGTCTGGCGCTGGGACGGTTTTGTCGCGGCAGCTCACGCGCCGACCGGCGCGGCCCGGCGTCTTGCCGAGCGCGCCCGCCTCGTCGACATCGAGAACGAGCTTGAGCAGGCCCGCATCGACGCGCAGATCAAGCGTCAGGCGCTGGAGAATGCCGAGGCCGAACTGCAGATGGCCGCCAGCACTGAAGGCGCCTCGCGTGAAGCCTGGCGCGCCGCGCAGCGCGAGCTGAACGCCGCGCGCGAGCGCCATGCCACGGCCGAACGCGAGATCAACCGTCGCGCCGCCCGCAAATCGGCGCTCATCGAGGCGCACAGCCGCCTCGCCGCCGACCGCGCCGAGGCCGAAGCCGCGCATGAATATGCGGCGGCCGCGATCACCGAACTCCCGTCGAGCGAAGACACCGAAACCCAGCTCGCCGCCGTTCGCAGCGACATCGAGGGCCATCGCCGCATGGCGGCCCAGGTCCGCGCCGAGGCACAGGCGCTGGCGCGCGAAGCGGAGCTCGCCGACCGCCGCGTGCAGGCGATCCTCGCCGAGCGGACCGAGTGGCAGAACCGCAAGGGGAGCGCGACCTCCCACATCGACACCATCCAGGCCCGCATCACCGAGGTCTCGATCGAGCGCAGCGATCTCGAAAACGCGCCGGCCGTGTTCGCCGAGAAGCGCAGCGCGCTGATCACCGAGATCGAATACGCCGAGAACGAGCGCCGCATCGCTGCCGATGCGCTTGCGACCGCGGAAACCGCCATGGCAGAGACCGACCGCGCCGCGAAGTTGACGCTCGAAGCGCTGTCGAGCGCACGCGAGGCGACCGCGCGCGCCGAGGAGCGCATGGAAGGCGCGCGGCGCCGGCTCGAGGACATCGAGCGCGAAATCCGCGACATGCTGGAAGTCGAGCCGCAGGCCGTCGCGGGCCTCGCCGAGATCGAGCCCGGCGCCGAGTTGCCGCCGCTGCACGAGATCGAGGAGGATCTCGAAAAGATGCGCCGCGACCGCGAGCGCCTGGGTGCGGTGAACCTGCGCGCCGAGGAAGAGCTGCGCGAGGTCGAGGGCCAGCACACCGGCCTGGTCACCGAGCGCGACGACCTCGTCGAAGCCATCAAGCGGCTGCGCCAGGGCATCCAGAGCCTCAACAAGGAGGCCCGCGAGCGGCTGTTGACCTCGTTCGAGGTCGTCAACAACCACTTCAAGCGCCTGTTCGTCGAGCTGTTCGGCGGCGGTGAGGCGGCGCTGCATCTGATCGAGAGCGACGACCCGCTGGAGGCCGGACTCGAGATCATCGCAAAGCCCCCGGGCAAGAAGCCGCAGACGCTGTCGCTGCTCTCGGGCGGCGAACAGGCGCTCACCGCCATGGCGCTGATCTTCGCGGTGTTCCTCACCAACCCGTCGCCGATCTGCGTGCTGGACGAAGTCGACGCACCGCTCGACGATCACAACGTCGAGCGCTATTGCAACCTGCTGCACGAGATGACCGGCTCGACCGACACGCGCTTCATCATCATCACGCACAATCCGATCACGATGGCGCGGATGAACCGGCTGTTCGGCGTTACCATGGCCGAGCGCGGCGTCTCGCAGCTCGTATCGGTGAGCCTGCAAGAAGCCGTCGACATCCTCGACCAGAACGTGGCGTGAGATTTCGGGCGTCATTCCGGGGCTCGCGAAGCGAGAACCCGGAATCTCGCGCCGCAAGCATTGACGTCATCATCCGCGAAGGCGGATGATCCAGTACGCCGCGGCCTCTCGGTTGACGGCATTGTCTCGGAGTACTGGATGCCCCGCCTGCGCGGGGCATGACCACGGATGATGATCTCTCCTTCCCTTCCCGCTGAGCTCAAGGCCGCACTCGACGGCAAGCTCCAGGGCTTTTCCCGCACCGACGCGGCGCGGCGGTCATCGCAAATCTCCAGCACCTATCGCGCAGGCGGCGGCTCGGGCACCATCAAGTCCGAGGCCGACGGGCTTGCCTATGCGCTCGCGCGGATGCCGGCGACCTACGCGGCCGTAGCCGCAAGCCTGAACGCGCTGACCGAGATCGTGCCGGATTTCGCCCCGGAAACGCTGCTCGACGTCGGCGCCGGTCCCGGCACCGCGAGCTGGGCCGCTGCGGAGGCCTTTCCGTCATTGCAGGACTTCACCCTGCTCGACGCCAACGGGACGCTGAGCCGGCTCGCGCTTGAGCTTGCACGCGACAGCGCGCGATTGGCGGATTGCCGCTATTTGCCGGGTGATGCCGGCACGAACCTCGCCGAAGTCCCGGCCGCCGACATCGTGATTGCGAGCTACGTCATCGGCGAGCTCGGTGAGAGCGACCAGCGCGCGCTCACAGAGACAATGTGGGCGAAAGCGCGCCACGCGCTTCTCGTGATCGAGCCCGGCACGCCGGCCGGCTATGCACGCATCCTCGCACAACGCCAGCAGCTGATCGCCGCAGGCGCCTATGTCGCAGCCCCCTGCCCGCACGAAAAGCCCTGTCCGCTCACCGCGCCCGACTGGTGCCATTTCTCCCAGCGCCTGCCGCGCTCCCAGGCGCACCGGCAGATCAAGGGCGCCGAGGTGCCGTTCGAGGACGAGAGGTTCATCTATGTCGCGCTGACCCGCACGCCGCCCGCAGGACGCGCCTCGCGCGTGCTGGCGCCGCCGGATGTCGGCAAGGTCGAGATCACGGCGAAGCTCTGCACCGAGAGCGGTGTCGCATTGACGAAGGTCCCGCGGCGCGACAAGGCCGCTTATGCGGACGCCCGGCGCTGGCGCTGGGGCGACGCCGTCATGTCCGAAAGTTAACCTCTTTCGCTGCTTTTCCCTTGAACTCGGATGGGTCGACATCCGACCAAGTCTTACCTCCCCTCCGCGCCGGCCTGCCGTCCGGCGCCGTTCTGGTTTACCCTGCCCGCCTCAATCCCCTTCAGGAGTTCTCCATGTCGACCGGCTGGATCGTTCTCGGCGTTATCGTCGTCCTCGTGCTGTTCGCCTTCGGCGCCTACAACCGGCTGGTGGCGCTGAGCCAGCGCGTCGGCCAGGCCTTCGCCGACATCGACGTGCAGCTCAAGCAGCGCCACGACCTGATCCCGAACCTGGTCGAGACGGTGAAGGGTTACGCCTCGCATGAGCGCGGCACGCTCGACGACGTCATCAAGGCGCGCAACTCGGCAATGTCGGCGCAGGGACCGGCGCAGGTCTCCGCGGCCGAGAACCAGCTCTCCGGCGCGCTCGGCCGGCTGATCGCGCTGTCGGAGGCCTATCCCGACCTCAAGGCCAATGCCAATTTCCAGCAGCTCGCCAGCGAGCTCTCCGACCTCGAGAACAAGATCGCGGCGAGCCGCCGGTTCTTCAACAACGCGGTCCAGGAATACAACACCGGCATCCAGCAGATGCCCGCCGCGCTGTTCGCCGGCATGTTCGGCTTCACCAGGAAGGACTTCTTCGATCTCGGCGCGAGCCGCACCGAGGTCGAGGCAACGCCACAGGTGAAGTTCTGATCGCAGCGTGATCGGCACTTCTTCTCACCTTCGTCATTCCGGGGCGCGGCGCGAACCCGGACTCTCGATCGAGACACTAAGCTCCAGGTTGCGGGTTCACGCATTCGGCCTGCCCCGGAATGACAGGAGCTAACGGAAGCAGCCATGGCCGCGTATGGTCTCTACACGCATATCGTCTCGAACAAGTTCCGTTCGATGGTGCTGCTCGCCGGCCTGTTCATGCTGGTCTACGTGCTGGTCTTCGCCGGCGCGCTGATCGCCGAAGTCGTCATCGACAGCAATCGGACCGTCAGCTTCTACCTCAGCCACGCCTTCCACGACCTGATCGTCGCCTCGCCCTTCGCAACCATCGCGACAATCGCATGGATCGTGATCGCCTACTTCTTCCATCAGTCGATGATCGACGCCGTCACTGGCGGTCATAACGTCACCCGTCAGGAACAGCCGCGGCTCTACAATCTGCTCGAAAATCTCTGCATCTCGCGCGGCATCACGATGCCGAAGCTGAAGATCATGGAGAGCCCGGCGCTCAACGCCTTCGCGACCGGCCTCAACCCACGGCAATATGCGATCACCGTCACCACGGGTCTCCTGAAGGCGCTGAACGACCAGGAGATCGAGGCGGTGCTGGGTCACGAGCTGACCCACATCAAGAACGGCGACGTGCAGCTCATGGTGGTCGCCGTCATCATCGCCGGCGTGGTCGGCTTCTTCGGCGAACTGTTCTTCCGCCTTTTCACGAGCTTCAACTGGAGCTCCGGCGGCGGCTCATGGTCGTCGGGTTCCTCCTCGTCGCGATCGTCCTCACGCAGCGACAGCAAGAGCTCCGGCGGCGGCGCGGTGATCGTCATCATCATCGCCGTCGTGCTGATCGTGGTGGCCTGGCTGATGTCGCAGGTGGTGAAGCTCGCGCTGTCGCGTTCGCGCGAATATCTCGCCGACGCCGGCTCGGTCGAGTTGACGAAGAATCCCGATGCCATGATCACGGCCCTGCGCAAGATCGAGGGCCGCGGCGAGCTGCCGGGCGCGACGTCGGCGGTGATGGAGCTCTGCGTCGACAATCCCCGCGAGGGTTTTGCCGACCTGTTCGCGACCCACCCGTCGGTCAAGTCGCGGGTCGACGCGCTGGTCAAGTTTGCCGGCGGCCACGACCCCGGCCGGCTGCCGACGCCCACCGACGAGGCCGAAGAGCCCGAGGCCCAGGCCAACCAGCAAGACGCCCTGCCGCCGGTGCCGACGGGCCCATGGAACGATGCCGGGAAGCCGGCCGATGCGGCATCGGGCCCTGCGCCGAGCCCTTCCGGAACCGCGGTCGGCAATCCGATGGGGCCCTGGGGCCGTCATTGAGCGTGCATCATTGGCCGAAACCGCTCGGGTTTCACGGCGATTGGGAAAAACACCGGGAATTGCCGCTACCGTGCCCCGAGGAATTGAATTCTCCCTTGTTTCTGCCATGTTCGCGCCCAACAGCAGACTCGGGAAGTCGATTTGGGACCCGGCCGATCGCAACCAGCGATCGGCGGGCGCGCGTTAGGGGACAGCAATGGCAAAGCCGGCAGTGGTTGTGGTGGGCGCGGACAAGGGCGGAGTGGGCAAGACCACGGTATCGCGCACCTTGCTCGATTATTTTTCAGCCAACAACGTGCCGACGCGCGCCTTCGATACGGAGTCGCCGCGGGGAACCCTGAAGCGCTTCCACCCCGAGATCACCGAGATCGTCGACATGATGACGACGGCCGATCAGATGAAGATCTTCGACACGCTCAACGCGGCGAGCCCGTCGGTGACCGTGATCGACGTCCGCGCCGGCCTGCTCTCGCCGGCGCTGGCCTCGCTGCGCGATATCGGTTTCCTGGACGCCGCCAAGGCGGGCCAGATCACCTTCGCGGTGTTCCACATCCTCGGACCCTCGATCGCCTCGCTCGACGAGATCGCCGAGACCGCGGGCTACATGACCGGCGCAAAATATTTCCTGGTGAAGAACTTCATCAACGACACCCAGTTCTTCCAGTGGGACCAGTCGACCTACAATTCCTACTTTCACCGCATCAAGGATGCGACCGAGCTGACCATCCCCAAGCTCAACGAAATGGCCTATGAGCAGGTCGAGGTCTCGTCCGTTCCGTTCCTGAAATTCGTGGCCAACAAGGGCCTCCGCGACGAGGCCGCCAACTACTCCTTCGTGCTGCGCGGCTATGTCCGGCACTGGCTGGCGAATGTCTGGAGCGAATACGACCGCATCCGGCTGACCGACATCGTTGGCTCGAAACCCGCCGCACGCAGCAGCGAAAAATAGTTGCACAGTGCGGATGGATGCGGCTGGATTGGGCGTTGAATTCGCCTGATATAGCTGTCGATGTCCCCGACGCCCGTCTACATCATCTGCTCGCCCCGCCCGCAGGTCGGCAAGACGCTGCTGGCGCGGCTCTTGAGCGAATTTTTGCTGCTCAAGAACGGCGATGTCGCGGCCTTCGACGTCAATCTGAAGGAACCGTCGCTCCTCGACTATCTGCCACGGATTACCGAGACGGCCGACGTCATCGACACCTACGGCAAGATGCAGCTCATGGACCGCGTCATCGTCGATGACGGCCTTGCCAAGGTGATCGACCTCGGCTTCCACGCCTTCGACGAGTTCTTCAAGATGACCGACGAGATCGGCCTGTTGAAGGAGGCCGCCCGCCGCCAAGTCGCGCCGATGATCCTGTTCGTCGCCGACACCGACCGCGTCTCGGCCCGCGCGCATGAGATGCTGCGCGGACAGATTCCGCGGATGAACCTGATCACGGTGGACAACGAGCATGTCGTGCGCGGCGAGCTGCCGCCCGCGATGGAAGGTGGCCGGCTGTTCCGCCTGCCGGCGCTCCCCGGCTTCCTGAAGACCTATATCGACCGGCTGAACTTCTCCTTCACCGGCTATCTGCGCCAGGAGAAGGACGCATCGACCGAGCTGCACCAGTGGACCCGGCGCAACTATCTCGCCTTCCGTGAGCTCGAGCTCAGCCTGATCCTGCAGCGGTCCTGAGTGCGATGAGGTCTGGTCGGGCGACAAGGTGCTTACCTCTCCCCAGCGGGGAGAGGTCGGATTGCGTCTGGCGATGCGAAGCATTGTCCAGTGCAATCCGGGTGAGGGGCCGCAGCGCTCAGTGATCGCATCTTTCGATGCGATCCGACCTCTCCCTACGGGAGGGGTGAACCGAGTTCTCCGGCTGGCAGCGATTCAAAAAAAAAATTACCCGGGCGATATTCCCGACCCGCGGCCGCTCAGTGCCCCTCGAACGTCATCAGCGTGCGGACCGGGACGTCCATGGCGCGCAGCTTGGCGGCGCCGCCGAGCTCGGGCAGGTCGATGATGAAGCAGGCGGCGATGACATTGGCGCCGATCTGGCGCAACAGCTTCACCGCGCCCTCCGCGGTGCCACCGGTGGCGATGAGATCATCGACCAGGATCACGCGCTCGCCGGGCGCGACCGCATCAACATGCATCTCCATCTCGTCAATGCCGTACTCCAGCGAATAGGCGATGCGCACGGTGGTGTGCGGCAGCTTGCCCTTCTTGCGGATCGGCACGAAGCCGGCGGAGAGCTGGTGCGCCACCGCGCCGCCGAGGATGAACCCACGCGCCTCCATGCCGGCGACCTTGTCGATCTTGTTGCCGGCCCAGGGATGCACGAGCTGATCGACCGCGCGGCGGAAGGCGCGGGCGTCAGCGAGCAGCGTAGTGATGTCGCGGAACATGATCCCAGGCTTGGGATAGTCGGGAATCGTGCGGACGCTGGCCTTCAGATCGTGGTCAAAAGTCATTGTTGTCTCGTTTCGTTGTCATTCCGGGGCGGCTCGAAGAGCGGAACCCCATTGCGCAATTGCGCAATGTGGAATCTCGAGATTCCGGGTCTGGTGCTTACGCACCATCCCGGAATGACGAAAATGAAAACATGCACTCAATTCGTCCCCGCATCCAGCCGGAATGCGTTCTCGACGATGCGCAGGCCGACCTCGCCGCCGAGCGACATCAGCGACTCCGGATGGAATTGCACGCCGGCGACGGGCAGCGTCTTGTGCTCGAGCGCCATCGCGACGCCGTCCTCGGTGCTCGCGGTCACGTTCAGAACGTCCGGCATGCTGTCGCGCTCGACATAGAGCGAATGATAGCGGCCGATGACGATCTCGTTCGGCAGATTGCGCATCAGGCGACCGCCGCGCACCTGCACCCGCGAGGGCCGGCCATGGGCGGGATGGGCGAGTTGCCCGAGTTCGCCGCCAAAATATTCGCCGATCGCCTGCACGCCGAGGCAGACGCCGAACACCGGCAGCTTCTTCTCCAGTGCCGCATCGATCGTCTTTTTGATCCCGAAATCCTCGGGCCGTCCCGGTCCGGGCGACAGCACCAGCAAATCCCACCTCTTCTGCTTGAGCATGTCGAGCGCATGCACATAGCGGACCACGGTGACGCTGGCGCCGACCTGGCGGAAATAGTCGGCGAGCATGTGCACGAAGCTGTCGTCGTGGTCGATCAGCAGCACCTGCTTGCCCGAGCCGGTCGCATCGGGCGCGAAGGTCGACAGCGGCTTTGGCGGATCGCCGCGCAGGGCCTGGAACAGCGCAGCCGCCTTCACCTGGCATTCGCGGTCCTCGGCCGCCGGATCGGAATCGAACAGGCAGGTGGCGCCGACGCGCACTTCGGCGAGGCCATCTTTCATCCGGATGGTGCGGATGGTGAGCCCGGTATTGATGCTGCCATCGAAATTCACCGCGCCAATCGCGCCGGCGTACCAGCGCCGCGGTGAGCGTTCGTGGTCCTCGACGAACTGCATGGCCCAGAGCTTTGGCGCGCCGGTCACCGTCACCGCCCAGGCGTGGGTGAGGAACGCATCGAGCGCGTCGAAGCCGGGGCGCAGCATGCCCTCGACATGATCGACGGTGTGGAAGAGTTTAGAGTACGTTTCGATCTGCCGGCGCGCCAGGACCTTGATGGTGCCGGGGACGCAGACGCGCGCCTTGTCGTTGCGATCGACGTCGGTGCACATATTGAGCTCGAACTCGTCCTTTTCCGAGTTCAGGAGCTGGCGGATCTGCTCGGCGTCGCCGATCGCATCGGTGCCGCGCGCGATCGTGCCGGAGATCGGGCAGGTCTCGACTCGGCGTCCGTCTGAGCGCACGAACATTTCCGGCGAGGCCGACACCAGGAATTCGCCGTCGCCGAGATTCATCAGCGCGCCGTAGGGCGATGGATTGATGACGCAGAGCCGCTGGAAGACTTCGGCCGGTGAACGGTCGCACGGCTCGGCGAAGAGCTGTCCGGGCACCGCCTCGAACAGATCGCCGCGCGCAAAGGCAGCGCGCGCCGTCTCGACCGTCGCCTGATACTCGCCGGGCGCATGATCGGCAAAGCCCTGGCGGGGCGCCTTGAGGTAAGGGCTGTCTGCGGTCTCGCGCGGCAGGCCTTCAGTGGACTTGCCCTTCCACGCGAAGTCGTAGGTCAGCACCACGCCACGGCCGGTGGCGCGGTCATAGGCGAGCAGGCGATCGGGAACATAGAGCACGATGTCGCGCTGGTCCTTTTCGCGCGTTCGCTTCTGCACGAGGTCCTCGATCTGGAAGACGAGGTCGTAGGCGAAGGCGCCGAACAGGCCGAGCAGCGCATCGTCATTGGCGGAGAACGCGGCGATAAGATCGCGCACCAGCGACATCACGCTGGCGCGCCGCGTGCGCTGGTCTTCCTCGACCGGGGCATCACCGCGGATGATGTGGCCGGAGAGGCGCGAGGCTGTCTTCTCGGAGATCACCACGCAGGGCTCGCGCAAGACGTCGCCGAGGAAGGCGATCAGCACCTGCCCGCGCGCGTTCAGCGCCTCGAGCGTGAAGTTGAAGCCGACCGTCTCGAGCTTGAGCGGCGGGTCGGAGAAGCCGAGGTCAAAGCTCTCATAGCGGCCGGGCACGGTCGTGCCCGAGGACAGCACCACGCCGCGGCGGCGGTCGAGCAGGCTGACGAGATCATCGAGCCTGTTGGCACCGCCGGTGAATTGCTCCACCACGCGCGTGATCGCAAGGCCGGCGCGGGTCAGATAATCGCTTCTGGCCGGAAGGGCAAAGACGGTCCTGTTCATGTGATCCTCTTGGGCTCCTCTTACGAGACTTGCCGAGGGAACGCCACACAGGACAAACGATCAGGCCGCCGCACTGCGTTGGCGACCTTCGACGATTTGAGAAAAAGAAATCGCACCGGCCACCTCTCAGGAGGTGCGCCACCAACGACGGGCTGGGCGGACGGCGGTGCTCATGGGGGAACTAACACCATGCCACGGGGGCGGCGTCAAGGGCGCGCCGCCAGCGGTAGCCCGAGCGCAATGAGGGTTACGGGCTGACGACGTCATCTCCGCCGTCGTCCCGGCGAAGGCCGGGACGACACCGAGATTGTTGCTCTCGTCGTGCCCCTCACCCCAGATGCTTCCTGAAAAACTCCGTCGCGCGGCCCCAGGCGAGTTCGGCGGCTTCGCGGTCGTGCACGGCCTGGCGCTGCTCGTTGACGAAGGCGTGCTCGGCGTCATAGCGGAACAGCTCAAGCGACTTGCCGGCGGCCTTCATGCCCTTCTCGAAGGCATCCACCACCTGCGGCGTGCACCAATCGTCCTTGTTGGCGAAATGCGCTTGCAGCGGGATTTTGACGTCGGCGGGCTTGGCCGCCTGCTCCGGCGGAATGCCGTAGAACACGACGGCGGCCGCAAGCTCCGGGATCTTGGTGGCGCCGATAATGGTCACGGCGCCGCCGAGGCAGAAGCCGGTCAGGCCGACCTTGGCGCTGTTGCGGGAGAGGTATTGCGCGGCGCCGCGCACAGTCTGCGTGGTCAAGTCCATGAAGTCGAGCGAGTTCATCTCGCGACCGGCGGCATCGGTGTCGTGATAGGGCACCACCTTGCCCTTGTAGAGATCGGGCGCCAGTGCATCGAAGCCGGAGAGCGCAAAGCGGTCGCACATCCCTTTGATCTGGTCCTGTAGCCCCCACCATTCCTGGATCACGACCACACCCGGCGCGTTGCCGCGCGCAGCATTGGCGAGATAGCCCGATGCATCCTTGCCGTCCGGACGCTTGAAGGTGATGACGGTTCCCATGTTGTCCTCCGACGATGTTCTGGGGAGCGTGGAGGTATTTTGGCGGCTGGCCGCGCCCGACGCAATCCACACTCCCGTCATTCCGGGGCGCGCTGTAGCGCGAAACCGGAATCCATCAGGCCGCGAAGTTGGTAGACGAATGGATTCCGGGTTCGATGCTGGCGCATCGCCCCGGAATGACGGCAAGTTGAGCCGACAAAAAAGCCCCCTCGCGGGGGCTTTCTCATTCTCGTCTCGCGTTCGTCGCTCAGTGCGCGTCTGCCCAAACCTTCTTCTTGGTGAAGTACATCAGGCCGGCGAAGATGATCAGGAACACGAACACCTGGAAGCCGAGGCGCTTGCGCGCCTCCATGTGCGGCTCGGCGGTCCACATCAGGAAGGTGGTGACGTCCTTGGCGTACTGCGCGACCGTGGTCGGCGAGCCGTCGTCATAGGTCACCTGGCCGTCGCTGAGCGGCTTCGGCATCTTGATGGCGTGGCCGGGGAAGTACTTGTTGTAGTAGGAGCCCTCCGGGATGGTCACACCCTCCGGCACCTTCTCCTCGAAGCCCTGAAGCACCGCCGCGACATAATCCGGACCCTGCTCCTGATACTGGGTGAAGAAGTCGAAGATGAACCAGGGGAAGCCGCGCTCGTAGGAGCGCGCCTTGGTGATCAGCGACAGGTCGGGCGGCGCCGCACCACCATTCGCCGCACGGGCTGCCTGCTCGTTCGGGAATGGCGAGGGGAAGTAGTCGGCCGGGCGGCCGGGACGCTCGAACATGTCGCCGGCATCGTTCGGACCGTCCTTGATCTTGTACTCCGAGGCAAACGCGACCGCCTGCGCCGGCGAATAGCCGGGACCGCCGGCTTCCGCGAGGTTGCGGAAGGCAACAAAGGACAGGCCGTGGCAGTTGGAGCAGACCTCCTTGTAGACCTTCAACCCGCGCTGGAGCGCGCCGCGGTCGAACTTCCCGAAGGGACCGGCGAAGGACCAGTTGTTGCCCGGCGGCTTGTCGTTTCCTTCGGCGGCACGGGCGTCCTGAATCGTGCCGGCTAACAGCGCGCCGGCTGCGACGAGCGCGACCGCGACGGAGGCCGCGACCCTGCCGCCCTTGGCGAGAACCGCGTCGGCGATCGAGTTCGGCACCGGGCGCGGAGTCTCGATGCGGGAAAGCAGCGGCAGCACGATCAGGAAGTAGGAGAAGTAGCAGACCGTCAGGACACGGCCGGCGATCACATAGATGCCCTCCGGCGGCTGCGCGCCGAGATAACCGAGCAGGATGCAGACCACGACGAAGATCCAGAAGAACTGCTTTGCGAGCGGACGATACTTCGTGGATCTGGTCCTGGCGCTGTCGAGCCAGGGCAGGAAAGCGAGCACGAGGATCGCCGAGAACATCGCGATGACGCCCGCGAGCTTGTTCGGGATCGAGCGCAGGATCGCGTAGAACGGCAGGTAGTACCATTCGGGCACGATGTGCGGCGGCGTGACTCCCGGATTGGCCGGGATGTAGTTGTCGGCGTCGCCGAGATAGTTCGGCATGTAGAAGATGAACCAGGCATAGAGAAGCAGGAAGCAGGACACGCCGAACAGATCCTTGATCGTCGCGTGCGGCGTGAATGGCACCGTGTCCTTTTCAGTTTTCGCTTCGACACCGTCCGGGTTGTTCTGGCCCGCGACATGCAGCGCCCAGACATGCAGCACGACGACGCCGGCAATCAGGAACGGCAAGAGGTAGTGCAGCGAGAAGAAGCGGTTCAGCGTCGGGTTGCCGACGGAATAGCCGCCCCACAAGAGCGTCACGATGCTCTCGCCGACATAGGGAAAGGCGGAGAACAGGTTGGTGATGACGGTGGCGCCCCAGAAGCTCATCTGGCCCCACGGCAACACGTAACCCATGAAGCCGGTGGCCATCATCAGGAGGTAGATGATGACGCCGAGGATCCACAGCACCTCGCGCGGCTCCTTGTATGACCCGTAATAGAGGCCGCGGAACATGTGGACGTAGACGGCGAAGAAGAACATCGACGCGCCGACTGCATGCATGTTGCGCAACAGCCAACCGTAATTGACGTCGCGCACGATCAGCTCGACCGACTTGAAGGCCAGATCTGCGTACGGCGTATAGTGCATCGCCAGGATGACGCCGGTCAGGATCTGGATCCCGAGCATCAAGGAGAGGATGGCGCCGAAGGTCCACCAGTAGTTCAGGTTACGCGGCGTGGGATACGCTACGAACGACGAGTGCATAAGACCAATGATCGGCAGACGTCGCTCGATCCATTGCAGGGCCGGATTGCTCGGCTGGTAGTCGGATGGTCCGCTCATGATGCGATCCTGAGGAAATAAAACGACATGACGGCTCGAAGCTTCAAACGAAGATTCGAGGCTCAGCCGATCTGAATTTTGGTGTCGGAGACGAACTGGTAGGGCGGCACCGCCAGGTTGGCCGGCGCGGGCCCCTGGCGGATACGACCCGACGAGTCGTATTGCGAACCATGGCACGGACAGAAGAAGCCGTCGTAATTGCCCTCATGGGCGATCGGGATACAGCCGAGATGCGTGCAGATGCCGATCACGACCAGCCACTGGTCATGGCCGGACTTGACCCGCGCCTCATCGGACTGTGGATCGGGCAGGCTCGCGACGTTCACCGCGCGCGCCTCTTCGATCTGCTTCTTGGTCCGGTGGCTGATGTAGATCGGCTTGCCGCGCCAGAACACCTTGATGTCCTGCCCCTCGGCAATCGGGGAGAGATCGACCTCGATCGGCGCGCCGGCGGCGATCGTCGAGGCATCCGGATTCATCTGGGAAATGAACGGCCAGAGCGTCGCAACGCCCCCTACCGCCGCTGCTGCCCCCGTTGCAACGAAAAGGAAATCACGGCGTGTCGGATGGTCCGCCGAAGACGCTGTCGTCACGATTCCAACCCTTTCTTTTATGCGACCGGTGGAACCGCTCCAGGGGGCGCCCAAAGGTCCCCAGAACAGGCTGCCGGCGCCCGCGGCCCCCCGCGGCGGCAGAACTTTGCTTGCCCACGCCGATACGGGTGAAACAGCAGTCCAGAATCGTTCTATTGGCACCCTTGCCGGGCGAGCGCAAGCCCGCTATCGGCGCGGAAGCGTGCAATGCACGAATTCCCGGGCGAGCGATGTTTTATTGAGACATTTCCGGCCCGCAACCGACCTTGCCACACCCATGCAGATAGCGCTTTTCCAGCCCGACATCCCCCAGAACACCGGCACGGTTCTCAGGCTCTGCGCCTGCCTGGAGATGGCGGCCCATATCATCGAGCCCGCCGGCTTTCCCTTCTCCGACCGGCTGTTCCGCCGGGCGGGAATGGACTATCTCAAGCATGTCAGCGTGACCCGCCACGACTCCTGGCCGAAATTTTCGGCCTGGCGCGCGGCACACGGCTACCGCCTGCTGCTGTTCACAACCAAGGGCGCCACAAACTATCTCGATTTCCGTTACCAGACGTCGGACATCCTGCTATTCGGGCGCGAGACGGCCGGCGTCACTGACGAGGTGGTCGAGGCTGCGGATGCGCGGCTGGTGATCCCGATCACGCCGGGGCTGCGGTCGCTCAATGTGGCGATGAGCGCGGCGATGGCCGCAGGTGAAGCGCTGCGGCAGGTCCGGAACCCGCAAGTTTGATACGTTGAGGAGAGAAGGTTGAGTTACGCGGTCAAGGAAATCTTCCTGACCCTGCAAGGCGAAGGCGCCCACGCGGGACGCGCTTCCGTGTTCTGCCGCTTTGCCGGCTGCAACCTGTGGAGCGGCCGCGAGGCCGATCGCGCCGACGCCGTGTGTAAATTCTGCGACACGGATTTCGTGGGCACCGACGGTACGCTCGGCGGGCGCTATGCCTCGGCCACGGAACTCGCCGACACCATCGCCGCGCAATGGACGGGATCGGCCGACAACCGCTACGTCGTGCTGACCGGAGGCGAGCCCCTGCTCCAGGTCGACGCTGCCCTGATCGAGGCGCTCCATGCCCGCGGCTTCGAGATCGGCGTGGAGACCAACGGCACGGTCCTGCCGCCCGAGGGGCTCGACTGGATCTGCGTTAGCCCGAAGGGCGGAAGCGAACTCGTGCTGCGGCACGGCCACGAGCTGAAGCTGGTCTATCCCCAGCCGCTCGCTGCGCCGGAAGCCTTCGAGGGCCTCGCCTTCGAGCGCTTCTCGCTGCAGCCGATGGACGGGCCCGAGGTCGCCGAGAACACGGCACGCGCCATCGACTATTGCCTGCGTCATCCGCGATGGCGGCTCAGCGTGCAAACGCACAAGTCACTCGGCATCAGATAGGATTGGTCGGCGAACAGATGTGGGAATTGACGAAATCGTTCCGCTTCGAGGCGGCGCATTCGCTGTCGGGAACGACCTTTGGCGCGGCGAGCGAAGAAATCCACGGCCACTCCTTCCGCGCCGAGGTGAGCCTGCGCGGCACGCCGGATCCTGTGACCGGCATGGTGGTCGATCTCGGCCTCGTCCAGCGCGCGATCGAGGACGTGCGGCTGACGCTGGACCACAAGTTCCTCAACAAGATCGAGGCAATTGGCGTGCCGACGCTGGAAAACCTCTCGCGCTTCGTCTGGGAGCGGCTGCAGCATATCGACGGGCTCACCCGCGTCAGCATTCACCGCGACAGTTGCAACGAGAGCTGCACCTATTACGGTCCGCAGGGCTAGTTTCGTAGAGTGGGCAAAGCGTAGCGTGCCCACCATTCAGGACGATCACAACAGCGGTGGGCACGGCGCAAGCGCGCCTTTGCCCACCCTACGCGCCACACACTCTGGCTGGCGACGGGAATTGCATATGGACGTTTCGATTATCGAGGATCGCAAGGCCCGCGCGCGCGGCTGGTTCGAACACTTGCGCGACGACATCTGCGAAAGCTTCGAGCGGCTGGAGGACGACGCACCCAAAGCGCTCTATCCGGGCGAGGCCGGCCGCTTCGAACGCACACCCTGGCAACGCACCGACCACAGCGGCGCCCCCGGCGGCGGCGGCGTGATGTCGATGATGTATGGCCGCCTGTTCGAGAAGGTCGGCGTGCATTGCTCGACCGTGCACGGTGAGTTCGCGCCGGAATTCCGCGCGCAGATCCCGGGCGCGGCGGAGGATCCGCGCTTCTGGGCCTCCGGCATCTCGCTGATCGCGCATATGCGCAATCCGCACGTGCCGGCGGTGCACATGAACACGCGCTTCGTCGTCACCACCAAGGCGTGGTTCGGTGGCGGCGCCGACCTCACGCCCGTGCTCGACCGCCGGCGCACGCAGGAGGATGCTGACACGATCGCCTTCCACGCCGCGATGAAGGACGCCTGCAGCGGACCGAACAGCGTCGCCGACTACGACAAGTACAAGAACTGGTGCGACGAGTATTTCTATCTGCCGCACCGGAAAGAGGCACGCGGCGTCGGCGGCATCTTCTACGATTGGCACGACAGCGGCGACTGGGAGGCGGATCTCGTCTTCACCCAGGACGTCGGCCGCGCCTTCCTGAAAATCTATCCTGAAATCGTGCGGCGCAATTTTTCGACGGCCTGGACCGCGGATGATCGCGACGAGCAACTGATCCGCCGTGGGCGCTATGTCGAGTTCAATCTGCTCTACGACCGCGGCACCATCTTCGGGCTCAAGACCGGCGGCAATGTGGACGCGATCCTGTCGTCGCTGCCGCCGGAGGTGAAGTGGCCATGACCGCAGTGAAACCACTGCCGCGCGCCATGCTGATCGACATGGACGACACCATCCTGTCGGCCTATGGCCGGCCCGAGATCGCCTGGAGCACGATCGCAAACGAGTTTGCCGAGGAGCTTGCACCGTTACCGCCGCATCAGGTCGCAACCGCGGTGCTGTCCTTTGCGCAAAATTTCTGGGCCAATGCGGACGCCGCGTGGCGGCTGAAGCTTGGCGAAGCGCGCCGCCTGACGGTCAAGGGCGGCTTCGCCGCCCTTGCCGCGGCAGGCCACCGCGCCCTGCCCGACGATCTCGCCATCCGCCTCGCCGACCGCTTCACGGCTTATCGCGAGGAGGAGATGTTCGTCTTCCCCGGTGCGCATGATGCCATCGACAGGCTGAAAGCGCTGGGCATCAAGCTCGCGCTGGTGACCAACGGCGCTGCCGACACCCAGCGTGCCAAAGTCGAGCGCTTCGAGCTGGCCCACCGCTTCCACCACATCCAGATCGAAGGCGAGCACGGTTTCGGCAAGCCCGAGGAGCGCGCCTATCTGCACGCGATGGACGCGCTCGGCGTCACCGCTGAGAATACCTGGATGATCGGCGACAACCTGGAATGGGAAGTCGTGACGCCGCAGCGCCTCGGCATCTACGCGGTCTGGATGGACGTGCATGGCAACGGCCTGCCCGAAGGCTCGCCCGTCAAGCCCGACCGCATCATCCGCTCGCTGAGCGAGCTCTTGCCAGACGCGGACTAACTTCCGACACCATCACGGCGATCATGGAATGTGCGAGCGCGACGCTACAGGCGGCTGCGCCGTGATCGGCGTGTCATGACGGCTTGCTAGCCTCAGCGCCGGGTCGATCAACTCGGAGGACAAATCCATGGAATTGAAAGCCGGCGATGTCGTGATGCTGAAATCCGGCGGCCAGCCGCTGACCGTCGTCGAGGTGAAGGAGGACGAGGTGCTCTGCCTCTGGATGGGCATGGAAGGCGATCTGTTCCGCGAGACGCTGCCGCTGGCCGTGCTTGAGCGCGCGGAAGAGGAAGATCACGAGGATAACGATGACGAGGACGATGACGAAGACGAGGAGGAAGACGAGGAGGACGATGAAGACGAGGAGTAAGCGCGTCTCGTCACGTCAAATGGGATTCCGATCGCGGTCCGGGATGACCAGCGCGCGGGCCGCGATCGTCTATCCCAAGAGCTGCCTTGCGGCGGCCGAGATCATCACCAGGCCGCCGGTGATCACGGCGACATCGAGGATCGCGGCGTGGATATGCACCGGCATCCGTTCGACGAAGGCCTTCGCGAGGAACGCGCCGGGGATGGCGATGCCGCCGATCAGAAGCGCAAAGGCGAGCACCTGCGCGGTCACGGCGCCGGCAAGGCCGAACACTGAAATCTTGATGACGCCCGTGCCGAGCGAGATCATCGCATCGGTCGCGATCACGGCGGCACCCTCGAGGCCCGCAGCCATCAGCAGCGAGAGCAGGATCACGCCGGAACCCGACGTGCCGCCGACCAGCACGCCATAGCCGACGGAGCCGGCCGCAAGCCCGGTGTCACCGATCTTGACCTCGCGGCGCCGAAGCACGCGCCGCAACGGCACGCTCAGGATCAGCATGGTGCCGATCACGAGCGCAGCGCCGGCATTGGTCAGCCGCGTATAGCCATAAGCGCCGAGCGCGGTCGTCACGGCAGCACAGGCGAGCACGATCAGCGCACGGCGGCGATCAGCATAGCGGAGATAGGCGACTGCGCGGCTGAGATTGGTGAAGATCGCAGAGATCGCGATGATCGGCACCACGGGCTCGGCGCCGACCATCGGTACCAGCACCAGCGGCATCAACGCGCCGGTGCCATAGCCGGCAAGGCCACCGATAATCGAAGCAAACAACGCCATCAACGCGACCAGCAGAAGCTGCAAAATCGAGATGTCGGCGAAGCCTGAGACGATGGTCACGTTTTCTGGTCGCGGCTGACGCGCGCCGCAGCTTGATCGGCGATGGATGCGAGTGCGGCCTCGTCTAGTGGAAAATCCGCCGCAAGCCAAGCATCCTCGGCGAGCGTGAGCACATGCCCGAGCGCCGGTCCTTCGACGAGGCCGCGCGCGATGAAGTCCGCGGCCCTGAGCGGAAATTTCGGCACAGTCCAGCGCTGCGGCAACTCGGCGAGTTCGCGCCAGCGCGACGAAGTCAGGTCGCCGCCGTCCCTCGCCCAGGCCAGCAACACGCGATCGTGATAGCGTTCAATGCCCAACCGGTACAACAGCCGTCGTGCATTGGCCTCGTCCTTGCTGGCAAACCGCCACCATCGATGCCCCATCGAATCCAGCGCCTTGGCTTCGGCGTTGGAGAGCCTCAAGCGAGCGGCGACGCGCTTGGCGTCCTCGGTCACGGCCACCGTCAGCGCAGCCAGGCGCCGGGTGGCACTCGCCGGCAGACCGAGCGCGCGCTCGATCCCGATCATCGCCGACATCGGCCCGGTGTAGGCGACGCCGCCGATCAGGGATTGCAGCAAACCGCCCTCGACCATCGCACCGGCCGCCGCGGCCGCGCCGCCCGCCACGAGCAGCTTCAGCATCTCCATGCGCACGCGCTCGGCGGAGAGGCTCGCAAGGCCGGCGCGGCCGCGGATGCAGGCGAGATAGCCGTCGCGATCGGGCTCGCCGGCGCCGAAGGCGGCGTGAATGCGGAAGAAGCGCAGGATGCGCAGGTAGTCCTCCGCGATGCGCTGGTCGGGATCGCCGATGAAGCGCACGCGGCGCGCGGCAACGTCCGCAAGGCCGCCGACATAGTCGTAGACGACGCCGCTCGCATCGACCGACAATCCGTTCATGGTGAAGTCGCGCCGCTCGGCATCCCGCATCCAGTCGCGGCCGAAAGCGACCTTGGCCTTGCGGCCGAACGTCTCGGTATCCTCGCGCAGCGTCGTGATCTCGTAGGGATGACCGTCGATGACCAGCGTGACGGTGCCGTGGTCGATGCCGGTCGGCACGCTCTTGATGCCAGCGCTCCTCGCCCGCAGCATCACCTCTTCCGGCAACGCCGTGGTCGCGATATCAATGTCGCCCGGCAGCAGGCCGAGCATCGCGTTGCGCACGGCGCCGCCAACCACGCGCGCCTCCTCGCCATTGCCATTGAGCAGTTGCAGGACGCGCGCGGTCCCGCCGGAGATCAGCCAGGGCGCATCGGCAAGTAAAGGCTCCGCGCTCATCTTTGGGCCCTTATTTTTCCATGCCCGGCACGAGCCTGCCATTCTCGATATGGGCGGGAACGTAGGTCGAATCCGGTGCGGCGCCGGAGAAATGCGCAAGCCCGATCAGGCCCGCGATCACCAGGACGAGCGCCATCAGCGCAAGGCGCGCGATGGTGTAGATCGGCCAGGACGACTGCACGAACAGGCCGGAACGGGTGGCAATCAGGAAAAGCGCATAGACGGCAAAGGGAATGAGGAAAATTCCGATCTCGGTCAGCGCCGGCCGGATCATGACGAATAAATCCGCTCATAAAGCACACGCAGCATTCCGGCCGTCGCGCCCCAGATGTAGCGTTCCGCAAACGGCATCGCGTAGTAAAACCGCTCCATGCCGCGGAATTCCTTGCTGTGCACCTGGTGGTTCGCCGGGTTCATCAGGAAGGATAGCGGCACCTCGAACGCGTCATCAACCTCGGAATGGTTGATGGTGAGTTGGAAGCCGGGCCGCACCCTGGCGACCGTGGGCAGGATACGGAAGCCAAAGGCCGTGCCGTAGAGATCGAGATAGCCGATCGGGTCGACGAAGTCGCGCGACAACCCGACCTCTTCCTCGGCCTCGCGCAACGCCGCATCGAGCGGCGAAATATCGGTCGCGTCGATCTTGCCGCCGGGGAAGGCGATCTGACCGGCGTGATCATTCAGATGCGCCGAGCGCTGCGTCAGCAGCACCGTCGGCTCGGGGCGGTCGACCACCGCGATCAGGACTGCCGCCGGCCGCACCGGCTGCTCGCGGGCGACGATCTCGAGCATCTTGTCGGTGCCCGGATCACCGGAGGCCGGAATGATGCAGGGATCGTAGAGGCCGGGCGGAACGTCGAAACCGAGGCGCGCCCTGGAGCGGGCGAAGAAATCCGCCGCGCTGGTCGCGACGGGCTCGTTCTTCAGGATAGGCTTGTTCAAAGCGCGGCCCTCACCTGCTCCGCGTCGGCCATGGCGAAGAATTCGCCGGCCGACTCGACGCCGAACGTCGGCTGGCCATCGACCATCCGCTCCTCACCCATGTCAACCAGGTCGTAGTAAAGCGCGCGGGTGACCTTGGCCCAGAGATCGGCCCGTACATGCAGATAGGGCGTCAGCCCACCGTCGTCAGCCTGCTCGAAGCGAAGCCGGTGCGCGGCATCGCAGGTGACCCAGTCGTCGACATTGGTGCGGAAGCGCAGCACGCGATGGTTGCTCTCGATGTCCTTCTGCATCTCCACCGCCATGAACGGCGCATCGTCGACGCGGATGCCGACCTTCTCCACCGGCGTGACGAGGAAATGCTTGCCGTCTTCGCGCTTCAGGATCGTCGAGAACAGGCGCACGAGCGCAGGTCGCCCGATTGGCGTACCCATGTAGAACCATGTACCATCAACGGCGATTCGGATATCGATATCGCCGCAGAACGGTGGATTCCAGAGATGTACGGGCGGCAGCCCTTTTTTGGCGCCGTCGGCATTGGCAGCACTTTTGGCGGCGGCAGTCAGCCCCTCAAGACCACGATCGGCGCTCTGCCCTTGGTTCGCCATGGTTTGCCCTGACTCTGTCATTTGGCACGTTTGGTGCAGATCTACGTTGTACATGGGTGCGCGGTTCCACCCCGGATTAGTTCGGTACGGGAGGTCGCCACTTCGTGATGCCGTACATATCCCGAAGCCGATATGGTGGGGATAGGTTAATTCAACGAATACATGGCCTTCCCTGCAAGTCTAGCATAGGGCCCATGTCATGACATGACGACGCAAGAGAGCCGCATGGCAGGCGCAAGGAGCTTACGGATGGCGGAAAGTGTCGAGAAACTCGAGGACGGGATCGTCCGTTCGGCCGAGCAGGTGTCGAGCCAGATTCGCGCGGCGAAGGACGCGATCGCGACCGTTATCTTCGGTCAGGATCGCGTGATCGAGAACACGCTGGTCACGATCCTATCCGGCGGCCATGCGCTGCTGATCGGCGTGCCCGGCCTCGCCAAGACCAAGCTGGTCGAGACGCTCGGCGTCACGCTCGGTCTCGATGCCAAGCGCATCCAGTTCACGCCCGACCTGATGCCGTCGGACATTCTCGGTGCCGAAGTGCTCGACGAAAGCACCGCGGGCAGGCGCTCGTTCCGCTTCATCGCGGGTCCGGTGTTCGCGCAGCTCCTGATGGCCGACGAGATCAACCGCGCCAGCCCGCGCACGCAATCGGCGCTGCTGCAGGCGATGCAGGAACAGCACATCACCGTTGCCGGCGCCCGCCACGATCTGCCGAAGCCGTTCCATGTGCTCGCGACGCAGAACCCGCTGGAGCAGGAAGGTACCTATCCGCTGCCAGAAGCGCAGCTCGACCGCTTCCTGATGGAGATCGACGTCGACTATCCCGACCGCGACGCCGAGCGGCGCATCCTGTTCGAAACCACTGGCGCCGAGGAGACGCTGGCGAAGGGATCGATGACTGCGGACGCGCTGATCACCGCGCAGCGGCTGATCCGGCGCCTGCCAGTCGGCGATTCCGTGGTCGAGGCGATCCTGTCGCTGGTGCGCTCGGCCCGTCCGGGGCCCGAGGGCGGCGATGCCGGCAAGTTCATCGCCTGGGGACCGGGTCCGCGCGCGAGCCAATCGCTGATGCTCGCGGTGCGCGCACGCGCGCTGATCGACGGCCGTCTCGCGCCCTCGATCGACGACGTGCTCGACCTCGCCGAACCCGTGCTCAAGCACCGCATGGCGCTGACCTTCCAGGCGCGCGCCGAAGGCCGCACGATTCCGGACGTGATCCGGCAATTGAAGACACGGATCGGTTGATGGCCGCAGACAACGGGCACACAGCGAAGGAGAGAGTAGCGATCCGACGTGCCGATGGCGAAAGCCGCACGCTCGCCGCATCGCTGCCGCGCCTGGTGCTGGAAGCCCGCCGTATCGCCGCCAACGTCATCCACGGCCTGCATGGCCGCCGCCGTGCCGGCTCCGGCGAAAGCTTCTGGCAGTACCGCCGCTTCGTCTCGGGCGAGCCGTCGCAGAACGTCGACTGGCGGCGCTCCGCGCGCGACGAGCATCTCTATGTCCGTGAGCATGAATGGGAGGCCGCGCACACGGTCTGGATCTGGCCCGACCGCTCGCCTTCGATGGCGTTCGCCTCGAAGCAGGCGCGCGAGTCCAAGCTCGAACGCACGCTGATCGTGGCCTTTGCACTGGCCGAGCTCCTGGTTACGGGCGGCGAGCGCGTCGGCATTCCCGGCCTGATGGCACCCACCGCAAGCCGCAGCGTCATCGACAAGATGGCGCAAGCTATGCTGCATGATGATGCCGATCGCCTGAGCCTGCCGCCGTCTTTCATCCCCTCGGCGCTCGCCGAGACCGTCGTGCTGTCCGACTTCTGGTCGCCGATCGCCGAGATCAGGACCATGCTGGGCGGGCTGTCCGGCTCCGGCGCTCATGGCACGCTGGTGCAGATCGTCGACCCCGCGGAAGAAACGTTTCCCTATTCGGGCCGTGTCGAGTTCGTCGAACCTGAAGGTTTCGGCATGATCACCGCCGGCCGCGCCGAAAGCTGGGTGCAGGATTACACCGCGCGGCTCGCGCTGCACCGCGACCAGATCCGCGCCGAGACCAACAAGCTCGACTGGCTGTTCACGACCCATGCGACCGACCGCTCGGCTGCCGAACTGCTCCTGTTCCTGCATGCCGGGATGCAGGTGAGCAAGTCGGGCGCGCGCACCACGACAATCAAGGCAGGGCCGGCCGCATGATGGGATTGCCGCTCGCCTTCACCGAACCGCTGCTCCTGATCGGGCTCGTCAGCCTTCCCGTGCTGTGGTGGCTGCTCCGCGTGATGCCGCCGCGGCCGCGCCGCATCGAATTTCCGCCGACGCGCCTGCTGTTCGACATCGCACCGAGGGAGGAGACGCCCTCGCGCACGCCCTGGTGGCTGACCGCGCTGCGCCTCTTGGCCGCGGCACTGGTGATCTTCGCCGCCGCCGGCCCGATCTGGAATCCGCAAACCGGGATCGCCGGCAGCAAGGCGCCGCTGATGATCATGTTCGACGACGGCTGGAGCGCCGCCTCGAACTGGGAGACCAGGATCAGAGCCGCCGACGAATTGATCGCCAATGCCGACAACGACCGCCGCGCCATCGCGCTGGTGCCGCTGTCGGAGCCGAACCGCGACATCACCCTGATGCCGGCCGGCGCGGCACGCGTTGCGCTGCGTCAGCTCGCGCCAAAACCCTATTCGATCGAGCGCGTTGAAACCCTTACCGCGATCGATCGTTTCCTCAAGGCCACCGGCGACTGCGAGATCGCCTGGCTGTCGGACGGCGTCGACACCGGACGCGGCGAGGAATTCCTGCAAGGCCTTAGCAAGACGATCGGAGATCGCAGCTTGACCGTGTTCGAAGGCGGCACGTCCTCTCCGCTGGCGCTCGTCGCGGCGGAGAATGCGGCCGCCAAGATGACGGTGAAGGTGCTGCGCACCGACAGCGGCATCGCCGCGGGTACCGTTCGGGCGCTCGACCAGAAGGGTTCGCCAATCGGCGAGGCGCGCTACGGCTTCGGCCCGCAGGACAAGGAGACCGAGGCGGCGTTCGATCTCCCGGTCGAGCTGCGCAACGACATCACGCGGCTCGAGATCTCCGGCGAGCGTTCGGCCGGCGCGGTGCAACTCCTCGACAAGCGCTGGCGTCGCCGCGCCATCGGCATCGTCTCGGGCGCGACCAGCGAGACCGCGCAGCCGCTGCTGGCGCCGACCTTCTATCTCACCCGCGCGCTCGCACCGTTTGCCGATGTCCGGCTGGCCGACAAGGGCTCGCCGCAGCAGGGCATCACGCAGTTCCTCGACCAGAAGCTGCCGATGATCATCCTGGCCGATGTCGGCACCATCGCACCTGAGCTCCGCGAGCGTCTCAATGCCTGGATCGACCAGGGCGGCGTGCTGGTGCGGTTCGCAGGTCCCCGGCTCGCGCAGGCCGAAGACGATCTCGTCCCGGTCAAGCTGCGCAAGGGCGGCCGGACGCTGGGCGGCAGCCTGACCTGGGAGAAGCCGCAGCATCTCGCCGCCTTCGCCGGCGACGGGCCGTTTGCCGGCGTTGCTGTTCCGAAGGACGTTACCGTGAGCCGCCAGGTGCTTGCCGAGCCCGATGCCGTGCTCGCCACCAAGAGCTGGGCCTCGCTCGAAGATGGTACGCCGCTCGTGACCGGCGAGCATCGCGGCAAGGGGGCGGTCAGCCTGTTTCACGTCAGCGCGGATATGCGCTGGTCGGACCTGCCGATGTCCGGCACCTTCGTCGAAATGCTGCGGCGGATCGTCGACATGTCCGGCTACACATCCAAGCCGGGTGCGGGGGTGGCTGGCGAGGCCAGCACGGAGACGGTGGCGCCACTCCACATCCTCGACGGCTTCGGCGCTTTCGGCCCGCCGCCGGCGACCGCAAAGCCGCTGCCCGCGGATTATCGCGACCGCGCCACGCCGGACCATCCGCCCGGCTTCTACGGCCCGGCAGAAGGACCGCTGGCCGTGAACACGCTTGCCGCCGCCGACCGGATCGCACCGCTCAACACCGCGAGCCTTCGCGCCCGGCATGCCACCTACACCAATGCCGAGCCGCGCGATCTGCGCGGGTGGCTGCTGTCGTCGGCGCTCGCGCTGTTCCTGATCGACGCCGTCATTGTCGCGCTGCTCGGCGGCGGCCTCGCCGCACTGCTGCGCCGCCGCGCCGCGACGGCCGTGCTCGCGATCGGACTGGTCCTGTCAGGTCTCGTGTCGCCCTCGCCGTCGCGCGCTGACAGCGCCGCGGACGAGTTCGCAATGAAGGCGGTATCGCAGACCCGTCTCGCCTACGTCGTCACCGGCAATGCCGACGTCGATTCCATCGTCAAGGCCGGCATGGCGGGCCTCACGTTGTTCCTGGCGCAGCGTACCGCGCTCGAGGCCGGCGATCCCGTCGGCGTCGATCCGGCGCGCGACGAACTCGCCTTCTTCCCGCTGGTCTACTGGCCGATCGTGCCGGGCGCGCCGAAGCCGCCGCAGGACGCGATCAACAGGATCGACGCCTATATGAAGCAGGGCGGCACCGTGATCTTCGACACCCGTGACGCGGTCGAGGCGTCGCCCGGCGAGAACGGCGCGTCGCAGACGCCGGGCATGCAGGCGCTCCGCGAGATCCTGTCCTCGCTCGACGTGCCCGAGCTCGAGCCGGTGCCGCGCGAGCACGTGCTGACCAAGACCTTCTACCTGCTGCGCGACTTCCCTGGCCGCTTCAACTCGGGCCAGACCTGGGTCGAAACGCTGCCGCGCGAGGAGGAGGACGAGAGCGCGCAGCGGCCCGCGCGTGGCGGCGACGGCGTCTCGCCGATCATCATCACCTCGAACGATCTTGCGGGAGCCTGGGCGATCCGTCCCGACGGCCAGCCGATGCTGCCGCTCACCCCGGGCGAACCGCGCCAGCGCGAATTCGCCTTCCGCGCCGGCGTCAACATCGTGATGTACACGCTGACCGGCAACTACAAGGCCGACCAGGTGCACGCGCCGGCCCTCATCGAGCGGCTGGGCCAATAGGATCGACATGAACTACGGCATCGCGTTTACGCCACTTGTTCCCGCGATCGTGCTGTGGGTCGCGCTTGCCGCGATCGTGGTGATCGCGGCCATCCTGCTGCTTGCCCGCGCGCGCGGCGCGGCCGTGCGCGTCGCCGCGCTGGCGCTGTTCCTGCTGGCGCTCGCCAACCCCTCGTTCACGCGCGAGGATCGAGATCCCCTCACCTCGGTCGCCGCGGTAGTCGTCGACAAGAGCCCGAGCCAGAATTTCGGCAACCGCACCCGCGAGGCCGCGCAGGCGCAACAATCGCTGGTCGACAGCCTGAAGCGGATCAAGGGGCTGGAAGTGCGCGTCGTTGACGCCGGACAGGCCGATGGCGAAACCGACGGTACCCGGCTGTTCGGCGCGCTCGCCTCGGCGCTCTCTGACGTTCCGGTCGACCGCGTCGCCGGCGCGTTCCTGATCACCGACGGCCGCGTCCACGACATCCCGGCCAACGCCGCCGCGCTCGGCTTCCAGGCGCCGGTGCATGCGCTGATCACCGGGCAGAAGGACGAGCGCGACCGCCGCATCGCGATCACCGCGGCGCCGCGCTTCGGCATCGTCGGCCAGACCCAGACCATCACCTACCGCCTCGACGATCAGGGCGTCACCGGCGAGCGCGCCAAGGTCACGATCCGGCGCGACGGCGAGGTCATCAACGAACGCACGCTGTCGAGCGGACAGACCGCGAGCGTCGACGTCGACATCAAGCATGCCGGGCCGAACATCGTCGAGATCGAAGCCTCCCCGCTCGAGCGGGAGCTGACGCCGGTGAACAACCGCGCCGTCGTCGCCATCGACGGCGTGCGCGACAAGCTGCGGGTGCTGCTCGTCTCCGGCGAGCCGCATTCCGGCGAGCGCACCTGGCGTAACCTGCTGAAGTCCGACGCCAGCGTCGATCTCGTGCACTTCACCATTCTCCGGCCGCCGGAGAAGCAGGACGGCACGCCGATCAATGAATTGTCGCTGATCGCGTTTCCGACCCGCGAGCTGTTCCAGCAGAAGATCAACGAGTTCCAGCTCATCATCTTCGACCGCTATGCCCGCCAGGGCGTGCTGCCGATCGCCTATTTCGACAACATCGCGCGCTATGTGCGCTCGGGCGGCGCGGTGCTGGTTGCCGCCGGCCCCGATTACGCATCGAACACGAGCATCTGGCGCACGCCGCTGGATTCGGTGCTGCCGGCCGAGCCGGTCGGTGTGACCGAAAAGCCGTTCTATGCGCATCTGTCCGACATCGGCAAACGCCATCCCGTCACGCGCGGGCTGGAAGGCTCCGCCAGCGAGCCGCCGCACTGGAGCCGCTTCTTCCGCACCGTCGACACCCGCAATGCGGTCAATCCACCGGTGATGACGGGCGTGGACGGCAAGCCGCTGTTGTTCCTGTCGCGCTTCGGCGAGGGCCGCGTCGCGCTGCTGCTCTCCGATCACATCTGGCTGTGGGCGCGCGGCTACGAGGGCGGCGGCCCGCATCTCGATCTGCTCCGGCGGATGTCGCACTGGCTGATGAAGCAGCCCGATCTCGACGAGGAAGCGCTGCGCCTCCAGGTGCAGGGCAAGGATCTCGTCGTCGTGCGCCAGACCATGTCCGACAGCGTCCCGCCGGTCAGCGTCACCTCGCCCTCCGGCGTGAGCCGCGATCTCACCTTGAGCGCCGGCGAGCCCGGCGAATGGCGCGCCAGCCTGCCGGCCAATGAGCTCGGCCTGTGGCAGGCGACCGACGGCACTCTGAAGGCGCTGATCAATGTCGGGCCGACCAATCCGAAGGAGTTTTCGGAAGTCACCTCCACCACCGACACCTTGAAGCCGCTCACGCAGGCGACCGGCGGCAACGCCGAGCGGGTGGTCGATGGTTCCAGCGTCGATCTGCCCCGCATCGTGCCGGTGCGGTCATCGAGCATCTTCCACGGCGACGGCTGGATGGGCGTCAGGATGCGCGATGCCAGCGTGGTGAAGGGCGTCGGCGTGCTGCCGATCTTCGCCGGCCTGATCGGGCTCCTGCTGCTGCTCGGCGCGTTCGCCGCGACCTGGGTCCGCGAAGGACGCTGATCGTCCGTTGCACGAACAACACATCGCGCGGCCGGTCCGACTAGACCGGCCCGGCCGCGGTTGACATCCGTTGACCGTTCCTGCGATGTTACATTGTAACATCGCGAAGGCCGGGGATTGGCGCCTCACGATGTGGGGTGCGTTTGCAAATGAAATGGTTCCGGTCGAACATCAAGCACGGCGCTCGGCTCGCGCTTTTCGCGCTGCTGGTGCAGTTCGCACTGACATTCGGCCACAGCCACTGGTTCGCCCAGGCTGCGCCACTCGCCCAGCTATCGCTGCAGCAGACTGGCGGCCAGAAGAGTGTCGTCCCGATCGACGGCTCGGCGCTCCAGAAGCAATCGCCCTCAAGCCCCGACCGGGAGCAGCCAGGCGACGACAATTGCGCGATCTGCGCCGTGGTCGCGCTGGCGAGCAACGTCGTGTTCGCGACGCCGCCTCTGCTTCACCTGCCGCAAGCCGTCGAGCTGCTCCACCGCACTACCGACGCCGAGTTCATCCATCTGAAATCGGCCGGTACGGCCTTCCAGCCCCGCGCCCCTCCCGCGTCCTGACTTCCAACGCTTGATAACGCCCGGACTCGTCGCGTTTGACGTAAAGCGCGGACGACCAGCCGGGAGCAGTTGAAGTCGAATTCCGTCGCATCGCGGCGGCAGGTCGCCTCCACCGAAAGTTTCATTGCCACAAGCAATCCTTCGGACGGCGCCTGACTGGAATCAGGACAATGAATTTTGAATTGCGACGCGCGCAGCGTCTGGGCGGAGCAAGCCTGCTCCTGCTCGGCGCCGCCGCCACTCCGGCGCTGGCCCAAGAGCTGGCCCAAGACAAACCGGCGGCCACCGAGCTTCCCGCTGTAACGGTGACGGCTCCCAGCCCCATTCAGCGCAGGGCGGTCGTGCCGTCACGCACGACGAGCCGCGTGGCGCGCGCCGCACCGGCGCGCAACCGCGAACGTGCACCCGAAGCGCCTCCGCCGCCTGCCGCGCCTCAGCAAGGCGTGCTGCCGATCGTGACCAACCAGTTCGCCACCGTCACCGTCGTGCCGAACGAGGAGATCCGCCGCGAGGGCACTGCCCAACTCGGCGATCTCCTGTTTTCCAAGCCTGGCATTACGGGATCAACCTTTGCGCCGGGCGCGTCAAGCCGCCCGGTCATCCGAGGTCTCGATGTCAATCGCGTCGGTATCGTCGAGAACGGCACCAACGCCGGCGGCGCCTCGGATCTCGGCGAAGATCATTTCGTGCCGGTGGATCCGCTCGCCACCAATCAGGTCGAGGTCATTCGCGGTCCGGCAGCGATGCGTTACGGCTCGACTTCGATCGGCGGCGTCGTAAGTGCGACCAACAACCGCATTCCGGACGCCCTACCCTCATGCGCAGCTCCGCCGTTCCAGTCCTATGGGCTGCCCGCGAAAGCGCCGCTGGCTGACACGCAATCATCACCTTGCGTGAACGTTGAGACGCGCACGTCGGTGAGCTCCGTTGATCGTGGTGTCGATGGCGGCATCCTGCTCGATACCGGCGGCGGCAATTTCGCGTTTCATGCCGACGCCTATGGCCGCAAGGCCAGCGATTACAGCATCCCGAGCTATCCATACCTGTTCGACCACACCAGACCGGTCAACGGTCAGCAGCCGAACTCGGCCATGCAGGCGGATGGCGCGTCGATCGGCGGATCGTATATCTTCACGGGCGGCTTTATTGGCGCTGCAATTACACAAAACGATTCGCTCTATCACATCCCCGGCATCGATGGCGCCGACCACAACACCCGTATCGACGCGCATCAGACCAAGATCACCACCAAGGGCGAGTACCGACCGGATGCGGCGGCAATCGACACGATCCGTTTCTGGGCCGGCGCGACCGACTACAGGCACAACGAGATCGGACTGGCCGATCCAACCGATCCCTTCAGCGACGGCGTACGCCAGACCTTCACCAACAAGGAGCAGGAACTGCGTATCGAAACGCAGCTAATGCCCTTTAATGCGCGATTCGCGGAAGTAACCACCGCGTTCGGGTTCCAGGCGGGCCATCAGGAGCTGACCGCGCCAAGTCCGGATGATCCGGGCTCGCTGTTCAACGGGCTGTGGAATCCGAACAACAACAACCGGGTCGCCGGTTACGTGTTCAATGAGTTCAAGTTCAGCGAACAGACCAAGGCGCAGATCGCCGGCCGTATCGAGCATGTCGAATTGCACGGCTCGACACCGAACTTCCCGGCCGACTACCTGCCCGACGGCGCGCCGCAGGTGAACATCGCGCGCAATCCGTCCTTCACGCCAATCAGCGGCAGCGTCGGCCTGTTGCAGGATCTGCCGGGCGGCATGGTCGGCAGCATCACCGCGCAATATGTCGAGCGCGCGCCGAAGCCCGCCGAATTGTTCTCACGCGGCGCCCATGACGCCACCGCGACGTTCGATATCGGCAATCCGAATCTCCTGATTGAGACAGCGAAGTCGGTCGAGATCGGCCTGCGCAAGGCGACGGGGCCGTTCCGGTTCGAGGCGACTGCTTTCTACACGCGCTTTGACAACTTCATCTTCCGCCGGCTCACGGGCGTCATGTGCGACGACGATTTCGCGTCATGCGGCACGCCCGACGCCGAGCTGAACCAGGCCGTCTACTCGCAGCGCGACGCGACCTTCCGCGGCGGCGAATTCCAGTCCCAGCTCGATGTCGGGGCGTTCCACGGCGGCATCTGGGGCATCGAAAACCAGTTCGACGTGGTCCGCGCCACCTTCACCGACGGCACCAATGTGCCGCGCATTCCGCCCTTGCGGATGGGCGGCGGCGTGTTCTGGCGCGACGACAACTGGCTAATGCGCGTCAACCTGTTGCACGCCTTCGCGCAGAACAACGTCGCCGTGATCGCGGAGACGCCGACGCCGGGCTACAACCTGCTGAAGGCTGAGGTCAGCTACAAGACGAAGCTCGCTTCGAACTGGTTCGGTGCACGCGAGATGACGGCCGGCATCGTCGGCAACAATCTCCTCAACGAGAGCATCCGCAACTCGGTGTCCTATACCAAGGACCAGGTACTGCTCCCGGGCATCGGCGTGCGCGCGTTCGCGAACTTCAAGTTCTAGCCTTGCTCCAGTCGGGGCCGACCGGCCCCGACACGCCTTCGAACGCGCCGTCGACGAGTTCGAACACCAGGACGCGGCTGGCGTCGACCGGACCCGGCATGATAACGCGCCCCTTCGGCACCGGCTTGAAGCCGACGCGGCTGTAATAGGGCTCGTCGCCGACCAGCAGCACCAGTCGGTGGCCGTTTTCCTTCGCGTCCTTCAGCGCACGCTCCATCAACAGCCGCCCGACGCCACGGCCGCGGAACGGCGGCTCGACGGTGAGCGGCCCGAGCAGCAGCGCCGGCGTCTCGCCGATCAGGATCGGCAATTGCCGCACCGAGCCGACCATCAGCGTACCGATGCGCGCGGTGAAGGAGAGTTCGAGCAGATGGTCGACGTGCTCGCGGATCCGGTAGGCGCTGAGCACGAAGCGGCCCGGGCCGAACGTGCGCTCGTGCAGCCGCTCGATCGCCTGGGCGTCGCCGGCGGCCTCGGGAAGGATGGTGAGGGAGAGATCGTTCATGTCAGCATAGCGTTTTCGAGCGAAGTGAATCCCGGTCCGCGTTCAGAAAACGCGTCAATATAGGAGGCGGAGTAGCATCTGGCGATGCGGAGGTCCATGGTAGCCAGGCGCCACTTCAGCTCCTTTTCAGCGCCGGTTGGGACAGATCGGCGAGCATCTTCATTTCGCGCGGCCCCCGCGTCACTGTATCGAGCACCAGCCCCGACGATCCCGACAGTACGCAGATCAGGCCGAAGGCGTACTTGGTAATCTTCAGCCGGTTTCCGTTACGCCCTGGCGCGAGGCGACTTACTAGAACAGGCCGACCTCACCGCCACGTCGCAATCACGGGCTTGCCGTTGAGCACCTCGGCGATCCGCAGCCGCGTCCCGGGCGTGGTCCCCTCGGGCAGCGCCGTGCTTGCGAAAAATCCGCATTCGATGATCTCGCGGTTGGGCTCGGGCAGGCGGTCCTGCCTGAAATGCCTAATGACGTAGACCGCGACGTGGTCGCGCCGGGAAACATGGCTGTTGAGGAAGATGCCGTGCAGCACCGGCTCTCCGGTGAGGTCGATGTCTCCCTCCTCCTTGAGCTCGCGCCGCATCGCCTCTTCCATGGTCTCGCCAAAGTCGACGCCCCCGCCCGGCAGATACCAGCCGGTGATGTAGCTGTGCTTGACCAGGAACACCCGGTTGTCCGGGTCAAGGACGACAGCGCGGACGCCGAGCGTCATGCCACGGACGACCAGGAAATAGGCGTGGAAGATTCGCCGCAGCAGCGGCTCGCACCTCCGTCGCATCTGGTCCAGACGTTCCCCCATCACGCCGCTTGCCAGGCCCCCTTCAAGCCGTCCTTGCCTCCACCGCCCGACCTTGCCATTACAGCGGAGCACTAGGCAATCGCGCTTCATGGCACCGTTCACGCTCGCCCATCTCTCCGACCCGCATCTGCCGCCCCTGCCCAGGCCGCGGCTGATCGAGCTCGCGGGCAAGCGGGCGCTCGGTTACGTCAACTGGACGCGCAACCGCCACAAATACCAGCGCCGCGAGGTGCTCGACGCGCTGGTCGCCGACGTCCAGGCCCAGGCACCGGACCACATCGCGGTAACCGGCGATCTCGTCAACCTGGCCCTGGAGGCGGAATTTGCGCCGGCGCTGGCCTGGCTCGAAGGCGTCGGCCCGCCGGATTGTGTCACGGCCATCCCGGGCAATCACGACGCCTATGTCAGCGCGACGAGTCACCGCTTCGGCGAGACGTTTCTGCACTACATCGCCGGCGATGCTCCGGCTGCCACTGCCTTCCCCGCAGTCCGCCGCCGCGGCCCCGTTGCGCTGATCAGCCTGTCCACGGCCGTGCCGACCCTGCCGCTGATGGCGACGGGCACGCTCGGCCGCGATCAGCTCGCAGCGCTCGAGCAGGTGCTCGCGCAGCTCGCGAGCGAAGACGTCTTCCGCGCCCTCCTCGTGCATCATCCGCTGCGCTCGAGCTCGCGCCACAAGCGACTGACAGATTCCGCCGATCTTCTCGCCCTGGTCGGGCGGCACGGCGTCGAGCTGATCCTGCACGGCCACGACCACGTGCATTCGACGATGTGGTTCGAGGGCCCCAACGGCAAAATTCCCGCGATCGGCGTGCCGTCCGCCTCCGCGCTCGCACATGGTCGCTATCCGGCGGCGGCGTATAATTTGTTCGCCATCGAGAAGGACAATGCCGGCTGGCGCTGCGAACAAACGGTGCGCAGTCTCGATCATGGATTGCAGGCCCGGCAGATCAAGCACGCGCGGCTGATCTGATCGACACTGCCATTCCGGAGCGCGCCAACGGCGCGAGCCCGGAATCCATCGGCCCGCAGTGCACGTGGATGAATGGATTCCGGGCTCGCACCTTCGGTGCGCCCCGGAATGACGAGGGGAGAGATTCGCGTAGGCTTCACCAGCTCCGCAAGACGGCAAGCACGGCGACGCCGAACAGGGCGGCGGCGCCGAGGATGAAGCCGAGCAGGAACGGCCAGATGCGCGAGCGGCGCCGCGCCGCGGGCACGGCGGGCTTCGGCTCGGGCAGAACGACCATCGCATGTTCGCGCTCGATCATGCGGCGGGCGACATAGTCGGTGACCGCCTCGACGATCACGGCCGTGTCGTGCGATTCGGCGAGCACGATGCGGCCGAAGCGGGTGTCCTGGACGAACCGGTACATCCGCTTGTCGCGTCCCATGACGATGTGCGCGACGACATCGATCCAGAGCCTCGGCGTATCGCCCTGACTGATGCCACGGTCGAACAGGTCGATCTGCTCGGGCACCTGCGCGAACAGCGGATCGAGCGCGTCGTTGAGAATCTCGAGCCGCGCGACCTCGGCATCGCGCAGGTCGACGACGACACCGGTGCGGTCGGCGGCCTCGATCCGTGCCCGCAGCAGCGCGTCGCGCAGCCGCACCGGGCGCGCCTGGCTGGCATGGATCCCGCTCGTCTCGGGCTCTGACATTTTCGGCCTCGCTACTCGACAACGGCCGTTAACCTATCAGCAACCAAAACGTCCGCAAAGGGTCCATAATTCCAGATACTTACGGTGCCCACAGCCGGTTCACCTGTGCCAAAAACAGACGATCCCACCCAGGCAGCGCCTGGATGGGACCCTCCGTCCTTGGACGTCTTCTTCAATTTGAGCCGGCAGCAATGCCGTTAGGCTGCCGGGGCGCGCTGCGGCTCCTCCACGATCGAGAAGCGGACGCCGGCCTTGTGGCGGCTCTCTTCCGACACTTCGCGCCAGCAGTCCTCGGCTTCCTTGCGGGTCTTGAACGGACCTTTGACCTGGGCCGAGCCTTCCACGAGCTTGTGGAAGTTCATCGAGCCGAACTCGCCGCCGATCACCCAGAAATTGCTGCCTTTGGTCATTGCCAGTCTCCTCAATTCCACCGTTAGCCGAACTGGTTCATCGTGTTGTGGACGCCGCCCGCCTTCAGGGCGGCCTCGCCGGCGAAGTACTCCTTGTGATCGTCGCCGATGTCGGAGCCGGCCATGTTCTGATGCTTCACGCAGGCGATGCCCTGACGGATCTCGGCGCGCTGGACGTTCTTCACATAGCCGAGCATGCCCTGCTCGCCGAAGTATTCCCTCGCCAGATTGTCGGTCGAGAGCGCCGCCGTGTGATAGGTCGGCAGCGTGATCAGATGGTGGAAGATGCCGGCGCGCTTCGCTGAATCGGCCTGGAATGTGCGGATACGCTCGTCGGCTTCCTTCGCCAGCGGCGTGTCGTCGTATTCCGCCTTCATCAGTTCGGCACGATTGTACTTGCTGACGTCCTTGCCGGCTTCCTTCATCGCGTCGTAGACCTGCCAGCGGAAGTTGAGCGTCCAGTTGAAGGACGGCGAGTTGTTGTAGGCCAGCTTCGCGTTCGGGACCACCTTGCGGATCCGATCGACCATCTTGGCGATCTGCTCAATATGCGGCTTCTCGGTTTCGATCCACAAGAGGTCGGCACCGTTCTGCAGCGAGGTGATGCAGTCCAGCACGCAGCGGTCTTCGCCGGTGCCGGGGCGGAACTGATAGAGGTTAGAGGGCAGCCGCTTCGGACGCATCATCTTGCCGTTCCGGTTGATGATGACATCACCGTTGCGGGCGTTCTCCGCCGTCACTTCCTCGCAATCCAGGAAGCTGTTGTACTGGTCGCCGATATCACCGGGCTTGTGGCTGACCGCGATCTGCTGCGTGAGGCCGGCGCCGAGCGAGTCGGTGCGGGTCACGACGACGCCGTCTTCGACTCCCAGTTCGAGGAACGCGTGGCGGCAGGCACGAATCTTCGCGAGGAAGACGTCGTGCGGCACGGTCACCTTGCCGTCCTGGTGGCCGCACTGCTTCTCGTCCGAGACCTGGTTTTCAATCTGCAGGGCGCACGCGCCCGCTTCGATCATCTTCTTGGCGAGCAGATAGGTCGCTTCCGCGTTGCCGAAGCCGGCATCGATGTCGGCGATGACGGGCACGACATGGGTCTGGAAATTGTCGATCTTCTCGATCAGCGCCTTTTCCTTCGCCGCGTCGCCTTCCTTGCGGGCGGCATCGAGCGCGCGGAAGATATCGTTCAGCTCGCGCGAGTCGGCCTGACGCAGGAAGGTGTAGAGCTCCTCGATCAGGGCCGACACCGAGGTCTTCTCATGCATCGACTGGTCGGGCAGCGGTCCGAACTCGGAACGGAGCGCCGCGATCATCCAGCCGGACAGGTACAGGTAGCGGCGATCGGTCGTGCCGAAATGCTTCTTGACCGAGATCAGCTTCTGCTGGGCGATGAAGCCGTGCCAGCAGCCCAGCGACTGGGTGTACTTGGTGGGATCGCCGTCATAGGCGGCCATGTCGGCTCGCATCAGCGCCGCGGTGTAGCGGGCGACGTCGAGGCCGGTCTTGAAGCGATTCTGCAGGCGCATGCGCGCCACGGCTTCGGCCGTCACGCCGTTCCAGGTCGGCTTGGTGTCGAGGAGCGCCTGGGCCGCCTCGATCTCGCTCTGATACGAAGCAGGGAGGGTCCGATCGCTGATCCCGCGTGGCTGGTAATTCATGTGCGCGCCTCTCTAATCGACATTCTTGACAGTGCATTGCGAAATGCGTGGCAAGAGCTAAACGCGAGAAAGCGAAGTTCGTAAAGGGACCTTGTATTTGAATGGTGATGTCATGTAACATCAGAACATGTAATAGATGTTATTTTGTAAAGTCTGTAAATATATAGGTCAATTAGACTGTCCTTAACGCGTCTGGAGACCCGAGAATGCCCGCCGATACCGGGAAAAAACTCTTCGTCGGCCCGCGCTTCCGGCGGATCCGGCAGCAATTGGGGCTGTCGCAGACCCAGATCGCCGAGGGGCTCGGGATCTCGCCGAGTTACATCAACCTGATCGAACGGAACCAGCGCCCGGTGACCGCGCAAATCCTGCTGCGGCTGGCCGAGACCTATGACCTCGACCTGCGCGATCTTGCCACCGCCGACGAGGACCGCTTCTTCGCCGAGCTGAACGAGATCTTCTCCGATCCCCTGTTCCGCCAGATCGACGTACCCAAGCAGGAGCTGCGCGACCTCGCCGAGCTCTGTCCCGGTGTCACCCACGCGCTGCAGCGGCTCTACGCCGCCTATACCGAGGCTCGCCAGGGCGAGACGCTGGCCGCGGCCCAGATGGCCGACCGCGACGTCGGGACCCGCTTTGAAGCCAATCCGGTCGAACGCGTGCGCGAATTGATCGAGGCCAACCGCAACTATTTCCCGGAGCTCGAGCAGGCCGCCGAGACCTTGCGCGACGAATTGAACGTCCCGGCTGAAGGGCTCTATGCCGCCCTCGCCGCGCGATTGCGCGAAAAGCATTCGATCCAGACCCGCATCATGCCGGTCGACGTGATGCGCGAGACCCTGCGGCGCTTCGACCGCCATCGCCGCCAGCTCCTGATCTCGGAACTGGTCGACCCGCCCGGCCGCGCCTTCCAGCTTGCCTTCCAGCTCGGGCTCGGCGAATGCGCGCAGCATCTAGAGACCATCATCGGCCGCGCCGGTCCGCTCGACGATGCGCCGCGACGCCTGTTCCGCATCACGCTCGGCAATTATTTCGCAGCCAGCGTGATGATGCCCTACCCGGCGTTCCTGGCCGCGGCCGAGGCACTCAACTACGACATCCATGTGCTGGCGCAGCGTTTCAACGCCGGCTTCGAGCAGGTCTGCCACCGCCTCACCACGTTGCAGCGGCCGAACGCGCGCGGCATTCCGTTCTTCCTGCTTCGCGTCGACAATGCCGGCAACGTGTCGAAGCGTTTCTCGTCCGGCACCTTCCCGTTTTCGAAGTTCGGCGGCACCTGTCCCTTATGGAACGTCCACTCGACCTTCGACACGCCGGACCGCCTGCTGAAGCAGGTGATCGAGCTGCCCGACGGCACGCGCTATTTCTCGATCGCGCAGATGGTGCGACGGCCGGTGGCACCGCATCCGCTGCCGCAGCCGCGCTTTGCCATTGGCCTCGGATGCGAGATGCGTCACGCCGCGCGCCTCGTCTATGCCGCCGGCATGGATCTGGAGAAGGCGGAGGGCACGCCGATCGGCGTCAACTGCCGCCTCTGCGAACGCGAAAACTGCGCGCAGCGCGCCGAGCCGCCGATCACGCGCACGCTGATCCTGGACGAGACGACGCGGCGTGTGAGCTCGTTCGCATTCACGAATGCGAGGGAGCTGTGAGCGCGTTTGGCGCAAGGCGAAGGCCGGTGTCATGCCCCGCGAAAGCGGGGCATCCAGTACGCCGCGGCCTATCGATTCGATTACAGCCGTCTCGGAGTACTGGATCGCCCGGTCGCGCCGGGCGATGACGGTTGAGGGCGCGGCGCAAGCGATCCGTCCAATCTTCTACGCCAGCGTATGCACGATCACCGGCCCCGCGGCGGCGCTCGCGTGTCCGGCGAGCAGCGAACCCAAATCCTTCTCGATCCAGGCGATCGCGCGCCGGTTCGCCTCCTCCGCCTGCTCGAACTTGTCGAAGATGGAGATGGCGGTCACCGTGTCGTCGCCGGCATAGACGACGTAATAGGCGCGGAAACCGTCGACGTCGCTGATGATCGGAACGGCGCCGTCCTTGATCCGGCGCGCCAGCTCTTCCGCACTCCCGCTTTTCGCCTTGGCCTGACGGATGGCGGCATACATGGGATCCTCCTTCCGGCTGCATGATCTGGGGCGTGTGCCCTGGCCGGGATGTTACGCCGAAGCGCGCGGCCGATCCACGTTCCCTTGACGTAGTGCTCTGACGGTCGCGCCACCCATTCCGCTGTCGTCCCGGCGAAAGCCGCGACCCATACCGCGGAATCTATCGATCGTGGGTGGTAGGCGTACCGAACGACTGATCTTCGCCAAACTACTCCCTGAGGTTGGGTCCCGGCTTTCGCCGGGACGACGGAGAGTGTGGGCGCGGCTGCCTTCCTGTCGGGAGCGGCTGCCCCTCCTTGGTTAACCCGGGACTAACCCGATCCGCGCGGTCTGCAACCACTCATTAAGTACGCCTCAACATCGGTGCCTTAGTCTCGCCTCACTCACTTTTCGCAAACAACGACCGCCTATTCTGCCGCGTGAAGTGACATCAGGGGGTTTCATCATGCGCGTTGCATTGCTGCTCGTGGCGACCGTCATCGGCGCGCTGTCCGCCAATCCGCTGAGCGCGGAGCCGCTGCAAAATGCATCCAATGCATCCGCCGTAGCGGCGCAGGCGCTGCCGCCCAGCTTTCAGACCTACCGCGGTTATGCGTTCGACCTGTCGGAGAACTCCGACCGCAAGGACGTCGATGCGCTCGCGGACAATCTGAAGCGTCAGCTCGACGTCGTGGAGAGCGTCGGCCTCAGTCCGCGCGTGCTGCGCTTCTTCCATTCCGTGCCGATCGTCGCGAGCGAAATGGCCTGCCTCGACGAAGGCGCCGCCGCCGCATGCTACGGCAGGGTCACCCCGGACATCCAGCGCACTTCTCCCCGGACGCTGACGGTGTGGGACCACGACAAGCAGCAATGGACGAACCCGAACGCGGTCGATCTCGCGGTCGACTCCGGCGTCGGCGTGATCATGCTGCGGCCGAACATGATGGCCTATGAGAAGGCGCCCGTGATGCTGCACGAGCTGCTCCATGCCTATCACGCGCGGCTGTTGCCGGACGGCTACGCCAACAAAGGCGTGCTCGGCTACTATGCCCATGCCAAGTCCAAGGACCTGCTGCCCAAGGACACCTATGCGCTGAAGAACCAGATAGAGTTCTTCGCGGTCACCGCCAGCATCTTCCTTTCGGGCAAGGACGAGATCCACGAGCCGAACACCCGCGAGAAGCTCAAGGAGAAGATGCCGGACTACTACAAATACCTGGTCGGCGTCTTCGGATTCGATCCGGACGCGGCGAGCGGGCCGGTGGCTTCGCTGAAATAGGGCATGGCCGCGGAGGGCGACACGAAAGCGGCCCGCCGCGCCTGCTGACGGCGTGGAGCCTCGTAGGGACGACGCACGTGCCTTTTTGCCGGCCCCTGTGATCACCGGCAGGAATTCCGCCTCGTTCCGTATATGAAGCTGGTGATGTCTGTGCGGGTGCATTGCAAAGCGCGATGTGCTTTTGCATAGTCGCGCACCGATTTTCTTTGTGACAGTGAGGAAAGAGACGATGGCGGACGCCGACCTGGATGTCGTGATCCGGCAACTGGCCAGACAGCTGCATACGGGCCTGATGACCCGCGCCAAGGAGCGGCGGGATCGCTTCAACGGCCTCGCGGCCAAGGCCAAGGGCAAGGACACGAGCACTCGCTTCAAGATGATGGCCAAGGCCACCATGGAGCAGGCGACCGCCGCTGCCAGGCGCCTCCAGATGTCCGCCGACAACGTCGCCGACAGCTACGCACGATCGATGCGCCTCGTCGCCAGCACGCCCGTGCCGGAGAAGGCTGAGAAGGCCGCGGCGAAGGAGAAGCCGGTGAAGGAGAAGCCGGCGAAAGCGAAGAAGGCGAAAGCCAAGGCGAAGAAGGCCAAGTAGCGGGACCTTCTTCCTTCTCCCCTTGTGGGAGAAGGTGGCGCGAAGCGCCGGATGAGGGGTTCTGTCAGCAAACTCGATGCAGCAGGCTCACGCGCGGAGAGAGACCCCCTCACCCGGCTCGCCGCTACGCGGTGAGCCACCCTCTCCCACAAGGGGAGAGGGTGCAGCGGCCGATGTGGCACTAGATCACCGCCGCGGCACGGAGACGGGGGCTAGCTCGGCGTTGGACAGCTCGGCCAGTCTGGCGCGCGCGATCTGACGCGCGCGGTCGTTCTTGGCGACCGGCAGCGCCAGCGCGGCCTCGAAATCGGCGCGGGCATCATCGGCCTGTCCGTGCGCGAGATAGGCAAGGCCCCGGTCGAGCCGGACCTCCGCGTCCGACGGCGCGAGACGGATGGCGGTGGTGTAGCTCAGGATCGCGCGGTCGAGATCGCCATGGGCAGCGAGCGCGAGGCCGCGTTCGTGATAGGGCGCCGCGAGTTTCGGGTCGAGCGCGATCGCCTCGTCATAGTCGGCGATCGCAAGCTCCGGCTCGCCGTTCTGCCGGTGGGCAAGGCCGCGATCGCGATAGAACGAGGCGCGGCCGGGGTTGAGGTGGATGGCCTCGTCGAAATCGGCGATCGCCCGCCGCCAGTCGCCATGACGCAGCGCGATCCGCCCGCGTCCCTCATAGGCGAAGGCAATCAGCGACCCGCGGAACGGGCTGAAGCCGATCACGGCCGAACAGATGTCGGGATCGTCCTCGTCGCCGCAATTGACGACCATGTGCGTCGACAGGCCGACGAGGATGCCCAGGGCGATCAACACTGGTACGGCTGCTCTGGTCATCGTCGACCGCTGCCGGCAACACCCCGGCCGCGCATCCCCTTTCGAAGAAACATTCACGAAGGGGGTGTTAACACTCGCCGGGACGATCCTGTGTGCGCCAGCTCACAAAGCGGGATTTCCGGCAGGACCGGGACGACCGGTTCCGCGTCATCCCGGATCATCCCCAAGGCCCGCGTGAGGACGAGCGGCCCCACGGGCCGCGCGGCGGAGTGTTTTCATTGGCGCCGACGGACGGCGCCGCATGCGCGCCGAGTTCGGCGGCCAACTGCTCGAGCGCCGCGATGCGATTCTGCGTCGAGGGGTGGGTGGTGAAAAGATTGTCCACGCCGTGGCCCGACAGCGGATTGATGATGAACATGTGCGCGGTCGCGGGATTTCGCTCGGCCTCGAAGTTCGGGACCTGATGTGCAGCGTTCTCGATCTTGACGAGTGCGGACGCAAGCCACATCGGCTGGCCGACGATGCGCCCGCCGAGATTGTCGGCGGCGTATTCGCGGGTGCGGCTGATCGCCATCTGCACCAGCATGGCCCCGAGCGGCGCCAGGATCATTATCAGGATCGAGGCGACAATGCCCGGGCCGCTGTTGTTGTTACGATGGCCGCCGAAGAACATGCCGAACTGCGCCAGCATCGAGATGGCGCCGGCGATGGTCGCGGTGATGGTCATCAGCAGCGTGTCGTGATGCTTGATGTGTGCAAGCTCGTGCGCGATCACGCCGGCGAGCTCCTCGCGGCTGAGCTGGTGCATCAGACCGGCGGTGACGGCGACCGCGGCGTTCTCGGGATTGCGTCCTGTCGCGAACGCGTTGGGTTGCGGCTCGTCCATCACGAACACGCGCGGCATCGGCAGGCCGGCGCGGCCCGCAAGCTCGCCGACCAGGCCGACCAGCTCGGGCGCGCTGGCGCGGTCAACCTCATGGGCGCCGTACATCCTGAGCACCATGCGGTCGGAGTTCCAGTAGGTGAAGAGATTGGTCGCCGCCGCAATGACGAGCGCGATCATGGCGCCGGAGGCACCACCGATGAGATAGCCGACGCCCATGAACAGGGCGGTGAGGCCTGCGAGAAGAATTGCGGTACGAAGATAGTTCATGGCCGTCTCCCAGGCCGGCCGCGGCCGCTGGAGGCGTTATCGACCGGCGCTATTGAGGTAGGAATGCTCCCGGCTCGACCGCAAGGTTTGGGGAGTGCGTCGCGGAGCCGCGGCATCGCATCCTGCACCATCATTCCGGGCAGCCCGCAGGGCTGAATCCGGAACTCAGAGGCGGTGGCGCGAGATTCTGGGTTCGCGCTTTGCGCGTCCCGGAATAATGAAGGGATGGTTCCAGCGCTTTGCTTCCTTTAAACTTCGACAGACTCGTTGCCCTTCCCTCTGCCGGAAACCTCATGCGCCAGACCCGATTTGCGATCGCGGCCGTCACGCTTCTCGCATTCTCCGCTCCCGCCTCCGCCCAGTTCTTGCCGCCACCCGCCAAGCCCGCGGCTCCCAGAGCAACTGCGCCCTCGCCGCGCGCGGCTTCGTGCCACAATGGGGCGAGCTTCGATCGCTTCCTGGCCGACGTGAAGCAACAGGCGGTCGCCGCCGGCGTGTCGCAGCGGACCATCGCGGAGGCCTCGCCCTACCTCGTCTACGACCAGGGCATCGTCAACCGCGACCGCGGCCAGCGCGTGTTCGGCCAGCTCTTCACCGAATTTGCCGGCCGCATGGCCGCGACCTATCGCATGCAGAACGGCCAGCAGCACATCAAGCAATACGCGGCGGCATTCGCGCGCGCCGAGAAGGAATATGGCGTGCCGCCGGCGGTGATCGCCGCGTTCTGGGGACTGGAGAGCGATTTCGGCGCCAACATGGGCAATCTGCCGACGCTGAAATCGCTGGTGTCGCTGGCCTATGACTGCCGGCGCTCGGAGATGTTCGTGAACGAGACCATTGCCGCGCTGAAGGTCATCGATCGCGGCGATCTTGATCCCGACGAGATGATCGGCTCCTGGGCCGGCGAGCTCGGCCAGACGCAGTTTTTGCCGACGCATTACGTCAACTATGCCGTCGACTATGACGGCGACGGACGGCGCGATCTCTTGCACAGCGGGCCCGACGTGATCGGCTCGACCGCGAACTACATCGCCAATGGATTGAAGTGGCGGCGCGGCGAGCCGTGGCTGGAAGAGATCAAGGTGCCGCAAAACCTGCCGTGGGAGCAGACCGATCTCAGCGTGCAGCAGCCGCGCTCGAAATGGGCGCAGTTAGGCGTCACCTATCCAGACGGCCGGCCACTGCCGAACGACAATCTCGCGGCCTCGGTGCTGCTGCCGATGGGGCGGACCGGGCCAGCCTTCATGGCTTATCCGAATTTCGCGGCCTACACCGAATGGAATAACTCGCTGATCTATTCGACCACCGCGGGCTATCTCGCCTCGCGCATCGCGGGCGCTGCGCCGATGCGCAGACCGTCCGCTCCGGTCGCGCAACTGCCGTTCAGCGAGCTGAAGGAGCTGCAGCAGCTGCTGGTGCGCGCCGGCTTCAATGTCGGCAAAGTCGACGGCGTGCTGGGCCAGCAGAGCCGCTCGGCCGTGAAGGCGATGCAGATCAAGTACGGACTGCCGGCCGACTCCTGGCCGACCGCGGAGCTGCTGGCGCGCATGCGCGGCGGCACCGCACAGGCGCAGCCACAGGCGACGGTGCGGTAGAATTTTTGCCTCGCGCAGGTCCCGCCGGCGATTGTATTTTACCATGGTGCTCCCATGTCTGGGGCTCAGGTTTCTCCTGAGATTTCCATCATTGAAGCGAGCATCACATGTCCTTCTACGACGCCGTCGTCCCAGCCTATTTGCAAATGCTGAACAGCCTCTCCGGCCTGCTCACCAAGGCGGAAGCGCATTGCGCCGCCAAAAAGATCGAGCCCAGCGTGCTGCTGGGATCCCGCCTCTTCCCGGACATGCTGCCGCTGTCGAAGCAGATCCAGCTCGTCAGCGATTTCGCCACCAAGGGCTGCGCGCGGCTGACGCACAGCGAGGTGCCCACGACGCCCGATACCGAGACCACGTTCGCGGAATTGAAGCAGCGGCTGGCGAAGACGATCGACTATGTGAAGTCGTTCAAGCCCGAACAGTTCGAAGGCGCCGACACCAAGGACGTCACCTTCCCGGCCGGCCCCGACAAATCCATCACCATGAAGGGACAGCAGTTCCTGAGCTCGTTCTCGCTGCCGAACTTCTATTTCCACGCCACGACCGCCCACGGCATCCTGCGCCACAATGGCGTCGAGATCGGCAAGCGCGATTTCCTCGGCGCGAACTGAAATCCGACAATTCATCGGGCCGCGGCAGAGATCGAATCTGCTGCTGCGGCTCGAACTGCGCATGATTTATGCTGCGTGGGCCGCATCGCGCATCTCGCCTGCACTTTCCGTATGGCTCCTCCCTTGTGCTGTTCGCCGCGATGCACAAGTGTCTCTGACCTCTCACCGCCTGGAAACATTTCCCATGAGCCGTCCGACCAAATTGTTTGAGACCTATAAGCTCGGCCCGATCACGCTGGCCAACCGCCTGGTGATGGCACCGCTGACGCGCAACCGTGCTGCGCCCGGCAGCTTCGTACCGAGCCCGCTCGCCGCCGATTACTACGGCCAGCGCGCCTCCGCAGGGCTCCTGGTCACCGAAGCGAGCCAGATCTCGCAACAGGGCCAGGGCTACCAGGACACGCCCGGCATCTACTCGAAGGACCAGGTGGCGGGCTGGCGCAAGGTCACCGACCGCGTGCATGAGCGCGGCGGGCGCATCTTCATCCAGCTCTGGCATGTCGGCCGCATCTCCCACACCGCGCTCCAGGCGGGAGGAGCAGCCCCGGTGGCGCCGAGCGCGATCCGCGCCAAGGGCAAGACCTTCGTCAATGGCACCTTCGCCGACGTCTCCGAGCCCCGCGCGCTCGAGCTATCCGAAATTCCCGGGATCATCGACGACTTCAAGCGCGCGACGCGCAACGCGCTGGAGGCCGGCTTCGACGGCGTGGAGATCCACGGCGCCAACGGCTACCTGCTCGACCAGTTCGCCAAGGACGGCGCCAACAAGCGCACCGATGCCTATGGCGGCTCCATAGAGAACCGCGCGCGGCTGATGCTGGAAGTCTCCAAGGCCGTCGCCACAGAAGCCGGCGCCGATCGCACCGGCATCCGTATCTCGCCGGTGACGCCGGCCAACGATGTTGCCGATTCCAATCCGCAACCGCTGTTCGACCACATCGTCGACGGCCTCAGCGCGCTCAAGCTCGTCTATCTCCACGTCGTCGAAGGTGCCACCGGCGGCCCGCGCGACTTCGCGCCGTTCGACTATGCAAGCCTGCGCAAGCGCTTCTCCGGCGCCTATATCGCCAACAACGGCTACGATTTCGATCTCGCGACCAAGGTGCTGGAAGCCGGCAACGCGGACCTGATCGCGTTCGGCAAGCCGTTCATTTCCAACCCCGACCTGGTCGAGCGGTTGAAGAGGGGCGTGGCGCTGAACGAATGGGACAAGAACACGTTCTATGGCGGCGGCGCCACGGGATACACGGACTATCCGACGCTGGAAGCGGCCGAGGCGGCGCAGTAAGGCTGCATCGTCGCCAGTCGGACGCACTCGGCCACAACCTCGTTGTCATGCCCCGCGAAGGCGGGGCATCCAGTACGCCGCGGCTTCTCCGTATTCGTCACGGCCTCTGGAATACTGGATCGCCCGCTTTCGCGGGCGATGACGCCGAGAATGAGGGACGCGCGCGCCACAAGCTCGTCATTGCGAGCGCAGCGAAGCAATCCAGAATCTTCCCGCGGTGACAGTCTGGATTGCTTCGCTGCGCTTGCAATGACGATGTGGTTGCAGGGTGCGTTCGCAGAGAAAGAAAAAGGCCGGGATTGCTCCCGGCCTTTCGCATTTGATGACGTGTACGCGAAGCTTACTTCGCTTCCGCGCGCTTGGGCGGGGTCGCCGGCCACGACTTGATCAGCGTGTCGTAGTCGACCGTCTCGCCCTTCGGCTTCTCGTTGGCGAGCTTGCGCTGGGGCGCGATGGTGCCGTCCTTCTCGGCCTTCGCGAACCAGAACTCGGCCGACTCCTTCTTGTGGAGCTTCGGACCGCAGGCGCCCTGCACGCCCGACTTCTCGATGCGTTCCATGACGGAGTCCTGCGCGGCAGCGAGCGAGTCCATCGCGGCTTGCGCCGTCTTGGCACCTGACGACGCATCGCCGATGTTCTGCCACCAGAGCTGCGCGAGCTTCGGATAGTCAGGCACGTTGTTGCCGGTCGGGGTCCACTGCACGCGGGCAGGCGAACGGTAGAACTCGATCAGGCCGCCGAGCTTCGGCGCACGCTCGGTGAACGACTTATCCCAGATGTCGGATTCACGGATGAAGGTGAGACCGACATGGCTCTTCTTCAGAGACACCGTCTTGGAGACGATGAACTGCAGGTACAGCCAGGCCGCCTTGCGGCGGTCGGCCGGGGTCGACTTCAGAAGCGTGAGCGAGCCCGCGTCCTGATAGCCGAGCTTCATGCCTTCCTTCCAGTACGCGCCGTGGGGCGACGGAGCCATACGCCACTTCGGCGTACCATCCGCGTTCATCACAGCGATGCCCGGCTTCACCATATCGGCGGTGAAGGCGGTGTACCAGAAGATCTGCTGAGCGATGTTGCCCTGCGCCGGCACCGGACCGGACTCAGAGAAGGTCATGCCCTGCGCCTGCGGCGGCGCATACTTCTTCAGCCACTCGAGATACTTCGAGATGGCGTAGACCGAGGCCGGACCGTTGGTGTCGCCACCGCGATCCACGCTCGAGCCGACCGGACGGCAGCCTTCCATGCGGATGCCCCATTCGTCGACCGGCAGACCGTTCGGAATGCCCTTGTCACCGTTGCCGGCCATCGAGAGCCAGGCGTCGGTGAAACGCCATCCGAGCGAGGGGTCCTTCTTGCCATAGTCCATATGGCCATAGACCTTGACGCCGTTGATCTCCTTGATGTCGTTGGTGAAGAACTCGGCGATGTCCTCGTACGCCGACCAGTTCACGGGCACGCCGAGCTCGTAGCCATACTTGGCCTTGAACTTGGCTTTGTAGTCCGGGTTGGTGAACCAGTCGTAACGGAACCAGTAGAGGTTCGCGAACTGCTGGTCGGGCAGCTGATAGAGCTTGCCGTCCGGTGCCGTACCGAAGGACTTGCCGATGAAGTCGTTGACGTCGAGCATCGGATCGGTGACGTCCTTGCCCTCGCCGGTCATGTAGTCCGACAGCACGATGGTCTGGCCGTAGCGGAAGTGCGTGCCGATCAGGTCGGAGTCGTTGATCCAGCCGTCATAGACGTTCTTGCCGGACTGCATCTGGGTCTGCAGCTTCTCGACGACGTCACCTTCCTGGATGATGTCGTGCTTGAGCTTGATGCCGGTGAGCTCGGAGAACGCCTTGGCGAGCGTCTGCGATTCATATTCGTGGGTCGTGATGGTTTCGGAGACGACGTTGATCTCCATGCCCTTGAACGGCTCGGCCGCCTTGGCGAACCATTCCAGCTCCTTCTTCTGGTCATCCTTCGACAGCGTCGAGGGCTGGAATTCCGCGATCCACTTCTGGATCGTGGCGTCGTCGGCGGCGCGAACCGGCGCCGAGACGGCGAACGACACCGCAACGAGGGCGGCGGCGCTGGACATGGTCAGAAAATTGTTCTTGGTCAATGGACCTTTCCTTCTCCTAAACTGTCGCATGTTGTTCCTCCGTTGCAGCGACAAACCTTATACAGGCCCGGGTTGATCCCGGATCTGGCCGTCTCTTCGCGAGCTTCAGACCGTGCGGAAAATGAGCACGGCCGTGACAAGCGAGATTCCACTTGCGAGCCACAGGCTCGAGAGTTCGAAACCGTCCTCGCCGATCGGCAGCGTGGCGATCGCGTCGGTGCCGACGAAGGCGATCCACAGCAGGTGGATGACCGCGGCCGTGATCAGCGAGACGAACAGGCGGTCGCCGCGCGTGGTCGGGATGCGCAGCACGCCGACACGTTCGGCTTCGGGATAGACGGCCGCAAGCCAGGTCATCACGGCGAGCGTGCAGGCGAGCGCGGCGAAGAAGATCGCCGTCGGCAGCGTCCAGGCCATCCATGCGATGGATTCCATCAGAGCCTCCCTTACACCCGGCCGAGCGCGAAACCGCGTGCGATGTAGTTGCGGACGAACCAGATCACGAGCGCGCCCGGAATGATGGTGAGCACGCCGGCGGCCGCGAGCAGGCCCCAGTCCATGCCGGCCGCCGATACCGTGCGCGTCATGATCGCCGCTATGGGCTTGGCATGCACCGAGGTCAGCGTGCGCGCGAGCAGCAGCTCTACCCAGGAGAACATGAAGCAGAAGAAGGCTGCAACGCCGATGCCGCTCGCGATCAGGGGAATCAGGATCTTGATGAAGAAGCGCGGGAAGGAATAGCCGTCGAGGAAGGCGGTCTCGTCGATCTCGCGCGGCACGCCGGAGACGAAGCCTTCGAGGATCCACACCGCGAGCGGGACGTTGAAGATGCAGTGCGCGAGCGCAACGGCCCAGGGCGTATCGAACAGCCCGATCGCCGAATAGAGGTTGAAGAACGGCAGCGCGTAGACGGCGGCCGGCGCCATGCGGTTCGACAACAGCCAGAAGAACAGATGCTTGTCGCCGAGGAAGCGGTAGCGCGAGAACGCGTAGGCCGCGGGCAGCGCCACCGAGATCGAGATGATGGTGTTGAGGACGACGTATTCCAGCGAATTGATGTAGCCGGAATACCAGCTCTCGTCGGTGAAGATGCGCTTGTAGTGCTGAAGCGTCGGCGCATGCGGCCACAGCGTCATCGTCGAGACGATCTCGCTGTTGGTCTTGAAGCTCATGTTGACGAGCCAGTAGATCGGCAACAGCAGGAAGATCAAAAACAGCGCCATGATGACGCGACGTCCGGGAATCGAGTGCATCAGGCCACTCCTTCCTTCGGCTTGAGCGCGGGCGCGGGCTGGAGCGCGCCTGCGGGCTTGCGCTCCGCCGCCGGCTCCGCTTCCGCCTGTGCCTTACGCTCGACGCCCGCGTTGGTCATGACGGTGTAGAACACCCAGCAGACGATCAGGATGATGAGGTTGTAGACCAGCGACAACGCAGCGGCCTTGCCGAGGTCGAACTGGCCGAGCGCAATCTTGACGAGCTCGATCGAGATGAAGGTGGTCGAGTTGCCGGGGCCGCCGCCGGTGACGACGAAGGGCTCGGTATAGATCATGAAGCTGTCCATGAAGCGCAGCAGCACCGCGATCAGCAGTACGCGGTTCATCTTCGGCAGCTGGATCGCCTTGAACACCGCCCAGCGCGAGGCGCCGTCGATCTGCGCCGCCTGGTAATAGGCCTCGGGGATCGACTTCAGTCCGGCATAGCAGAGCAGCGCAACCAAGCTCGTCCAGTGCCAGACGTCCATCACGATGACGGTGACCCAGGCATCGATGTCGTTGGACACGTAGTTGTACTCGATGCCCATCGCATTGAGCGTATAGCCAAGCAGGCCGATGTCGGGCCGGCCGAAGATCTGCCAGATCGTGCCGACGACGTTCCACGGGATCAGCAGCGGCAGCGCGAGGATCACGAGGCAGGCCGCGACCGTCCAGCCATGGCGCGGCATCGACAGCGCGATGACGATGCCGAGCGGCACCTCGATCGCGAGGATCACCAGCGAGAAGAACAGGTTGCGGCCGAGCGACGCGAGGAAGCGGCTGCCGAGATCGGTCGAGGGATCGAGCAGTTCCTTGAACCAGCCGACACCGTTCCAGAAGAACTGGTTGTTGCCGAACGTGTCCTGCATCGAATAGTTCACCACCGTCATCAGCGGCAGCACCGCCGAGAAGGCCACCACCAGGAACACCGGCAGCACCAGGAACCAGGCTTTTTGGTTGACGGTCTTGTCCATCAGGCAGCTCCCTCCACCAGACGGCTGTCGGCATAGACGTGGACATGCGACGGATCGAACTTCAGCCCGGCATTGCCGTCGGAGCTGGCGAAACCGACGCGGGCGCGCGCGGCGAGTTTGGCATCGCCGACGCGGACGCGGGCAAAGCGGATGCGGCCGAGGTCGTCGATGCGGTCGATCTTCGCCGTGAGCAAGCCGGGCGCAGGCGCAACGACGTCGACGAATTCCGGGCGCACGCCGATCTCGATCTTGGCGCCCGCCGGCAGCTTGTCGTAGCTGCGGTTGAGCGCGATGACGTGGCCGCCGATCCGCGCCTCGCGGCCCTTCACTTCGGCCGGCAGGATGTTCATGCCGGGCGAGCCGATGAAATAGCCGACGAAGGTGTGCGCAGGCTTGTCGAACAGCTCGGCCGGCGTGCCGCTCTGCACCACGCGGCCGTCATGCATGACGACCACGGTGTCGGCGAAGGTCAGCGCCTCGGTCTGATCATGGGTGACGTAGATCATCGTGAGGTCGAGCTCGCGATGCAGCGCCTTCAGCTTCGAGCGGAGCTGCCATTTCAGCTCGGGATCGATCACGGTCAGCGGCTCGTCGAACAGCACGGCCGCGACATCGGAGCGCACGAGGCCACGCCCGAGCGAGATCTTCTGCTTGGCGTCAGCCGTGAGCCGCGTCGCCTTGCGGTTCAGATAGGGCTCGAGGTCGAGCAGGCGACCGATCTCGGCGACGCGCTTGTCGATCTCGGCCTTCGGCACGCCGCGATTCTTCAGCGGAAACGCCAGGTTCTGCCCCACCGTCATGGTGTCGTAGATCACCGGAAACTGGAACACCTGGGCGATGTTGCGCTTCTGCGTCGACAGCGGTGTGATGTCCCGGCCGTCGAACAGGATTTTCCCGCGCGAAGGCGTGATGATGCCGGAGATGACGTTGAGCAGCGTGGTTTTGCCGCAGCCGGATGGCCCGAGCAGTGCGTAGGCGCCGCCCTGCCGCCAGGTCATGGTCACTGGCTTCAGCGCAAAGCTTTCCGCCGGCGCATCATTGCCGCCGTAGGAGTGCGCGAGATCGACGAGGTCAATGCGGGCCACGGCGCACCTCCCTCACATATGTTTCTTTGACGCGTTTTCTTCACGCGAACCGCTAGGCACTTCGCTTGAAAACGCTATGGGACCAGGCGCGGCGACCAGGCGGTCGGCCGCATCGAAGACGAAGACATCGTTGGGATCGAGCACGGCATCGATAGTCTGGCCGGGCTCGAACTCGTGCACGCCGTGCAGGACCGCAACCCAGTTCAAGCCGTCGCGGGTCAGATGCACGAAACTCTCCGAACCGGTGATCTCCGTCACCGCCACCGTGGCGTGGAAGGCATGGCGGTCGGCGGCGCCATTGGCAAGGCCGAGCTGATGCGCGCGAAAACCGACGCGATAGGCGCCATCGGCAAGCCCGGCATAGAGGCCCGAGGCCGGCGACGTGGTGCCGCCGGCATATGCGACGTGCCCGTTCTTCTTCTCGATGCCGACGAGATTGAGCGGCGGATCGGAAAAGACCTGCGCGACCCGCAGGGTCTGGGGCCGGCGATAGACGTTGGAGGTCTCGCCCATCTGGAGCGCCCGGCCTTCCCACATGCAGACGGTGTTGCCGCTGAGCAGCAGCGCTTCGCTGGGCTCGGTAGTAGCATAGACGAAGATCGCGCCCGAGGCCTCGAAGATGCGCGGCAGCTCGGCGCGCAGCTCCTCGCGCAGCTTGTAGTCGAGATTGGCGAGCGGCTCGTCGAGCAGCACGAGATCGGCGCCCTTCACCAATGCGCGCGCGATCGCGGTACGCTGCTGCTGGCCACCGGACAGCTGTAGCGGCATGCGCTTCAGGAACGGCTCAAGCCGGAGCAGCTTTGACGCCTCCGCCACGCGCTTCTCGATCTCCTCGCGCGGCTTGCCCTGCACGCGGAGCGGCGAGGCGATGTTCTCATAGACCGTGAGCGAGGGATAGTTGATGAACTGCTGGTAGACCATCGCCACCGAGCGCTGGCGCACGTCGGCGCCGGTGACGTCCTTGCCATTGACCAGCACCCTGCCGGTGGTCGGCTTGTCGAGGCCCGCGAGTAGCCGCATGATCGAGGTCTTGCCCGACAGCGTCGGCCCGAGCAGCACGTTGAGCGTACCGCCCTCGAACGTCAGCGAGACGTCGCGGATGTGCGGGATGCCGTCGACGGTCCGGGTCACATGATCGAGCGTCACGGTCATGAGCGTCCTCCTGCTTCCAACAGGGGACTTTGCTGCACGGCGTGGGTCCTGATCCAGTCGTCAAGCGCGGCAATCTCGTCGGCACTTAGTCGCAGGCCGAGCTTGGAACGCCGCCAGACGATATCCTCGGCGGTAACCGCCCATTCGTTGGCCATGAGGTAGCGGACCTCACGCTCGGTCAGCGTCGCGCCGAAGGCCTGGCCGAGATCGGCGGCCGATTTCGCATCGCCGAGCAGCTTGATCGCGCGGGTGCCATAGGCGCGCGCGAGGCGCCGCGCATGCTCGTGGCCGAGGAAGGGATAGCCGCGCTGCAGCTCGGCGATCAGGCCGTCGATAGCCGACACATCCATGTCGCCGCCGGGTAGTGGCCATTTGCCGGTCCAGCCCTCGCGCGCTTTCGCACTGCGAAGATAGGGCGCGAGCCGTTCCAGCGCCTCCTCGGCGAGGCGGCGATAGGTCGTGATCTTGCCGCCATAGATCGACAGCAGCGGCACGCCGCCGGGCGTGTCGAGCTCGAACACGTAGTCGCGCGTCGCGGCCCTGGCTTCGCTGGCGCCATCGTCATAGAGCGGACGCACGCCCGAATAGGTCCAGACCACGTCCTCCGGCGTCACCGGCTTGGCCAGATATTCGCTTGCGGCGGCACAGAGATACTGAATCTCCTCCGCCGTCGCCTTCACCTTGGAGGGATCGCCATCATAGTCGCGATCGGTGGTTCCGATCAGCGTGAAATCATCCTGGTAGGGAATGACGAAGATGATGCGGCCGTCCGCGTTCTGGAACATGTAGGCGCGGTCGTGATCGTAGAGCTTTTTCACCACGATGTGCGAGCCCTGCACCAGGCGCACCTTGGCCTTGGCATTGACGCCGGCGCCGCGGCCCAGGACGTCCTCGACCCAGGGGCCACCGGCATTGACGAGCGCGCGGGCCTGGATGGATGAGCGTGCGCCGGTCAGCGTGTCGACCATGCTCACGGTCCAGATGCCGTCGGACTGGCGGATCTCGGTGGCGCGGGTGCGGGTGCGGATCTCGGCGCCCTTGTCGGCGGCGTCGCGCGCGTTGAGCACGACGAGGCGGGCGTCGTCGACGAAGCAGTCGGAATATTCGAACGCGCGTGTGTAGCGATTCGGGATCAGCGGACGGCCGACCTCGTCGCGTCTGAGATCGACCGAACGGGTCGCCGGCAAGAGATGGCGGCCGCCGATATGGTCGTAGAGGAACAGTCCGAGGCGCAGGAGCCAGGCCGGGCGCAGGCCCGCGTGATGCGGCAAAACGAAACGCAGGGGACGGATGATGTGGGGCGCGATGCCCCAGAGGATCTCGCGCTCGATCAGCGCCTCACGGACCAGGCGGAACTCATAATATTCGAGATAGCGCAGGCCGCCGTGCACGAGCTTGGTCGACCAGGACGACGTCCCGCTCGCCAGATCATTCATTTCGCACAGGAAAACAGTGTTGCCGCGGCCCACCGCGTCACGCGCGATGCCGCAGCCGTTAACACCGCCTCCGATAATGGCGAGGTCGAAAATACGCTCCAACAGACGCATCCCCCGGCGGCCGCTCGTTCCTCGAGCGGCGACTTTCGTTTTTAATTAGATCACAGCAGAAAACGAAAGCAAGACGAAAGAGAAGCGAAAGGAAGCGAAACTGGAACTTTTTTTGTGGGCAGCGGGTGAAGGAGTAGGCAGCAGCGCGCACCCGCCCCCGGCGTGGCCGTATGCGCATCAACAGGAGGCCGTCATGCCCGGGCTTGTCGCGAAGCAAGCCGTGGATGGCCGGGACATAGGCGAGCTGAAGCGACGCCGTCCTCCGGACGGCTATGCCCGGCCATGACGATGTGGAACTTCAGTGCTCAAAGCGCTGATACGGCGTGCGATCGACCTGTCCAAAAGGGGGGAGTGAGGTAGGACTCGCTAGCGCAGCCTGACAACAGGCGCCGCTTCGGGAGCTGCATCCTGGGCAGGCTCCCCTCCCCCGTCATCGATATCCACCGCCTTCGGCATCGCCTCAACCACCTCGATGCCCTTGCTGTGGCAGATGGTGGCGAGCCGCTCAGGCAGTTCCTGGTCAGTGACGAAGGTCTGGATCTGGCTGATATGCGCGATGCGCACCGGCGCGCTGCGGCGAAGTTTCGTCGAGTCGGCCACCAGCATGACGCTGCGGGCATTGGCGATGATGGCCTGGGCAACCTGGACCTCGCGATAGTCGAAGTCGAGCAGCGCGCCCTCCTCGTCGATCGCGGACGCACCGATGATGGCGTAGTCGACCTTGAACTGGCCGATCAACTGCGTCGCGGTCGAGCCGACCACAGCGCCGTCGGCGCGCCGCACCGTGCCGCCGGCGACCACCACCTCGATGCGGGGATGGCGGTAGAGCAGCATGGCGACATTGAGGTTGTTGGTGATGACGAGGAGGTCCTCATGCGAGGTGAGTGCGCTCGCGACCTCCTCTGTCGTGGTGCCGATGTTGATGAAGAGCGAGCAGCCGTTCGGGATCAGGGACGCGGCCGCCGCCCCGATCGCCTTTTTCTCGTCGGCGGCAACGAAGCGCCGCGCCTCATAGGCGAGGTTTTCGACGCCAGACGCGATGATGGCGCCGCCATGGATACGGGTCAGCGAACGGCGCTCGCAGAGATCGTTGAGATCCTTGCGGATCGTCTGCGCCGACACTTCGAAGCGGCGCGCGAGTTCTTCGACCATCACCCGGCCCGAGGCGCGCGCGATGTTGAGGATTTCGGCTTGGCGATGGGTCAATCCGGTCACGGCGATGGCCTCAAATCAGAGAATGCATGGTGCGGCGGTTCGCGCGATCGGTCAATGCAAGAGGTGATCACGGTTAACGGGCGAGGGCTCCTCACCACGCCATCGCGGCGGCGAGGCGCGTGAGCAGGTCCGGATCGTCGAAGGCGCTTGCGGATGCGATCGCCCCGGCGGCAACAAGGTCAGCATGGCTGAGGCTCGTGCGGATCCCGATGGTCGCAATTCCAGCAGCGGTGGCCGACTGTACGCCGGTGCGGGAGTCCTCGAACGCGATCGAGGCTTGCGCGCTGGCGCGGACAAAGCGCAGCCCTTCCTGATAGGGCAGTGGATGCGGCTTGCCATGCGAAAGCTCGTCGCCGATCACGATCGCCTTGAATCGCTCTGTGATACCGAGGCCGGACAAGAGCAGCTCTGCATTCAGGCGCGGCGCGTTGGTGACGGCGACCATAGGAATGCCGGCCGCATCCGCGCGATCGAGCAGTGCCATCAAGCCGGGCAGCGGCTCGATCTGCCCGGCAACGAGCGTGCGGAAGACCTCCTCTTTCTCGCCGAGGATTGCCGCGCGCCGCTCCAGCGCTTCCTCGGTGAGAAACCGCTCGCCGATCGACACGTTGGAGAAGCCTTGCAGCTCCTTCGAGAAGCGCGCGTGATCGAACACATGACCGCGAGGGCCGAGCACCTGGTTGAAAGCTTTGAGGTGCAGCGGGTCGGTGTTGGCGAGCGTGCCGTCGATATCGAACAGCAACGCCCTGCCGATCGCCTCAATCATTTCCGTACTTTCCTTCGCGTGCCGCGCATCAATGCGAAAGACGTATCAATACGACCTCGCTCGCGCAATGCAGCGCATGCGCATGACGACGACGTGACACTCGACAAACGCGCGCGCGGCTGCAACACTCGTTGCAAGATCACAAGGAGGAAACGATGATCATCAACCGGCGCGACCTGGCTCTCTCGACCCTGGCCGTCTCCACCCTCGCCCTCACAGCATCCGGCGCACTGGCGGCTTCGGCGGACGAAGAGGCCGTGGCGAAGAAGGTCGAGGCCTTTCGCCTCGCCCAGATCGCGGCCGACCCGAAGGCGCTCGGTGCGCTCTGCTGGGACGATCTGAGCTACAGCCATTCCAGCGGCAAGGTCGAGGACAAGGCGACCTTCATCACCAACGCCACCGACGGCAAGTCGAAATTCCTGTCGATCGAATACAAGGACCCGACCATCAAGGTTGTCGGCCCCGCCGCGATCGTGCGATTCCACTGGATCGCCGAGCAGGAGATGGCGGCCGATGGGAAAAAAGTGCCGACCAACCTTCACATTCTGATGAACTGGCAGAAGCAGGGCGACGACTGGAAACTGTTGTCGCGCGCAGCCACGAAGCTGTGATCATTTTTACCCTCTCCCCGTGTGGGAGAGGGTGACTTCGCGAAGCGAAGTCGGGTGAGAGGTCCCTCTCCGCGAGAGCCTCTCTTACTTGTGAGTGAGCTGAGGCAACCCCTCATCCGACGCCATAGCCGATGCAAAGCATCGGCGTTTTTCCTAAGAGAACGGCGGCCCACCGCCGCCTACGCCACCTTCTCCCGCAAGGAGAGAAGGGAGGACAGCAGCGTCGTCGGCAAAAGATTCCGACCACGCGCTTTTGCGCGCCCCGGAACGACGCGTGGAAAGCGCTACGCCGCCTCCTTCACCTCTCCGTTAACCAGCCTGTGCGCAGCGCGCTCGGCTTCGCGCGCGTTGCGAAAGAGCTGGCCTTCCAGGCGATTGAAGCGGTGAGACGAGGCGAAGAAGCAGTAGCCTCCGGGATTGCGAACCACGATACCTGCGGTCTGCGAATTGACTTCGATGATGTAGCTGTCCGGCATGGCCCGTTCGTTTCCTCAATGCGGGCAAATAACGACAGTCCTGCCCAAAGGTTCCTAGGGCAAATCAGCCGTTTTTTAACCCCGAATCGACGCACTAAGGAGTACGCTGGGACCTCATCCCTTTTGTGACCTGTTCTTGGCGAAGACGCGACGATAGCGGACGCGACGCCGCGCGCGTTTACGTCGCAATCGATGCATCTGTCGAACCAATCTCCTGCGGTCGGCCGTGATCGTCGATCGAGACGTAGGTGAAATTGCCGTCGGTGACGAGGAACGGATGCTCCTCCCTGCGGCGCAGCGCCCAGGCTTCGAGATGCACAGTGAGCGAGGTGCGTCCGACGCGCACGAGATTGGCGTAGACCGAGACGAGATCGCCGACATAAACCGCTTTACGAAAATTCATCGCCTCGATCGCAACCGTGACGGTGCGTGACTTCGCGACCTTCGACGCAAACACGCCGCCGCCGACGTCCATCTGGCTGAGCAGCCAGCCGCCGAAGATGTCGCCATTTGCGTTGGTGTCGGCGGGCATCGCCAGCGTGCGAATGCAGAGATCGCCGTTCGGCTCGGTGTCAGCCTTTTCAGTCATATGCCTCTCACTTGAAATTGTCCCAGCCCGGATCGGGCGCGAAGCGACCGCCGAACCGCTCGGCCAGTGTGCGCAAGGTGGCGACGATATTCTCCACGCCGCGCGTCCGCGCATAATTCAGCGGCCCGCCGCGGAACGGCGCATAGCCCGTGCCGAAGATCATGGCGCCGTCAACCGCATCGGCGTCATCGACGATGCCTTCGCGAAGGGCCGCGACGCAGACGTTGGAGATCGGCAGGATCAGGCGATCGATCATCTGGTCGGTGACGCGCGGGCCGGTCTCGGGCAGTGGCGCCTTCTCCGCCTTGCCGTCCTTCCAGACATAGAAGCCCTTGCCGGTCTTGCGGCCGAGTTCGCCCTTGGCGACTCTCTCGCGCAACCAGGCCGGCGTCGGCGGCAGCAGATCGCCGAACTTGGTACGCAGCATGTCGCCGACGTCGAGGCAGATGTCGAGCCCGACCTGGTCGGCCAGTTCGATCGGTCCCATCGGCATGCCGAACTGCTCCGCCGCCGAGTCGATCAGGCGCTGGTCTGTTTTCTCGTCCAGCATCACCATCGCTTCCAGCATGTAGGGCGTCAGCGCACGGTTGACGAGGAAACCAGGCGAGCTCTTCACGGAGAGCGGCAGGCGGTCGATCGCGCCGACGAAGGCGAGCGCTTCCTTGAGCACCTGCGGGTCGTTCCCGTCATGGTTGACGACCTCGACCAGTTGCAGCCGCGACACCGGATTGAAGAAGTGCAGGCCGACGAGCCGCTCCGGCCGCGCCAGACCGTTGCGCAGATCCTGGAGCGGGATGCTCGAGGTGTTGGTCGAGAGGATCGCACCCGGCTTCATCCGCGGCTCGAGTCCGGCATAGATCTTCTGCTTGAGCTCGAGCTTTTCCGGCACCGCCTCGATGATGAGATCGGCGTTGCGGACGCCCTCGCCGTCCATGTCAGGTATCAGGCGATCGAGCGCGTCGCGCACGTCGGTCGGCTTGCGGATGATCTTGCCGTAAAGCTCGGCGGCACGTTTCACTGCACCCGCGATCGGCTCGGGCTTCATGTCGGCGAGCGAGACGCGGAGCCCCTGCCCCGCGCACCATGCAGCGATGTCGCCGCCCATGGCACCGGCACCGATCACGTGGACATGCTTGACCGTGTTGCCGGTGCCGGCCGCCTTCTTCATCTGCTCGCGCAGGAAGAACACTCGGATCAGGTTCTGCGCGGTCGGCGTCACCATCAGCTTGGCGAACGACGCCTGCTCCGCCTTCAGCATCGCGGCCTTGCTGCCGCCATGCGCCTCCCAGAGATCGATCAGCGCGTAAGGCGCGGGATAGTGCTCGCGGGAAGCCGCCTTCGCCGCCTCCGACCTCATGCGCTTGGCAACCAGGCCGCGTACGGGACCGAACTTGGCCGCGCGGGTGAGAAGGCCCGGCCGCGCCCGCTTCAGCCGGCCGAAAAGCGCGTCCTTCACCGCATTGTGGACGTGCCGCTCCTGCGTCACGGTGTCGACGAGGCCGAGCGATTTGGCCCGGCGCGCATCGATGGTGCGGCCGGTCAGCATCAGCGCCATCGACTGGGTCGGATTGACCAGCGCCGTGAAGCGTGCGGTGCCGCCAAGGCCGGGATGTAGGCCGAGCATCACCTCGGGGAAGCCGAAGCGCGCGCCGTCGATGGCGACGCGCGACTGGCAGGCAAGCGCGACCTCGAGGCCGCCGCCGAGACAGAAGCCGTGGATGACCGCGACCGTCGGCAGCCGCAGCGCCTCCAGATGATCGACCACCGCATGCGCGCCGCGGATGCGCGTCTCCACCATGCCGGGATCGCTGGCGCCGCGAAATTCGTTGACGTCGGCGCCCGCGATGAAGCCGGACGGCTTGGCCGAACGGATCACGAGGCCAGCGGGCCGCTCGGTCTCGATTGAAGCGAGCACGGCGTCGAATTCCTCCATCACGTCCGAGGACAGCGTGTTGGCGCTGGCATCGGCTCGGTCGAACAGCAGCCAGGCGACGCCGTCGGCATCGCGCGTCAGCTTGAAATGGCGATAGGGCCCCTCGGCCGCGGGCTGAGGCCCGAGCGCCAGCACGCGATCACCGAGCGCGGTCATGATCTTCGAATCCATGGTCACACCGCCTCGATCAGCATGGCGCCGCCGAGCCCGCCGCCGATGCATTCCGTTGCAACACCACGCCGCGTGCCGAGCCGCCTCATGGCGTTGACGAGGTGCAGCACGATACGGTTGCCGGAGGTGCCGACAGGATGGCCGAGCGAGATCGCGCCGCCATCGACATTGAGCTTGTCACGATCGATCTCGCCGGCCGCACCATCGAGACCAAGGATCTCGCGGCAGAATTTTTCATCGTTCCAGGCGGCGAGGCAGCCGAGCACCTGCGTGGCGAAGGCCTCGTTGAGTTCCCAGGTCTCGACGTCCTTGATCGTAAGATTGTTACGCGTGAGCAGCGGCGTCGCCGACATCACCGGCCCGAGCCCCATGATGCTCGGATCGAGCGCAGCCCAGTTGCTGTCGATGATGACGGCCTTGGGTATCAGCTTATGCTTTGCGACGGCCTCGTCGGAAGCAAGGATCACCCAGGAGGCGCCGTCGGTGATTTGCGAGGAATTTCCGGCGGTGACCTGGCCCCAGGGGCGCTCGAACACCGGCTTCAGCTTCGCCAGCGTCTCCGGCGTGGAGTCCGGCCGTACGCCGTCGTCATGGTCGAAAAACTTTCCGTCGCGGGAGAAGGCGGTCTCGACCTCGCCCTTGAGATAGCCTTGCGCCTGCGCATGCGCGAGCCGGCGGTGGCTCTCGGCGGCATAGGCATCGGACTGCGCGCGGGTGATGCCGAAGAGATGGCCGACGACCTCAGCCGTCTGGCCCATGTTCAATTCGGTGATGGGATCGGTCAGCCCGCGCTCGAGCCCAATGATCGGCTTCAAGAAGCGCGGCCGCACTTTCAGCGCAGCCGCGATCTTCGCGGCCATGCCCTTGGCGGTGGCAAGGCCGGCGAACCAGCGCACGCCTGAATTCGGCCAGACCAGCGGCGCGTGGCTCAGCGCCTCGGTCCCGCCGGCGAGGATCATGTCGGCATGGCCCTCACGGATGTAGCGGTACGCGGTGTCGATCGACTGCATGCCGGAGCCGCAATTGATCTGCACCGTGAAGGCGACCATGTCCTCGCCCATGCCGAGCCTGAGCGCCGCAACGCGCGCCGGATTCATCTCGTCCGCGATCACGTTGACGCAGCCGAGGATGAGCTGGTCGAAAGCGGTGGGCGCGAACGGCTGGCGCGCCAGCAGCGGCCGGCCGCATTGCACGGCAAGATCGACCGGCGTGAACGGCCCCGGCCCCGAACGCGCTTTGAGAAACGGCGTTCGGCTGCCGTCGACGATGAAAACCGGTCGTGCCATCAGCTCGCCGCCCTCTGTTCACCGAGTTCCTGGAAGAACTGATGCACGCCGCCGGTTTTCTTGTAAATCGGCGACAGCGCCTCCGGCGCAAAATCGTCGACTTCGATCACTTTTGTGACAGCTTCGCGAGCGGCGGCAAGCTGCTCACCCTCGGCCTGCGTGATCACGCCGTTGGTGACCGCCTCCTTCCAGTCGTGGATATGCGCGGCGCGCATGCGCTTTGCGATCGCATCGGTCGTTGCAACCAGCTTGAACGCACGCTCCAGCCGGGCAAAGCCGCTGTCGTCATCGACATGGGCAAGATCCGGCGTGAGGCGGTCGCGCGCGGCTGACGGCTCCAGCACGAGGCTAGCACATTGGTGCACGACGCGGTCGCTTGGGCCGAGCACGCGGGCGGCGAAGGGCTGGACCACGAGCTTGAGGATCACAGCGACGAAGCGGTTCGGCAGATTGGCGAGAATTTCGGCGAGCCTGTTTTCGATGGTCCTGAAGCCCGTCGCCATGCACCATTCGAGCGCGGCGAAATCTTCCTTCTGCCGCCCTTCGTCCTGCCAGCGCTTCAGCGCCGCCGAGAGCAGATAGAGCTCGGAGAGGATGTCGCCGAAGCGCGCCGACAGCATCTCCTTGCGCTTGAGCGCACCGCCGAGCGTGAGCAGCGCCATGTCGGCGCAAAGCGCGAAGGCCGCGGAATAGCGCGAAAGCTGGCGATAGAATTGCGTCGCCTCGCCAGCATCCGGCGCAGGCGCGAAGGCGCCAAACGTCCAGCTCCGACTGAGGGCGCGGACCAGCGTCTGCAAGCTGTGCCCGACATGCTTCCAGAACGCCTTGTCGAAGGCGGCGAGCCCGCGCTCGCGGTCGGCGTCGGCGAGCGCATTCATCTCGTCGAGCAGATAGGGATGGGCGCGGATCGCGCCCTGCCCGAACACGATGAGATTGCGGGTGAGGATATTGGCGCCTTCCACCGTGATGCCGACGGGGACGGCGCGGTACAGATTGCCGAGATAGTTTTGTGGCCCGTCAATCACGGCCTTGCCGCCATGGATGTCCATGGCGTCGTCGACCGTAGTTCGCATCCGCTCAGTCGCGTGCAGCTTCATGATGCCGGAGACGACGGCGGGATGAACGCCGGCGTTCAGCGCCGCACAGGTGAGCCGTCGCGCCGCATCGAGCTGGTAGGCGGTCGCGACAATGCGCGCGAGTGGCTCCTCGACGCCCTCGAACTTGGAGATGGAGATACCGAACTGCTCGCGGATGCGCGCATAGGCGCCGGTGGTGCGCGCCGCGAACGCCGCGCCCGCAGCCGACAGCGATGGCAGCGAGATGCCGCGGCCAGCGGCGAGCGCCGTCATCAGCATCTTCCAGCCCTGTCCCAGCCGCTCCTCGCCGCCGATGACGTAATCGAGCGGAATGAAGACGTCGCGGCCCCGGTTCGGGCCGTTCTGGAATACCTGCATCGCCGGCAGATGGCGATGGCCGATCTCGACACCGGGCAGATGCGTCGGGATCAGCGCCACGGTGATGCCGAGCTCTTCCTGCTCGCCGACGAGATGATGAGGATCGTAGGCCTTGAAGGCGAGGCCCAAGAGCGTTGCGACGGGGCCGAGCGTGATGTAGCGCTTGTGCCAGTTGAGCCTGAGGCCCACGACCTCACGCCCCTCGAAGATGTCCTTGCAGATGATGCCGGTGTCGACCATCGAGGCGGCGTCGGAGCCGGCTTCCGGACTGGTCAGGCCGAAGCAGGGAACGTCGCGGCCGTCGGCAAGCCGCGGCAGCCAGCGCTCCTGCTGCTCCTTCGTACCGAAGCGCATCAGAAGCTCGCCGGGCCCGAGCGAGTTCGGCACCATCACCGTGACGGCCGCGGCGATCGAACGGGTCGAGATCTTGCGTACGACTTCGGAGTGCGCATAGGGCGAGAAGCCGAGGCCGCCGAACTCCTTTGGAATGATCATGCCGAAGAATTTCTCGCGCTTGATGAAGTGCCAGACATCGTGCGGCAGGTCGCGCCACTCCCAAAAAATCTTCCACTCGTCTAGCATGGCGCAGAGCTCGTCGACCGGGCCCCTGAGGAAGGCCTGCTCCTCCTCCGTCAGCGTCGCAGGCGTGACGTTCAGCAATTTCGACCAGTCGGGATTGCCGCTGAAGAGATCGGCATCCCACCAGACGTCACCGGCCTCCAGCGCTTCGCGCTCGGTGTCGGACATTGCGGGCAAGACGCCGCGTGCGAGAGCAAAGATCGGTTTTGTGAGGGTGTCGCGGCGGAAGCTCATGGCAAACCTCATGGCAAGAACTTATGGAGCACGCGGTGACCTGCATTTTAGCGGAAAGTGGCCGGCAGAAGTGAACACTTCGCCTGCAAAAAGATGCGAATTGACGCGGCCGGGCGGCCCGGGGTGATAACGGCCGGGGTGCGGTGCCAGTTCCGGGAGGGGAATGGAGTGCTCAAGCCGCCATCGTCATTCCGGGGCACGCGAAGCGTGAACCCGGAATCCATGCGCCCGCGGGTACATGGATTCCGGGCTCGCGCCTAACGGCGCGCCCCGGAATGACGAGACTGAGAGAGCGGGTAGCCCGCGCCAGATCAATCCGGCCGGATCATCTCGAACATGTTTTCCGGCCTGATCTCGAAATAGTCGCCACGGCGGCCGGCGCGGACGATCGGGCGGGCGGCGGCGGTCTGATAGACACCGTCCTTGATCATGGCCTTGTCGATGTGGACGGCGACGACCTCGCCGAGCGTCAGCCAGGCGTCGGCCTCCTTGCCGTCGGCGCCCTTGAGGCGAACGATGTCGGACACCTTGCACTCGAAGGCGACAGGGCTCTCGCCGACGCGCGGCACGTTGACGAGCCTGCCGGGCACAGCGGTCAGGCCTGCAATCTTGAACTCGTCAACCTCAGGGGAGACATGCGCCGCCGTCGCGTTCATCTGCTTGGCGAGATCCATCGTGGCGAGATTCCAGACGAATTCCTTCGTCTGCTGGATGTTCTCGACCGAGTCCTTCCAGTTGGTGGAGGAGAAGCCGATGATCGGCGGGGTGTAGCAGAACGCGTTGAAGAAGCTGTAGGGCGCGAGGTTGACGTGGCCCCTGGCATCGCGGGAGGAGATCCAGCCGATCGGCCGCGGCGCGATGATCGCGTTGAAGGGATCGTGCTTGAGGCCGTGGCCCTTGGCCGGCTCGTAGAAATACAGGTCTTTGTCGGTCACGCTGGTTTTTTCCTGATCGTCATTGCGAGCGCAGCGAAGCAATCCAGGCTCCCGCCGCGGAGACAGTCTGGATTGCTTCGCTGCGCTCGCAATGACGGAGTGTGTTGGTCCGCCTCGGCGTCAAAACCCCGCCGTCATTCCGGGGCGATGCGAAGCAACGAAGCCCAATGCGCAATTGCGCATTGTGGAATCTCGAGATTCCGGGTTCGGTCCTGCGGACCGCCCCGGAATGACGGTGAAGCTGCTTATATGAGAAATTCCTCCGCCCGTCAGTGGCGCGGCGACAGACCCGCGATGACGAAATCGATCATCTGGTCGATGGTCGGGCCCGGCTTGGTGGCACACTGGGCGATCATCTGAGGGTGGAAGAAACGCATCATCGCGGTGCAGGCACACAGCGAAGCCAGTTGCAGATCCGGCGCCTCGAACTCGCCAGAGGCCACGCCCTGCGCGATCATCTGCCCCATGAACGAGGCGATACATTCCATATGGGCGACGCAGACGTCCCAATCCTCCTGCATCGCGATCTCGACCATCTCATGCAGCTTGGAATCGCCGACATAGCGCTCGGTGTTCATGCGGTTGATGGTGGTGAGCAGCTCCCGGAAGCGCGCCAGCACCGGACCGGGCCTCGCCACGATCCGCTGCGCCTCGAGTTCGACCTCGCCCATCAGCGCCCGCGCCACCGCCTGGTGAATCGCCTTCTTCGATTCGAAGAAGCGATAGACGTTGGCGGGGCTCATCCTGAGCTCCTTGGCGATGTCCCCGACCGTGGTCTTCTGGTACCCGATCTGGCGGAACAGCCGCTCGGCCACCTCGAGGATGCGCTCCCGGGTGTCGCCTTCGATATGTTCCGCAATCAGTGTCATCTGTCAGGACTCGTTAGTCGCTACTCTTCATTTATTCAGCCGCCTCAGCAAGCGGAATTGCCGGCTCGGCATCGCTCCCATGCTGCGGCGCAGCGGCCTCCTCGCCGGCGCCCGCCTCGTCCAGGCTCTTGCGGAACCAGAGCGCGTAGAGACCCGGCAGGTACAGGAGCGTGAGGAAGGTTGCAACGAACAATCCGCCCATGATCGTGATCGCCATCGGGCCCCAGAACGCCGAGCGCGACAGCGGGATCATGGCGAGGATGGCCGCAAGCGCCGTCAGCACGACCGGACGGGCGCGCCGGACGGTTGCTTCCACGATCGCCTCGCGCCGGGTCAGGCCGTGGGAGACGTCGGTCTCGATCTGGTCGACCAGGATGACCGTGTTGCGCATGATCATGCCGGCAAGCGCGATCAGGCCGAGCAGCGCCACGAAGCCGAACGGCTGGCTGGCGACGTTGAGCCCGAGGGACGCGCCGACGATGCCGAGCGGCGCGGTCAGGAACACCAGGATCAGGCGCGAGAAGCTCTGGAGCTGGATCATCAGCAGCGTCAGCATCACCATGACCATCACCGGGAAGAGGATGAAGATCGAGGCATTGCCCTTGGCGGATTCCTCGAACGCGCCGCCCGGCTCGATGCGGTAGGCCGGCTCGAGGTTGTCCTTGATCGCCTTCAGCTTCGGCGTGATCTGGTTGGTGACGTCGGGCGCCTGCACGCCGTCGACGACGTCGGAGCGCACGGTGATCGCCATGTCGCGGTTGCGCCGCCACAGGATCGGCTCCTCATGCGAGTACTCGATCTTGGCGATCTGCTGCAGCGGAACGGCAACGCCGTTGCGCGAGGTGATGGTCAGGTCGCCGACGCCGCCGAGGTCGAGGCGTTCGGACGGGATCGCACGGGCGACCACGCCGACCTTCTCGATGCCGTCACGCACGGTCGTGACCTGCGCGCCCGAGATCAGCATTGAAAGCGCCTGCGAGACGTCTTGCGGCGTCAGGCCCATGGCCCGCGCGCGGTCCTGGTCGACGACGAGCTTGAGGTAGGGCGACTGCTCGTTCCAGTCGAGCTGGACATCCTTGACGCTCTTGTTCTGCCGCATGATGTCGCGGACCTGGTAGGCGATCTCGCGCACCTTGTTGGCGTCGGGGCCGATCACGCGGAACTGCACGGGGAAGCCGACCGGCGGACCGAAGTTGAAGCGGTCGACGCGAACGCGCGCCTCGCTCAGCATGCCGTCGGCGGCCGCGTTCTCGATCTTGGCCTTGATGCGCTCGCGCGCCTCGACGCCCTTGGCGACGATGACGATCTCGGCGAAGGCCTCGTTCGGAAGCTGCGGGTTGAGGCCGAGCCAGAAGCGCGGCGAGCCCTGCCCGACGTAGGCCGTGTAGGTCGCGATATCCTTGTCGTCCTTGAGCAGCGTCTCGGCCTTCTTCACCGCCTTCTCAGTCACGTTGAAGGCGGTGCCTTCCGGCAGGCGAAGCTGGAGGAACAGCTCGGGCCGCTCCGACAGCGGGAAGAACTGCTGCTGGACGTGGCCGAAGCCGACGATCGAAGCGATGAAGACGCCGACCGTCGCGACCACCACCGTGATGCGGTGATTGACGCACCACTGCACGATCGCGCGCAGGCCACGGTACATGCGGGTCTCGTAGACCGCATGCGGATCGTGGTTGTGGTGCAACTTCATGTCCGGCAGCAGCTTGACACCGATATAGGGCGTGAAGATCACCGCCACGAACCAGGAGGCGACCAGCGCGATCGCCACGATCCAGAAGATGCTGCCGGCATATTCGCCGACCGCGGAATTGGCAAAGCCGATGGGGAGGAAGCCAGCGGCCGTGACCAGCGTTCCCGTGAGCATCGGAAACGCAGTAGATTCCCAGGCAAAGGACGCGGCGCGGATGCGATCCCAGCCCTGCTCCATTTTCACCACCATCATCTCCACCGCGATGATGGCGTCGTCGACGAGCAGGCCGAGCGCGATGATCAGCGCGCCAAGCGTGATGCGGTGCAGGTCAAGCGACATCGTGTTCATGACGATGAAGACGATGCCGAGCACCAGCGGCACGGAGAGCGCGACCACGATGCCGGTGCGCCAGCCGAGCGCGAGGAACGAGACGAACAGCACGATCACGAGCGCTTCCATGAAGGAATGCACGAACTCGCCGACCGCGTGCTCGACGACCTTGGGCTGGTCGGCAATCAGCTCGACATCGACGCCCTGCGGCACCGCCTTCATGAATTCGGCGGTCGCCTTCTCGACCTCCTTGCCGAGCTCGAGGATGTTGGCGCCCTTGGCGGTGACGACGCCGATGCCGATCGCGGGCTTGCCTTCCTGCCGCACGACAAAGCTCGGCGGATCGACATAGCCGTGGGTGACGGTCGCGATGTCGCCGAGGCGGAAGACACGGCCGTTGCTCTCGACCGGGGTCTCGGCCACGGCCTTGGCGCCGTCGAGCGCGCCGGTGACGCGCAGCGGCACGCGCTGCGACGAGGTCTCGACCGTGCCGGCCGGGGTCACGTTGTTCTGCTTGGCGAGCGAATCGAACAGCGCCTGCGGCGTGATGCCCAGCGTCGCAAGCTTGGCATGCGAGAACTCGACATAGATGCGCTCGTCCTGGGTGCCGTAGACGTCGACCTTGGTCACGCCGGGCACCTTCAGGAGGCGCTGGCGGAAGCCCTCGGAAACCTTCTTGAGCTGGGCGTAGTCGGCGCCGTCGCCGGTCATCATATAGAGGATGGAATCGACGTCGGAGAATTCGTCATTGACGACGGGGCCGAGGATGCCCGAGGGCAGCTGGCCCTGCACGTCGACGAGCTTCTTGCGCAGGAGATAGAACAGATAAGGCACGTCCTTAGGCGGCGTGTTGTCGCGGAAGGTGACCTGGAGCGCGGTGAAGGCGGGCTTGGAGTAGGTCTGCACCTTCTCGAAGTAAGGCAGCTCCTGCAGCTTCTTCTCAATGGGGTCGGCGACCTGGGTCTGCATCTCCTGCGCAGTCGCGCCCGGCCACATCACGGAGACGTTGACCACCTTCACCGTGAAGAACGGATCCTCGGCACGCCCGAGCTTCTCGTAGGAGAAGAAGCCGGCAGCGCCGAGCACGATCATCAGGAACAGGACCAGCGTCGGATGGCTGACGGCCCAGGCCGAAAGGTTGAAGCGCTTCATCGCACTCTCCGTAAGACGATCCAATTGCCAAAAAACGACAGCCACTCTGTTCAACCCGTCATCGCAAGGCAGCGAAGCAATCCAGGGGGCTGGGCAAGTGCTGGATCGCTTCGCCGCTTCAGCCTTCGCGTAGGCGCTAGGGCCGAAACTCACCTCGCAACGACGGAACTCTTATTGTTTGAGCATGATCTTTTCGGAAAACCGCTACACACTTTGCGCTAGCGCGGCCCTCCGGGTCCGGATCATGCTCCGCGCCTCAGAAAGACAGTGACGACACGATCCGCACCTTCTGGCTCGGATCGAGCTTCTGCACGCCGAGGGCGACGATCCTGGCGGCCTCCGGTACGCCGCCCGTGATGACGACGTCGCTGCTCTCGTAGGACTTGACCGTGACCGGCTGCAGCGTAACCGCGCCGTTGTCGTCGACGACGTAGAACGAGGGCTTGCCGCCTTCGTTGAACAGCGCCGACAGCGGCAGCCGCGCGACGCGCTCGGTGGCGGCGTCCGACAGCGTCAGCGTCGCGGTCATGCCAAGCGCAACCTTGTCATCTGCCTCGGGCAGCGAGAACTTTGCGAGATAGGTCCGCGTGGCCGGATCGGCGGCGGGCGCGATCTCGCGCAGCTTCGCTGCGTATTTCCTGTTGGGCTCCGACCAAAGAGTGACGCTGGCGACGCCCGACTTGGCGCGTTCGACCAGCGTCTCAGGGATCGCGACGACCGCTTCCTTCTCGGCAAAGCGGGCGACGCGGATCGAGGCCTGGCCCGCGGCGACCACCTGGCCGGGCTCGATCAGCGTTGCGGTGACGACGCCACGGGCGTCGGCAACGAGCGTCGCGTAGGAAAGGGAATTGTTGGTCAGTTCGACGGAGCGCTCGGCCCGGTTCAGGCGCGCACGCGCCTCGTCAGCGGCGGCACGGCTCGAATCCATCTGGGCGTCGGTGGTCCAGCCCTTGGCCTTCAGATCCTTGGCGCGCTGCTCGGCGGCAGCGGCCTGGGCGAGTACGCCTGTTGCGGCGGTCTGCTCGGCCACGGCCTGCTCGGCCTGAAGCTTCAGGTCGACCTCGTCGAGGGTCGCGAGCGGCTGACCGACCTCGACCGTCTGGCCGACTTCGACCAGGCGCTTGGCGACCTTTCCGGCGACGCGGAAGCCGAGGTCGCTCTCGATCCGGGGCTTGATGGTGCCGACGAAGCTGCGCTCCGGCGTTTCGGCCTCGTAATGAGCGGTGGCGACCAGGACCGGCCGCGGCGGTTCAGCCTTCTCGGCCACGGTGTCATTGCATCCGGCCAGCGCAACCGCCATCAGGGCCAGCGAAGCGCCTGCCAAGAGCTTGGAATAGCTCGACAAAACCGACCGGACGAACATCGGAGACACTCCTGTTTCTGTGTTCCGGAGAAATGTCGACTAATCACTGATAAAAGTCAATAATCGTCAGTCATCAGGAAAGCGTGATCATTAAGGGATGGTAAGGATGTAAGACCGGTCAAACAGTTAGCTTGGGTGTGACGTCTGGTCGCGTAAGCGACGGTCCGAGCAGCCCGACTGAAACGGCTTGCGCCGCAGTGATTCCTGGACACGCGAAGCCGGTAGGGTAGGCAAAGCGAAGCGTGCCCACCACGCCTGTCGCCATTCGGGAAGATGGTGGGCACGGCGCGAAAAGCGCGCCTTTGCCCACCCTATGGAGCCAACAGCCTGTAGCCCGGATGGAGCGTAGCGTAATCCGGGTTGCCGACCGACAGCCTGCCCCATCCCGGATTTCGCTTCGCTCCATCCGGGCTTCTGCTTGAGACATCACCGCGCCTGATCGGCGAACTCGTGCTTGCTCTCGTGGCCGCCGGCGAAGACCAGAATGCCGGCGATCAGCGGCAGGATGGCAAGCACCAGAAGGCCGGTCGAGGTCTGGCCCGTGGCCTCCTTGACCCATCCAATCAGATACGGCCCGGCGAAGCCGGCGAGATTGCCGATCGAATTGATCAGGGCGATGGCGCCGGCGGCCGCCATGCCGGAGAGCCAGGCGGTGGGCAGGGTCCAGAACACCCCGAAGCAGCAGAACACGCCGATCGCAGCCACCGTCAGCGCCACCATCGTCAGGGTGGGATCGGTGAGATAGGAGGAGATCCCGAGTGCGACGGCGGTGAGCAGCAGCGGCGCGCCGACATGCATGACGCGCTCGCGCGTGGCGTCCGAATGCCGCGCCCACAGGATCATCGCGATGGTGCCGAACAGATACGGGATCGCGGTGACGAAGCCGGTCTGCGCGTTGGTGAGGCCGAAGGCCTTGACGATCTGCGGCAGCCAGAACTGCATGCCATAGAGCGCACCGACGAAGCCGAAATAGATCAGGCTGAGCGCGATCACCTTGGGCGAGGACAAGGCTTCGCCGAGCGACAGGTGCTTCACGGCCTGCTTGGCCGCGACCTCTGAATCGAGCCTGGCCTTGAGCCAGGCCTTCTGCTCGGCCGAGAGCCAGTCCGCCTTTTCGGGCTTATCGGTGAGGTAGAACCAGGTGACGATGCCGAGCAGCACCGAGGGGATGCCCTCGAGGATGAACAGCCACTGCCAGCCCCTCAGGCCCATCACGCCATCGAGCCCGAGCAGCAGGCCCGAGATCGGCGCGCCGATCACTGTCGAGACCGGCACCGCGATGGCGAAGGCCGCGAGGAAGCGCGCGCGGTATTCGGCCGGGTACCAATAGGTGAGATAGAGGATGATGCCGGGAAAGAAGCCGGCCTCGGCGACGCCGAGCAGGAAGCGCAGGACGTAGAAGCTCGTCACGCCGCTCACCAGCGCCATCAGCGCCGAGATGATGCCCCAGGTCACCATGATGCGGGCGATCCAGCGGCTGGCGCCGAACTTTTCCAGCGCCAGATTGCTCGGCACCTCGAAGATGAAATAGCCGATGAAGAAGATGCCCGCGCCCCAGGAGAAGATCAGGGGCGTGAACTTCAGCTCGGCATTCATGGTCAGCGCGGCGAAGCCGAGATTGACGCGGTCGAGATAGGAGAAGAAGTAGGCCAGCACCAGGAACGGAATCAGGCGCCAGGAGATGGCGCGGATAGTCGAGGTCTCGATTTCGCTCTTGCTGGTATTCTTGGCGCTGCCGGCGGAACCGGCAAAGGTCGTGGTCTGGCTCATGGCTTCCCCCCGGGTTGTTGCTTTTTTAAGGCTAGGGGCGGTTTTGAGCATCGCGGGCAAAGAGTCAATGGAGCGAGCAATGCACGGGGCGCAGCCGCATAAACCCGTTCGGACGTCCCTGCTCCGCGCGGCACTCGCCTTCGCCGTGATCGTCTGCGGGCTAGCCTTACGCTGGTACGGCTTTCCGTTCGGCCTTCCCGCCTTCATCGTGAAGTATGGCGGCTCGCTGCTGTGGGCGACCATGGTGTTCCTCATGGTTGGGGTTTTGGTGCCGCGCCTGACACGGCTGCCGATCGCAGCCATCGCCACTGCCATTGCGGTCGTGGTCGAGTTCTCCCGGCTGGTGCATGCACCGTGGCTCGATGCATTCCGGCTCACCACTGCAGGCGCCCTGCTGCTCGGCCGCTTCTTCTCGCTATGGAATTTGATGGCTCACGCGGTCGGCATTGCGTTCGGCGTTTGGCTCGACCGTCTCGTCGAGATGCGTAGTCTCGTAGGGTGGGCAAAGGCGCCTTAGCGCCGTGCCCACCACTTTTCCTTTACGGAGGTAGCAGTGGTGGGCACGCTTCGCTTTGCCCACCCTGCGAGTCCAAGGTCGGCGGCGACCAATTTCACTCCGCCAATTGAAACCGCTCGAAGCGAGCGAGCTCGTCCTCGATTTTCTGCTTCAGCTCTTTGCGCCCCGCCGTCTTCTTCCCCTCCCCGACCCAGGTCCATTTCTGCATCAAGAGCTTCTTGTTCTGCCGGTCGGTTTTGAGGTCGAGCGCGGCGACGATCTCGTCGCCGACCAGCACGGGGAGCGCGAAATAACCGAACTTGCGCTTGGGCTTCGGCACATAGGCTTCGAACAGATGGTTGTAGCCGAAGATGAGATTGGTGCGCTTGCGCTGGATGATCAGGGGATCGAACGGCGACAGGATATGGACGAGATCGGGTGAAATCGCCTCACCGTTCGCTTCGAGCGAGGCCGGCGCAGCCCAATGCTCCTGCTTGCCGGCGCCGTCGATCGCGACGGAGACGAGATCGCCGCGGCGGACGCGCGCGGCGATCAGGCGCGCCACCGCCTTCTTGCTCGGCGCATCGAGATGGCAGACCGAATCGAGGCTCACGACGCCCTGCGAGCGCAACGCCCGATCGAGCAAATAGGCCGTTAGGTCCTTTGTCGACGCCGGCTTCGGCAGCTTGTCCCAGCCGAAATGGCGCGCCATCAGCTCGTAGGTCTTGAGCATGCCCTGGCGCTCGCTGATGGTCACGACGCCGGTATAGAAGGCGAGCTGCAACGCCCGCTTCGAGGGCTTGCGGCTCTGCCACAAATGCTCCTTCTCGGTGAGCACGTCATCTTCGATGTCGCGGATCGTCAACGGGCCGGCGCGGACCAGCCGCATCACCTTGCGCATGTCGGCCGGCGTCACCGAGGCATACCATTTGTGCCCGTCGCGGCGGTGCTCGCGCATCGCCGGCAGGAAGAAACGGAAATCATTCGTCGGCACGTAGGACAGCGCATGCGTCCAGTATTCGAACACGCTCTTGTCGACGCTCTGGGCATGACGCAGATCGGCGCGGCGGTAGGACGGGATGCGGCTATAGAGGATGTGATGATGACAGCGCTCGATCACGTTGATGGTGTCGATCTGCACGTAGCCGAGATGCGCGATCGCATCGGCAACAGCTAACGCGCCATCCCCGAACGGGCTGCGCACGTCCAGCCGCTGGGCGTGCAGCCAGATCTGCCGGACCTGTGTCGTGGTGAGTGGAAGCGGTTTTGGCGCGCGGGACATTGCAAAGGGCAATGTAGCGGGATTCGCGCCGAGAGGAAGAAGCGGACAATAAGGCGAACCCAGGAAAAAAGCCGCGCTGCCATCTGCTGACAGCGCGGCCGGACGATGCGCGCTGTTCGCCGGCATCGTGCCGGCCTTCGCAGCCGTGCGTTCCCGAGCGAGTGCGTTTTGCGGAGACGACAATTTTCTTGCTGAGCGCGCGAAGGCGCGAGCGATCAGCGGCCGTCCTTCGGCGTCCTGGACCGTTCGCCGACGCTGCCGGTGGCGATGTCGGGCTCGCAGGCGGCCTTGCCCCGCTCGGCCGCCTGGCAGCGATAGACGCTGCCGGTGAGCCGATCGACCAGCCACATGTTCTCTTCGGTCGAACCTTCGATGCCGACATAGCGGCTGGTGAGACCCGTGATCAGGGTCGACACCAGGATCGCCAAGGCGATCATCGCCGCGCCGATATAGACGGGCGTCGCGCTCAGGAAGATTGTCCGATCCGGCGGGCCGCCACGATAGAACTGATAGTCACTCGGCCTCTGCACTGGATGGAACTCAGCTCCCTTTGTTGGCGGGTGGTGGAACAAGAGTTTTGCTAGGCCCGCATCTGGCCGAATTCTTGTTCGCAGGCAGGCCATCACGCGACGGCTTTGCGACGATCGATGAGCGCAGGTTTCCCGACATGCAAGGCGGCCCGGACCGGGCCGCCTTCGCCTCACTCTCTGCTTCTCAGCGGCGGCCGAACAATCCGCCCATCATGCCGCCGAGCAGGCCGCCGGGGCCGCCCATCGGGCCGCCACCGCCACCCCCACTATAATGACGCCGGCCGCCACCACCGGAGGAACGACGACGCACAGGCTCGTCGTCCGCCTGCTCGGAGGAGGCCGCGCGGGCCGAGACGATCTCCGACAGCAACGCCTTGTGCTGGAGCTTGTTGAGGTATCCGGTTGCGGGATAGCCGCGTGCCGCCTGCCAGCGCTTGATCACGGAACGGGTCTCGTCGTCGAACTTCCCGGTCGCCTTGACGTCGAAGCCGAGCCCGATGAGGCGGCGCTGCACGTCGCGGCGCTGGCCCTTGTCGAGACCGATCTGGTCTTCGGACACCTGGTTGGCTTCTTCGGTGAAGGTCGCGGGATCGATCCCGGCCGACAGATTGCGGGTGGTGCTGGACGGTCCATCCTGCAACGCCGCGATGCGGGCGAGCGCGAGCGACTTGAACGTGCCGTTCGGATAGTTGGTGAGATAGGCGTTGAGCTCTTCCACCTTGTTGGAGTCCTTGATCGAGCGCCAGAACTCGAGCTCGATGTCGGAGCCTTGCTTGGTCGCGGTCGACACCGGCGCGTTCGACGTTTCGGTGGTGACCGCAGCCGGCGCGCCAACCGGATTGAGATAGACGTTGCCGGTGAGGTTGGTGTGCCCCCAGGGCAATTGCCCCTTATTGGTCTCGTCGCTGACCTGGGCACGAACCTTGGTCATCGCCTGCTGGATCTCGACGCCTGGCTGAGCAATATTGGCGATGAGGGCCCGGGTGAACGGGCTGTTGGTGCCGGCCTCGCCGTCGAGCGCGGTCTGGCCGGGGCCGGTGGCAAAGGCAATCAGTGTGCCCTCGCCCGACTTCATCTCGGCAAGGCCAGTCTGCACGTTGACGGAGCGGGTTGCCTTGGCCGAACGGATCTTCGCGGCGAACGGGTTATCACGGCAGGCGTCCAGGAACACCAGTTTCACCTTCGCATCCGCCATGGTCTGATCGAGCGTGATGTCGACATTGATCGCCGCGCCCAGCTTGACGTCCATCTCGGATTTCAGGTCGGCGTCGATCGGCAACAGGTAGTTGACGCCGTTCACGGCGATCCCGTGGCCGGCATAGAAGAACACGGCGACATCGGCGCCCTCGCTCTTCTTGCCGAACTCCAAAAGCTTTGCAGTCATGGCGTCGCGGGTGAGGTTGGAGCCCTCGACGACATCGAAGCCGACATTGCGCAGCACCCTGGCCATCGACTTGGAATCGATCGCCGGGTTGGGGAGCTGCGGGACATTCTTGTAAGCGGCGTTGCCGACCACGAAGGCGACGCGCTTGTCGGCGAAAGCCGCGTTGCCGCTGACAATAAATGCTGCGACTGAAATTGCTGCGATCAAGAAGCGCATGAGCATTCTCCCCTGATCCAAACTTCTTCGCTGCCATCGGATCGAATTAAGCGATCCGATGGGAGCAATCTGATCCAATTCACGACAACGCACTGTGAGCTGGATCACCCAGGGATTTCAGCTGCTCGAACCGAGCTGAAAGACGCTGCGACGGTTACTGTTCGGGCTGCTGACGCAGCGGGCAACAACGACTGGTGACGAGCAATGACAGCGAGATTGTACCCGCCATCGTCCCGAGTCCAGCGAGTTGCTGAAATCGACGTCGAAAAGGCGAGGTAGAGCTGCACTCCGGCGAGTGAGACAGCGTTACTTCCCGACACGAGCCTTTGCTGCCTCGATGGTAGGCCGCTGCCACTCGCTGGACACGCCGTGGATGCCGATCGGCTCCGGCGCTAAGATGCACATGGAATTTCCGGCCACTTCTGAATGTGACCCGAATCACATCAAGGCAATTGAACCCTGCCTATGCTCGCAGCATCAAATCGCCATCGGGCGTCACAGCGAGGATACGACAATGACCCATTTCAATAAGTTCTTTGGACTGAAGGCGATTACCCTTACGGCCACGCTGTCGATGACGGCGGGCCTGGCGCTGGCCGGCGACAACAACGTCTCCGCCAACCAGATCCTGGATGCGTTGAAGCCGAAGCCGGTGACGCGCGGCCTGTCCGTCGGTCCGCAGGCCGACACGGCGCAGCAGGCCAAGGAAGCGACCTTCCTCAACACCGTGCGCAACCGGCAGACCCGTTCGCTCTCGATGGGCGAGCGTGAGCAGATTGCCGAGCTTGCCGCGACCAAGCCGAAGATCGATCTGGAGATCCAGTTCGACTACAACTCGGCCGACATCGCCAAAACCTCGATGGCCTCGGTGCAGGCGCTCGGCAAGGCGCTGTCCGATCCGGTGCTGAAGGGTTCGACCTTCGTGGTCGCCGGCCACACCGACGCGATCGGCGGCGAGGAGTTCAACCAGGGGCTCTCCGAGCGGCGCGCCGACACCATCAAAAAGTATCTGGTGCAGAACTACGGCCTCAATGGCAGCGATCTCGTCACCGTCGGCTACGGCAAGACCAAGCTGAAGGACGCCGCCAACGGCGCCGACCCGATCAACCGCCGCGTCCAGGTCGTGAACATGGAAACCAAGACGGCGTCGAAGTGATCGCCGCGTCAACGACCGCCCGCCGCACGGGCGACGGGCGGATTTTTGTTGTCAGATCCAGCTCTGAAACAGCATCAAGCGGTTGAACGTCTGCATCGACGTGCCGACAAACGCCGCCGAAATCGGCAGCATCACCGCAAAACCAATGGCCGCGACGCCGACGTAGGCCCACAGCACCCAGCGCGGCACGCCATCCCTGCGCAGCACATACACGAGTGCAAGCGAGGCTGCGGTTGCGGCCGGCAGATAGTAGTAGATGAAGCCCAGCGTGCGCGGCAGCAGTGCCCAGGCAAGCCAGGGGCCGAAATAGAACGACACGATTAGGAACGCATCCCAGCGGCGCGTGACGATGAAGTCACGCAGCACGACGGCAAGCGCGGGCAACGCCGGCCACAGCACCAGCGGATTGCCGAGGAAGACGATCGCGGAGATCCGGTCGTCGCCGATCTTGTCGAACAGGAACCAGACCGGACGCGCGAGCAACGGCCAGGACGGCCAAGCGCTCATATAGGTGTGGCCGGCGATCGCCGTGGTGGTGTTGTCGGCGAAGATGCGGCGCTGCGCCTCGATCAGATCGGATAGCGACAGCCCGTAGAGCGGCACGAAGGCCGCGAGATACGTCACCGCGGGCAGTGCCGCAAAACAGAGCGCGATATGGCGCAGCCTGAGGTCGGGCCAGAGGTTAGGCCGGTACCAGTCGTCCGGCTTGGCGTCGGCGAACAGCGTGCGCCAACGCTGCATCAGGCGGATCACGGCGACGATGACGATGCAGACGCCCAGCGGAAACAGGCCGCTCCATTTGCAGGCCGCGGCGAGACCGAACAGGCTGCCCGCGAGCGCGAACAGCGCGTGCGGGCGCTGTTTTCGGAATCCGTGCATGAAGGCGGCGGTCGCGAGCAGACCGAAGGCAAGCGCAAAGATGTCGAGCATGGCGATGCGCGCCTGCACGAACAGCATTTGGTTGCAGGCCGCGATCAGCGCAGCGGCGATCGCGGGCGATTGCGCAGAGAACAGCGCGAGACCGCAGAGATAGATCGCGACGATCGCGAGTGCGCCGAACAGCGTTCCCGGATAGCGCCAGCCCAGCGCATTGTCTCCGAACGTCGCGATCGACAGCGCGATCAGCTCTTTCGCCAGCGGCGGATGCATGGGATTGAGCACGGGCTGCGCCATCACGGGGGCAAGCATCTGCCGCGCAGCCGGCACGTAATGCACCTCGTCGAAGACGAATTTCTCCGGCGTGGTGAGACCGATCAGCAGCCCGAGATGCGCCACCAGGAAAATCGCGACAGCGATCACTGCGCTCCGCGACATCAGCGGAGCCGCAGGCAATTCAATCGGCCGTTGTAGAGATGTTTTGCGTGACAAATCTACGTCACCCCTGGACAAAAATAAAACTCGTGCACTTCTTTGAACGCATTCTGCCGCAACTGTCACTAAGCATAACGCGCGTCCCGCGCCGCTTGTGATAATTACGCCACATCGCAAGCGTGCGCGATCCGGTACGATCAGGGACATATCGATCGGTTGCGAAATGAATTTGCGTTTCCTGCTTTTGCCCACAATGTTTTCGGCCGTTTCGTGCGCGGCGTCCGGCGCGCAGGCGCAGACCCGCGTCGGCGAAGCGATCGTGATCCAGAACGAAGTGGTACGCGTGGCCTCGACCACGACGCAGATCAATGTCGGCGACAGCATGCTGCGCGACGAGACCGTGCGCACCGGCGCCGACAGCGCCGCGCGCTTCGTCATGGCCGACAGCACCAACCTGTCGCTCGGGCCGAGCGCGACGCTGAAGCTCGACCGCACCGTCTTCAACGATGAGCGCAGCTATCGCGACGTCGCGATCCGCATGGCCACCGGCGCGTTCCGATTCGTCACCGGACACTCGGAGAAGACCGCCTATAAGATCACGACGCCGCTCGCGACCATCGGCGTTCGCGGCACCACGCTCGACATCCTGTCGCAGCGTGGACGCTCCGTCGTCGTGCTTCAGGACGGCGCGGCCAGCGTCTGCACGCTGAGCCTCCAATGCTTGCAGCTCACCCAGCCCGGCGACACCGCGGTCATCACCTCGTCCGGCGGCAAGGTCAGCATCACCAAGACGAATACGCCGCCCTGGACGTTCGCAGCAAACTGCGCCGCGAATGCCGGGCTGTGCGCGGTCAACCAATATGCGGACGCCTCGCCGACCATCACACCCACCGTTCATGACGACGGCATGCTGTGCGGGCGCTGACGATGGCGAAGTACCGCTTCGGGCGCGTCCTCCTCGCCGGCGCGCTGGCCACAGCCGCCATGCTTGCGCTCGCGGCGCTTGGCGCCCATTCGGCCGCAGCCCAGGCTGCCTGCGAGTCCGAGTGCGGCGGGCCGACGCCAACGCCGACATATTCGCCGACTCCCACACCAACATACTCGCCCTCGCCAACTCCTTCGCCGTCGCCCTCGCCAAACCCGTACCCGGTACCAAGCCCAACTCCGACCGGCGCCGATTCCAGCGGCAATTCGATCGGCGGCCTCGCGAACCAGCGCTTCAACCAGATGGTCACCAACCGGGTGCTCGGGACGGTGCTGCTCGGCGTCAACGAGCAGATCAATTGCAGCGACTGCATCAGCGCGTTCGGCTCGGCCGGCTCGTTTTCGGCCGGCATCCACGGCCGCAAGGAGCTCGCCAACAATCTGTCGCTGCTCGCCGGCATCGCCTACACGCAATACAGCGAAGGCGGCTACAACGTCACGAGCGCGCCGATGGGCGCCTTCGCGCTGCGCTATGACTTCACCGACTGGGGTTCGTCACGGCCGTTCTTCGACATCGGCACGATCCTGACGCCGTGGGAGAAGGTGCGCTACACCCGCAGCTACAATACCAGCCTGAGCCCGGTGAGCGTCACGAGCGCGACCAACGCCTCGAACTACGCCGTCTACGGCCGCGCCGGCTGGATGAGCCGCCTGTCGCCTCGCGACGAGGTCGCGGCCTCCGTCGAGGTCTGGCAGCTCTGGCAGCGCGTGTCCCGCTACGCGGACAGCGCGGTGGCATTCAACCCGTTCGACGCCAGCATCGCGACCGGCACCGACCGCACCTGCCTCGTCAAGATCGGCGGCCAATGGACCCATCTCTACGGCAGCAACATCGAGACCAACATCAATGGCGGCTGGGTGCAGTCGTTCGCGACCCATAGCGGCATCGTCGCCACCGTGACCGGCGACGGCATGGTGGTGCCGACGATGGGCAACCAGGGCTGGTTCGAATATGGCGGACGGCTCGGCTTCCGCCTCTCCAAAGGCTGGATCGCCGACTTATTCGTCAACGGCACGCTCGGCCCGCAGCCGGTCGGCAACACCATCCACGGCGGCATGGGGCTGCGGATCAATTATTAGCGTAGAGTGCGTCTGCCGCCCTTACCTCCGCTGTCATGCCCCGCGAAGGCGGGGCATCCAGTACGCCGCGGCTTCTCGGTATCCTCGTACGTCGGTTAAGCTGGGCGATGACAGCGCATGTGTGGCTGGCCTCACGCCGCCGACTTGTCCTCGAACGCGCGGCGCGCGCCTTCGATGTCGAGCTTGACCATCTTCATCATGGCCTGCATCGCGCGCTTCGCCGCGGCCCTGTCGGAACTCGAGAAGTACTCGAACATCACCGTGGGCACCACCTGCCAGGACACGCCGTAGCGGTCCTTGAGCCAGCCGCACTGCTCTTCCTTGCCGCCGTGGGCGAGGAAGGCCTCCCAGACGCTGTCGACCTGCGCCTGGTCCGCGCAATTGATCATCAGCGAGAGCGCGTGAGTGTACTCCATCTTCATGCCGCCGTTCAGCGCGACAAAGCGCTGCCCGCCCAGCGTGAACTCGACGACGAGCACCGAGCCCTCCTTGCCAGACGGGTTGTCGGTAACGTTGCGCTGAACGTGCAGGATTTTGGAGTCGGGCAAGAGAGACACGTAGAAATTCGCGGCTTCCTCGGCGTTGCCGTTGAACCACAGGCAGGGCGTGACCTTGGACATCGTGGATGCTCCTCTGCGGGATTTCGATTTTGTTGAGGGGGCGATCAGGCGTTCGTCATGGCGGGCTGGGTGGTGACGGCCGCCACGTCCATCCACATCACTTCCCAGATGTGGCCGTCCGGATCCTCGAAGCTGCGGCCATACATGAAGCCGAGATCCTGCTTGGGACCCGGATCGGCCGCGCCGCCCGAGGTCTTCGCCTTGCCGACGATGTCATCGACGGCGTCGCGGCTGTCGGCGGACAGGCAGATCAGCACCTCGCTCGAGGTCTTGGCGTCAGCGATCGTCTTCGGCGTGAACTGGCGGAACTTGTCGTGGGTCAGCAGCATGGCGTAGATGGTCTCGGAAAAGACCATGCAGGACTCCGTCTCGTCGCTGAACTGCGGGTTCTTGACCGCGCCAATCGCCTCATAAAAGGCGGTGGCGCGCGTGAGGTCGGTCACCGGCAGGTTGACGAAGATCATCTTGGGCATCAGAAGCTCCTTGCGAGGGGTTCCGCCCAAGGACGGATGGACCGGCGGCCATCCGACACGGCTTCCGAATATTTTTGGCCCTCGGCCTGCGGGGTTCTGTCGCATAGACCCCCGCAAGTTCGTCAGGCAGCCCTACTGCTTCTCGTTCGGATCCCGGTGAATGGGATCGACCCACAGCACCGTCTCGGGCTTCTCGACCGGCTCGATGTCGAGATTGATCGCGACCGCCTCGCCGTCGCTGCGCACCAGCACGCATTCCAGCACCTCGTCGGGGCTGGCGTTGATCTCCTGATGCGGCACGTAAGGTGGCACGTAGATGAAATCGCCGGGGCCGGCTTCCGCGGTGAACTGGAGATTTTCGCCCCAGCGCATGCGTGCCTTGCCCTTCACCACATAGATGATGCTTTCGAGATGGCCGTGGTGATGCGCGCCGGTCTTGGCGTCAGGCTTGATGCTGACGGTGCCGGCCCACAGTTTCTGCGCGCCGACGCGCGCGAAATTGATCGCGGCCTTGCGATCCATGCCGGGCGTCGAGGGCACGTTCGGATCGAGCTGGTTGCCGGGAATGACGCGCACGCCATCATGTTTCCAGCGATCATCGTGATCGTGACGGTGGGAATGCGTGTGATCGTGGCCGGTCATTGATCTTGCTTTCTGTTGGTTCCGTGCGCGGCAAGCTAACCAAAGCCGCGGCATCAAGCCATACCAAAATCGAAACGCTCATAGCCGCCCGGCGTTGCTTTCCTGAGCAAACCGCAAGGAGAGTTTCATGGGCAGCACGACCGACAAGATCAAGGGCGCCACCAACGAGGCGATCGGCAAGGCCAAGCAGGGCGTCGGTGAAGCCACCGGTTCCGCATGAAGGGTGAAGGCGCGGTTCAGGAGGTCAAGGGCAAGGGCCAGCACGCCATGGGCAATGCCAAGGACGCCGCGAAGGGGGCGATCGATCGCGCCGCGGCGGCTGCAAAGCGCGGTACCGAGTAATCGGCGCAGAGCTGAAAGCGAAAAGACCGGCCAAAGGGCCGGTCTTATTGTTGGTGCGGATATGTCCGCCACGGCCGGGCTTGTCCTCGCCATCCCCGTCTGAACCACGCGGAAGAAAGAGCGTGGAGCCCGGGACGTGCGACCTGCGGTTACTTCACCGCCAGCAATTCCACGTCGAACATCAGCGTCGCATTCGGCGGGATCACGCCGCCAGCGCCGCGCGCACCGTAGCCGAGCTGCGGCGGGATGATCAGCGTGCGCTTGCCGCCGATCTTCATCGAAGCAACGCCCTCGTCCCAGCCGGCGATGACGCGGCCCTTGCCGATCGGAAACTCGAACGGCTCGTTGCGGTCGACGGACGAGTCGAATTTCTTGCCCTTCTGGCCGTTCTCGTAGAGCCAGCCGGTGTAGTGCATCACGCAGATCTGGCCGGGCTTTGCGAGGCGCCGGTGCCGACGACGTTGTCGATGATCTGCAAGCCTGAAGCTGTGGTCATGGTCTTTCCTGCGGTCTGGGCCGAGGCCGTGGTGGAAACGAAATGCGACACGCCGCCGATCACGGTGATCGCGAGTGCCGACATCAGGGCGAGGAGCGCGCGCTGAAAACGCTGCATAAGACACCTTCGGTTTGAGGCGGAGAGGTGTCTAGCGCAACGCTACCAGGGTTTCCACCCCTCACACCTCGATATTTTCCAGCCGCACGGGGAGCTTGCGGATGCGCTGGCCCGTGGCGTGATAGAGGGCGTTGCAGACCGCGGCGTTGGTGCCGACATTGGCGAGCTCGCCGATCCCCTTCGCGCCGGCCGGGTTGATGTGATCATCCTGCTCGGAGAGCAGGATCACCTCGACGCCAGGCACGTCCGCATTCACGGGCACGAGATAATCGGCGAAGTTGTCGTTGACGTAGCGCGCCGTGCGCTCGTCGATCTCGGTTGCCTCAAGCAGCGCCGAGGACATGCCCCAGATCAGGCCGCCCATGAGCTGGCTGCGCGCCGTGCGCGGATTCATGATGCGGCCCGCCGCGAAAGCACCGACCAGGCGCGGCGCGCGGATCTCGTGCGTGAAGCGGTTGACCCTGACCTCGACGAACTCCGCGCCGAAGGCATAGGCGATCTTGTCCTTCATGTTGCTGCCGCCGATGAGCCGCGCTTGCCCGCTGTGCATGGCCTGGAAGGCATCCAGCGGCGCGCCTTCCGGCTTCCACTCGCCATATTCTTCGACCACGCCAACGCCGAGTGCGTCGAACGCCTTCTGGATATCGAGCGGGCGATCGCTCTTTGCGGCCTGCACCGCTGGCGTCTGGCCCATGCCGATAGTTTCCTTGGCCCTGTCGGTCAGACTTTCATTCGGCAGCACCGCCTTGAACAGGCGCTGCCGGATCTGGTCGCACACCATCATCACCGCCGAACAGGTGCTGGCCGTAGAGTTCGAGCCGCCCGCGACCGGCGCCGGCGGCAGATCGCTGTCGCCGATAAAGACCGAAACCTTCTCCAGCGGCACGCCAAGCCGTTCGGCTGCAGTCTGGGCGATGATGGTGTAGGCGCCGGTGCCGATCTCGTGGCCGGCGATCTCGACGCGGGCGCGGCCGTCGCGCTGGAGACGCACGCGCGCCGCGGAGGGCGCCATCTGCGTCGGGTAGCACGTCGCGGCGCAACCGTAGCCGATCAACCAGTCGCCGTCCGACATCGATTTCGGCTCCGGCGAGCGCTGCGACCAGCCGAAGGCGCGCGCCGCCTCGTCGAAACACGCTATCAGCGACCGCGACGTATAGGGTTTGCCGCCGATCGGCTCGTTGGTGGTGTCGTTGATGCGGCGGAGCTCGACCGGGTCCATGTTCAGCTTGACCGCGAGCTCGTCCATCGCGCTCTCCAGTGCGAACAGATACGGCACCTCCGGCGGCGAGCGCATGAAGCCGGGCGTGTTGCGGTCCGCGCGCACGATCGACACGAGGCTGTCGACGTTCGGGCAAGCATAGAGCCGCGTCGTGGTCTTGGTACCGCCGACGCAATAAGCATCCGGGCGCGAGGAGACCTCGGCGCCCTCATGCCGCAGCGCGACCAGCCTGCCGTCGCGGCTCGCGCCGAGCATGATCTCATGCCGCGTTTCGGCCCGATAGGTTGCGATCGTAAAGCCCTGGTCGCGGGTCGGGACGAGCTTGACGGGACGATTGAGACGCCTGGCGATGCCGGCGATGATGGCGGTCCGCGGCGTCATCGACCCGCGCGAGCCAAAGCCGCCGCCGACATAGGGATTGACCACGCGCACCTTGTCGGCATCGATGCCGAGCTGTTCGGCCACGCCGTTCTTCAAGCCATAGACGTACTGGCTC
>NZ_LUUB01000101.1:92485-108432 GCF_001641635.1 Bradyrhizobium centrolobii
CTCGTAGATGACGAGGTTGTCGCCGATCCAGACGCAGCTCGTCGCAAACAGCTCCATCGGATTGTGGTGCTGCGTCGGCGTATCGTACGACGCCGTGAGCTTGACGTCGGCTTCATCGAACGCCCTGGCGAAATCGCCGACCTTCGGGTCTTCCTTGAATTGCGCACTCTGGCCCTTTGCCGCCGCCGTCGTCGTTCCCGGCGAGTCGAAGGTCGCGCTGGGCATTGCGGCCGTATAGTTGACCTTGATCCTGTTCGCAGCCTCGCGCGCCGCCTCATAGCTTTCGGCAACGACAACCGCGATGATCTGGCCGTCATGCGCGATGTCGGCCGACTTCAGCGGCTGGATGGTGGTGCCCGCATAGCCGCCATTGCTGAAGAGTTTTGAGTCCTTCAGCCTCGGCGCGTTGTCGTGCGTGACGATATCGATCAGACCGCGGACGCGTCTGGCATCGTCGAGGTCGAAGCTGTCGATACGCCCTTTGGCGATCGCGCTCGTGACCAGGAATGCGTATGCCGGGTTCGCCAGCGGCATGTCGGACGCATAGGTCGCGCGCCCCGTCACCTTTGAAACCGCTTCATAGCGCGGCACGGGCTGGCCCATATTCGCCTTCGGCTCGGGAGCGGCAGTCGTCATGGTCAGATCTCCATCGTTACGGCCTGCTGGAGCGCGTGCGTGACCACGCGCTTGCCGAGCGCGATCTTGAAGCTGTTGTGCCGGCGGCCCCTCGCCTCTGCGAAAGCGGCATCCGCGACACGCCGCGCCAGCTCGTCGTCGAATTTCCGTCCCTTCAGCAGCGCCTCCGCCTCGCGCGCGCGCCAGGGCACGGTGGCGACACCGCCGAGCGCAACGCGCGCGTCCCTGATCGTGCCGTCCTGCACGTCGAGCGCAACCGCGGCCGACGACAGGGCGAATTCATAGGACTGCCGGTCGCGCGTCTTCAGATACACCGAACGCGGCCAGCGCCCCCGGACGGCGAAGGCCGAGATCAGCTCGCCGGGCTGGAGCGTCGTCTCGATCTCCGGCGAATTGCCGGGCGCCTTGTGCAGCTCTGCGAACGGCATGCTGCGGATGCCGGACTTGCCGGTGATCTCGACCGTGGCATCGAGCGCAATCAGCGCCTGAGCGAAATCGCCGGGATAGGAAGCGATGCACTGATCGGAGGTGCCGAGCACCGCGTGCATCCGGTTGAATCCGTCCATCGCGGCACAGCCGGAACCGGGATTGCGCTTGTTGCAATTCTCGTAAGAAATGTCTCGGAAATAGCTGCAGCGCGTCCGCTGCATCACGTTGCCGCCCAGCGTCGCCATGTTGCGCAACTGCGCGCTGGCGGCGAGCTTCAGGGAATTCGCGATCACCGGATAGCTGCGCTGGATTTCGGCATGCGCGGCAACGTCCGACATCTTTGCGAGCGCGCCGAGCCGCAAGCCGTCGCTATTCAGCTCGATCGCCGACCAGCTTCGCGACAGCGGGTTGATATCGACGATCGCGGCAGGCCGCATCACATCTAGCTTCATCAGGTCGATCAGCGTCGTGCCGCCCGCAAGCGGCTGTGCCGTGGCCTGGGTCAGCGGATTGGTCGCCGTCGCGGCTGCGCTGAGCGCCTGCACGGCCATGTTCGGGTCCGTCGCTCTCTGATATTGGAAGGATCGCATGTGCCTAGCCTTTCATGATCTCGGGCGCGGCCTGCTTCACGGCCGCGACGATGTTGGGATAGGCGGCACAGCGACAGATATTGCCGCTCATATATTCGCGGATATCGGCCTCGCTGTTGGCGTGCCCCTCCTTGACGCAGGCGACGGCGGACATGATCTGTCCGGGCGTGCAATAGCCGCACTGGAAGGCGTCGTTGTCGACGAAAGCCTGCTGCATCGGATGCAGGCGATCGTTCGTGGCAAGCCCTTCGATCGTGGTGATCTCCTGGCCTTCTGCCGCGAGCGCGAGCGTCAGGCATGACACCACCCGCCGATCGCCGATCAGCACCGTACAGGCGCCGCACTGGCCGTGGTCGCACCCTTTCTTGCTGCCGGTGAGACCAAGATGCTCGCGGAGCGCATCGAGCACTGTGGTCCGCGCATCGATGTGGAGGCGCTTGTCCGCGCCGTTCACCCGCAGCGTGACGTCGACGGGAAGCGAGGGATCCTGGGCAGCCGGCGCGCTCGCATCTTGCGCGGCCGCGCGGGCGGTGAGCGGGACGAGCGCGCCGCCGGCCGCGCCGGCCATGAAGGCGCGCCGATCGAATCCGGATTGTCTGGAACTTGAATTGTCGGGCATGACGGCCTCCGCCGCTTTCGAGAAAGCAGCGCACGCCTGCACCGCTCATCGCCCTTAACTTGGGGCAATGAGCTCCGTTCCGAACACGACCAGGTGAGGCAGCAAATGCTGCATCATCGGCCGTCAACTTTTCCTGATCATGCGCGAGGAACTTCGCCTCGCGCAGGATTGATCAACTCGCGCAGGATTGATCAATAAGCGGCGATCAATAGCCGAGCGCGCAGCCGTCCTTGCGCGGATCGGAGCCGCCGGTGAGCGTGCCCTTGTCCCAGTCGATCCAGATCGCCTGGGCACCGCCGAGCGGGCCGACCACGCTCGTCGTCTTGTGCCCGAGCTTCTTCAGGCCTTCGACGATCGTCGCCGGCACGCTGTCCTCGAGCTGGTACTGGCCCTCGTAGTGCAGGCCGCGCGGCATGTCGATCGCCTCCTGCACGTCGCAGCCATAGTCGAGGATGTTGGTCAGCACATGGGTCTGGCCGGTCGGCTGATATTGTCCGCCCATCACGGCGAACGGCATCACCGAGCGGCCGCCCTTGGTGAGCAGGCTCGGCATGATCGTGTGCAGCGGGCGCTTGCCGCCCGCGATGCAGTTGGGATGGCCGGGCTGGATGCGGAAACCGCCGGCGCGGTTCTGGAACAAGACGCCGGTCTTGTTCGAGACGATCGCCGAGCCGAAGGAATGCGCGATCGAGTTGATGAACGAGCAGACGTTGCGATCCTTGTCCACGACCGTGATGTAGATGGTCGAGGGATTCATCGGCGGCGCCACGTTCGGCAGCTCGAGCATGCCGTCCATGCGGATCTTGCTGATGTACTCGTCGGCAAAACCCTTGGCGAGCATCTCGGCGACGTTGATCTTCATGTGATCGGGATCGGCGACATGCATCTCGCGATTCATGTAGGCGATACGCGCGGCTTCCGCCTCGAGATGGAAACGCTCGATGCTCAGCGGAGCGAACTTGGTCAGGTCGAACCGCGACAGGATGTTCAGCATCAACAGCATGGTGACGCCGGGTCCGTTCGGCGGGCACTGCCAGACGTCGTAGCCCTTGTACATGGTGCCGATCGGCGTCGTCACTTCGGTGGCGTGAGCGGCGAAATCGTCGAGCGTGTGAAGGCCGCCGATTCCGCGCAGGGTTTCGACCATGTCCTCCGCGATCGGGCCCTTGTAGAAGGCGTCGCGGCCGTCCCTGGCGATCGCCCGCAGCGTCTTGCCGAGCTCGGGCTGGCGGATGACGTCGCCGGCCACTGGCGGCTTGCCGTGCGGCAGGAGATAGCGTTCGGTGTTGGTGCCGTTCTTCAGCTTCTCGAACTGGTTCTTCCAGTCGAAGGCGATGCGGGGGGCGACAACATAGCCTTCCTCCGCCGCCTTGATCGCCGGTTGCAGCAGGCGGTCGAAGCCGAACTTGCCGTGGTCGCGCAGCACGGTTGCGAAGGCGTCGACCACGCCGGGGATCGAAACCGCATGCGCCGAGGTCAGCGGCACGGAATTGATCTTGCGCTCGAGATACCAGTCGGCGTTCGCCGCCTTCGGCGCCCGGCCGGAGCCGTTATAGGCGATGATCTTGCCCTCACCGCGCGGCTGGATCAGCGCGAAGCAGTCGCCCCCGATGCCGGTCGATTGCGGCTCGATCACGCCCAGCACCGCCGAGCCCGCGACCGCCGCGTCCGCCGCCGAGCCGCCCTCGCGCAGCACCTCGATCGCGGCGAGGCTCGCCTGCGGATGCGAGGTCGCCACCATCGCATTGGTGGCGTGGACCGTGGACCTGCCGGGGAAATGGAAGTTTCTCATGCCAATTCTTGCTCTCTTGCCGCGGGCACGCGTGCTCGCGCGCCGTCCCGAAAAACCGGGTCTACATGACACATCCAGGCCCGGCGGGGCAATGGCTGGCATACCAGGGAAGGGCTGCCATCCGCTGCGGGAATAGGCCGGTCGCTTGCGGGTTTTCCGGGCGCCGGCCGCCTGCTAAACGGGCGGCATGACTTACAAGGTCGCAGCCTTCTACCAATTCGCCGCCCTGCCCGATTATCGCGAGCTGCGCGAGCCGCTGCGCACGTTCTGCGCCGGGCTGTCCCTGAAGGGCAGCGTGCTGCTGGCCCGCGAGGGCATCAACGGCACGATTGCAGGCACATCCGATGCTATCGACGCGTTCGCCCAAGAGCTCGCACACGGCGACATGTTCGGCGGCCGGCTCGACAATCTCGAATTGAAGTTCTCAACCAGCGAAGAGATGCCGTTCGGCCGGCTGAAGGTGCGGTTGAAAAAGGAGATCGTCACGCTCGGTGATGCGGCCGCCGATCCCACGCGCCAGGTCGGCATCTATGTCGACGCCACTGAGTGGAACGCGCTGATCGCCGCGCCCGGCACGCTGCTGCTCGACACCCGCAACGTGTTCGAGGTGGCGATGGGCACATTCGAGGGCGCGGTCGATCCCGGCATCAAGAGCTTTGGCCAGTTCAAGGAGTTTGCCGCAGAGCAGCTCGATCCCGCAAAACACCGCCGGATCGCGATGTTCTGCACTGGTGGCATCCGCTGCGAGAAAGCGAGCGCGCATCTGCTCGCACGCGGCTTTGCCGAGGTCTATCACCTCAAGGGCGGCATCCTGAAATATCTGGAAGAGGTGCCGGAGGCGCAGAGCCGCTGGCGCGGCGAATGCTTCGTGTTCGACGAGCGCGTGGCGCTCGGCCACGGCTTGCGCGAGCGGGACAAGGGGCAGGCACGTGACGAATGAGATCAAGATCCTCAGCGAACGCATCGACACGCTGGAAACGCGCCTCGCCTATCAGGACAACACCATCGAATCCCTGAACGAGACCATTACGGCACAATGGAAGCAGATCGACGCGCTGACGCGGCAGATCGCGCAACTCGCCGAACGTCTCCAGGAGGCCGAAGCGAATGCGCCGGGCCCCGCCAATGAGCGGCCGCCGCACTACTGAACCGATAGACTAGAAACCGGAGGCCTTTAGAAGCCGGAGGCCCTGGGCAGCAGGTTCGCCACCTCGCCCGACATCATCAAGCGGTCGCGCCCGGCTGCCTTCGCGATGTAGAGCGCGCGATCGGCGGCCTCGACCAGCGACGCCCCGCCTGCACTGCGCTCGAACGCCGGCCGGCTGGCCGCGCCGCCAAGCGAGGCGGTGACACTGCCCGACGCCTGGTTGGACATGTGGACGAGGCCTGCCTCGCGGATCGCCCGGCGAATCCGCTCGCCGATCCGCGCGCAGCCGGCCGCATCGGTGTTCGGCAGCAGCATGGCGAACTCTTCGCCACCATAGCGCGCCGCAAGATCACCGGTGCGCTGCATCTCGGCCGCGAGGATCTTCGCGACCATGCGCAGGCACGCATCGCCCGCGGGATGGCCATATTCGTCATTGTAGGCCTTGAAGTGATCGACGTCGATCATCAGCAAGGCGAGGCTCGAACGGTCACGATAGGCTCGCGACCACTCCTCCTTCAGCCGTTCGTCGAAGCGTCGGCGGTTGGCAAGCCCGGTGAGGCTGTCCTCGATCGCGAGGGTCTCGAGCCTTGTCTCCAGCTTCTTCTGCTCGCTGATGTCGCGCGAGATCGCGACCACGCCGTCGACGCTGCCATTGTCCTTGCGCGTCACCCGCATGGTCGATTCGAGCCAGACTTCGGCGTTCTGCCGATGCACGTTGCGATAGGTGACCCGTGCCTCGTCCTTCTCGCCGCGCTTCATGGCATCGACAATGGCCTGGACCTGCGGCAGGTCTTCCGAGTTGATGCCGGCGAGCGCCGGCGTGCCGATCAACTGATTGGCGCGCCAGCCGACGACGCGAATCGACGAAGGCGAGACATAGCGCAGCCGTTCGTCGAGCCCGATGCGGGTCACCATGTCGCTGGAGCCTTCGGCGAGCAGGCGGAAATGGGCCTCTTTCTCGCTGAGGGCCGCGGCCATGCGCTGGCCGCGTTGCAACTGCCGCACCAACACGGCCCCGATGATCGCGATCAGCAGGACCAGCGCGAGCACGTAGAGCATCCGCGAGATCGCCGCGGCGCGCCACGGCGCAAGCAGCTCCTCCTTGTCGACGGTGGAGAGCAGGACGAGCGGGTAGCGGCTGCTGCGCTTGAAGAAGCTGACGCGCTCGACGCCGTCGAGCGGCGACTTGAAATGATAGGCCCCGCCCGGCCGCTGCAGGCTGGGTTCCCGGAACAGCGGCGTATCGGCGACGCTGCGGCCCGCGAATTTGTCGTTGCTCGGGTTGCGCGCGATGATCATGCCGTCGCCATGCATCAGCGTCACCGAGCTGTTGCGGCCGATCTCGAACTGCTCGTAGAAATGCGAGAGGTAATTGGCGCTGATGGTCGCCAGCACGACGCCGCCGAAGCTGCCGTCCAGCCTGTTGAAACGGCGCGACAGCGTGACGACCCATTCGCCGTCCAAAAGGCTCTTCACGGGAGAGCCGACATAGGCCTCCCGCTTCGGGGAGAACTGTTGATGACGGAAGAATTCGTCATCGCTGAGCGTCGAGGTGACTGCACCCGAGCTGGTCAGCCAGTTGCCCTTGTCGTCGACGATGGCAAGGCTGTGAATGCGCGGGACCGCCTTTTTCCGCACCTCCAGGAGGTTTCGCAGCTTCCCGATCGTGGCCGGATCGGTGCCGTCCATCTCCAGGCGGCTGACGACGCCCACAACCCCGGAATCAAGGAGATCGAGACTGTCCTCTGCGTGCTGCGTCAGGGAGCGCGCAACGTTCGCCATCTCCGTTTCGGCACCTCTGAGCACTGCATCGCGCGCGGTCCATTCGCGCCAGGCACTGATGCCGAGGATCGCCGTGCAAGTCAGCACGACGAACGCCGCCGCCCGCAACGGCAGGCGGCTCCACCCGGCTCTGTGAGTAACGGCGGTCATGCGGCAGGATTCTCCGATCGTTCGGAAACTCTGCCGCTTCTATTATTGAACCCTGAAATTACCGCGGTGATTCACCGCGATATGCGGCTTTTCCGTAGTCCTACGGACGCAAGCGTCTGCGGATCGCTAACAAGGTGTTATCAAGCCTATCGGAAATCGGCCGGCCCGAACCCTAGCTGAAGATGACCTTAACCTTGTCTCAGACGCGAAGGGTTGTCTGCTTCAGCATCGGCCTTCGACGGCGTCGGCTGGGCGGCACTGACGGGATCGGACGCAGGGAATGTGTCGACCAGCCCGGCATCGAGTTTCGCGTGGGTCTCGCGATCCGCGGCAAGCGCCTTGTTCGGATCCTCGGCATGCTTGTCGCGCGGCGCGGGATTGAACGTCTTAGCCATGATCTTCTCCATTGGCTGATCAACGCGGCGCATTTGCGCAGGTTCCCCTGTTCCGCTGGCGCTTGCGGCGGTGTATCAGGAACCGCAAACCTGCATCAGGACCCTTCGTGCCCCATTCTGCGACCAAGCCATTCATCGATGTGCTCTCCGGCCAGCGCCAGGTCATCCCGCCGGTCTGGATGATGCGGCAGGCCGGCCGCTATCTGCCGGAATATCGTGAGGTTCGCGCCAAGGCGGGCGGCTTCCTCGATCTCTGCTTTTCTCCGGAACTTGCCGCCGAGGTCACGCTGCAACCGATCCGCCGGTTCGGCTTCGATGCGGCGATCATCTTCTCCGACATTCTCGTGATCCCCTACGCGCTCGGCCGCTCCGTGCGCTTCGAGGTTGGCGAAGGTCCGCGACTCGAGCCACTGGATGATCCCGGCAAGGTCGCCACGCTGGCGCCGCGCGCCGATCTCACCAAGCTCGCGCCGGTGTTCGAGGCGTTACGCATCGTGCGCGGCACGCTTGATTCCAAAGTCGCGTTGATCGGCTTCTGTGGCGCGCCGTGGACGGTCGCGACCTACATGGTCGCCGGCCACGGTACGCCGGACCAGGCGCCGGCGCGGATGATGGCCTATCGGCATCCGGAGGCGTTCGCGAAGATCATCGACGTCCTCGTCGACAACTCGATCGAGTACCTGCTCGCGCAGCTCGCCGCAGGCGCCGACGCGTTGCAGATCTTCGACACCTGGGCCGGCGTGCTGCCGCCGGCCGAGTTCGCGCGCTGGTCGATCGACCCGACGCGGCGCATCGTCGCGGGCGTGCGCGCCAAGGTGCCGGACGCCAAGATCATCGGCTTTCCCCGTGGGGCCGGCGCGCAGCTGCCGGCGTATGTCGAAGCGACCGGCGTCAATGCCGTCAGCATCGACTGGACGGCAGAGCCCACCTTCATCCGCGAGCGCGTGCAGACGCGCGTCGCGGTGCAGGGCAATCTCGATCCGTTGGTGCTGGTCACCGGCGGCGAGGCGCTCGACCGCGCCGTCGACAGCGTGCTGGCGAATTTCGGGCACGGACGGCTGATCTTCAATCTCGGCCACGGCATCCAGCCGGAAACGCCGATCGCCCATGTCGGGCAGATGCTGAAGCGCGTGCGCGGCTGACGCATTGACGCTGCATCCGTTCCCTCCCCCCTTGCGGGGAGGGTCAGCGAGGGGGTAGCCACAAGCACCAGCGTTCCTTGTGGCTACCCCCTCTCCAGCTCTCCCCCGCGGCCGGGGTCGTGCGTCCCACAAAAAACTCGAAAACAACCCCATGCAAAGTAGAACGGCCCCGCCCGCCAGGCGCTCCGAACTGCGCTGAAGGCATTTGACACGTCGGGCAAAACAGGAGCACGATTCCATGATCGCGCCGAAGGTCGCCTCGCGGCAGGCTTACCGCGGCCGGCTGCGCTCGATGATCTCTGCCGCCCCCTTGGCCAGCAGTTCGAGCCCGACCGCACGGCCGAGCTCGCGCGGGCGGTTGGCAGGGCCCGCCCGCAAGGCTTCGATGATGGTGTTGCCGGAGAGATCGAGCACGGATGCAGTCAGCGACATCTGATCGCCATCGATCGTGGAGAAGCCCGCAACCGGCGAGTTGCAATGGCCGTTGAGCACCCACAGCACCTCGCGCTCGGCATCGGCACAGGCATGCGCGACGGGATCATCAATCGACGATAGGATGCTCCGCGTCCGCCAGTCCTGTGCCGCACATTCCACCGCGACGATGCCCTGGCCCGCCGCGGGCAGCATCTCCGCCGCCGAGAACTCGTAGGCAATGCGGTTTGCAAGGCCGACGCGATCGAGGCCCGAGCGCGCCATGATCAGCGCGTCTGCGGGTCCCACCGCACCGCCGTCCGGCAGGCGCTGCTTCTCGCCATTGTCGAGCTTGCGCACGCGCGTGTCGGCGGCGCCGCGGAAGTGGATCACCTCCACCTCCGGAAACAACCGCCGTGCATACGCGGCGCGGCGGACGGCGTTGGTACCGATCTTGAAGCCCTTGCCGCGCGACTGGCGCAGCGCCTCGAGCGTCACGCCCTCGCGCAGCACCAGCGCATCACCGGGCGGATCGCGCGACAGCGTCGCGCCGATGACAAGACCCGGCGTGTCCTCATTGCCCGGCATGTCCTTCAGCGAATGCATCGCCGCCTGCAATTCGCCCGATAGCACGGCGGCACGGATCTGCGCCACGAAAGCGCCGCCCTTGCCGCCATGCGGCAACAGCTTGCTGGTCTGGTCGAGATCGCCAGTAGTGTCGAACTTGACGATCTCGACCTCGATGTCGGGCACGGCGGCGGTCAGGCGGCGCGCGATCTCCTCCGTCTGTGCCAGCGCCATCGCGCTCTTGCGTGTGCCGATCCGTAGTCGAATAGCCAAGCTCTTGTCCTTTCAACGCGCGTATTTAGCGCGCATCCTCCAATATCATGTCGGAGGCCTTCTCGGCGATCATGATGATCGGCGCGTTGGTATTCCCGGACACGAGGTCCGGCATGATCGAACCGTCAACGACGCGAACGCCCTCGAGGCCCTTCACCTTCAGCCGCTGATCGACCACCGCCAGCGCATCATTGCCCATACGGCAGGTCGAGGTCGGATGATAGATGGTGCTGCCGCGCTCGCGGCAGAAATCCAGGAGTTCCGCATCCGTGGATACCTTCGCACCGGGATCGACCTCATCGACCACGAACGGCTTCATCGCCGGCGCGCCCAGGATCTTGCGCAGGATCTTCAGGGCTTCGACGTTGGTCGTGCGATCGGTTTCGGTCGACATGTAGTTGATGCGGATTTCCGGCGGCACGGTCGGATCCGCGCTCCTGATGCGCAAGCTGCCGCGGCTTTCGGGACGGAGTTGACACACCGATGCGGTGAAGCCGGAGAAATCGTGCAGCTTCTCGCCCATCTTGTCGGTCGAGAAGGGCAGGAAGTGGACCTGGATGTCGGGGGAAGCGAGGCGCGGGCTGGTCTTGAAGAACGCGCCCGCGGTACCGGCTGCGATCGTCAGCCAGCCCTTGCGGAACAGCGCATAGCGCGCGCCGGCGAGCGTCCGGCGGATCGGATGATTGACTGTGTCGTTCAGCGTGATCTTCTGCGAGCAGCGCATCACGATGCGGACCTGCATGTGGTCCTGGAGATCGTGCCCAACGCCCTGCGCATCCAGCACCACGTCGATGCCGTGCTTGCGCAGGAGATCGGCGGGACCGACGCCGGAGAGCTGAAGCAGCTGCGGCGAGTTGTAGGCGCCACTCGACAGCACGATTTCCTTGCGCGCCCGGGCGCGGCGCACCTGCGCGCCCTGCCGGTACTCGACGCCGACCGCGCGACGGCCCTCGAACAGGACGCGCTGGCCGAGCGCGCCAGTCTCGATCTTGAGATTGCCGCGGGTCCTGGCCGGGCCGAGATAGGCCACCGCCGTCGAGGCGCGGCGGCCGTTGCGCGTCGTGGTCTGGAACAGGCCGACGCCCTCCTGTTTGGCGCCGTTGAAGTCGGGATTGTAGGGCAGCCCGGTCTGGACGGCCGCATTGATGAAGGCCTTCGACAGCGGATCGGTCAGGATCATGTCCGATACCGGCAGCGGCCCACTGCTGCCGTGGAATTCGTTAGGCCCGCGCGCCTGGTTCTCCGCCTTCTTGAAATAAGGCAGCACGTCGTCATAGCCCCAGCCGGTGTTCCCGAGCTGGCGCCAACGGTCATAGTCCTCGTGCTGGCCGCGGACGTAGAGCAGGCCGTTGATCGAGCTCGATCCGCCCAGCGTCTTGCCGCGCGGCTGGAACACCTGACGTCCCCTGAGCTCGGGCTCGGGCTCGGTCTGGTACATCCAGTTGACGCTCTTCTCCTTGAACAGTTTTCCGTAGCCGAGCGGCACATGGATCCAGATGTTGGCATCCTTCGGACCCGCCTCGAGCAGCAGGACGGTGTGCTTGCCGTTCGCCGACAGCCGGTTGGCGAGCACGCAGCCGGCAGAGCCGGCGCCGACGATGATGTAGTCGAATTCGGGATCTGACGGCGCGAGGGAGGAATTTGCGTTCATGTCTTGCGGTTCTTGTTGTTGGTTGGTGTAGGCGTTTCCGTATTCGTCACTTAGCACAATCATGCGCGCAGGCGCAGCGCCTCGACCAGCGACTTGAACGCACGGGCATATTCCGCGCCGGCCCTTGCGATATCCGCACGCCCGGCGCAGGCGACCGCGGCTTCAGTCACGGCGCCGAGCAACAGCCGCGCCAGCGGCTCGACCGGCTGCCGCGCGATCAGGCCGGTCTCCATGGCGGCCGCGATGGCGCGCGGCAGCTTGCCGCCGAAATGCTGCGCGTCGATCTCGCGCCAGCGCTCCCAGCCCAGCACCGCCGGGCCGTCGCGCAGGATGATCTGGCCGGTCGGCCCCTTGGCGGTCGCGGCAAAATAATGCTGGGTGCCGGCGACCATTGCGGCAAGCACGTCCTTCTCCGTCCGTGCGGCGCGATCGATCTCGATCACGAGGTCATGCGAGACCTGATTGAACACGGCCTCGAACACCGCCTCCTTGGTCTTGAAGTGATGATAGACCGCACCCTTGGCGACGTGGGCTGCTTCGGCGATCTCGTCCATGGTGGTCGCGGCGAAGCCTTGCGTCCCGAACAGGCGGCGCGCCGCCGTCAGGATCGCCTCCGATGTCGCCGCCCGCCGTTCCGCCTGTTTCGCCATATGTCTCGTCTAAAGCGTGATGAAATTAGATTGGGTCGGCTGTCCGGGTTCACCTCTCCCCAGCGGGGAGAAGTCGGATTGCGCCTGACGATGCGAAGCATCGTCCAGTGCAATCCGGGTGAGGGGCCGCAGCGCTCAGTGAGACTGTAACCCCTCACCCGGATCGCATCTTTCGATGCGACATAGCCGAAGCACCGCTTCGGCGTCCTTTAATTCAAGAACGGCCGCCAAAGGCGGCCTCTGCCTCTCCCTGCGGGAGAGGTGTTCTGAGTTTCTCGGCTCGCATCGATTCCAGCAAAACCATTCCGCTTTAGTCGAATTCGGCGCACGCGGCCAGTTGACTTTTCGACTGACGGTCGGTATTTACCGACTATCAGTCGGTTTTAAATCATGAGGTGTCGCATGCCGAGCCGTGAGATCGTGGAAGCCTTTGCAAAGCGGCTGGAGGCCGGGGATTTCGTCGGCGCGATCGAGCACTTCTACGCGCCCGACGCCGCCACCTATGAAAACAATGCCGCTCCAACGGTCGGGCTGGAACAACTGGCAGCGAAGGAACGCGGCGTGCTCGCCGCTTTCAAGGAGGTCAAGGCCGTCCGCATCGGGCCGAGCCTGATCGAGGGCGACAACGTCGCCTCCCGCTGGACCTTCAGTTTCACCAATGCCGAAGGCGTCACGCGGACGCTCGAGGAGATCGCCTGGCAGACCTGGCGGGGCGATACGCTGATCGAAGAGCGATTTTATTACGATCCGAAGCAACCGGGGCGCTGATCGCGGCGCGGAAACGCAAGCGCTAGGTGCTCTTCGCTTTGCCCACGCTACGTCGACGATGTTAGGGAAAGGGGGCCGCCAATTCCGCTGTCATGCCCCGCGAAGGCGGGGCATCCAGTACGCCGCGGCGTCGCCGTCTCTGGAATACCGGATCGCCCGCCTTCGCGGGCGATGACAGCGGTCATAAGGTAGGCAAAGGCTCATCGGTCCGTGCCCACCGTTCAGCGTATGGCCCTCGCAGATGTCGACGCGCATTTGTATCGATTTGTTATCGATACCGCGGCTTGGACACGCAGAAGTGGTCAGGACGATGCGGGGCAGCGGGGATAATTCATAGTTCGTCAAAGGTTTGCAGCGAATTCTCCGGGTCGAGCCGGAAAATCGGCCAAGCTGCTGCAGGCTCTTGAATGCGGACCCAACTGACCTCGTATCTCGCACGGCTGTTTGCCGGCGATCTGTCCGCATTTGGCGGACCCGCAACCGACGAAGCCGTCGCCGGCCATATCCGCGCCGAGCAGATGTCGCTCGTGCTCGGCTATTCGGTCGGCATCATGCTCGCCAACGCCTGCAACGCGGCCGTGCTCGCCATCGCGCTCTGGAACTCGCCGGACTGGACGCTCGCTTTGGCCTGGGCGGTCGTCGTGGCCGGCGCCGCGATCGCGTTCGGCCTGCAATCCCACGCATCGCGCCGCATCACCAAGCCGCAATTCGTGTCCCGCCGTGCCGTGCAGCGGCTGGTGCGGAATGCTTTTCTCCTTGGCACCGCCTGGGGCATCGTGCCGGTCGCCTTCTTCGCCAACGCCGAGACTGGCGGAAAGCTCGTCATCACATGCCTGTGCTCAGGAATGCTGGCCGGCGGCGCGCTCGCCTTCGCCACGATCCCGATCGCGGCGATCGCCTTCACGTTCCCCCTTTTCCTCGGCATCGCCATCTGTCTCGGCCGAAGCGACGATGTGGCGTATCTGCTGATCGCCATCCTGGTGGTGGTCTATGGATCCGTGCTGCTGCGCGGCGTGTTCGTCAATTCGTTCGCGTTCGCGCGGCGCGTGATGCGGCAGATCGAGACGGAATGCACGGTCCGGCAGGACCCTCTGACCCATCTGCCCAACCGTTTTGCCTTCAACGAGACGCTCGACGCCGCCCTGAAGAGGCTGGCCCTGTCCGGCGAGGAATTCGCGGTGCTTCTCCTCGACCTCGACCGCTTCAAGGAGATCAATGACAAGTTCGGCCATCCCGCCGGCGACGAATTCCTGGTCCAGATCGCAAGCCGTCTGCAACGCTGCACCCGCGCGGCCGAGCATGTCGCGCGCATCGGCGGCGACGAGTTCGCGCTGGTGATGGCGAACCTGGCACGGCCGGAGGATGCGCTCGAGATCGCCGAACGCTTCGTCGCGGCGTTCGCCGAGCCGTTTACGATCGAGGGGCGAGAGATCGTCGGCGCGACCAGCGTCGGCATCGTGCTGGCGCCGCGCGACGGCAACACGACGCTGGACATCATGAAGAATGCCGACACCGCGCTCTACCGCGCCAAGAAGGCCGGACCCGGCACGGTCTGCTTCTTCGAGGTCAGTGACGACAGGGCGTCGCGCGACCGCAAGGCATTGCAATCGGATCTCGAAGGCGCGATCGCGCGCAATGAGCTGTTCCTGGTCTATCAGCCATTCCTCAACCTCGGCGAAAGCCGGATCACCGGCTTCGAGGCGCTGCTGCGCTGGCAGCATCCCTCGCGCGGACTGGTGCCGCCGAGCGAATTCATCCCGATCGCCGAGGAGACCGGGTTGATCCACGAGATCGGCGAATGGGTCATCCGGCGCGCCTGCGCGACGCTGGGCGACTGGCCGGAGGAGATCAGGGTCGCCGTGAATTTCTCCGCGGCGCAGTTTCACAACACGGGAATCCTCCAGACCATCGTGCAGGCGCTTGCTGACGCGAAAATCGCCCCACACCGGCTCGAGATCGAGATCACGGAGTCGATGCTGCTGTCGAAATATGGTTCGGCGGCCTCGATCCTGAACGCGCTGCTGCAGCTCGGCGTCACGGTGGCGCTCGACGATTTCGGGACCGGGTTCTCGTCACTGACCTATTTGCGCAAGCTGCCGTTCAGCCGCATCAAGATCGACCAATCCTTCATACGTGACATGCTGGCACAGCCGGACTGCGCCGCGATCGTGAAGTCGGTGATCGCCCTCGCGCGCGACTTGCGGATCGGCGTGGTCGCGGAGGGCGTCGAGACCGCCGATCAACTCGAATATCTGCGCCAGACCCAGTGCGACGAAGTCCAGGGCTATCTCATCGGCCGGCCGGTAACGGCCGAGCACGTGCTGGCGCTGCTCGACCCGAAGAAACGCCGCGCGACCTACGCGGCGTAGAACGTGACGGGATTAGGATCGGTTGCTGCCGCGAAGGAGGTACGCTCCCTCTCCCGCTTGCGGGGGAGGGCTGGGGCGGGGGTGCATCCACAATGGACACTCCCTGTGCGGAGAGAGCCCCCACCCGGCGCTTCGCCATAGCCGAGGCTTCGCCTCGGCGTCCCTTAAGGACGGCCGCCGAAGACGGCCTATGCCTCCCCCGCAAGCGGGAGAGGTCGAGTGAGCCCGTGGCCCAATCGATTCCACCTGAACAAATCCCGCTCTAGGTGTGAGCTTTCAGGAGGTTGTCCATTCGGCCCTGACCGAGGAAGCTGAGGTTGCTGAAGCTTCAGATTCCGAGGGGAGAACCGAATGGACACCCATAAGAATGCGCCTCTGACGCCGAAAGGTCGAGAGGCCATGGTGCGGAGTGTGGTCGAAGGTGGCCTTACGAAGGCCGCAGCCGCGCTCCAGTTCAACGTGACAGCGAAAACGGTTGCCAAATGGGTCAAGCGCTTCCGCGAGGAAGGCGTGGACGGGTTGCGTGATCGCTCCTCACGGCCCCTTTCATCGCCGAGCCAAACCCTGCCTGCCACA
>NZ_LUUB01000102.1 GCF_001641635.1 Bradyrhizobium centrolobii
GCGATCGAGGCCAAGCTTCTGGCCTGGCACCGCAACGATGCCATGAGCCGGCGCCTGGCGCAGATCCCGGGGTCGGGCCGGTCACGGCCGCCGCGCTGGTGATGAAGGCGCCGGACCCGCACGCCTTCCGCTCGGGGCGGCTGTTTGCCGCCTGGCTCGGCCTGACGCCGAAGGACCATTCCACCGCGGGAAAGACCAGGCTCGGCAAGATCACCCGGGCGGGCGACGAGCGACTGCGTCAGCTGCTGGTGGTGGGAGCGACCTCGGTCGTTAAGCAAGCGATGACAAACGCTCGTGGGCCGCGCTGGCTCATCGAGCTCTTGAAGCGCAAGACGCCGAAGCTTGCCGCGGTGGCACTGGCCAACAAGATGGCCCGCATCGCCTGGAAGCTGATGACGACGGGAGAGCAATATGACAACGCGCGGCTCGATATCCAAATGGCCGCCACCGCGTAGTTGAGGGATTCGGCCGACCGGCGGGGGCTAGCCCACCGGCCGAACCGGAGCTGCAAGAGCAGAGGAGATGGTGCGATCGATCGTTCAAAGATGCGAGCAAATCCGTGGGACCCATCGGCCGAACGAGGTCGCGTGGTTGATTGGAACTCGCGTCGCGGAAACCATCTTGGCCAGCGGCCCAACACGCCGCACCAACAGGCCGGACATATGGACGCAAGCGATCCGATCAAACCTCACAAAGCTCTTGTGCCACGGGGGCCGTCCACATATGGGTCCCGGATCTGCGCTCCGCTACGGGACAGCGCTACGCGCTGCCCGGCGCTGCGCTTGTCCGGGACGACGAGATTTAATGCGGCGGCACGACCAGGACGCCTTCATTGCCTCGCAAATCCAGCACGCCTTCGAGCCGTTCCCCTTCACGATCCAGAAACGTCGAAATCAGGATCTCGCTGCCGAAGCGGATGGCGCTGGTGGTGACGGCGATCGGCTCGGGGCCGAGATTGAGCGCGACGATCACCGCTTTACCCTCGAACTGGCGGCGATAGAGCAAGAGGTCGCCTTGCGCCGAGATCGGAACGTAATCGCCCGATACCAGCGGCGGGCAGGCTTTCCGCAAGGCGATGAGGCGCCTGTAGAGATTGAGGATCGAGCGTGCGTCGGCTTCGAAATTGGCGACGTTCTCATGGATATGATCCTCCGGCAGCGGCAGCCACGGCCTTGTGCCGGAGAAGCCGCCGGCCGGCGAGGAATCCCACTGCATCGGCGTGCGGCAACCGTCGCGGCCGACGCCGATGCCGGGCACGTTCTTCTCGAAGGGATCGCGCACGTCGTCGGGTGCGATCGCCACCTGATGCATGCCGATCTCGTCTCCATAATAGAGCGTCGGCGTGCCGCGCAACGTCAGCAGCAGCATCGCGGCGACGCGGGCCTGCTCCGGACCGACGCGGCTTGCAACGCGCGGGCGATCGTGATTGCCGAGCACCCAGTTCGGCCATGCGCCCTTCGGCAGCGCCTTCTCGTAATCCTCGACGATCTTCTCGATCGAACGCGCGCTCCAGAAGGTCGAGAGCAGCGCGAAGTTGAACGGCATCTGCGCGCCGGTGAGATCGTTGCCGTAGTAGGCCATGAGCCGGTGCAGCGGCAGATAGATCTCGCCGATCAGCACGCGCGCATCATAGGCGTTGGTGAGGTGCCGCATTTCGGCGATAACGTCATGCACCTCCGGCTGGTCGGTGGAATATTGTGTGAGGATCTTCTCATTCGGCGGCCGTCCCTCGACGTAATGCGGGTTCGGCGGGTTGTCGCGGAATTCGGCGTCCTTGATCAGGTGCCAGATCACGTCGACGCGAAAGCCGTCGACGCCCTTCTCGAGCCAGAACCGCATCACGTCGTAGATCGCGGCGCGGACTTCCGGATTGCGCCAGTTGAGGTCCGGCTGCTGGGCGAGGAAGGCGTGGTAATAGTATTGGCCGGTCGTCTCGTCGTAGGCCCAGGCACTGCCGCCGAACTCGGACAGCCAATTGTTCGGCTCGCTGCCATCAGCGCCGGGGTCGCGCCAGATGTACCAATCGCGTTTGGGGTTGTCGCGCGAGGATCGGCTCTCGACGAACCAGGGATGCCGGTCTGAGGTGTGGTTCGGCACGAGATCGAGGATGAGCTTCAGGCCGTTGTCATGCGCGGCGGCGAGCAGCGCATCGAAATCCTCCATCGTGCCGAACAGGGGATCGATGCCGGTGTAGTCGGAGATGTCGTAACCGAAATCGGCCATTGGCGAAGCGAAGATCGGCGACAGCCAGATCGCGTTGACGCCAAGGGATTTTACGTAAGGCAGCCGCCGGTGGATGCCGGCAAGATCGCCGACGCCGTCACCGTCGCTATCCTGAAAGGAGCGCGGGTAGATCTGATAGAAAATGCCGTCTCGCCACCAATTCTCGCAGCCCTGAGCCATTGGAAATACCATCCTGAGATCTGCCTTGCGCGAAAGAACGCGGAAGGAACTTCAGGGTTCAGACCAGCAAGCCATTGGGACGGCCGTGTGACCGCCCGAGTGGCTGTTTCCTGGGTCCGGGCACAAATCTTTTGCTTGGCGGCCTGGCAAAAATCGGCATTGTGCGGCCATGACCGAGCAAAATGACAACAAAGCCAAGGCGGGCGCGATCATCGTTCCCGTGACGCTGTTCGAGCAGAATTGCACCATCATCTGGGATGAGCCCGGCAAGAAGGCCGTGGTGATCGATCCCGGCGGCGACGTGCCGAAGATCCTGGAGGCGATCAAGCAGACCGGCGTCACCGTCGAGAAGATCTGGCTGACGCACGGCCATATCGACCATGTCGGCGGCGCGGCCGAACTGCGCGATGCGCTGAAAGTGCCGATCGAGGGCCCGCATGTCGCGGACAAATTCCTGCTCGACAATGTCGTTGAGAGCGGCGCGCGCTTCGGCATGACCGGCGGGCGCAATTTCACTCCCGACCGCTGGCTCGACGAGGGCGACACCGTGTCGATCGGCGGCCTGCAGTTCGATATCCTGCACTGCCCCGGCCATTCACCCGGCAGCGTGGCGTTCTTCAACAAGGAGCTGCGCTTCGCCCATGTCGGCGACGTCCTGTTCAACGGCTCGGTCGGGCGCACTGACCTGCCCGGCGGCAGTCACGCGACGCTGATCAACTCGATCAAGACCAAGCTGCTGCCGCTCGGCGATGACGTCGGCTTCATCTGCGGCCACGGCGCGGGCTCGAGCATCGGCCAGGAACGGATGACCAACCCGTTCATCACCGGCGAGCTGTAAGACCTACTCGGCGGCGTCCGCCAGCGCCGCCGCCTCGCCGAGGTGGCGCTCGCCCCACTCGCGGATCGCGGCGACGACCGGCACGAAGCTCTTGCCCTTGCGGGTCAGGCGATATTCGACCTTGGGCGGCACCTCGCCGAAATCCTTGCGGTCGATCAGGCCGCTCTCCGTCAGCGCCTTCAATTCGCGGCTGAGCACGCGCGGGGTGATCTCGGCGCTGCCGCTCGCCCCACGCAAGAGGCCGCTCCGGATCTCGCCATAGCGGCGCGGGCCGTCCTTCAGGTCCCAGACGATCCGGAGCTTGTACTTGCCGCTGATCATCTTCTGAAAGGCCGCTACGGGGCAGGTGCGCACCGGGGCCGCTTTTGTCTTCGCCATGTCGTCTCCTCCATGCCGCAGCCAGCTTGTGGCCGAGGATAGGAGCGACGGCGAAAAAGTCCATACTATCAATTTTGTCCATACTTGCAGGACCGCGCGCAAGCAGCAGATGATGACGCACATGACGAACAGGGAGCGTCACATGAAGCACTTCATGATCAAATATCAGTTCAAGCACGGCACGACGGAGGCCTGGCACCAGGAGATCGGCCGCTTCATCAAGGCGATCAACGACGATCCGGAGCTGAAGGGACGGATCGGCTATCGCTGCATGAAGAACCGCGACGACGGCAACTATTTCCATCTCGCCAGCGTCACCGACGACGTCGCGCAGAAGACGCTGCAATCGCGCGACTTCTTCAAGCACTATACCGAGATGACGCGGAAGGTCGCCGGCGGCGAGGTGACGGTGACGCCGATCGAGGTGATCGATCAGACCGCGTAATTTGGCTTTGCTTGCTCGGTGTCGTCCTGGCGAAAGCCGGGGCCCCCGCGCGAGCGCTTGCGCTCGTCGCGATGACCCCAGGGAGATGTTGTAGCGTGAGCCGGCAACAGCCAATCTTCGCCAAACTACAGCCTGTGGTCATGGGTCCCGGATCGGCGCTCCGCTTCGCTGCGCTTGTCGGGGACGACATTTTTTTGGATGAGCGGCGTCGCACCTTCTCGGTGTCGTCCCGGCGAAGGCCGGGACCCCCGCGCGAGCGCTTGCGCTCGTCGCGATAACCCCAGGGAGGAGTTTGGCGAAGAGTCGTCGTTCGGTACTCCTGCCGACAACATCGACAGATTCCGCGGTATGGGTCCCGGCCTTCGCCGGGACGACGAGTGGGGTAGGAGCTACTTCATCAGTCCCGCAGCCGTGAGCGCCCGCGTGATGACAGCGCCGATATCGAAGCCGCGGCCTTGCTTGCGCTTCGGCTCGGCCGGCTGTTCGGCCATGGCCGACTTTATCGATCGCGCGAGGTGCGGTGCCGGCGACAACGCCGCGGCCGGCTTCGCGGCAACGGCCGGCTTTGCCGTCGGCTTCTTCGTCTCGGCACCGCGGATCCAGTCGGTCAGGCCGAAGAACTTCGCGATGTGATAGGACGAAGAGATGCCGGCCTCGATCAGGAACGCGCCTTCCATGCCGTAGCGATGATCGTTGTCGGCGATGCCGAGCGGGGTGCCATGCGCCATGTCGGTGATGGTGTAGGACTCGACGAGGGTCTCGCCGTTCCTGTTCCACCAGGCCTGGCGCGGATAGCCATCGACATTGGTCTCCGCCATTGGCACTTCGGGCAGATCATGCAGGTCGAGCCACTGCTTGACGATCTCGTTGGCATTGCCGGGATTGACGGTGCGGTCGGCGCTGCCGTGCCACACCGAGATTTTCGGCCAGGGCCCGCGATGGTTCGATGCCTTCCGCACGAGATCGCCGAGCGCGGGCGCCGGCCGCTCCGGCGAATGGAACATGCCGTCCAGCGCCTCGCGCAGGTTGGACGCGATGCCATAGGGAAGTCCGGCGATCACCGCGCCGGCCGCGAAGATTTCGGGATAGGTCGCGAGCATCACCGACGTCATGCCACCGCCGGCGGACAGGCCGGTGATGAAGACGCGCCGCGCGCCGATGTCGTGCTTCTCGACCATGTGCGCGATCATCTCGCGGATCGAATGCGCCTCGCCGCTGTCGCGCGCGGTGTCCTCCGGATTGAACCAGTTGAAGCAGGTGTTGCCGTTGTTGACGCGCTGCTGCTCCGGCATCAACAGCGCAAAGCCGTAGTGACATGCGAGCGTCGACCATCCCGCGCCGAGATCGTAGGAGGCCGCGGTCTGGCCGCAGCCATGCAGCACGACGACGAGCGCGCGCGGCTGCTGCAACTGTGCCGGCACGAACGCGAACATGCGCAAATTGCCCGGATTGGCACCGAAGCCGGTGACTTCTTCCAACGGGCTGGATGAATCAGCGCTCCGGCCGAACTCGGCGAGGCGCAGACCGTCCCGCTTTGGCAGACGTCTTAAGAGATCGACATTTCTAGCTAACGACACGGCAACTTCCTGGTGGGCGACTTCAACGTTCACCCAAACCAAATAGTTGCTGCAGCGCAAAATAAAAAGACCGTGTGCTGTCGATACACTCGAAATCGCAGGAAAACCCGCAAGAATTCGCAAGTATTAACCGCAGTGCCTCAACTTCGTGCAGATGCGCGGCGCATCCACGCCAGAAATGCGGCGCAGATCGTGATTAACGTCGCAAACATGGCAAGCGACACGAAGAATCCTGCGCGCGCTGATTGCAGTGACTCGATTGCGAAGAAGACTGCGCCGATTGCGGCCACTCCGGCCGCATTTCCGATCTGCGCAGTCGTGCCATACATGCCGGATGCTGAGCCCGCGGCAGCGGGCTTCACTGTCGAGAGCACCGCGCCGGACAGCGGCGCCATCACGAGCCCCTGGCCATAGCCGAAGATGATCATGGTGAGCGCGAGCCAGATCGGCGTCGGCGCGTCGACATAGCTTGCAACGAGCGCAAGCGCCGCGAGCCCTACAATCTGCAACGCGCAGCCCTCGATCAGCACCTTGGTGCCACGGTGCCGCGCTCGCGCGCCGCTGTGGCGCGACGCCACCACGAAGGCGAGCGCAAGCGGAATGAAGGCCATGCCCGCCCACAGCGGCGGGATCTTCAACCCTCTCTGCATGAACAGCGTCATGACCAGATAGAACGAGAGATTGGCGACGAAGAAAAAGAACGCTGCGCCAAGGCCACGCAGGAAGCCCGCATCCGACAGCAGCGTCAGATCGATCAGCGGCGTGCCGCCTGCGCGCGCAACCGCATGTTCGAGCTTCAGGAACGCAGCGAGGATCACGCCGCCGATCGCCATCACGGCCCATAGCCACGGCGCCCAGCCGACATCGTGCCCGAACAGCAGCGGCCCGATCAGGCACAACAGCCCTGCGAACAGGACGATGCTGCCCCTGATGTCGAGCCGGGTCGTGGCGCGGCGCGGCACCGACGGCATGATGCGCCAAGCGGCGGCGGCGATGACGAGGCCGCACGGCACGTTGACGAAGAACACCGAGCGCCAGCCGGTGCCCGCAAGATCAATCGTGACGAGAAGGCCGCCGAGCAGGAAGCCCGCGGCGCCCGCAAGCCCCAGCACGATGCCATAGATGCCGAAGGCGCGGCTGCGCGACTCGTCCGTGAACAACAGATGCAGCGTCGCCAGCACCTGCGGCACCATCAGCGCGGCGGTGGCGCCCTGCGCCAGCCGCGCGATGATCAGCTCTGCACCGGATTGCGCGAGCCCACACCACAACGACGTGACGGTGAAGCCGAGCACGCCGGCCAGGAATATGTTCTTGGTGCCGTGGATATCGCCGAGCCGGCCACCGGTGACGACCAGCGTGGCATAGGCGATCAGATAGATCGCGATCACGGATTCGATCTGGGCGGGGGTCGCATGCAGATCGACCGCGATGGTGGGGATGGCGACGTTGACCACGAAGGCATCGACACCGAACATGAACTGGGCGGCCACCACGATCGCCAGCACCCACCAGCGGCGGGCTGAATCGATTTGTTGTGTGACGATCTGATGCATCGGTGCAGCGCTCTCCGAATTTCACGACCCGGATGGTCTCAGATCGAATACAGCGCCGCGATTACCTCGGAGGTAGGATTCGCGCGCTGTTCGACCCCGCCGCGGTCCCTTCGCCTCACCCCGCTTGCGGGGAGAGGCCGGATTGCATCGAAGATGCAATCCGGGTGAGGGGGAGCTTCCGCGAGTCCAGCTGTCACTGATTTTGCGGAAGCGGCCCCTCGCCCCGACCCTCTCCCCGTAAGAACGGGGAGAGGGAAAGGAAGCACCGTCGCTCTCGCCTCCCTGCATGCCCGCATTCCGCTGCGCGGGACATCGCGCGATTGCCTTCGCATCCGCCAGCACGTAGCCTCGCGCGGCCAACAAACAGAAAATCAAGCCGGAGAGAACGCCATGGCGCGCCTGAAATTCGGAGCCTTCCTTGCCCCGCATCACCCGATCGGGGAGCATCCGATGCTTCAGTTCCGGCGAGATCTCGACCTGGTCGAGCAACTCGATGCGCTCGGCTACGACGAATTCTGGTGCGGCGAGCACCATTCCTCCGGCTGGGAGATGATCGCCTCGCCCGAGATGTTTTTGGCCGCGGCCGGCGAGCGCACCAAGCGCATCAAGCTCGGCACCGGCGTGGTGTCGCTGCCCTATCATCATCCCTTCAACGTCGCCCAGCGCATGGTGCAGCTCGACCACATGACCGGCGGCCGCGCCATCTTCGGCTCCGGCCCCGGCGCGCTTGCCTCGGACGCACACACGCTCGGCATCGATCCGATGACCCAGCGCGACCGCCAGGACGAGGCGATCGGCGTGATCCGCCGGCTCTTCAGCGGCGAGCGCGTCACCGCCAAGAGCGACTGGTTCACCATGAACGATGCCGCGCTCCAGATCCTGCCGCTGCAGGAGGAGATGCCGTTCGTCGTGGCCTCGCAGATCTCGCCCTCCGGCATGACGCTCGCCGGCAAGTACGGCATCGGCATCATCTCGCTGGGCTCGATGACGACGCAGGGGCTGATGTCGCTGCAGCAGCAATGGCAGTTCGCCGAAGACGCCGCGAAAAAGCACGGCACCACGGTCAGCCGTGCCGACTGGCGCGTGCTCCTGACCTGGCACATCGCCGAGACCCGCGAGCAGGCGCGCCGCGAGGCCGGCGCGGGTCTGATGCGCTGGCACAACGAATATAATGTCGGAACGCTGATGCGGCCCGGCCTGACCGCGTTCTCCTCGCCCGACGAGGCCGTGGACAAGACCGCTTTCGTCGAGGGCGCCGCCTCCACCATCGGCACGCCCGATGATCTCGTCAAAACGATCAAGAACGTGATGCAGGTGTCAGGCGGCGTCGGCGCCGTGATCGGCTTCGTGCACGACTGGGCCAATCCGGAGAACACGCGCCGCAGCTGGGACCTGGTCGCGCGCTACGTGGTGCCGGAGATCAACGGCTATATCGACGGCCTGCGCAAGTCGCAAAAGTTCGTGATCGAGAACCGCGCGATCTTCGAGCGCGCAGGCCAGGCCGTGATGGCCAAGATCATGGAGAACGAGAAGGCCGCCGAGGCGCTCAAGGTGACCGGGCCCGGCCGCGTCGCGATTCCGGCCGTGAACGCACCGGATTTGCAGAAGGAAGCGGCGAAGCGGTAGGCAAGATCGCCGTCACGCGCGTGGCGGCGATCACACATGACAATGGCGGCCTGTGCTATGTTGCTCGCGGCAGCGTGGCGCGGGCCGCAATAAAGCCGCGGTCGCGCCGTTCCGTTCCGCCCGCCAACCGGAGCACTCGTCATGTCGCTGCAGAACGTCGCCTCGCCTGCGCTCGGCTACACCGCGCCGAGGCGCAACGAGCTGACGCATATCCCCGGCGATGAGGGCTGGCCGATCATCGGCAAGACCTTTCAAGTGCTGGCCGATCCGAAGGGGCATATTGAGCGGAACGGCGCCAAATACGGCCTCGTCTACCGCACCCCCATATCTTCGGCGAGACCAACATCGTGCTGCTCGGGCCCGAGGCCAACGAGCTCGTGCTGTTCGACCAGCAAAAGCTGTTCTCGTCGACCCATGGCTGGAACAAGGTGCTCGGCCTGCTGTTTCCGCGCGGCTTGATGCTGCTCGATTTCGACGAGCACCGCCTGCACCGCAAGGCCCTCTCGGTCGCCTTCAAGTCCGGGCCGATGAAATCCTATCTCAGCGATCTCGACCGGGGCATCGCGGCGCGGGTCGCGCAATGGAAGGCGAAGCCGGGCGTGATGCAGCTCTATCCGGCGATGAAGCAGCTCACGCTCGATCTTGCCGCGACGTCCTTCCTCGGCGCCGATATCGGGCCGGAGGTCGCCGAGATCAACCGTGCCTTCGTTGACATGGTGGCGGCCGCCGTCGCGCCGATCCGCCGGCCGCTGCCGGGCACGCAGATGGCGCGCGGCGTGAGAGGACGCAAACGCATCGTTGCCTATTTCCGCGAGCAGATTCCGCTTCGCCGCGCCAGGCAAGGCGGAGAGGACCTGTTCACCCAGCTCTGCCACGCCACCCATGAGGACGGCGCGCTGCTCTCCGAGCAGGACATCATCGACCATATGAGTTTCTTGATGATGGCGGCGCACGACACGCTGACGTCATCGCTCACATCCTTCATCGGCGAGCTCGCGGCTCACCCCGACTGGCAAAGCAAGTTGCGCGAGGAGGTATCGGCGCTCGGACTTTCCGCCGGCGCACCGACGAGCTTCGATGACCTGGGAAAGATGCCGCTGTCGGAAATGGCCTTCAATGAGGCGCTGCGGATCAAGCCGCCGGTCCCCTCGATGCCGCGCCGCGCCATGCGCGATTTCACCTTCGGAGGCTTCAGGATCCCCGCCGGCACGGCGATCGGCGTCAATCCGCTCTTTACGCACCACATGAAGGAGATCTGGCCGGAGCCGGATCGCTTCGATCCCCTGCGTTTCACCGAGGAAGCGCAGCGCAGCCGCCACCGCTTCGCCTGGGTGCCGTTCGGCGGCGGCGCGCATATGTGCCTCGGCCTGCACTTCGCCCACATGCAGGCCAAATGCTTCGCTCGGCATTTCCTGCAAAACATCGAGGTGTCGCTGGAGCCCGGCTACAAGCCGGACTGGCAGATGTGGCCGATCCCGAAGCCGAAGGATGGGCTGCGGGTGGTGGTGAGGGCGGCGTGAATTCGCCACACGGACAGTAGATCGTAGGATGGGTAGAGCGAAGCGAAACCCATCACTTCCGACGCAATCTGCGAAGAAGGTGGGTTTCGCTTCGCTCTACCCACCCTACGAGCCGAACGTTACCGCGGCGCGCGCTTCGCCAAAATGCGCTGCAGCGTGCGGCGGTGCATGTTGAGGCGGCGCGCGGTTTCCGAGACGTTGCGGTTGCACATCTCGTAGATGCGCTGGATGTGCTCCCAGCGAACGCGGTCGGCCGACATCGGATTCGCCGGCAGCTCTGACTTTTCCGTGCCGGTCGAAAGCAGCGCGGCGACGACGTCGTCGGCATCGGCGGGCTTGGAGAGATAGTCGATCGCGCCCATCTTCACCGCGGTCACGGCGGTGGCGATGTTGCCGTAGCCGGTGAGCACTATCGCGCGTGCGTCGGGCCGCTTCTTCTTCAGCGCGGAGACCACGTCGAGACCGTTGCCGTCGCCGAGCCGGAGGTCGACCACTGCGAACGCGGGCGCTGCCTTTCCGATCTGCGCCAAGCCGTCGGACACGGTGTCACACGACGTCACCGTAAATCCGCGCGTCTCCATGGCACGCGACAGCCGCTCCAGAAACGGCTTGTCGTCCTCCACGATGAGAAGCGAGCGGTCGGTCTGTTCATCCAGTTCGGCGATGGCGTTCAAGGTTTTGTCCTCTCTCCAGCGCGTCTACATATGGCGTCGCAATCAGGCAGTGCCAAGGCCGCCGATGGTCGATCGGCGGTCCTGTGCGACGCAAGGTCGCGGTCTATCCTATTGTTTCTTCAAACGTCTCGATAGCCTCAAAACGCTGCCTCGGCCACGCAATGTGCACCACTGCGCCGTGTTCCGGAAAGGTCCGATTGGTAAACGAGACCTTGGCGCCGGTGCGTTCGAGCAGGGTGCGCGCGATGAACACGCCAAGTCCGAGGCCGCGGCGCTCGCCGCCGATGTCATCCTGGGTGCGGCGCCGCGACAGATAGGGCTCGCCGATCCGGTTGAGGATGTCGGGCGGAATCCCGGGGCCGTCGTCGGAGATCACGAGCTCGATCGTCTCCTTATTCCACCAGGCATTCACCTCGACCGTGGTGTGAGCGAAGTCGACGGCATTCTCGACGATGTTGCCGACACCATAGAGGATTGCCGGATTGCGTGAGCCGACGGGCTCGGCCACGGCGGCAACCGCGATCCGCACTTTGATCGCGACGCCGAAATCGCGGTGCGGCGCCACCACCTCCTCGATCAGCTCCGACAATTTCATGCGGTCGAATGGTGCGCCGGTGGAGGAGAGCTGGGTGATCTTGCTCAAAATGTCGCGGCAGCGCTGCGTCTGCTCGCGCAAGGTTTTGAGATCGGCGGCAAAGCCCGGATCCTTCACCGTCTTTTCCAGTTCGCGCGAGATCAGGAAGATCGTCGCGAGCGGCGTGCCGAGCTCGTGCGCGGCGGCCGCAGCCAATCCGTCGAGCTGGGTCAGATGCTGCTCGCGCGTCAGCACCAGTTCGGTTGCAGCCAGCGCATCGGCAAGCTTCCGTGCCTCCTCGGTCACCTGGAAGGAGTAGAGGCTGGTGACGCCGATCGCGAGCACGATCGAGAGCCAGACGCCGACCAGGTAGATCGGCGGCAGCACCAGGGGATCGCCGGAGTCCCAGGGCAGCGGCAGATGGAAGAAGAACAGGATCGAGGCGCAGGCAACGGCAAGCAATCCAAGTCCGAAGGTGAGGCGAGCCGGCAGCGCCGTGGCCGAGATCAGCACGGGGGCAAGGAACAGAAACGAGAACGGGTTCTGCAATCCGCCGGTGAAGAAGAGGAGGCCGGCCAGTTCCACGATGTTCAGGGCCAGCAGTGCTGCTGCGTGAACCGGCTGCAGCCGCTGCATCGGATTGACCGCGGTCTGGAGCGCCAGGTTGAGCGTCGCCGACAGGGCGATGATGCTGACGCAGGGGATGATCTCGACGTTGAATTCCAGCCCCTGCGCTACGATGAAGATCGCGGCGAGCTGGCCAAGCACCGCGAGCCAGCGCAGCCGCAGGATCGTATCCAGGCGGATATGTCGCTGCGCGTGGCGAAAGTCGGAATCGGCAGTCTCGGTCATCTCGGCCAATCTAACGATGCGCGGGCCCGATCACAAACTGGCCGGCTCGCGCATTCCATCCGGTTACAAGCCCCCTACATCAAGCCTTGCGCTCGACCGCGCAATAGCCGAAGAACGGCCCAGCATGACCGGGAATGACAATGCTTCAAGCCGGCCGACTGTCGCGGATGGCGCGCCGTCCGCGGCGATCACGGTCGACCGTCTCGTCAAGGTCTACAAGCAGACCCGCGCCGTCGACGACATCTCCTTCTCGCTTGCTCGCGGCAGCATCACCGGACTCCTGGGCGGCAACGGCGCCGGCAAGACCACCACCATCGCCATGATCATGGGCCTGGTGCTGCCGACCTCCGGTCGCGTGCGCGTGCTCGGCCACGCCATGCCCGAAGAAAGCGCCGAGGTATTGGGGCGGATGAATTTCGAGAGCCCCTATGTCGATATGCCGATGCGACTCACCGTGCGGCAGAACCTTACCATCTTCGGCAAGCTTTATGCGGTGAAGAACCTGTCCGACCGCATCGCCATGCTGGCCGAGGATCTCGATCTCACCGACTTCATCGATCGCGCCAACGGCAAGCTGTCCGCCGGGCAGAAGACCCGCGTCGCGCTCGCCAAGGCGCTGATCAATCAGCCGGAGCTGCTGCTGCTGGACGAGCCGACCGCCTCGCTCGACCCCGACACCGCCGACTGGGTTCGGGCGCATCTTGAGCGCTACCGGAAGGACAACAACGCCACGATCCTGCTCGCCTCGCACAACATGCTCGAGGTCGAGCGGCTCTGCGACCGCGTCATCATCATGAAGCGCGGCCGGATCGAGGACGACGACACGCCCGATGCCATCATGACCCGCTATAATCGCTCCACGCTGGAGGAGGTGTTTCTGGACGTCGCGCGCGGCCGGGTGAACGGCCTCCGGGAGGAGGCGGCGCGATGAGCTCGCTCGCGCTTCACCGCGGCCTGTCGATGCAACGCATCGGCGCGATGATCCTGCGCTACTGGTACCTGCTGCTGTCGTCCTGGCCGCGGCTCCTGGAGCTGCTGTACTGGCCGGCGCTCCAGGTCATCACCTGGGGTTTCCTCCAGCTCTATATCGCGCAGAATGCGAACTTCTTCGCGCGCGCGGGGGGCACCCTGATCGGCGCCGTCATCCTTTGGGACATTTTGTTCCGCGGGCAGCTCGGCTTCTCCATCTCCTTCCTGGAGGAGATGTGGGCGCGCAATCTCGGTAACCTCATGATGAGCCCGCTGAAGCCGATCGAGTTTCTGCTCGCGCTCATGATCATGAGCCTGATCCGGCTCGCGATCGGCGTCATTCCGATGACGCTGCTCGCGCTGTTCCTGTTTCAGTTCAATGTCTACAGCCTCGGCCTGCCGCTGATCGCCTTCTTCTGCAACCTGATCTTCACGAGCTGGGCGGTCGGCATCTTCGTCTCCGGCCTGGTCCTGCGGAACGGGTTAGGGGCCGAGAGCATCGTCTGGACCCTGATGTTCGGGATCATGCCGCTCGCCTGCGTCTATTATCCCGTCAGCGTGCTGCCGGTCTGGCTGCAATACGTCGCCTGGTCGCTGCCGCCGACCTATGTATTCGAGGGGATGCGGGCGCTCCTGATCGAGGGCACCTTCCGGACCGACCTGATGCTGCATGCGCTGGCGATCAACGCCTGCCTTCTGGTGGCATCTTTTGGGGCATTTCTTGCCCTTTTGCGCAGCGCCAGGAAGCACGGTTCGCTGCTCTCGGCCGGTGAATGATGTAACTTTCTCGTGGATTCAGGCTGATTTGGTCGTTCCGGCTACGTAGATGTACGGAAGCATGCATTGACGCAATATTACGCATTCGGCAGTATGCTGCGATGCGAAGAGGAACATGACGATGCCCATTGGTGAGTTTGGCGGCGCACCTCCCCTGGCGACCGAAGGCAGTCCGGTCCTGACGACGCCGATGTACTGGATGTACGAGATGGCGCACGCCTCTCTCAATCCGGCGCGTGCCGTCACCGACGCCACCAAGATCCTGTTTCAGAATCCCATGAACCCCTGGGCGCACACCGAGGTCGGTAAATCGGTGGCTGCGGCCTGCGAACTGTTCGAGCGCACCACGCGCCGCTACGGCAAGCCGGAATGGGGCATCGACGACACCGAGGTCAACGGCATCCGCGTCCCCGTCGAGATCCGCCCGGTCTGGGAAAAGCCGTTCTGCAAGCTGCTCTATTTCGATCGCAAGTTCACCCGCCCGCTGCGCAGCCCGCAGCCGCGCGTGCTGATCGTTGCGCCGATGTCCGGCCACTATGCGACGTTGCTCCGCGGCACGGTCGAAGCTTTCCTGCCGGCGCATGAAGTCTACATCACCGACTGGGCCGACGCCCGCATGGTGCCGCTCAGCGAAGGCCGCTTCGATCTCGACGACTATATCGACTACGTCATCGAGATGCTGCACGTCCTCGGCGGCAACACCCATGTGATGGCGGTTTGCCAGCCTTCGGTTCCCGTCGTCGCAGCTGTCTCGATCATGGAAGCGCGGCGCGACCCGTTCGTGCCGACCTCGATGACGCTGATGGGCGGCCCGATCGATACCCGCCGCAATCCGACCGCGGTTAACAAGGTCGCCCAGGAGCGCGGCATCGACTGGTTCCGCAACACCGTCATCACCAAGGTGCCGTTCCCGCATCCGGGCATGATGCGCGACGTCTATCCGGGATTCCTGCAGCTCAACGGCTTCATCAGCATGAATCTCGACCGGCACATGGATGCGCACAAGCGGCTCTTCGCCAATCTGGTGAAGGGCGACGGCGACCTCGTCGACAAGCATCGCGACTTCTACGACGAATATCTCGCGGTGATGGACCTCCCGGCCGAGTATTATCTCCAGACGGTCGACACCGTGTTCGTGAAGCACGCCTTGCCGAAGGGCGAGATGACCCATCGTGGAACACGCGTCGATCCCTCGAAGATCACGCGTGTCGCGTTGATGACGGTCGAAGGCGAGAAGGACGACATCTCCGGTCTCGGTCAGACTGAAGCAACGCACGGATTGTGCAGCTCGATTCCCGATCATCGCCGCGTTCATTACGTCCAGAAGGGCGTCGGACATTACGGTGTGTTCAACGGTTCGCGATTCAAGTCGGAAATCATGCCGCGGATTCATGACTTCATGGTCTCGGCCGCAAATCCGAAGGCAGCGTTGGCTCTCGCTGCCGAATAGGCCGCGTTTTTCGGCTTTCCCGCTGGAAATTCGACCCCTTTTGGAGGGGTCGACAGGGGCGAGTTCCCGCCAGATTCGCGGTATTTGGATAGCTTTATAGGAGTGAGTCTTCCCTCAGCTCTTGGGGAGGCTGCATGCGCCAGGCGGGGGCGAAAAATTGGGGTTCCAACCCCAGTCTGTAGGGTCTCCCGGACGCCAGACCCCTGTATATTGGGCAAATGATTTGTTTTTGCGCCGAGCGCTTTCCCTGGCGGCGGTTATGGCAGAATCCGGGCGAACTCCTCCTCCCCGGACTGACAGACATGGCCACTCGCGCTCTCCTCTATCGGCGGCCCCACGAACCAAAGACCCTAGTGATCACCCACGGATCGCAATTTTTTGCGATCCGACTGCGCCGGCACCGCCGCGCGCGCCGCTACACGCTCAGAATTCATCCGAGCGATCGCGAAGCCATCCTCACCATGCCGCCGCGGGGCACGCTCGTCGAAGCGAAAGACTTCGCGCAGCGCCACGGCGCGTGGATCGCGGCGCGTCTCGGTCGCCTGCCGAAGGCAGCGCCCTTCCAAGCGGGCACAGTGATACCGCTTCGCGGCGTTCCCCATCGCATCGTGCATCGGGCCGGCATCCGCGGGACGGTGTGGACCGAGGTGCGCGATAGCGGCGAGCGCATTCTTTGTGTCGCCGGCGGCTTCGAGCATATCGATCGCCGCGTCCACGACTTCCTCAAGCGCGAGGCGCGCCACGATCTCCAGAGCTCGGCGGAAGCCTATGCCGCCGAGCTTGGCGTCAGGGTCAAGCGGCTCTCGATCCGCGATCAATCGAGCCGCTGGGGCTCCTGCACCTCGGCGGGCTCGTTGTCGTTCTCCTGGCGCCTGATCCTCGCGCCGCCCTACGTGCTCGACTATCTCGCCGCTCACGAAGTTGCCCATCTCGTCGAGATGAACCACTCGGCGCGGTTCTGGCGCGTCTGCGCCAGGATCTGTCCATCCGTCGAGCGCGCCAAGAAGTGGCTCGATACCCACGGCAACGATCTGCACCGGTATGGGATCGACGATTAGGCGAGGTCAGCGGAGGCATCGGCGCCGCTTAGGCCCCGTTGCCAGCCCAGCAAACACTGTCATCGCCCGCGAAAGCGGGCGATCCAGTATTCCAGAGGCCGTTGTTGTTAAACCGAGACGCCGCGGCGTACTGGATTCCCCGCCTTCGCGGGGAATGACAGCGGAGAATGAGGCGATTTCTGCGCGCTCGCGCATCCGGCCCTGCGTTCTGAAACGCCAACGACCGGCCAATCGGAGGGATTGGCCGGTCGCCGGGATTCGCAGATCGTATTCTCGCGGCTAGATCAGAAGATCGTGCTGTAGCGGGAGCGCGTGCAATTGCTGGACCTCCTGACCTCCGAATGAGACAGAGGTGTGGTCCGCCAAGGCAGCCTGCGACCCAGCCGCCTGTGCCTGAGGCGACGGCGACAGCAGCGTCCTCAGGTCATATCCGGCCCCGTCGCTGCCGATGGCGTATTCGATGACGTTGTTGCCGCCCAGGAAAAAGTTGTAGATCGACACGCCACTGTTGATGACTCCATCCGCGACGTCGGCCGCGTTGGTGACCAGCAGATCGTTGCCGTTCTGATACAACATCAAGGTCGATCCCGCACTGTCCAGCACGTGGATATAGTCCGCGGTTCCCCCGCCAAAGCCCGTAGCATTGGCGGCGCTGAGATCATCGGCGGCGGTGTCGATGCCGGCATTGCTGATCCGGATTTGGTACTCGTCGTCGCCTTGATTGCCGCGCACGACGTCGCTGCCGGCTCCGCCATCAAGGACGTCGTTGCCTGTCCCGCCGGTCAGGTTGTCGTTGCCGCCGTTACCGACCAGTGTGTCATTGCCGTCGCCGCCGAGCAGGATATCGGAAACGTTGCCGCCGGTGACTCGATCGTTACCGGCCCCGCCATCGATGATATTCGAAAGCGTGTTGCTCCCTTTGATCTGATCATCGCCGCCAAGACCGTTCATCGAGTGCCCGGTATCGCCGGTTCCATCGAGCGGATGCGTGCTCCAGTCGATGAGATCGTTACCACTGGTTCCAGTCCATACTGCCATGTGACCCTCATTTGCGAGTGACCGTGCAGTGGCTGGCACTTGCAAGCGCCCGATCCGAGGTGAAGTTCGTGCCTGACCACCACAGCGCGGATTTTGAATAATCGCGCGCGAAAGTGGCGTCAACCAGAAGTAGTTTAATCAATTCAATGCACGAGTTCTGTATTGGGAACGGCCACCGGATATTGCCTTCAATATCGATGCAATTCGTCCAGGACGATCCAAGCGAGCAGCTTGCATCGCGAGATGTCGCAGGGCGCGTCGAATGCCGACCATGGCTTGTTCGCTGCCCGCCTCCATCCGGGATTAATTTGCTTGATGTGTATTGGCAAAATCCGTTGCGGGGATGGGGCGCGTCCTCAAATCGTCTCTTTGGTCAGGCGCTCAAATCCGCGCTTGTTCCCGGCTGCGTGCGCGACGTGAGGTAGGACGATTGCCGCTGCGCGGTGGCCTTCTGGCCCTCGGCCAGCATCGCCTGGAAGGCCGCGTCGAGTTGATCGCGACTATAGGTCGCAGAACTGCTTTGCCGCGGTGTCCATTGGGATTGCGTGATGGCGGTGGGCGCCTTTTCGACGGTGCCGCCAAGGAGCGTGGCGTAGCTGTCGGCCCGCCACTGTGCCAGATCTGGTCCACTCAGACCGGGAGGATCCTGGAGATTGCCGATCTTTGCGGCCCCGCGTTGGTCATCGTCGAGGACCCGCCATTGTACAGAGTAGCCACCACCTTGCCGTCAACCTTCACCTGGGCATAGGTATTCTCAGGTGCATCGTCCGAGACGGCCGGTTGGGTCGCGCTCGCGCCGTGGGTCATCAGCCAGTTCGTCGCCATCAGGTCGCGCAGGGCAGGATCATCCGCCGCCGATATCGGCTTGGCACCTTGCAGCGGCTTGAGCTGCGAGACGTCAAACCGGGGACCGCTGGTCGCTGCGTCGGCCGCCGCCGATGTCTCCGCGTCGACATCCGATGTCGATGTCGCATTCAAGCTGGACGTTGATGCAGGGCGCAGATGAGGCGACGCCGGACTGAATAGACCTGAGATCATGGAACGCTCCTTTGCACTAAACCCGATTCTTCAGCACACAACCTAAGAGAGCAAAACCTGGGCCGATGCCGGGGGCTTGAAGAGACTGGTGTTTTAGCTTTCAGGGAGCTGCGGGCCTCGGTAAATCTTGCCGCCGTAGGCAGGACTTGCCCCTCCGAGCCGCGGATCGCAAGCTTGTGGCATCGCGCGAGATGTTCCGAGCGCGTGCATTGCAGCCGCATTCGTTCCACTGAATCGTCACCTCGAAATCAGGCGCCAGCCAAATTTCACGGATACGGTTTCACGGCGTCCGATTCCTGGGTCGGGTCCCCAGACCGGATCGTCCGGCTGCGCGGGGAATGACAACTGAAAATGCGGTGCTGTCAGCGCGCCTTGCGCGACGGCGACCGAATGATCCGACCCGTCAATAGCTTCGTAGAATCCACCCCGCATCGTGTCGGCAATCACCGGCTACTTTGCATGGGGTTGTTTTCGAGATTTTTGTTTTGGGGTTCGCAAGGACCTCAGGCCGAAGCTACCTGTTTCCGCCGAACAGGCGATCCATCAGCCAGCCGTCGAGCCCCGCCGCTGCCTCCGGCCGCACATTGGCGCGCGTGGGAGGCGGGCGATAGCCGCCAGTGTTCGCCGGTGCCGGTCCGGGCGCCACCGGTGTCGGCGGGGAGATCTGCGATGCGGCCTGCGCGAGGTTCGACAGACCCCAGGTCGCTTGCGAATTCGGTAAGGCTGCGACCGGCACGCCCTCGTGGGCCGTGCGCATGAAGCGGGACCAGACTTCCACCGGCAGGCCGCCGCCGGTCGCCTTCTTCGTCGGCGAGTTGTCGTCATTGCCGAGCCAGACGCCGGTGACGAGGTTGGCGGTGTAGCCGATGAACCAGGCGTCGCGATAATCCTGGCTGGTGCCGGTCTTGCCGGCCGCCTGCCAGCCGGGGATTTCCGCCTTCTTGGCGGTGCCGGAGATCAACGTCTCCCGCATCATCGTGTTCATCATCGCGACATGGCGCGGCTCGATCACCTGGTTATGCTCGTCGGGCTGGCGCATGTAGAGCAGCTTGCCCTCGAGCGTCTTGATCCGCCTCACCACATGCGGTGATACGGCAAAGCCGCCATTGGCGAAGGGTGCATAGGCGCCGACGAGCTCGACGACGGAGACCTCGGAGGTGCCGAGCGCGATCGAGGCATTGGGCTCGAGCTTCGAGGAGATGCCGAGCCGGTGCGCGGTGCGCACCACGTTCTTCGGTCCGACCTCGAGGCCGAGGCGAATTGCGACCGTGTTGAGCGACATCGCGAGCGCCTGCGTCAGCGTCACCGCGCCGAAATATTCATGCGTGTAGTTCTCGGGCTTCCAGCCCTTGACTTCGATCGGCGCGTCCTGGCGGACGGTGTCGGGCGTCAGGCCCTGCTCGAGCGCAGTCAGATAGACGAACGGCTTGAACGAGGAGCCGGGCTGGCGCTTGGCGGTCACCGCGCGGTTGTACTGGCTGTCGGAATAGTTCCGCCCGCCGACCATGGCGCGCACCGCGCCATCTGGCGTCATCGCCACCAGCGCGCCCTGGCTGACGTTGAACTTCACGCTCTTCGCCGCGAGCTCGTCGATGATGGCGGCTTCCGCCAGGCTCTGGAGTTTCGGATCGATCGTGGTCTCGACCGTGATGCTCTGGTCGATCTGGCCGACGAGATCGTCCAGCACCTCGCCGATCCAGTCGGCGACGTAGTTGACGGTGCCGGCGCCGACCGGTTTCACGTTATAGGAGGGGTGGCCGATCGAGGCCTGCGCTTGCGCTTCGGTGATGAACTTCGCATCGGCCATCGCCGCAAGCACGACCTGCGCACGCTGCTCGGCGCCTTCGGGGTTGCGGTTCGGCGCGAGCCGCGAGGGCGATTTGACGAGGCCTGCGAGCATCGCGGCCTCGGCAATGGTGACATTCTTCGCCGACTTGCCGAAATAGCGTTGCGCCGCCGCCTCGACGCCATAGGCGCCGGAACCGAAATAGACGCGGTTGAGATAGAGCTCCAGGATCTCGTTTTTGGAATGCTTGCGCTCCAGCCAGATCGCGAGCTCGGCCTCCTGCAGCTTGCGCTGCATGGTGCGCTCCTGGGTCAGGAACAGGTTCTTTGCGAGCTGCTGCGTCAGCGTCGAGCCGCCCTGCGACACGCCACGATGGAGCACGTTGGTGACCAGAGCGCGCAGGATGCCGACGGGGTCGATGCCGAAATGCGAATAGAAGCGGCGGTCCTCGATGGCGATGAACGCCTTGGGCAGGTAGGGCGGCAAATCCTTCAGCGACACGTTGGCGCCGGCCATCTCGCCGCGCTGAGCCAGCATGCTGCCGTCGATGCCGACGATCTGGATCGTCGGCGGGCGCTTGGGGATTTCCAGCGACTGGATCGGCGGCAGATGGGCGCCGACCCAGATCACGACGCCGATCACGGCAATCATGCCCCACAGGCCGAGCACCGCGCCCCAATAGATCAGGCGGCCGATGCCAAAACCTCCGCGCGACTTCGACCGGCGCTTTGCGCCGCCGCGGCTTGTCTGCGCCTTCCGCTCGCGCGGCGGCTCGTCGTCGGAATCCTCGGTCTTGCGCTTGACGGATGATTTCGCCGATTTCTTTGGCTGGTCGTCAGCGTTGGGGATGCGGTCCGCTGCCGTCAGGCGCAGATCGGCGAGGGCTGCGGGCAAGCCGAATAGCGGCTCTTTCCGTCCGCCGCCCTTTTTCTTTCCCCACGCCATACTTGAAACGCCCGGTCAGTCCGCCCCGCCGCACGCTAGCGGTCGCTGTTTAAGGCCCGGTTACCCAGAGCTTAACGCTCAATTAGGAGGTGCGGCATTCGTCTGCCTCAGTTCCGAAGGCCGCGCGGCGGAGTTAGGATCGGCGGCATGAAGAAGAGGGAACACACATGGGCCATATCGATCCGACCAAGGAAATCTTCGCGCAATTCCGAGACAATGACCGGCCGGGCCCGATCCACATGCTCAACCTGGTGCGCTTGCGGAAGGAGGCGGCCTATCCCGATGGTCGCAAGGCCACCGGCGCGGAAGCCTATGCGGCCTATGGTCGCGAGAGCGGCCCGGTGTTCGAGCGCCTCGGCGGTCGCATCGTCTGGCAGGGCAAGTTCGAACTAATGCTGATCGGTCCGCAGGAGGAGCGCTGGGACCACTGCTTCATCGCCGAATATCCGAGCGTTAGCGCCTTCGTCGAAATGATCCGCGACCCCGTCTATCGCGAGGCGGTGAAGCATCGCCAGGCGGCGGTCGAGGACTCGCGGCTGATCCGGCACGCGGTGCTGCCGGTCGGCAAGAATTTTGGCGAGATACCGAAGTAGGAGCTCGAGGAGCTGCAATCCTGTTTCGAAGAAGCTCTGCTCGAGCCCCGCACTCCGCTGCGTTCCCCCCTTGCGGGGGAGGGCCAGGGAGGGGGGTAGCCCCGGGAGAGGTCAGCGTCTTGGAACGCAAACGCTTGCAGCAATCGAAAGAGAGGAGAGGGAGTCTTCACGCCATCACGGATGGGTCTTGCCGTGTGGCGCCCCCCTCCCCAAACCCTCCCCCGCAAGAGGGGAGGGAGCGATAGAGCAATAGCCTTGGCTCAAGAAGGCTAGCCGAGGAGAACTAACCCGCCGCACCCGCGTCCTCGAGGATCGGGCCGAACAGTTCCCAGCGCTCGCCATTGAACTTCATCATCTGAAGCTGCTTGTTGACGCGGTAGTCGGTCGGCGAGGTGTTGGCCTTGATGCCGGGCAGCGCGACGTCGCCTGTCACGTCCCTCAGCGAAGCGGCCTGCTTCATGACGTTCTCGCGCGTCAGGTTGTCGCCGCACTGCTGCAGCACGTGAGCCAGAAGCTGCGCCGTGCTGTAGCCGTAGGTGTTGAAGTTCGAGTCCTTGTCGCCGTCCGGATAGTATTTGGCCATGAACTCGAAATACCGCTTCAGGCCGGCGTCGTCCTTCCAGGTCGGATCAAGCGGATCCTTGCCGTAATTGACGCTGATCACGCCCTTGGCGGCGTCAAGTCCCGCCGGCTTCATCACCGCGCCGACGGAGGTGGCGTTGATGTCGACGATCTGCACCGGATGCCAGCCGAGCTCCGCGATCTTCTTGATCGCCTGCGCTGCCTGCTTCGGCGTGGTGGCGCTGAAGAACAGGTCGGCGCCGGCGTCCTTGATCTTGAGGATCTGCGAGTCGATGGTCGGATCCGAGACTTCGTAGGATGCTTCCACCACGATCATCTTGGCGGCCTTGTCGCCGAGACCGGCCTTGATGCCGTTCAGGTAGTCCTTTCCGAGGTCGTCGTTCTGATAGAGCACGCCGATCTTGGCGTTCGCGTGCTCCTTCAGGATGTACTGACCGTAGATGCGGCCCTCGACGAAGTAGTTCGGGTTATAGCCCATCGTCCACGGGAAGTTCTTGGGGTCGGTGAACTTCGAGGCGCCGGTGGCCGCGAACAACTGCGGCACCTTCTTGGAATTGAGATATTTCTGGACGGCCGCATTCGAAGGCGTGCCGATGATCTGGAAAGTCAGCAGCACCTCGTCGCTCTCGACGAGCTTGCGCACCTGCTCCACCGCTTTCGGCGGCGAGTAGGCGTCGTCATACTGGATCAGCGTGATCTTGCGGCCGTTGATGCCGCCCTGGTCGTTGATCATCTTGAAATAGGCGGCCTGGGTCTTGCCGATCGAGGCATAGGCTGACGCCGGTCCCGAGAACGGCACGGTCTGCCCGACCTTGATCTCGGTGTCGCTGGCGCCCGGATCGTATTTCTTCTGGGCACTGGCCGCTGAGACCGACAGCGCCAAAGCCAGCGTTGTCCCCGTGACCAGGTTCAGAACTCCATTCCTCATTCGCAATTTCCTCGGATCGTTATTGGCGATGATCTGCCCGACGCGCTGTTACGCGCCGGACGCCATCGCTGCGCCGGAGTGTGGCGGAGCCGTTGCTGCAACGCAAGGTCGGCGCATGTTAAGAGTTCGTAGGGTGGGTTAGCGGAAGCGTAACCCACCATTTCTCGCGGCACGCTGGAAAGAAAGAGGTGGGTTACGCTTCGCTAACCCACCCTACGAGACACTAGCCCGACGGACCGGAGTCCTCGATGATCGGGCCGAACAGCTCCCAGCGTTCGCCGTTGAACTTCATCATCTGCATCTGCTTGTTGACGCGATAGTCGTTCGGTCCGGTGTTGATCTTGATGCCCGGCAGCGCGAAGCTCGGGGTGAAGTCCTTGATGTTGGCGACCTGTTTCATGACGTTCTCACGCGTCAGGTCGTCGCCGCACTGCTTCAGCACCTGGACCAGGAGCTCCGCCACCGAATAGGCATAGGTGTTGACCGTGTTGAGCTTGTCGCCTTCGGGGAAATACTTGTCCATGAAGGCGAAGAAGGCCCTCACGCCCGGATCGTCCTTCCACTGCGGATCACTGGGTTCCTTGCCATATTGGGTTGAGATGATCCCCTTGGAAATGTCGAGGCCCGCAGGTTTCAGCGTTGCCGAGATCGGGCTCGCGTTGATGTCGACGATGTGGATCGGCGTCCAGCCGAGATCGGCGAGCTTCTTGATCGCCTGCGCCGCGAATTTCGGCGTCGAGGCGTCGTAGAAGAGATCGGCGCCCATCGACTTCAGCTTGACCACCTGCGAATCCACCGTCGGATCGGTGACCTCGTAGGACACCTCGCCGACGATCATGCTGGCGGCCTTGTCGCCGAGGCCGCTCTTGAGCCCGGCGAGATAGTCGCGGCCCATGTCGTCGTTCTGGTAGAGAACGCCGATCTTGGCATTGGGGTGATTGGCGAGGATGTATTTCGCGTAGATGCGTCCCTCGGACACGTAGTTCGGATTGTAGGCGATGGTCCAGGGATAGTTCTTGGGATCGTTGAAGCGCGCGGCGCCGGTGGACGCCAGGAGCTGCGGCACCTTCTTGCCGTTGAGATATTTCTGCACGGCCGCGTTGGCGGCGGTGCCGATGAGCTGGAACGTGAACAGGACTTCGTCGCCTTCGACGAGCTTGCGCACCTGCTCGACGGTCTTCGGCGGCGAATAGGCGTCGTCGTACTGGATCAGGTTGATCTTGCGACCGTTGATGCCGCCCTGATCATTGATCATCTTGAAGTACGCGGCCTGCGTCTTGCCGATATTGGCGTAGACCGAATAGGCGCCGGAGAACGGCACGGTCTGGCCGATCTTGATCTCGGTGTCGCTGGCGCCGGTGTCGTATTTCTTCTGTGCGAGTGCCTGGCTGGCGGAAAACGCGAAAGCAAGCGCCGCCATGGCAGCTATGTAGGCTCTGCGATTGTTCATGTTGGGATGTTCCTCCTGACGGAATTTTCTGCCGATGGTCTTTTCCCGTTGAATGCAACGGTCGCCATCGCTGCCGAAGATTGTGGAGGAAGGCCAGGCGCCGCGCAAGGATCGCGACGCCGCGCCGTACCGCCTTAGGCGAGGAACAGTGTAACCAGCGCGATCGCCGCTGGCAGCGCCTGCACGATCAGGATGCGCGTGCTGACGGTCGCCGCGCCGAAGGCGCCGGCCACGATCACGCAGATCAGGAAGAACGCCTTGATCTGGAACGCGAAGGCCGGATTGCCGTGCACCAGGCCAAAGATCAGGCCGGCAGCGAGGAAGCCGTTATAGAGCCCCTGATTGGCGGCCAGCATCCTGGAGATCGCGGCCTTCTCCGGCGTCTGGCGAAACACCTTCAGGCCCAGCGGCTTGTCCCAGAGAAACATCTCCAGATCAGGAAGAAGATGTGCAGCACGGCGACCGGCGCCACCAGGATATTGGCGATCAAATTCAAGTTGAGCCCCAAGCGTCAGCTTTCGGGTGGACGCTAGCATGCCTGGTGTGGCACGTGCGACTATGTGTTCCCTGTAATGGTGTCGCAATGACCGCTCGATCGACACGTCAGTCCGAGAGTTTTGGCCTCGATTGCCTGAAGACGCCGATCGGGATCGCGCTGCTCGTCACCGATGCCGAAGGGGTGCTGCGCGCGCTCGACTGGGAGGACTATGAGCACCGCATGCGCGAGCTCTTGCGCCTGCATTACGGCGCAGTGGATCTGCGCAAGCAGCCGGCGCCGGCCGGAACGAGGTCCGCGCTGTCAGACTATTTCGACGGCGATCTTAAGCAGCTTGCAACGGTCACGTGGCGCGTCGCTGGCACGCCGTTCCAGCGCAAGGTCTGGACCGCGCTCGCGAAGATCCCCGTTGGCACCACGCTCAGTTACGGCGCGCTCGCCGCAAAGCTCGACATGGCAAAAGCCGTGCGCGCCGTCGGCCACGCCAACGGCTCCAACCCGATCAGCGTGGTGCTGCCCTGTCACCGCCTGATCGGCGCCGACGGCTCGCTGGTGAAGTACGGCGGCGGCCTCGAACGCAAGCGCTGGCTGCTGCGGCATGAGGGTGTGGAGGTTTGAGGGCGCGGCGCGCCAGTCTCTCGTCTCGTCATTCCGGGGCGATGCGCAGCATCGAACCCGGAATCCATTCATCCGCATAAGCGGTGGCGAGATGGATTCCGGGCTCGCCGCTACGCGGCGTCCCGGAATGACGAAACGTCACGCCGCCGGCTGGACGACCTTGTCGGCGGCCATCACATGGATCAGCGCGCTCTTGATCGCGGCCTGGCGCGTCGGGGCGTTGATCTGTGCGCCCAGGAGGTCGGTGACGTAAAACACGTCGCGCGCACGCTCGCCGAAGGTCGCAACATGGGCCGAGGCGATGTTGAGGTTGAGCTTCGAGATCGCGGTGGTCAGTTCGTAGAGCAGGCCGGGTCGGTCGAGGCCTGACACCTCGATCACGGTGTAGCGATCGGACCACTGGTTGTTGATGATCACTTCCGGTTCGATCACGAAGGGCCGCGCCTTGCTGCGCACGGTGCGCCGCGCCACCACCTCGGGCAGCCGCAGCTTGCCTTCCAGCACGTCCTCGATCATCTCGCCGATCCGGGTGGCGCGCCGGCCCTCGTCCTCGTCGCGGTCGTATTCCCGCGAGATCGAGATCGTATCCAGGGCGCGGCCGTCGGTCGTGGTGTAGATCTGGGCGTCGACGATGTTGGCGCCGGCGGAGGCGCAGGCGCCCGCGATGATCGACAACAGCCACGGATGGTCGGCGGCGAAGATCGTCAGCTCGGTGACGCCGCGCACCTCGTCGAAGCCGACATTGATCGCGAGCTTGTGGCCGGCCTGCTCGCTCGACCGGACGAAGCGGGCGTGGCGAATCTTGCGCGGCAGCTCGACCTTGAGCCAGTAGGCCGGATAGTGGCGGCCGATATAGGCATCGAGCTCGTCCTTCGGCCATTCGGCGAACGCCATGCGGAATTCGGCGTGTGCGGCCGCGAGGCGCTTGCCGCGGTCGACTTCCGAGAACCCGCCGGTCAGCACCGGCTCGGTCTCATAATAGAGAGAGCGCAACAGCTGCGCCTTCCAGCCGTTCCACACGCCCGGACCGACGCCGCGGATATCGGCCGTGGTCAGGATCGTGAGCAGCTTCATCTGCTCGACCGACTGCACCACGGCAGCGAAATTCTCGATCGTCTTGCGGTCGGAGAGGTCGCGCGACTGCGCGACCGTGGACATGGTCAGATGCTCCTCGATCAGCCAGGCCACGAGCTCGGTGTCGGCCGGGCTGAAGCCGAGCCGTGGGCAGAGGCGGCGGGCCACCTTGGCGCCAGCGATCGAGTGATCCTCGGGCCGTCCCTTGGCAACGTCGTGCAGCAGCGTCGCGATATAGATCACCGGCCGGTGCTCGGGCCGGGTCTTGCGCATCAGGTCGCTGGCGAGCGTGAACTCCTCGATGCCGCCGCGTTCGATGTCCTGGAGGAAGCCGATGCAGCGGATCAGGTGCTCGTCGACGGTGTAGTGATGATACATGTTGAACTGCATCATCGAGACGATCTTGCCGAAGGCGCGGATGAAATGGCCGAGCACGCCGGTCTCGTTCATCCGCCGCAGCACGATCTCCGCGTTGTCTGACGTCAGGATCTCCATGAAGAGACGGTTGGCCTCGGGATTCTCGCGTAAGGCTCCGTTGATCAGGTTGAGCGAGCGCGTGACATCGCGCATCGCATCCGGATGGAAGGCGAGGTTGTTCTTCTGCGCGAGGCGGAAGATGCGGATCAGGTTGACCGGATCGTGCTTGAAGACGTCGGGCGCGGCGACATTGATGCGGTTGTTGTCGACGATGAAGTCGTCGCTTTCGGGCACCCGCCGCTTCACCGCGCTCGGCCGCAACCGCGCCATCATCCGGCTCAAGACCGGCGCGGGCTTGGCCTGCTGGTCCTCGAGCTTGGCGCACAGGATGGCGGTGAGGTTGCCGACCTCCTTGGCCACCAGGAAGTAGTGCTTCATGAAGCGCTCGACGTCCTGCATGCCGGGATGCGAGGTGTAGCCAAGGCGGACCGCGATCTCGCGCTGGAGATCGAAGGACAGGCGCTCCTCGGCGCGGCCGCAATAGAAATGCAGATTGCAGCGCACCGACCAGAGGAAATCGGCGCAGCGGCGGAAGGTGCGGTATTCCTGGGCGTCGAACACGCCGCGCTCGACCAGCTCGCCGGTGTCGCGCACGCGATAGACGTATTTCGCGATCCAGAACAGCGTGTGCAGGTCGCGCAGGCCGCCCTTGCCGTCCTTGACGTTGGGCTCGACCAGATAGCGCGACTGCCCGCCGCGACGGTGCCGCTCTTCGCGCTCGGCGAGCTTTGCGGTGACGAATTCGGACGCGGTGCCCTGCACCACCTCCCTGTCGAAGCGGGCGACCAGCTCGTCATAGAGCGGCTTGTCGCCGGTGAGGAAGCGCGTCTCCAGGATCGCGGTGCGAATGGTCATGTCGCCGCGCGCCTGGCGAATCGATTCATCGACCGAGCGCGTGGCGTGCCCGACCTTCAGCCCCATGTCCCAGAGGCAATACAGGATGGCTTCCGCCACCTGCTCGCCCCAGGCGGTCTGCTTGTAGGGCAGGATGAAGAGCAGATCGATGTCGGACTCCGGCGCCATCAGGCCGCGGCCATAGCCGCCGGTCGCGACCACCGACATGCGTTCGGCCCCGCTCGGGATCGGCGAGCGGTAGAGATGTTGGGTCGCGGCCGCGTACAGGATGCGGATGATCTCGTCCTGCACGTGGCAGAGCCGCTCGGCGCAGCGCCGGCCGTGGCGGTCCTTCAAGAGGATCTTCTGCGCCTCCACGCGGGCCGCGATCAGCTCCGCCTTGAGCAGTTGCGCAAGCGCGGAGCGAAACGCATCCTCGCGCCCCTCATGTTTTTCCGCGAGCGCGTCGACCGCGGCGGTGGTCCGCGCGGTGTCGAAGCGATCATCCACCTCTGCCTTGTGCTGGGTTGCAACGGTGTCCATGCTTCACCGGATATAAGAGGTGACAGGCGCTGTCACCCGCCATTCTCAGGCAATAGTCGTTCCATGCTTGAAAAGGCTCCCTTTCGGCAAACTTGTTCTCGTCCGGCACGATTTCAAGGCAGGGATTTTCCTGTTGACCTCTCGATATAACTCATTGAAAAACAATGAAGTTTCCGAGGAGGCCGGGCATGACTGTACTTTCACGACGCGTTCTGTTGGCGGGGGCTGTGGCTCTCGCATTGACCCCTGAAGTGGCGCTGGCGGCGGAGCCGCTCAAGGAGATCCGCATCGACTGGGCGACCTACAATCCGGTGTCGCTGGTCCTGAAGCAGAAGGGGCTCCTGGAGAAGGAGTTCGCCAAGGACGGCATCAGCATTACCTGGGTGCAGTCGGCCGGCTCCAACAAGGCGCTCGAATTCCTCAACGCCGGCTCGATCGATTTCGGCTCGACCGCGGGCTCGGCGGCGCTGGTGGCGCGGATCAACGGCAACCCGATCAAGTCGATTTACGTCTATTCGCGTCCCGAATGGACTGCGCTGGTGACCAGCAAGGATTCCAGGATCGCTGATGTTGCCGACCTCAAGGGCAAGCGCGTCGCGGTGACCCGCGGCACCGATCCGCACATCTTCCTGGTGCGCGCGCTGCTTACCGCGGGCCTCACTGAAAAGGACATCACGCCGGTGCTGCTCCAGCACGCCGACGGCAAGACCGCCTTGATCCGCGGCGACGTCGACGCCTGGGCCGGTCTCGATCCGATGATGGCGCAGGCCGAGGTCGAGGAGGGCGCAAAGCCGTTCTACCGCAAGGCCGATGCCAACACCTGGGGCATCCTCAATGTGCGCGAGCAATTCCTGAAGGACTACCCGGACATCGTCCGCCGCGTGCTGGCAGTTTACGAGGAGGCCCGAAAATATTCGCTGGCGAACTACGATGATCTGAAGAAGACCTTCATCGCCGTGACCAAGCTGCCCGAAGCCGTTGTCGACAAGCAGCTCAAGGAGCGCACCGAGCTCACCCACAGCCGCATCGGCGCACCCCAGCGCGAGTCGATCCTCGCCGCCGGCCTCGCTCTGCAACAGGCCGGCGTCGTCGACGCCAAGGTCGACGTGAAGGCCACGCTCGACGCCCTGATCGACGACCAGGTCCCGCTGCCGACGAATTGATGGCGCGCAAGAGGCACGCGCGCTCGGCAAACTCCGCCGTCGTCCCGGGGCGCGCCAAGCGCGAGCCCGGGACCCATAACTCCAGGGAGCGGTTGCGGCGCGAACTGATAACCACGAGTCTTCGCCAAACCAAATCCTGTGGCTGGGTCCCGGATCTGCGCTCCGCTTCGCTCGCTTGTCCGGGACGACGGCTGAGGGCGTGGCGATAGTAGTGTTGCATTCCCACGCAAGACGCGCTTCGTACGGCCATGATCTCCGACGCCCCAGCCCTGCAACAATCTTCAGAACAAGCCGACAGCGCTGCCGCGCCGTCGCGACTCGCCCGCTATGCGCGGCCGATGCTCGGGATATTGCTGCCGCTGATCCTCGCGCTCGGCTGGGAACTCGTGGTGGGGTTGGGCTACTCCAACGGCCGGCTGGTGCCGCCGCCCTCACGCATCTTCGCGACCATTTTGGAGCTGGCCCGCTCGGGCGAATTGACGCGGCACATCGCCGCGACGCTGTGGCGCGTCGGGCTCGGCTTCGCGTTCGGCGTCGTCGCGGGCACGGTGCTGGGGGCCATCTCCGGCTATTGGTCGCTGGCGCGGCGATTGCTCGATCCGACCGTGCAGGCGCTGCGCGCGATCCCGTCGCTCGCCTGGGTGCCGCTGTTCATCCTCTGGCTCGGCATCTTCGAGACGTCGAAGATCGCGCTGATCGCGGTCGGCGTGTTCTTCCCGGTCTATCTCGGCGTCATGGGCGCGATCCTCTCGGTCGATCGCAAGATCGTCGAGGTCGGCCGCGTGTTCCGCCTCTCCGGGCCGGCCATGATCCGCCGCATCCTGCTGCCGGCGGTGCTGCCTGCCTATGTTGTGTCCTTGCGCGTCGGCCTGGGCTTGGGGTGGATGTTCGTGGTCGCGGCCGAGCTGATCGGCGCCTCCGAAGGCCTCGGCTATCTCCTGCTCGACGGCCAGCAGCTCGGCAAGCCCGCGCAGATCCTCGCCGCGATCGTGATCTTCGCCATCCTCGGCAAGCTCACCGACTGGCTGATCGAGGTCGCGGCGACGCCCTTCCTGCGCTGGCAGGACGCCTTCGGGCGCGCGAAGGGAGCTTGAGGCGATGCTGGCGCTCGACCGGGTCAGCAAGACCTATCCCAACGGCGTACAGGCGCTCGCGCGCTTCTCGGCGGAGATCAAGCTGGGCGAGATCATTGCCATCATCGGCGGCTCCGGCTGCGGCAAGTCCACGCTGCTCCGCGCCATCGCCGGTCTCGACCGCGCAAGTTCGGGGACCGTGACGCTCGACGGTGAGGCGATCACATCGCCCCATGCCAAGATCGGGATCATCTTCCAGGAGCCGCGGCTTTTGCCCTGGCTCAGCGTCGCCGACAATATCGGCTTCGGCCTCGCCGACCTGTCCGCAGGCGAGCGGCGCGAGAAGGTGGCGCGCGCGCTCGAACGCGTCGGGCTTTCCGATAAGGCGGAGGCCTGGCCGCGCGAGCTCTCGGGCGGGCAGGCGCAGCGTGTTGCGATCGCGCGTGCGCTGGTACCGCAGCCCGAAGTGCTGCTGCTCGACGAGCCCTTCTCCGCGCTCGATGCCTTCACCCGGGCTGACCTCCAGGATCACCTGCTCGACCTCTGGGCCGATACGCGTCCGACGCTGATCCTGGTCACTCACGACGTCGACGAGGCCGTGGTGCTGGCCGATCGCGTGCTCGTGATGCGGCCGCGGCCGGGCCGGCTGTTCGACCAGATCGAGATCAACCTGGCGCGGCCGCGCGACCGCAATTCGCCGCTGTTCGAGAACTTCAAGCGCAGCGTGCTGGCCGCGCTCGACCGTTCGCTTGATCGCAGCGTGCCTGACCGTGACGCAACCCAGGGTCCCGGCCAGGCCATGTGGTGGTGACAATCTCCCCTTAAGCCGGTACATCGAGGGGCGATTTTGCCGGGAGAGAACAAGATGGACGCCGCAGAGCTGCGCCAGATGCAGGCTCCGATCAAGGAGCGTTACAAAACCGACCCCAAGGCCGCGCTGATCACGCTGAAGGCGAAAGGCTCGACCGACAGCGACGGCATCGCCTGCAAGGTCGAGACCGGCCGCGCGCTCGCGGTCGCCGGTCTCCATCCCGCGACCGGCGGCTCCGGCCTCGAGCTCTGCTCCGGCGACATGCTGCTGGAGGCATTGGTCGCCTGCGCCGGCGTCACGCTCAAATCGGTCGCGACCGCGATCGAGGTGCCGCTCAGAAGCGGCAATGTCTACGCCGAAGGCGATCTCGATTTCCGCGGTACGCTCGGCGTCGACAAGGAGACTCCCGTCGGCTTCGCCGAAATCCGCCTGCGCTTCGAGGTCGACACCGACGCGCCGCAGGACAAGCTCGATCTGCTGCTCAAGCTCACCGAGCGCTATTGCGTGGTCTATCAGACCATCAAGAATGGCCCGAAGGTGTCGGTCTCGATGCGGAGGATGTAGCTGCCGACCTCTCCCATAGGGAGAGGTCGCGCCGGAGGCGCGGGTGAGGGGCTGCGCTGTCTCGTGGGACCTGAAGCCCTCACCCGATTTGCTGCGCAAATCGACCTCTCCCTACGGGAGAGGTGAACGAGCCCGCGGATAATTGGCTTCAACAAAAAACATCCCGCGCCAAATGCCCCCCGAACTCCACTTCATCCTTCTCCTCGTGTTGCGCATGGCGATCGCGGCGGCGTTCGTCGTGTCGGCGTCGATCATCACCGAGCGCTCGGGGCCGGTGATCGGTGCGCTGGTCGCCACCCTGCCGATCTCGGCCGGTCCGTCCTACGTCTTCCTCGCGCTCGACCACGACGCCGCCTTCATCGCGCAGGGCGCGCTGTCGAGCCTTCCAGTGAACGCAGCGACGATCATCCTCGGGCTCACCTATGTCGTGCTGGCGCAGCGGCACAGCCTTCTGGTGAGTTGCGGCGCAGCGGTTGGAGTCTGGATCGTGCTTGCCTCGATCATCCGCATGTTCGACTGGACGCTGACGGCCGGGCTCGCCGTCAACCTGGTCGCGTTCGGCATCTGCATTCCGCTGCTCGCGCGCTACCGCCATGTGAAGATGCCGCTGGTGACGCGCCGCTGGTACGACATTCCGTTCCGCGCCTCGCTGGTCGCAACCCTGGTCGCGATCGTGGTTTCGACCTCGGGCTGGGTCGGCCCGCGGGTCTCTGGCGTCATCGCGCTCTACCCGATCGTTTTCACCAGCATGATGGTGATCCTGCATCCCCGCATCGGCGGCCCGCCGACCGCCGCCGTGCTCGCCAACTCCGCCTGGGGGCTGCTCGGGTTTGGCATGGCGATCGCCGTGCTGCATGTCGGCGCGCTCAATTTCGGCTCCGCCATCGGCCTGAGCCTCGCGCTCGCAACCTGCATCACCTGGAACCTGACGCTGTGGTGGAACGGTCGGCGGAAGCGAATGGCGTCGGCGTAGGATTCGTAGGGTGGGTTAGCGAAGCGTAACCCACCTCTTCTTGTGCCGCGACAAAAGTGGTGGGTTACGCCTTCGGCTAACCCACCCTACGGCACCGTCACTGCTTCGGCAGCTTGGCCTTCAACGCATAGAGCGCATCCAGCGCCTCGCGCGGGGTCATCTCGTCGGGATGCAGCGCTTTCACAGCTTCCATCAACAAGTCGGCCTCACTCGGCGGCGCGACCTCGGCCGCGGCGCGCGAGGGCACTGCGAACAGCGGCAGGTCGTCGACCAGCGCACGCGCGGTCTGGCCGCGGTCCTGGGCCTCCAGCTTTGCCAGCACGGATTTCGCGCGCGTGATCACGGCCGGGGGGAGCCCCGCGAGCTTCGCGACCTGGATGCCGTAGGAACGGTCGGCCGAGCCCGGCAGCACTTCGTGCAGGAACACGACGTTGCCCTGCCATTCCTTCACGCGCACCGTTGCATTGAACATGCGCGGCAGCTTTGCCGAGAGCGCGGTCAGCTCATGATAATGCGTGGCGAACAGCGTCCGGCAGCGGTTGCTCTCGTGCAAATGCTCGATCGCGGCCCAGGCGATCGAGAGGCCGTCGAAGGTCGCAGTCCCGCGCCCGATCTCGTCGAGGATGACGAGCGAGCGTTCGCCGGCCTGGTTCAGGATCGCCGCGGTCTCGACCATCTCCACCATGAAGGTGGAGCGGCCGCGGGCGAGATCGTCGGCGGCGCCGACACGCGAGAACAGCCGGTCGATGATGCCGATCCGCGCGCGCGAGGCGGGCACGAAGCTGCCGATCTGCGCCAAGAGCGCAATCAGCGCGTTCTGGCGCAGGAAGGTCGACTTACCGGCCATGTTCGGACCGGTCAGCAGCCAGAGCTGGCCGGATTTCTGTCCCGGCGCCGGTGACAGATCGCAGGCGTTGGCGATGAACGGCTCGCCGTTGCGCTTCAAGGCCTGCTCCACCACGGGATGGCGGCCGGCCTCGATCGCAAAGCCGAGGGAGCTATCGACCTCGGGCCGTACGTAGTTCTCGTCGACCGCGAGTTTTGCCAGCGACGTTGCGACGTCGAGCAGCGCGAAGCCATGTGCCGCGGCACGCAGGTCCTCGCTGATATCAAGCGCCTTGGCACAGAGCCGTTCGAAGATTTCGAGCTCGAGCCCGAGCGCGCGGTCGCCGGCATTGGCGATCTTGGCCTCGATCTCGCCAAGCTCCGACGTCGTGAAGCGCACCTGGCCGGCCAACGTCTGGCGGTGGATGAAGGTCGCATTCAGCGGCGCCGACATCAGCTTGTCGCCGTGCTGCGCAGTCACCTCGACGAAATAGCCGAGCACGTTGTTGTGCCGGATCTTCAGACCCTTCACGCCGGTGTCGTCGGCGTAGCGCGCCTGCATCGAGGCGACCACCAGGCGCGAGGCATCGCGCAGATTGCGGGCTTCGTCGAGCGCGGGCTCATAGCCCTCGCGGACGAAACCGCCGTCGCGCTTGATCAGCGGCAATTGCTCGGCGAGCGCGGCGGCAAATTCCGCTGCCAGCTCGCGCGACGGCCGCTGCATCGCCGCCATGACAGCAGTGATTTCCTGCGGCGGCTGGGCGAGCTCAGAGAGCCGCGCCAGCACCTGGTCGGCGGCCACAATGCCGTCGCGGATGCCCGCGAGGTCGCGCGGCCCGCCACGGCCGACCGAGAGCCGCGCCAGGGCGCGCGACATGTCGGGCGCGCCGCGCAGGATGCTGCGCATGTCTTCGCGCGCGGCTGAGTCGGCAGCAAAGGCGCTGACCGCGTCGAGCCGCCGCGCAATGCCTGCCACATCCGTCAGCGGTGCCGCGAGGCGCTGCGCCAGCAAGCGCGAACCGGCCGAGGTCACCGTGCAGTCGATGGCGTCGAGCAGCGAGCCGCGCCGGTCGCCCGCGAGCGTCCGCGTCAGTTCGAGATTGGCGCGGGTGGCCGGATCGATCGCCATGGTCGCACCTGACGCCTCACGCGCGGGTGGCGACAGTGGCGGATGCTTGCCGACCTGGGTGCGGTCGACATAGGTGACGGCGGCGGCTGCGGCCGTTGCCTCAAGGCGCGTGAGTTGTGCGAGCCCGTCCATGGTCGCGACCGCGAAATAGTCGCACAGACGCTTTTCGGCGGTGGCGCCGTCGAAGACGTCGCGCGTTAGCGGCGTCACCGCCGGCAGCTCGCGCAGGGTTGGTCCGAGTTCGTTGTCGCTATACAGCGCGTCGGTGACGATCGCTTCGTTCGGATTGATGCGCGCGAGCGTCGCGGCGAGCTCGCCACCGCTGCACTCCGTCACCATGAATTCAGCGGTCGAGATGTCGATCCAGGCGAGCCCAAAGCGGTCGCCGCCGGCGGAGGAGCGGGCGCGCGCAATCGCCAGCAGATAGTTGTTGGCGCGCGCATCGAGCAGCGTGTCCTCGGTCAGCGTGCCCGGCGTGACCAGCCGCACCACGCCGCGGCGCACCACGCTCTTGTTGCCGCGTGCCTTGGCGGCTGCGGGATCCTCGGTCTGCTCGCACACTGCGACCCGGTGACCGGCGGTGATCAGGCGGTGCAGATAATCCTCGGCGCGCTCGACCGGCACGCCGCACATCGGAATATCGGCGCCCTGGTGCTTGCCGCGCTTGGTCAGCACGATGCCGAGCGCCTTTGAGGCGATCTCGGCGTCCTCGAAGAACAATTCGTAGAAATCGCCCATCCGGTAGAACAGCAACAGGCCCGGATGCGCCGCCTTGATCTCCAGATACTGCTCCATCATCGGCGTGACGCGCGTGGACGTCTCCGCTTGCGGCGCGGCTGCGGGTTCTGGGGCGGGCGCGGGGATGGGCTGCTGCAGTGTCATGGGCGGCGCAACCTACAAAATTTCGTCTGTGGGTCCTACCGCTTTGGCTGAGTGAGGTGGGTTTTCCACGTTGTCCGTGTTGTGGAACGCGGTCGACACATTTTTAGTCGTCATTCCGGGATGCGCCGCAGGCCCGGAATCCATAACCCCGATTGGTGGTTATGGATTCCGGGCTCGCCCTTCGGGCGCCCCGGAATGACGAACGAGGTTTCATGGCAAGCATGCGCCAAGCCACGCGGCCCCCGCGAAACCGTCAATTGACCTGCCGCGGGCGCCCTCCTAAAACTCCGCCGTCATTGAAGAATTTTGGCCGAACCGCGGCAGTCAGGGAGAACAACGATGCGTGACGTCTTTATCTGCGATGCCGTGCGGACCCCGATCGGCCGCTTCGGCGGCTCGCTCGCCAAGGTGCGCGCCGATGATCTCGCCGCCGCGCCGATCAAGGCGCTGATGGCCAAGCACCCCAATCTCGACTGGTCGCAGGTCGACGAGGTCTTCTTCGGCTGCGCCAACCAGGCCGGCGAGGACAACCGCAACGTCGCGCGCATGGCGCTGTTGCTTGCTGGGCTCCCCGATTCGGTTCCCGGCCAGACCCTGAACCGGCTCTGCGCCTCCGGCCTCGATGCGGTCGGTGCCGCGGGCCGTGCGATCCGCTCGGGCGAGATCGAATTCGCCATCGCCGGCGGCGTCGAATCCATGACGCGCGCGCCTTTCGTGATGGGCAAGGCGCAGGAAGCGTTCTCGCGCTCCGCCGAGATTTTTGACACCACCATCGGCTGGCGCTTCATCAATCCGCTGCTGAAGGCACAGTACGGCGTCGATGCCATGCCGGAGACCGGCGAGAACGTCGCCGAGGAATTCCAGGTCTCGCGCGCCGACCAGGACGCCTTCGCGATCCGCTCGCAGCAGCGTGCCGGTGCAGCGATCGCGGCCGGCTACTTCGCCGAGGAGATCACGCCGATCACGATTCCCGGCGGCAAGGCCGGTCCTGTTACCGTCGACAAGGACGAGCACCCGCGCCCCGAGACCACGCTCGAAGGCTTGGCAAAACTGAAGCCGATCGTGCGTAATCCCGGCACGGTGACGGCCGGCAACGCCTCCGGCGTCAATGACGGCGCTGCCGCGATGATTCTCGCCTCGGAAGCCGCGGTGAAGAAGCATGGTCTGACGCCGCGCGCCCGCATCCTCGGCCTTGCCTCGGCCGGCGTGCCGCCGCGCATCATGGGCATCGGCCCCGTGCCGGCGACGCGCAAGCTGATGGAACGGCTCGGCAAGAAGATCAGTGACTTCGACCTGATCGAGCTGAACGAGGCCTTCGCCTCGCAGGGCATCGCCTGCCTGCGTCAGCTCGGCGTCAAGGACGACGCCGACTTCGTCAATCCGCATGGCGGCGCGATCGCGCTCGGCCATCCCCTCGGCATGAGCGGCGCGCGCCTCGCGCTCACCGCCGTGCACGGCATGGAGAAGCGCGGCGGCAAGCTCGCGCTCGCCACCATGTGCGTCGGCGTCGGCCAGGGCGTCGCGGTCGCGATCGAGAAGCTGAATTAAGCTCTCTCCTCTCCCTCTCCCCGCTTGCGGGGAGAGGGTTGGGGTGAGGGGGAGTCTCCACGAGGACGGTCAGAGGTGGAAATCGCGGAAGGTCCCCCGAGGGACCGCCTCGACTGACAAGGTTTAGGTCACACACCTCGCTTCAGGGATCATTCCATGATCATCGAGCGTGAGCAGGACGTCACGGCCGCGGCATTGGCCGTGATGGAGCGGACATCCGATCCGCGGCTGCGCCAGATCATGGTCTCCCTGGTCAAGCACCTGCATGGCTTCGTCCGCGATGTTCGCCTGACCGAGGCGGAGTTCCGCGACGCCGCGGCGATCCTGGTCGAGCTCGGCAAGCTCACGACCGACACGCACAACGAAGCCGTGCTTATGGCGGGCTCGCTCGGCGTTTCCTCCCTCGTGTGCCTGCTGAACAATGGCGATCAGGGCAATACGGAGACGGATCAGTCGCTGCTCGGGCCGTTCTGGCGATTGAACCCGCCGCGGGTGGAGAATGGCGGATCGATCGTCCGCTCGGAGACGCCGGGTGCGCCGCTGTTCGTCAGCGGGCGCGTCGTGGACAAGGACGGTCGTCCCATTGCCGGGGCGGAGGTCGATATCTGGCACGCCTCACCGGTTGGTCTCTACGAGAACCAGGACCCCGAGCAGGCGGAGATGAACCTGCGCGGCAAGTTCACGACCGACCAGGAGGGACGCTTCTCCTTCCGCTCCGTGATGATGGTCGGCTATCCCATTCCGACCAATGGCGTGGTCGGCCGTCTCCTGAAGGCGCAGAGCCGGCACCCCTATCGTCCCGCGCATCTGCACGCCCTGATCTTCAAGCCCGGATTCAAGGTGCTGATCTCGCAGGTCTATGATCCCGCCGATCCGCATATCGATAGCGACGTGCAGTTCGGCGTGACACAGGCGCTGATCGGCAAGTTCCTGCGCCATGATTCGCCGCATCCGACCGCGCGCGATGTCGTGACACCCTGGTATTCGCTCGACCACACTTACCGACTCGAGGCCGGCGAGGCCGTGCTGCCGCGTCCGCCGATCAAATAGTGCGCTCAGGCCGAGTGCCGAGCGCAGGAGGCCGCTAAACCGCTTCCCCCGATTAGTTATATATTATAATGATTGGTGGAAGCGTTGACCGGCCGGACCAAAATGGCCGGGGAGGAGTTCGCCAATGACATTCGTTTATCCCGTCGACAGCAACAAGGCGCATCCGCTGCCGCTGTCGCCCGAGTACAAGAGCTCGATCAAGCGCGCACCGAACAAGCCGTTGATCCCGATGCGCCACACGCTGTCGGAGCTCACCGGCCCGGTCTACGGCCACGAGACCGTGCGCGAGGGCGACAACGATCTCACCCGCCAGCACGCGGGCGAGCCGCTCGGCGAGCGCATCATCGTGCACGGCCATGTCCTCGACGAGGACGGCCGCGGCGTGGCGAACTCGCTGGTCGAGATCTGGCAGGCCAATGCCTGCGGCCGCTACGTCCATGTCCGCGATCAGCATCCGGCGCCGCTCGATCCGAACTTCACCGGCGCCGGCCGCACCCAGAGCGATGCCTCCGGCTACTACCGTTTCGTCACCATCAAGCCCGGCGCTTACCCTTGGGGCAATCACCACAATGCGTGGCGGCCGGCGCACATCCATCTCTCGGTGTTCGGCCATTCCTTCGTCACACGGCTGGTGACGCAGATGTATTTCCCGGCCGATCCGCTGTTCCCGTTCGATCCGATCTTCAACTCGGTGCCGGACGAGAAGGCGCGCGCGCGGATGGTCTCGTCGTTCGATCTCGAGAACACCCAGCCGGAATGGGCGCTGTGCTACCGCTTCAACATCGTGCTGCGCGGCAAGAACGCCACGCCAATGGAGAACACTTAAAGTGCAGGACAACGGGATCACGCCATCGCAGACGGTCGGTCCGTTCTTCAAATACGGCCTGACGCCGAACGGCGAGTACGTCTGGAACGACGCGTTCACGAACAGCACGCTCACGCCTGACGTCTCCGGCGACCGCATCCGCATCGAGGGCCGCGTGTTCGACGGCGACGGCGTCGCCGTGCCGGATTGCATGCTGGAAATCTGGCAGGCGGATGCGCAGGGTCGCTTCTCCGATCCGCAGGACAAGCGCGCGCTGCCGAACGCGAGCTTCCGGGGCTTTGCCCGCTGCGGCACCGACAAGGACGGCAGCTACTCCTTCGAGACCATCAAGCCGGGGGTGGTGCCGGATCCTGACGGCAAGCCGCAGGCGCCGCACATCCTCGTTGCGGTGTTCGGCCGCGGCATGCTGCGGCATCTCTACACCCGCATCTATTTCAGCGACGAGGCCGGAAACGCCGCAGATCCCGTGCTGGCGCTGGTGCCCGCCGACCGCCGTGCGACGCTGACCGCAGTGCGCGAGGCCGGCAAGCCGGTCTACCGCCTCGACCTGCGTCTGCAGGGCGACAACGAGACCGTGTTCTTCGACGTGTAATTCCGCAGTCGTCCCGGCGAAGGCCGCGACCCCCGCGCAAGCGCTTGCGCTCGTCGCGATAACCCCAGGGAGGGGTTGTCGCGTGAGCTGGCAACCCCGAGTCTTCGTCAAACCACTTCCTGTGGCTATGGGTCCCGGATCTGCGCTCCGCTACGGGACAGCGCTACGCGCTGCCCGGCGCTGCGCTTGTCCGGGACGACGAGCGGAGCTTCTGGCGCTTCCGGGTGTGATCGTGCAGTATGGCCACGGCACCCGGGGCGCGTTTCATGACACCTCCACAACTGCCGGCGGTCGTTGAGCCCGCCCATCTGACGGCTGCGCTGCGCAAGGCCGGCGCGCTGGACCGCGGCGCTGTCCGCGAGGTGAAGGTGCTGCATCAGCACCCGGCCATCGTGTCGCACGTCATCCGCCTTGGGCTGCGCTATGTCGGGGAATCCGCCGGGGCCCCGCACTCCCTCATCCTCAAGATGCCGCATTCGGCCTACGCCAGGACGCTGGCCAATGCCGGTCGGCAGGAAGTGGCCTTCTACACCCGCCTTGCGCCGAACATGCCGTCGCAGATCGTGCCGCGCTGCTACGACGGTCATTTCGACGAGGAGAGCCAAGCCTGGCATCTCCTGCTCGAGGACCTCACCGACAGCCATGAGGTCGCAGCCGACTGGCCGTTGCCGCCCTCGCGCGATCAGGCGATGGCGATCGTGACGGCGCTCGCACGGTGGCATGCATCCTGGTGGGACCACACGAGCCTCGGCGAAACCGCCGGCACCTGGATGAGCATCGATGACACCACGGGTCTGATGGAGACCTTCGCCGGCCATTACGACCGCTTCGCCGATCTGCTCGGCGACCGTCTCAGCGAAGAGCGGCGTATCCTCTACCGGCGCTTCATCGAGAAGGCGGGGCGGCTGTTGCAGCGCTACCATTCGCATCGCCACGTGACCATCGCGCATGGCGACGCCCATACCTGGAATTTCCTGCTGCCCCGCGCGGGCGTCACGGACGCCGTGCGCATCTTCGATTTCGACCAGTGGCGCATCAACGTGCCGACGAACGACCTCGCCTACATGATGGCGACGCAGTGGTATCCGGAGCGCCGGCAGGCGCTCGAACGTCCCCTGCTCAACCGCTACTTCGACACGCTGATCGCGCACGGCATCAGCGGCTACACCCGCGGCGCGCTCGATCAGGACTATCGCTGGTCGGTGCTCTGGCACATCACCAAGCCGGTCTGGCAATGGAGCATCAACATCCCGCCGGTGATCTGGTGGAATAATTTGGAGCGGGTGTTTTCGGCGGTGGACGATTTGGGTTGCGAGGAATTGTTGTAGTAGGGGTGCCAATCACTCGATCTCGTGTGAGATGCGACGGCGCTTCAACCCGTTCAGTGTCGTCCCGGCGAAGGCCGGGACCCATAACCCCAGGGAGAAGTTGTGGCGCGAGCTCGTGGTTACGGGTCTTCGCCAAACTCGATCCTGTGGTTGATGGTGTGGACGGCCCCCTACGGCATCAGTGTGCCAGAATGAGGTTGTCAGAAACTCATTCGCAGGAGCCGTCCGTGAGCCAGATTATCCGCATTGGGATGGATACGTCGAAGTATATTTTTCAATTGCATGGGGTTGATGCATCGGAATCGGTCGTGCTTCGCAAGCGGCTGAGCCGCAAGGCGATGCTGGCGTTTTTTGCCAAGCTGCCGCCGACGGTGGTGGCGATCGAGGCCTGTGGGGCCGCCCACCACCTGGCGCGA
>NZ_LUUB01000103.1:2500-14817 GCF_001641635.1 Bradyrhizobium centrolobii
ATAATACAAAAGGTACGACGTCACCCAGAACGTATCTTGGGCTCCGTCTGTTTGTAGGTGTCCGGTTTCAGGTCTATTTCACTCCCCTCGTCGGGGTGCTTTTCACCTTTCCCTCACGGTACTGGTTCGCTATCGGTCGCTGAGGAGTACTTAGGCTTGGAGGGTGGTCCCCCCGTGTTCAGACAGGATTGCACGTGTCCCGCCTTACTCGAGGATACATCATCGCATTACTCGTACGGGGCTATCACCCTCTGAGGCCCTGCTTTCCTGACAGGTTCCGATTGTCTTTGATGTATCACTGGCCTGGTCCGCGTTCGCTCGCCACTACTAACGGAGTCTCTGTTGATGTCCTTTCCTCCAGGTACTTAGATGTTTCAGTTCCCTGGGTTTGCTTGAAACCTCCTATTTTATTCAGAAGTCTCATACCTTCTCTTGATAACCGGAAATCCAAAACCTCTTCGATCGAAATCCAAAGGCCTGGCTTCTCGCATTATCTGGTCGAACCCCACACCGTTGTCTTTCGACAAAGGTCTTGGAGTTCCGGCTATCGAAGGTGGGTTTCCCCATTCGGAAATCCGCGGATCAAAGCTTCTTCGCAGCTCCCCACGGCTTATCGCAGCGTAGCACGTCCTTCGTCGCCTCTCAGCGCCAAGGCATCCACCGAACACCCTTAAGGCACTTGATTGCTCTCATTATCAATGTCCACACACTCGGCAGAATGTTGTCTGCGCAACGGCCATCAAAGGCACGCGTCCTCGATGAACGCGATTGGCGCAGCCGGACATTGACTAGAAAGACCAGCTTGCTTCGTAAGATCGTTCCGATAGCGAGGCGGTCAAGCTTCGCTAAAAGGATCATTCACAACCCGCTGTCTGCCTCACGGCCGAAAGCGAGCGCCGAAATGATCCGGAGATAATGAAGGCTCGCGCAACAATTGCTGCACGATCCAACTCGGATCGATCTCCTCTTTACGATGTCAGAAAACACGCAGTTCGTAGTCTTTGGTGAAGACTTGCGAATGCGAAGCGATGTTTCGCGGACGACGGTTGGGATGTCGATGATCAAACCATCTGGTGGAGCCAGACGGGATCGAACCGACGACCTCATGCTTGCAAAGCACGCGCTCTCCCAGCTGAGCTATGGCCCCGTAACCAGAAGACGAATGCTCACTCGATGAAAGTGGTGGGCCTGGGAAGACTTGAACTTCCGACCTCACGCTTATCAAGCGCGCGCTCTAACCAACTGAGCTACAAGCCCCTAACGCTATCCTCTCAAGGACTAGGGCCCTGCTCGCGTGCACGCCGCCGACACGCGCCGAATGCAATCGCACAGCGCAGCCCCGGCGCGTGTTCGTCCGCGAAGAAAGAGAAACGAAGACGGCGAAATCCCGCCAATGGAGCTCAACGATCTGGCGATCTGTTGGCCCCTGATGTTTCTAAAACGGTCCGATAGTGAGCGTGAGCTCGCTGAAGGACCATCCTTAGAAAGGAGGTGATCCAGCCGCAGGTTCCCCTACGGCTACCTTGTTACGACTTCACCCCAGTCGCTGACCCTACCGTGGCCGGCTGCCTCCATTGCTGGTTAGCGCACCGTCTTCAGGTAAAGCCAACTCCCATGGTGTGACGGGCGGTGTGTACAAGGCCCGGGAACGTATTCACCGTGGCGTGCTGATCCACGATTACTAGCGATTCCAACTTCATGGGCTCGAGTTGCAGAGCCCAATCCGAACTGAGACGGCTTTTTGAGATTTGCCAGGACTTGCGTCTTCGCATCCCATTGTCACCGCCATTGTAGCACGTGTGTAGCCCAGCCCGTAAGGGCCATGAGGACTTGACGTCATCCCCACCTTCCTCGCGGCTTATCACCGGCAGTCTCCTTAGAGTGCTCAACTAAATGGTAGCAACTAAGGACGGGGGTTGCGCTCGTTGCGGGACTTAACCCAACATCTCACGACACGAGCTGACGACAGCCATGCAGCACCTGTCTCCGGTCCAGCCGAACTGAAGAACTCCGTCTCTGGAGTCCGCGACCGGGATGTCAAGGGCTGGTAAGGTTCTGCGCGTTGCGTCGAATTAAACCACATGCTCCACCGCTTGTGCGGGCCCCCGTCAATTCCTTTGAGTTTTAATCTTGCGACCGTACTCCCCAGGCGGAATGCTTAAAGCGTTAGCTGCGCCACTAGTGAGTAAACCCACTAACGGCTGGCATTCATCGTTTACGGCGTGGACTACCAGGGTATCTAATCCTGTTTGCTCCCCACGCTTTCGTGCCTCAGCGTCAGTACCGGGCCAGTGAGCCGCCTTCGCCACTGGTGTTCTTGCGAATATCTACGAATTTCACCTCTACACTCGCAGTTCCACTCACCTCTCCCGGACTCAAGATCTTCAGTATCAAAGGCAGTTCTGGAGTTGAGCTCCAGGATTTCACCCCTGACTTAAAAACCCGCCTACGCACCCTTTACGCCCAGTGATTCCGAGCAACGCTAGCCCCCTTCGTATTACCGCGGCTGCTGGCACGAAGTTAGCCGGGGCTTATTCTTGCGGTACCGTCATTATCTTCCCGCACAAAAGAGCTTTACAACCCTAGGGCCTTCATCACTCACGCGGCATGGCTGGATCAGGGTTGCCCCCATTGTCCAATATTCCCCACTGCTGCCTCCCGTAGGAGTTTGGGCCGTGTCTCAGTCCCAATGTGGCTGATCATCCTCTCAGACCAGCTACTGATCGTCGCCTTGGTGAGCCATTACCTCACCAACTAGCTAATCAGACGCGGGCCGATCTTTCGGCGATAAATCTTTCCCCGTAAGGGCTTATCCGGTATTAGCACAAGTTTCCCTGTGTTGTTCCGAACCAAAAGGTACGTTCCCACGCGTTACTCACCCGTCTGCCGCTGACGTATTGCTACGCCCGCTCGACTTGCATGTGTTAAGCCTGCCGCCAGCGTTCGCTCTGAGCCAGGATCAAACTCTCAAGTTGGACTTGAACTTTGAACCGGCTGATCACAACGTTTGACGAGGTCCCACCATACTCGCGAAGCGATTCACATCGCTTGCGAACTGACCTCAATCAAGAGGTCATGGTGTTACCTTTGAAACGTGTACCGCCGAAGTCTTTCGTCCGGCCTCGATCAGAAAAGCCGAAGCTTTTCAGAAACAAGACCCGCAAGGACTCCGCCGTCCACGTTTCTCTTTCTTCATCTTCACTTGTCAAACAGCCCGGGACCGGAGAGGCCCCAACCTTCCTGAGAGGAAGGGTTCCGACACCCCTACCGACGATGAATGACTCCAATCGACCGGTGTCGACTGTTGTGTCACTCAACAAGGTGAGGAGCATCAAAAGCGCAACTGCTTCCCTAGCCTCAAAGCCAAGGGAGCGCCCGACCGGCGGGCAACGCGCAAAAACTCTATAGATGCTCGCTCGCCTGACTTCAAGCGGAAAAGCGAAAGTTTTTCACTGCGCTAACTTTCTGGCCTCCGCGTAGCAAAGCAGCAAGCCTGCGGGTCCTGGGCGGCAGGGCATAGAACAGCTCGCTGCAAAGCATGAGCAGATGGCCTGGACATCAATGCAGCCTCAGCCCTTCCACCCGGCCTTACACAAACCCTCGACGAGATGGGCGTGGTCTTCTGGCCGAAACCATGGTGCTCGCTTGCGAACATACATGTCGAACGCCCCCGGTGCGCGTGAGATCGCCTTCTCCAATTCTTCCTTTGCTTCCGTTGTGCGGCCAAGCTGGCCCAGCGCCGCCGCGGACCAGCGGTAGATCATCGGAAACTCGGGGTACGACAGGATCAGACGTTTTGCAGCCTCGATCGAAGCCTCATATTCGCCGCAGAAATAGTGACCGCACGCAATGTGCAACAATCGAACTGCCAAATAGGGATCGCGGGGATCGAACCTGAGACACGCATTGAGCGCCGCAAGCCCTTCCTTGGGCCGTCTAGCAAAGATCAGCGTCGCACCTCTATGGCCGTGCGCGATCGCCAGGTTCGGGCTCATGGAAAGAGCTTGCTCGATCTCCGCCAATGCATCGTAAGCCTCACCGCGCGCTTGTAGAGCCCAGCCGAGGCACGACCGGGCTTCCGCATCGGCACCATCAAGCGCGACCGCCCGGCGGGCCAGGGTTTCGGCCGAGTGTTGCGCGTCTCGCAGGTCTATCTTCTGGTAGAGCGCGGCCGCCTGCAGTTGGTACAACGCGAGCGCGCTGTAGCTGCCGCCGAAAGTTGGGTCGAGCTCGATGGCTTGTCTGAAGAACTTCTCTGCAGTCTCGTCGTCGTCTGCGGTAGCCTTGCTCAGATGCCACAGGCCGCGCTGATAGGCCGCCCAGGCATCAAGGCTCCCCGGCGGCCTGCGCATGGCGCGTCGAAGCTCAGCGTCTGCGATGGCGGGGGCCAACGCGGTCGTCAGGGCTTCGGTAAGCTCGTCCTGCATAGCGAAAACATCCGCGAGATCGCGGTCATAGCGCTCGGCCCACACATGATTACTGGTCGCTGCCTCTATTAACTGCGCAGTGACGCGGATCCGGTTGCCGGCCTTGCGCACGCTACCTTCAAGCACATAGCGGACGCCGAGCTCGCGCCCGACCTGTCTCACATCAACTGCTCGTCCCTTGTAAGTGAACGACGAGTTCCTCGCGATGACGAATAACGAGGGATAGCGGGATAGCGCCGTGATGACATCCTCGGCGATTCCGTCGGAGACAAATTCCTGCTCGGGATCGCCGCTCATATTGGTGAGTGGTAGAACCGCGACAGACGGTTTGTCGGGCAAGGAGAGCGCCGGTACATCAGGTTTGGGCGTCGCAGTCCGCCGGACGGGATCTATGATGATGCGGTAGACATGGACAGGTCGGGCGATATTTTTCAGAATTTGTTCGCCCGCTTCCTCGACGTCGAAAGCCACCTTGTTGCGCGCGTGATTGAAGACCGTCTGAGAGATGCAAATGCCGCCGGGTTCGGCAATGCCCTCGAGCCGCGCCGCGATGTTTACGCCGTCCCCAAAGATGTCATGGGCTTCGACGATCACGTCGCCGATATTGAGCCCCACACGGAAGAGAATGCGACTCTCTTCCGCATCGCCGATTGCAAGTTCGTTGATACGGGCCTGGAACTGAATGGCAGCTCGGACCGCTTCGACCGCGCTAGGAAACTCAGCCAGGAACCCGTCGCCTGTGTTCTTCACGATGCGCCCGCCGTGCTCCGCAATCGCGGGCTCGACACAGTTTGGCGCGCGTGGCCACTTCGTCGTTATGCATGAGCCGGGAATAGCCAGCCACATCGGCGGCCAATATCGCCGATAACCTACGTTCGACCCGGACTGGCCGCTCTTGCACCATCACCCGCAATCCACTCCCCAATAATTGTACGACGGATCAAACCGCAGCGCCAAACGTGCTTTGACTGGATCTTGGCCATTGCTGCTAAGTTGAAACGGTCAGCCGCGCTGACCGACGCGTGCCCGGGATATGCAAACAGCTCGAATGCGCGCCGCCAATGTCGCCGAATGGCCCTTCCGAGACATGCGGGTCTCGCCGAATGTCCGCTTTGCCGCCAAGAGCTGTCGCTTCAAATTGCGTTGCCGCAAGGATCCGCGAACTGAACGTTGATCGACCTTCAATCCTTTGAACGGGTAAAGGGTACAAAGCGCACATGGCCGACGGCGCGCGTGGTCGTCTGGCCAGGGCCAGTTTTTTCGACCACCGTGAGGGTCTGGATGGTGTAAGCCGGGCCTACCGGCATCACCAGTCGGCCACCCACCTTAAGCTGCTCGATCAGCGGCGGCGGCACCTGCCCGAGCGCGGCGGTCACGACGATAGCGTCAAACGGACCGCATTCCGGCCAACCAACATAGCCGTCGCCAAGCCGGACGCTCACATTGTCATACGAGAGATCCTTCAGTGTCTTGGCGGCCGCCTCGGCCAATTGCGGGATAATCTCGATGGTGCAGACCTTCCGCGCCAAGTGCGCAAGAACTGCGGCCTGATAGCCCGACCCCGTACCGACTTCGAGCACAACGTCATCGGGCGCGACGTCGGCGAGCTCGGTCATCAAGGTCACGATGAACGGCTGCGATATGGTCTGGCCAAGGCCTATCGGAAGCGGCCCGTCTGCGTATGCGACCGAGCAGGATCGCCCGGGCACGAACAGATGGCGCTGCGTTTGCCCCATGGCCGCAAGGACTCTCTCCGACAGCCCCTGCTGTCCCAGGACGTCGGCGTAGGACCGGGCGTAAGCGCGGATGGTTTCGACCATCGCGGCGCGTTCGAGAACGCATTGTGTGTCTTGCTGTGTATTTTGCGCGATCGCTCCCCGCGTGGCAGCAAGCATATAAACCAGGAGCAGCAAGGTCTTCATGTGCCGTGCGGTCTCCCCAATCGGTCCGCGCGTCGCGCCGACCGCTTGAGCGCAGCGCGCGGATTCGACTGATCAAACCGACCACCAGCCGGTCAGGAATTTCGCATCCCCGGCTGGCCGTTGAGGCATTGGTCAACGCGGCGCGCTACCGCAGGGGCACGACCGTGACCCCGGGCGGCGGCACGTCGTCGTCGGGTACAAAGAAGTCCAGCGCCAGCGGGACGGAGGGATCGACGCGATAGCGCTCGAAGTCGCGTACTCCGCTGGCATAGAGCAGCTTGTCATCGATACAGAACTGCCCGGTGAACTCGCGCGACGGCTTTGTGAGGATGACATGGGCTGCATCGCCTATGATCTCGGGCGTGCGGCTCGCGCGCATCATGGCGTCACCACCAAGGAGATTGGCAACCGCCGCGGTCGCGATCGTCGTGCGCGGCCATAGCGCGTTGACCGCAACGCCCGCGCTCTTCAGCTCAGCCGACAGCCCCAGCACGCACATGCTCATGCCGAACTTCGCCATCGTATAGGCGGTCGAGCGCTCAAACCATCTCGCCTTCATGTCGAGTGGCGGCGATAACATCAGGATGTGCGGGTTTTGCGCCTTCTTCAGGTGCGGGATACAGTATTTCGACACCATGAAAGTGCCGCGGGTGTTGATGCCCATCATCAGGTCGAACCGCTTCATGTCGGTTGCCTGGGAGTCGGTCATGCTAATGGCGCTGGCGTTGTTGACGCAGATATCGATGCGACCGAATTCGGCCACAGTCTTGTCAACAGCGGCGATCACTTGGGCCTCGTCGCGAATATCGCAGATGACGGGCAGTGCCTTGCCGCCGGCCGCGCGCACCTCGTCAGCCGCGGTGAAGATGGTACCCTTGAGCTTCGGATGCGGCTCCGCGGTCTTCGCGGCGATCGCGACATTGGCGCCCTCGCGCGCTGCACGCAGCGCGATCGCAAGCCCAATGCCGCGGCTCGCACCCGAGATGAACAGCGTTTTGCCATTGAGCGATGACATCAGAGCTCTCCACGCTGCTGCCGTCGCGGCAAGTATACTCCGGTATGGCGAGTGTCGATAGACATCCCTATCAGCCCACTTCACCTGAGGCTTCTGGCCGTTCTGAGACTTGTGGGTGGAACGAACGTCCGGTTTGCGCCGGGAGGTGCCCTCCCCGCCAGGTCGCACCTTGACCCGACGCAGACTTGCGCCACATGCAGATGCTATCGGGTTGCTCGCGGATGGAACTGTTTGGCGCTCCTCCAGTTAATGCAATTGTTTCTCATCCCATGGAGACGAGCATGAAGAAGCTCATTCTCGCATCTGCATGCGCTCTCGCGCTTGCTGTTGGCGGCGCAATGGCCCAGACGCAGCCCGCGCCCGAGGCGTCACCCGGCGTCGCCAAGCACATGTCCAAGCACACGACGCACATGAAGCATGCAAAGCACATGAAGAAGGAGACGACTGGGCAGACCACCGGCATGGCTCGCTCGAAGGAGACGACTGGGCAAACCACTGGCACGGCGCCCTCGAAGGCCACGCAGCCTGGCGCGCGGTATTAACCTCTCGCACGTCCAGGTCACGCGCGGCGGGCACGCCCTTGCGGAACGGCAAACCGGCTCGGATAAGGCGGTCGAGTGACGAGCCGAGTTCCGTCTCTGCTTGCGTACCACCGCGGGTGACGACGCGTGAGCAAACTCACGACCGATCGCCCCCCGATCTATGCCACACTCTTTGGCCGGACCACACGGGCGGGTGCTGTTCGTATTTGAACCCCAGTGTCCTACGTTGAATTTGGGAGTAGGAACGGTGCTCGCGGCTCTTCGTTAGCCAGAATGAAAAGACCACGAGGATATCTCAAGCTTGCTGAGCGCTGCAGAGAGCTAAAGGACCAAGCGCGAGACAACGGGTCCCGGAGCCAGCTTGCGACCCTTGAGCAGAGCTACCTTACGCTGGCCGAAAGCTCCCAGGTGCTTCGCCGCTCAGTTAGGCTGCAGAAAATATTGGAAAGACATCACCGTAAGTGAAGGCGGCCTCAGTTGGCGGTCTCTCTCGTTTTCGCAGATGTCGCCTTCTGGCCCTTCTGCGACATAGGCTTTTCGGGCAGATGTCCGCTTTGCGCCCAGAAGCAGCCCTCCCCGCTAAGTCGCAGTTTGATCCCAACCGGACGTTCCGCGCCGGAACGCGAGAACTGTGGTATCCTGCGTTAAACGCGGTGGGACGGTTCAATGAAGCGGCGGCCCCTCAAATGGCCCCTGCTGCTCGTGCTGAGTATCCCCGCCCCCTCGCTGGGCTCCACGACAGTAAAAATGGCCAAGTTGGTGCGATCCAGCCGGCGGAAGACCGGTCCGAGTAAGGGGTAGCGCCCGCTTGGTAGCGAATGTTGCATGGCCTATGGCGACAGTGGCCGCGAGGCGTACAGAGCGGTCGCACACGGCTCTGAAGATAGCGCTCCCGGCTCTCGAGGAGGACCAAAACGTGAAGCGGGACTTCGACCTCATTGTCTATGGCGCGACGGGCTACACCGGCCGTCTCATCGCCGAGTATCTGGCGACGTCCTATCGCGGCGACGATGCTCCGTCCTGGGCGCTCGCCGGACGCTCGACCGACAAGCTCCAGAAGGTGCGTGCCGACATCGGCGCACCAGACGATTTGCCCTTGGTTAAGGCGGATGCCGCCGAGCCGGCCAGCCTGCGTTCGATGGTCGAGCGTGCGGCGGTCATCATCACGACGGTCGGGCCTTATCAGCTCCATGGTTCAGAGCTTGTGGCAGCCTGCGTGGCCGGGGGCGCGGCCTATGTCGATCTGTGCGGCGAACCGGCTTGGATGCGGCGCATGATCGACGCCCATCACGAAGCGGCGAAACGGACCGGCGCGCGCATCGTCTTCTCCTGCGGCTTCGATTCCATCCCGTTCGATCTCGGCGTGCTCACGTTGCAGGAAAAGGCGCGCGAGATATTCGGACGCCCGGCGCGGCGGGTCAAAGCCCGCTTGCGGAAGGTGAAAGGCGGTATGTCTGGCGGCACGGCGGCCAGCGCTCAGGCGACGTTGGCCGCCGCCGCGCGCGACCCGGCCCTGATCCGGCTGCTGACCGATCCCTTCGCATTGACGCCGGGGTTCACCGGGCCGTCTCAGCCTTCGGGCCTCATCCCTGAATACGACCCGCGCATGAACGCGTGGCTCGTGCCGTTCCCCATGGCGCCGATCAACACCAAGAACGTGCACCGCACGAATTTCCTGTTGGGCCATCCCTACGGCAGGGACTTCGTCTACGACGAGATGATGGTCGCGCCCGGATTTGGGGAAATCGCTCACGTGACGACTGAGACGTTCGCTACGATGGTTTCCTTGTTCGGGACTGGCGGTCTCAAACCCGGCGCAGGCCCGACTCGGGAAATGCGCGAGAAGGGCTTCTACGACATCCTCTTCCTGGGCGAACTGCCGGATGGCAGACGGATCGAGGCGGTCGTCACGGGCGACCGCGATCCGGGCTACGGCTCGACCAGCAGGATGATCGCCGAGACCGCTCTCTGCCTCGTGCGCGACGTGCAGGGCGAGGGCGGCACCTGGACGCCGGGCGCGCTGATAGGGCCGCCGTTGCGTAAGCGTCTGAAGGAACGCGCCGGCCTCACCTTCAGTGTGCGTTGAGGTAACGCTCAGAACTGTTCTTGTTTCGGCCACAGCCATTGTCGTCGCGCTGCCGAACCGACGAGTGGAAAGAGACCGATTACGAGGCCAATGGTGTAACGCTCGACCGGATACCGACTATGTTGGGGGCGCGTTTTAGTTTAGATTATCCACCATGGGCGCGTTTTTTTCTCCGCCTGAAGCAGCTTTCCGTATGCGCTCCCTCGTAGACCAGGAGGATAGTCATGCGATGGTTTCAAAGCTTTGCTGTAAGCATCGCATTCTCCGCGCTGATGGCCGCGGGAGCGACCTACGCCGGCGCCGAAGACGAGCCGCTTGGCGTTCGGCTGGTCAATCAAATGAACACACTTTACGGCCAGCATCCGGGCGTTCGCGCGAACCACGCCAAGGGCGCCGTGTTTGAAGGTACCTTCACGCCGGCACAAGGCGCCGACACCTTCAGTTCGGCTGCCTTTCTCAAAGGTGCTCCCACGCCGCTCGTCATTCGCTTCTCAAATGCGGGCGGCGTCCCTGACGCGCCCGACACCCACCCTTCGACCGACCGTATCCGCGGCATGGCGATCAAGTTCCGTCTCTCGGATGGCAGCGAGCAAGACATAGTCTGCATATCGGCAAACGGGTTTCCGGTGGCGACTGGAGAGGATTTTCTGGCTCTGCTGCAGGCGGTCGGTGCGAGCGGTCCCGACGTGCCCAAGCCGACGCCGGTCGAGAAATTCTTGTCGACCCACCCAGCCGCATCAGCGTTTGTCACCACGCCTCGGCCTGTGGCGGTTAGTTACGGCACGCAGCCCTTCTTCGGCGTCAACGCGTTCAAGTTCACCAATGCACAAGGAACAAGCAAGTTCGGCCGCTACCGCATCGTACCCGAGAGCGGCCCCGCCTACGTGAGCGACGAGGAGGCGGCGAAGCGTCCTCCGAATGCGCTAGCTGACAATCTACGGGCATCGCTCGAAACAGGACCAGCCAAGTTCCACCTTTTGGTGCAGGTTGCCGCCGCTGATGATCCAACCACGGATGCCACGAAAGTCTGGCCGGACAGCCGGCCGACGGTAGAACTCGGCGAAATCGCGGTCATCAAGGCGTTGGATACCAAGAAGGTCGAGAAGGAGTTGCTGTTCTTGCCGACCAATGTGACGACCGGCATCGACGCTTCGGATGACCCGATCATCAATACGCGCACCGAGGCTTACGCCGAGTCGTTCGGTCGCCGTACCAAATAGATCGTCCGATAGTCGCCGGAAGGCCGTCCGGCGAATTATCTTCGCTGGTGGGCTTTCGCGGCGTTGGTAACGCGATGGGCACGCACGGCAAAACCCTTCCCGCACTGGCGCCGAAAAAGCGGAAACAGATCTTAGCCGTCATCCGCCGAAGAACGGCGACTTTCTGCTTGAACCATGCGATATCGGCTTTTGACCCTTCTGGGACGTGTGGATCCGGCCGAATGTCCGCTTTGCGCCAGGAACTGCCCTCCCCGCCAAGTCGCGGTTTGACCCTGACCCGACATCGCCCTTTTGTTCCCTATCGTGCCGCGACGACGTCGAGTAGACTATCGCGAGCTGCCCTGAAGCGGGACGTGCCGAAATGCTCGCTGGGGGATTGGGCAGTGATCATCGTGAAAGCAATCGCACTCTGAAAAATGGAGCAAAAATCGTAAGGAGGATCCCCATGAAAAAGCTTCTGACTTTGGCAGCCTTGATCGCGCTTGCGGGTTCGGCACTGGCGCAAGATGCCGTGACCCTCGTCAAACCAGATGCGCTGACGTGGAAGGACAATCCGAACATTCCGAAGGGTGGCCAAGTCGCGCTCCTGGTAGGCGATCCAACGAAAGCTGGCAGCGTGGTGGTCCAGCGCGTCAAGTTTCCGCCCAACTATAAGGTTCCGCCGCACACTCATCCCTATGCCGAGACCGTCACCGTGATCAGCGGTAGCGTCGGCTGGGGCATGGGCGAAAAGTTTGACCCTACGAAAGGCGAGGTGGTCAGGGCGGGTGCCTTGCAGGCGCTGCCGGCGAAGCACGCTCATTATGTTTGGACGGGGAACGAGGAGGCGATCCTCCAAATTCAGTTCATCGGCCCAGGAGGCATCGACTACATCGACCCGGCTGATGATCCCCGCAAGAAGACGCAGTGAAGCATACCAACTCCAATTTGCAAGCCGGTGGTATTCATCACTCATCGTGTCTGGAAGCGAGCCTCCTTGGCACCACCTGCATGAGACCGCCTCTAGACCGGCCCCGCTGCGGCCGAGGCCAAGCGGGGGGCTTTAGATATTGAGCGAAAGTCTTGCCGCTGCGTTTGCCTAAGCGGTATGTCGGGTCCTGGCCCT
>NZ_LUUB01000104.1:2500-82900 GCF_001641635.1 Bradyrhizobium centrolobii
ATAATACAAAAGGTACGACGTCACCCAGAACGTATCTTGGGCTCCGTCTGTTTGTAGGTGTCCGGTTTCAGGTCTATTTCACTCCCCTCGTCGGGGTGCTTTTCACCTTTCCCTCACGGTACTGGTTCGCTATCGGTCGCTGAGGAGTACTTAGGCTTGGAGGGTGGTCCCCCCGTGTTCAGACAGGATTGCACGTGTCCCGCCTTACTCGAGGATACATCATCGCATTACTCGTACGGGGCTATCACCCTCTGAGGCCCTGCTTTCCTGACAGGTTCCGATTGTCTTTGATGTATCACTGGCCTGGTCCGCGTTCGCTCGCCACTACTAACGGAGTCTCTGTTGATGTCCTTTCCTCCAGGTACTTAGATGTTTCAGTTCCCTGGGTTTGCTTGAAACCTCCTATTTTATTCAGAAGTCTCATACCTTCTCTTGATAACCGGAAATCCAAAACCTCTTCGATCGAAATCCAAAGGCCTGGCTTCTCGCATTATCTGGTCGAACCCCACACCGTTGTCTTTCGACAAAGGTCTTGGAGTTCCGGCTATCGAAGGTGGGTTTCCCCATTCGGAAATCCGCGGATCAAAGCTTCTTCGCAGCTCCCCACGGCTTATCGCAGCGTAGCACGTCCTTCGTCGCCTCTCAGCGCCAAGGCATCCACCGAACACCCTTAAGGCACTTGATTGCTCTCATTATCAATGTCCACACACTCGGCAGAATGTTGTCTGCGCAACGGCCATCAAAGGCACGCGTCCTCGATGAACGCGATTGGCGCAGCCGGACATTGACTAGAAAGACCAGCTTGCTTCGTAAGATCGTTCCGATAGCGAGGCGGTCAAGCTTCGCTAAAAGGATCATTCACAACCCGCTGTCTGCCTCACGGCCGAAAGCGAGCGCCGAAATGATCCGGAGATAATGAAGGCTCGCGCAACAATTGCTGCACGATCCAACTCGGATCGATCTCCTCTTTACGATGTCAGAAAACACGCAGTTCGTAGTCTTTGGTGAAGACTTGCGAATGCGAAGCGATGTTTCGCGGACGACGGTTGGGATGTCGATGATCAAACCATCTGGTGGAGCCAGACGGGATCGAACCGACGACCTCATGCTTGCAAAGCACGCGCTCTCCCAGCTGAGCTATGGCCCCGTAACCAGAAGACGAATGCTCACTCGATGAAAGTGGTGGGCCTGGGAAGACTTGAACTTCCGACCTCACGCTTATCAAGCGCGCGCTCTAACCAACTGAGCTACAAGCCCCTAACGCTATCCTCTCAAGGACTAGGGCCCTGCTCGCGTGCACGCCGCCGACACGCGCCGAATGCAATCGCACAGCGCAGCCCCGGCGCGTGTTCGTCCGCGAAGAAAGAGAAACGAAGACGGCGAAATCCCGCCAATGGAGCTCAACGATCTGGCGATCTGTTGGCCCCTGATGTTTCTAAAACGGTCCGATAGTGAGCGTGAGCTCGCTGAAGGACCATCCTTAGAAAGGAGGTGATCCAGCCGCAGGTTCCCCTACGGCTACCTTGTTACGACTTCACCCCAGTCGCTGACCCTACCGTGGCCGGCTGCCTCCATTGCTGGTTAGCGCACCGTCTTCAGGTAAAGCCAACTCCCATGGTGTGACGGGCGGTGTGTACAAGGCCCGGGAACGTATTCACCGTGGCGTGCTGATCCACGATTACTAGCGATTCCAACTTCATGGGCTCGAGTTGCAGAGCCCAATCCGAACTGAGACGGCTTTTTGAGATTTGCCAGGACTTGCGTCTTCGCATCCCATTGTCACCGCCATTGTAGCACGTGTGTAGCCCAGCCCGTAAGGGCCATGAGGACTTGACGTCATCCCCACCTTCCTCGCGGCTTATCACCGGCAGTCTCCTTAGAGTGCTCAACTAAATGGTAGCAACTAAGGACGGGGGTTGCGCTCGTTGCGGGACTTAACCCAACATCTCACGACACGAGCTGACGACAGCCATGCAGCACCTGTCTCCGGTCCAGCCGAACTGAAGAACTCCGTCTCTGGAGTCCGCGACCGGGATGTCAAGGGCTGGTAAGGTTCTGCGCGTTGCGTCGAATTAAACCACATGCTCCACCGCTTGTGCGGGCCCCCGTCAATTCCTTTGAGTTTTAATCTTGCGACCGTACTCCCCAGGCGGAATGCTTAAAGCGTTAGCTGCGCCACTAGTGAGTAAACCCACTAACGGCTGGCATTCATCGTTTACGGCGTGGACTACCAGGGTATCTAATCCTGTTTGCTCCCCACGCTTTCGTGCCTCAGCGTCAGTACCGGGCCAGTGAGCCGCCTTCGCCACTGGTGTTCTTGCGAATATCTACGAATTTCACCTCTACACTCGCAGTTCCACTCACCTCTCCCGGACTCAAGATCTTCAGTATCAAAGGCAGTTCTGGAGTTGAGCTCCAGGATTTCACCCCTGACTTAAAAACCCGCCTACGCACCCTTTACGCCCAGTGATTCCGAGCAACGCTAGCCCCCTTCGTATTACCGCGGCTGCTGGCACGAAGTTAGCCGGGGCTTATTCTTGCGGTACCGTCATTATCTTCCCGCACAAAAGAGCTTTACAACCCTAGGGCCTTCATCACTCACGCGGCATGGCTGGATCAGGGTTGCCCCCATTGTCCAATATTCCCCACTGCTGCCTCCCGTAGGAGTTTGGGCCGTGTCTCAGTCCCAATGTGGCTGATCATCCTCTCAGACCAGCTACTGATCGTCGCCTTGGTGAGCCATTACCTCACCAACTAGCTAATCAGACGCGGGCCGATCTTTCGGCGATAAATCTTTCCCCGTAAGGGCTTATCCGGTATTAGCACAAGTTTCCCTGTGTTGTTCCGAACCAAAAGGTACGTTCCCACGCGTTACTCACCCGTCTGCCGCTGACGTATTGCTACGCCCGCTCGACTTGCATGTGTTAAGCCTGCCGCCAGCGTTCGCTCTGAGCCAGGATCAAACTCTCAAGTTGGACTTGAACTTTGAACCGGCTGATCACAACGTTTGACGAGGTCCCACCATACTCGCGAAGCGATTCACATCGCTTGCGAACTGACCTCAATCAAGAGGTCATGGTGTTACCTTTGAAACGTGTACCGCCGAAGTCTTTCGTCCGGCCTCGATCAGAAAAGCCGAAGCTTTTCAGAAACAAGACCCGCAAGGACTCCGCCGTCCACGTTTCTCTTTCTTCATCTTCACTTGTCAAACAGCCCGGGACCGGAGAGGCCCCAACCTTCCTGAGAGGAAGGGTTCCGACACCCCTACCGACGATGAATGACTCCAATCGACCGGTGTCGACTGTTGTGTCACTCAACAAGGTGAGGAGCATCAGGGGCGCGTCCGCTTGCCGTGGTCAGTGACCCGGCAGCGCCGCGCTCAGTGGTCGGGGTTATAGTCCCCCCCGATCGGGATTGTCAACGCCCATTGTCAACAAATCGTCGCACGCCCAAGTCGCTTGTGCAGTGCAGAAAAATGCCCGCATTTTCTGAAGCTTAACCGGGGCGCGGAGAGCGGTTCCGCACCACGGGTGGCAGAGAACTTGAAAAAAGTTTGGGGCCGAGGGGGGCCCGGAAGCGGCTTTCGGCGCCCTCCGAGGGGGGCTGCGGCGCCTCCCCGTTCAGGAAACTTTTTCCATATTTGGCGCCGTACTAGAGCCACAATCCCGCGGCGTTCTGATAAGAGACAAGCTTGAATCGCGGAATGCCAGTGGGGGCTGCCGCGATTTTCATGGGGTCCGAGGAAGGCGATCTTACAGATGAAGCGGCCTTCTTCAGACATTCGAGAGACATCGAGAGACCTTTACCCGCTTAGCTGTTCGTAATTTCGGCCAGCCCTTCGGGCTTCTGAAGCGCGGACGCTGTGCGGCTTGCCGTTTCCCGTGATCCCCCTTGAAGAGGGCGACCAGGGATAAGGTTCGAGAGCGGTCTTCTCGGGTCGTTGATTGGGGGACGTGGGTTGAACCAGAGGACGTCACGCGGCGCTTACGGGCGTGAGACCGGGATCATCGATCTCGGCCACGAGCCGCCGCTCTCCGTCGATGGTTCCGAAGCCGCCGTCATCGATCGTCGTCGCGTCTCCGTGCAATGGTTCAGCGGTACAATTCTGACCGGACTCTGCGGCGCGGCCCTGATCGGCGGCGCCGTTTTCGCGTCGCTCGACGGCGAGATGACCTTTGCCAAGGTGCCGGAGCGGGTCGAGGGCGCGCTGCGCGGTGCGTTCGGCGCAGCTGATCGCGTCGCCACGCTGCACAAGAGCGACCGTCTGCCGCCGCCCGGCGAATCCACGGCCTCGCGCAACATCGTGCGCGTCTCCACCGTCGCCCGCGTCGGCAATCGCGACGTGATGCGGGTGCGCCCCTTCATCCGGATCGCCGGCAATCTGTCGATGACGACGAGCGATCTGTCGGCAAAAATCCCGCCGTTCAACGCGCAGCGTCTTCTCAGCGACGTCGGCTCCGATCCCAAGACGGCCTCCGACGATCCCAACAATCCCGAGGCGGTCGAACCGGATGCCGAGGTCTCCTTCGTCACCAAGGACCTGTCGCCGGTGCTGCCGAAGGCCAAGATTTCCGCGGTTGTGGCGCTCGACGACATCCTGATGCGGGTCCGCGACGCCGCCAACTGGCGCGGCAATGGCGGCGTGCGCTACGCCGCGCTCGCCAACGCCACCGCCGACGTCTCCGGTGCGGCCGGCCAGTCCGACATCAAGATGGCCTACGCCACCGAGACGCCCTCGGCGGACCCCTATGCCGGCTTCGAGACGCGGGTGGTGCCGGAAAACGTCACGCTGCTGCCGAAGACCAAGGAACAGATCACCGGCGGCAATCCCAACGGCGAGCGCGTGCACCTGGTCAAGAAGGGCGACAGCGTCGCCTCCGTGCTGCGCGATCTCGGCGCCACGCCGGACGAGATCAAGGCGATCACCGCAACGCTCGGGCCGCGCGGCCGTGACGGCGGCCTGAAGGAAGGCGAAAAACTCCGCATCCTGATGGCGCCGGCGACGCCGGGCGCGCGGCTGCAGCCGTTCCGCGTCGTCGTCGCCAACGAGACCACGGTCCAGGCCATCGCCGCGCTGTCGGATCTCGGCAAATACGTCGCGGTCGACGTCTCGAGCATGAACACCGTTGCCGATGCGACCGCGAACGCGAGCAGCGACGACGACGATGATGACGACGGCTCCGGCGTCAGGCTCTACCAGAGCATCTACGAGACCGCGATGCGCAACAAAGTGCCGATGCCGGTCATCGACGACATGATCAAGATCTACTCCTACGACGTCGACTTCCAGCGCAAGGTGCAGCCGGGCGATTCCTTCGACGTGTTCTACGCCGGCGAAGACGAAGGCGTGACGTCGACCGAGAAGAACGACGTGCTGTTCGCTTCTCTCACAGTCGGCGGCGAGACCAGGAAATACTACCGCTACCAGAGCCCCGACGACGGCGTCGTCGACTACTATGACGAGACCGGCAAGAGCGCGAAGAAGTTCTTGGTCCGCAAGCCCGTCAACACCGCCATCATGCGCTCCGGCTTCGGCGGCCGCCGCCACCCAATCCTTGGCTATGTGAGGATGCACACCGGCGTCGACTGGGCCACCGCCTACGGCACGCCGATCTTCGCCGCCGGCAACGGCGTGATCGAGAAGGCCGAACTCGAAGGCGGCTACGGCAAATATGTCCGCATCAAGCATAACAACGGCTACGAGACGGGCTATGGCCATCTGTCGGCCTTTGCCAAGGGCATGGAGGCGGGCAAGAAGGTGCGGCAGGGTCAGGTGATCGGCTTCGTCGGTTCGACCGGCGCGTCGACCGGCCCCCACGTTCACTACGAAATCCTGGTCAACGGCCGTTTCGTCGACCCGCTGCGCGTCAAGCTGCCGCGCGGCCGCTCACTGGAAGGCCCGATGCTCGCCGGCTTCGAGAAGGAGCGCGACCGCCTCGATGGCATGATGAGCGGCCGCAACGGCGCCATCGCCCGGATCTCGGATGCGACCGGCGGGCCGCTGCAGGTGACCAACCGCTAAGCCGGCAATCCCTCACCCTTGTTGAGCGATCTAGGGCAAGACCGTCGCCCGCACGATCACGAAGACGATCCCGATCGCCGTCAGGCCGAACGAGACGGCTGCCAACGGCAACAGGACGTCGATCGCGGCATGCGAGCCGCGAAGTTTTGCGCCCCAGACCGCGAATTCGCCGGCCTCCCAGTCGTGCAGCGACGTGGGCCCCCGATGCGGCTCGTACGGCATCCGATACCTCCTCCAGAGGAGCGCAAGGATCCATGGCAGCAGGATCGCGACCACGAACAGCAACGTGACCAAGCCGAGGGAGAGACTGATATCACTGCTGCGGTCAAACAGCACCCAGGCCATGAACGCGAACCATGCGACAAGGCCGACTGCGGCCGCGTAGATCTTGGGGTGAAGCTCGTCGAAGACAGGTCGTTTGCGGGCGACGAGATCTCGTTTCATGGCGATATCCTGCGCTGGCTATGGCTCGCCGGCGACGGAATTGCCGACCGCGATCGAATCGATCAGGCGCGCAAGCAGGCCCTGAATGAGGACATACCGTGTCCCGCGGGTCCCGGAGGGATCCCAGCGCTCGGCGGCGAGCCTGTATGCTGGGGCAACCCCAGCCCACGATGGCAGTTTCATTAAATCGAATGGTATCGATGGCCCTGCCGGACCGGGGCCGCGGAACCCAAATGACCGCTCGCCGGTTAATTGCGTTGGCAAATCTTCGAAGGAGGATGTGTCATGGAAAACTGGAGCAATGCAAAGCTGTGCGACGTCGCAAACCTTGTCCTCGGCGCGATTCTGTTCGTTTCGCCGTGGATGTTTAGCTTCGACGCCGGAAAAGTTTCCCAGAACGCCACCATTGCCGGCCTGGTAATCGCAATCCTTGCGATCGCCGCCCTGGCGGCCTTCGCGATCTGGGAAGAGTGGCTGAACCTGATCGTCGGATTGTGGACGCTGGTATCGCCTTGGATATTGGGCTTCCAGGGAACCACGGCGATGACCGTGCATGTGGTGATCGGCGCTGCTGTGGCGGTGCTTGCGGCAATCGAAATCTGGATCATGACCCAGAACCCACCGCGGCTTACCACGGGCCGCTGAGACATTTGGCCATCTGCTTGCCGCTATCGGCAGCGGGCGGTCGCAGCGTTGGGATGACGAGCCATGAGACGCGTTACCCGAGACGATGTCACCAAGGTGATCAGCGCGGCTGACGACGTGACCATTGCCCAGATCATAGGAACGGGCGCCACGGTGGACGAATTGGTGGAGGCGCAGGCCTGGATTGCCAATGACGAGCCGATGCTGAACACGGGCAGACCGCTGGCAACCGGGCGCGTTCGGGAACTCGTCGATATCCTCTCTGAGCTTGAGCCAAGCGAGGATGAGGATAACGCCGGCGGCAGCCCGGTCGCGGATCAGGCCTGACAGAAACAAGCCGCTCTGGATGCCCCCTGTGCAGACAGGATGCATCCAATCGCTTGATTTTGCCTAGTTCAGCTTGCGCTTCGGCACCGGTGTTTCGAACTGCGTGATCTCCGCGGTCTGCGGCGCCTTGCCGTTGAAGGTCAGCACGTTGCCTGCAGAGGAGATCGCGACGGTATCCCCGTCCTTCACCTCGCCGGCCAGGATCATCTCCGCGAGCGGATCCTGGAGGTAGCGCTGGATCACGCGCTTCAGCGGCCTTGCGCCGTAAGCCGGATCCCAGCCCTTGGCCGCGAGCCAGTCGCGTGCGGCCGCGTCGAGCGTCAGAACGATCTTGCGATCGGTGAGCAGCTTCTGCAGGCGCGCGAACTGGATCTCGACGATCCGGCCCATCTCGCTCTTCTGCAAGCGGTGGAACAGGATGATCTCGTCGACGCGGTTCAGGAACTCCGGCCTGAAATGCGCCCGCACCGTCGCCATCACCTGGTCGCGCACGGCAGAGCTGTCCTCGCCTTCCGGCTGGTTCACCAAGAATTCCGAACCGAGGTTCGAGGTCATGATGATCAGCGTGTTGCGGAAGTCGACCGTGCGGCCCTGGCCGTCGGTCAGGCGGCCATCGTCGAGCACCTGGAGCAGCACGTTGAAGACGTCCGGATGCGCCTTCTCGATCTCATCGAACAGCACCACCTGGTAGGGCCGGCGCCGCACCGCTTCGGTCAGCGCGCCGCCCTCGTCATAGCCGACATAACCCGGGGGCGCGCCGATCAGCCGCGAGACCGAGTGCTTCTCCATGTATTCGGACATGTCGAGGCGGACCATCGCGGTCTCGTCGTTGAACAGGTACTCGGCGAGCGCCTTCGTCAGCTCGGTCTTGCCGACGCCGGTGGGCCCCAAGAACATGAACGAGCCGGTCGGCCGGTTCGGGTCCTGCAGGCCTGCGCGCGAGCGGCGCACGGCGGTCGCGACCGCACGCACGGCCTCGCTCTGGCCGATCACGCGCTGGCCGAGCTGCTCCTCCATCTTCAGGAGCTTCTCCTTCTCGCCTTCCAGCATCTTGTCGACGGGCACGCCGGTCCAGCGCGAGACCACCTGCGCGATGTGGTTGGCGGTGACCGCCTCCTCCATCATCTCGCCGGAGCCTTCGCGCGCCTCGATCTCGGCAAGCTTCTTCTCGAGCTCCGGGATCCGGCCATAGGCCAGCTCGCCTGCCTTCTGGAATTCGCCGCGCCGCTGGGCGTTGGCGAGATCGACACGCAGGGCGTCCAGCTCCGACTTGAGCTTCTGGGCGTTGGAGAGCTTGTTCTTCTCCGCGCTCCAGCGCGCCGTCAGCGCCGTAGACCTCTCCTCGAGCTCGACGAGCTCCTTCTCGAGCACCTCGAGACGGGCTTTGGAGCCGAGATCGCTTTCCTTCTTCAGGGCCTCCTGCTCGATCTTGAGCCGGATGATCTCGCGGTCGAGCGAATCCAGCTCTTCCGGCTTGGAATCGACCTGCATCTTCAGCCGCGCGGCGGCCTCGTCCATGAGGTCGATCGCCTTGTCGGGCAGGAAGCGATCGGTGATGTAGCGGTTGGACAGCGTCGCGGACGCAACAAGCGCCGAATCGGAGATCCGCACGCCATGGTGCTGCTCGTACTTGTCCTTCAGCCCGCGCAGGATCGAGATGGTGTCCTCGACCGAGGGCTCGCTGACGAAGATCGGCTGGAAGCGCCGCGCCAGCGCCGCATCCTTCTCGACGTGCTTCTGATACTCGTCCAGCGTGGTCGCGCCGATGCAGTGCAGCTCGCCGCGCGCCAGCGCCGGCTTGAGCAGGTTGGATGCGTCCATCGCGCCGTCGCCCTTGCCGGCGCCGATCAGCGTGTGCATCTCGTCGATGAACAGGATGAAGGCGCCTTCGGTCGCGGTCACTTCCTGGAGCACGGCCTTCAGCCGCTCCTCGAACTCGCCGCGGTACTTCGCACCGGCGATCAGCGCACCGAGATCGAGCGAGAGCAGCTTCTTGTCCTTGAGGCTTTCGGGCACATCGCCGTTGACGATGCGCAGCGCCAGGCCCTCGACGATGGCGGTCTTGCCGACGCCGGGCTCACCGATCAGGACGGGATTGTTCTTGGTCCGGCGCGACAGCACCTGGATGGTGCGGCGGATCTCCTCGTCGCGGCCGATGACCGGATCGAGCTTGCCGTCACGCGCGGCCTGGGTCAGGTCGCGGGCGTATTTCTTCAGCGCATCATAGGCGTTCTCGGCGGTCGCGCTGTCAGCAGTGCGGCCCTTGCGTAGCGCCTCGATCGCGGCGTTGAGGTTTTGCGGGGTGACACCGCCCTTACTCAGGATCGAGCCCGCCTCGCTGGTCTTCTCCAGCGCGAGCCCGAGCAGAAGCCGCTCGACGGTGACAAAGCTGTCACCGGCCTTCTCGCCGGCCTTTTCGGCGGCATCGAAGGTGCGGGCGAGTTCGGGCGCCAGATAGATCTGCCCAGCGCCGCCGCCACTGACCTTCGGCACCTTGTTCAGGGCGTCCTCGGTCGCCTTCAAAATCGCACGGGAATTGCCGCCGGCACGGTCGATCAGACCGGCAGCGAGCCCCTCATTGTCGTCCAAGAGGACTTTCAGGAGGTGCAGGGTCGAAAACTGCTGGTGCCCCTCGCGCATCGCAAGCGACTGCGCGGACTGGATGAAGCCCCTCGAGCGTTCGGTATACTTCTCGATGTTCATATCTTTTTCTTTCCCTCGGCCTGCCCCTGGAGCCCATTAAGGCACTCCAAACGGCATCTTCATTGGGTTTCCGCTGGCCGCATTGACGTTCCTCAACAGGCAGCGGTCGTTATCAGCCGGCGCTGGCGCCGGCCTGACCCAGATGTGGGAAGCATGCCCTCGGATCGGAAGAGGCGACTTCACAAATTCGTGCGCTGCAAATTCGTGCGCTCAATGGCCGGCTTGGCGCCGGCCGGTCGAATCCCTTAAGTAGCGCCATGACAACCAGCCCGAATGCCGAGATCACCGGCCTTTACCGCTACCCGGTCAAAGGCCTGACGCCGGAGCCCCTGCCCCGCGCTCCCCTGCGGGCCGGGCAGACACTGCCCGCCGACCGCCGCTACGCCATCGAGAACGGTCCGAGCGGCTTCGATCCCGAAGCGCCGCAATGGATGCCCAAGACCCAATTCCTGATGCTGATGCGCAATGAGCGGCTGGCCACGCTGGACAGCCGCTTCGAGGACGCCACCAATCTCCTGACCATCCGTAAGGACGGCGAGGTCGTCGCCAGCGGTAATCTGGAGACCGCGGCGGGGCGCTCCGCCATCGAGGGCTACTTCACCGAGAATTTCCAGAGCGAGCTGCGCGGGCCGCCAAAACTGCTGTCCGGGCGCGACCACAGCTTTTCCGACGTCGCCCGCAAGGTCGTCTCCATCATCAATCTCGGCAGCGTCCGCGCGATCGAGACCATGCTCGGCGGCGCCGCCGTCCATCCCTTGCGCTTCCGCGCCAATCTCTACCTCCAGGGCTGGCCGGCCTGGTCCGAGCTCGACCTCGTCGGCCAGACGCTCGCCATCGGCGAGGCCCGGCTGAAGGTGGTCAAGCGCATCGTCCGCTGCGCGGCCACCAATGTCGATCCAGAGACTGCCAAGCGCGATCTCGAAATCCCGCCAACGCTCTCGCGCAATCTCGGCCATATGGACTGCGGCATCTACGCCGAGGTGATCGCCGACGGCGAGATCGGTGTGGGCGATCAGGTCGCGGTGGAAGAGCCGAAGCTGGTGTGAGCAGCCGTAGGGTGGGCTAGCCGTAGGCGTAACCCATCTCGTCTGTGGACGCGGAAACGAAAGAGGTGGGTTACGCTTCGCTAACCCACCCCACGATTTTCGCGCCTCAGTTCGGCATCACATACGCATAGATCCGGCCGCGCGAGACCGGCGCCTCGCGGACGCGGTTGCCGTTATTGCCCGAGATCATGATCGGATTGCCCTTGGCGTCGATGCCGGTGATGATGCCGACATGGCCGCCGCGGCGGCCGCGCGACATTACCGCGATCGCGCCGACCTGCGGACCGGAGACACGCGTGCCGTAATGCGCGAACGAATTCGCCATGTCGGAGCCGGTGCCCTTATGGCCGGTGTGCTCCAGCACCATGTTCATGAAGCGCGCGCACCACAGACTGCCGCGGCTGGTCGGATTGCCGCCGAGATAGCGGCGCGCCTCGGAGACCAGGCCCGACCCGCCATTGAGGCCGCCGCTCATGGCCATGCCGTCGCTATTGGCATTCGGATCATAGCTGGCCTGGGTATCGCGGAAGCCGCTCGCCTGCAATTGCTCCGCGCTGCGCTCAAAGCGCGAGCCGCGCGCGTGGTGCCGGTAATGATGATATCTGCGGGCGTGATGTGCGGTGTGATGCACGTGGGCGTGCCGCTGTGCGCTATGACGGTGCGATCGTGCTGACGCCGGAGACGAGAACGCGGCCACCGCCGCGAAGAAGAGCGCCAGCGCGACGACGAGACGCGACAGGCGATACGCAAACAACTCAAACATTCCTCATCCTTCGTTGACACCCCTCTTCCCGTCGGCCCATGGGGCGGCCGACATCCACGAGGCCGTAAAAACGTTAGATGTGGCGAGAAAAAGACACTGCGCCGCAGTGCGAAACGCCGCTTCCGGTAATCGTTGCGATGATTTTGTGTCGCTGCTGGTCTGATGCTGCCGCATTGCTGCCAACAGGATTAACTGCGATCCTGTGCGCACGGCTACAAGAGAGGGAAACAGTTAATGCCCCACGCCACGACCAGGGACGACGTCCGCATCTATTTCGAGGAGGCGGGTCAGGGAACGCCCATCATTTTTCTGCACGAGTTCGCGGCCGACTACACCAATTGGGAGCCGCAGATGCGCTACTTCTCGCGCGGCCATCGCTGCATCACCTATTCCGCGCGCGGCTACACGCCGTCGGACGTACCGTCGGGCGAGGTCTACACCTACAAGCATTTCTACACCGATGCGCTCGCCGTGCTCGATCATCTCAAGATCGACCGCGCACATCTCGTCGGCCTGTCGATGGGCGCCTACTCGTCATTGCAGATCGGCCTCAACGCGCCGGAGCGCGCGCTGTCGATGACGCTCGCCGGCGTCGGCTCCGGCTCGGAGATCGAGCACCTCGACGCCTGGCGCAAGCAATGCCGCGCCAATGCCGAACAGTTCGAGACGCTCGGCTCCTCCGAAGTGGCCAAGGTCACGCGCGAAGCACCGAGTCGGATTCCCTTCCTGGTCAAGGACCCGCGCGGCCACGCCGATTTCTACGCCGCGCTGGCGCGGCACGACACCAAGGGATCGGCCAACACGATGCGCGGCTTCCAGGGCGGCCGTCCCTCGATCTACACGATGACGGATGCGATCGAGAAGGCGGCGACGCCGGCGTTGATCATCTGCGGCGACGAGGACGATCCGTGTGTCGGGCCGAGCCTGTTCCTGAAGAAGCATCTGCCGGCGGCGGGGCTCGCGATGTTTCCGAAGACTGGCCACGTGCTCAATCTCGAAGAGCCCGCGCTGTTCAACGAGGCGGTGGAGCGGTTCGTCACGCTGGTGGAAGCCGGGCGATGGCCGGTGCGCGATCCGAGGTCGGTGGCTGCAAACTAGCTTGTCATTCCGGGATGCGCCGACAGGCGCAGGCCCGGAATCCATTGCCCCACAAACGCTGAGGCACGATGGATTCCGGGTTCGATGCTTCGCATCGCCCCGGAATGACAGAAAACCTATTTTCTCCCACCCCGGCTGAGCAAAAACACCCCCTGCTCGCCGAACAGATTCCACACCCACCACGGCAGCCGTAGCCGCAGCGGGCGGCCATAGAGGTCGAGCGCCTCCGCGCGCTCCATCTTGACGTGGATCTCGTCGCAGAGCTGGACGAAATCCTTGATGGTGCAGAAATGGATGTTGGCGGTGTCGTACCAGGTCGCCGGCAGGTTCTCCGTGCGCGGCATGTGACCGCCGATCAGGAGCTGCAGGCGCATCTTCCAGTAGCCGAAGTTCGGGAACGAGACGATTGCCCGCTGTCCGATGCGCAGCAGGTTCTCCAGCACCACCCGCGGCTGCCGCGTCGCCTGCAGCGTCTGCGACAGAATCACGTAGTCGAAGGCGTCGTCAGGATAGTTGACGAGGTCGGTGTCGGCGTCACCCTGCACCACCGCGAGTCCCTTGGCGACACAGCGGTTGACGCCCTCGCGCGACAGCTCGATGCCGCGCCCGTCGATGCCGCGGCTCTCCAGAAGTTGCAGCAGATCACCGTCACCGCAGCCGACGTCGAGCACCTTCGAGCCCGGCCTGACCATCTCCGCGACCAAGAGATGGTCGGCGCGATAATGGCCGGATGGCTCGGTGGCGAGGCCGTTGAGCGGCAGCACTTCCTGTACAGACATCGCTAGCCGCCCTTGCCGGTGAGCCCGCGCGCCTTGCCCGCCGATTGCAGGAAGGCGCGGGAGATATCGAAGAATTCGGGAACGTCGAGCAGGAAGGCGTCATGGCCGCGATCGGTCTCGATCTCGGCGAACGACACCCGCGCGCTCGACGCATTCAGCGCATGCACCAGCGCGCGCGATTCCGAGGTCGGGAACAGCCAGTCGCTGGTGAAGGAGACGACGCAGAAGCGGGTCTGAATGCCGGCGAACGCCTTCGCCAGCACGCCATCATGATCGGCGGCGATGTCGAAATAGTCCATCGCACGTGTCAGATAGAGATAGCTGTTGGCGTCGAATCGCTCGACGAAGGACGAGCCCTGGTAACGCAGATAGCTCTCGACCTGGAAATCGGCATCGAACGAGAAGGTCGGCAGCTCGCGATCCTGCATGCGCCGGCCGAACTTCCGATGCAGCGCTGCATCAGACAGGTAGGTGATGTGCCCGGCCATGCGCGCCACCGCGAGGCCGCGATGCGGATGCGTCCCCTGATCGACATAGCGCCCGCCATGCCAATCCGGATCGGCCATCACCGCCTGCCGTCCGAGCTCATGGAAGGCGATATTCTGCGCCGAATGGCGCGTGCTGCACGCGGTCGGGAGTGCGGAGAACACGCGTTTCGGATAGGCCGCGGTCCATTGCAGCACCTGCATGCCGCCCATCGAGCCCCCGACAACACAGAGTAGCGTGTCGATGCCGAGGCGGTCGAGCAACATGGCCTGCGCCCGCACCATGTCGGGTATCGTAATGATTGGGAAGTCCAACCCCCACACCTTGCCGGTCGCCGGATTGGTCGAGGCCGGTCCGGTCGAGCCCATGCAGCCACCGATCACGTTCGAGCAGACGATGAAGTACTTGTCCGTATCGAGCGGACGGCCGGGCCCGACCATGATTTCCCACCAGCCCGGCTTGCCGGTCAGCGGATGCACATTGGCGACATGCTGATCGAGCGTCAGCGCATGGCAGATCAGAATGGCGTTGGAGCGATCGGCATTGAGCTCGCCATAGGTCTGGTAGGCGATCTGAAATGGCGAGAGATCGATGCCGCAATCGAGCGGCAGCGGCTGATCGGCGCCGAAATGCGCGACCTGCGAGCTCGGATGATCCGCCTCGTGCGACCGCTCTTCAGCGATCGCGGGACTGGGAATCGACTTGACGCCAACCATCTCTGACCATCGACCTCGTTTGCGATCAGCCCTTACGAGCCGCCGCTGACATCAGGCCATGAAAAACCCGGCCTGAACGATAGGTTCGGCCGGGATCGGATGCGTCCCCGGCCTGTTTAGCGAGTTTTTTAACGTGGCTGCAAGCCGGCCGGCTCAAATGACCACGGAACAGGCAAAAACTAGTGGCTTGGACGGTTTTCGTCAAGTCACGGTCCGGATTAACCAAATTCGTCTGTCGCCCGCCGGCCGAACAGGCCATCATTTCTCTTTGCTTTCGCCGCCCATCCTGCCTAATCAGGAGGTCGATCGCAGCGGATCCGGCCTTGCCGATCTGCCTTTGCCGACCCGAATTGGAACGCCTCTCAACAGCCCCTGTCAGATATGTCCCAACGTCCGCCCGCGCCACCATCGTTGCAGGAATTGCGCAAGGAGATTGATGCGATCGACGAGGGCATGCATCGCCTGCTGATGCAGCGCGGCGACATCATCGACCGCCTGATCCAGGTGAAGCAGACCCAGGAGGTGGGCTCCGCATTCCGCCCGGCGCGCGAGGCCGACATGATGCGCCATCTCGTCCAGCGCCATCGCGGCATCCTGCCGCTCGACACGGTCGAGAGCATCTGGCGCGTCATCATCTCCACGTTCACTTACGTGCAAGCGCCATTCTCGGTGCATGCCGACGTCTCGGTAAGCGAACCCGCGATGCGGGATTCCGCGCGCTTCCATTTCGGCTTCACTGTGCCTTACGTCGCGCATTTCAGCGCGCAGGCGGCGGTCGAGGCGGTGGCAAAATCCAAGGGCGATCTGGCGCTGGTCTCGGCGACCTCCAGCCGCACGCCGTGGTGGCTGACGCTGGAGGAGGCGGGCGCGCCGAAGATCATCGCACGTCTGCCCTTCGTCGAGCGCGCCGACCATCCGGCGGCGCTCCCGGTGTTCGTGGTCTCGCGCGTCGCCGACAGCGCCATGGTGACGGAGGTCGAGACCTTCAGCGTGCGCGTGTCCGGCTGGAATGCCGAGATCGCTCGCGCCCTGTCGCCGCTCGCCGAGATCGTGGCGGTGCCCGATACCGCCTTCGACGGCGCGGCGCTGCTGATCTCGATCACCGCAGCGAGCAGCCTCGACAAGATCAAGGCAGCCCTGATCGACGCGGGGGCCTCCGTCCGCTCCACGGCTCTCGTCGGCAGCCACGCAACGCGCTATACGGTGCCCCCGACCGGGACGAAATCGTAAGCCACGAGCCGTCCCGCCAATCCGGAGTCCAAGATGTCCCGCCCCGTGCCGAACCCCGGCATTCTCGATATTGCGCCCTACACACCCGGCAAGAGCCCGGTGCCGGAGCCGGGCCGCAAGGTGTTCAAGCTGTCGGCCAACGAGACGCCGTTCGGGCCTTCGCCCCAGGCGATCGAGGCTTTCAAGCACGTGGCATCGCATCTGGAGGACTATCCCGAAGGCACCTCGCGCGTGCTGCGCGAGGCGATCGGCCGTTCTTTCGGCCTCGATCCCAACCGCATCATCTGCGGCGCGGGCTCGGACGAGATCCTCAATCTGCTCGCCCACACCTATCTCAGCCGTGGTGATGAAGCGATCTCGACCACCCACGGCTTCCTGGTCTACCCGATCGCGACCATGGCGAACGGCGCCAAGAACATCGTGGCGCCCGAGAAGAACCTCACCGCCGACGTCGACGCCATCCTCGAGGCGGTGACGCCGCGGACCAAGCTGGTCTGGCTCGCCAACCCCAACAATCCGACCGGCACCTATCTGCCGTTCGACGAGGTCAAGCGCCTGCGCGCCGGCCTGCCGTCGCATGTGCTGCTGGTGCTGGACGCAGCCTATTGCGACTACGTTTCACGCAACGACTACGAGATGGGGATCGAGCTCGTCGCCACGACCGAGAACACCGTGGTGACGCACACCTTCTCCAAGATTCACGGCCTCGCGGCGCTTCGCATCGGCTGGATGTTCGGCCCCGAGCACATCATCGATGCCGTCAACCGCATCCGCGGTCCCTTCAACGTGTCGACGCCGGCAATGTATGCCGCGGTCGCCGCGATCGAGGACACTGCGCATCAGGCGATGTCGAAGCAGTTCACCGAAACCTGGCGCAACTGGCTGACCGAGGAGATCGGCAAGCTTGGTCTGAAGGTGACGCCGAGCGTCGCCAATTTCGTGCTGATCCACTTCCCGACCGACAGGGGCAAGACCGCCGACGACGCTGATGCCTTCCTGACCAAGCGCGGCCTGGTGCTGCGGGCGCTGAAGAACTACGGCCTGCCGCATTCGCTGCGTATGACCATCGGCACCGAGGAGGCCAACCGCCTCGTGGTCGAGGCCTTGCGCGACTTCGTGGCCGGCAAATGAGCGCCGCTCCCCACTTCCAGCGCATCGCCCTGATCGGCTTCGGCCTGATCGGCGGCTCGATCGCGCGCGCTGCGAAGCTCCAGGGCCTGGCCGGCGAGATCGTCACCACTGCGCGCTCGGAGAAGACGCGCGCGCGGGTCGTCGAGCTCGGCATCGTCGATGAGGTCGTGGCGACCAATGCGGAGGCAGTGAAGGATGCCGACCTCGTCATCCTCTGCATCCCCGTCGGCGCCTGCGGACCGGTGGCGCAGGAGATCGCGGCGTATCTCAAGCCCGGGGCAATCATCTCCGACGTCGGCTCGGTCAAGGGCGCGGTGGTCAGGGACATGGCGCCGCATCTGCCGAAGGGCATTCATTTTATTCCCGCACACCCCGTCGCGGGCACGGAGCATTCGGGGCCGGATTCCGGCTTCGCCGAGCTCTTCATCAACCGCTGGTGCATCCTCACCCCGCCCGAAGGCACCGACACCGCCGCCGTCGAGCATCTGCGCGCGTTCTGGGCGGCGATGGGCGCCAAGGTCGAGATCATGACGCCGGACCATCATGATCTCGTGCTCGCCATCACCAGCCATCTGCCGCATCTCATCGCCTACACCATCGTCGGCACCGCCGACGAGCTGGCACAGGTGACGGAGTCCGAGGTGATCAAGTTCTCCGCCGGTGGTTTTCGCGACTTCACCCGCATCGCGGCGTCCGATCCGACGATGTGGCGCGACGTCTTCCTCGCCAACAAGGAGGCCGTGCTGGAAATGCTCGGCACCTTCACCGAGGATCTCGCAAAGCTCACCCGCGCCATTCGCCGCGGCGACGGCGAGGCGCTGTTCGATCACTTCACCCGCACCCGCGCCATCCGCCGCGGCATCGTCGAGATCGGCCAGGATTCGGCGGCACCGGATTTCGGCCGGCCGCACCCGGCGCTCGAGAAGAAATGACGAGCATGGGCCCAGCCGATCAGATCCGGCCGGGTCCACCTCAGAACGCGCAGCGCTCGCGGACGTAAGCAATCCTATTTGCCCTTGGCTGCGTGCGGCATCACGTGCCGCGGCGGCTTCGCCATCGACGGCACGAACGCCATCGCATCCCGCGCGCCGCCGAGCGCAGTGGCGTGATCGCCATTCGGATACTGGGCTGCGAATGCGGCCGGCTCCTGCGACTGCCACTGCGCGAGCGCGGGCGTCGCAAATGCGGTCGTGAAGGCGATGGCGGCAATGAACAGCTTGGACTTCGTCATGGTGGTCTCTCCTGAACCGGCCGCCACAGTATGCGGCCGACATAGAGAGAGAACGGACTTTGCGACCTCGCATTCCCGGCGTGCAATCACGATCCAGCGAAGGGTCCGTGACGTCAGCTCGTAGCCCGGATGGAGCGCAGCGCAATCCGGGACTCGTGAATGCAGGACGCTGCGCCTCGGATTTCGCGGAGCCTGTCATCGGGCGACGCTTCGCGCCGACCCGTTGGCTCCATGCGGGCTACTACAGCTAGTACAGCGGCGGAATCTGCCCGACCTTGATCGGGCCGAGCAGCACCGCGCCATCGGCGAAGCGCAAGGGGAAGCTGCGGGCCTTCTTGCCTTCCAGCGTGCTCTCGGTGCCGAGCGAATTGATGCCGGCGGCAAGCCCGACATTGGCGTTCTGCTTGACCACCTTGCCGAGTCCGGGAATGGCGCGGTCGAGGGCGCCGAACAGGTTGTTGAGGTCCTGCGTCTTCACGCCGGGCGCGACACGGTCGAGCGTCGCTTGCGGCACGCCTTCCTCCAGCATCTTCTCGATGCCGAGCGCGGGGATCACCCGCTCGAGGCCGGCCACCGTCATCTGCAATTCGCCGTCGAGACGGCCATTGGCGGAGAGGCCGAGCGTGCCGGCCGCGACCGCGATCATGTCGCCCTGCTGGATCCGCGACTGCACGATTTCGATATGGCCGCCGGCGGCCTGGAGTTCGCGGAAGCGCTGCGGCCAGGGCTTCGGCGTGAAATCGGTGAGCCCGGTGACCTTCGCGCGCACGTCTGCCTCGAACGGCTCCAAGAGCAGGGGATGCAGGCCCTGGATGCTGCCCTGTGCGATCTGAAGCACGGTCTCGATGACCGGATGATCGCGCGACGATCCGTCCGCGAGGCGCCCATGCAGCTCGACTTGTTTTGCCCGCGCGAGCGGCACCTGCATCGTGCCGTCGAGACGGTTGATGGTTGGGTCGTCGAACACGATGGAGGCGCGCTCCGGCACCGCCGGCAGGCCGAACACGCTGCTGCGGCCCTTGCTCCAGTTCACCACGAACGAGGTCTGCGTGACGCCGTCGGTCAGCGTTGCGGGCGCCGAGAATTCGGCAATGACGAGCTTGGGGTCGTAGACCTGAGCGACGACCAGGATGTTGTCGAGCTTGGCCGTGAACGGCGTCTTGCTCGCGTTCTGCGAGACCAGAGCGACGCTGGCGCCGGAGCACTGAACCTCGAAGCGGAACGGGAAGCCAGCGATCGAGCGCTTGGCGCAATCATAGATGCGGCCGGACCTGGCCTCCTGCGCGCGCCAGGCGTCGGCGGCTACCTCGGCCTGCGAGGCGGCATAGAACCAGAACCCGCTCCAGGCGACGGCGAGGATCAGGAGGAGGACGGGGGCGATGAAAAGGCCCCAACGGGAGCGCCGGCCTGCGGCAACGGTCATATCGGACATGCGGCGACCCTTTGACCACAGATTTTGGCAAATGTAAGCGAGGTTCGTCTGCCACGAAAGGCGGAGAATTCGCTTCGCTTGGGGACGCGGTTCTGGTAGCCGTGCCCGAAATGTCGGAAACTACCCTCCCCTCCGTCACCACCGCCACGGGCGACCTCTGGGTGTTCGGCTACGGCTCGCTGATGTGGCGGCCAGGCTTCGAATTCGAGGAGCGTGTCCCGGCACGTCTGGTCGGCGAGCACCGTGCGCTCTGCGTCTTCTCCTTCGTGCATCGCGGCACGCCCGAGAAGCCGGGCCTGGTGCTCGGCCTCGACCGCGGCGGGGCCTGCCGCGGCATCGCCTTCCGCGTCGCCGAGAAGAACCGCGCCGATGTGGTCGACTATTTGCGGGCGCGGGAGCAGGTGACGTCGGTCTATCGCGAGGTGATGCGCTCGGTGTGGCTGGAGAACGATGCGCGCCAGCGTGTCGCCGCACTCGCCTATGTCGTCGACCGCGGCCACGCGCAATATGCCGGCCGGCTGTCGCTCGCCGAACAGCACCGCCATGTGCTGCAAGGCCACGGCCAGTCCGGCGCCAACCGCGACTACGTGACCGCGACGGTCAAGGCGATCGAGGCCGAAGGCTTTCGCGATGCCCCGCTGCATCAGCTCGCAACGATGCTGCATGGCGAAGCGCATTCCCTGCACGCCTCCCTTCCGGACGACGAGCAACGCTAGCCCGACGGACGCCTCCATGACGAAGAGCGCCAGGGACATCCTGGTCGAGCGGAGGGCCGGCGCCTGCGCTCGCCCGATCAACTACGCCAACGTGCGCACATAGAGGAAGCTTCGCGCCAGGTTGCCCGAGATCGCCGGAAGGATTCGCCTCACACCGCCCGCCCCTCGCCCACATAGTTCGGGGCGCGGCCGATGAGCTGCTCCTGCTCCCGCCGTCCCGCCTCGACGATGCGGCCGGTCGCTTCCTCGATCGCGGTTCTGACGCGGCCGACGAATTCGTCCTTCGGCAGGCCGGGCGGCAGCGGGTCGAGGAATTCCACGACCAGCGTTCCCGGATAGCGCATGAAGTTGCGGCGCGGCCAGAACAGGCCGGAGTTGAGCGCGACGGGAATGCACGGCACGCCGCAGCTCGCATAGATCTGCGCAAAGCCGCTCTTGTAGGCCGGCGGAGCGCCCGGCGTCGTACGCGTCCCTTCCGGAAAGATCACGAACTGCCGCCCGCCACGCACCGCTTCGCGCGCCCGCCTTGTCATGTCGAGCAGCGCGCGCACGCCTTTCTTGCGATCGACCGCGATCATGCCGAGCTTGGTCAGGAATTGACCGAACACGGGAATGAACAGCAGCTCGCGCTTGAGCACGAAGATCGGCCGGTCAAGGCACTTCAGCAGTCCGAAGGTCTCCCAGAACGACTGGTGCTTGGAGGCGACGACCAGCGGCCCCTGCGGAATCTTCTCGACGCCGCGAAACTCGACCTTGATGTTGCAGATGACGCGCATCAGGAACAGGCTGCTGTTCACCCACCAGCCACCGACCGTGAACAGGGCTCGCATCGGCAGCGCGAAGGTCGGCAGCGCGATGATCGCCCAGAAAAAGAACACGAGCCAGAACAGCACGTTGAAGACGAGCGAACGCAGGAAAATCGAGAACATCCGGCTAAATCCGATCAATGGACCCTGTCAGTTGGCCTGTGCGGTGGCGGGCCGCTTCGACGGCTGGCCCGCAGGCTGCTCCGACACTTCGGGCGAAAGGTCAATCCCGAAATCCTCGAGCCGCACCCTGAGCTCGGCCGCGATGTACTTGACATATTCCGACAGGAGCAGCCGCAGCGTCGAGGCCGAGGTCCACCACGGCTCCTCGCGCCATTTGTCGCCGACCACCGCGAACGGGATCAGCGCCGTATCCGGCATCGCATGCGAGAACTCCACCAGCGCGCGCGGCATGTGATAGTTCGAGGTGACCACGATCAGCGACTTGAAGCCGCGCTCCTGTGCCCAGCGCCGCGCCTCCGCCGCGTTGCCGCGGGTCGAGACCGCGGTCCGGTCGAGATCGACGCAGCAACGCATGAAGGACTGGTTTTCAGGCAGCGTCCGGGAGATGTCGCTTGCCGTAGAGGTCGGGTGCACGCCCGAGATCAGGAGCCGCTTGCCGTAGCCGGCCGCTAGCAGCTCCATCGCATCCGACACCCGCGAGGAGCCGCCGGTCAGGACCACGATGCCGTCGGCCTTGCGATCCGGCGCGATCTCTGCGCCCCGCAATTGCGACAGGAACGCGACGAAGCCCGCCGCCGCGCCGACGAAGACGAGCGCGATCGTCGACACGACGGTCGCGCGCAGCCAGCCGCGCGGCAAGTTCGGCGTTCGATCGTCGGTCGGCGCGCTCATGCGATGTTCGGTGATCCCTTCCCCGGATGATTTTAAGACGTTTTAAGGCGAAGTGGAGTCCGGTTTGCGGACCTAATCGACATCGTTCAGCGTCGCGAACAGCGTCTGGCGCGCGGCGACCGCTGTGATCGCGCCGATCAGCAGCGCCTGCACGGCGAGCACGATGTAGCCGGACGGCCGCAGCGAGAAGGTGCCGAGCAGGGCTGCAAACTGGTCGCCGACCGGCGTGCCTGAGAACCAGCCGGCGATGGACTCGGAGAAGCCGAACACCAGCATGGCGACGCCGCCGCCGATCACGCCGCCCTCGAGCCCCAGGCGGAGGAAATGCCGCAGGAAGCGGTTGGCGATGTAGCGGTCGCCGGCGCCGACGAAATGCAGCACCTCGACGATCGGCCGGTTCGCCGCCATCGCACCGCGGGTCGCGAACGAGACCGAGATGATGGTTGCGACGATCACGAGCGCGAGGATGCCGAGGCCAGCGAGCACGGTCGCGTTGGTCATCGAGCGCATGCGCTCGATCCAGGCACGGTGATCGTCGACACTCGCGCTTGGGGCCACCTGCGTCACGCGGGCGCGCAAGCCGGCGAGATCGAGCTGCGTGCCCGGCTGCACGCGGGCGATGATCATGCGCGGCACCGGCAGATCATCCATCGACAGGCCCGTGCCGAGCCAGGGCTCGAGCAGCTTGCCGGATTCCTCCTTGCTGAACGGCTTGACCTCGACGATGCCCGCTTGCGCGCGCATCGCCTCGATGACCGCCGCAGTGTCGCGCTCGATGTCGCGTCCGGCCTGCGGGCGGACCTGTATGGTGATTTCGCTCGCCACATCCGATTGCCATTCCGCGGCCGAGGCGCTGACCAGCAGCACCGTGCCGGTTGCCATCGAGGCGAGGAACGTCATGATGGCGACGACGGCGACGAGCGCACGACCGTGGATCGAGGCGCGCGGCACGATCGGAGACATGTTGCGCGCTTTGGCCGGCAACGGCGGACGTTCCTGTCCGAGGTCAACCAGCACGCCGCGCTCTTCGGTCCTATTCATAGACGTGCAGCCGTCCCTGGTGCAGCACCAGCCGCCGCGCCTCGTACTGGTCCATCAGGCCGATGTCATGGGTCGCGATGATGACGGCGGTGCCGGACTTGTTGAGCTCGATGAAGAGCCGCAGCAGCCTTCGTCCGAGCGTCGGATCGACGCTGCCGGTCGGCTCGTCCGCAAGCAGGAGCTGCGGCCGCGAGATCACTGCGCGCGCGATCGCCGCGCGCTGCTTCTCGCCACCGGACAGGATCGGCGGCAACGCGTCCATGCGGTCGCCGAGCCCCACCCAGCGCAGGAGATCGATGACCTCCTTGCGATAGCTCGATTCACTGCGGCCCATGACACGGAACGGCAACGCCACGTTCTCGTAGGTCGTCATGTGGTCGAGCAGGCGGAAATCCTGGAGCACGATGCCGATGCGCTTGCGCAAGTCGGCGATCTCGTCCTTGCCGAGCAGCGAGATGTCATGGCCGAACAGGTTGACCAGCCCGCGCGTCGGGCGCAGCGACAGGAACAAAAGGCGCAGCAGCGAGGTCTTGCCGGCGCCGGACGGGCCGGTGAGGAATTGGAAGGAATGCGCCGGGATCTGGAAGCTCAGGTCGCGCAGGATCTCCGGCCCCAGACCGTAACGCAGTCCAACATTTTCGAACCGAACCAAGCTCAGCTCCGTTCGAGAGGGGACGCGGCGCGCAGCGCGAAATTCTGCCGCACGCTCGAGAAGGGTTGTGCGGCCGTTATGGTTTCCGATTCGTTAACGGTCTCCCTGTAGCATCCAAGGTGCCCGGTTTCGCACGACTGGGTCATCGCCAAGACTTGTCCATGCATCAAGGCTCGTCCATGCACATCGTCTGCCCCCATTGTACGACATCCTACGCCATCAAGCTTGCGAGCCTGGGGGCGAATGGGCGGACGGTACGCTGCTCCCGCTGCAAGGAAACCTGGGTCGCGCGCCCCGAGGACGCCATCGAGGAAATGCCGGTCCCGGCCATGGCCGCGGCGAACCAGGCCGACGATCAGTCAGACCTCGCCGAACAGTGGAACTCCTATGCCAGGGACGACGGCGCGGCCGACACGCCGGTGGTCGACAGCCCCTCGATCGCCAGCGACTGGCCGTCCGAGGACGCCAGATCGACCGAGGACGACTGGTCGGCAGCGCAGTCCACCGAGGACGACAACGGCGGCGCTCAGCACCAGTCCTGGTTCCGCGGCCTGTTCCGCCGGCGCATGGCGCAGGTGAGCCGCGAGCGCGAGGCTGCGCCCCCGGCGCGGCGAAGATCCTATTTCGGCCTGCCGACCGCCTGCGCCGCCATGGGCGCGCTGGTCGTGGCTCTCGTGACCTGGCGCGCCGACATGGTGCGGCTGCTGCCGCAGACGGCGGCGTTCTACAAAATGGTCGGCCTCGGGGTGAACCTGCGAGGGCTGGCCTTCAGGGACATCAAGCTCTCCAGCGAGACCGTGGACGGCAAGCAGGTCCTGGTGATCGAGGGCGTGATCGTCGGTGAAGGCAAGAAGCCGCTGGAGATCCCGCGGCTGCGCTTCGCGGTGCGCGACGCGCAAGGTGCGGAGATCTATGCCTGGAATACGGTGCTGGAGCAGACGGTGCTGCGGCCGGGCGAGCGCGCCTTCTTCAAGTCGCGCCTGGCCTCGCCGCCGCCGGAGGGCCGCAATATCGATGTTCGTTTCTTCAACCGGCGCGACGTCACCGGCGGCAGCGTATAATCGGCATCGCCGGGTCCCGCGCGGGAGGTTGGTCCCATGCCAAAAGTCTTGATCGCCGACGACGAGGATTCCATGCGCACGCTGGTCGCGCGCGCAATCGCCATGGACGGTCACCAGATCGTCACCGCGCAGGACGGCGCCGAGGCGCTGGAGATCCTGATCCGCGAAGATGGCGCGTTCGACCTGCTGCTCACCGACATCCAGATGCCGGTGATGGACGGCATCGCGCTCGCGCTCTCCGCCGCGCGCGACTTTCCCGACCTGACCATCCTGCTGATGACCGGATTTGCCGACCAGCGCGAACGCGCATCGAACCTGAATGCGCTGGTGCATGACGTCGTCACCAAGCCGTTCTCGGTCGCCGACATCCGCACCGCGGTCGCGGATGCGCTGGCGGCGAAGAAGGGATAGCGAGCGTCATACTCCCGGTGTCGTCCCGGCGAAGGCCGGGGACCCATAACCACAGGAAGTAGTTTGGCGAAGACTCGTGGTTACCACCTGCACGCCACAACCTCTCCCTGGGGGTATGGGTCCCGGCCTTCGCCGGGACGACATCAAGGACGCGTTGCGCGGAGTGGCTTGGCTGTCGGCGGTTGGTCGCCTCAGAAATCCTTCAGCAGCCGCTCGAGATAATCGAGCTCGATCTGCGGGCGCGAGGGGTCGCCGAGGCGGCGGCGGAGCTCTTCGAGGATGCGGCGGACGCGCTGAACGTCGATCTCACCGGGAATCTTCACGGTGTAGTCGTCGCCCAGTTCACGGCCGTGAAGCGGACGGCCGAGCGGATCGGTCTGGTTGCCACCGGCCTGGCGGCCGGCGCGATTGCCGGGACCATCGCCCTGGCCGTCGCCATCGCCCTGCTGCATAGCCTCGGCCATCTTCTGTGCACCCTTGCGCAGCGCGTCCAGCGCCTTGCCCTGGGAGTCTACGGCACCGTCGGCATTGCCCTCGCCGAGCTTCGAACCGGCATCGCCCATGGCGCTGTCGGCGGAATCCAGCCCGCCATCGTCGTCACCCTGGTCGGCGTCCTGATCGCCCTGGCCCGGCTGCCCCTGGCCCTGCTGACCTTGCTCGCCGCGCTGGCCTTTCTGTCCCTTCTGGCCGTTCTGCGCGAGGCCGCGCTTGGCAAGCTCGTCCTGCAGCTTCTTCAACCGGTCGCGCAGCGCCTGCTGGTCCTGCTGGAGGTCCGACATCGACTGGTCGCCCTGCTGCTTGCCGCGCATGCGGTCGCGTCGGGAGTCCTGGCCTTGCTTGAAGGTCCTGTCGCGCAATTGCTGCTGCTTGCGGATCATGTCGCCGAGCTCGTTGAGCGCCTGCTCCATGTCGCTGTCGCCGGACTGCCCCGGCTGCGCCATCTGGAGGCCCTCCAGCATCTGCTGAAGCTGGTCGAGCAACTGCTTGGCCGCGTCCTTGTCGCCGGAGCGCGACAGGCGCTCCATGCGGTCGATCATGTTGTTGAGGTCCTGCTGGCGCAGGATCTTCGTATTGGGGTCGAGCGGCCGGGCAAGCTGCTGCGGATTGTTGCGGGACTGCTCGGCGAGCTGGCGCATGAAATTCTCGAGCGCCTGGCGCAGATCCTGCGCGAGCTTCTTGATCTCCTCGTCGCTCGCGCCGCGCTCCAGGGCCTGCTTCAGCGCGTCCTGCGCCGCGCGCAGCGCCTTGTCGACATCGGTGATGTTGCCGTCCTCGATCGTCACCGCGAGCGCCCACAAGCTCGCCACGACCTCGCGCAGCGCATCGTCGGTGCGCGCCGCCTCGAGTTGCCGCGACACGCTGTAGAGCCCGAGATACTGCCCGGTCTCCGGCGTGAACAATTCGGGCGCGATCATCAGCGCATCCAGCGCGGCATAGACGTCGGCATTCTTGTTGGCATCAAGCGCGAGGATACGTCGCTGCTCGATCAACGCGCGCGCAAGCGGCTTGGTGAAGAGCCGCTCCGGCAGGCGCATGTTGAACGGCTCGCTTTTCGCCTCGTTGCCGCCCTCGTCTTTGGCGGTCAGCGTCAGCGTGACGTCGGCGCCGGCATAGGGGTCTTCGCTGAGGTCCTTTACTGTCTGGCCGACGCCGTTGCGTGTACGTGCATTCGGCAGCACAAGAGCGAATTGCGGCGGCTGGAACAGCGGCCGCGCGGGCTTGGCATCGGCGTCCTTCGTACCGCCCTTGACGTCGGCGGGACGTGCAGCGAACTGCGCCTCGGCGCCGGTGACGCCGTAATCGTCCTCGATCTTGTAGGCGAGCTGCAGTGCGCCGCGCGCCTGGCGCTCCGGATCCTTGGCGAGCGCAATCGTCGGCGGACGATCCGGCGTCGCGGCGAAGGTCCACTGCGGCTGTCCGGACGGCGCGCGGACATGCGCGGTGCCGTCGCCGGTGATGGTGAAGTGCTTCTCGTTGGTACCCTTGGGTGCTGCCTCGGTGGACGCAGCCTCCTTGAGACCGCCGGAGACGACGACATCCAGGCTGCCGCCGGAGGGGCGCACGATCAGCGTGGAGCCGGCAGGCACGGCGAGCGGCCCGCTCGCCGGCAGCGCGGCGGCTTCCTTGTTGGCGGCCGACAGGATCATCGGCGGCTTCGCGGTGTAGACCGGCGGGGTGACCCAGGCATCGACGCGGATATTGGTCGGCGCCAGCACGCCGTTCCAGTCGAAGGCGGCACCTAACCGCAGCGCGCGCTCGTCGCCGGCGGCAAAGAAAGTTGCGACCAGCATCACCATCACCAGCGCACGCAGCGCCCAGGGGTCGTGGATGGCAAGGCGCGGATGCGGCAAACCGGCGTGGATGCGTTTGAGCGAGGCCAGCGTGCGCTCGCGCTGGGCCTGCCACAGCGCCTGCGCGACCGGATCCTGCGAAGTCAGCGTATCCGTGAGCGTGGTGGCGGGACGGTGACGGATACCCGAACCGCGGTCGAGGCGGCCCAGTGCTTGCTCACGGGTCGGCCAGCGGAAGCGAACCAGCGGGAACAGGGCGGCAGCGGCAAGGCCTGCGAAGACAGCAAGACCAATCGCGCGGGCGACGGACGGCAGCGCCAACCAGAGACCGGCCCAGGACACCACCAGGAACAGCCCAGCAACAGTCAGCAGCCGCGCCAGATGTGGCCAGGCGCGCTCCCATGCGATGGCATATGTAGCCCGTTGCAGGGCCTGCGTCAGCTTCAGCCGCGACAGAGCGTCGCCATCGCGGATCTGGTCTGACGGGTCGGGGGTGACGCCGTTCAATCAACTCTCCAGGTTGCCCGGTGAGAGAAGCCTATCACAACGGCAGCACTGAGGCATCCGTTCCTGTACGGGACACATCCCTTTTCCCGCATAACACGAGGACGTGACTGGCCCGGCGCAACCCCGTAATTTCCGCGGCGCCAATCCAAGGGACGAGAAGGAAATGCCATGGACAAGAAGATGCACGACAAGGGCCTGGAAGTTCGCAAAGCGGTGCTCGGCGAGGCCTATGTCAACAGCGCCCTGAAGAACGTCGACGATTTCAACCGTCCGTTCCAGGAGATGCTCAACGAATATTGCTGGGGCACGGTGTGGGGCCGCGAGGAACTGCCGCGCAAAACCCGCAGCATGCTCAACATCGCGATGATTGCGATCCTCAACCGCCAGCACGAATTTCGTGCGCATCTGAAGGGCGCGCTCACCAACGGAGTCACCCGCGACGAGATCCGCGAGATCCTGATGCAGGTCGCGATCTATGGCGGCATGCCGGCCGCGGTCGACAGTTTCAGGATTGCGCGTGAGGTGTTCGCGGAGATCGACGGCAAGGCGTGAGGCGGCGTCGACGTTAGGGACGCGATACACCTCCCTCGACGTCGTCCCGGACAAGCGTCGCGAAGCGGAGCGCAGGGACCCATAACCACAGGAAGATGTGGTTACGGGGACTCGGAGTTACCGCCCCCGCACGACGACTTCTCCCTGGGGTTATCGGTCCCGGCCTTCGCCGGGACGACGGCGGAAGATGCGGCACGCGCCTCCGCTCCGATCAACGAACAACATAAGAACAACATAAAAGGAAACACCATGGACATCGGATTCATCGGCCTCGGAAACATGGGTTTCCCAATGGCGCGGCGGCTGATCGAGGCGGGGCATCGGCTCGTCGCGTTCGACACGCGCAAGGAGGTCGTCGACAAGCTCGTCGCGCGCGGCGCGACGGCGGCGACGTCGCCGAAGAACGTTGCCGATCAGGTCGAGACCGTGATGGCGAGCCTGCCCTCGCTGCAGGCTTCGCTCGCGGTCGCCACCGGCGCGAACGGCGTGATCGAGGGCGAGCGCGTCAAGCGCTTCGTTGATCTCTCGACCGTCGGCTCGCAGATGGCGACGAATATCCATGGCCTGCTCGCGGGGCGTAACATCGTGCAGATCGACAGCCCCGTCTCCGGCGGTGTCGCCGGCGCGGAGAAGGGCACGCTGGCGGTGATGGTGTCCGGACCGAAGGCGGAGTTCGAGATGATCAAGGCCGCGCTCGACGTGATCGGGAAGGTGTTCTTCATCGGCGAGAAGCCGGGCGCCGCGCAGACCATGAAGCTCGCCAACAATTTCCTGTCGGCAACCGCGATCGTGGCCACATCGGAAGCGGTGGTGATGGGCGTGAAGGCCGGGCTCGATCCCGCCGTGATGATCGACGTGATCAATGCCGCCTCCGGTATGAACACCGCGAGCCGCGACAAGTTTCCGCGCTCGGTGCTGCCGCGCACCTTCGACTTCGGCTTCGCCACGGGCTTGATGGTGAAGGATGTGCGGCTGGCGCTCGAGGAGATGAAGCAGCTCGGCCTGTCGATGGAAGTGGCCGACGCGGTCGGACGCCTGTGGGAGACCGTGATCAGCGCCGAAGGCGCCGACTCCGACTTCACCGCGGCGATCAAGCCGATCGAGAAGAAGGCGGGAGTTGTGGTTGGCGGGAAGACGGGCGGCTTGGCGGGGAAGTAGTCGTCTCGCCACTTCCTCTGTCGTCGTCCCGGCGAAGGCCGGGACCCATAACCACAGGAAGTGGTTTGGCGAAGACTCGTGGTTACCAGCTTCGCGCCACAACTCCTCCCTGGGGCTATGGGTCCCGGCCTTCGCCGGGACGACACCGTGAGTGCTTCGCGGCCGTACCGTCCTTCACGGTCGCGTAGCCCGGATGGAGCGAAGCGTAATCCGGGTTGTTGAACTTCGGCGCGATTCCGGATTTCGCTTCGCTCCATCCGGGCTACGATCAACCGCTCACAGCCACGGCGCCGGCGTATCCATCGCAATCAGCTGCTCGACCTCCACGCGGGGACGAACCACGGCGTACTGGTCGTCCCTCACCAGCACCTCCGGCACCAGCGGCCTCGTGTTGTAGGTGCCGGCCTGCACGGCGCCATAAGCGCCGGCGGTCATGATGGCGAGGAGATCGCCGGGCTTTGGCGTCGGCAGCGTGCGGTCGAGCGCGAGGTAGTCGCCGGTCTCGCAGACCGGGCCGACGACGTCGGCCGTGATGGTCGGGCCGCCCTCGGCCGGCTGCATCACCGGCAGGATGTCGTGATGGGCCTCGTACAAAGTCGGCCGGATCAGGTCGTTCATGGCGGCGTCGATGATGACGAAGTTCTTGCCGTCGCCGTGCTTCACGTAGACGACCTTCGTGACCAGGATGCCGGCGTTGCCGACGATCATGCGGCCCGGCTCGAACATCAGGGTGCAGCCGAGATTGTGGGTGACGCGCTTGACCATCGCGGCATAGGCGTCCGGCGCCGGCGGCGCCTCGCGATCCATGTAGTAGGGAATGCCGAGGCCGCCGCCGAAATCGACATGGGAGATGTTGTGGCCGTCGGCGCGCAGCGTCTGCACGAACTCGGCGAGGATGCGGAATGCCGTCTCCATGTTGGAGAGATCGGTGATCTGGCTGCCGATATGCACATCGGTGCCGGTCACCTCGATGCCCGGCAGCTTGGCCGCGCGCGCATAGACTTCGCGGGCATGCGCGATCGGGATGCCGAACTTGTTCTCGGACCTGCCGGTCGAGATCTTGGCATGCGTGCCGGCATCGACGTCCGGATTGACGCGGATGGAGATACGCGCGGTCTTGCCCGTCTCCGTTGCGAGCCGCGACAACAGGTCGAGCTCGGGCTCGGACTCGACGTTGATGCAGAGGATGTCGGCGGCGAGCGCGGCGCGCAGCTCGGTCTCGGTCTTGCCGACGCCGGAGAACAGGATCTTGCTGCCGGGAATCCCTGCGGCCAGCGCGCGCTTCAATTCGCCGCCGGAGACCACGTCGGCGCCCGCCCCTAACTTCGCCAGCGTGCGCAGCACCGACTGGTTGGAATTGGCCTTCATGGCGTAGCAGACCAGCACCTTCTCGCCCGCAAAGGCCTCGGTGAAGACACGGTAGTGCCGCTCCAGCGTCGCGGTCGAATAGCAATAGAAGGGCGTGCCGACGGTCGCGGCCAGCTCGGACAGGTTCACCGCCTCGGCGTGCAGCACGCCGTTGCGGTAGTCGAAATGGTTCATGGCGTTGGCTCAGTTATCCCGGCTTATTTGCCGGGAGGTTCGTCCAGGAGCGGGTCGAGGATAAACGGTTTTTTCTTGCCCTTGGCCGCCGCGGGCGGGGCTTCCGTACCGTAGGTGGGGTTGAACACGCTCGGCGTCCTCTGAGCTTCGGTCTCGGTGTCGGTCGGCGCGGCGACGTTGGCCGTGGACGCGTTGGAGGCGGTCGGCGGCAGGTCGAGCGGGCCCTTGCGGCCGCAACCGGCAAGCGCAAGCGCCGTCAGGCTAAGGACAATGATGGCCCACCCCGAGCCGGCCGGGCGAAACTTTGACGTCACGACGAGATCCCCACTACGCGGCGCGCACCATACAGAGATTGGCGCTCTCTGGCGAGAGCCGGATGACCATGAAACATAAGCGAAATTTTGCCCTCAGCCCAATTTTCGCTCTTTTTCAAGCCGCTTCGCCCACGCCTTGGCCTGGGACGTCACGTTCTTCGGCGCGGTGCCGCCAAAACTGGTGCGGCTCTTCACCGACGATTCGACCGAGAGCACGCCGAGCACGTCCTTGGTGATCTTCGGCTCGATCGCCTGCATGTCCTTGAGCGGCAGCTCGTGGAGCGCCACACCGTCCTGGGCCGCCTTGGCGACGATGCGGCCGGTGACGTGATGGGCCTCGCGGAACGGCATCTTCAGCGTCCGCACCAGCCAGTCGGCGAGATCGGTCGCGGTAGCGTAGCCCTCACCGGCGGCCGCCTTCATCTTGGCCTCGTCAGGCACGAGGTCGCGAACCATGCCGGTCATGGCGCGGATCGCGAGCGACAGCGCGGCAAAGCCCTCCATCGCGCCCTGCTTGTCCTCCTGCATGTCCTTTTGATAGGCGAGCGGCAGGCCCTTCATCACGATCAGCAGCCCGTTGAGCGCGCCGATGACGCGCCCGGTCTTGGCGCGCACCAGCTCGGCGGCATCCGGATTGCGCTTCTGCGGCATGATCGAGGATCCCGTGGTGAACTTGTCGCTGAGCCGGATCAGGCCGACCAGCGGCGAGGTCCAGATCACGATTTCCTCGGCGAAGCGCGACATGTGCACGGCGCAGATCGAGGCGGCCGACAGCGTCTCCAGCACGAAGTCGCGGTCGGAGACCGCATCGAGCGAATTCGCCATCGGACGGTCGAAGCCGAGCGCTTTCGCGGTGGCGTGGCGGTCGATCGGGAACGAGGTGCCGGCGAGCGCGGCGGCGCCGAGCGGCGACTCGTTCAGGCGCTTGCGCGCGTCCTGGAAGCGGCCGCGGTCGCGGGCGGCCATCTCGACATAGGCGAGCAAATGGTGACCGAAGGTAACGGGCTGCGCGGTCTGCAGATGCGTGAAGCCCGGCATCACGGTCGCGGCATGTTCCAGCGCACGCGCCACCAGCGCCTCCTGGAACGCGGCGAGCGCCGCATCGGTCTCGTCGATCACGTCGCGGACGAACAGGCGGAAATCGGTGGCGACCTGGTCGTTGCGCGAGCGCGCGGTGTGCAGTCGGCCGGCGGCGGGGCCGATCAGCTCGGAGAGCCGGCTCTCGACATTCATATGGATGTCCTCGAGCGCGCGCTTGAAGTCGAAGCCGCCCTTGCCGATCTCTGACAAAATCGTGTCTAGACCCTTGCCGATATTTTTCGCATCAGAGGCCGTGATGATGCCCTGCGCGGCAAGCATCGCGGCGTGGGCCTTGGACGCGGCAATGTCCTGGGCAAAGAGGTGACGATCGACGTCGATGGAGACGTTGATTTCCTCCATGATCTCGTCGGGACGTTCCGAGAACCGGCCGCCCCACATCTTGTTGCTCATGATCCCCTGCTCACGCCTTGCTGCTTGCTGCGCGGCCTTGCGCCGCACGTTTGCTGGCCGCAGCCAGCCGTACTAAGAGGCCCCTGATAGCCATATCTGCGACCGGATGACAAACGATATGCTCGACCCAAAGCCCTCCGCCACGCGCCGGATCCCCCTTGTCATCGCCGCCGTGGCGATCGGAGGGCTGGCCGGCTTTGCCGCGCTGTACGGGCTGGGCCTGAGCCGCGCGCCTGGCGGCGATCCGGCCTGCCGGGCGGCGGTCACCACCGCCAAGAAGATCGCCCCGCTCGCCCATGGCGAGCTGGCGGCGCTGACCATGGCGTCCGCGCCCCTGAAGCTTCCGGACCTCGCCTTCGAGGACGCCGACGGCAAGCCGAAAAAGCTCTCCGACTTCCGCGGCAAGACGCTGCTCGTGAACCTCTGGGCCACCTGGTGCGTGCCCTGCCGCAAGGAAATGCCGGCACTGGACGAGCTTCAGGCCAAGCTGGCGGGTCCGAATTTCGAGGTGGTGGCGATCAATATCGACACCCGCGACCCGGAGAAGCCGAAGACCTTCCTGAAAGAGGCCAACCTGAACCGGCTCGGCTATTTCAATGACCAGAAAGCCAAGGTTTTTCAGGATCTTAAAGCGATAGGCCGGGCGCTGGGCATGCCGACCTCGGTGCTGGTCGATCCAGAGGGTTGCGAGATCGCGACGATTGCGGGCCCCGCCGAGTGGGCGAGCGAGGATGCGTTCAAGCTGATCCGCGCCGCCGTGAACCCTGCGGCGGCGGCTCTTTAAGCGGTGATGTTGAGGTTATTGCCCACGCCGGCGCCGACATTGGCCAGCGAAGGCTGACCCGCGCCGAGGATGGTCAGGACGGCGGATTTCTCCGCATCCATGTTCTGCTTCATCACAGTCGCCGCGACGTTCGACTGGAGAGCCCCCTGTTGAGCGGCCAGCATGGTGCTGACCATCGCCATCATGTCCATTACGCAAACCCTCGTACCGGCCGTAACGTAGGCCTGTGAGGTTAACGCGACATGAATTGTCACAGTGCAGTAGGGTGAGCAAAGCGAAGCGTGCCCACCAATTCCGTCACATGATTGGCGAGATGGTGGGCACGGCGCCTTGCGCCTTTGCCCACCCTACAGCACTGTTCCCAAGCGTCCGGATCGCTGTGAGGCAAGCGCCGCAGGCGTCGAAGGCCGCCGCCGTGCATCTCACTCTGCGGAAAAGTCATGTCCCAGAGCGCGCCATCCGGGTCTCGGTAGAGCACGGCCCAATTGCCAGTCTTCACCGGAATGACCTTGCTCAACAGGTCGCTGAACTCGGGGTGTCCCCCGTCAATGACCATTGAGCCCGTCGACGACACTACCTTGTCGGAACCGGCTTGGCGCCGCGGTAGTCGTAGAAGCCGCGCTGGGTCTTGCGGCCGAGCCAGCCGGCCTCGACGTATTTCACCAGCAGCGGGCACGGGCGGTATTTGGAGTCGGCCAGCCCCTCATGCAGCACCTGCATGATGGAGAGACAGGTATCGAGGCCGATGAAATCCGCGAGCTCCAGCGGGCCCATCGGATGGTGCGCGCCGAGTTTCATCGCCGCATCGATCGCCTCGACGTTTCCGACGCCCTCATAGAGCGTGTAGATCGCCTCGTTGATCATCGGCAGCAGGATGCGGTTGACGATGAAGGCCGGGAAATCCTCGGAGACCGCGACCTGCTTGCCGAGCTTGGCGACGAATTCCTTGGCGGCCTCGAAGGTCGAATCGTCGGTGGCGATGCCGCGGATCAGCTCCACCAGCTCCATCAGCGGCACCGGGTTCATGAAGTGAATGCCGATGAAGCGCTCGGGCCGGTCGGTGGCAGCGGCCAGCCTCGTGATCGAGATCGAGGACGTATCGGAGGCAACGATCGCCTCCGGCTTCAATACCGCGCAGAGCTCGTGAAAGATCTTGCGCTTGACCTCCTCCTTCTCGACCGCGGTCTCGATCACGAGATCGCAGTCGGCGAGGTCGTCCAGCTTCTCGGCGAGCGCGATGCGCGACAGCGCCTTGGTCTTGGCGTCCTCGGTGACGACCTTCTTGGAGACCTGGCGCGCCAGGTTGCCGTTGATGGTGGCCATGCCCGACTTGAGGCGTTCCGCCGAGACGTCGTTGAGCAAGACGTCGAAGCCGGCCAGCGCCGCGACATGCGCGATGCCATTGCCCATCTGACCCGCGCCGATCACGCCGACCTTCTTGATCACTGCCGCCATAATGTCATCCACCGGAACGGCGCACACGAACCGCGCCTGCCTATCCCCAGAGCCGGGAGGTCCGATTTAACCAGAACCCGGGCTCGAAACCTAGATTGGATGCGCTCTTCCGCGCGCCCCGCACGAAAGAAAACGCCTCAAAAATGAAACACCGGCCGGAGTGTACCCCTCCCGCCGGTGCTTTTAACGCGTTTTTACTTGCCGAGCTTGCCGAGTTCGGCCGTGAGCTCCGGAACCGCCTGGTAGAGGTCGGCGACCAGGCCGTAATCGGCGACCTGGAAGATCGGCGCGTCCTCGTCCTTGTTGATCGCGACGATCACCTTGGAGTCCTTCATGCCGGCCAGATGCTGGATCGCGCCGGAAATGCCGACCGCGACATAGAGCTCCGGGGCCACAACCTTGCCGGTCTGGCCGACCTGCCAGTCGTTCGGCGCATAGCCGGCGTCGACCGCCGCGCGCGAGGCACCGACGCCGGCGCCAAGCTTGTCGGCGAGCGGCTCGATGTACTTGGCAAAGTTTTCCCGGCTCTGCATGGCGCGGCCACCGGAGACGATGATTTTCGCCGAGGTCAGCTCGGGACGGTCGCTCTTGGCGACTTCCTCGCCGACGAAGGACGACAGGCCCGGATCGGCCGCCGCAGCGACGTTCTCGACGCTCGCGCTGCCGCCTTCGCCCGCCGCAGAGAAGGTGGAGGTGCGGACCGTGATCACCTTCTTGGCGTCCTTCGACTTCACCGTCTGGATGGCGTTGCCGGCATAGATCGGACGCTCGAAGGTATCGGGGGCAACCACCTTGGTGATCTCCGAGACCTGCATGACGTCGAGCAGGGCTGCGACGCGCGGCATCACGTTCTTGAAGCGCGAGGTCGCGGGCGCGACGATCGCGTCATAGGACGGGGCCAGTGAGACGATCAGCGCAGCCAGCGGCTCGGCGAGATCGTGCGCGTAGAGCGCGCCGTCAGCGAACAGCACCTTCTTCACGCCGGCAAGCTTGGCGGCGGCGTCCGCGGCAGCCTTGGCGTTCTGGCCAGCCACCAGCACCTCGACGTCGGCGCCGAGCGCGGCAGCCGCGGTCAGGGCCTTGTTGGTCGCATCCTTCAGCGACGCATTGTCGTGTTCGGCAATCAGAAGCGTCGTCATCAGAGCACCCCGGCTTCGTTCTTGAGTTTCGACACCAGCTCGGCGACGTCCTTGACCTTGACGCCCGCCTTGCGGCCCGCCGGCTCCGTCGTCTTGAGAATCTCGAGACGCGCGGTGACGTCGACGCCGCAATCGGCGACGGTCTTCTCCGCGATCGGCTTCTTCTTCGCCTTCATGATGTTGGGCAGCGAGGCATAGCGCGGCTCGTTGAGGCGAAGGTCAGTGGTGACGATCGCCGGCCCCTTCAGCTTGACGGTCTGCAGGCCACCGTCGACTTCACGCGTGACCTTGAAGTCCGAACCTTCGACCTCGAGCTTGGAGGCGAAGGTCGCCTGCGCCCAGCCGAGCAGCGCAGCCAGCATCTGGCCGGTCTGGTTGGAGTCGTCATCGATCGCCTGCTTGCCGAGGATGATCAGGCCCGGCTGCTCTTCATCCGCGACCTTCTTCAGGATCTTCGCGACCGCGAGCGGCTCGACGGTGCCCTCGGCCTTCACCAGGATGCCGCGGTCGGCGCCCATGGCGAGACCGGTGCGGATCGTCTCCGACGCCTGCGCCGGTCCAATGGAGACCACCACGACCTCGGTGGCCTTGCCGCCTTCCTTCAGGCGCAGTGCTTCCTCGACCGCGATTTCGTCGAACGGGTTCATCGACATCTTGACGTTGGCGAGTTCAACGCCCGATCCATCGCCCTTGACGCGGACCTTGACGTTGTAATCGACCACCCGCTTTACCGGCACTAAGACCTTCATCGATCCTCTTTCACTTATTTTGGGAGGTTATCAACTGGCGCGGAACCTAAATGCCTGATCCGGCCCGGTCAACGCGCGAAGGGGCCAAATTTTGGCCGGCCCGAACGCTTCCTCCCAATGGGTCAGCGGTTCTGGCCCGGAACCCACAGCACGTCGCCCGCGCCATTATGATTGGCGAAGCGGCTCGCTACAAACAGGAAATCCGACAGGCGGTTCATATACTGAATGCCAGCCGCGCCGACCGCCTCGTCCGGCCTGGCGGCCAGCTCCACCATCACGCGTTCCGCCCTGCGGCATATCGTGCGCGCGACATGGAGATGGGCAGCGACCGCGGTGCCGCCGGGCAGCACGAAGGAGGTGAGCGGCGCGAGGTTCTCGTTGAGCGCGTCGATCTCGCGCTCGAGCCGCTCGACCTGGCTTGCCACCACGCGCAGCCGCTCGGCCTTGCCCTCTCTCTCGGGCACGGCCAGATCCGCGCCGAGATCGAACAGATCGTTCTGTATGCGGCCGAGCATCGCATCGAGATCGGGCGCATCCTTGGTGTGGAGCCGGACCACGCCGATCGCGGCATTGGTCTCGTCGACCGTGCCATAGGCCTCGATGCGCAGATCGTATTTCGCCCGGCGCTCACCGGTGCCGAGCGCCGTCGTGCCGTCGTCACCGGTGCGGGTGTAGATGCGGTTGAGCACGACCATGTTTGCCTCGTTAATGTCTAAGCTAGCGGCCCATCGCCCAGACCGCGAGCATGGCGATGACGATCGCCACGAACTGAAGCAGCACGCGCAGGCGCATCAGCTTCTGCGAAGTGTTGGGCGAGCCGCCGCGCATCATGTTGACGAGACCGAGCAGCAGCACCAACGCCACGGCGCCGGCTGCCACCGGCAGGATGAAAGAACTCAAAAGGGATGCCATTAGGGGTAGATAACACCGTGCCGGCGGATGCGCCATCTCCCCACCTCGTCATTCCGGGGCGCGCGCAGCGCGAACCCGGAATCTCGAGTTTCAAGGTTCGATGCTTCGCATCGCCCCGGAATGACGATGGGAAATCGCGGCCTCGTCCCGATCTGGCTTTTAAGCCGGCAATATCAGATGCTAGCGGAATGATTTCCGATTTGCGTCCATCGCTGGCCTTCTTCGCCTCGCCCCGCTTGCGGGGAGAGGAAGCCGTCTGGAGCAAGCTGTGAAGGCGATCCGCTACATCTACGTCGTCGTGATGGATGCGTTCTACACGTTCCTGGCCGATGACGGCTGGGCGATTGCGAGCCACATCGCGCTGTCGACCTTGATGGCGCTGTTCCCGTTCCTGATCGTGCTGACCTCGCTCGCCGGCTTCTTCGGCTCCAAGGAGCTCGCCGACCAGGCCGCCGGGCTGATGCTCCAGGTCTGGCCCAAGCAGGTCGCCGATTCCATCTCCAGCGACGTCCATGATGTCCTGACCACCACCCGCACCGACGTGCTGACCATCGGCGCGGTGCTGTCGGTCTATTTCGCCTCGAATGGCGTCGAGGCGCTGCGGGTCGCGCTCAACCGCGCCTATGCGGTGGTGGAGATGCGGCGCTGGTACTGGCTGCGGCTGGAATCGATCGGCTACACGCTGGTCGCGGCCTTCACCGCGCTCGCCATGGCGTTCCTGATCGTGCTCGGTCCGCTGATTATCGAGGCGGCGCGGCGCCATATCCCGCTGTTCGTCGAGTCCAACGAGAGCATCCTCACCTGGCTGCGCTACGGCATCACCATCGGTGCGCTGGTGGTGGCGCTGTTCATCCTGCACGCCTGGCTGCCGGCGGGACGGCGCGGCTTCCTCCAGATCCTGCCCGGCATCACCTTCACCGTGGTGGCATCGCTGATCTCCGGCATCGTGTTCGGGCAATATCTGGCGCGCTTCGCCAACAACTACGTGACGATGTATGCGGGGCTCGCCTCGGTGATCATCGCGCTGGTGTTTTTGTATTTCATCGCCGCGATCTTCGTTTATGGCGGCGAACTCAACGCAGCAATCATCAAGTCGCGGCTTCCTCACGGCGTCTCGCTTCAAGCAGCGCAGTCGCTAAGGCCCGCGGGGACACAGGCTTGACCAAAAAGGCGTCGGCGCCGGCCTGGCGCGAGGCCGCCTCGTCCTCACCGCGGCCGGAGACCCCGATGATGGGGATCTGAGCGAGCGGCGGCGGCATGGTGCGGATCCGCTTGATGGCTTCGATGCCGTCGATGCCCGGCAGCACCATGTCCATCAGCACCGCATCGAAGGCGCCTTGTGCGAGCCGGTCGACCGCGTCCTCGCCACGCCCGATGAATTCCGCATGATGACCGAGCTCGGTCAGGATGGTGTTGAGCACGACGCGGCCGAACGGATTGTCCTCGACGCTGAGCACACGCAAGGCCGTCACCGCATCCGCCTCGTGACCGTTCCCGCCGGACTTGCGGGATTGGCCTGTGTCCGACGCGTCCAGGGCCACCGTCAGCGTGAAGGTGGCGCCGCCGCTGCGGCGCGGGGCCACCGTGATGTCGCCGCCCATCGCGCGCGCCAGCTGTTTCACCGAGGACAGCCCCAGCCCGGCGCCGCCGAAGCGCGAGGCAATGGTGACATTGGCCTGAGTAAACGGGCGGAATAGCCGCTTGATCTCAGCCATGGTCAGGCCGATGCCGCTGTCGGACACCGCGAACGCGACGCCAACCCTTCCCTTAACCTTGGCTCTGGCTCTCGCCTTGCGCTTGCCGGGATCCCAGGGCACGACCGCAAGCGCGACGCCGCCCGCATCCGTGAATTTCACGGCATTGTCGATCAGGTTCTCCAGCGCGGCGCGCAGGCGGACGGGATCGCCCACCACCAGCCCGGCAAGCTTCTCGGAGATCTCGACCCGGGCCTGAAGGCCCTTGGCGGCGGCGCGCCCGGCAAGCGAATCGCCCGCGCTGCGGGCCAGCGCCCGCAGATCGAACAGGTCCTGACGCAGCGTGCTTGCGCCCTGTCCGGTCCTGGCGGCGTCCACGAACAGGGTGGCAAGGCTCGCCAGGTGCTCGGCACCGGCCTTGATGGTGTCGGCCCAGCGCCGCTCCCGCTCGCCGAGATCGGAGGTCGCGAGCAGGTCGCTGATCGCCAGAATGCCGGTCAGGGGGGTGCGGACCTCATGGGCAAAGGCGGCCAGTGCTGCCTGAACCACGTCCGGCGTGACGGTCCCGCGCTTGCGCAGCCCATCACCGGCCCCGGACCGCTTTCGAGGCGGCCGCCGCCTGGACGTTCGCGCAGTGCGCACTGGGCGCGTTTTCGCCGCCATAAATCCCCTTCGAAGTATCCCTTCGAACCCCGGCTCGCGGCAAGCATCGCACGGAGGAACACTCCGAGTCACGGCGACGTTTTGCTAAACCCCAGAGAAACTTAATCTAATCCCACCAGACGGCGGATGCCGGCGGGCGTGGCGCCGGCGGCACGCAACTCCCGCAGGCCGGTCGAGCCGGTCGATTTCGCCAGCTTCCGCCCCTCCTCGTCGCAAATCAGCCGGTGGTGGCGATAGGTCGGCTCCGGCAGGTCGAGCAGGGTTTGCAGCAGGCGGTGAACGGAGGTGGCGTGAAACAGGTCCTGGCCCCTGACCACCTCGCTTGCGTCCTGAAGCGCATCGTCGACCACCACCGACAAATGGTAGCTGGTCGGCGTCTCCTTGCGGGCCAGGATGACGTCGCCCCACGCCTCGGGCCGCGCCGCGACACGGCCGCGCTCGCCGTCAGGGCCCTCACCCAGTTCGCGCCAGGTCAGGCCACCAACGCGGCGGCAGGCGGCAGCCATGTCGAACCGCAGCGCGTACGGCGCCCCGGACCCGATGAGGCGTGCGCGTTCTTCGGCTGGCAACGACTTGGCAGCACCGGGATAGAGCGGCGCCCCGTCGGGATCGCGCGGCCAGGGCCCGGTCTCTTCGCGCGCGGCCACTAGCCTTGCGATCTCGGCGCGGCTTTCGAAAGAGGGGTAGACGAGACCAAGCGCGGAAAGATTGTCCAGCGCCGCGCGGTAATCGGCAAGATGCGCCGACTGCCGCCGCACCGGCGTCTCCCAGGTGATTCCGAGCCAGGCGAGGTCGTCGTAGATCGCGCTCTCGTACTCCGGCCGGCAGCGTGTCGCGTCGATGTCCTCGATCCGCAGCAGCATCCGCCCGCCGGTCTCGCGCGCCCGATCGAAATTCAGCAGCGCGGAATAGGCGTGGCCGAGATGCAGGAAGCCGTTCGGGCTCGGGGCGAATCGGAAAACGGGTGGCATCGGTTCTCTGGGTACTCGTCATTGCCGGGCTTGACCCGGCCATCCATCTTCCAAGACTCTGTTACGATAGGAGATGGATGCGCGGGTCAAGCCCGCGCATGACGAGTTGAGCAGCAATGACCATCCATCTCGAAACCCAGTCAGACCTCGAAGACGCCGTCCATACGCTGGTGAAGCGCGACCAGCGCCTGAAGCCGGTGTTTGAGATCGCCGGCATGCCCGCCTTGCGGCGGCGCGAGCCGGGGTTTGTGGGACTTGCGCATATCGTCTGCGGGCAACAGCTCTCCACCGCCAGTGCTGCGGCGATCTGGGGGCGGCTATCGGCCGCCTTCGATCCGTTCGATCATGACGCGGTGCGGCGCGCCCGCACCGACCGGCTGGGGCGGCTCGGCCTCTCCGCTGCGAAGATCAAGACATTGAAGCATCTCGCCCGCGAGATCACCGCGCAGCGGCTCAACCTCGACGTGCTCGCCGAGGAGGACGCCGACGCCGCGCATCACACGCTGATCACGCTGCCCGGCATCGGACCGTGGACCGCGGACGTCTATCTCCTGTTCTGCCTCGGCCATGGCGATGCCTGGCCGGCCGGCGACCTCGCCGTGCAGGAGGGCATCCGCATCGGGCTGGGCCTGAAGGCGCGGCCGACGGACAAGCAGATGGCGCCGCTCGCCGAACCCTGGCGTCCCTTGCGCGGCGCGGCGGCGCATCTGTGGTGGAGCTATTACCGTGCGGTGAAGAAGCGCGAGGGCGTGCTGACGGCCTGAAGCGGCCGAACAGCGTTTAAAACTATGTTGCTGTTGCAAACGGCGCGCGTGATCGATGAGATGTCGGCGCGGACCAGAGCCGGGATCGAACCATGACAGCCACCGACTTCATTGTTGCGCGAGACGATCTCGAAACGTGCAAGACGATCGCAACCGAGCCTCCCGCAGGCGAGGCGCTGCCGCAGGATGCGCTGCTCGTGAAGGTCGACCGCTTCGCCTTCACCGCCAATAACATCACCTATGCGGTGCTTGGCGACGAGATGAAATACTGGCAGCTCTTTCCCGCACCGAACGGCTTCGGCAACATTCCGGTGTGGGGCTTTGGCGAGGTGATCGCCTCAAAACATCCGAACGTCGCCGTGGGCGAGCGCCTGTTCGGTTATTTCCCTATGGCGACGCATCTCGTCATCGAGGCCACCGACGTCAGCAAGCGCGGCTTGCGCGACGGCGCCGCGCACCGCCAGGGCGTGGCGCCGGTCTACAACGCCTATGCGCGCGTCAGCGACAATCCTGCCTACGCTGGCCGGCAGGGCGACTACCAGGCGCTGTTGCGGCCGCTGTTCATGTTGTCGTTCCTGGTCGACGACTTCCTCGCTGAGAACGACGATTTTGGCGCGCGGACCGTGCTGCTCTCGAGCGCCTCGAGCAAGACTGCGTTCGGGCTTGCGCATCTCCTGCACACGCGCGGCCGCAAGGTGGTTGGATTGACGTCGGCCGGCAATACCGGCTTCCTCACTACGCTCGGCTGCTGTGACGAGGTCGTCACCTATGATCGCGTGACGTCGCTGCCATCGGACGTGCCCACCGCCTTCGTCGACATGGCCGGCAACAGCGCTCTGCGCGCCGAGTTGCACCGGCACTTCGGCGATCAGATGAAATGTTCGGTGCGCGTCGGATTGACGCATCGTGCCACCGACGCCGACGAAGGCCAGTTGCCGGGCGCCAAGCCCCGCTGGTTCTTCGCCCCCGACCAGATCCGCAAGCGCGCCAAGGAATGGGGCCCGGGCGGTATCGAGCAGCGTTTTGGCGCGGCATGGTCCGGCTTCGCGCCGCTCCTGGAGAGATGCCTTACGGTGGTCGAGAGCCGTGGACCGGAGGCCGTGCGGCGCATCTATCTCGACACGCTGAAAGGGCGTATTCCGCCTGAGCAGGGCCACATGCTCTCGCTGCTCGGGTAATCGGCTTTTGGCCGCAGGCGAAACGGTATAGCGTCCACCTCAAGAGGAAACGCCGCGAAGACGGCCACGAGGTCGCGCATGCTGGACAGGACGAAGGATATTTCCGTATCCGCACAAGCCTGGCTCGATGAGTTCGAGCTCGCCCTGGGCAAACCTGATCGCGCTGCGCTGGACCGCCTCTTCCTCGCCGACAGCTTTTGGCGCGATGTGCTGGCGCTGAGCTGGAACCTGCAAACGATTGCCGGTCGCGATGCGATCGCGCAAGAGCTGACTGCGCTCGCGCCGAAGGCGGCGCCAAGCAGCTTCAAGATCGCGCCCAATCGCGCGCCGCCGCGCTGGGTGACTCGCGCCGGCAGCAACAATATCGAAGCGATCTTCAATTTCGAGACCGCGATCGGCCGCGGCAGCGGCATCGTCCGGCTTGTCCCTGATAGCGCTGACAGCGACCGGTTGAAGGCGTGGACGCTGCTCACCGCGCTCGACGAGTTGAAGGGCTTCGAGGAGCAGCTCGGCACGACGCGGCCGCGCGGGCAGGCCTATTCGCGCGATTTCCGCGGACCGAACTGGCTCGATTTGCGCAACGTATCGAACGACTACGCCGATCGCGATCCGGCCGTGCTGGTGGTCGGCGGCGGCCAGGCCGGGCTCGCGATCGCGGCACGGCTGAAGCAGTTGAAGGTCGATACGCTGATCGTCGATCGATGGCCACGGATCGGCGACAACTGGCGCAAGCGCTATCACGCGCTCACCCTGCACAATCAGGTGCAGGTCAACCACCTGCCCTACATGCCGTTCCCGCCGAACTGGCCGGTCTATATCCCCAAGGACAAGCTCGCCAACTGGTTCGAGGCTTACGTCGACGCCATGGAGCTGAACTTCTGGACCGGCAGCGAGTTCGAGGGCGGCTCCTACGATGATGCGACGGGATGTTGGACCGTCGCGCTGCGGCGCGCCGATGGCACCCGACGCATCATGCATCCGCGCCATGTGGTGATGGCAACCGGCGTCAGCGGCATCGCGAACGTGCCGGACATTCCGGGTCTCGAAAATTTCAAGGGCAAGCTGCTGCATTCGAGCCGCTATGACGACGGCGAGAACTGGAAAGGAAAGCGCGCCATCGTCATCGGCACCGGCAACAGCGGTCACGACATCGCGCAGGACCTCCACTCCAGCGGCGCTGAGGTGACGCTGGTGCAGCGCTCGCCGACGCTGGTCACCAATATCGAGCCTTCGGCGCAGCTCGCCTATGCGACCTATAACGAGGGCACGCTCGAGGACAACGATCTGATCGCAGCCTCGATGCCGACGCCGCTCGCAAAGAAGACGCATGTGATGCTGACGGAGCAGTCGAAGGAGCTCGACAAGGAGCTGCTGGACGGCCTGCAGCACGTGGGCTTCAAGCTCGACTTCGGCGAGGCCGGCACCGGCTGGCAGTTCAAATACTTGACCCGCGGCGGCGGCTATTATTTCAACGTCGGGTGCTCCAACCTCATCGTCGAGGGCGCGATCAAGCTGAAGCAGTTCGTCGATATCGAGAACTTCACCGCCGAAGGCGCGCGAATGAAGAACGGCGCGCTCCTTCCGGCCGACCTCATCGTGCTGTCCACCGGCTACAAGCCGCAGGAATATTTGGTGCGAAAGCTGTTCGGCGACGGCATCGCCGACCGTGTCGGCCCGGTCTGGGGTTTTGGCGACGGCTTCGAGCTACGCAACATGTATGCGCGCACCAGACAGCCCGGCCTGTGGTTCATCGCCGGCAGCCTCGCGCAGTGCCGGATCAACTCGAAATATCTCGCGCTCCAGATCAAGGCGATCGAGGAAGGGATGCTGGGGCGGGAAGTGGTCACAACGTAAACCACTCGTCATTCCGGGGCACGCGAAGCGTGAACCCGGAATCCATTCACCCCCGAAATCCGCGGCGCGATGGATTCTCGGATGGGCAATTGCGCATCATGGTCCGCGACTTCGTCGCGCCCCGGAATGACGAGTTCAAAGGAGGTTACAGATGCCAGCCATTCTCGGCACCGGCGAGCACCGCTACCGCGTGGTCGAAAACTTCGCAAAGCTGCCGGACGGCTGGCAGCTCACCGACGTCGCCTCCGTCGCTGTCGACAGCAAGGACCGCATCTACGTCTTCAACCGCGGCGCCCATCCGATGGTGGTGCTGGACCGCGAGGGCAATTTCCTGCGCAGCTGGGGCGAAGGCCTGTTCTCGCGCGCGCATGGCCTGCATATCGACGCCGGCGACAATCTCTATTGTACCGATGACGGCGACCATACCGTGCGCAAATGCACCGCGGACGGCAAGGTGCTGCTGACGATTGGCATCCCCGAGAGACCGGCGCCGTTCATGAGCGGCGATCCTTTCCATCGCTGCACCCACACCGCGCTGTCGCCGAAGGGCGAGATCTACGTCTCCGACGGCTATGGCAATGCGCGCGTGCACAAATTCACTCCTGACGGCAAGCTGATGAAAAGCTGGGGCGAGCCCGGCACCGATCCCGGCCAGTTCAACATCGTGCACAACATCGCGACCGACGCCGATGGCTGGGTCTACGTCGCCGACCGCGAGAACCATCGCGTGCAGGTGTTCGATGGCGAGGGCAAGTACGAGACGCAGTGGAACAATCTGCACCGCCCCTGCGCGCTGTGCTGCTGCGGAGGCAAGGCACCGACCTTCGTCGTCGGCGAGCTTGGCCCCGGCATGGCGGTCAACCGCAAGGTGCCCAATCTCGGCCCGCGGCTGTCGATCGTGGACGCCAAGGGAAACCGCATCGCGCGGCTCGGCGGCGAGGAAGGCCCGGGTGTCGCAAGCGGAAAATTCCTGGCGCCGCACGGCATCGCGCTGGATTCAAAGGGCGACATCTATGTCGGCGAGGTCGGCGTCACCGACTGGAAGACCAGCTTTCCGGACGAGGAGATGCCGGCATTCGTGCGCAGCACGCGATGCCTGCAAAAGCTTGAGCGGGTGCGGGAATAGGCGCGCCAGCGCGTCCGCGAAGAGATGACGCACCGTTGTGCGCCCCTGCCTCCCGTCGAGGCGAAGGCCAGGACCCAACCACAGGGAGTAGTTTGGCGAAGGCTGGTTGTCGTGCGGTACTGACACCGCCCACCGCGGATAGATTCCGCGGTGTCCTGGCTTTCGCCAGGACGACACCGAGAGCGGGGCCGCGTTATTCGACACGTAGGCGGCTCGGCGCGCCCTACTCCACCTTGATCTCCGACGCCTTGATGATCGGCCACCAGCGCTCCGCCTCCTCCTTCTGGTAGGCGCGCAGCGCTTCCGGCGATTGCTGCATCAGGGGCGAAACCTGGATGCCGAGTTCGGCAAAACGCTGCTTCACCGGCGGGCTCGCCAGGATGTGGACCATGGCGGCGTTGAGCTTTGCAATGATGTCCCTCGGCGTGCCCTTCGGCACCCACAGCCCATACCAGAGCGAGGCCGAGAAGCCGGGCAAGCCGGCCTCGTCCGCGCTCGGGATGTTCGGCCAGGACGGCGACCGCGACTTGCTCGTGACCGCGAACGACTTGATGCTGCCGGCACCGACGAGGGACTTGAAGTTCGAGGCGGGCTCGATCATCGCATCGATCTGACCGGCGACGAGGTCCTGCATCGCCGGCCCGTTGCCGCGATAGGGCACGAACTGGAATTTGGTGCCGGTTTCCTTCTGGAACGAGATGCCGGCGAGATGGCCTGTGGCACCGACGCCAGCGATGCCGACCGACGCCTTGTCCGGATTGGCCTTCAGCCACGCGATCAATTGTTTGAGATCGTCGGCAGGCAGATCCTTGCGGCCGACGATCAGGAGCGGCTCGCTGCCGATCAGGATGACCGGCTCGAGATCGCGCAAGAGATTGAACGGCAGTGCGTAGAGCCCCCCGGTCAGCATGTGGGTGGTCGAGGTTCCAATCGACAGCGTATGGCCGTCGGATGCGGCCCGCACCGCGCGGCCGACGCCGAGCGAGCCGGCCGCACCGCCGACATTCTCGATGACGATCGGCTGCTTCAGCACGGCATGCAGGCGTTCGCCGAGGAACCGCGCCAGCGTGTCTGTCGCCCCGCCCGCCGGGAACGGCACGATCATGGTGATGGAACGCGCGGGATAATCTTCGGCCGCCACAGGCCCGATCGACGCAGCACCAAGCACGGCCGCGCGCAGCACGGCGAGCCTGCATTGCATGGATCCCCGAATCGCGGCGTTTTTGAGCGCTTGCCACCCCGCCGCCGCATTGCTTGCGCCTGAATAAGTTGCTCAACGGGCTTCACAATCCCGTCACGCTGCATGTAGTATGTCAATACATGCTGCTTCGCAGCGTATATGGAGGCCGGGAGCGTTACTTGAACGCACATGTCTCGCAAGGCAGTTGGCCGGTGTTGGTGCTGAATGCGGACTTCCGGCCGCTGAGTTACTACCCGCTGTCGCTCTGGTCCTGGCAGGACGCGATCAAGGCGGTGTTCCTCGACCGCGTCAACATCGTCGCGCATTACGATCAGGCGGTTCGAAGTCCCACGCTGGAAATGCAGTTACCGAGCGTGGTCTCGCTCAAATCCTTCGTCAAACCGACCACGCATCCCGCCTTCACCCGTTTCAACGTCTTCCTGCGCGATCGTTTCGCCTGCCAATATTGCGGCTCGCCCGAAGACCTCACCTTCGATCACATCATCCCGCGCAGCAAGGGCGGCCAGACCACCTGGGAGAATGTGGTCGCGGCATGCTCGCCCTGTAACCTGCGCAAGGGCAATCTCACGCCGGCGCAGGCAAAAATGTTTCCGCGTCAACACGCGTTCGCGCCGACCGTGCACCAGCTCCACCGCAACGGCCGGCTCTTCCCGCCGAACTATCTGCACGACAGCTGGCTCGACTACCTCTACTGGGATACGGAGCTGGATCCGTAGGATGCCGCCAGTACCCTCCTGGGACTCAATTAAACGTCAAAAGACCCAATTAAGTGTCATGTTTTTTGGGACCCGCGGACGAGGCTAGTTCGCGAAATTTGCAACCTTAGATCGATGCAGGCCGCGGTCGCCGTCGATGACCCTGAAACTATGTCCACGGCGCCGATGCGCGCACAGGGAGTGTGCTCCTTGAGCTCGAAGAACCCGCACTGGGGGAGCGAAGACCTGCAGCTCAATGATTAGAGCCGCTCGCTCATAACGGTCTGGTTGCAGGTTCGAGTCCTGCCGGGCCCACCAGTGATTTCAAGAGGTATCGGTTCGCATCAGCGCTGACTCGGATTCGCAAGAATTGACTCCTCGCCCTCCAGGAGTCCTTCCGTGAATGGTTCGCCCGCCAATTGGCGGTCCTGGAAAAGACCACGGGGTCCAGTATTCCCGGATCGCTGCGCGGATTACCAAACCGCGGCCGGCTTGGCTGACCGGCATCGCTGAACAGGCCTAATATCAATCCTTTCACGGTGGAGAGAGCGGTTCGATTCCGCTAGGGAGCGCCAGCAAAATCAATCACTTAACGCCATACTCGCTCACCGTGTCCAACACATGGCCAATATACGCGTGTGGACGAGAAGACAGCGCGAACTGGCCGGACTGCGGGAGTTGGAGCGGCTTTGCCTGGAATGGGCTAACGACGTGGATCTCGCGCTCGCGCGCGACGGACTGCTCGCACTGGCCGCAGGTTACAAGGCGGCACAGCGGAGGCAGACGTAATCGATAGCGACTAACGCTGCAGCTGAGGGCGAGCGCACTTAGAGAGGACGATAGTTAAACTCTGGAGACAGCATTCCGGCGCTCGAGACGTGCCGACTCTGGGTGTCTGTTTACTGGCGAAGTTCGGAAGTGACAGGCCGGCAGTCAAACGCCGCTTTACTTTGCGGTAGCGCGCCGCGTCTGACTGCGCGTGCTTTGCCAGGGGCAATGTCCGATTGTCCCTGATAGATGCGGCTTAGACCGATGTAACCGTTGGTGCGTGCTGGTCGGCAAGGTATCGTGCCTAAGTCCACCTGCGCGCTCGCGACGCCAGGGAAACTCGCCAGCAATATCGCGACAACACTCGCGATCGAATAGGTTATGCCGCCTCCAAACGCAGGCAATGGATGCGAGGAGCGCTATTTGATCGTCGCGTGCACGGTGATTACCGACGTGCCAGAAGCCGTCGGCCCCTGCCCCGTTGCCTTGATGGCAAAAGTATCGGTTCCCTTGTATTTGGTCTTCGCTTTGTATTCGAACGTAGACTGATTGAGCCTTTTCAGCTTGCCGTGTGTCGGTTTTTGAGAGATGTCCGAGCCATTCACAGTGCCGCGCATCCTGATTGGGAACTGGCAACTTTCCCCGGATGCGAGGTCAATGTCGGCCATCGAATTCTCGCCCCAGTCCGCTAGCGTCCCTGAAATTGAGCATTCAGAGACGGGCCGCGCCAAAGACACAGACAGCAGGCTTGGACCGCCAGCGATAAGCACCAACGCGGCGAACTTGGACAACTGCATAGTTCGCTTCTCCGCAGAGTTGCCAGTTTACGGACATCACTCCTCAGGCACCCCCGCCATGCGCCTACCCGATTGAGAGAGCTGCAGCAGGCGAGCGCGGCCTTCAAACTGACGGCGAGGGAGGAACGGCTGCCTGGACATTAGCCAATGCCGCTTGAAGCGCCGCTTCCTTGGTGTGGTCGAGCGAAGTTTTTAACACCGTACCGCCTTCGCCCTTGAGACCTTCAAGCACTTTGTCAGCTGTTACCTTACGCACCAACACAAAGAGGGCAGCGGTTCCGGGTTGAATAGCGGCAGCGGTCTCCTTCATCCATTTGTCGTCGATGCCAACATCGGTCAGGTATCCGCCAAGGGTGCCGGATGCCGCACCTAGGGCAGCTCCCACCAGCGGCATCAGAAAGATCAGACCGATAAGCGTTCCCCAAAAAGTTCCCGAAACCGCACCCGCAGCCGTGGTGTTGATTAGCTGGTTAAGTTTGATGTGACCTTGAGCATCCTTCACCGCGACCACCGCGTCGCCAAGCTCGATCAGGTACTCTTTCTGCATCGCCAGCAATTTCTGGCGAACTTCTTCAGCCTTTGCTTCCGTGGGAAACGCAATCACGACCAGGTCGCTCATGGTAGTTCTCCTTTTGGAAGCCCGAATTGCAGGCCAAATGACTGTCGCTGGTCTTGATCTACGTCAATCTCTCACGCGAAAGCGCATGACGCTGAGGTCCGACCGCGACGCAAACAGCGCCTGTAGAGTTCCTCCTATTGCGGTCACCAAGCTCAAGCGCCGTGAGTACGTCGCCCGCGTTTGTCTTAGTTCCGCTCAGTCACAGCGCGACTGAACGTAGCCGACTGCTCCCGGCACTGTGCGATCGATCAGTCCGCTTATCCCAGTCGCTCCCAAGGTTCGCATATTGCTACCGATTCACCAGCCAGAAGATTACGCTCAGCACCACGCTGATGATGAGCGAGGTCATCAGGGGAAAGTAGAAGGAAAAGCCCGGCCGCTCGATAGCGATGTCGCCGGGAAGCCGACCGAGCCCAAGCCTGCCGATAAAGGGCCAGACGACGCCGGCGGCGAGGAGGACCAGCCCGAAGATGATGAGTGTGCGGGACATCCTAACCTCCATCAACCTAGCGTTCGACCGCCGCGAGCCGACACTTTTCTACCCCGGATCCCGGCCTCCGCTCTTTAGCTAGGGATGGTCCCCGCGACGCTGCAAGGCTTGCTCATGAATTTCGCGGCGCTTCGGGGTCAGAAGCGGAAGTCTGGGGCTGCCAAGAACTTGGTTCGCTCTGGCTCTGATAACGGACATGCCAGGGCTAAGCGGCCTGCTCCGCCTCCGCCGAGAGGCCGTCGTCGCGCTTTTTGTTAATGAGGTTCAAAAGCCGGGCTGCCGCCCGAGCGTCGCATGGCGCGCGATGGTGGTCTTCGAGCTCGATGTCGCAGATCGCGCACAACTTTCCGAGTCCGTACGATTTGTGCCCGGGATATCGACGCCGCATTCCTACGCAAGTGCAAAGCTTCGGAAAGCGGAAGCGTCGTTCGAGCCGCTCATACTCGTACGACAGAAAGCCGTAGTCGAAGTTCACGTTTGTGGCCGACGAAGATGCCGTCGCCCATGAACGCCATGAAACTGTCGGCGATTTCGTGGAACACGGGAGCATCTCGAACCATCTGGTTGGTGATGCCGGTCAGCTCGACGATCTTCGCGGGGATCGGCCGCTGCGGATTGACGAGCGAATGCCACTCGTCGACCACTTGATGGTTACGGACCTTGACTGCTCCGATTTCGGTGATGCGATCACCGGACGACCAGGCTCCCGTGGTCTCGATGTCGACGACCACGTAGTCCTGTTCCGGGTCGAATCGGTAATCCACGCGGCCGATCTCGGCTGGGAAGCCGGCGTTCTCCAGTTGGAGTCAGCAATAGTTTCAGGACCAAGAGTAGCCAGGTCCCATAACCCGACATACCGGAGTTTTGCGCTACGACCGGGGCCGGAAAGCCGCCGCCCGCGACACATTTAAGCGGGCGGCGTTCTTGTAATCCACCAGATAACGACAAAAGCCCCGGTTGAACCTTGGCGAAAAATGGAATCTGCAGTTGCTTGCAGGCACCATCCGAAAGCGTACGATTCAGGTGATTTGCAAAATTTGGAGGCACAGCATGGCTGCAGTCCTCGTTTTCAAACTCGCCATACTTCGATTAAGCGTTTTCTCGACTGTCCTCGCTTACACGCTCATTTTGGGCTTTTGAAAAAGACAGGCCGCCTCTGTTGGCGGCCTCTTCCCCGTCCGCAGTGCTTGGGCACGTTCCGAAATAAATTGAGCTTAACCGGCTCGGTCGGCGTGCGGGAACCGAGAAGCTCACTGCATGTCTCTTAGCTTATTGACATGACCCAGGCGCCGCAGCTCATTTGTGTAGCGGTGGATTTCTTGGGTACGTTCCTCTCCTTCCAAGCCTTTGATGTCAGCGCTGATTTCTGCCGCGAGAGCAAGGAACGGAAGCTGTTCGTTGTCCTGAAGGCCGAGTCGCAGGAATATCTCCCGCATCTTCAAAAGTAATATTTCCAAGAAAATGTGCGACCCGCTCGACTTCTTTTGGAATGCCTTCAGGCGGTTGATGTACTCGGGCAGCTTCAGGTCCGCGTACACCGAAGTCTGCAGGAATTGGTCAGAGAGGGATTTAGCTAGGCCATCGTTCTTGAGCTGCAAGGACAGTTTCTGCGATCCGAGGTCTCGTCGCATGACATCGGACGTGTAAACCGGAATCATAAGAAAGAACATCCGTAGAAAGCGAGCGTCCAGTTTGGCTGGAAAGTCCAATTCAAGGTTTAGATCGCCTATCTGTAGCCGCCTCTTCTCGATCACGTTCTTGAAGACAATGCAGGCATACAGAATTAGTTTGGACCAGCCGGCAAGGATTCTCGATAAGTGCTGCTCCTTCTTTTCGCGCGGGATGTTCTCCAGGTTTTTTAGAGCAACCGTATAGGCACGCAGGCTCAGAACCCAACCCGGTAGCGTTCCGACGACCTCTGAGCGATGTGCTTGAGGCTTCACATCTTCGCTGTCTGGCGCCTGCAAGGACACCGCTTCATCTCGCTCTGCCGGTGAGGCGCTTGTTAGTTGCTTTTCGATGCTGCTCGTAAACTCCTCGACGTCCGTCTTCTTCACTGCAGGGACCGACAGGGTCTCCAAAAGCTACGGGAAAAAGCCACGGTAACCGGCTCGCTTATCAACGCGCCGACGGTGGGCCAATGTGGATCACGCGCATCTCGGGCCGGTTCGGAGACAATGAGCGGCATAACCAGAGCCGATATGCTACTATCCACGCCTAGTAACGCCTTGGCCGCCAGTGAAGGTTGCCTGAATGCGGGAATTCCTGTTCTTCGTCGCATCGAGCTTCTGGGCGGGCGCTGCGCATGCGGCGACGCCGGGGCACGGCAAGACCATCGCGGCCGCTTACATCGTTGGCGCGCGCGGCAAGCCGATCGACGCGGTGATCCTTGGAATTTTCGTCACTCTGTCCCACACCAGCGGGATCGTGCTGGTCGGCGTGCTCGCCTCGCTCGGCTCGACCTGGCTGCGGCCGCAGCGCATCGAAGCCTATTTGGCGGTTGCGGTCGGTATCCTGGTGATCGTGCTCGGCCTATGGATGCTGTGGGCGCAGCGCGATCTTGTGGCGCTCGCCATGGGCGAAGCCGGCGAGCCGGGCGATGGCACCAGCCGCGCGCGGGATCACAATCACCACCATGCTCACGACCATCTGCGTGGCCATGAGCACGGCGAGCCTGTGGCCTGGCATAGCCACGGATTCGGCAAGGTCCACGCCCATCGACTGGACGTCGTGGTCGAGAACCGTCCGAAACTGCCTGTGCTGCTGGCGCTGGGTATTGCGGGCGGCCTGCTCCCCGATCCAGCCGCGCTGGCGCTGTTGCTCGGCGCGCTGTCGAGCGGAAAAGTTCTGCTCGGCTTGGTCACGGTCGTGGTGTTCAGCCTCGGCTTCGCGGCGACGCTGGTGGTGGTCGGCATCGTCGCCGCGAAAGTCGGCGAAAAGGTGCTCGACTGGCTGGCCAGCATCTGGATGATCCGCCTGCAGATCGCCACCAGTCTGCTGATCGTCGGCATGGGCGTGGTACTGACCATCCGCGCCGCGTCCGAACTGGCGGCGTTGCCGGCGGGCTGAATGTTTAGAGCGCGAGGGCCTTTCTTCGATGTGGCATCCCGCTCTACCTTTTTGTTCGAGCATGATTTTTTCGGAAGACCGGCACCCGCACTCTTGGGGATTTAGAATTCCTATTGGGTTTGCCGCGAGTCCGATTGGAATTTCAAATCCACCGCATTGGCTACCGCGCAACCGCATGCCTGGCCGGCAGCATGCCGACAAACCCGCTGATGTCGGCGTACCAGACATTGCCGTCGCGATCGACGGCGATGCTGAACGGTCGGGCATTGTCGCGGGGAAGCGCAAAGATCTCGATGTGGCCGTTGCGCAGCCGCCCGAGGCTCGCGCGGCGCATCATACCAAACCAGACGTCGTCATTGGGAGCCACGGCAATGCCGCTGAGACCGGCATTTTCCGGACCCGCCTCGACATCCGAGAATTGTCCATCCTTGAATCGTCCGATGCGGTTGGCGCGAAACTGCAGAAACCACACCGAGCCGTCGGAGCCGACCGCGACGTCAGTCGGCACGGCGCCGCCACGCGGGAGGTCGAATGTCCTGCTGGTGCCGTCGACGGCGAGGTGGAGCAGCTGGTTGCCGTTCTGCAGTGTGGCCCATATGTCGCCGTCGGCCGTCACTGCAACCCCATAGGGTCCGCCGCGCGCGGACTCGATCTGATAGCGGGTAAAAACTCCGTCCTTCAGCTTGCTCAAGCCATAGCCCGTCGGATCGGCGAACCAGGCGGCGCCGTCAGGCGCGATCACAAGCCGTCCGAGGCGAGTGATCGGAGTGTCCAGCACAAACCGTGCGATCTCGCCTACGCTGCTGATGCGCGCAATGGCGCGCGCGGCGAGGTCCGTGTACCAGGCGCTGCCGTCCGTCGCGACGGCGAGCCCGAGCGGCTCGATGTTGCGGCTCGATGTGGGCAGTCGCTCGATGCGGCCGTTGCGCAGACGGCCAATCGCATTGGCATGGTCGATGGTGAACCAGATGCTGCCGTCAATGCCCGCCGCAATCGCGATCGGCGCATCTTGCGGNGCTCGTCCATGCGGTACTCGACGAATTTTTCCTCCGGGACGGCGCGGACCAGCAGAAGCGCGCCTCCCACCAGGACCGCGATGCCGAGCGCCGCGGTTAGTGTCCCGATTTTGAAGTTCGCAAGCATTCGCGGCACACTCCGTACGAACCTCGGTTCCCACGCGAATCAACGCGGCGAACGCGCGGCGGCGCGCCGGCGCGACAGATGTAGCGCCGCAAGACAGCCGCCGATCAGCACCAGCACACAGAACGAGACCCCGCCGACGAGGCTGATCGGTTCGATGCGCGCCAGCAGGTTGCCGCCTTCGCGGGCCATTCGCCAGACTTCCGCATAGGGCATCAGCGAGAAGACCGCGTAAATGACGCCTGCATCGTTTGGATCCCGGGCGAGGGGCCCGGACTCGATATGGGTTGGAAGGTTGTCTTCTTTCGGCGCCCAAGATTCGCCGCCGTCGTCGCTGCGATAGATTCCGCGATCGGAGGAGATGACCAGGGTCGTCGCGTCTGCGCTGGCTGCAATGCCGCGCACTCTGGCTCTCGCCTCAGGCAGCGAACGTCCGACGGAATGCCAACCGGAGCCGAGATCGTCGCTGACCGCCATCCGGCCGCCCGCCGCCGCCCAGATGCGTTGCGGCCGGCTGGCATCGGTCGCGATCGTGTCGACCGGCGCATCTGCGCCGCCGAAGCCGGTGTTGCGCCAAGTGCGCCCCCCATCATGGCTGATCATCGCCCGTCCGTCGATCACGGCCGCCAGAATGTCGGCCGATCCCGGGATCGTCACCAGCGCCGTCATCTCGCCGATCTCTGGGACTCGGGGCACGACCGCATAGGTGCGGCCGCCGTCCTCGCTCGCGAACAGCGCCCTCCAGCCGAGCAGATAGAAACGATGGTTAGCCGGCCCGGCGACCAGCGCCCGCGCCGGGATTGCGGACCCCGGGATCTCGGCGCGCAGCCAACCCTCCCGGTCACGACGAAACACGCCGCTGGCTGCCGCACACACGGTCAGCTCGCCGTCTGGCGAGAAGGCGAGCGCAAATACCGCGCCGATGATGACGTCGCGCGCCTCCGGAGCCCAGCTCCGCCCTCCATTGTGCGAAGTCAGGATTCCGAGATCGGTGCCAACCAGCAGGTGGGACGAATCGCGTGGATCGACCGCAATGACGAGCGCCGCATTGAGAAACAGGCCGACATCCGCATTCAACCAGGCGGCGCCAAGATCGCGAGAGCGAAACACGCCGCCATAGCTGCTCGCGTCATGCGCCGACGCGCTGCTAGCCAGGAGAGACGCCACGCAGACAAGCCAGATGGTCAGCCGACGCAGGCCGAATTGCTCTTTTCCAATCCCACGATGAAGCGGTCGGGGTGGGGAGGCTGGTCCCAACCCGACAACACCGGTCATGGCTTGCGCGATTTTTCACCCGGCGCCAGCGTGATCTCGGCCATGCGTCCGCCGTTCAGCGCCTCCCAGGAATTCTTCGTCAGCGGATATTTGTCAGTGTAGCTCAGCGGCTCGTGAGCGGAGACGCAGTTGTTGTAGCCGCCGGTAATCTTGTAGCACTTCTCGTAGGCGAGAAACTGCTGGACCGTATCGGTCTGCTGCACGTTCGCCGTCATCCAATCGCGGATGGCCTCGTACGACGAGAACGCGTCCGAGCCGAACACCAGCTTGCCGATGGCGGTCGGCACCTCAAGCAGCTGCGAGCCGGCCGTATGGGCGCGAAATGCCGGATGAATCCGCACGCCGGGCAGGATCTCCATCTCGCCATCAACGATCACCGCCTTGCCCTTCAGCACCTTGCCGTAGACCTCCTCGATTGTGAGCGGCATGTAGCCGCAAGCGGGGGTACGGTAGCAGCCGCCGGGATCGGAGTTGATCGCCCGGATGTGCGGCTCCGGATAGTTGAGCGCCCACTCAATCGCCTTGAGCTCCTCGCGTTGCACGTAAAGCACGGCATTGGGCAGATCGGACAATTGGCCGGCATGGTCCCAGTGCGCGTGTCCGATTACCACCTTCGTAACATCGGCGGCATTGAAGCCGAGAACCTTCAGCTGGTCGGGCAGCGGAGCCCAGTGGTCCGACCCGGTCATCTTGAGATATTCCTGCTGCTTCCAGCCGGTATCGTAGAGGACCAACTCATTGCCGCACTTGATCACGCCGATGTTCACCGGCAGATCGACGGTTGGAATGCTGCTCTCCGGCTTGTTGCTGCCGGGCACGAATGCGCGATCCGGCATGAACGCTCCGAACGGTACTTTCATGAAACGGCTGCTCTCAATCAGCCATACCGAGCAGACCGGTTGCTGGGCCTGCGCTGCCGCGTCGAAGAGGCAAACCAGTGCCGCTATTAGAGCCGTCCATGCGAACGGACGAATTCTTAACGAGCGTTTTCTCATTGCCTTCCTCCCTACAGTTAGATTCTGATTGAGATCGGAATGCGCTTGTCTCTTTTCCTTGATCCGATTGCCACTTAGTGCGGCTTGTATTGTCCCGGCCACAGCACTTCGCCGACGCGCAGCATGTCTTCAGAGGCCCTCACATCCAGCCGGTGGGCGACGTCGAGACGCTGCGAGTCGCCGTCCTCGATGAATTTCAGCATCTCGGCTGCAGCGTTGGCGTAGAGCGCCAATGCTTCGACGTACTGCCCGTGCGTCTTTGACAGTGAAGGCGGCGGGCTCATGGTGCGGACCTCAATTTCAGCATCATGAAAGAATTTCGCCAGCGGCTCGATGCTCCGCGCGAGCGCGCGGGCGTCCCGATTCTCGGTCTGATAAGCGATGCCGGCAAAGCTCATTGCCACCGCCGAGCGAGTCGCCTCCCGGTGGACGGCCCACAAGGCCGTGGCGAAGCGTTCCTCGTCCGCTGTCAATGCCGGCGGTTGGGGTTTCTCGGCTCGCGTGCCGACAGTTTGCGCCGCCGGTTGCACCACCGACTGCGGCCGCATCTCGTGCAGCCACACAGCACCCACGGTTGCCGCGAGCACCAGAACGATGCCGGCCAGCAACAACGACCGCGCACCGGGCATGCCAATCGTCTGAATGGCGCATCCTCCATCTTATCAATGATTATTTCAATGATTATTGCGACATTTTATCTTATCCCTCGGTTTCGATCGGTCAACCGGTACGGGCGGCGAAGCAGACCTGCGCGCACTTGTGGCTTACCGCTGCCCCCAAACCGTTCGCCAGGTCAACGGGGCTGCCAGGTCGGCGCGTCGCTGAACAGGCCGCCGTCAGCAAAGCCGATGCCGTAGATCAGGAACACCCCGAAGACGAAGCTGACCAGGCCCGATGCCACGCGGAGCCGCCAATTTAATATCGGAAGATTGACCGCGGTGAACGCGAACGGTGCCGACAGGATCAGCGTGATCAGCATCATTCCGACGATAGTGCCGAGCCCGAACAGCAGCAGGTAGCCGAGCGCGGCCATCGGTTCGCGGATGATGGACAGGACCATCAGGGCGACGGCGGCCGATCCTGCTAGGCCATGCACGAGGCCGACGGCGAAGGGGCGCAGCCACTCGTAGAAAGCGAGCCGGCCGAGCCCGCTGCGGTCGAGCCGCGCCAGCGGCGTGTCCTCCTCGGCGTGCCCGTGGGCACCGGGGGCGTGACCGTGCGGGTGCCGGTGCACGTAGTCGCCATGCGCATGCGGGTGCTCATGGAAGTCGAGCGCATTTCCGCCGGGGACGCCCGCATGCACATGGGCCGTGCCGACCGCGCGACCCATCCCTGTCAGGGTGAGAACGCCGAGCAGGACCAGCATGATGCCGACGGCGAACTCCATTGACAGGCCGAGCTGTGGCGGAATGACGACCCCGAACACGATGATCGCAGCGCCGACGGCCATAACCGTGAGGGTGTGCCCGACGCCCCAGGCAGCACCGATCAGCGCCGAGCCCGCGATGCTGTGCTGGCGACTGACGATCGTCGCAATGGCGACCACGTGGTCGGCGTCGGTCGCATGCCGCATCCCGAGGAAGAAGCCGAGAAACAGGAACGACACGATACTCGGGGCGATTCCGGTCATTGCGCACGCGCCGTGATCGTTATTTCGGCCGCATTATGCAGGGTTTCGATCGGACGCCAATTCCCAAATGCGCTGCGTCCGGTGGCACGGCTGCTTTGGATGGAGCGGATGATGGCCGCGGCCGGAGTCGATGTTTCCGCCGCCCAGGACAATGACGCCTGGCTGCTACCGATCCCGGCGACACTCATTGTCGGCGGCGACGGAGTGATCCCGCGCATGGGGATTGAGGACATGCCGGCGGCGCGGCGCTGCGTGCCCTGATCGCCGATCAGGCAATCGTAAGGTTACCGGAGAGCGGACCGACGGGCGCCTCAATGCGCGGGGTCTGGCCGCCGCGCAGCACGCTGTTACCCTCAAACAGCGTGCGCTGGTCGATGGGCGCCGGATTGAGCCAATCCTGCTCCTTCATGACGCCAGAGAGGCCATAGGCGGCCAGCGCATTTTCGTACGTGACCTTGCGGATCGTGGCGGCCGGAATGCCGCGTTGTGCCATCAACGCGGCGGTCTTCGGCACGGCAAGCGAGTCCGAGACGCCCCAGTCGCAGGCGGAATCGACAATGATGCGCTCGGGTCCGAACTGTCGGACCAGCTCGGTCATGCGCTCGTTTCCCATCTTTGTGTGCGGATAGATCGAGAACGCCGCGAAATAGCCGCGGTCCAGCACATCGCGGACGGTCTCCTCATTATTATGGTCAATCACGCAACGGCCCGGGTCGAACCGGTGCTCGCTGAGCACGTCCATGGTCCGCGATGTTCCGCGTTTCTTGTCGCGATGCGGCGTATGGATCATGATGGGAAGATCAACCTCCTTGGCGAGCTCGATCTGCTGGCGCAAATATTTGTCTTCAAGGGCGGTCTGCTCGTCATAACCGAGCTCGCCGATGGCGACGACGCTTTCCTTCGCGGCGAAGTGCGGCAGCACCTCCATGATGGCTTCCGCCAGCGCCTCGTTGTTGGCCTCCTTCGGGTTGAGCCCAATGCAGCAATAGTGGCGGATGCCGAACTGGCCGGCGCGGAATTTTTCGAAGCCGATAATGCTGGAGAGATAGTCAACATAGCTGCCGAGATTAGTCCGCGGCTGGCCGATCCAGAACGCCGGCTCGATCACCGCCACCACGCCGGCGCGCGCCATGGCCTCGTAGTCCGCGGTGGTGCGCGAGATCATGTGTGCATGCGGATCGATGAACATGGTGCCGGCTGCAGCCGGCATCAGGTATCCCTGTGTGTCGGCCTGAAGCCGCATCGCGCCGTCCTGGCCCCGCAGCGACAGGCGCGCGCCGCAGCACGGGCACAGGAGTTCGGAGCGCTCCCGCGCCTCGCCCGATCCTGTGGCTCCTTCGAAGGCGGTAAATTGTTGCGACATGCCGCGCCTCCGTTTTTGTTGCTTCTGCGGCGTGACGACGAGAAATCGTTTCGGTGCCTCGTAATATCTAGCATGACCCGGGACGTTTGAACACGGAAGACAAGGGCATGTAGACATTCATAGCCTGTCAGCCACGCTGCCGCATTTGGCCGATCCGGTTGGAGTCGATCGACGGCCGTACCAGGGCGTACAGCCGAGATCGGCGAGGCACGGGCGCCCTTGTCCGCGGGCGTCAATCGAAGACGTGCGCCAGGATGATCGTTTTGACCGCCGCCGCCGCGATCGGCCCATCCGGCACGAGGCTCGGCTCGCTCGAGATCAACAGCGGACCGCGTGCCGGATCGTCCACGATCCGCCCATGAGAGCCGCGCACGAGGGTGGCATCGAGCGGGATCACGTCCATGACGGTGCGCAGCCCAAGCGCCCGCTTGGCCAGGCGCCAACCCAGCGCCAGCCTTGGAAACGAGATGGCGGGGTCGAGAAAGAGCTCGACCGGATCATACCCCGGCTTGCGATGGATCTCGACCAGGCGGGCGAAATCCGGAGCGCGCCGATCGTCAATCCAGTAGTAGTATGTGAACCACGCATCGGGGCGCGCTAGCGCAACGAGCTCGCCCGAGCGCGCGTGATCGATACCAAGCCCGTGCTGCTCGCGCCGGTCGAACACGCCGTCAACGCCTGGCAGCGCCGCAACGATGCGACGGACCTCCTCGATCAGTGTCGGTTCCGAAATATAGAGATGGGCGATCTGATGATCGGCCAACGCAAACGCCCGCGACTGCGGGATATCGAGCACCTCGCCACCATCCTCGGTGCGCACCGCCAGGAGCCCGGCCCGACGCAAGGCTCTGTTGACGTGGATCGGCATGCTGACGGCCGTGATCCCGTACTCGGACAGCACGATCACCCGCGCTCCCTCCCGCTCGGCATCGGCGATGAGCGTGCCAGCAACAGCATCGATCTCCTGCAGACTTCTTGCAGTCCGAGGATCGTCGGGCCCAAGGCGCTGTAGGTCGTAATCGAGGTGCGGCAGATAGACCAGCGTCAGGGTCGGGGTTCGGGTGCGCCTGACATGCAGGGCCGCATCGGCGATCCAGCGCGATGATACGATGGAGGTCCCTGGCCCCCAGAACTGGAAAAGGGGAAAGACGCCAAGCTCGCGCGTCAGCTCCTCACGGAGCGCTGCAGGTTGCGCATAGCAGTCAGGCATCTTGCGCCCGTCCGACTTGTAGATCGGCCGAGGCGTGAGACCGACGTCGTGACTCGCCCCCATATTATACCACCAGAACAGATTGGCGGTGGTGAACCCGGGATCGCGCCGCTTGCCTGCCTCCCAGACCTTCTCCCCGGCAACAAGCCGGTTTGACTGTCGCCACAGCCAAACTTCAAGCAGGTCGCGAAATAGCCAGCCATTCGCGACGATGCCGTGGTCGCGCGGCAGGCTGCCAGTCATGAAGGTTGCCTGCACGGTACACGTGACCGCGGGCGTCACTGTGTCAAGCGGACGCACGGCACCTGCGCGCGCAAGCGCCGACAGATGTGGCGTGTTGGGCCCGAGATGGCTTGGCGTCAGGCCGACTACAAGGATGACAATCGTCTTCCGCATTGGCACACCATCGCGCGGTCTCTTGATGTTCGAGGGGAATTGACAGGCTAGGCGTGGCGATGAAGACTACACTCTTCGATGCGTCCGTAAAGAAAGCTGCAACTGCTCGCGCGCATCGAGGGGAGGAGCGCGTCGATGCTCGACCCGGAACCCGACGTTCCGCGGACGGAAACGTTCGCGCAGACGTTCTCGATCAGATACGACTATCCGGTCCATTTCACGCGCGATCTTTTTGATCCGCGCAATCCGTGTCTTCGTCAGGTGCTGATGCCTGGCCCGTTGGCCCGGCCTCAGCGTCTCGCCGTGTTCATCGACGAAGGCGTGACAATCGCATGGCCGCAGCTTGCAGGCCGCATCACCGACTATGGCGCCGCGCACGCCGCCGCGATGGAGCTCGTGGGAGACATTGTCATCGTTCCGGGCGGCGAGGCCGTCAAGAACCAGCACGATTGCGTGGAGGCCGTTCTCAAGGACCTCTCGGCGCGGCATATCGATCGGCAGTCCTATGCGCTTGCCATCGGTGGCGGCGCCGTGCTCGATGCGGTGGGATTTGCCGCTGCGATATTCCATCGCGGCGTGCGCCACGTCCGCTGCCCTACCACGGTGCTCGCGCAAAGCGATTCCGGCGTCGGAGTGAAGAACGGGATCAATGCTTTCGGTCTCAAGAATCTGCTCGGAACCTTTGCGCCGCCCTTCGCGGTGATCAACGACCAGGCTTTTCTTGACGTGCTGCCGGCGCGCGACAAGCGGGCCGGCATGGCCGAGGCCGTCAAGGTCGCCTTGATCCGCGATGGCGCTTTCTTTGACTGGATCGAGCGCAAGGCCGCGGCGCTCGCGGCCTTCGAGCCGAACGCGCTCAAGACGCTGGTGCGGCGTTGCGCGAGGCTCCATATGCGCCAGATCGCGAGCGGCGGCGATCCCTTCGAGAGCGGCTCGGCGCGCCCCCTGGACTTCGGTCACTGGTCTGCCCACAAGCTCGAGACGCTCACGCGCCACACCCTGCGCCATGGCGAGGCGGTGGCGATCGGCATTGCGCTTGACTCGCGCTATTCGGTGCTCGCCGGCCTGTTGCCGGAGGGCGAGGACACGCGCATTGTCCGGCTGCTACAGGCGCTCGGGTTCACGCTTTGGGACGATGCGCTCGACCTCAGGGACGGGAGTGGCCGCCGGCGCATCATCGCCGGGATCGGCGATTTCCAGGAGCATCTGGGCGGCGAGCTGACCATCACGCTTCTCGCAGCGATCGGGCTTGGTGTCGAAGTCCATGCGATGGACGACGAACGGATCGAAAGAGCTATCGCATGGCTCAAGGCACGTGCCCGATAAGAGGGACGGCATTCATGCATCTCAGTCACTTATCTGGCGGCGCGCATCTCACCTACTGTACGAATATCCACGCGGGCGAGAGCTGGGATGAGGTGCGCCAGAGCCTCGAGGCTCATGTCCCACACATCAAGGCAAGGGTCTCGCCGCACAGTGCATTCGGACTTGGTCTTCGGCTCTCGGGGATCGCCGCCGAGGCGTTGAGCGCGCCAGCGGTGCTTGACGAGTTTCGCGCGTTTCTCGACCGCGAAAATCTCTACGTCTTCACCATTAACGCTTTTCCCTATGGCCCATTCCATGGGCGCCGCGTGAAGGAGGATGTCTATCAACCGGATTGGCTCACGCCGGAGCGGCTGAGCTACTCCGATCGCGCCGCCGAGATACTGGCGATGCTTCTGCCGGACGGGATGGTCGGCTCGGTGTCGACGGTCCCGGGGACGTTCAAGGCGGTAGCGGCGGCGCGGCCAGACGCCGCGAGGGCGATGGCCGACGCGCTCGCTCGCCACGTTGCCACGCTCGTCTCACTGCGGCGCCGAACCGGCCGCGAGATCGTACTCGCCCTCGAGCCCGAGCCATGCTGCTTTCTTGAGACCGTCGAGGAAACGATCGCGTTCTTTTGCGATCATCTCCACACTGATGCCAGCGCCGCAATCGTTGCGGACCAGACAGGCACGTCGCCCGCCGCCGCGCACGACGCGTTGCGGCGCCATCTCGGCGTCTGCTATGACGTCTGCCACGGTGCGGTGGAATTCGAGGAGCCGGCGCGCGCCTTCGCGCAGCTCGGCGAAGCTGGCATCCGGATCGGAAAGCTGCAGCTGAGCTCGGCGCTGCGAGTGCCCGAGATCGATGCCAACACCGAAAGAACGCTCACGGCGTTCAATGACGGCGTCTACCTGCATCAGGTCGTACAACGGCGGAACGGCTCGCTGGTTCGCTATGTCGACCTGGAGCCCGCGTTTGCGGCGCTGCGCGCCGGAAAGGCCGGGGGCGAGTGGCGCGTCCATTGTCACGTGCCCGTGTTCCTGGAGATCGCCGGGGGCTTTCATTCGACGCAACCGACGCTGAAGGCGGCGCTTGCTGCCGCCAAGTCGGCCTTTGTCGCACCCCATTTCGAGGTCGAAACCTATACGTGGGATGTGCTGCCGCCTGAGCTGCGCCAGTCGAGCCGGGCGGATGCGATCGCGCGCGAGATGCTCTGGGTGCTCGAGGAGCTGTCCTGATGGCGATGACGGCACAGCGCCCCCTGTCGGTGACGGCTCTGCTGACGCTTGGCCGGGTGTCAAACCTGCCGACGGTGTGGACCAACGTCCTCACCGGGGCGGTGCTCGCCGGTGGGCCGTGGCACGACGGCCGAACCGGCATCGTGCTGGTGGCGATGTCGCTGTTCTATGTCGGGGGCATGTATCTCAACGATTACTTCGATCGCGGCATCGATGCGCGCGAGCGCCCGGGACGGCCGATCCCAGCCGGAGACGTGGCAGCGGACCTCGTCGCGGCCATCGGGTTCGGCCTGCTCGCCGCGGGCGTCGCACTGCTGGCCACTATCGGCTTGGCAGCCGCGATCTGTGGCCTTGGGCTCGCCGCGCTCATCGTCGCATACGATCTGTTCCACAAAGGCAATCCTGTTGCTCCGGTGATGATGGGTGCCTGCCGCATGCTGGTCTATCTCGGCGCCGCCGCTGCGACGACGGGCAGTATCCCCGAATTTGTTGTGATCGCTTCGCTTGCCCTTCTCGCCTACATCACCGGCCTGACCTACGCCGCCAGGCAAGAGAGTCTCGACCGTGTGGGCAATCTCTGGCCACTCGTTGCGCTTTCAGCGCCAATGATCATCGCGTTGCCGGCACTCGCTCGGGGGCCGCTGTCAGCCGTGATCTATATCGCTCTGATCTGCTGGACGACCGCCGCGGTCTACCTCCTGGCGCGACGGCCCGCGCCCGGAGCGGTCTCGCGTGCCGTCGCCGCCCTCATCGCCGGCGTCTCGCTGGTTGATGCCGCACTGATCGCGAGCGCCGGTGCGAGCGCGCCGGCCCTGCTGGCGGTTGCCGGCTTCGCGGCCACCGTCCTGCTACAACGATATATCGCGGGGACCTGACGCCCTGGCGATGGAGACCACAATGGATCCGCGTGGCCCGACCAGTGCCGAACCTGCATCGATCATGGCGCTTCTGCTGCGCTGGCTTTCCCGTCAGCTCTCGCCCGAAGCAATGGGCTGGCTCGCGGCCGAACTCGAACGCCAGCGCATGACCGTCGACGTGCGACGGCTAGCGCTTTCGCTCGGTCTTGTGGGACGCAAGGTCGGCCGCACCGATCTGACACTCGACCCCGACGATGAATTGGCAGCGCAGCGACTGCGCGCCGGCTGGCAGCCGCGCCTGTGGGGCACTGACGAGGCGGCGCGCGTCGCCCTCCTCATTGCCACATATCGCGGCGATGATCAGCCCTTTGCGGCGCGCATCGACCGGCTGTGCACGACAGCCGAGGTCACAGAGCACGTGGCCTATCTGAAGGGTTTCGCGGTCTTTCCGGCCGGCCGGCAGCTCCATGACCGGGCGCGCGAAGGCGTGCGCTCGTCGATCGGACCGGTGCTCGAGGCAATTGCCTGCCATAACCCGTATCCGTTCGATTATTTTGATGAGGCTGCCTGGAATCAGATGGTGGTGAAATGCGTGTTCACCGGAGCGTCGATCAACAGCATCGTCGGCCTTGAGCAGCGTCGCAACCCCGAGCTGCTGCAGATGCTCCGTGATTTGGTTTCCGAACGGCATGCGGCCGGCCGCAGCGTGCCGGATGCGGTTCTCGCGTATGTCGGCAGTGGATGATCCGAATGTGTCGGCACTTGTCTGCTATCATGGCCTGGCTCGTCCTCTGGGCGACGCCGCTCCTCGCTGGAAACGCCCAGCACGGCGAGGTCCTCTACCAGCGTTATTGCTCAGGGTGTCACGGCGCCGACGGTCGCGGCGGCGGCAAAGGCTTCATGCCCCACGTCGGAGCCCTGACGCGGAAAGGCTACATCGACCTGATCGATGATGCCTCCCTCGCCATGGTGATCGCGGAGGGTGGCGAGGCGATGGGCAAGAGCGGATTCATGCCTTCCTGGAAGGCGACCCTGTCGAAGGACGACATCGCGGATGTCATCGCGTACGTCCGAACCCTGCCCTTGTCCGATGGGCCTCAATGAAGAACCGATCCGAACGCACGGATCCGAACGGAAACAAAAACAACCAGGAAAGCAAACACACTTAGAAAGATGTGGGAGTGGAAACCAAGCCAGCCAAGGGAGGAGTGTCATGAAATTTTTCCTCAGTATGACGGTGGCCGCAGCGGCGCTCATGTGCCTGATGCAGGCGAGCGCACAGGAGCCGCGCGGCGGCCCGTGGGCGAAACGCGAGCCGTTCAAGCCTGACCCTACCAAAATTGTCGTGCCGCCCGGCTATAAGGTCGGCGTGTTTGCTGCCGGGCTCGATACCCCATCGTCGGCCACAGTCGACAAGGATGGAAACCTGTGGGTGGCGATTTCCGGCGTTCTCCTTGGCAGCCCCGAGGCTGACAAGATCGACCCGCCGCATGTCAAGATCTTCGACAAGGACGGAAAACTCCTGCGCGAGGTCGGCAAGGGCACGTTCAAGACGGTCATGAACGAAATCGGCTACTGCGCCGAGAACGGCAAGACCTACATTCCCGAATACGGTGAGAAGATTTGGGAAATGGACGGCGTCAACGGCGAGCTCAAGCTGATCATCAAGGATCTGCCGATCGGCGACCACCGCAACGGCGGCATCACCTGCAAGGACGGCTACATCTATTTTGCGCTGGGCTTCCCGAGCAACAGCGGTTTCGCGGATCCAGATAATCACGGCTGGACGGATATCCCGAATGATCCGTTCTGGGTCAAGCACCAGGACGGCCACGGCACCACGCCGCATGATCCGGTGTGCCGCGACATTGTGCATACGGGCCTCAACGTGAAATCCTCCGACGGCCGCATGACCGGGGCGCTGCTGCCGGTCGGGGTGCCGGCGAAGCCCGGCATGGTGGTCAAGGCTCAGGTGCCCTGCGGCGGCTCTATCATGCGCGTCAAGATGAGCGACGCGGGCACCGACGGCATCTATCCGCATGAGAAAATGGAGGTCTACGCCATGGGCTTCCGCAACCAGTCCGGCGTCGCCTTCGGGCCACCCGGCACCAAATGGGAGAACGCGCTGGCGGTTGCCGACAATGGCGCGAACGACCTTGGCCATCGCCGCATCGCCAATGGCGCCGAGAAACTCTTCATCGTGACCGAGAAGGGGCAGGACGCCGGCTTCCCCGACAAGGAGGGGATGGGATTTGTCAGCAACAAGCGCTTCGGCTGGGAAGTCTTCCGCGGCAACGCAGTCGATCGTCCGTATCCCCAGCTTTATGTCGGCGATAAGCCGTTCATGCCGAAAATGCCGCCCTATCGCTTCCAGTTCCACGTTGACGGCGTTCGCGGCGTTCCGCTGATTGCCGCAAACCAGAACCCGAACGGCTACATCAACCCTGTGCTCGAATGGGATACCAACAACCCGATCGACGGGATTGCCTGGAGCGTTCGTGGCTTCGGCGCCGACAACACTCTGTTCGGCGCCGTCTACGGCATCCTTGACACCGGGCCGGAGAGCCTCATTCCAACCTGGCCGGTGGTGCTGCGGATCGACTTCCTCGAGCCGACCGGGGTCAAGTGGAGCCAGTTTGCCCACAATATCGAACCTGGGCCCAACGCTTATCAGAAATCGGAGAATCGCGGCGGTCTCGAGCGGCCGAACAAGGTCATCTTCGCCAATGATGGACGCACCATGTATGTGGTGGATTACGGCGAAGTGTTCGCCGACTTCTACAAGGCACCGTCGTTCTACACCGTGCCAAAATCCGGCGTGATCTGGACGATCTCGTATGAAGGGCCGCGCGCGACGCATTGAACTGTGGTTCGGGCACAACGCCCCTCCCCCGCACCGGGCGCTTGCGGGGGAGGGATTCCTGGCCCCCTTCGCGACATGCTGACAGTCCCTGAAAACGTCTGTTTATCGGCTAGACCCGAAGTAGTCGGGCACGGCTAAATCGACGCCGTGACCGCGCAAAACTCTGAGAGCTTTCCCGCTGACAACGTATCGGTGAACAACCAGCTCGGTACTGGTGAGAGAGAGTTCGGCACCCTTCCAGCGTCCCACCTACTCGTTGCCCATGTCCGAGCACCAGTTTTTCGATACCAAAATGAACATGTTTCACTCACTGTCCCACATGAACAGTCGCCGCGAAACGCCCTCCCTCAGGAGCAGAACTAAGAGCACCTCATGAGCAAGGCTGAGCCGTTTCATTGCTTAATCGGGGGCAGACATCCATAAGGTACCGATGGACCAGCGGAGCGGCACCGGGCTAACGCGCAAGCCCCAACCCGATGCTGCTTACCGAACACATACGGACGGGAACGTGCCGAAACCGCCGTTCGGTCGAGGACGCGAGCAAGCGATGACATAATCCGATCAATAGTTTCCAGCCGAGGTCTGCGAGAGGATAAGTAGAGATGGAGGACCAGTCTTCCCGGCGCATGCGAACACTGGTGACCCAAATGGCCCCGTCGAGGCCTGTCCGGTAATGAGAACGCACGCGCGCTGATATCCATGATGGTCCGGAGCAAAACAGCTCCAACTAGAGACCGGATAGACAACGGACCTTGCAAATCGGCAGCTGGGGGCACAAAGCCTGAGATCGCGCTGTCAGGTTTGACAGTGACCGAGAGTGTCAGCTTCCCCACCATCGGGTAGCTAGCTATATCCAGAGGACCTTGCGGCGCAGGCCGAGATCCGCGTGCAGCGGGGCAGCCGGCCCCTCGTGCGTGATCCGCCCGCGGTCGAGCACGTAAACTCGGTCGGCAAGCGCCAAGGCGAGATCGAGATCGTGCTCGATCATGAGAATCGGGACGTCGCGCCGGAGCGCGTCAATCACGCCGAACACCTCCTCCACCATGGCTGGTGAGAGGCCTTCGAACGGCTCATCCATCAACAGGATGCGCGTATTGCCGACGAGCGCGCGGGCGATTGCCACCATCTGTTGCTCGCCGCCAGAGAGCGTATCGGCCTTCGCGTTGAGGCGCTGCGCGAGGCGCGGGAACATCGCGAACAAGCGCTCCTCGCTCCAGCGCATGCCTTCGCGGCCGGTGCGCCGCAGCCGGCCCATTTCCAGGTTCTGCGCGACGGTCAAGGTCGGGAACAAGCGGCGGCCTTGCGGGACGAGACCGATTCCGGCGCGGGCGGCGTCCTCGGGCGATCCACCGGCGATATTTTTTCCCAGGTATTGCACGCGGCCGGTGCGCGGCGGATTGAGACCCATTATCGCCTTGAGGGTCGAGGATTTGCCCGCGCCGTTGCGGCCGAGCAGCGCCACCATCTCGCCGGCGCGCAGCTCGAGCGTGACGTCGTGCAGGATGTGGCTGGCGCCATAGAAGGCGTTGACGGCGTCGAGTCTGAGCAGCGGCTGCGCCGCTGGCGTCGTGCCGGACGGTGCCCGGGCGCTGCTGATGCGGCGTCCGGTGCCGAGGTAGACCGATTGCACTTGCGGATGGGCGCGCACCTCGGCCGGCTTGCCGGCGGCCAGAACCGCGCCGTTGTGCATCACGGTGATGTCCTCCGCAAAGGCGAACACGCGGTCGATGTCGTGCTCGATGACCAGCACGCTCATGTGCTCGGACAGCCGCTTGATCAGGCCGACGATGCGCTCGCGTTCCGCCGGCGCGAGCCCGACGAGCGGTTCGTCCAGCATCAGGACACGCGGGCGCACCGCTAACGCAAGGCCGATCTCCAGGAGGCGCTGTCCGCCGTAGGAGAGGCTGCCGGCCCGCACGGCCGCGAGCCCCTCGAGCCCGAGAAACTTGACGAGCTCATCGGTGTCGCCATTCACCTCGGCGAGCGAGTCCGCCCGTTCGAGCAGGTGGAACCGGCGGCGATCGCGCGCTTGCACGGCAAGCCGTAGGTTCTCGCGCACGGAGATCGTCTTGAATATGTTGGTGATCTGGAACGAACGGGCGAGACCAAGGCCGGCGAGGCGCTCCGGGGGAAATCCGGCGACGTTGCCCCCCGCGTACAGGATCGCGCCGCCGTCGGGCGGGAATAGGCCGGTCATCACGTTGAAGAACGTCGTCTTGCCTGCACCGTTTGGGCCGATCAGCGCATGGATTCCTCGTGGCGGCAGGCGAAGGCTCACTCTATCGACGGCGATAAATCCGCCGAAACGTTTGGAGATCTCACGCGCCTCCATCGCCGGCTCGGATCGCAATTTTGCGACGTTGCGCAGGAAATGCGGAATCTCGGCGCCCGGATTCGGCGTAACCCTGGCGCCCATGGCGGCCGCTTCCTCGTGTCGTCTGCGGAATGGGGCAAGGATGCGCTCGCCGAGCTCCATGAGCCCGCCGGGCGAGAGCAGCACGAATCCCATGAACAGCAGCCCGAACCAAAGCTGCCAGCTTGCGGTGTAGCCGGTCAGCAGTTCGCGGAACAGGATGAAGAACAAGGCCCCGAGCGCCGGCCCGAGAAAATGGCGCTGGCCGCCGATCACTGTCATGGCCAGGATCTCGCCCGAGAAGGCGACGTGCACGAGATCGGCGGAGACGAAATATTTGAGGAAGCCGAACAGAGCGCCGGCCAGCCCGACGACGGTCGCGGAGACGATGAAGCCGTACAGCTTGTAGCGGCGGACTGGAAAGCCGGCGAAGCGGGCGCGCTGCTCGTTCTCGCGGATTGCGATCAGCACCCGACCGAAGGGCGAGTTGACGATCCGCCACATCAGCCCGGCGACGAAGACCACGATCACGCAGACGGCGACGTAGAAGATGTTTTGGTCATCTAGATCGAGACCGAGCAACCGGCCGCGCCGGATGCCACCGAGGCCGTTCTCGCCGCCGGTGAAGCTCGTCCACCGGAACACGACGTAGAAGATCATGGCGGTGAGCGCGAGGGTGAGCAGCGAGAAATACACGCCGCGCCGCCGCAGGATGAGGAAGCCGATCGCAAGCGCGCAGACCGCCGCGAACCAAGTTCCGAACAGGACGGGGATAAACGCGCCGCCCTTGGTGATGTGGATCTGCAGGAGCGCCGCGCCATAGGCGGCCAGCCCGAAGAAGGCGCCGTGGCCGAAGGAGACGAGGCCGGTGTAGCCGAGCAGCAGATTGAAGCCGAGCCCAGCCATGGCGAACAGCGCAAGCTCGGTCGCAAGCGCCGTCGTGAGGCCGAGCGTGGACATGAGCAACGGCAGCATCGCTAGCGCCGCGGCGAGAACCAAGATGGGATGTTGGCGCTTCCACATCGGCTTCACGCTTCCAGGCGATCCATTCGTTCGCCGAACAGGCCGCGCGGACGCACAAGCAGCACCAGCACCATCAGAGCGTACATGGCCGCCTCCGCTGCCGGCGGATAGACCAGCACGGTCAGCCCCTTGACGATGCCGGTGAGGATACCGGCGAGCACGACGCCCCAAAAACTGCCGAGCCCGCCGATCACGACGATGACGAAGGTCGCAGTGAGGATCTCTGTGCCCATCGCCGGCTGCACGCCCGCAAGCGGCGCCGACATCACGCCGGCGAGCCCGGCGATGCCGACGCCCAGACCGAAGATGATGGTCAGTACCGGCCGCAAGCGGATGCCGAGCGCGCGCACCATTTCGGGGTCTGAGGTGCCCGCACGCACCACCATGCCGAACGAGGTCTTGTAGAGGAGCAGCCAGGTGCAGGCGATCGCCGCCATGGCTACGCCGAGCACCGCCAGCCGGTAGTTGGAAAACAGGAAGCCGCCCACCTTGAGCACGCCGCCGAGCGACGGCGGGATCCAGAACGGCAGACCGGTTGCGCCCCAGATGAGCCGGATCACCTGCTCAGCAGTGAGCGCCAGCCCGAAGGTGAACAGGAGCCCGAGGATCGCGTCCTCTTGGTACAGCCAGCGCAGGAACAGCACCTCGATCGCCATGCCGACCGCGGCGACGGCGACGGGGGCGGCGACGAGCGCGCCATAGAAGCCGGCGGCATTGGCAAGCGTCACCGCCAGATAGGCGCCCAGCGCATAGAACGCACCATGGGCAAGGTTGACGACGCCGCCGAGGCTGAAGACGAGCGACAGTCCAAGCGCCAAGAGGATGTAGTAGGCCCCCACCACGAGGCCGTTCAGAATCTGCTCGATGACTATGAAGAGCATGAGATGGGACCGGTTTTCCGGGCGCCGACCGCTCTTGCCGTCGCTGCCCGGATCGGGCGAGGGGCTCAAGTCGCAAACGAACAGGCGTTTTCCGCCTTGGTCGGCTGGATCAGCTCGAGCGATTCATCGGGCCCGGGCGAGGCTTCGATGATCTCGAAGATATCCCATTTGTCCTTCGCCTTGTCCTTTTCCTTCACCTTGACGACGAACATCTCCTGCAGGAGCTGGTGGTCCCAGTCGCGAAAGAAGCCCTCGCGGTTCTTCAGCAGATCGAACTTCATGCCTTTCTCGATGACTTCGATCAGCTTGTCGGCCGCGGTCGATTTCGCCTCCGTCATCGCTTGTGCGACGATTTGCATGCCCATGTAGTCGCCCCAGGCCTGGTTGTCGGGCGGACCGCCGAACTTGTCGGTAAAGGCCTTGGTGAAGGCCACGGCCCCCTTGTTGGTCAGCCCGTGGTACCAGAGGCTTTGCCAGTAGCCCGAGAGGGCGTCGATGCCGGCGGCCCAGAACGGGATGGTGTCCATGACGCCGCCCGCCAGCTTATAGGTCAGACCGTACTCCTTATATTGCTTGAGGAAGGTGGTCTGGTCGACGCCAGCGAGATTGAGGTACACGAAGTCCGGGTTCGCCTGACGGATCTTCAAGATGTAGGGCGAGTAGTCCGGGGTATTGGTGGGCACCAGATCGTTCTGCACCACTATGCCGCCGTTCTCCTGCAGGAAGCGGGTGGAAACGCGCGCCAAGTCGTGCCCGAAGGCATAATCGGCTGTCAGCATGTACCATCTCGCACCCTTGATCAGTCCCTGGCGCTTCTGCCAATGGCCGATGGTCTTAGTGTACATCGTGTTACAGCCCTCGATGTGGAAGGTGTAACGGTTGCAATTGGCGCCCCTGAGCTCGTCAGAATTGGCGCCGGTGTTGAAATAGAGCGCCTTGAGCCGCTTGGCTTGCTCCATAATGGCGCCGGCCGAAGCGGAGCTGATCTCGCCGATGATCACCAACACCTTGTCCTGCTCGATGAGCTTCTGGGCCTTGGCGACGGCGACGCCGGGATTGACGCTGTCCTCAGTAATAAGCGCAAGCTTGCGGCCGAGCACGCCGCCGCGGGCATTGATCTCTTCCACGGCCATCTTGGCGCCATTCTGGCCATAGACGCCAAGCTGACCGAGGAAGCCGGTAAGCGGAGTCAGGTGCCCGATCTTGATGGTATCTACCTGTGCTTCGGTGATGGCCGGGAAGCCGACCATGCCGAGCACCGCCGTGCCGGTGGCGGCCTTGAGCACGCGGCGGCGCGAGAGCGCCTGTGTCTGCGTCATGGGTTTCCTCCGATGTCGATCGGGCCGCCCGAACGCGGCCTTCTTTAGCGGGTGTAGCGTATCACTGCCGAGGGCCAAGGAGCAGCCCTGTGACCTGGCGCGGCAGGAAACCGACGACATCTCCTTTAAGTCCGAATCACGACCCGGCCGGCGTAGAAGCTTCGACGGGCAAGAGCTGTGAACGGCTGGTTCGGGTCAAAATGCGCCGTCTGACCGATCGACTTGGACCCAAGTACGTCTCCAATCGGACCACAAGCGGACACCCTCGCGGGCCGCGAGCGATCTGGCGCACGACCGCGCAGTTATTCCCTTGTGGCGTTAAGGCAAGTAGCGGGGTTTCCGAAATTCCTCATCGACGCATCCACGCCCTCGAAATCGAAAGCAGTGTGTGACCGATGACACTGAGGAGCGCGGCGAAGCCCCATATAGTGAACATGTTCTCTTTGTAGCTTGCAGAAAAGCCAGCGCCATCGGCGATCACATCGCCGATGTACTTCCACCAGCCGGTGAGAGTGCCCGGCAACCCTCCAGTCGCATCAGCAATCGCAAGCGTGACCCCCGAGATCACGGGGAGATAGAAGACGAGGACCACGGCTGCGGCGAGAACACGTAAAATGAATTGCATGAGACCTCCAATGTGCGCAATGGGTTGAAGCGGGCTCGCCGAAGCACTGCCGCGATTGCGCTTGCCACTAAGGCCGCGACGAACCAGCGGATAATCAGGATCGCAGCAAAGGCAAGAATCTTGGGAATGGCGGGGAAGAATACTGCCATCGCGGCCACAAGGGATGTGAGCATAGCCTCGCTCCAACCCCGAATGCTCGTAAGCGTCGCATTCATGGTGACTTCGTCCAGGTGAGAGCGCGGACGGCTTCGTCCCCGTCCAGCGCGCGGAACTCACAAAGACAACACCGTGAAGATCGGAAAGGTTCTGACGCTTGCAGTCCTAAGACAGAACGTTTGGGGGTGAGACGGGGATTTTGCAGGCGCGAGGGCGGCACCGGCGAGCACCCGGACCATGCATCGTGTGCCGTGGCGTGCCCTGGCGATGGACGACTGGAGCGAGTCGTTTCGCGAACGCTGCCGCGGAAAGGCGTCATTCTGGGAGTGATGTGGATCGGCGTGCATGCAGAGCACGCCATCGTTGGAAATTTCGGCGGCGGACGGTTCTTCGAATACACGCCCATGGCGATACCATCACCGTCGCGGCGCGTCATCGCTCGATGACTATATGACCGAGGATAACCCGGTGCGAGCGGTCGACGTGTTTGTTGACGGTCTCGATCTCGACAAAGCTCGGGTTTGTCGGTGTCCAGCCACTCGATACCGGCCGACCCAGCTATCACCCCGGTGTTATGCTCAAGCTCTACATCTACGGCTACCTCAATCGCGCGCCGCCGAGCCGACGCCTGGAGCGGGAATGCCAGTGCAATATCGAGATGATCTGGCTGACCGGGCAGTTGGCGTCGGACTTCAAGACCATCGCAGATTTCCGCAAGGACAATGGCAAGGCCATTCGTGAGGTCTGCCGCGAATTTGTCGCGCTGTGCCGCAAGCTTGAACTGTTCAATGCAGCGAGCGTCGCCATCGACGGATCAAAGTTCAAGGCATCAATGCCCAGGACAAGGACTTCACCGAGGCCCAAGATGAAGCGGCGTTTGAGCGGATCGATGAGAGCATCGCCCGCTACCTCTCTCAGCTTGAAACCGCCGATCGGCATGGCGATGCGGTCCCGGAGGTGAAGGTTGAACGGTTGAAGGGCAAGATCGAGAAGCTTAAGGAGGAGATCGTTCGGTTCAACGCGATCAATGCGGAGATGATGAAGAGTGAGGACAAGCAGATGTCGCTGACCGATCCTGACGCGCGCTCGATGGCGACAAGTGGCAAGGACACCGGGATCGTTTGGCTATAACGTGCAGATTGCAGTTGATACGCAGCATCATCTCATCGTGGCTCACGAGGTGACCAACGTGGGCACCGATCGCCACCAACTCGCCAACATGGCCGCCCAGGCTCGTGCCGAAATGGCCGTCGAGACGCTCGAAGTCGTGGCAGACCGCGGTTATTGCGATGGAGAGGAGATCAGGGCCTGCGAGGAAGCCGACATCACGGTGACGTTGCCGAAGCCAATGACTTCGGGCGCCAAAGGCTGCCGGCCGCTTCGGCAAAACAGGACTTCGTCTATGTCGCCGCGGACGATGTTTATCGCTGTCCCGCCGGCGAGCGGCTAGCTTATCACCATACGAACGTAGAGGACGGAAAGACACTGCGCCGCTATTGGACAAGCACCTGCAAGACCTGCGCGCTAAGAGCTCAGTGCACGACAGGCCCCGAGCGCCGCATCTCACGCTGGGAGCATGAGGCCGTTCTGGAAAAAGTTCAGGATCGGCTCGACCACAACCCCGATGCCACCGAATTAGAAGCTCGGCGCCCATGAATGCGCCGGAGCGCCCCAAATTGCGGGATTTTCACACGGCCTGGGCCATGAGCAGAATGCTCCCTCCCAGACCGCTGCACGAAAGCCGCAACGAAGCATCCTTCATCTTTCGAGACTTTTACGCAATGCATCTATGATTTGACCCTGCCTTGAACGCGACTTCATAAAGCTTGGCAATGTCAGCGTGTAGGCCGGTCGGATTAAGAACGCCTCCGCAGGCGAAGTAAGCAGCAAGTCTCGAACTGTCCTGCTTGTTGTAGCTCGCGGTGAATGCAGCGACGAGCTTTTCGAGTTCTTGTTTGAGCTTTTCGTCTCCCTCCGCAGCGGATATGATCCCACCCCTAAGAACAATATAGTTTAATGGACTTTCGCAGAACGGTCTTATTGCGCGCCATCGGCCGTGCAGACCGCGGGCCCGACGACATCCGGTTGTTCGACATCGAAGGCGCTTCACCTGCACCGCTTGCGGCAAGCGCGGTGCGGATGTCCGCCCGGACTTCCACTGGTCGGCGGGATGGGCTATCGCTAAGGCGATTACGGGGTTGACCAACTGCCGCTCGCAGCCCCGCAAGAAGAGATGGAGAGCGCGAAATGATGTGGCCTTATAGCCTACGCACCTTTCGAAGCCATCGTGGTCGCGCAGGTCCAGCCGCTCCACTTGGCGCGACATCCAGCAGCTCGACGGCCTCAACCTGCAGGGAACGCGCAAGGCGATCTACCTCAACGGCGAGATCGACGGTGTTCGCCGCGGGCGCGGCGATACTGTGCTACATGGCGATCTCGCCGGCGGAGGCCCACGATGCGTCGCATCCCGAGCTGGACGGCTGGTATGAGAAGCTAGAGAGCGGGAAGGGTCCTTGCTGCGATGGCTCAGACTCGGCGCACGTCGAACCGAGTGACTGGGAGACACAGAACAAGCCGAGAAGTCACTACAAAGTCAGGCTTGATGGCGTGTGGGCAGACGTGCCCGACGAGGCCGTGGTGACGGGGCCGAATCGTGATGGCCGTACCCTGGTCTGGTACTACGACGGTTGGACCGGTCACAGCGGCATACCCGGCAAAGTAATCAAGTGCTTCATGCCGGGCACGATGACCTGAGATTCAAGATGAGATTGACCGGCTTTGCGGCCTGCGGCTCACGCGTGCCTGCCCGGATCGCGGGCAACGACCTGCGGTTTATTCTGCGGTTTTCTACTTGTGATTGGGAGTGGATTAGAATCCCTCCCTCTCCGCCACCTCAAAAATTGTCGTCGATGGATTTGCGGTAACTACGCTGCTTCCGAGTGGGCCGAAGAAGTGCGGGTTTGCGAGTTTTGGCCTCTTCTTACGGTAAAAAAACCTAGCGATTTCAACGTCCCCGCCCAGACTACGACAGGCAACGATTTCTCGCTGCCTCGCTATTCAACTGATGCGTTTCGCGGGCAGAAAGACCTACGCCCCAGCGTGACAAGGCAGTCAAGACAGTACGACGGTACGTCGTCGACCCCGTCAATTAAGCCATTCCCCTGGGCCGGCCTGCGGCACGCAGGCAACAACTGCGCCTCCCGAGGCCGCTTTACTAGCCGACTCGTGTTTGATGCTTGCCTTTCAGTGCTCTGTCTGCAATTGGCCGATTTTGTTGAAAAAGGCAGCGGTTGCGACGCAGAGATATCGGTGATTCAGTCTGTCTAATTGGCAGGACTGAAGATCATGATGGGGCATCGGCAAGTCGAACAGGCTGTGTTGTTCTATGAGTTCTCACTCGAAAGGCACATCCCCGCCGACCACATGCTCCGGTCGATCGATAGATTTGTCGACCTTGAAAAGATTAGGCAGGACTTGGCGCCCTTCTACAGCAGTATCGGTCGACCTTCGATCGATAGGGTCAGAAGGCGACATGAGCCTTGCTCAGCGATCTTCAGTGGAGGGCCCACAGATATGCGAGAGTTGCAGCAAGGCCGAGCATAGTTCTGACGGCATGCAGCCGTCCCCACGACTCGAGCATGGCGCGCGATGTTGGACCTGCGTCGGTCTCCGCGATAGCCTTCAGCCTGTTATTTGTCGGCATAATGCCGATAAGGGTATAGGGCCAGTTCGCGAATATGAGCACCGCTCCAACGATCCATCGCCAATCCCCGGTGATCCACGCCGCGAGCAAACCGAGTGCTGCTGAGATGGCGGCCAGGCTCGCTTGCATCGTGTAGCCGGCGTCGTAACTGGGCTTCCATTGCTTGAGCAGATTCTTGTCGTCCAGCGCCAAGCGCGCTGGGTGCTCAGCGAAATTGACGTAGAAGGCCGCCCCCGCAAATGCGGCAGCAAGAATGAGTGCCAGCTGACCGGCAAGCATGGAACCACTCCTTCCAAGTGCGTGGATCCCGCCCGTTACATTATCTGAGCAACGACGAAATCCATCGCCGTACGCGCGCGGCATAATCCAGATAGGTCTCCCCGAATCGCGCTTGTAGATGCCTTTCCTCCCGCTCGATAGCGAGCTTTTGCACTGCGAATGCGGCGAGGATCGCTAGGAGCAAAAACCACACAATGCCCGAGCCCCGTCCAATCCCCAGTACAAGCATCGTGCCGGCGAGGTAGAGCGGATTGCGCGTAAAGGAGAAGGGGCCATCCGTGACGAGGTGATCCGTACCGCGATCCGGCCTCACAGTCGTTCCCGCCCGGCGCATTGCGCGGATGGCTGAAATGTTCAGGGCGACGAATGCCGCTATCATCAGCCAGCCGAGCACGAAGAGGATACCTGACAGCGGCTGCCCGATCCATGGGAGTGGATAGAATACGTTCGACAAGACGCTGATGGCGATCGCCGCCAAAAAGATGATCGGCGGCCAAGGCAGACTGTTCGGCCGTGCCGTCACATCGTTCATTGCATTCCTTCCTCAACCTAGCGCTGCCTGGTGGTGCAGAGGGCCGCCCTGATCCTGGCCAAATCGCTCACTATCGCAAGACGTCTAGTGCTTTGGCGCAATAACAAAGACGCTACTATTCGGGTCCACCAGATCGATTTCGGTGCCTTGGCCGCATCCACGTTTCGGCGTCGGCCGCGCGGCAGCTTCGGTAGAGTCGAGGATGGGCGCGGTAGCTTGGGGGCCCCTTGGCCATCGCCCCGTTTCCCATCCCCGCTCATCAAACCGGACGTGCCGATTTCCGGCATCCGGCTTTCCGGCTGGCTTCACCGCGAGGCACGCGACGTGGCCGCTCGGGGCAAGCGTTGGAGGCACAGAACGCCGAGTTCTCGATGGATGACATCGAATATGAATCGGCGATTGCCGCGCCCTTGCACCTTGTGCCTTCGCGCGAGGAACCTGCGCACACGTTCAAAGACGTATTGGTCGACGCTACGGTATGCCTTGCTCCGCGAGCCGTAGCCAAAGTAGTTGGACCAGCCTCGCAGTGACCTGTTCAGCTTGTCACGTACTTCCGGCCATGGATCGATATTGCTTGGCACCAGAAGCTCGCCGACCCTTGTCTTGAGCCGCTGTACACTCTTCTTGGACGGGCTCGCGCCCAGATACCATTTCCCGTTCGCCTCAAACCAATGCACGCCGAACGAGTAGCCGAGGAAGTCGAAGCGTTCCTGTCGGGCATTTCTCAGCGAAGTTTTAGCCTCGTTGAGTGTCAGCCCAAGCTTGGTCATCACCGCCTTCGTCCACGCTAATGCCTCCACTGCGCGACCGCGGCTGAGGATAACGAAGTCGTCGGCATAGGAGATGACGTGAGCCTGGAACGCGTCGCCGCAGCCAGTC
>NZ_LUUB01000105.1:0-2500 GCF_001641635.1 Bradyrhizobium centrolobii
TGATGCTCCTCACCTTGTTGAGTGACACAACAGTCGACACCGGTCGATTGGAGTCATTCATCGTCGGTAGGGGTGTCGGAACCCTTCCTCTCAGGAAGGTTGGGGCCTCTCCGGTCCCGGGCTGTTTGACAAGTGAAGATGAAGAAAGAGAAACGTGGACGGCGGAGTCCTTGCGGGTCTTGTTTCTGAAAAGCTTCGGCTTTTCTGATCGAGGCCGGACGAAAGACTTCGGCGGTACACGTTTCAAAGGTAACACCATGACCTCTTGATTGAGGTCAGTTCGCAAGCGATGTGAATCGCTTCGCGAGTATGGTGGGACCTCGTCAAACGTTGTGATCAGCCGGTTCAAAGTTCAAGTCCAACTTGAGAGTTTGATCCTGGCTCAGAGCGAACGCTGGCGGCAGGCTTAACACATGCAAGTCGAGCGGGCGTAGCAATACGTCAGCGGCAGACGGGTGAGTAACGCGTGGGAACGTACCTTTTGGTTCGGAACAACACAGGGAAACTTGTGCTAATACCGGATAAGCCCTTACGGGGAAAGATTTATCGCCGAAAGATCGGCCCGCGTCTGATTAGCTAGTTGGTGAGGTAATGGCTCACCAAGGCGACGATCAGTAGCTGGTCTGAGAGGATGATCAGCCACATTGGGACTGAGACACGGCCCAAACTCCTACGGGAGGCAGCAGTGGGGAATATTGGACAATGGGGGCAACCCTGATCCAGCCATGCCGCGTGAGTGATGAAGGCCCTAGGGTTGTAAAGCTCTTTTGTGCGGGAAGATAATGACGGTACCGCAAGAATAAGCCCCGGCTAACTTCGTGCCAGCAGCCGCGGTAATACGAAGGGGGCTAGCGTTGCTCGGAATCACTGGGCGTAAAGGGTGCGTAGGCGGGTTTTTAAGTCAGGGGTGAAATCCTGGAGCTCAACTCCAGAACTGCCTTTGATACTGAAGATCTTGAGTCCGGGAGAGGTGAGTGGAACTGCGAGTGTAGAGGTGAAATTCGTAGATATTCGCAAGAACACCAGTGGCGAAGGCGGCTCACTGGCCCGGTACTGACGCTGAGGCACGAAAGCGTGGGGAGCAAACAGGATTAGATACCCTGGTAGTCCACGCCGTAAACGATGAATGCCAGCCGTTAGTGGGTTTACTCACTAGTGGCGCAGCTAACGCTTTAAGCATTCCGCCTGGGGAGTACGGTCGCAAGATTAAAACTCAAAGGAATTGACGGGGGCCCGCACAAGCGGTGGAGCATGTGGTTTAATTCGACGCAACGCGCAGAACCTTACCAGCCCTTGACATCCCGGTCGCGGACTCCAGAGACGGAGTTCTTCAGTTCGGCTGGACCGGAGACAGGTGCTGCATGGCTGTCGTCAGCTCGTGTCGTGAGATGTTGGGTTAAGTCCCGCAACGAGCGCAACCCCCGTCCTTAGTTGCTACCATTTAGTTGAGCACTCTAAGGAGACTGCCGGTGATAAGCCGCGAGGAAGGTGGGGATGACGTCAAGTCCTCATGGCCCTTACGGGCTGGGCTACACACGTGCTACAATGGCGGTGACAATGGGATGCGAAGACGCAAGTCCTGGCAAATCTCAAAAAGCCGTCTCAGTTCGGATTGGGCTCTGCAACTCGAGCCCATGAAGTTGGAATCGCTAGTAATCGTGGATCAGCACGCCACGGTGAATACGTTCCCGGGCCTTGTACACACCGCCCGTCACACCATGGGAGTTGGCTTTACCTGAAGACGGTGCGCTAACCAGCAATGGAGGCAGCCGGCCACGGTAGGGTCAGCGACTGGGGTGAAGTCGTAACAAGGTAGCCGTAGGGGAACCTGCGGCTGGATCACCTCCTTTCTAAGGATGGTCCTTCAGCGAGCTCACGCTCACTATCGGACCGTTTTAGAAACATCAGGGGCCAACAGATCGCCAGATCGTTGAGCTCCATTGGCGGGATTTCGCCGTCTTCGTTTCTCTTTCTTCGCGGACGAACACGCGCCGGGGCTGCGCTGTGCGATTGCATTCGGCGCGTGTCGGCGGCGTGCACGCGAGCAGGGCCCTAGTCCTTGAGAGGATAGCGTTAGGGGCTTGTAGCTCAGTTGGTTAGAGCGCGCGCTTGATAAGCGTGAGGTCGGAAGTTCAAGTCTTCCCAGGCCCACCACTTTCATCGAGTGAGCATTCGTCTTCTGGTTACGGGGCCATAGCTCAGCTGGGAGAGCGCGTGCTTTGCAAGCATGAGGTCGTCGGTTCGATCCCGTCTGGCTCCACCAGATGGTTTGATCATCGACATCCCAACCGTCGTCCGCGAAACATCGCTTCGCATTCGCAAGTCTTCACCAAAGACTACGAACTGCGTGTTTTCTGACATCGTAAAGAGGAGATCGATCCGAGTTGGATCGTGCAGCAATTGTTGCGCGAGCCTTCATTATCTCCGGATCATTTCGGCGCTCGCTTTCGGCCGTGAGGCAGACAGCGGGTTGTGAATGATCCTTTTAGCGAAGCTTGAC
>NZ_LUUB01000105.1:7500-54307 GCF_001641635.1 Bradyrhizobium centrolobii
GCAGGAACGAGGTCTGCATGTTCACGCACAGCATGACGCCGAACCAGATCAGCGCGGCGTCAGGGCCGACCACCGGTGCCAGTACCTTCTGCGCGATCGGCGCGATCATCGGCAGGATGATGAAGGCGATCTCGAAGAAGTCGAGGAAGAACGCGACGAAGAAGATGAAGATGTTGATGAAGATCAGGAAGCCCCAGGCGCCGCCGGGCAGCGAGGTGAGCAGGTGCTCGAGCCAGACGCCGCCGTTGCACCCCAGGAACACCACCGAGAAGCAGGTCGAGCCGATCAGGATGAAGGTGACCATGCAGGTAATTCGCATGGTCGTCTGGTAGCCCTGCTTGATCAGGTCGCGCAGGTCGGGGATGCGCGCCGCCTCGATGCAGATCCAGGCCACCGCGAGATAGGTGATCGCATAGGCGATCTTGAACACGATGTTCTCGCTGAACAGGATCGCGATGATCGTGCCGATGCCGGCGGCGATCACGCCGATGATCAGGATTTTGCGTCCCGTAGAAGAGAAATCCTTGTGGTGGATTGCGGCGAGGACGATGGCGCCGACCGCGCCCATGGCGCCGGCTTCCGTCGGCGTTGCAAGGCCCAGCATCATGGTGCCGAGCACGACGAAGATCAGGACGGCGGACGGGATGATGCCGAGCAGGCATTTCCTCCACAGCGGCCATCCGGTCAGCGTGCGCTCCTCGATCGGCACCGCCGGAACGTGGTTCGGCTTGATGATGCCGAGGATGAAGGTGTAGCCGGCGAACAGGACGATCTGGAAGATCGAGGGGCCCCAGGCGCCGAGATACATGTCGCCGACCGACTTGCCGAGCTGGTCGGCCAGCACGATCAGCACCAGCGAAGGCGGCACCAATTGGGTGATAGTGCCCGAGGCTGCCAGCACGCCGGTGATGTAGCGGATGTTGTAGCCGTAGCGGATCATCACCGGCATCGAGATCAGCGCCATGGCAATGACCTGCGCTGCCACCGTGCCGGTGATGGCGCCGAGGATGAAGCCGACGATGATGACGGAGTAGCCGAGACCGCCGCGGATCGGGCCGAACAGCTGGCCCATGGAATCCAGCATGTCCTCGGCAAGCCCGCATCGCTCGAGCACCGATCCCATGAAGGTGAAGAAGGGAATCGCGAGCAGGAGCTCGTTGGAGAGCACGCTGCCGAATACGCGGCCCGGAATCGCCTGAAGGAAGTTCAGGTCGAAGAAGCCGAGATGGATCGCGAGAAAGCCGAAGGAGAGGCCGAGCGCTGCCAAAGTGAAGGCGACGGGATAGCCGATCAGCATCGCCAGAACCAGGCCGCCGAACATCAACGGCGGCATCATCTCCAGCGTAATGGTCATTGGGTCGGCCTCTCATACTTGGCGTCGATCGTCACGTAGCCCTTGAGAGCCGCGATACGCTTGATGACTTCGGAAACGCCCTGCAGCGCCAGCATGACGAAACCTGCGGGGATCACGAACTTGATCGGCCAGCGGATCAGACCGCCGGCATTGCCGGACATCTCGCCGACGTCATAGGCCTGCATGAAGAACGGCCAGGACAGCTTGGCGAGCAGCAGGCAGGAGGGGATCAGGAAGCAGAGCGTGCCGATCAAATCGAGCCAGAGCTGGCCGCGCTCGGACAGCATCAGATAGAAGATCTCGACGCGGACATGCTCGTTGCGCTTGAAGGTGTAGGACGAGCCGAACATCACGAGCACGGCGAACATGTACCATTGCAGTTCCAGCCAGCCGTTCGAGGAGTAGCTGAAGGCGTAGCGGATCATGGCGTTGGCCGCGCTGACGAGGCACGCCAGCAGCACCAGCAGATTGCAAATGTTGCCGATCTTCTCATTGAGGAGGTCGATGGCGTTACTCACCGCCAACAATGGACGCATCTTAGTTCTCTCCGCCGCGGCCTTGACTTCATGGGAGGCATCAGCGCGCATCACTCAGCCCGCGTGCAAAATGCGCGCGGCCGCACGGCCGTATTCCGGAGCGATTGCGCCGTCAGTCCTCCCCTCAATGCCTTGCCGTCTTGACCGCGACCGCCAAAGGGGGCGGGCCGGCTTATCGTTGCCGGGCAAGCAAAGGCGGATGCACCATTTCAGCGGGTTGCCGCGTCGTCAATCGGAAAATGGGCAAATTGACGCGCGGTCAGCAGCTTAGGTTAGCGGAGGAGGGAGCGAATCTTCAGCCGCCGGTGACGCTCATATGCCGGCTTACGCTCGGCCGGTCGTGGCGGCGGTCGATGATGAAGTCGTGCCCCTTGGGCTTGAGCCCGATGGCGCGGTCGATCGCATCGGCAAGCAGCATATCGTCAACTGATGCACGCAGAGGTTTGCGCAGGTCGGAGGCATCCTCGTGGCCGAGGCAGGTGTGCAGCGTACCCGTGCAGGTGATGCGCACCCGGTTGCAGGATTCACAGAAATTGTGGGTCATCGGCGTGATGAAGCCGAGCTTGCCACCGGTCTCGGCGATGCTGACATAGCGCGCCGGTCCGCCGGTGGTCTCGGTTAGGTCGGTCAGTGTGAACTGCTGGGCGAGCCGCGCGCGCACCAGCGACAACGGCAGATACTGGTCGATGCGGCCCGACCCGATCTCGCCCATCGGCATCACCTCGATCAGCGTCAGGCCCATGCCCTTGCCGTGCGCCCAGCGCATCAAATCGGGAATCTCGTCCTCGTTGAGGTTCTTCAGTGCCACCGCGTTGATCTTCACGGCAAGGCCCGCGGCGCGCGCGGCCTCGATGCCCTCGAGCACCTTGTCGATCTCGCCCCAGCGGGTGATCTCGCGAAACTTTTGCGGATCGAGCGTGTCGAGCGAGACGTTGATGCGGCGGACGCCGCAATCGGCGAGTTCCTGGGCATGTTTCGCAAGCTGCGTGCCGTTGGTGGTCAGCGTCAGCTCTTTCAGGGCACCGCTCGTCAGGTGGCGCGACAGCGAGCGCACCAGCGACATCACGTTACGGCGGACAAGCGGCTCGCCGCCGGTGAGTCGCAGCTTCTTCACGCCCTTGGCGATGAAGGCGGTGCAGAGGCGGTCGAGTTCCTCAAGCGTCAGCAGGTCCGCCTTGGGCAGAAAGGTCATGTCTTCCGACATGCAGTAGAAGCAGCGCAGGTCGCAGCGGTCGGTGACGGAGACGCGCAAATAGGTGATGGTCCGCCCGAACGGATCGGTCATCGGGCTCGACAGCGCGGCGAGGGGACTCGCGGAGTGTCCGTTCATACGAGAGACCTTGTCACTTACGGCGACGGGCGCACCTTTGCTTCAGCGGTGCTGTAGAAGCAATCTAAGCATCGGACGCGCCAAGGACAATCGTGCACTGTACGGACTTCAGCGCTGTGGCGCCGCTGCCGCGTTGGGATCGGGGAACGGCGAGGCCGCGACCGGCGTGGCGGCGGGCGCGGCTGCGGCCGCAGCGGGTTTCGGCGTCCGCGGCCGGTGCGGTTTCCGGACCGGCTTGGGCGGCACGGCGGGCTGGAGTTCCGCGAACACCGGGTTCGGATCGGTGGTGACGGACGCGGGCGTGGTGAAGTCGCCGGGATTCTTGATCACATCCACCGTCACGCTCGCCGGCTGGTACTTGTTCAGGGCGTAGCTGACCGTGAACGGACCGTCCGGGGCGGGGACCGAGACCGAGCACGGGGTCTTGCAGCCCGGTCCGAGCGAGGTCCTGGCGTCAGCGCCCGGCGGGTTGGATTCGAGCTGGACCTGGACCGGCGGCGGAGCGGACTTGAACATGTCCCAGGAGCCCGAGGAGCAGCCGCCAAGGCTTGCTCCCGCGAGAAGGCTCGCTCCCGCTAGCGCAATCGCGATGACACGACGCATGACCATCCACTTCTGTGCGACGAACCGCCACAATCCCCGCGGCGACCATAGGTGCGTCGTTCTGTCCGGGCAACCGGCCGGGCGTGCATAGATAACAGATGGTTCACGCAGGGGGCTATTGAGATTATCCAGCATTTTCAGTGTCTTGCCGCGATCCCCTGAGCAGTTGCCCTAAGCAGTTATCAGGCTGCTTGCGGCGGCCGGCAGGTCGCGCATGTGATGGATCAGCCGGTCAGGCTTCAGCTGAGCGATCGGCACGTCCGTATAGCCGAAGCTGACCCCGATCACGGGAACCCCGGCCCGCCGGGCGACCCCGACATCGGTTCCGGCATCGCCAACCATGATGCTGGCCGCCATCTGCCCGCCGGCCCGCGCCACCGTCTCGCGCAGGATGGTGGGATCGGGCTTCTGGACGCCAAAGGTATCGGCGCCGCAGATCGCCGCAAAGCGGCCGCTCAGGCCGAGCTGGTTCAGGAGCCGCTTCGACAGCCATTCCAGCTTGTTGGTGCAGACCGCGAGGGTATGGCCGCGCGCGGCCAGATGGTCGAGCGCCTCCTCGAGCCCCACGAAAGGCCGCGATTCATCGGCGATATGGTCGGCATAATAGGCGATGAAATCGGCCGTCATCCGGTTCATCTCCGCGACGCTAACCGTGCGGCCTTCGGCCTCCACGCCCCGTTCGATCAGCTTGCGGGCGCCGGCGCCGATCATGTTGCGGGCAGACTGCATCGGCACGGGCGGCAGCCCTTCACGGTCGAGCACGTGGTTCAGCGCGTTGATCAGGTCGGGCGCCGTATCCACAAGCGTGCCGTCGAGATCGAAGACGATCGTGTGAGGGGAGGTCATGCCCAAGCGCTATCGGCCCGGCTGAGTCCGCGCAAGAGGACATTCCATAAGATCGGCTTATAGGTCTGCTCCCCAGACCCTGTTCTCCGGACCAAAACGAGGCTAGATAGGCCCCGCAAGCGACCTATTTCAGCGGCACACCAACGAGGACAGGCGCAACGTGGACATGGACCAATTGAAGCGGCAGGCCGCGGCGCGTGCGCTCGAGGAGGTGCAGGACGGCATGCAGCTCGGGCTCGGCACGGGCTCGACCGCAAAACATTTCGTGGAGTTGCTCGGCGAGCGCGTGCGCGCCGGGCTCAAGGTGATCGGCGTGCCGACCTCGGAGGTGACGCGAGCCGACGCCGAGCGGTGCGGCGTGCCGCTGACCACGCTGGACGAGATCGACCGTCTCGACCTGACCGTCGACGGCGCCGACGAGATCGATCCCGCGCTCAATTTGATCAAGGGCGGCGGCGGCGCGTTGCTGCGCGAGAAGATCGTGGCGGCCGCCTCGGATCGCATGATCGTGATTGCCGACGACACCAAATGGGTGGCGACGCTCGGCCGCTTTCCGCTGCCGGTCGAGGTGATCCCGTTCGGGCTCGGTGCAACCCGCCGGGCGATCGAGAAGGCATTTGCGAGTTGCGGCGTTTCCGGGCAAATGGCGGTCCGCAAGGCCAAGGATGGCCACGTTTTCGTCACCGATGGCGGCCACTGGATCGTCGATGCCCAGCTCGGACGGATTGAGGATCCGGCTCGCCTCGCCGAGGCTTTGAGCGCGATCCCAGGCGTGGTCGAGCATGGACTGTTCATCGGCTTGGTCAGCTCGGCTGTTCTGGCGGGTGGCGACGGAATCCGCGTGGTTGAACGGCGAAAGCCGAAAGGAGACTAGGAATGAAGAGCGTGTTTAAATTCTTGCCGGCCGCGACCCTCGCTGTGGGATTGGCCTTCGGTGCCCTCCCGGCCTCGGCCCAGCAGCCGGCTGCGCCGCAACAGCCCGCCCAGCCGAGATCGACCCCGGCGGCGATCGCTGCGGCCAGGGAGATCCTGGCGCTGAAGAGCGCCAATACGATGTACGCCAACGCCGTGCCCGGCATGGTGGAGAAGACCAAGACCGCGCTGATCCAGCAGAACCTCAACTACCAGAAGGATCTGAACGAGGTCGCGCCGATCGTCGCCCAACAGCTCGCGGGCCGCGAGAAGGAGATCGGCGAGGGCATGGCGCAGGTCTACGCCAGCGAGTTCACCGAGCAGGAGCTGAAGGACCTCGTCACCTTCTACAAGTCGCCGCTCGGACAGAAGCTGATCCAGGCCGAGCCCCGCGCCATCGGCCTCAGCATGGCCTTCATGAATTCCTGGGCCCACAATTTCTCCGAGACCGTGATGGGCGCTTTCCGCGCCGAGATGCGCAAGCGTGGCAAGGAAATCTGACAGCACATATCTGATCAGGAATCCCTGAAAGAGGTCGGAGTGGACAATGGCTGAATTCGACGTCGACCTCTTTGTCATCGGTGGTGGTTCGGGCGGCGTGCGTGCCGCCCGCATCGCGGCCGGCCACGGCGCCCGCGTGGTGATCGCGGAAGAGTACCGCATGGGCGGCACCTGCGTGATCCGCGGCTGCGTGCCCAAGAAGCTGTTCGTGATCGGCTCGCACGTCCGTCACGAGATCGAGGACGCCGCAGGTTTCGGCTGGACCATTCCGCAGGCGAGCTTCGACTGGCCGACGCTGATCGCCAACAAGGACAAGGAGATCGCGCGGCTGGAGGCGGCCTACACCGCCAATGTCGAGAAGTCCGGCGCGCAGGTGGTCAAGAGCCGCGCGGTGATCGAGGACAAGCACACTGTCCGCCTGCTCGAGAACGACAAGAAGATCACGGCAAGATACATCCTGATCGCGACCGGCGGCGCGCCCAACCACGGCGCCTCCATCCCCGGCATCGAGCACGTGATCTCCTCCAACGAGGCGTTCCACCTGAAAAAGCTGCCGAAGCGGATCGTGATCCAGGGCGGTGGCTACATCGCGCTGGAATTCGCCGGCATCTTCGCCGGCTACGGTTCCGACGTCACCGTGATCTATCGCGGCGACAACATCTTGCGCGGCTTCGATGAGGACGTTCGGACCCATGTCCGCGCCGAGATGGAGAAGCAGGGCATCACCATCCTCACCGGCTGCACGGTGGCGAAGGTCGATCGCCACGGCGAGGAGTTCACCACCCATCTGTCGAACGGCTCGAGCGTCGCCTCCGACCAGGTGATGTTCGCGATTGGCCGCCATCCCAACGTCGCCAATCTCGGCCTCGACAAGGCTGGCGTTGGCATCAATCCGAAGAACGGCGGCATCGCGGTCGACCATTTCTCGAAGAGCTCGGTCGACAACATCTACGCGATCGGCGACGTCACCCACCGCTTCAACCTGACGCCGGTCGCGATCCGCGAGGGCCATGCCTTCGCCGACACCGTGTTCGGCAAGCGCGAGGTCAGGGTCGATCACGCCAACATCCCGACCGCCGTGTTCTCGCAGCCGGAGGTCGGCACCGTCGGCCTCACCGAGACCGAGGCGCGCGCGCAATTTAGCCACGTCGACATCTACAAGACGACATTCCGCCCGATCAAGGCGACGATGTCGGGCCGCGACACCCGCGTGCTGATGAAGCTTGTCGTTGACGGCTCGACCGACCGCGTGCTCGGCTGCCACATTGTCGGCGATTGTGCCGCCGAGATCACCCAGGCGGTCGCGATCGCAGTGAAGATGAAGGCGACCAAGGCCGACTTCGACGCGACCATCGCGCTGCATCCGACCGCAGCCGAAGAGCTCGTCACCATGCGCACCCCGACCGCGCGCCACGTGCGGCAGGCGGCGGAGTAGGGCGAGCGCTTACCCGTACAAGTACCCGACCGGCTTACCTTCGGTGCGCAGGGGACGGATGTCCTTCTGCGTAATGATTTGACCAGCCAAGCCGTCGATCTCGTCGCGTTGCGTTGGCGTCCAGCTGCGGAGATCGTTCATGCCCTTGAGGAGGCCGAGCCGAAGGACCTGGGTATTTTCGCTCACGTCGATGAGGCTGATGGACGTCTTGCCTGCTGTCACCACGTCGCCGGCGGCGAGCTCGAACGTCTCTCCGGCCTTGTTCTTGAATTCGGCCGTGCCGCGAATGACGCGATAGATCACAACCTCGCCCTTGGCAAAACAGGTCGCGTCCGCCGCAGTCGATGTGCTCTTCGGCAGGAGAGACTGGCCGCGCGGGTCGGTGGCGATGATGTGGCCGGTGACGAGATGGCCGCTCGGAATTTCGATGCCGATATCGCGCACATAGACCGGCATGGCCGATTTGATCGGACTATCCGTGAGGGGCTTGAACAGCGCATCGAGCGCCAGCGGGTCCTGAAGCCAGAATCCTGCATTGGCCGGGCGATCATGCAGAGGGTGGCTCCAGGCCACCCGCGGTGTCTCGGCTTCATCGATCTGATCCGGACCGACGATTGTCGGGTTAGGAAACGTCGTCGGATCGGTGACGAAGGCTTCGAGGAATTTGCCCGAGTAGCCCATCGAAATCGGATCCGGCACCACCGTCTGCGGCGTCTTCAGGTTCTCTTCGGTCGACAAACCGGACCATGTATAAAAGAGCTGGCGGTGGACGATCGCGCTTTGCAGCATCACCGCGCCGGGGCCGACATTATAGAAGCGCCCATCGTAGTCGAAGGTGAACGCGCCCGAGGTGACCAGCACGAGCTGAAAGCCGCCCGGCGGAAGATGAAGATGGAAATCGGTGGGGCCGGTGTCGGGGCGGTAGATCGGCAGATTTGTCGCGACTTCGTGAAGGAGGAAAGTTTCGTTATTGGCGTGAAAGCCCTCGTTTGCGCGATTGTAAAGTGCTTGCGGGCGGTACGTCGCCTCGTACTTCGCATTCCGGTCGCGATCGATAGCCACAAAATCCCGATCATTCAGACGAAGGGGCGCGCCACTCGGGCGGGTGAGGCCGGTGAATTTGAGATCGCCCGCAGCATGCACATTCATGGCGTTCTCCGATCTGAGCCATTCATCCGGGATCTGGGCGTGCGCATCTTGCTGCTCCGCTTGGCGGGAGGGCAGGGAATCGGCCTGATGTTGCCTTGCGAATTTTGGGCCAGTTGGAGTGCCGTGCGGCACAGGGACTCTTTGGCTCCGAGCGGCGAGAAATAATCGAGGTTGCGCCGGAGGTTAGATCACGCGTTTCTCCCAGATCGCCTGACCCTTTCGTAAATCCCGCAATACCGGGGAAGTAACGAGACGTACATTGTCTAATTTATCGGCAAGGCCTGCCGGAGAAATGCATCTGCGCTGATGGCGCGGATCAGCGAAATGCCAGCGGCTGATCTGATCTTTCAAGCGGCTGAATCACGGTTCGCTCGGGCTTGCCGGACGGGCTGTCCGCCCACTTCGCCATTTCCATCGTTCGCGCATCGACGCCTTCGCACCAGAAGCAGCTGAGCTGTGTGCCGCCCTTCCCGGAGAGGATGGGGACCAGGCCATGGCCGCAGCCGGCGCAATAGGTGATGTGATTCATGCGTTCCTCCACGACAAGACAAATTCCGGAACGATGTTATCGTTCCCAAAGCTTGCGCGGGCGCTATGACGGCGCTTGAACGCTGCCTCGGATCGGAGCGCTCGTCGGAGGGGCATCGCGAGGTGGACCAACAGCCCTGGCTGCACGATGTCCCCGGCATCGAATGGCCCGGAACAGAGGGCCTTCAACCCGGAAGCGGGATCAGCGCAGCGACCTCGCGATCCCCGGGGTTCTAGCTTGCCGCGAGCCCGGCTGCTACGCCGACACGATCGGCCTCCGGACGGTTCTGGCTCATCTTGCGCTTGCCCTCGAACCGCACGACGGGAATGCGCACGCCCACGATGCCGCGCAGCTGTGCGGCGATGAAGTCGGCGGGAGCGTCGGTGACGGCCCAGGGTTTTGCGCGCGATCCTTCGTGCCTGTTGGTCAGCCGCGTCACCGCGTCGAGCAGCCGTTCGGCCTCGTGGAAGAACTCCACCGGGCCGTAGGCATGCACGGCAACGTAATTCCAGGTCGGCACGACCTTTTCGGTCTCACGCTTGGTCGCGTACCAGGACGGCGTCACATACGCGTCGGGACCCGTGAAGATCGCCAGCGCGTTGCCGATGGGAGGCAACCGCCACTGCGGATTGGCTTTCGCGACGTGCCCATACAGCACGCCGTGGTCGCCTTCGCTCTCGTCGAGAAAGAGCGGCAGAGGGGTCGCCACCGGACCGTCGGCGGTCGCCGTCACCAGATTGGCGAGGCGTGCACCTCGGATGGTCGCCCGGATGCTCTCGATGTCGTCGTCCTTGAAGGCGGGGGGTATGTACATGGTGTATCTCCGTTAGGCTCGGAGATAGGCGAATTCTGGTCTGCGAGAAACGTCCAGTTTCTGGCAATTGTGCCAGTCCAGTTATTAGAGCCCGAGTTCGTCGACGGCCTGGGCAAGCAGCCTGCAGCCGCGCTCGATCTGCGCGATCTCCAGCGCCGAATAGCCCATGACGAGACCGATCGCCTGCGGCGACCGGCGGCGGCCGATCCGGCGGCCATCGAACAGGGCGGAGACGGGATAGATGCCGACACCCTTTGCGCGGGCTGCCTCGATCAACGCGGCTTCGCGCGCCTGCGGCACATCGTCGAACCACGCCACCACATGCAGGCCCGCGGCTGCGCCGTCGATCCGGACCCGGTCTGCGAACCTGCGGCGCAGGGCGTAGAGCAGCGCCTGCTGGCGTTCGGCATTGCGGCGGCGGACGCGCCTGACGTGGCTGTCGTAAGCGCCGCTCTCCAGCATCGCGGCAAGCGCCTCCTGTTCGACCAGCGGCGTGTGCCGGTCCATGATCTGCTTGGCGGCGCCGAACAGGGATCGCAGTCCGGAAGGCACCACCAGATAGCCGATGCGCAGCGTCGGAGAGAGCGTCTTGGAGATGGTCCCGAGGTAGATCACGTTGTCGCTGCCTTCCAGCGCGTGCAGCGGCGGGATCGGTTTGGTGTCGTAGCGGTATTCGCTGTCGTAATCGTCCTCGATCACATAGGCGTCGGCTTGGCTGGCCCAGGCGAGCAACTGGTGTCGCCGCCCGATTGGCATGACGCCACCGAGCGGATACTGATGCGACGGCGTCACATAGGCGAGGCGGNCGCCATCGAGCCGCTCCGTCTCGAGGCCATCCTGATCGACGGGAATCGGAATCGCAGTGGCGCCCGTCGCCGCAAAGGTCTGCCGCGCCATCTGGTAGCCGGGATCCTCCATCACGAAGCGGTCGCCGGCGTCGAGCAAAAGGCGCGCGCAGATGTCGAGCCCTTGCTGCGACCCGTTCACGACGACGATCTGATCGACGTCACAGCGTACGCTGCGCGAACGCCACAGATAGCCCTGAAGCGCCGTCCGCAGCCGCAGCGAGCCGCACGGATCGTCGTAGGCCAGCCGTTCGGGCTTGCGGTTCATCGCCGCGACCACGGCCTTCTTCCATGCGAGCCGAGGGAAGTCCGACGGCGACAGCTCGCCATAGCGGAAGTTCGCGACGAGACCACGCGGCGGTTCGCTCCAGCGCGGTGGATACTTCCGCAGCCGCTCGCCGAATTTTGACAGCCGCGCTTTGCGCACTGAGGGCCTGGCCGCGACACGCGCGCGTCCCCGCTCGACGACGGCGCGGGCGACACGCGGCCGCGCGCCATGGCGTGTCTCGATAAAGCCTTCAGCGGCGAGCTGTTCGTAGGCAACGGTGACGGTCGAACGCGCCACGCCCATCTCGTCGGCGAGCGCCCGGGACGACGGCAAGAGACCGTCGGTGCCGTACACCCGCGCCATGATCTGATCCCTCAGCGCTTCGTAGATCTGGCGCGCGCCCATGCGGCCGGCGCGGCGCGCGGGAATCGTTTTCATCTCGACCATCCACCATCCTCAGGAAGGAGCGATCTCAAGCCTGTGATCAGTATGAACTGAAAGGCCGCGTAGCATATCTTCATTCTGGGGGCGCCGGCTTCAATGTTGTTCTGCGGGGCGGAAGCGAGAGAAGCGTAGATCGAAGATCGATATTGACGATCGAGCCAGGTTGACGGCGCTCCACCGCCACTGGGATGCGTCGGACGCAAACGATTTCGAGGCCGAGCATGACATCTATCGCGAGAACGCCGTGCTCGATTATCCGCAATCGGGCGAGCGGATCCATGGGCGCAGAAATATTCAGGAGAGCCGCTTAGCCAAACAAGAAGTGCTTCACGGTTCGGCGAATTGTCGGCGGGGGCGATCTCTGGGTGAGCGAATTCGTCCTGACCTATGACGGCGCGCCATCCTACGTGGTGAGCATCGTGGAATTCCGCGACGGACTGCTCGTTCACGAAACGCAGTACTTCTGCGATCCGTTCGAGCCTGCGCCCTCGCGTGCACACCTTGTCGAGCGGGCAGGTCAGATTGCGTCAAGCTAGATGCAGCGAGAAAATCGAGGCCGGCTCGATGCCATCGAAGCGCCCGCCGGTCGTGCGATGCGGCGCCGGTATGCCGGTCCGGCGGAACGTTAAAGCCCGGTCGGGTCCGGAGTGTGGCATCGCCGACGAAGGAGAAGCCTGCGTGGGACTTGTCACAAAGTGCACTTGTCCCGAGCGCGGATTATGTTTTGAAATGGGGACTCAACGCCGGTAGGGGGTCGAGTGATGGCAGAGAGACCGCGAGAGTGCTTGCCTTCCCAGATCGCTGAATTGTTCGCGGCTGCGGAAAAATTACCCTTGGGCAGGGAACGCGATGAACTTCTCTGGAAGGCGCTCGAATTGGAAGCCACGTTGAAGGTGGAACGCTGGATCAATTCGTCCGGCTTGCAGCCACCGCGCAAGGTGGGATGTGATAATTGAAGAGGGGCGTATCGCGATCGTCACGACACGCGGGCCGGACGGCGGTGGACGCTGGCCACATCGGCGCGAATGGCTTCGCAGGGCGGGCAACCGTGAGCGAAGACGTCGCGCACACGATCGGTGCGATCAGCGTACGGCAAAATCGTGTGGCCCTGGCGCCCGAATCTGGCGTCAAGTCTTGTGGTGATGCATCGGCCCAACCGGGCGCGCGCTCAGCGATCTGCAAGGCGACGGGGGCAATTGGGTTCGACTCCCCCGGGGAGCTTACGACATAAGCCGTCCCACCCACTGCGCGGGGAAGGCCGAGATGTTTTCCGGTTGCCCCCGCGGTTTTTCCCGCTGTGCATTGTAGCGCAAACCTGCTCTTGCTGCGGCGACAGTCTGGATTGCTTCGCTGCGCTCGCAATGACGAGGTTGATGCAGGTGCGCGAGATATCTCCCCACCGTCGTCCCGGCGAAGGCCGGGACCCATAACCAAAGGATCCTGTTTGGCTAAGACTCGTGGTTGTCGCGACAACTGCTCCCTGTGGCTATGGGTCCTTTCGCCGGGACGACACTGAAGATGTTGCGCTGTCGTCGCGCAAGACGTCGGTACGCAAACGGCCAGCGCGCGCCCGGCCGTCATTGATGCGGAGGACGCCTGCGCCTAAGCCGGCTTGCCCGGATACGGCAACATGGAACCGATGCGGCCGCTGGTCGCACTCTTGCGGCCTTGATTCCAATCGCCTCACCTTTATCTCTCACAAGAACAACAATCCGGGCCCCTCTGGCGAGGACACCGACAACGTCGGCAAACCTCGCGATGTCGGATGACCTGTCCCGCGCGAATGCGATGGATCGGCCGATCGTCGGGCCCAGCCTGTCTGTTCTCTCCGACATCGCCCCTATCGCAGCTCTGCGCGGCCATTTGCGCAAAGTTGAGGAGCAACGATGTCTGACGCCAATTCTTCCGACAACAAGCATTCAAATCCGCTCGAGATCGAGATCACGGAGCCGTCCAGCCTCAATGAGCAGGCTGCGGTGGCGCTGGTGATTGCCGGCGCGCTCGTCGCCGTGGCCGACCGGCGTGTCTCGCCGGTCGAGCGCGACGAGGTGATCCGCTTCATCAGGGATCGTGGGCTGGCGCCGCACATCACCGACGACCGGCTGTTTGCGATGTTCGACGAACTCGCCGAACGGCTCGAGGAGCCGGACTTCGCCAATGTGGTGATCGACACCCTGCGGCCGGTCTCGGACATGCCGCTCTCGTCCCATCTGATGGAGCTGTCGGAGCGCGTCGCGGCCGCGGACGAGGACGTCCACCCCCATGAAGTGCAGGCGATCAAGCTGTTGCGCCTGCTGACGCTGGTGTTGCCGCGCGCGAAGCAGGTCACGCCGAGTGCGGTGCGCGCCGAACAGCGCGCAGCTTCCGAGGACTAGGGATGAGCGCGGCTCCCGACGAACGCTCGACGGCGCCCAAGGGCGCTGCCGGCCAACTGGCCGGCGGCGACCCGCGCCTCGATAAGCTCGTCCATCGGTTGCCGCCGCGCATGGGCGACACCGTCTCCTATCTGCTTCAACCGTCCAGCCGGTGGGTGCGGATCCCCTCGGGCGCGCTACTGGTCGTCGGCGGCGTGTTCTCCTTCCTGCCGGTGCTCGGCATCTGGATGCTGCCGCTCGGCCTTGCATTGCTCGCCGAAGACGTGCCGCCGCTGCGCGCCTCGCGTTCGAAGGTCCTGGATTGGGTCGAGCGGCGCAAGCCGCAGTGGCTCGATCCGTCCGCACCTAAAAATGATCAGTCATGATTGAATTCATCACCGCCGACGCGCTCGCCGCGCTGCTCCAGGTCGTCCTGATCGACCTCGTGCTTGCCGGCGACAACGCCGTCGTCATCGGCCTTGCCGCGGCGGGCCTGCCGGCCGAGCAGCGCCGCCGCGCCATCATCGTCGGCATCGTCGCCGCGACCGCGCTGCGCATTGTCTTTGCCGGCGTTGCGACCCAGCTCCTGCAGGTGATCGGCCTGCTGCTCGCCGGCGGCGTGCTGCTGTTGTGGGTATGTTGGAAGATGTGGCGCGAGCTGCGCGAACAGGCCGCGCACAGGAGCGAACTCGCCTTCAGCCATGGCAACGGCGCTAGTGTCGCGCCGGTGCCGCACAAGACCTTCGGCCAGGCCGCCCTGCAGATCGTCGCCGCCGACGTCTCGATGTCGCTCGACAACGTGCTCGCGGTGGCGGGCGCCGCCCGCGAGCATCCCTACATCCTCGCCTTCGGCCTGCTGCTGTCGGTCGCCATGATGGGCGTCGCCGCGGACCTGCTCGGCCGCGTGCTCCAGAAGCAGCGTTGGATCGCCTATGTCGGTCTCGCGATCATCGTCTATGTCGCTATCGAGATGATCTATCGCGGCTCGCTCGAGCTCGCGCCGGTCATCGCGAGCCTGTGAGGCTCGGCTTTCCTGTCCGCAAATCCGGAGTGATCAATGACGTCCGAACGCAAAGCCCCTTCGGCGCGCGCCGCGCCGCAGCCGCCGATCGGCCTGTTCCCGAGGCTGATCTTCGGCTCGCGCTGGCTGCAATTGCCGCTTTATGTCGGCCTCATCGTCGCGCAGGCCGTCTATGTGCTGCTGTTCCTGAAAGAGCTCTGGCATCTCGCCGTGCACTGGTTCGATGTCAATGAGCAGCAGATCATGCTCACCGTGCTCGGGCTGATCGACGTCGTCATGATCTCGAACCTGCTCGTGATGGTGATCGTCGGCGGCTACGAGACCTTCGTCTCCCGTCTCAACCTGCGCGGCCATCCGGACGAGCCGGAATGGCTGAGCCACGTCAACGCCAGCGTGCTCAAGATCAAGCTCGCGATGGCGATCATCGGCATCTCCTCGATCTCGCTGCTGCGAACCTTCATCGAGGCGGGAAATCTCGGGACGACGCGCAGCAATTTCACCGAGACCGGCGTGATGTGGCAGGTGCTGATCCATCTGACCTTCATCATCTCCGCGATCGGCATCGCCTGGGTCGACCGTCTCGCCGACAACGCGTATCGCAAGGAGGCCGGGCACTGATTGGGCGACGTCGGCCTATTTCAGATCCGACTGGACCGGCCATGGCATCCGGTTCGACGGATTCCAGAAAAACGCGGCTGGACGCCGACGTTGGTATCGATATATCCTGAAGAATATAGCGAAAGTGCGTTCCGGGATTTGCGATGGAAATCAAGGTCAGATCGCTCACGACCTGCGAAGTGGCGGCCGACGGCGGCGCGATCTCGCTGGGCTTCGAGGACGCGGCGGGAAATCCCGCCGCCGTCAGCATCTCGCTGAACCAGGTCGGCGCGCTGATCATGACCTTGCCCGGCTTGCTCGAGACGGCGCTCAAGGCCCGCTACGGCGACCAGAGTCTGCGCTATGCCTATCCATTGGCGTCCTGGGTGCTGGAGCAGTCGACCGATACGAGTCAGCGTATCATCACGCTTGCGACCGAGGACGGTTTCAAGGTGCGCTTCTCGATCCCCAAGGCCGAGCAAAGCCTGCTGGGCGAGGCCCTGACTCAAGCTATGCCCGAGATGACGGTGCGGCCGAACTAGCCGCCGGGCGCGATCAGGATTTGCGCGAACGGGCGATGTCGGTCTTCAGCGCCATCAGCTCCCTGCGCACCGCGCGTGCGGCGTCGCGCTCGATCTTGCGGTAGCGCGCGACCAGGGCGGCGCCGAAGGGTGTGAGCATCGCACCCCCGCCATTCTTGCCGCCGGCCTGCGGCTCCACCGCGGCGTGGCCGCAGATGCGGTTGATCTCGTCCACGAGGTCCCATGCGCGCTTGTAGGACATGTCCATGGCGCGGCCGGCCGCCGAGATCGAGCCGTGCTGGCGGATCTGCTCCAGGAGCTCGATCTTGCCGGGTCCGATCCGATCCTCGCTGTCGAGGTCGATACGAAGGCTCAGTTGGGGGAGCGATTTGGCGCTCGCGCGCGACATGATTGGGTCTCTTGGGCCACTCGCCTGCGAGATTGCCACTCTTGCCCGCCCTGGACAAGGTGAGGGCGCCGGATATCCAGAGCGCACCTCGGCTCCGGCGCGGCCATTCGACAGGTCAGATATGATTGACGATCAGCTTGAGCGAGCCGGCGAAGGTTGGCTGTTTCCGATAGTATCCGTAACGCGCCTCCCATCGGCCGGAGGCGAGATCGCTACCGAGCCGGTCCTCGAAGCGCCGCACCACGTCCTCGCTGACGAAGCTCCAGGCCGAGCAGGCGAGCCGCGCGGCCGGATCCAGCAGCATCTCGGGCCGGCCGTAGTAGGCCTCATTGAAGCCGTCGCTGCAGTCGAGCGGAATCGGAACGGGCAGGACGTCCGTCGTGCCGCCGAGCGCTGCTGCGATATCCTTGATCGCCGGATAGCGGGCCGCCTCGACCGCGATCACCTCCGGGCAATAGGCATGAAGCCAAAAGCGATCGAGCTCGTCGGGATCGCAGGTCATGATCGCGATCGGACCGCGCGTCACCCGCCGCATCTCGCGCAGGCCCGCGTTGAGGTTCTTCCACTGATGCACGGAGAAGGTCGACATCGCGGCGCCGAACGATGCGTCCTCGAAAGGAAGGTTTTCCGCAACGGCGTCGATCGCGACGGGAAGATGCGCCGGCCGCTGCGCCCGCATCGATTGCGACGGTTCGACCGCGGTTACGGTGCGACCGACCGGTTCGTAGGAGCCGGCACCGGCGCCGACATTGAGGATCGTGCGGGCCTCACCAAGCGCTGCCTCGATCAGCTCCGCAATGCGCGGGTCCGGTTGGCGGAAACTCGTATAGCCCTTGCCGATGGCGCCGTAATTGGCGTCGCCGGCACTTCCGTCCTGATGGCGCGGTGCGCTGTGCTGCATGAAGCGTCCTACTGTGTTGTGCGAGACGTTCTTGACGACGGTGTAGCACTGCAACCCCTCGGTGCCGCCCTCGCGGCCATAGCCGCTGTCCTTCACGCCGCCGAACGGCGTCTCGGCAAGGGAAGCGACAAAATGGTTGATCGAGAGATTGCCGACCTCGACGCCCTCGGCGAGGCGTTCGGCATTGCCGGCGGAGCGCGTGAAGGCGTAGGCCGCGAGGCCATAGGGAAGTGCGTTGGCCTTCTCGATCGCCTCATCCAGCGTCTTGACCGGATTGACCAGTGCGAGCGGCCCGAAAGGCTCCTCGTTCATGGCGCGCGCATCGTCGGGCACGTCGGCGAGAACCGTGAGCGGAAAGAAGTAGCCGCGATTGCCGATGCGCTGTCCGCCGGCAAGCACGCGCGCGCCTTTCGCCTTGGCATCGCCGACCAGCGTCTCCATCGCGTCGATCCGCCGCGCGTTGGCGAGCGGGCCCAACTGGGTCGACGGATCGAGACCGTTGCCGACCTTCAGCTGGCTCGCGCGCTCGGCGAATGACTGCGCGAACTGTTCAAAGATCTTCTCCTGCACGAAGAAGCGCGTCGGTGCGACGCAGACCTGCCCGGCATTGCGCGACTTGCCGACGACGGACGTGGCCGCCGTCGCGACGGGATCGACATCGTCGCAGACGATCACCGGCGCGTGGCCGCCGAGCTCCATGATCGCCGGCTTCATGTGCCGTCCGGCCATCTCGGCGAGATGCTTGCCGACGGGAATGGAGCCGGTGAAGGTCACGAGCCGGATGCGCGACTGCGGGATCAGATAGTCGGAAATCTCGGCGGGATTGCCGAACACGAGGTTGAGCACGCCAGGCGGCAGGCCCGCGTCATGGAAGGCGCGCACGAGCTGCGCCGCACCCGCCGGGGTCTCCTCCGAGGCCTTCAGGATGATCGAGCAGCCGGCGGAGAGGGCACCCGCGACCTTGCGGGCGGGCGAGCTCATCGGGAAATTCCAGGGCGAGAAGGCCGCGACCGGGCCAATCGGCTGCCGCAGCACCGTGTGGCGCATACCGGGCTCGCTCGGGATCACCCGGCCATAGAGACGCAAGCCTTCGGTCGCGTCCCACTCGATGATATCGCAGCCCCTGAGGATTTCGAGCCGCGCCTGTTCGATCGGCTTGCCCTGTTCGAGCGTCATGGCGGCCGCCATCACATCGACGCGCTCGCGAATGAGCGCCGCGGCCTTCAGGATGATCTGCGCGCGCTTGGCGGGCGCGGTGTTGCGCCAGACCGCAAATCCTTTCTCGGCGGCCGCGAGCGCATCATCGAGATCGGATCTGGTCGCGGTCGGAACAGTGCCCAGCACGCTTTCGTCGGCGGGATTGATGATGGGCTGCCCGCCCGCGCGCTTCCATTGTCCGTCGATGTAGAGTTCGATCAGGGGATAGTCTGCCATTTCTTCACCTTGCTTGAGCGGTCTTGGCTGCAGTATCGCCTTGCCCGAGTTGGCCGAGCCAGTCGGCGAAGACGCGATCGGCCTGGCGTGCGAGAATCTTCGAGGCTTCCGCGGTCTTCGCCCGGAGCTCACGTATCGAAATCCCGGCGCCCGCAAGCTCGACGGCGTGGCCGACATACCACTCCTCGAGCTGCCGCGGATCGGCCTCCAGGTGAAACTGGAGCGCAAGCGCGTTGCTTCCGAAGGCAAACGCCTGGATATCGTAGTTCTCGTTCGAGGCGAGCCGCACGGCGCTATCGGGAAGATCGAAGGTGTCACCGTGCCAGTGCAGAACCGGCGTGCCATCGGCAAGCGGCTTCAGGCTGGAGGCGAGGCCGGCTTCCGACAGCGTGACCGATCCCCAGCCGATCTCCTTGACGTGGCCGGCATGGACACGCGCGCCGAGCGCCTTCGCCATGAGCTGCGCGCCGAGGCAAATTCCGAGCGTCGGCAAGCCCAGGGCAATGCGGCGCTCCAGCAGCTCGATTTCCCTGACGATGAAGGGATAGCTCTCGGTCTCGTAGACGCCGATCGGGCCGCCGAGAACGATCAGGAGGTCGGCATCCCGGATCGAAGCATGGTTGAGATCGTCGACCGGCGCCTCGCAGAACGAAACATTCCAGCCTTCGCGCTCCATGATCGGCGCGAGCAGGCCGAGATCCTCAAATGCAACGTGACGGAGCGCGACGGCAGATCGACGGCGTTGAAACATCCAGCAAGCCCTACACGCGGCATCTCATGATGCTCACGCTATATTCAGAATGATATAGCGGATGCCTGGCCTCGTCCAGATGGTTCGCTGAGCGATGTGCGGCGCGCATGCCATGCATGCGGCGTGCGGCATCACCGCACGGCGTGCATCTCCAGAAAGGCCTTTACACCGGTCACGGCGCCCGTATCCGACGGTACGTAGCCGGGCAGGGTGGCGACAGCCGCACGAAAATCGGCGCTGCGGATGATCTCGAGCACGCGCTGCATCGGTTCGGTGTCCAGGAATGTGCGCTTGCAGACGAAGAAATAATCCTCGGTCAGGACGCGGATGAAATCGAGACCGAAATGCCGGGCCGCCGCTTCGACACCGAAGCTCGCATCCGCCATGCCGCTCGCGACATAGGCCGCGACCGCGGCGTGGGTGAACTCGATCTGCTGCGCGCCGTTGATGCGGCTCTCGTCGATGCCGTGTGCGGCGAGCAGCTGGTCGAACAGAAGACGCGTGCCGGAATCGTGGTCGCGGTTGACGAAGCGCACCTTCGGAGCGGTCAAATCCTCGATCGACCCGATGTGAAGCGGATTGCCCCGCGCGACCATCAGCCCCATCTCGCGCGTGACGAAATTGATGATGCGGTCCTCGCGTGGATCGAGCCATTCGCGTGCCGCCTTGATGCCCTGGGCCCGCAACGCGCCGTGCGGCAGGTGCAGGCCGGAGAGGTCGCAGGCGCCCTGGGCGAGCGAGACCAGCGAATGCTGGTTGCTGACATAGCGCAGATCGACGCCGATGCCCGGTTCGCGGTCTAGGAATTCGCGCAGCTTGGCCACCGCAAAACCGTGGCTGGCATGCACGCGGATCACCGAGGGCCGCTGCTCGAGGAACGGCTTGATCTCGCTCGCCAGCTCCTGCGCGAGGTTGTCGAGCTGCGGGCCGAGCCGCGCCTGCATGCGCTCGCCGGCCCACACCAGCCGCTCTCCGAACGGCGTGAGCCTGGAGCCCTTGCCGCGCTGGGTTTCGACCAGCGGCGTGCCGAAGAACTCCGACCATTGCTCGATCAGATTCCAGACGTGCCGGTAGGAGAGCTGCGCGTCGTTGGCGGCACTGGTGATCTTTCCGGTCTTCCGGATTTCATTGAGCACGCCGAGCATGACCACCGCGCTGCGCGGGCTGCCCTCCCGGCGAAACCGCCAAACGGCCTCGATCTCGATCTGGAGCATTGGAATAACTTTATGTAGTCGACTTCATATGTGCGGCGTCCATAGGCAAATCATATCATATTTACTACAGCAAATAGCCTCCTAGACTGGTATACCAGAACAGGAGGAAATATGATGTCTGTTGCATATGACTTTGCGCACTCGCCGGCCAGCGAGTTCATGTCTCGGCCGCAGCATCTATTGATCGATGGCCGCCGCGTCCCCGCCAGCTCCGGGCGCACCTTCAAGTCACTCAATCCTGCCACCGGGCAGGTCATCGCCACTATCGCCGAGGGCAACGAGGCGGACGTCGAACACGCCGTGGCGGCCGCGCGCCGGGCTTTCGAAGGCCCCTGGCGCACGATGCGCGCGTCGGAGCGCGGCCAGATCCTGCTGCGCTGGGCAGAGCTTCTCAAAACCCACGCCGACGAGATCGTCGAGATCGAGTCAATCGATGCAGGCAAACCGATCGCCGCCACGCTGCGCCAGGATTTCCCGGCTGCCGTCGACACATTGATCTACTACGCCGGCTGGGCCGACAAGATCAGCGGCGATGTCGTTCCCGTGCGCGACGATGCCTTGACCTACACCATGCGCGAGCCGGTCGGCGTGGTCGCGGCGATCGTGCCGTGGAATTTCCCCCTGATGATCGGCATGTGGAAGCTCGCGCCGGCGCTCGCCTGTGGCTGCACCGTCGTGATGAAGCCCGCCGAGCTGACCTCGCTGTCGGCGTTGCGCATCGCCGAGCTGGCGCTCGAAGCCGGCCTGCCGCCGGGCGTCTTCAATGTCGTCACGGGTCCGGGCCGCGTCGTCGGCGACGCGCTGGTCAATCATCCCGATGTCGACAAGGTGACCTTCACCGGCTCGCCCGGTGTGGGGCGCGGAATCATGAAGGGCGCTGCCGGCAACTTCAAGCGCGTCTCGCTCGAGCTCGGCGGCAAGTCGGGTAACGTCATCTTCGACGACGCCGATCTCGAAGCCGCATCAAAGGCTGCCGCCTCCGGCATCTTCTTCAACGCGGGCCAGGTGTGCTCGGCCGGCTCCCGCGTGCTGGTGCAGGAGAAGGCCTATGACGAGGTCGTCGAGCGGCTGGCCGCGCGCGCGAAATCGCTGAAAATGGGCGATCCGCTCGACCGCAAGACGACGCTCGGGCCCGTGATCTCCGAGAAGCAGATGAAGTCGATCCTCGACTATGTCGATATCGGACAGAAGGAATGCGCAACCCTCGTCACCGGCGGCGAGCGGGTCGGCGAGCGCGGCTATTTCATCAGCCCCGCGGTGTTCGCCGATGTCGAGCACGAGATGCGGATCTCGCAGGAGGAGATTTTTGGTCCCGTCGTCAGCGTCATCAAATTCAAGGATGAGGCAGATGCGCTCAGGATCGCCAACGGCACGGCCTACAGCCTCGCCGCCGGCGTCTGGAGCCGGGATATCGGCAAGCTCCAGCGCTTCGCCAAGCGCGCGCGGGCGGGCACGGTCTGGATGAACACCTATGGCTATACCGATGTGCGCCTGCCCTGGGGCGGCGAGCGCGACTCCGGCCTCGGCCGTGAGCACGGCACCGCCGCGATCGACAATTTCACCGAGCCCAAGGCGGTGTGGATGAACCTGGCCGTCTGAAAACCTCCCGAGCCGGCCAGCTCTTGAATCGTCCGGTCAGGCGGGCTTCCTTTTCCAGGTCGATAAAATTGTCTGCAATCCGCTCAGCGGCGGCAAACCCTGCGGACGGGAATCGCGCCCCTTAAACCTGAGCTTTGGAACTGGCGTGCATCCTTCCCGACAAAAGGGCGGGGCATCAGCATGTCTATTCTCAAAGAGATCGTCGTTGCGGTCGCGGGGGTGTACGCGCTCCTGTTCGTCTGCGACGCGTTGTTCGGCATCGGCGAGGCGCGCTTCGACGACGCGTACTATCAGAGCACCTTCTACGCGCCGCGGTCGAACGAGTTTCGCTTCGCAAGCAACACGACGCCGGCAGCACGCGTCAGCGCCGCATTTGCGCAGTTCACGCCGAGCGAAGCAAAGACCGCCAGGCGGTATTCCTCTCTGACGACGGTCATTCGTTGAGCAGCGCGATCGAGGGCTCAGGCCTTCGATACGGCCGTCCTCCGAGCCTTGCGCCCGTTACGGGCTGTTTCTCCGACCGAAAACGGTCTTGTGAAGATCGGCCCTTCCGAGCGGTGATAAGAGCGGGCTCATGATCCTGTTTCTGCTCGCCTATCTCGGTGGCGTCCTGACCATCGTGAGCCCGTGCATCCTGCCGGTCATTCCGTTCGTACTGGCGCGCGCCGACCGTCCGTTCCTCAGGAATGGACTGCCGATGCTGATCGGCATGGCGCTGGCGTTTGCCGTCGTCGCGACGTTCGCCTCCGTCGCGGGCGGTTGGGTCGTATCCGCCAACCAGTATGGACGCGGCGCCGCCCTGATCCTGCTCGCCGTCTTCGGCCTGACGCTGGTCTTCCCGGAATTCGCCGATCGCCTGATGCGTCCTCTGGTGGCAGTGGGCGCGCGGATGTCGCAATCGGCGGGGCAGGCGGGTGAGGAGAGCATCGTCGCGCCCTTCGTGCTCGGCATTGCCACCGGCTTGCTCTGGGCGCCCTGCGCCGGCCCTGTCCTCGGCCTGATCCTCACGGGCGCTGCGCTCGAAGGCGCCAACGCCAGGACCGCGCTGCTGCTGCTGGTCTACGCCACGGGCGCCGCGACATCGCTGGCGCTGGCCCTCCTGGTCGGCGGACGCGTCTTCGCCGCGATGAAGCAATCGATCGGCGCCGGCGAATGGATCAGGCGCGGCGTCGGTGTGGCGGTGCTGGCGGCTGTCGTCGCCATTGCGCTGGGCCTGGACACAGGCTTCCTCACCAATCTCTCGGTCGGCAGCACGACGTCAATCGAGCAGGCGCTGCTCGACAAGCTCCGCCCGAACGAGAAGACGGCGATGACGGGTCCGTCGATGCAGGCCAGGCCCGCCGGTGAGGCCACGACCGATCTGCGAGTCGAGGATCTCAATCCTTCGCTCGCCGGCGCCCAGGAATGGCTGAACTCGGCGCCGCTCAGCCTTGATCGGCTGAAGGGCAAGGTCGTCCTCGTCGACTTCTGGACCTATTCCTGCATCAACTGTCTGCGCTCGATCCCGTACGTCCGGGCGTGGGCGGAGAAATATCGCGATGGTGGCCTCGTGGTGATCGGCGTCCACGCGCCCGAATTTGCCTTCGAGCGCAATGTCGACAACGTCAAAAACGCCATCGCGACGCTCAAAATCGGCTACCCCGTCGCGATCGACAACGACTACAAGATCTGGCGCTCCTTCGAGAACCAGTACTGGCCCGCGCACTATTTCATCGATGCCAACGGCAAGGTCCGTCACCACCATTTCGGCGAGGGGGAATACGCGGAGTCTGAGCGCGTCATCCAGGCGCTGCTAGCAGAGGCCGGCAACAAGAACGTTCCGTCCGACATCGTGGCCGTCAAGGCGTCGGGCGCGGAGGCCGCCTCCGACAATGCCGACGTCAAGTCGCCGGAGACCTATGTCGGTTATGAGCGCAGCGAGAACTTCGTCTCGCCCGGCGGCGTGGTGAAGGACGAGAGCCACGTCTATGCCGCCGCGGGCGAGCCGCAGCTCAACGACTGGTCACTCACCGGCAACTGGACGGTCGGACCCGAGCGCGCGCAACTGAACGAGCCGGACGGCAGCATCGTCTACCGCTTTCATGCGCGCGACCTGCACCTTGTACTCGGCCCCGCGACGGAAGGCGCCGGCGTTCGCTTCCGCATCACCATCGACGGCAAGGCGCCCGGCGCGGCCCATGGCATGGACGCTGATGCAGACGGCAACGGCGTTGTGACCACGCAGCGACTCTATCAGCTCATCCGCACGCCGGACGGTGTGAGCGACCACACGTTTGAAATCCGTTTTCTCGATCCCGGCGTCCAGGCTTACGTCTTCACGTTCGGCTGAGTGAGGGCGTCTCGCCGGGATGCTGTCCGGCGCGTTGCGGGATCAGCAGCAGACAGACGACGATGAAAACGGCGATCACGGCGGAGGCCAGCGGCCTGCTCAGGGCCAGGCCGCCATGGTCGAGCGGTTTGCCGAGGAAATCGCCGACGGTGGCGCCGAGCGGGCGGGTCAGGATGAAGGCCGCCCAGAACAGCGCGACGCGTGAGGCGCGGGTCCAGAAATACAGCGCTGCGATGATGGCCAGCCCCGCCGCGAAGATCAACGCGCCGCCGCGGTAGCCCATGTCGCCGGTGTCGGCGATCCAGTCGCCGAGCGCGGTGCCCAGTGTCTGCGAAAAGGTGATCGCGGCCCAGTAGAAGGCCTCCACGCGCGGTGTACTGACACTGTTGCCCGAGACCGTTCCTTCGGCGCGATACCAGAGGCCAAGCACCAGTACCAGGCAGGTGAGGAGCAGCGTCGAACCGCCAGTATAGCCGATGCCGAGCGAGCGGTCGGCGAAGTCGGCCATCGTCGTGCCGAAGGTGGTCGACGCGACGATGGTTGCCCAGTAAAGCGCCGGATGGAATCTGTGCGCCCGGATCTGCGCTGCGACCAGGACGATCATGGCGGCCAGGAACAGGCATGTCCCTGCGAGGTAACCCCAGTTCAGCGTCATCGTGACGGTGTCGCCGCCGGTCTCGCCGAGCGTCGTGGCGGCGATCTTGATGATCCAGAAGCCGAGCGTGACTTCGGGGACCTTGCTTTCGCTGACGATGCTGCTCTTGGTATGATCCTGCATGGTGTCCTCTTTGCTGCGTCAGCCGGGTAGCGGCTGACGCTTGAGATTTCCGATGGCGGTGTGCGGGGAGCCTCAGGCCTTCGCGACGCTATCCATGACCGCGAGCAGATCGACCACGGCCTGCTTGCATTTCGCGGCATCCGGCGTGCTCGCGCGCAGCGCCTCCAGCGCGCGATCGATGGCTTTGTCGACGGTGTGCCAGTCGGCTGCAGCACGCGGCTTCAATCCCGCTTCGGCCTCGTCCCACTCGGTTTCGAGGTCCTTGATCCGGGTCTTGGCGCCGGGAAGGTCGCCCTTGTCGATCAGTGCGGCCACATCGACCACGATGGTCCGGAACGGCGTGAGATCGCCGAGCTTTGCTGTCGCGGCCTCCGCGCGCGGCACGAAGGTGATGTGCTGGCTCGCATGCATCCGCGGCTCACTGGTGAAGGTTGTCACCAGGCAAACGGCGACGGCGGATATCAGTTTCATCATGGGTCTCTCCTCGTGGGGGCCCCGCGTCCGTGCAGGGAGCGGTGAAAACTTGCGGTTGGAATTACTGCGCTGGCCCAGCCCGGCGGGTGCCGTCGCCTTCGAACGTCACCCAGGCGACGAGGACGACGATCACGCTCAGAAAAGCGATGCTGGTCTGGATCGTACCGAGGCCCATGCCGCCATAATCGCGCGACTGCGACAGCAGATCGCCAAGCGAGGCGCCGAGCGGGCGAGTGAGGATGTAAGCGAGCCAGAAGGTGAGGACCGGGTTGGCGCCGATGTGATAGGTTATCGCTGTCGCTGCGATCAGCACTCCGAACGCGATGACGCCGAGCTGGAAGCCGAGGCCGAGCGCCTCTGTCGCAAGATCGCCGGCGGCTGTGCCGAGCGCGAAGGTGAACAGGATCGCCGTCCAGTAGAACAGCTCGCGCCGCGTCGTGACGATGGTGTGGATCGACAGCGTGCGCTCAACGCCGTACCAGACCGCAAACGTGGCTGCGAGCGCACAGGCGAACGCCGTGGTGCTTGCAGAGAGACTGACCTCGAGCTTGTCAGTCAGGAGATCGGTGAGCTGCGTGCCGACGATGCTGACGAGAACGACAGTGAGCCAATAGATCCAGGGTACATAGGCGCGGCGGCTCAGTTGCAGGAGGAGCGCGACGGCCAACAGGCCGGTCATGCAGATCGCGGTCAGGCTGGCGCCGAGGCCGACGTGCACCGCGAGATAGTCTGCGCCGGTCTCGCCGACCGTGGTCGATAGGATCTTGATGGTCCAGAAGATCGCGGTGACCTCTGGAACCTTGTTCAACATCTGCCTTGCGCCAAGGCTTGCGAATTGCGACACGCCAAATCTCCCAACGCCGATCATCGATCCAAACGATGGGGACCGTCGCCCGGCCGACTTAGGTCCGGCTTAGGGCACGAAAATTCGGGGCACGGAGGCCCTCTCCGCAATTTGGGCCTCTCGGCGCTCGCTAACTCTGCTCTAAGTCGGAATGGCCATGATTTTGGGGCCGGATGGCCCATGAAGCTTGAGGATGGACGTTTGCGGGTTCTGCTGATCGAGGACGACAGGATGGTTGGAGCCGCCGTCGAGCAGGCGCTCAAGGACGCGGCCTATGCGGTCGACTGGGTGAGGGATGGCGAGACCGCGCTGCTTGCTGTCGCGAACGAATCCTATGAGGTGCTGCTGCTCGATCTCGGACTGCCGAACGCCGACGGCCGGGACATCCTGCGGCGGCTGCGCGCGGATGGTCGCAGGCTTCCCATCATCATCGTGACGGCGCGCGATGCCATCGACGACAGGATCGAGGGGCTCGATCTCGGGGCCGACGATTATCTCGTCAAGCCGTTCGAGATCCGCGAGTTGCTGGCCCGGATGCGCGCGGTCACGCGCCGCGAGGCGAGCGGCTCGCCGGCGCAGCTCGGCAACGGAAAGATCAGCCTGGACCCGGCGAGCCGGGAGGCGTTGTACCTGACCAGGTCGGCGGTGCTCACCGCGCGTGAATTCGCGCTGCTCCATGCGCTGCTGTCGCGTCCCGGCACGATATTGTCGCGCGGCGAACTCGAGCGGCAGATTTATGGATGGAACGAGGAGGTTGCGAGCAACGCCATCGAGTTCCTGATCCATGCCGTGCGCAAGAAGCTCGGACCCGACGCGATCCGCAACGTGCGCGGGGTCGGCTGGATGGTGGACGGGCGCCCATGATCAGGTCCTTGCGCGGCCGGCTTTTCGCCGGCCTCACTGCGATCATCCTGCTGACTGGGATCGCCGGCGGACTGTTCGCGCATCACTGGGCCTTCAACGAGGCCATCGAGATGCAGGACTCGGTCCTGATCCAGATCGCCGGCCTCGTACAGACCGGCAGCCTTACGGGCGGCCGCGAGCTTCATGGTGTCGACGAGGACGCCGAGGTGTGGCTGATCGATCAGGCCGCGACGCCGCAGGCTTCGGGTGATGAGCTCAAGCTGTGGAGCCTCGAGGACGGTCTTGCGCTGGCGACGCGAGGGGGGCAGTCCATCCGCGTGCTGCTGCGGACGCGGTCCGATGGCACGCGCTTCGCGGTGGCGCAACGCACGTCCGTGCGCGACGAGATCGCGAGCGACATGGCGTTCCGTACCGTGCTGCCGATCGCGGCGCTCATTCCCTGTCTGTTGCTGGTGACCGCCATCGTCATCGCGCGCTCGCTGCGGCCGATGGTTCGTCTTGCCGATGATCTCGATGGAAGGCGCGCCGACGACATGACGGCGCTGCCGGCGGCACAAATGCCGAGCGAGCTGCATCCCTTCATCGCCTCGATCAACGGGCTGTTGCAGCGCGTATGCCTCTTGATGGATCAGCAGCGCCGTTTCGTTGCGGACGCCGCGCATGAGCTGCGCACCCCGATCACGGCGCTGAGCTTGCAAGCGGAGAATCTCGATCCGATCGATCTGCCCGCCGACGCGCGCGACCGTCTCGCAGCGCTCCGGCAGGGCATCCGCCGGACCAGGCATCTGGTGGAGCAGTTGCTTGCACTTGCGAGGCAAGATGCTGGGCCGTCCGATGGCGCAACGATGCCAATCGTGGCGCTGGATGGTGTGGCAAAAGAGGTCGTTGCTGACGTACTGCCCGAGGCGGCTAGTCGCGGCGTCGATCTCGGCTTTGCGCGCGTAGAACCCGCCTCGATTTGCGGTGAAGCGGTGATGCTTGTCGCCGTCGTTCGCAAACTCCTCGACAACGCGCTTCGCTTCACGCAGCATGGCGGACGGATCGACGCGTGCGTCTACCGGGATGGCGACTCCGCCATCCTCCAGATCGAGGATACCGGGCCCGGCGTTTCTCCCGACGAGATCGATCGGATATTCGAGCCGTTCTTCCGCGGACAGCGTCCGGAAGGCGATGGCGTCGGCCTTGGACTCTCGATCGTCAAGCGGATCGTCGATCGGCTCGGCGGGTCGATTGAAGCGGTAAACATCGTCGCGAGCGGACGAGCCGGATTTCGGGTTCTCGTCAAGCTGCCTTTGGCAACCGATCGTGCCTGACCGTCACTCCCCCTGGATCCATTCCGCCGCGCCGCGCCACAGTGCGTCGCGGTGTTCGGGGCGGAAGAAGCCGAAATGGCCGATGCTCTTGGCGCCGACGTCGGATGGTTTGACGGTCAGCACCTCCGGCCTGGTCGCGGTGAAGCCGGCGGCGAGCAGCTCGACCGCCGGACGCGTCGCCCAGGGATCGTCAGAGAAACAGAGCGCGCGCAGCTCACCCTTGAACTTCGCAAAATTCTCCAGCGCCGGCAGCTTTGAATCGAAGAGATAGCGGGGGCTGGAGACCCACTCGGCCCATTGCAGGAAGACGCCCTTGGGCAGGTCCTCGCCGATGCCGACCCAGCCGGGGGCGTAGCCGAGCATGTGGGCGAGCGGCACGCCGACGAAATTCATGAAGGCAAAGACGCTATATTTCTCCGGCGGCGCCATCAGGCGCCACGTGGCGGCCTGGGACGCCACGAACAGGGCGCGCGACACCTCGCTGTTGTTCTCGATCAGCCCGAGCGCCTGGCCGCCGAAGGAATGGCCGATATAGGCGAAGGGCAGGGTGGTGTAGCGTTCGCGCATCCAGCGAACCGCGGCGGTGACGTCGAGCGCCGCCCAGTCCGACATCGAGGCGTTGAAGCCGACCAGGGATTTCGGCTGGTTGTAGCCGACCATCGTCGGCAGGCGCGAGCCGCCGATGCCGCGGTAATCATAGGTCAGCACCGCGCAGCCGCGGTGGGCGAGATAGGAGGCAAAGCCGCGATAGATCTTGCGGGGGACGGCGGTCGCCGAATTGATCAGGACGGCATGGCCCTTGGCCCCGCGCGGCAGGAACAGGGTGCCGGCAAGTGAATAGCCGTCCGTGGCCGGGAAGGTGATGTCGTCGACGAAAACGTCGTCCAGTGCCGCTTCCATGGGCAGCCGCTGTCCTGCAGTTTCCTTGCAGTTTACAGCAGATGCGAATTCGGCTTTGCTCGCAAGGGGTTGCAATGCAAAACGGATTTACAACTGGCGGTCGGTTGCCAGCCTGTGTATAAGGCGGCCCTTCGCAACCCACAGATCAGGTTGTACTTTTTGCTTCACGGAGAGATTGCGATGTCCGAGCGGTGGACGCCCGAGAGCTGGCGCAGCAAGCCGGTGCTGCAGGTGCCCGACTATCCCGATGCCAAGGCGCTGGCCGACGTCGAGGCGCAGCTTGCGACCTTTCCGCCGCTGGTGTTTGCGGGCGAGGCGCGCAACCTGAAGAAGGCGCTGGCGCGGGTCGCGGCCGGCGAGGCTTTCCTGCTCCAGGGCGGCGATTGCGCCGAGAGCTTCGCCGAACATGGCGCCAACAACATCCGCGACTTCTTCCGCGTGTTCCTGCAGATGGCGGTCGTGCTGACCTATGCCGGCGCCGTCCCGGTGGTGAAGGTCGGCCGCATCGCCGGCCAGTTTGCAAAACCGCGGTCGTCGCCGACCGAGAAGGTGGGTGGCGTCGAGCTGCCGAGCTATCGCGGCGACATCGTCAACGACATCGCCTTCACGAAGGAAGCGCGCGTGCCGGATCCGCAGCGTCAGCTGATGGCCTACCGGCAGTCGGCGGCGACGCTGAACCTGCTGCGCGCCTTCGCCACCGGCGGCTACGCCAATCTCGGCAGCGTGCATCAGTGGATGCTGGGCTTCCTGAAAGATTCCCCGCAGTCCCGCCGCTACAAAGAATTGGCCGACCGCATCTCGGATGCGCTCAATTTCATGCGCGCCTGCGGCCTCGATCTGGAAGCCCATCCCGAACTCCGCTCAACCGATTTCTACACCAGCCACGAGGCGCTGCTGCTCGGCTACGAGCAGGCCATGACACGTGTCGACTCTACGACCGGCGACTGGTACGCGACAAGCGGCCATATGATCTGGATCGGCGACCGCACCCGCCAGCTCGATCACGGCCATGTCGAATATTTCCGGGGCATCAAGAACCCGATCGGGTTGAAGTGCGGCCCGTCGCTGAAGGCCGATGATCTGTTGAAGCTGATTGACGTGCTCAACCCCGACAACGAGCCGGGCCGGCTGACGCTGATCAGCCGCTTCGGCTCCGACAAGGTCGTCGAGCATCTGCCGAACCTGATCCGAGCCGTGAAGCGCGAAGGCAGGGTGGTGGTCTGGTCCTGCGACCCCATGCACGGCAACACCATCACCTCCACCACCGGTTACAAGACGCGCCCGTTCGACCGCATCCTGTCGGAGGTGAAGTCGTTCTTCGCGATCCACGCCGCCGAAGGGACGCATGCCGGCGGCGTGCATCTGGAGATGACGGGCAAGGACGTCACCGAGTGCCTCGGCGGCGCCCGCGCGATCACGGACGAGGATCTCAACGACCGCTACCACACCGTCTGCGATCCCCGCCTCAATGCCGAGCAATCCATCGACATGGCCTTCCTGGTCGCGGAGCTGCTGAAGCAGGAACGCGCCGGCAAGGTCAAGCCGATGCCGGCGGCAGCGGGACTTTAACACCTTGCTGCGGCTCTGGAAGGCCACGATCAATTCCCGTAACGGTCTGGCCTTCGCGTTCCGCTCGGAGCAGGCCGTCCGCGAGGAGATTTTTGCGCTCCTTGTGTCGCTGCCGCTTGCCTGGTTCATCGGGGCGACCGCGATGCGGGCGGTCGAGCTGGTCTGCGCCGTCGCGTTCGTGCTGGTGGTCGAACTGCTCAACACCGCGATCGAGAAGCTCGCGGATCGCCTGACCATGGATCACGACAAGCAGATCGGACGGGTCAAGGATATGGGTTCGGCGGCCGTCGGCGTGGCGCTGCTGATGGCCGGCGCGTTCTGGATTTTTGCCATCGTCGAGCGATTGGGGTTCGTCTAGCTCGCGGAGAATGTCCATTGAGCATGGGTGTCCGAGACTCCTTCACCTCTCCCCAACGGGGAGAGGTCGATTTGCGTCTCGCGATGCGCAGCATCGTCGAGCGCAAATCGGGTGAGGGGGCTCGGGTCCCACGAGAGACTGGAACCCCTCACCCGGATTGCATCTTCGATGCAACACAGCCGAGGCTGCGCCTCGGCGTTCTCGAGAACGGCCCCCGAAGGGGGCCTATGCCTCTCCCTTCGGGAGAGGTGAATGCGAGCGATCGATGACCGAACGTCTCAACGAATTCGCGGTCACGCTCGCCCAGCTCAATCCGACGGTGGGCGACATTGACGGCAATGCCGCGAAGGTGCGCGCTGCGCGGGCCCAGGCTGCGGCCGACGGCGCCGACCTCGTGCTGTTTCCGGAATTGTTCATTGCCGGCTATCCGCCGGAAGACCTGGTGCAGAAGCCTGCCTTCCAGGCCGCCTGTCGCGCGGCGATCGAAAGCCTTGCCCGAGAGACCGCCGATGGCGGTCCGGCGATGCTGGTCGGCACGCCCTGGGTCGAGGATGACAGGCTGTACAATGCCTGCGCGCTGCTCGATGGCGGGTGCATCGCCGCGCTGCGCTTCAAATGCAACCTGCCGAATTATGGCGTGTTCGACGAGAAGCGGCTGTTTGCGCGCGGACCCGCCGCCGGCCCCGTGACCGTGCGCGGCGTGCGGATCGGCGTGCCGATCTGCGAGGATATCTGGCTGGAAGAGTCGGAGGACTACGAGAACGTCGTCGAGACGCTGGCCGAGACCGGCGCGGAGATCATCCTTGTGCCGAACGGCTCGCCTTATGCCCGCGACAAGGGCGACGTGCGCCTGTCTGTGGCGGTGGCGCGTATCACCGAGAGCGGCCTGCCGCTGGTCTACCTGAACCAGGTCTGCGGCCAGGACGAACTGGTGTTCGACGGCGCCTCCTTCGCGCTCAACGGCGATCTTTCGCTCGCAGCGCAGCTGCCGGCGTTCGCCGAGAGCATCACCACGCTGCGCTTTGGCAAGAATGGCGACGATTGGCGCTGTACGGGGCCGGTCGCCGAGCTGCCCGAGGGTGACGAGGCGGACTACGCTGCCTGCGTGCTCGGCTTGCGCGACTATGTCGCCAAGAACGGCTTTCCGGGCGTACTGCTCGGCATTTCCGGCGGCATCGATTCCGCCCTCTGCGCGGCGATCGCGGTCGACGCGCTCGGCGCGGATCAGGTGCACGGCGTGATGCTGCCTTATCGCTTCACCGCGCCAAGCTCGATCGCCGATGCCGGCGAGCTCGCGGGCCACCTCGGGATCCGCTACGAGGTCCTGCCGATCGCGGAGGCGGTGAACGGCTTTGAGACCATCCTCTCCGATATCTTCAAGAATCTGCCGACTGATATCACCGAGGAAAATCTGCAGGCTCGCACCCGCGGCACGCTGCTGATGGCGATCTCGAACAAGACCGGGCTGATGGTGGTGACCACCGGCAACAAGTCGGAAATGTCGGTCGGCTACGCCACGCTCTATGGCGACATGAACGGCGGCTTCAATCCGATCAAGGACATCTACAAGACACAGGTGTTTCGTCTGGCGGCGTTGCGCAACACCTGGAAGCCGGACGGCGCGCTCGGCCCGTCGGGCGAGGTGATCCCGCCTGACATCATCGCGCGCCCGCCGACGGCGGAGCTGCGGGAGAACCAGACGGACCAGGATTCGCTGCCGCCCTATGACGTGCTCGACGCCATCCTGGAGCGTCTGGTCGAACGCGAGGAGCCGCTCGACCAGATCATCGCCGCCGGCTTTGACCTTGAAACGGTCGTGCGCATCGACCATCTCCTCAACGTCGCCGAATACAAGCGCCGCCAGGCCGCGCCCGGCGTGAAGGTGACGCGCAAGAATTTCGGTCGCGACCGCCGCTATCCCATCACCAACCGCTTCCGCGATGGCGGCGAACCGCTGCCGGCGCCCGACGAGGCGCTGATCTCGCGCGGCAGCCAGGCGTCGATCGACGCGTTCGAGGGGTAGCACCGCAGAGAGACGGGCGGTCTCGCCACACGTCTATCTGTCATCATCCGCGAAGGCGGATGATCCAGTACTCCGCGGCGGACGTTGTGGAAACCAACTGGCGCCACGAAGTACTGGATGCCCCGCCTTCGCGGGGCATGACTGTGGAGTAAGGAGCGAACTCGTGTACTGCTACGACGGGCTTGCGAAGAACAGCACCCGAAGCAAGTGCGTGTATTCGGATTCGAGCACCATGATCGCCACAAAAACCAACACCGCGATCGGCGGCGCCAGGATGGCATAGGCCAGGGCCAGCCGCTCCCAGGCCATGTGCATGAAGACGGCGACGATCAGGCCGGCCTTCAACACCATGAACAGCAGGATCAGCGACCACCTGAGATAGCCATGCAGGCCAAAGTAGTCGACGAGGTAGGAGCACGTGCTGAGGACAAACAACCAGCCCCAGACCACGAGGTAGAGCTTGATCGGGTGCTGTTGACCCTTGGCGTGCACGGCTGCTGTTGCGACTGTGCCATGCGCAGGAGCGTGGAGCTGTCCTTCCATGTGTACCGCCGTGTTTGTCATGCGCCGACCTCACCAAAGATAGAACAAGGCAAAGATGAATACCCACACGAGATCGACGAAGTGCCAGTACAGGCCCATGATCTCGACGATCTCGTAATATCCCTTGCGGCTCGTGAAGAAGCCTCGCCTCCCGACGTCGAAGTCTCCGCGCAAGACCTTCCGCGCAATGGCGATCAGGAAGATCACGCCGATCGTCACGTGGGTGCCGTGGAAGCCGGTGATCATGAAGAAGCTTGAGCCAAATTGCTCCGCGCCCCACGGGTTGCCCCAGGGCCGGACGCCCTCCCTGATCAGCTTGGTCCACTCGAAAGCCTGCATGCCGACGAAGGTTGCGCCGAAGGCCGCTGTCACCAGCATCAGGGCTGCGGTCCTGACGCGATCGCGGCGGTAGCCGAAATTGACGGCCATCGCCATCGTCCCGCTGCTGCTGATCAGGATGAAGGTCATGATGGCGATCAGGATGAGCGGAATGTGCTTGCCGGCGAAGTTGAGGGCGAAGACTTCGCTGGGGTTGGGCCACGGCACGGTCGTCGACATGCGCGCCGTCATGTAGGAGAGCAGGAAGCAACTGAAGATGAAGGTGTCGCTGAGGAGGAAGATCCACATCATGGCCTTGCCCCAGGACACATTCTTGAACGCGCGCTGATCCGAAGCCCAGTCCGCAGCGATGCCGCGCCAACCTGGAAGCCGTTCAGGAGCTTCTGCTGTATGTGTCAGTGCAGTCTCAGCCATCTGGTCTCGCCTCCCTAGCTCAGCAATTGGCGACAGATGTTGACGAAATCGTCGGTCCAGCCCGTGAGAAGCCCGAGCAGGACAAGCCAGACCAACAGCAGGAAGTGCCAGTAGATGGCGCATAATTCCACGCTCAAGCGCACGTCGGCGATCTTGGAGCTGCGCCACACCTTGGCCGAGGTTCTGCCCAGCGCCACCAGGCCGCCCGTCAGATGCAGCCCGTGCACCGCGGTCAATAGGTAGAAGAAGGAATTGGCCGGATTGGACGCCACGAAATATCCGGCCGCGTTGAGCTGCTGCCAGGCCAGGAGCTGCCCGGCGAGGAAGATCACGGCAGATGCTCCGCCGGCGAGCAGGCCGATCATGACGCCTTCAGCATCGTCTCGGCGCGCGGCCACGTATGACCATTGCAGCGCGACGCTGCTCAGGACCAGGACGCCCGTGTTGAGCCACAAGAGCCGAGGCACGGGTAGTGCGCGCCAGTCCACCACGTTCATGCGCATCGAGTAGGCGCTGATGAAGAGGACGAACAAACAGCTCGCGACGGCGAGAAACACGCCAAGTCCGATCTTCGCTGCCGGCCAGGTCATGGCGTCGCTGCCGGGGAAGTCGCCGACCGGACCTTCCTCCAGCCAGGGCTTGGCCGTCAGGCGCTGCTGCGACAGCCACCATCCGGCGATGATCGCGATCACAGCCAGGAACAGGATGATGGCGCTCACGAAGCAGCTCCCTGAACGACCCGTGTCGCGGCCGGTGGCTGGTTTTGCGGAATGAAGTCCTGCTCGGCGCCGGGTACGCTGTAGTCATAGGCCCAGCGGTAGACGACCGGGAGCTCCTTGCCCCAGTTGCCGTGCCCGGGGGGCGTCTCCGGCGTCTGCCACTCCAGCGTCGTCGCCCGCCACGGATTGCCGCCTGAGGCCTCACCTTTGAACAGGCTCCAGGCAAGGTTGAACAGGAACACCATTTGGCTGAAGCCGACGGTCAGGGCCACCACGGAGATGAAGGCGTTCAGTGAATGGGCCGAAGGCGGGATGAACGCGGCATCGCCGAGTTCGAAATAGCGGCGCGGAACCCCGAGCAGTCCAAGATAGTGCATGGGGAAGAAGATCAGGTAGGCGCCGAGGAAGGTGACCCAGAAGTGAAACTTGCCGAGTGCATCGTTCAGCATCCGCCCCGTGACCTTGGGGTACCAGTGATAGATCGCCCCAAGCACGACCATGATCGGCGCCACGCCCATCACCATGTGGAAATGCGCGACCACGAACATGGTATCCGAGAGGGGGACATCCACGACGACGTTGCCGAGGAAGAGGCCGGTGAGCCCCCCGTTCACGAAGGTGATGATGAAGCCGAGGGCGAACAGCATCGGCACCCTGAGATGAATGTCGCCGCGCCACAGGGTCAGCACCCAGTTGTAGACCTTGATTGCGGTGGGGATGGCGATGATCAGCGTCGTGGTGGCGAAGAAGTACCCGAACTGCGGGAACATGCCGCTCACATACATGTGGTGCGCCCATACGATGAAGCTGAGCGCGCCGATGGCCACGATCGCCCAGACCATCATGCGGTAACCAAAGATGTTCTTGCGCGCATGCGTGCTGATCAGATCAGAGACGATGCCGAAGGCGGGCAGGGCGACGATGTAGACCTCGGGATGGCCGAAGAACCAGAACAGGTGCTGGAAGAGCAGCGGGCTGCCCCCACCATATTTCGAAAGCGTGCCCATCTCGACGAGAGAGGGCATGAAGAAGCTGGTTCCCAAGAGACGATCGAGCAGCAGCATGACCGAGGCAACGAAGAGTGCGGGGAATGCCAGCAGCGCCATGACGGTGGCGGTGAAAATGCCCCACACCGTCAGGGGCAAACGCATCAACGTCATGCCGCGGGTGCGCGCCTGCAGCACCGTGACCACATAGTTCAAGCCGCCCATGGTGAAGCCGATGATGAACAGGATCAGGGACGACATCATGAGAATGATGCCCCAATCCTGTCCGGGCGTTCCGGAGAGGATTGCTTGCGGCGGGTACAGCGTCCAGCCGGCGCCGGTGGGGCCGCCGGGCACGAAGAATGTCGAGGCCAGCACCAGGACTGCGAGCAGGTAGACCCAGTAGCTCAGCATGTTCACATAGGGGAAGACCATGTCCCGGGCGCCGACCATCAGCGGGATCAGGTAGTTGCCGAAGCCGCCCAGGAACAATGCGGTGAGCAGGTAGATCACCATGATCATGCCGTGCATGGTGATGAACTGGAGGTACTGGTTGGCATCGATGAAAGAGAAGGTGCCGGGGAATCCCAGTTGCAGTCGCATCAGCCACGACAGCACCAGGGCCACCAGCCCGATGGCCGAGGCTGTCAGCGCGTACTGAACGGCGATCACCTTGGCGTCCTGCGAGAAGACATAGCGTGTCCACCAGCTCCTCGGGTGATAGAGTTCGACATCGGGCACTTCGGCAGGCGGGATGTCTGCGATCCTGTCATATGGAATATCGACCATAGAAATACCTCCTCGGTCGTTTCCTTCGGGGGCGACGAGTTCGCCTTTATCTTCGCGGCGGCAGCTTGCTACTTGCCGCCGGATTGGTAGGTCTTGCCGCCGGATTGGTAGGTCGCCTTCACGACGGCTTTTCCAAGCGACAATTCTGCAAACGTTTTCTGTTGCTCCAACCAGGCGTGATATTCACCCTCTTCGTCGACGATGACCTTAGCCCGCATTTGATAGTGCGCAGCGCCACAAAGCTCCGCGCAGAGAACGTCGAACGTTCCGGTTCGGATCGGCTTTATCCAGAAATAGGTCACCACGCCTGGAACCATGTCCATCTTGGCCCGGAATTCGGGCACGTAGAAATCGTGCAGGACATCAACCGAGCGGAGGAGAATCTTGACCGGCTTTCCTACTTGAAGGTGCAGGTCGCCGTTCTCGATCACGACGTCGTCCTGCGCATGTGGATCATCGCGATTGAGTCCCATCGGATTGTCGGAACCGATGTTGCGGACATCGGACGTGCCCAACCGCCCATCCTTGCCGGGAAGGCGGAAGCTCCACTGCCATTGCTGGCCCATGACCTCGATCTCGCTGGCATCCGCAGGCACCGTCACGAACTGATGCCAGACCACGAGGCCAGGCGCCAGCATGGCCGCAACGCCGACGCCGGTCCCGACGCTCAGCCACCATTCGAGCCTTTTGTTTTCCGGATTGTAGTCGGCCCGTCTTCCCTCCTTGTGGTGAAAGCGGAAGACGCAATAGGCCATGAAGGCGATGACCGCGACGAAAACGAAGCCCGTGATCCAGAAGGTGATGTTGATGGTGTGGTCGATATAGGCCCAGTTCGTGGCGATCGGTGTCCACCACCACGGGCTGTAGAGGTGAAACAGCACCGAGCCGATCGCGACCAGAAGCAGTATCAGTGCGACAGCCATCCTGATCCATCCTTGCCATCAAAGGCTGCGGATACGAATCCGGGGCGGAGCTCACGTCTATCGCGATGGCTGCGTTGGCATGCACGCCATCGCCGCGCCTCTTGCCTCGCCCATTCAACCGGTCGCGATATCAAGAGAGAGGTCGCGACCGCCAATCTCATCGGAGCTGGGGGCGTCTATGCATTCAAAATGATACCCGCCGAACCCGGCGTCAATAGCGCATGTAGACGTGCTGACGTGGGGAGGGCGTCGCTCTCGCCCGGCAACTCGGCGAAGCGTCAGTTGCGCTGTCAGATGGCTGTGTCTGGGGTGACGCAACGCACAAATCTTGGCGGATGCACAATTCACCCAACCGTGAGCACAGCCGTGCCGCGTGCGCGCTAAGCTTGTGAAGCAGGTCGCGACGGGTTCCGTCCGGCCAGGCTCGATTCGCTGAACCTGGGTTGCCGTACTCGGCCCATCGCGTTCCTCGCTCGTGAGGCGGACACGCGCGGCTGGAAGGCGCGTGGTATCGCCACCGCGGCTTTCAGCACGGGAGGGTGCGTTCATGGCCACTCTGTACTCCCACGACCTCATACGGCGGCACGTATTCGGCGAAGCGGCCTCTTATCCCATCCGCAAGATCAGTCTGTCCGACCTGACCGACGCGCTGCGCCTGGGTTGGGAGGATTTCCAGGCGATGCCGAGTCACGCGATCGTCGTGTGCGTGATTTATCCAGTTCTCGGTCTCGTCCTGTTCAGGATGGTCCTCGGCTATTCGGTCCTGCCGCTATTGTTTCCGCTGGCCGCGGGGTTTGCCTTGATCGGCCCTTTTGCCGCGATCGGTCTCTACGAACTCAGCCGTCGCCGTGAGCGCGGCGAGGAGGTCGGTGCATGGGACGCGATCAAGGTGCTGCGCGCACCGTCGTTCGGCGCCATGCTCGAGCTCGGCGTGCTCCTGCTCGTCCTGTTCGGGGCCTGGATCGGTGTCGCGAACGCAATCTACGTCACAATCTTCGGTCACGCGCCGGCTGCAAGCATTCCTGACTTCGCAACACGCGTGCTGACGACACCGGAAGGCTGGTCGCTCATCATCGTCGGCTGTGGTGTCGGTTTCCTGTTTGCGGTTGTGGCCCTGTGTGTCAGCGTCGTGTCGTTTCCGTTGATGCTCGACCGGCATGCGACTGCGATCGATGCGATCCGCACGTCACTCCGAGTGGTGGCCGCGAATCCGGTTGCGATGGCCGCCTGGGGCCTCATCGTCGCGGCGCTGCTCGTGATCGGCTCGATACCGCTCTTCGTCGGTCTCGCTGTCGTCCTGCCGGTGCTCGGCCATGCCACCTGGCATCTTTACCGGAGGGTGGTCGAGCCGAACCCGAATCCACCGGACGAGCCACCGCCGCCCCCGAAGGGAAAGCGCTATGCTGCGGACTTTCCGGCCAATCTCTTTCCGTGGAGCCGCGAGGGCGAGCAGTAACAGCAAAGCGGCCGCGCCAGGCGGCCGCCTTCGCTTGAGATTGCCGTAAAGCTATTGCTTCGGAGCGATGAAGGTCGGCCCGACCGAGCGGATCGGCTTGTTCTCGGAGGTCGCAGCGGTGGCGCCGGTGTCCGCGGGCGGTGCCGCCGCCGGCGCGCTGGCCGTGGCGGGCGGTGGGGGCGCGCCTTTCTTGCCGTTGGTGGGCTGGCTCTTGGTGAGCTGCCGCTGCTGCATTTTCTTCGCGCTTTCCTCGGTGACGATGATGTCACCCTGCTGCTCCGCGGCGGCCTTGTCGTCGACCGATTTCAGCGCGTCGGCCCAGCTCTGGCCGGCGGCCTTGCATGAGCAGGACGGGTTGAACTCGCTGCGGAATTTGAATGCGTTCGGCAGCGCCGTGTAGGGCTGGCCACTGACGGACACCGCCGAGTTCATGTCCTCGCCAGGATTGCGGTAGGCATAAAGCGAGGCGTCCGCCGCCGGACACAGCGCCTTGCAGGTCTTCTCGTCATCGGGGAAGCGCGCCGGCACCGTCGCAAACGAAATCGGGAAGTAGGCGCCGTCGCAGGTACGGACACACACGGTACGATACGTGCCGGACTGCGGGCCGAGATCAGCCGGCGGCGGCGCGCCGGGCGGATTGTTGGCGCTGTTGCCGCCGCCGAACAGATTGCTCAGGAAGTTGCCGCCCTGCGATTGCGCGGCGTTGGCATATTGCGGGCCGCAATTGTTCTGCGCGAGCGCAAGCAGCACCGAGCGGCGCTGGTTGTCGCGCTCCGGGCTGAAGCCGCCGGGACCGCCGCCGCGCAAGCGTTCGAGATTGGCGGTGATCTGGTCCAGATTGGCGCGCATCTGCTGGATCTGGGTGTTGACCGGGCCGCATTGCGCCGACTGGCCGTTGAACAGCGAGAAGAAGCCGGAGGAATCGCAGCCCATGCGCTTGGCCTGCATGGTGACGCGGTCGAGCTCGGCCTGCTGGCGGGTCTGGGAATCCTGGTAGCGGCGGATCTGGTCTTCGCGCGCCGGATCGCTGCTTCCACCGCGGTCGAGTGTGGCGAGCTGTCCTTCCAGCCGCGCGCACATAGGGTTCGGCCCGAGCCCGCCCTGCGTGGGCGGAGGCGGCGGTCCGGGCGGACCGGCCTGAGCGAATGCGTCGGTGGCGAGCGCGATCGCGCTCAGAAGCACGGCACTTGCAAGGAGGGAGCGAGAGCGAGACAGGGACAAAAATTCAGGCATATCCGCCATTCTAGCGAGGTCGCGGCCCCACGGACGGTGGGGGCCGAAGCGCGCCCTCCATTACCCGCTTCTCGGGGCATCGTCACGTCGTTTCGGGAGCGCAGATTTGGCCTAAGATGCGCCAGCTCCGAGCGAATTCAGCGCTGGCAGGTGATTGCAACATATTCGTCACAATGGCCATGGGAGCAGTTTGCGCCGGATTTGGGGACCGAGCCGGTAATTTCGTCGGGATCGACCCGGCGATAGGCCGATGCCTGGGCGAAATCCCGCGACTGGCAATAGGTGCGCGCGACCTGCGCGCCGCATTTCTCACCCTTGGCGAGGCACTGGTCGATGCCGTAGCCGTCAGCCTGGTTGGCGATGATAAAGACGCGGGTCTCGGCGGATGCAGCAGATGCAGCGACGATGAAGGCACAGGAGAGGAGCGCGAGCAGGGATCGCATGGTGCACCGGGGGGCTGGGGAACCGCCAGCTTCCGAATAAACTCAAAAGGTTAAGGATGATGAAGCATAATGGCGGGGCAGGCGCGCTTTGCGGAGAGAAGACGGCATTTTCGCGGCTCTCTTGACGCGAGGGCCCTTCGTGGCCCATATGTTCCCGCATGAACGGTCTCCTCGCCATTTGCGCTATTTGCGAGATTACGAGCTAGCGATTCGCTGGCTGGAGCCGTCTTTTCTCAAAAGCATTGAGAGCACTGGACGCCCGGCCAACAGCCGATGGGTGTCCATATGGAATTGCGCCTTTACGATACGCTGACGAAGGAGAAGCGGCCGTTCGTGCCGCTCGATCCCAAAAATGTCCGCATGTATGTCTGCGGACCGACGGTCTATGACTTCGCCCATATCGGCAATGCGCGACCGGTGATCGTGTTCGATGTGCTGTTTCGGCTGCTCCGCCATCTCTATGGCGAGGCGCACGTCAAATATGTCCGCAACATCACCGACGTCGACGACAAGATCAACGACCGCGCCGCGCGGGATTTTCCCGGCCTGCCGCTGAACGAGGCGATCCGCAAGGTCACCGAAGAGACGGGCCGTCAGTTTCACGCCGACGTCGATGCGCTCCAGGCGCTGAGGCCAAGCGTCGAGCCGCGCGCGACCGAGCACATCGGCGAGATGCGCGAGATCATCGAAAAGCTCGTCGCCGGCGGTTTTGCCTATGTCGCCGAGGACCACGTGCTGTTCTCGCCGCAGGCGATGAACGCGGCCAATTCCGAGTTGCCGCGTTACGGCGCATTGTCGAAGCGTTCGCTCGACGAGATGATCGCCGGTGCGCGCGTCGACGTCGCGCCCTACAAGCGCGACGCCACCGACTTCGTGCTGTGGAAGCCGTCCAAGCCGGGCGAGCCGTCATGGCCGTCGCCGGCGGGCATCGAGGTGCAGGGCCGTCCGGGCTGGCACGTCGAGTGCTCGGCCATGGCCTGGAAGCATCTCGGCACGCACTTCGACATTCACGGCGGCGGCATCGATCTCGTGTTTCCGCATCACGAGAACGAGGTCGCGCAGAGCTGCTGCGCGTTCCACCAGTCGCGCATGGCGAACTACTGGATGCACAACGGATTCCTTCAGGTCGAGAGCGAGAAGATGTCGAAGAGCCTCGGCAACTTCGTCACCATCCGCGACCTGCTCGCGGATTGGCCGGGCGAGGTGCTGCGCCTGAACATGCTGAAGACGCATTACCGCTCGCCGATCGACTGGACGATGAAGTCACTGGAGGAGAGCGCCAAGACGCTCGACGACTGGTATCGCTTTGCGGCTGACGTTACGCCCGGCAAGCCGGCCGCATCTGTGATCGAGCCGTTGCTCGACGACCTGAACACGCCGCAGACGATTGCGGCGCTGCATGGTCTGCGCAATTCGTCCGATGCGAGCGGGCTTTCGGCGTCGCTGCGCCTGCTCGGCTTCCTCTCCGAGAGCGCCGCGCAGTGGGAGGGGCGGAAGCGGCAGGCGAGCGGCGTCGACGCGGGCGAGATCGACCGCTTGATCGCGGAGCGCGCTGCCGCGCGTGCGAGAAAGGACTTCAAGGAGTCCGATCGCATCCGTGACGAGCTCGCCGCCAAGGGCGTCGTACTCAAGGACGGCAAGGATGCCGATGGCAAGCCGATGACGACCTGGGAGCTCGCGTGATGGCACAAGCACTCCCAAAACCCGCGCTGCGGCCCTTCCTGCCGGCCGACGTGCCGATCCTCGCTGCGATCTTTGCGGCCAGCATCGAGGAGTTGACCGGCGACGACTATAACGAGGCGCAGCAGGAAGCCTGGATGGCGGCAGCGGAGGACGAGGAGTTCGGCCGCCAGCTCGCCTCCGACCTGACGTTGATCGCCACGCTGGACGGCTCGCCCGTCGGCTTCGCCTCGCTGCGCGGCAATGATCATATCCGCATGCTCTACGTGCATCCGGCAGTCAGCGGGCAGGGCGTCGCGACCATGCTGGTCGATGCGCTGGAAAAGCTCGCCGGAGGCCGTGGCGCGAAAAGCCTGACGGTCGATGCCAGCGACACCGCCCAGGGCTTCTTTGCCAAGCGCGGCTATGCCGCCCAGCAACGCAACAGCGTCACCGTCAACGACGAATGGCTCGCCAACACCACCATGAAGAAGACGCTCGGAGCACCGCAATGAGCAAGGAGCGCCTCTATCTGTTCGATACCACGCTGCGCGACGGCGCGCAGACCAATGGCGTCGATTTCACGCTCGCCGACAAGCAGGTCATCGCCACGATGCTGGACGAACTCGGCATCGACTATGTCGAGGGCGGCTATCCCGGCGCCAATCCGCTCGACACGGAGTTTTTCGGCACCAAGCCGAAGCTCGCCCATGCGCGCTTCACCGCCTTCGGCATGACGCGGCGGGCCGGGCGCTCGGTCTCCAACGATCCCGGCGTCGCCGGGCTCCTGGAAGCGAAAGCCGACGCGATCTGCTTCGTGGCAAAGTCGTCGGCCTATCAGGTGCGCGTCGCGCTGGAGACGACGAAAGAAGAGAACCTCGCCTCGATCCGCGACAGCGTCAGCGCCGCTAAGGCCGCCGGCCGCGAGGTGATGCTCGACTGCGAGCATTTCTTCGACGGCTACAAGGAGGACGCGAGCTTCGCGCTCGCCTGCGCCAAGGCCGCGTATGAGTCTGGCGCGCGCTGGGTGGTGCTGTGCGACACCAATGGCGGCACCATGCCGCATGAGGTCGAGGCCATCGTCACCGAGGTGATCAAGCACATCCCCGGCGATCACGTCGGCATCCACGCCCATAACGACACCGAGCAGGCGGTTGCGAATTCGCTCGCGGCGGTGCGTGCCGGCGCGCGGCAGATCCAGGGCACGCTGAACGGGCTCGGGGAGCGCTGCGGCAATGCCAATCTCTGCTCGCTGATCCCGACGCTGAAACTCAAGAAGGAATTTTCGGACGCCTTCGAGATCGGCGTGACGGGCGAGAAGCTGGCAAGCCTCGTAAAAGTCTCGCGCACGCTCGACGACATGCTCAACCGCGTGCCGAACCGGCACGCTGCCTATGTCGGCGAGAGCGCCTTCGTCACCAAGACCGGCATCCATGCCTCCGCCGTGCTGAAGGATCCGCAGACCTACGAGCATGTCGCGCCTGACGCGATTGGCAATCACCGCAAGGTGCTGGTGTCCGATCAGGCCGGGCGTTCCAACGTCATTGCCGAGCTCGACCGCGCCGGAATCCCATATGAAAAGAGCGATCCGAAGCTGACTCGGCTGGTCGAGGAATTGAAGGAGCGCGAGGCGGCCGGCTATGCCTACGAGTCCGCCAACGCCTCGTTCGAGCTCCTGGCGCGCCGCACGCTCGGCAAGGTGCCGCACTATTTCGAGGTCGAGCAGTTCGACGTCAATGTCGAGCAGCGCTACAACGCGCTTGGCGAGCGCGTCACTGTCGCGCTGGCCGTCGTGAAGGTTGACGTCGCCGGCGAGCACCTGATCTCGGCGGCCGAAGGCAACGGTCCCGTCAACGCGCTCGATGTCGCCTTGCGCAAGGACCTCGGCAAGTACCAGAAATACATCGAGGGCCTGAAGCTGATCGACTACCGAGTGCGCATCCTCAACGGCGGCACCGGCGCGGTCACGCGCGTTCTGATCGAGAGCGAGGACGAGAATGGCGACAGCTGGACCACCGTCGGCGTATCTCCGAACATCATCGACGCCTCGTTCCAGGCGCTGATGGATTCGGTGATCTACAAGCTCGTGAAGTCGGGCGCGCCGGCGTAAGACCCGCGACGGCTGTCATACCCCGCGAAAGCGGGGTATCCAGTACGCCGCGCCTTCTCCGTAGCGCTCCGGCGTCTCGGATTACTGGATCGCCCGGTCAAGTGTGCGGACCGGGGACATGGGTAACACCGTTCGGAGACATGGGTAACACATCGACGGCATGGAAGGCTTGGGAGGGCCGACATGCCGTGGCGCGAGGTGTCACTCATGGACCAGAGGAAAGAGTTCGTTCGATTGTTCCGGCAGGCGGACGTGAACCGGCGGGAGCTGTGCCGTCGCTTCGGGATCAGTCCGAGGACCGCGTACAAGTGGCTGGCTAGGGCGACCGCGGCAGAGGCCGTCGAGAAGGATTGGGCTCAGGACCAGTCGCGGCGGCCGCATGTCTCTCCGGCGCGAAGCGCGGAGGCGATCGAAGCGGCCGTCTTGGAGGTACGAGACGCGCATCCGACATGGGGCGCCCGCAAGATTCGCCGTCGCCTGGAGGATCGGCAGAAGAGCGTGCCTGCGGCCTCGACGGTCCACGCGATTCTAGCCCGGCATGAGCGCGTCCCGCCGCCTGCACAGCCGGCGCAATACATCCGCTTCGAACACCCGGCTCCTAACGACGTCTGGCAGATGGACTTCAAGGGACGCTTCCCTCTGGGCGACCGGCAGATGTGTCACCCGCTCACCATGGTTGACGACCATTCCCGTTATGCCTTGTGCCTGCAGGCCTGCACCAACGAGCAAAGTGAGACGGTCCAGCAGCATCTCGAACGGACGTTTCGCCGCTACGGCCTGCCCAATGCGTTCCTGGTCGATAACGGTGTGCCCTGGGGCACGTGCTCCGAAGTTCGATGGACCAAACTTCGTGTCTGGCTGCTCAAGCTGGGCGTCGACGTCATCTATGCCCGCCCCTATCATCCTCAGACCAAGGGAAAGAATGAGCGCTTCCACCGCACGCTGAAGACCGAAGTCCTGTCCATGACAACGTTCAGAACCACGCGCGACTTGCAGAAGGCATTCGACCGCTGGCGGCACGTCTACAATACCGAGCGGCCCCACCAATCATTGGACTACGACGTCCCGGCGAACCGGTATCGGCCAAGCTCCCGTTCATTGCCAAGCAAGCTGCCCGAGCCCGAGTACGAGGAAGGAGCAATCGTGCGCAGGGCCAGTCAGCTCAAGGCCAACTTACGCTTCGGCAAGCAGCGCTGGCGCGTTCCGGAGGCCTTCCGGGGCGAGCTTCTGGCCATCAGGCCACTCGCCACGGATGGTCAGTTCGGCGTCTACTTCGGAGCCCATCAAATCGCATCCATCGATCTTCGAGGTGATGCAAAATGAATGTGTTACCCATGTCTCCGAACGGTGTTACCCATGTCCCCGGTCCGCACA
>NZ_LUUB01000106.1:0-202650 GCF_001641635.1 Bradyrhizobium centrolobii
GCGGCGTCGGTCCTGGCGATGGGCGGCCATTACATCGGCGCAACCAGCTTTGCTGCAATCCGTACAAAGCGATCGGCCCGACGATTACGGGCCCTTCCGGCGCAGGCGCCGTTGCGCAATCTGGTCGCCGAACTCAATCGGTACCGCCCGGCTCTGCTCATCGGATACGCCAGCGTCATGGCACTATTGGCCGCCGAGCAGGATGCCGGTCGCCTACATATTCAGCCGGTGCTGGTTCTTCCGACTTCGGAAGGGCTTTCGCAGGACGGATACGACCGGATCGCAAGGGCATTCCACGCCAAGGTCCGGACCGTTTACGTCGCGACTGAATGCCTGTTCATGGCCATCGGCTGTGAACACGGTTGGTATCATGTCAACAGCGATTGGGTGATTCTCGAACCCGTCGACGCGAGCTATCGGCCGGTTCCGCCCGGCGAGGAGTCGCATACGGTCCTCGTGAGCAACCTCGCCAATCGCGTGCAGCCGATCCTCCGCTACGATCTAGGCGACCGCATCCTGCAACGACCTGATCCTTGTCCTTGCGGCAACCCACTTCCGGCGATCCGCGTACGGGGCCGAGCTGCCGACATCCTCACGTTTCCAACCGAACGCGGAGAGGAAGTCGCAGTGCCATCGCTCGCGCTTGAGATCGATCATGTACCCGGTGTGGAGTTGTTTCAGATAGTGCAGACTGCGCCAACACAATTGCGCGTTCGCCTACATCCCGCAGCCGACGCTGACCCAAGCCGGGTTTGGCGGGCGGTGCATTCCGAACTGACCAAGCTGTTGAATGAGCATGGGCTTGGTCACGTGTCTGTTGAGTTGGCCGCCGAACCGCCAGTTCCATCTTCCGCCGGAAAGTACCGCACCGTAATCCCACTGGCGCTTGAAGACTGAGAGCTTAGGGCGCTGCTGCTAAACGGCTACACACGTATCTTTCCATTGAACCCAAAGCGGTGAACGCGCGCATATAGTCTCATCAGATCACAGCTACAGGTGAACGACGGGCCATGCCCCGCGCGCGCCTTCTGGGGCCTACGCCATCCACCGTCCGCCGCTTATCTCGACGAGGTGAAGCGGTTGAAGCCTACGGGTGAGTTGCCGCTCGAAGATTTTCCGGTGCTGGTGCGGTTTCGCGATCCGAACGATCCGACCAGCGTGGAACTGGTCGACCCATCCAATCTCGCCGCGAGCTTCGGGCCGGTGTGATGCTCAGACGCGCATTTGTCGAAATCACCGACGATCCTATTACCAAGGGCATCGAGACAAGGGTGCCCTGTTGGCATCAAGTAAGGTGTCGCCCTCTTTATTTCTGCCACGAGATCCAAGCGAGGGACTCCGACGGATGTCAGAGCCCCCCTTGTCGAACGTCTTCGCTTTGATGATTTCAAAAGACTGCCCCGATGACCGATGCCCTTGTTTTGACGCTGGTGACGTCAGTCTAGGGTCATTCGCGTCGAGCTCGCTGCGTCGCTGGCCACGTCCGATCTACCCCTGAAAGCAGGCGGGCAGACAAGTATTGGGGTTGGTCAGCACGGGCCAGGAGCGGGTATCGAGCTCGCTCTCGCGGATGGGCTAGGGCCGCTCGCGGGGGCGCTGCGGCGACTGAGGATTGTTGGCGGGATTGGATATTCGCGTGATGAGCCCGCTAGTGGAGAGCGGTTGCAAGTCCGCCTCCAGCGCGTCGGCAATCTCCTTGGCATAGACCTCCCGGTCGTCCACGTAGAGCGTAAAGGATTTCAAATACTTTTCCTTTTTCGCCGGATTCTCGATCGTCGCCTTCGTCCACTGGTAGAGCGGATAGTTTTCGACGCCGTGCTCTTCTGCTGCGGCGACATACTCCGCAAAGGCGTCGAACTGGCATTTCAGCGCAGCGCGATGCTCGGCGAGGATATCGAACAGCAGCGCCAGTGCCGGATGAAGGAGTTTTCGGCGTGCCGATTCCGCCGTAGCCGAATCGTTCACATCGAACCTAACCTGATACTGCCACTGAGCAGTCACGCTATTCTCGCCTTCTGGTCGCACCCGATTTGCCCCTTTCCGATCGCAAGGCGCTACCGCTGCTTCATGAGCAGGTTCGGCACGCGGGGTCGTGACGCCATCATGACTGACGGCCACAGCGCCCGATCATGGAAGCCTCTTTTTGGCAAGGCGCTCGTTGAACGAACGAAGATCGATCACAATTCGTTGGTGGGTTCCGCTGCCGATCTCCTCTATGCCGTCGCTTGCAGACACATTGAAGTCAACTCGTTTTCCCTCGACGTTGACTACCTCGGCCGACGCGCACACCTCGCGGCCTACAGGCGTGGCGGCGGAGTGTTGTACATCCACTGCGGTGCCGACCGCGCTTTCACCTGCATCCAAAAACGGTCTGATGGCATTGAGCGCGGCGTTTTCCATGATCAAAATCATCACGGGCGTCGCAAGCACTTGCGGCAATATGGCGTCCTTGAATCGGTCGGCAAGATGCTCGGGTTGCACCCGCAATGTCGATGTTCCTCTGGCTCCCAACGGAATCTGCCGCATTCATTTCGTCCTAGCTAGCGCCGTCGCGCAATCGCAACGCCGAACAGGAAGGCAACGAAGAGACTGGCGAGCGGCGCTTCGCGCGTGATCGCCGCGACCGTCGAGAGCGGCCTGCCGGGCTTTCGCGCTTCTTCGATGGCAAGTGTGAGGCGATCGACAGCGGCGTGCAAACCTCCCGCCACCTCGCCGATCGTCCGCGACACGTCGGTTGCGGCATCGATGGCGCGCTCGGCCATGCCGGGTTGGGGAGCGGGCTGCGGTATTTCCGTGCTCAAGCTCGCGACCTCCGCGCCTGGCGATAAGATGAAGGCCGACACCTTTGGCTATCCGCGCGAGCGCTCGTTTTTGAAAGCGGGCCCAAAGGCCTTTGGCTATCCGCGACAGGCGCCGTAATGAACGGCGGGTGCCGGCCTTGGACTGGCAATTCGGCGCACGGGATTTTGTTCCGGGACGGGCGCTTGCTCGACGGATTTTCGCCGTGAAATCCCGGTGAAACGACGGACGCGAATCTCTGCTAGGCTGCTGCACCAGGCGACGACCTCAAGGCTCAACCTTCCTGATCCCAGGAGATTGCCGTGACCGATCGGACCATGCCGGACCGAGCCCGGCGCATCGCGTTGCTCGGCGCGCCCATCGACATGGGGGCCTCGCAGCGGGGCACGCTGATGGGACCTGCGGCGCTGCGCACCGCGGGCCTTGCGACATTGCTCGAGAGTCTCGACATCGATGTCGTCGACTACGGCGATCTCTCCGTTGCGGACGTCAGGGATCTCGTCGACAGTCCGCCCGCCAAGGCCAACCACTATCGGGAGATCCAGCGCTGGACGCGCGTGCTGAGCCGCCGCGGCTACGAGATCGCGAACACCGGTGCGATCCCGATCTTTCTCGGCGGCGACCACACGCTGTCGATGGGCTCGGTCAACGCGATGGCGCGACATTGGCAGGAGCGCGGGCAGGAGTTGTTCGTGCTCTGGCTGGATGCGCATGCCGATTACAACACGCCGGAGACGACGATCACCGCCAACATGCACGGCATGTCGGCGGCATTCCTGTGCGGCGAGCCAGGCCTCGACGGCCTCCTGGGCGAAGATCCACGCGCGTCGATCGATCCCGACCGGCTCGATCTGTTCGGGACGCGTTCGACCGACAAGCTCGAGAAGGATCTGATGCGCGCCCGCCGCATCAGGGTTGCCGACATGCGCCAGATCGACGAGTTCGGCGTCGCAGTACTGATCCGACGTGTCATCGAGCGCGTCAAGGCGAGCAACGGTGTTCTGCACGTGAGCTTCGACGTCGATTTCCTTGACCCCTGCGTCGCGCCGGGCGTCGGTACCACGGTGCCGGGCGGAGCAACGTATCGCGAGGCGCACCTGATCATGGAGCTCCTGTACGATTCCGGGCTGGTCGGGTCGGTCGACATTGTCGAGCTCAATCCGTTCCTCGACGAGCGCGGACGCACCGCGCGTACTGCTGTTGAGCTGATCGGCAGTCTGTTCGGACAACAGATCACCGACCGGCCCACGCCTAGCAACGCGATCGCGCCGGGCGAGTGAAGCGCGTACGCGGCAGGACGTTTGTGCGTCGCAAGAAAAGGAACTGCTCCTGCTGCGGGGGGATTTAGATCAGTCCTGATTGAAATCGACTGCTTTTGAAACGCCGACGAATTGCAAAAGCGCTTCTCGGAGGGTTTCATGCAGCCTGAGCGCCAGCCAAGGACCCGCGATGAGCAGCACAACGAACGACAATCTTGCGAGGGCCTCACGCCGTCGCTTTCTGCAAGGCAGCACCGCGGCGGTCGGAGGCGCCGTTCTCGGCGCGGGCACTTCTGCGGCCGCCGACGCGGACAACCTTCCGCCCAACATTCCCGAATGGATGAAGGCGCCGGGCGAGCCGATGGGAAGTCAGCCTTATGGTACGCCGTCGCCGTTCGGGAAGAACGTCGTCAAGAACATCTCGCCCAATCTCAAGCAATACATTTCCGCATCGGGCCGCACGCCGTTGCAGGAGCTCGACGGCATCATCACGCCGAATGGATTGTTCTACGAGCGCCATCATGGTGGCGTGCCGACCATCGACCCCGCGCAGCACCGCCTCATGCTGCACGGCCTTGTCGAGCGCCCGCTGGTCTTCACCATGGACGATTTGCGGCGCTTTCCCTCGGAGTCGCACATCTACTTTCTCGAATGCTCCGGCAATCCCGTCTACACCAAACCCTATGGCAAGACCGCCTCGGATCTCGTTGGTCTCTTGAGCTGCGCGGAATGGACCGGCGTGAGCCTGAAGCTGGTGCTCCAGGAGGCCGGGCTGAAGCCGGAGGCGAAATGGGTGGTTGCGGAAGGCGCCGACGCCGCAGCGCTGACCCGCAGCATCCCGATCGAGAAATGCCTCGATGACGCGATGCTGGTCTACAGCCAGAATGGCGAGCGGCTGCGACCGCAGCAGGGTTATCCGGTGCGGCTGCTGCTGCCCGGCTTCGAGGGCAACATGAACGTGAAATGGCTGCGGCGGCTGCATGTGACGGCGGAGCCGATCTATTCGCGCGAGGAGACCTCGAAATACACCGACCTGATGCCGGACGGCAGCGCGCGCGAATTCAGCTTCTACATGGAGGCCAAGTCGATCATCACGCGTCCCTCGGGCGGGCAGCGTCTGACAACGAAGGGCTTCCAGGAGATCACCGGCATTGCCTGGAGCGGACATGGCAAGATCGCGCGCGTCGAAGTGTCGGTCGACGGCGGCAAGAGCTGGCAGGACGCGCAATTGCAGGAGCCGGTCCTGACGCGCGCGTTGACACGTTTCCGTCTGCCCTGGCGATGGGACGGCCAACCCGCAGTGATCCAGAGCCGCGCCATCGACGAGACCGGATATGTGCAGCCGACGCTCGCCGAGCTGCTTGCGGTGCGTGGCGAAAATCACTTCTACCACAACAATGCAATTTGGCCCTGGCGGATCGCGGCGGACGGCGAGGTGACCAATGCGCAGGCGTGAGCTTTGGAGTGTCGCAGTCGCGATCATGGTCTCGGCCTGGGTGACGGGCGCGCAGGCGCAAAGTCCCTACGGCATCGGACGGCCGGCGACGCCGGCGGAGATCGCAGGCTGGAACATCGATATCGGGCGCGACGGCAGCAATCTGCCGGAGGGCCGCGGCACGGTCAGTCACGGACGCGAGGTGTTCGACCAACAATGCGCCGCTTGCCACGGCGAGAAGGGCGAGGGCGGCGTCGGCGATCGTCTTGTCGGCGGGCAGGGGACGCTCGGCACGGCAAAGCCGATCCGCACCGTCGGCAGCTATTGCCCCTATGCGACGACGCTGTTCGACTACATTCGCCGCGCCATGCCGCAGAACGCGCCGCAGTCGCTGAGCAACGATGATGTCTATGCGGTGTCGGCCTATCTTCTCAGCCTGAACGGGCTGGTGGGCGCGGATGGGACGCTCGATGCAAAATCGCTCGCTGCCATCAAAATGCCGAACCGCGACGGCTTCGTCGGGGACGCACGTCCTGACGTGAAGTGAGCCTGCGCTGATGGCGCGCAGTTCCTTCGGAACCCGGACGGTTCGATGCGGAACCTGGCGCGACGTCAATGAATTAGCCCAGGAGAAAAAGGTGAGAAAACGGTGAGGAAACAACGGATCGTGCGATGGACAATGATCGCTTCATGAATTCCATGACAGTTGCGCTCCGTCATCCCGGCGTAATCGCGTTGATCGTCGCTGGCCTGACCATCGCAGCCATGCTGCTGGTGGACCACGGACCATGGAGCCGGGCGAAGACGCAGCCTGCCCACGTCGCGATGTACCATACCACCGGCGAAGCGGCGCGCGCCGCGGGCGCCATGGTGCTGCCGACGAATCCGAAATCGCCGGTCGAGCCGGATCGGCCGGGGCCGAAGACGTCCCCGACCGTCAATCCCGTGACGCCGTAGGCGAGTGTCAGCCCTTGCGGTCGTAGTTGAGAAGACCGCCGGTGGTCTTCGGCGGATGGGCGCGCACGGCCTCCTCATTCGGCTCGGTGCCCCAACCGGGCCGGTCCGGAATGACGAGATGTCCGTCCTGGATCTCGGGCTCATAGGTGAAGAGCTCGCCGTCCCAGGCCAGACGATCGATGTCGATCTCCATGATGCGCAGGTTCGGCACAGCGGCGCAGAAATGTGCGTTCATCATCGAGCAGAGGTGGCCGTAGAAATTATGCGGGGCGACGTTGACCTCGTGGGCTTCCGCGGCGGAGGCGATCTTCATCGATTGCCAGACTCCGTTCCAGGGCGTGTCGACGATCGCGACGTCCATCGCCTGCTCGCGGAAATAGGGCAGGAATTCGCGCAGGCCCAAAAGCGTCTCGCAGGATGAAATCGGATGCGGGCTTTGCCTGCGGATATAGCCGAGCGCCTCCGGATTGAAGCTGTCGATCTCGACCCAGAACATGTCGATGTCAGCGATCGTGCGCAGGATCTTCAGGTAGCCTTCGGTCTTTGCGTTGAAATTGCAGTCGAGCAGGATATCGACGTCGGGACCTGCGCCGTCGCGGATCGCCTCGAGATGCATGTGCAGGTCGCGCAGGATCTTGCGGTCGACATTGATCTCGGGCGCGAAGGGCGATCCGAAGCCCGGCCGCCAGCCGGTTGGCTTGCCGTTGTCATAGGAGAAGATGTTGGTCTTCAGTGCGGTGAACTTCTTCTCGCGTACTTCGCGTCCCATCGCCTTGACGCCGTCGAGGCTTTCGATCGGCGGCTTGTACCAGGCGGGATGATTGATCCGCCAGGTGGCGCAGTGCGACCAGTAGACCCGGACACGGTCGCGGATCTTGCCGCCGAGCAGTGCATAGCAGGGCACGCCGAGCAACTTGGCCTTGGCATCGAGCAGCGCATTCTCGATCGCGCCGAGCGCCTGCGCCACCACGCCGCCGGCGGCGGGCCGCGTTGCCGCGAACAGCTCGGCGTGGATGCGTTCGTGCTGGAAGACGTTCTGGCCGATCACGCGGGCAGAGAGGCGCTGGATCGCGGCGCCGACGCCGGGCGAGCCAAACCCCTCGTCGAACTCGCTCCAGCCGACAATGCCGTCTTCGGTCGTCAGCTTGACGAAGTGGTAGTTTCTCCAGCCGGCATCGCAGGCAAGGATTTCCAGACTTGTTGCTTTTGACGATTTTGTCATGTCGCTCCCTGTGGCCCCGGCCGGGCCTTGTTGGTCTTGTGGCGCGGTCGCAAGCCTCGCCCATGCCACAACTGTTAGGCCAACAGGCGCGCGGCGTGAAGCCGTAAACCCGCGGCGCAGCAGTGCATTCCACCCGCTTTCGCCGGGAAGCTCTGTGGAATCCGGCTGGGATGGCCATGATCTTTCCCGGGATCGTCCCGAAATTGCACCAGGCTCTGACGTTTTCGGTCACAATCAGAACCGACGTTGCCGCCATGAAATCTCTGGCCATGGTTTCAATTCTGGCGCTGCTCACGGTCAGCGGGGCCGTCATCTCCGATCAGCTTCTGACGGCCGATCAGCACGTCGCGCAAGGGGTGAGGTAGGCGCGGCGGGACGGAAGGCGCTTTGTCTTTGGGGGGACGACAGCGATGCTTTCGGTAGACCAGTTTCTGAGGCTCATCAGTGTGCCCGCCGTGTTTGCGGCGTTCATCCTCGTTCCGCAGATTTTCGGCGGCCTTGTCGCCGGCTTAACGCTTCAGCCGATCACGGACGAGCCGAGCAGGGCGAGGACGGCGAGCGCCATCAGCGCGGTGCCGAGCCAGCCGAGCGCGATCAGCCATGTCCGCGCCTTGAAGTGGCCCATCAGCGCGGTGCTTGAGACGATCAGCATCATCATCGCCATGACCGGCACGGCGACGATGCCGTTGAGCACCGCGCTCCAGACCAGCATGTGGATCGCATCGATCCCGGTGAAGCCGAGGCCGAAGCCGATCACGGTCGCGGTCGCGATGATGGTGTAGAAGCCGACCGCCTCGTCAGGCTTTGCCTCCAGCGTCGCGCGCCATGCAAAGATCTCCGCAACGCCATAGGCGGCCGAGCCCGCCAGCACCGGGATCGCCAGCATGCCGGTGCCGATGATGCCGAGCGCGAACAGGAGGAAGGTGAAGTCGCCGGCAAGCGGCCGCAGCGCCTCCGCGGCTTGCGTCGCTGAATTGATGTTGGTGACGCCGTTCGCGTGCAGGACGGACGCTGTGGTCAGGATGATGAAGAAGGCGATGCCGTTGGACAGCAGCATGCCGGCCGTGGTGTCGACCTTGATGCGCGCGAGCTCGGGATCGCCGCCGTGGGAAAGCTCGCGGAGCGGACGGCGATGCTTGCCGTTGTTCATTTCCTCGACCTCCTGGGACGCCTGCCAGAAGAAGAGGTAAGGGCTGATGGTGGTGCCGAGCACGGCGACCACCATCATGAAATAGTCGGCGCTGACATTCACCTTCGGCCATACCGCGGCGAGCAGCGCGGTGCTCCAGGGGATATTCACGGTGAAGGCGGTCGCGACATAGGCGAACAGGCTCAGCGTCAAGAATTTCAGCACCGGCGCGTAGCGGCGATAGGGCAGGAAGACCTGGAGCAGGGTCGATGTTGCCGCGAAGATCAGTGCGTGCTCGTGGTCGAGCCCGCCGATGACCAGCGAGAGGGACTCCGCCATCGCGGCGATGTCGGCCGCGATGTTGAACGTGTTCGCGGCGACGAGGAGCGCCACGAGCGCGATCACCAGCCCGCGTGGCGCGAGCGCCATGACGTTGGCGGCGAGTCCTTTGCCGGTGACGCGGCCGATCTGAGCGCTCACCAGCTGGATGGCGATCATGAACGGCGTGGTCAAAAACACCGTCCAGAGCAGCCCGTAGCCGAATTGCGCGCCCGCCTGCGAGTAGGTGGCGATCCCCGACGGATCGTCGTCGGCCGCGCCGGTGATCAGACCGGGGCCCAACGGTTGCAGCAGCGTCGGCGCGGTTTTCGTCGGTACGAGGGCGCTGTCGTGCATCGCGGGGTTGGCTCGGCTCTTTTCCGGAACGGCGAAGTCATGGGATCAAATGCGGCGTGGCAACAATGGTTCCCGGGTGAGACCGGCGCATTGCGATGAATCGATTGGCGCGCAATACGATCAGCCTGGGTGTCCCGTGGCCGGTCTGACACGTCGGGCAAACACCTGTCGAGGCGCATGATCGCAGGAGTAGTCGAGCCCGCGCCGTCACCGGTCGCGGACATTGTCATGTCTGCGATGAATGCCTTGTCCAGCCTATTTGATGCTGACGAACATGCCCCAGGCGGCCGCGAGCGTAGCACCCGAGAAGACGATCATCGGATTCTCGCAGAACGCGCTGCCATAGGTGCACATGGTGACGCCGAACGAGCCGATCTCGTGATGGCTCGCGGAGTAGAACAGTCCCGACAGCACCAGCAATGCGGCGGCGACGTAATACATCGACCATCTCTCCTCGGTTACCCGAAGTCTTCGCCTCCCGACGCACCGTCGCCGATGCGACGGTTGCCGCGCCGGGCCGACCAGGGGCATGCCGCCAGTATGGCGCGGAGAGATTTCATTCCGCCGAATCCGCTTCGCTGCATTTTAGATAAAGTTTGATGGGACGGGCAAAAACACCGGCGAGGTGGCATCATCGGGAATGTGCAGGTTTGGCTCGCGCGGGCCTGGATGCCGCCTTAACGCGAGCGCCGCTGCTCGTCTTCGAAGCGCGCGGCCAGCTGAGATGCCTTGTAAGACGTCCCTCGGATCCCGATCCGCGCTTTCTTGCAAGCGGGCCGCTACAACGCATGCCAGGTTCAAGGCAATCAGTCCGATGAGAAGATAGAAGCCATAAACGACGTAGATGAACCCTGCGATGCCGAGCAACAGGACAATCAGGAGCGCGTGGACGAGACGGCTCCCGGACATGCCCAAGAGGATAGCATGGATATCATGAATCGAGAGATCCAAAGTGGCACGGGATCGTCCGTGGTTGAAGTCAGCTTTTGTCGAGCTTGTCCAAAAAGCCTCTATTCAAAGGGCAATGTTCAAATTGCAGCGCGCTCAGCTAGCCACTGAAATCGTTTCACTTCCTCGGACGCCGGAAAGCAGTACAGGATTAGCGGCGTTGGAGTTGGTGGAGAGGTGTATCAGTAGCAGGAGACAAAAATGGCGGTAACCGAGGAGTTCGTTACAGAAGTGTTCAGGGGACTGGAGAAGGGAGATGGAGCCGCATTCTTCGAGCACGTTGCCGAGAACGTGGATTGGACTGTCGAAGGCACTCATCCGCTGGCTGGTCACTATCATTCCAAAGCCGATTTTGTCTCCGGCACGTTCGCCAAGCTCAACAAGGTCCTGCCGCACGGCGCGCAACTTATGCTGCAGCATCTTTTAGTGAAACACGACTGGGCCGTTGTTGAATTGCGTTCGCTGGCGACCGCGAAGAACGGCTTCCGATTCGATAATCGCTATTGCTGGGTTGTCCATTTCAAAGGAAAGATCATTGACCAAGTCCGCGCCTATCTAGATTCGGCCATGGTCGCCCGGCTCTTTGCAGAGAATCCGGGCTAATCCCAATCGGGACTCAGATTGTAACGGCGACCGGTGGACTCGCTTACCCCAATTGGGCATGCTTTTGTGCCGCTCTTTCGGGGTTACGCGGACGTAATCCAGTTCATAGGTGCAGGCGCAAGCCAGCCCCTGGAACGCCGCGCAGGCTTTACGCCGGGGCGACGTTCCAGCTCATCGGAAGTACATTGTCCTTCGGGTTTGTAATCCGGGTAGTCAGCGTTTTGAACGCGTCTTCTCGACCTTATTCGTCGTCATCTTCGGATTCGATATGACGTTCGATCGTATCTCGTATTCCGCGCGCGGCCACGACTGTCACGAACGCCATCCTCTTCTTCTGATCCTCGCTTAGCGTCTTGTAGAGTGGCTCCCACGCATCGGCGACCTTCTTGAGGTCGGCCGCACGCTGACTCAGTGACTCGGCCCGACGTTGCATGAGTTCGACCGGGTTGCGTTCGTGAAGGGCGTCAATTGGGCTGCTGTCGCGCAGTTCCGCCACCCGTTCCCACCGGGCTTGCCGGTTCTTTGCTCTGGCCCGGATCGCATCCTCCACGGCAGGCCAGTATTTTTCCTGGTCAGGTGTTAGCTGCAAGGCGGCCTTGATCATTGCCACGCGCGCATCCGTCAAGCTTTTGAGGTCTGCGGCATTCGGATGCGTCATTCCTACAGTGGTGGAAGACGTTTCTGCTGCGTAGGCAAGAGGTGCTGCCGCTATGAGAACTGCAGTCGTTGCAACAGCTACTTTGTTGATCATCATCGCAAGCTCCTGGATCTTGCATCGTCCGCCCCGGAGCAGAAGTTTGCGATCGGGCCCTGGGCTGGCTTGATTCAAGTCAAGAAGACGTTCACGCGTTGGTGACTTTTTCCGGCAGGCCAAACAGCGCCCCTGATCCAGCTCACCTACCTATTCGTAGGCCGTTGTTATTCGATACGCCGGCGCTATCGTGCGCAAGTGGCACGCCGCAGCTTCATCCGGTAATTCAGATATGGGAGACGCGCATGAGTGCCCGGGTATCGCTGTTCGATGCATGAGACTGCTTCCGCGCGCCACTTGACATCGCTGGACGCGTGACCCCCGAGTGACTGCCAGTTGGAGGAGGCGCACACGAGCGAAGCTCTCAGAGAGACAGTGATCGTCGTGCACGGCACGTGGGCTGCTCCCCAGACCGATACGGTCCGATGGTACCAGCCCCACGTGAGTGCCACCGTCACCGACCACTTCATCACAAGGCTCGACGCGGAGCTGGAGAAGCGCGGTTCGCTTGCCCGCTGCTGGGCGCACTGCAGCGACGCTCACCCAGCTTTTCATTGGTCCGGCAAGAATAGCTGGGTCGAGCGCACCCATGCTGCTGCTGCATTGGCGGATGAGGTCGCCAGATTGAAGAATGCCGGCTGGCTTTGTCACATCATCGCTCACAGCCATGGCGGCAATGTCGCGGTGGAGGCCTTGCAGCAGATCACGGCTCAAGTTGGCACAACCGGGCCCAGCGGAAAGCTGGTGACGCTGGGAACGCCCTTCCTGGATGCGATGGCTCCTATCGCGTGGAGAGCAGATACTCTGAGGCGGGTCTTGAACCTTCTCTATCTCGTCGTGAGCGGGCTTCTTGTGGCCATCTACGTGGTCGGCGGCTCCCTGTGGTTTTGGGAACTCAACAGGCCTGTCGGTGAAAAAGTCGAGCTGATATTGATCCTGCTGGTTGCATGGGGAGCGCTCGCGGCCCTGGGTCGCTTCGTATCCCGGCCGTGGTTGCTGCGCAGGGCACAGCGCAAGAAGAGGAACACCTTCCAGGGGCCTCGAATGGAGGCGCCTTCCAGTCTTCTGGATGAATTCTCCGACGTGATTTTCCGTTTGCATGACGATGCAGCCTCCCAGACGCCACTGCAAGTCTCGTTGCTCGCGATAAGCAGCCCAATGGATGAGGCGTGGCAGGTTCTCCATCACTTGCGCGGTGCCGAAGATCCGCTGGCGATCCGAACCGGCTTGTTGAGATACCTGCTTGGCGCGATACGTTCGCACATGTCGCAAGGCGCCGATATAGCGCGCATACACGGCGCCAAGTCCTACGGCGATTTCGGAAAGTTCGCCAGGATCCAGTTGGCATTCATCCATTTCTTCTGTTTTTGGGGTGCTCTTGCACTGCTTGTCTTTTTGTCTCCCTCCCGCTCCCTGAAGATCATGGATCTGGCGTTTGTGGGGTTCATACTTTTCCTGCCTCTCGTGGCCGTCGTCACGGGTACCAAAACCTTGGGACCAGGCTTCTACTCCGCCGCTCTGTCGCCATTCCGCTGGATCGCGCGGGCGATCGGGTCCTTGATCAGCATTCCTGCTTTCTGCACGACGTACATTGTGCGCCGCAGGAGCTGGTCGGTGCTGCTCGCGATGGCGATGGGGATGGAAGGCTACCGATTTTCGCTTCCCGTGGTCGAGCAGTGGCCCCGAAACCTTCCCGAAGGGCTCGTCAGATACGAAGATATGCCGCGGGGCGCCGAGCAACGCGCAATGGACAAGCGAAACGCCTGGATTGCGCGGCACCTTGGCGGTGTTTCCCGGACCTTCGCCAGGATGGTCATATCCCCGGCCGATCTATCGTTGCTGCTTGCCACGATCGAGCAAGATCGGTCGCTGATCCACGCGGCCTACTACACAGATGACGAGTGCATCGGGCGGATCGCAGACTGGATCGCAGGCGTCAGATGAGCCCTTCCCGATCTCACCTGCGCGAGATCCGCGGTGAAGTGGACCTGTGATCCACTGACCTGCCTATTCATTGAGAAACTCGAGCGTGACTCCGTCGGGCCCTCTCACGTAGGTCAGGCGAAGTTCCTTGCGCTCGCCGGACTCAACGGTTTGAACGGTCTCTGACCGGCAGCCGTCCAAAGGGTGCGATACGTGCGAGCAGCGCATCAATGTTCTCGACATAGAAGGCCACATGGACGGAGCCAACGTCCGATGACCTTGAGGGACGAGACCGTGAATCCGGTATGGTCTATGCTCTTGATCCTGAATGTCCGATTGCTCGCCGAGGGGGCTGACCTCGCGCAATCAGGACATCGAGGTTCGGCAGCCTGCGCCGTCATGGCGATCAGCTATATCGCGGCCAAAACTCATTCAGCCGGCCGACGATAAAATCCGGATTCTCTTCAAAGACCCAATGTCCGCATTGCTCGATCACGCCGCCTTCTGCGCTGCTGGCAATCGCCTTGGCGCAATCGAAGCAATGATCACCAAACGATCTCCGACCAGCCCAGGCCAGCATCGGCACGGCAAGCTTGTTGCGGGTCAGTTCCTTCGTCTGTTCGGCCATCTGCGGGATGTAGCCGTAGTGATTGAGGCTTGCTCGAAGATTGCCCGGCTGCCGCATTTGCATGACATAGAACTGCACATCGTCTTCGGAGAATGCATTGGGGTTGTAGGCAAAGTCGCGGAAAAAATGCCGTAGATATTGGTCTTCGCGACCTTCGACCAGGAACCTCGTAATGTCCATGTTCATGTGCATGCCGAGGTGCCAGTACGTCACGCGCGGATCCACATAGCCGGGGAAGCTCAGTCCGAAGAATGGGGTTTCTATTGTAGCAAGGGATAGAGCCCGGTTTGACGCCAGGTACGCCAGCGCCACGGATGGTGGGCCGCCCAGATCATGGCTGAGGATGTGAAATCGGTCCACGTTCTCCGCATTTAGCAGACCGATCATGTCTTCTGCGATGGTTTTTGGTTCATACCCGTCAAAGGGCTTGTCGCTGTCGCCGTAGCCTCGAAGATCCGGAGCGATAAACGCAAATCTGTCACCAAGTCGCTCAATGATCGGAAGGAACTCACGGTGGTTCTGCGGCCAACCGTGCATGCACAGAACGGCAGGACCGCGACCTGCCGTGACGTAATGAAGCGTAACGCCATTTGTTTTGACACGCTTGTGGGTCAATTCGACGGATCTCTTGTTAGATTCTTGCATTTTCTAACCTCGTCGTTGGACTTGCTTCAGGATAGCGAAACAACGAATCTGGTGGTGCCGATCGCAAAGGTCGCAACGGCGAGAGCATAAAGAGCAGGCGGCACTACGCTTGTCCTCATGCGAGTGCGGGCGCGTGAAAAGCTCGTCTTCCTCGATCGGACCATCGGAGAATCCCGGGGGCAGCGATCATTCAATGGCATCGCAGAACGCGATGCCATTGTCCAACGCTATCAGCCCCAGGGGTAACGCTTTCGAGCTGGCGCGCCATAAGCGCCTTGGAGTTAGTGCTCCATATACAGCTCTCCAATTCTAGCTGGTCCTTATCGGGGATATTTCGAGATTGCACTTAATTCAGAGATCGCACTTTCAAATCGCTTGAGCATCGCAGCACTGGTTCGCTTCCTCATTTGCGATCGATAAACGGGATAATAATCCCGATGGCCTGCTGGGGTTCCTCCTCCATAATCCAGTGCCCAGAATTGGTTATGACAGCACCCTGGACGTTGCTCGCGACATAGTCGAGTTCGGAGCGCATGGATGCGCCAAACGAGTCCTCGCCGCCAATAGCCAATACGGGCATCGGCAGTTTCCCTACCCTCGTGAACAGCGCCTTGTTGTCCTCTCCGTCTTGGGTAAAGGCCGCAAACTGTCCGCTGAAGGCATCGTGGATCGCGCCCGTGCGGGCATAGAGCGCCGCATAATGGTCGCGGGTTTGTTCGTCGATCGCGGCGGGGTTGGCAGACAGATCATTGTAAAAGCGATCGAGCAGGATGCGTTCGCGTCCGGCGACCAGACGCTCGGTGTCGCGCCCACGGAAATTGAAGTGCCACAGTTTGGGATTGGTCAATTGCGCATACCAGGTGCCGAGCCCGGGCAAGGGCGCGTCCATGGCAACCCATTTGGTGATGCGGTCGGGATACTGGGCTGCAAGCGCATAGCCAACCATGTTGCCGATGTCATGGGTGACGAGCGCTACCTTTTGAACCTTCAGCTCGTCGAGAATGGCGGCGATATCACGCGCCTGGGCGACTTTTTCATATCCACCTTCAGGGTGCGACGACAGGCCCATGCCACGCAGATCGGGAATGATCACCGTGTGATCCTTGACGAGAGGGTCTGCCAGCGGCTGCCACATATCACCTGTGTCTCCGAATCCGTGCAGAAGCAGAACAGCCGGCCCTTGTCCCCCAATGCGGACGTATTGGGTGCCTCCAGTAACCTGCATCTGTTGCGTGCGAAAACTCGAGGGGAATGGCTTGACCTCGGCGGTCGCCACGTTGCCTGCAAAGAGCGACAGGCTGAGAACTGCAACGCAAAGAAGCACAGAGGAGATCTGATGGAAAGAACGCGGCACGAATGGCTCTCAAATCCCAGGGATATGCGACATGGTGGCTTCCGCTTTTCTGGCGTTGATGTTTAGCCACGATATTCTATACTGATTGGTATATATCCTCACAAGGGACCTGTGAAGGTCAAATCAAATACTTGCTGGCGGGTCTGGAAAGACAATCGGATGGCGAATGGTCGGCCGCGAGAATTCGACGTTGAATTAGCTCTTGATCGTGCAATGGAATTGTTCTGGCGAAAGGGCTACGAGGGGACGTCACTCTCCGATTTGACTGAAACTCTGGGCATTACGCGCCCGAGCCTCTACGCCGCCTTCGGCAACAAGGAGGTGTTGTTCCGAACCGTACTCAAGCGCTACGAAGCGAACGTCGTAACGTACAGACGAAAGGCGCTGAATGCCCACTCAGCGTACGCCGTCGCGCGAGAGCTGTTGGAAGGTGCGGCGAATCTCTTCGGAGATGAGAGCAAGCCGGCCGGTTGCCTTGGAGTCCAGGGCGCATTGGCTTGCGGAGAGGACGCCGAGCCGGTCCGTCAGGAGTTGGTCGCGAATCGAAGCGCGGGAGAGCGTGCACTCCGGCAGCGCCTCAAGCGCGCAAAGACCGAGGGGGATCTGCCTGCGGATAGCAATCCGGCAAGTCTCGCTCGCTTCCTGTCGGCTGTTGTCTATGGAATGGCCGTTCTGTCCGCAGGCGGCGCAAGCCACAAGGAGCTGCTTCAGGTCACCGAGCTGGCACTGCGAATTTGGTCGCAAGAGAGTTGAGCAGTCTGCTTCAGTCCGCCGTATCCACTGTTCGCCCAGGGCGCGACATACCGCGAGCCTGACCAATGTCCGCGCTTCACCCAAGGCAGACACCATCCGGCTAGGCAATTGCGGCGTCGGACCATCGGGGACTTCGAGCGATATCCCAACTTCCAACTTGGCGATGGGCAAGTGTGGCCAGTCGGGTCCGGCCGAGGTTGAGCTGAACTGGAAAGCTGCCTCCGCTAACGGCATTCACACGGCCGAGGCGGCCTGAGCACACCGCAGAATCCGCAACAGAGAACGAGGGAATTGCCATATGCTTGCGGCGCCTCACGTTCGTTGGCGGACTTTTCCTGAAGGCTTCAATGATATTTGGCCAAGGAGGCTGATATGGCCGTTGTCGTCGTTACCGGGACAAGCACTGGAATTGGACTTGCGACCGCGGTCACTCTGGCGCGCGGCGGACACGTCGTCTTTGCGGGGATGCGAAATCTGGACAAGGGCGGAGAGCTTCGGGAGGTGGCCGCAAAGGAGAACCTTCCAATCACGCTCGTGAAGCTCGACATCGACAGCGACAAATCGGTCGATGAGGCCTTCCGCCGGATCTTGAAGGAGGTGGGTCACATCGATGCATTGGTCAACAACGCGGGAATTCCGGGACGGGGTTATGTCGAGGAAACGCCGATCGCCTTCTTCCGGCAAGTCATGGAGACGAACTTCTTCGGCAGCCTGCGCTGCATCCAGGCTGTCTTGCCGTCCATGCGCGAAAGGAAAAGCGGCTGCATTGTCAACATCACCTCGGTTGCACGCCAGTTCGGAATGCCGCCCCAGGCACCCTACGCGGCATCGAAATGGGCCTTCGAAGGACTGAGCGAGTGCCTTGCGCAGGAGCTCAGTCCATTCAATGTCCGGGTTGCCATCGTGGAGCCGGGCGTGATTGCGACACCGATGACCACGACGCCCAGGCCAGTGCCGCCTCCGAGTCCGTATTCCATGCATGGGCGACGGATGGCGGCCTATTTCATGGCTTCGCTCGGCAGACCGACGTCGCCGTTCGATGTGGCCAGGACGATCCAGGACATCGTGGATGGCAAGAGCACGAAGCTCCGAAACCCGGCCGGCGCCGACGGCGCGACGCTGATCAATTGGCGCAAGAGCAAGACCGACGAGGAGTGGGTTCATCTCGGTGCCGCATCCGATGCCGAGTGGCTTGCGGACGCGGCGAAATATTCCGGACTCGATATCAAGCTCTAGGCGCATCCAGCGAGGCCGCCGCTCACGCCGATCAAGGGGCGGCCTCGCATCTTGCTAGCGCGGTTGAGGGATCAGCTGCCGGGCGGGCTATAGGACGAGCGCAGCTTGGCCGCATTCTGCCGCACCTGCTTGATCTCGTCCTGCGTGAACAGGCGTGTCAATTTCACGTTCTGAAGCGTGCCCGCGGTGACGGTGAGGCCAGAGATGGCCGGAGCCATGCTGGGATCAGGCACGTCGAAAATCACCAGAACCCCTGGACCGTCGGCGGCAACGCTGTACATCGAGATCAGCTTTCCGCCGGCCGCCTCGATGAGTTTTCTCGCCGCTTCCTGGCGATCGGTCGTCGGGTTTTCCAATATGGCATTGAGAGCACGTGACGTGTATTGCCCTGTGAGACAAAAATGCATGGCGTTCATCCTTCTGTGGTGATGCCCACTAATGTTCGCGCCGTTCCGAGCAGGTCGTCACGGCGGCAGTTTCTGAAAATGATTTGAGTACAATGCCCGCCGTGGGCACAAACGCCGCAGTAATCGACGAGACCTCGGCACACCTCGTGTAGCGGTTCGCTTGCAGGATACATTAGCCACCGCGCGCGCAAAAGACGATTTGAGATGTTTGCATCGCGCGGCTCGTGAGCCGAACTGTCGCACCGCTGCTGAATGCGCAGCGACAGATACCGCTGTGATGATCGCAGCGATGGCAGCGAAGTACCGCCGGCGAGCGCTCCGCGCAGAGAGATTTCATTCCGCCGAATCCCGCACGCTGTCGTCCGGATGAGGTTTGACACGTCGGGCAAAACACCGGCAGGGTGGCATCATCGGAGTGTTCGCATCAGGCTCGCGCCGGCGGCGGGCTCTGTCCTGACGTTGAATTTGAATCTGCGCCATCTGAAGTTGCTTGCATGCGGCGGAGCCAGGCGTAAGATTCGGGTGATTTGCAAAAAGTGGAGGTCAGCTTGGAAGCCGTCCTCGTTTTCAGAATCACCATTGTCGGTCTGGGCGTCTTTTCGACAGTCCTTGCTTATATGCTGATAAGCGCATGAAGAAGGGGCCGCCCGCTTGGCGGCCTCTTTCATGTTTGGCGCCGCCCAACGGGGAAGCCGATCTCAACACCGGCTTCGAGGTGACGTATGGCCTTTGTTCCGATCGTGCGCGCGATGAGAAGTGGCGCGCGCGAAGCGGCCCCAATGCCTGCGGTATCCTGTGAGGGGATGCGAGTGCGGGAAGGTCACTGCCGCTGTCTGATTCCGGCAGGCGGTCGCAGAATCGATGCTGTGCGAACACTATAATTGAAGGGAGGAACTGAAAGGGGCCGCCTTTTGGGCGGCCCCTTGCCGGTTGAAATGCGCTATTCGGGATGAAATCCAGCCCCGGCAACACCAGCTTAGGCCCTTCTGCGGGATGGGGAATTCCGGAAAACTACTGTGCGAAGCACTGACCTAATTTAACCCTAACGCACCCGGCGACAGGCTCAGGAAGACAATTCCAGGTGGAGGAATTGATTGAAAGCACTCGGTTGGTAGTCGGCGAAGGCCTCGCCATTTTTGAAGCCGTACTTCAGATACAGCGCCAGCGCCGGTTCGAACGCAGGGCCGCTTCCGGTCTCGAGGCTCAGGCGAGCGAGCCCGCGCGCCCTGGCTTCAGTCGCGATGTGGTCCAGCAGCAGCGCCGCGATGCCCCTGCGCAGATGATCGGGATGAGTGCGCATCGACTTCACTTCGCCGCAGCGATTGCCAAGCTCCTTCAGCGCGCCGATGCCGACCACATCGTCGCCGTCCCGGACGGACCAGACGGTGACGCGTGGTGCCTGCAGTCCCGACAGGTCGAGCGCAAAGACGCTTCCCGGCGGCGAGTTCGCGTGCATGCCGGCGAGGTGCAGCGCAAGCAGACGCCGCGTCGCTTCACTGGTGAGATCGTCTTCGTGGATTTCGAACATCGGCTTGTTGCCATCCTCGTTTGCGCGAAGGGGCATGAACAGACCAATCTTTCATGCTGCCGCCAGCTTATCTTCCTTATCGCCCCCTCGCGCCACGATTTTAAGCCGCTTCATCCGGCAGCGGGCGTTGAAGCGCCTTGGCTTCATTCCACGGCGCTCGCAGCCACACGTCCCGTTCTTCAAGGGGGGAGGATCACGGGCATGGCCTTGGGTGAATCGGTTCTATGACGGCATTTGGCGTCGTGGTCAGAAAGCCATAGACCTGATGCGATCCGGGGATCGGCTTTGACTTCGTCCCGCGATCACCGTTGAAGGTGGTCCAGATGCCGGCGAACGCGAAGAGCGGCCGCGCTTCTGCGAGTGCGAACCACACGACGTCTTTCTTCTTTGTCTCCGGGTTAGGCTCTGGTGCGTACTCGGCAAAGCTATTGACCGGCACAAGGCAGCGGTGCTCCGGATTCAGCCAGGCGCGCCAGTGCGGCGACGAGGTGTGTTGCGGATGTTCGTCACAGGCGGACCGCCCGTCCGTGGTGGCGGCGGCATCCCCCATCGCATCGTCACCATCTCGCGTTCGCCGTTGCCTGCATCCCAAATGACGGGCGCGGGGTAATCCGGAAACACGCCCGGCATCGGCGGCAAGTTGCCTTCGTAGCGACGGACCACGCGGAAGAGATCGGCGATAGCTGCCTGATTGGTGGTGATCGAATAGAGAATGCGATTGCCTCTCAGTGAGCACGAGAATGATAGGCGCCCGTCGGGAACTGGCCCCGCTCGGTAGCTTGGCGAACTTATCCCTTGGTCTCCTTGACTCATTGTTTACGTTTTGTTCTTATCGGCCATCCGTGAGTGGAGATGGCCATGGACAATCGCATCAACGAAATCCGACGAATTATCAGGGCGTTACGAGAGAGCATGCTTGAGGCTGAGGCCATCATGTGTGACCAGATCAACAGGGATAAGGATTGCACCTTCGTGGCGGAAGAGATCATGAAGATGCGCACAGTTATGAGTGTTCTCGTCCAGGAGCGCATAACGCTCGGAGATAGCGACCCCATCCTCGTCAAAAGCCTCTTCATTCCGAGCCGACCGCCTGAAGCCCGTCGCTCGGCCGGTTAAGCGCAAGGTCGCGGGGAGGCAGTAATGGTGAAGGAGGGCCGAAGTATTTCGCTGACACTGACGACCACCCCGAATTCATCAAGGCCTTGAACAAGGTTAGACGCCTGTCTTGCCAAGAGGGCTGGTGTCGGATGCACATCGAAGCGATCCAGGTTGCGATCGACTCCAGAGGCTGCGTACGGCAACCGGGAGTTCTTCCTCAACAAGCCACACAGTATCGGTAGTTAAGATGCGCGGCCATAGCAGGAAACGTCGGCGGGCGACGTAAGCGCCGTGCAACATCTGAGCGGAATTTGAAAGGTGGAACGAAAGCTGAGCCGCAAAGGAACGCGGACGTGGGAACGAAGTTTTCTCCGCCAGGAGGAATCGCCCATGAAAGCAGCGACACTCACTTTAGCAATCCTGCTGGCCCTTCCGACCGGCTATGCGTCGGCCCATAGCTTCAAGCGCCATCACCATCATGGTTGGTTCAATTCGATCAACATGATGCGCGGCCCCGGACGGACTGCGGCTCGAACCGATCCGAATGGAACGGCGGGCGGCCCCACAAGCGTCAGCGGCACCGCCTCGTCGAAGTTCGGTGGGCAAATTCCGGGCGCCAGCGGAGCGGCGCGGCAACCCTAGGTCTTGAGAAAGCCCAGCCCATCGGGTTGGCCTTCTTGTTTGACACGTCGGGCAAAACACCGGCAGGGTGCCATCATCGAGTGTTGTTTCGCCCGGGCGATGGGAGCGCGGGCGAGTATACGCCAGCTATTTCAGGGCATCGTTGATCAGCTTGGCAAGCCTTGCGGCAGCAAGCGCCGCTTGACTGCGAGCGATATTGCGAGCGTTTGTCTCATAGTCGCGAGACAGAAGCACTGCGTTATCTGCCGAACTGACAGGGGATGCATAGGCGTATTGCTTCGCAAGCTCGAAGCTCTCGTCAATCCAAGCCTGCGGATCAGCAATTTGAGCGCTCGTCTGATTAACCGAGAGGCTCGACAGACCGCCCTTCGCGTCGGCATCGAACACCGCGCCATAGGGCGAGACATATCCACCGAACACACTGTCCCAATATGCGTGGAGCGCAATCGTCTCTCCAGTGGCGGGAATCACAAGTTCAGCATTGCCCCCGGAATCGCCGTCTGGAATCTGCTTCGTAAAGCGGCCGACGGCATGAAGCGGCTGATGAGCGTCTCCAACCAGGTGGAGAATCCAAACAAGGTCATAGGAACGAATATCGTCTGACGCGCCAGACGACTCCGGCAAGGCCGCAATCATCAGCTTGAGCTGGGTGACGATATCTACAGGATTGACTGGTGGCAGCGGCGTGGCGTCGGGCGAGAAGTTGGTGTCCTTGAAGTGCCAATAGGCATGTTGATAGTGGTCGTTATAGCCGATGTTTTGCCCTGCAGTCGCGCCGTCCGCCTTATCTCGCGTGTAATGGTAGGGCTCAGTCTTGATGTCATCTGCCCAGCTGGCCGCATGCACGAAAGCAAACATCTTGGCGGTCCGATCGTCGGGCGCCTCGGCCGTCCATTTGGCGTAGTCCTTATTAAGCCGAAGCAGCGCATCGACCTTGTCCTTCACCGAGGCATCCAGGTGCTTATAGGCCACATAGGCGATCTGCATGTGGCCTGCGTCCCACCATGCCTGCGCCGGACGCGACAATCCGAAGACGACGAATATTGCAAGTAATTGCCAAAGACGGAGCATCCTGTTGCCTTCTCAATCGAGCCAGTTCTACGCTGGAAGCGTACAGCCAACACCAGCGTCGTGACGCCTCAATGACCGGTGAACAGGACGAAGGGTTGTCTCCGACCGACCGTGTTTGACACGTCGGGCAAAACACTGGCAGAGTGTCATCATCGAGACGAGTTCGTCAGGCCCGCGCGGAGCAATCCGCCGCGGGCTTTTTTGTCTCGGTGTATTTGCCTTATCGGAGATTTTTTAATGGAAACTTTGAGTGAATAGACTTTGCCGGCCGTTTCCGCTGCATCCGCTGCCAAGAAAGGCAGGTATGTCAGATTGCGGAACATGACTGAAATTCGCTCCGTGGCAAGGAAGCATACGAGCGCTGCGACGAATTTTCTCGTCGTCAATATGCACAGCAAGAAGGCAACTGCATCGGTTCGCGTCGCGGCTGCCATCGCGATCCTAGATCGCGGGTGGGGCAAGCCCGCGCAACCGATTGAGAACGGCAACGGACCGTTGCAAATGATCCACCGCATCGAACGCGTGATCGTGCATCCGAAAGCGCCCGACGGCGATCACGTCGCGCCGTTGCAGGACCTCCATCCAAAAAGCCTCGGAAGCGAAACTGCTGATCCGTTGATCACATAGACAGCCGGCGAGGAACGATCGCCAAGACAAGGTTTGACACGTCGGGCAAAACACCGGCAGAGTGACATCATCGAGACGAGTTCGTCAGGCCCGCGCGGAACAATCCGCTGCGGGTTTTTTCGTCTCAATGCCCGGGATCGGACGGCGGCGCATTACGGCCACGCACTCGCAGACAAACGCGTTCATTGAGCGCCGATCGGCGCGCCGCCGTCCGAACCATTGCTGGCCGTGCACGCGCGAACGTGCCGGCCCGCGGCGCGAGTCCATCGCTCGCGCCGCTGCGGTCTCCGGACCCGGAGATAGGGTTCACGCCCGAAACGATCGCGCCTCGTCACGCGATCTGCCGCGCATTTTTCCTCTCATGGAGACGTGGTCGCGGAGATTGGACATTGGTGCGAGCCTGACAAGCTGATGGGTTACTGCGTCGCGCTTTATTTCGTGAAGCTCTTGGTTTTCGATAAAGTTTCGCGCCTCGGTTCGACGGATCCCCTGGCGGGATTTGCCGCGGTCACGGCCAATCTCGTGGTCGCCTTTTATTTCGCCAAGCGCGGTTTCGAGAACGTGGCAAGGATCATCTAGCGGTGAAGATGCCAGACGATGAAATCAGGGCGATTGTCGCGGAGGCACTGGCCGAGCAGCACAGGCTTCAGCAGGAGAGCATCGACACCATCCTGAAAGCAGTGGCGTCGGTGCTGGCCTCCTTCGGAATCGAAAACGATGACCGAAAAGAGCTTAGGGCAGACTTCCAACACCTCCGGCGCTGGCGGAAGAGCGTCGAACAGGCCCAGAGCTACACATTCAAGGCGCTGATCACTGTCATCGTCACCGGCCTTGCGGGCGCGGTCTGGTTCGGCGTCAAGGCGGTGTTGGGCAAGTGAACCGCAGCGGCGACGGGGCGCCGCCACTGCCGATCCCACTGTTTGCCTTCAACGGACTCGCAAAAAACGGACCTGCCCATGTACGAAATTCGTACCGTCGACACGGGGGATGAGGACATTGCGGAGACCTTGACCGATCTGCATCGGCTGACGTTCTTCGACGGGGCTGCCATGCCGCGGTTCGATTTGGGGGCATGGTGGTTCGCATGTCGTGGCGATGAGGCGGTGGCTTTCGCCGGCGTCGCGCCTTCGACGCATGTGAGGAACAGCGGATACTTCTGTCGGGTCGGCGTATTACGCTCGCATTGGGGGCACGGCTCCAGCTCAGGCTGATGCGAGCCCTTGAGGCGAGGGGGCGACGTATCGGATGGGACAGATGCGCTCTATTGGCGAAAGTGGCTGAGATGAGCAGACGGTGGGGTCTTGTTTCCGTATCGCGGAAAGCCGGTCCGCTGTAGCCGGCGCGAACAACTCGTTGGCCTTGCGTGACTAAGGATTACCATCTTGAAGAGGCCCGACAGCTTGATGGCTGCCGGGCCTCTTTTGCGTTTTCAAACCGACCAAGCCGAGGCACTTGCGAAGTTGGCGACGCCGGGCTTTAAGTTTCCCATGCAAGAAATTCGGCGAGCACAAGCCGATGTAGGGAGCGCTGCCCATGTCCACCAAGCCTCAATTGCCGGAACGTTCACCGCGGGCGACGGGAGGGCCCAGCGCACTTGATGGCCTCCTGGTCGTGGATTTCACGCGGGTGGTTGCTGGTCCGGCCTGCACGCAGACGCTTGGGGACTTCGGAGCGAACGTCATCAAGATCGAAAATCCGGATGGCGGTGACGACACGCGTGCCTATGAGCACGCCGAAATCGGAGGCGAAAGCGCTGCCTATCTCAGCTTGAACCGCAACAAGCGCGGCATTGCGCTCGACTTTGGTGTGCCGGAGGCGCGCGAGGTCGCGCGGGATCTGATCCGCAAGGCGGATGTGGTCGTCGAGAATTTCTCGAGTGGGGTCATGAAGAAATTCGGCCTCGACTATGAGGCGGTGGCGCCGGCCAATCCCCGGCTGGTCTACTGCTCGATCTCGGCCTACGGACGCAGCGGACCGTTTGCCTCGCGTCCCGGTTTCGATCCCATCACCCAGGCAGAAAGCGGCTTCATGTCGCTCAACGGGTTCGCGGACGGCCCCGCGGTCCGCACCGGCCCGCCCATCGTCGACATGGCAACGGGCATGGCCGCATGCAATGCGATCCTGCTGGCCCTGCTGGCACGGGACCGGCTTGGCCGCGGGCAGCATGTCGAGGTTGCTCTGTTCGACATCGCGATGGCGATGACCGGCTTCTATGGCATGGCCTATCTGATCAACGGTCAGAACCCCGGACGGTTCGGCAACTCGCCGAGCGGATCTCCCACGGTCGGCGTCTATGAGGCATCGGACGGGCCGCTCTATATGGCCTGCGCCAACGATCGGCTCTATCGCCGGCTGGTGGTCGAGGTGCTGAACCGGTCTGATCTCATCACCGATCCGCAGTTCGCCACACGGAAGGCACGGTCAGAAAACAAGGAACTCCTGCGTGCGGCCATCGCGGAGGTCTTTGCAAGCGACAGCCTCGAGAACTGGATGGCGAAGATGAAGCTCGCCAACATTCCGGTCGGCTATCTCCGCACCGTCGAGGAGGGATTCAATGCGCCCGAGGCGCGCGAGCGCCAGCGCTTGAGCCGGATTCCGCATCGCACGGCAGAATGGGTGCCCAACATCGAGTCGCCGATCACGATGAGTGTGACCGGGGCGGTTGATCCCGTTGCCGCGCCGCTGTTGGGCGAGCATACTGAGAACGTCTTGCGGGAGACGCTTGGCTATGACGAGCGGCGGATCGGGGAGCTGGTCCAGAAGGGCGCTTTTGGTTCGCGCAAAGTCCCGACGTCGGTCTGAACAGCGCACTTGCCCTGATTGCAGGCAGTGGTTTGCGTAGCGTTAACCCTGCGTCAGCTTGATTTGGTGAGGTTCCCGCCGCATAAATATCTCGAAGCGAGGGACAAGATGGCGCCTGGTCAAAAGCCGAGCACGGGCCAGCCCGCGGGGCCGGATACCAACGAGCGCGCCTACGCGACAATGATCGCAAGCGCCCGGGCGCTCCTGCCGCAATTGCGCGAGCGCGCGGCCCGGACCGAAGAGCTGCGGCACCTGCCGCCGGAGACCGAGCAGGATCTGCACGAGGCCGGCCTGTTTCGGATGCTCCAGCCCAAGCGAGTCGGCGGCGCCGAGCTGGATTATGTTGCCCTGATCGACTGCGCCGACCTGCTCGGCCAGGCGGATGCATCCGTTGCCTGGAATCTTGGAAATCTGGCAAGCCACCACTGGATGCTCGGCATGTTCGAGCCGAAGGCGCAGGATCTGGTCTGGGGCAAGGATCCGGACACGCTGATTGCGTCGTCGTTCATCTTTCCCGCCGGCCGAGCCAGGAAGGTAGAAGGTGGATACCGGCTGCACGGAAGCTGGTCGTTCTCGTCGGGCGTTGCCTCCTCTGAATGGAACATGCTCGCAAGCATCGTCTCTTCCGACGATGAGGCGGACGGCATCGAATACCGGATCTTTCTGCTCCCCAAAGGCGACTACAGGGTTCTCGATACCTGGAATGTCGCCGGGCTGCGCGGAACCGGCTCATGCGACGTCGAAGTCAGGGACGCCTTCGTCGCCGAGCACATGACGGTCGCCGTCGGCGACCTCGCTGGCGGCCGCACGCCGGGAAGCAGGGTCAATCCCAATCCGCTGTACACGCTACCCGTGTTTTCGCTGTTTCCCTACGTCTTGTCCGGCGTCGCGCTTGGTAATGCGCAGGCATGTCTGGACGATTATGTCGAAGTCGTCCGGCATCGCATATCGACCTACAACCGCGCCAAGCTGAGCGACTTCCAAAGCACCCAGGTCAAGATCGCAGAAGCCTCGGCCAAGATCGACGCTGCGCGTCGGATCATGCGTTCGGCCTGTGTCGAGGCCATGGAGGATGCGCGGCGTGGCTCTATTCCCGACATGGCCGTCAAGACCAGGTATCGGCGCGACGGCGCCTTCTCGGTCAATCTGTGCACCGACGCGGTCTCGATGTTGTTTGCCGCGAGCGGAGCGCGCGGCTTGTTTACGACGGGAGTGCTGCAACGGCAGTTCCGTGATGCACACGCGATCAACTCGCATCTCGCGTTCAACTTCGATGCGGCCGGGACCAACTATGGACGCGTGGCGCTGGGCCTGCCGTCCGAGAATCTCACGTTGTGAGGCCGGTCGATGAATGATCTACCAAAGCATCCGGCCGTACCCGATCCCGCCAACGAATTTGCGAGCGACAACTCGCCGATCGATCCCCGCGATTTCCGCAATGCGCTCGGCACCTACGCAACGGGCGTGACGATTATCACGGCTGCAGCTCCGGACGGCAAACCCTATGGTTTGACGTGCAACTCGTTCGCCTCGGTCTCCCTGAATCCGCCTTTGGTTCTCTGGAGCCTCGTTGTCTATTCCTCGAGCCTGACCGTGTTTCAGAACGCCAGCCATTTCACCGTCAACGTGCTTGGCGCTTCGCAGCAGGCGCTTGCGAACAAATTCGCCAATTCCTCCGACGACAAGTTTACCGGCGTCGACTGGACCCCCGGGCTCGGCAATGCTCCGGTTCTCACCGAAAGCGTCGCCAATTTTCAATGCCGTTCCGTCAATCGGTACTATGGCGGCGATCACGTGATCTTTCTGGGCGCCGTCGAGGCCTACGCCTACAATTCGAAAGAGTCGCTGCTCTTTGCGCGAGGAACGTATGGCCGGTTCATCACCGACGATGAACGCAAAAAATCACCATGAGACACGTCGACTCAGCGATCCGCCGCCGAAAGCTTGTAGATCTCCAGGGCGTCCGCATCGGCGCCTCGTGCGGATTTAGCCAGCCTGAAAAGCTGACCTGCCAGCGTGGCCATCGGCACGGGCGTTGATGTTGCCTGGGCGACGTCGGCGATTGTGTCGAGATCCTTGAGCATCGTCGCGATGTGGCCGAGCGGCGGCGAGTGGATGCCCTGAACCATCCGCGGCACAAAGAGCTGAAGCGGAATCGAATCCGCAAAGCCGCCGGCGAGCGCCTCGGGCAACCGGCCGGCGTCGATTCCGGCGTTCACGGCAAGGCGCGTCGCCTCTGCAAGGACGGCCATCGCGCATCCGACGATCACCTGATTGCAGAGCTTCGTGGTCTGGCCCGCTCCCGTTGGGCCCATGTGGGTGAACCTGCGCGCCATCGCCAGCACGTAAGGCCGGACCCTCTCGATATCGCCGGCTTCTCCGCCGGCCATGATCGCAAGCGTTCCTTCCTCCGCGCCCTTGGTGCCGCCCGATACCGGCGCGTCGATCCAGCCCGCGCCGTTCGCAGCTTTCAGACGGCCGGCCAGGTCGCGTGCGGCATCCGGATGGATCGAGGAGAAATCGACCACGAGCTTGCCTGCGCCGGGTGCCGCTGCAAGTCCCTCAGGACCGAAGATCACCTCTTCCACGGCAGCGGCATCCGTCACGCACATGAAGACAATGTCCGAGCTCGCCAGGACGTCGTGCGGCGTGGTTGCGCTTCTGGCGCCGGCCTCGACGAGCGGGGTTACCTTGCCCTGCGAGCGGTTCCAGACGGTGACCTGATAACCGGCATCGAGCAGGCGCCGGGTCATGGGTGTCCCCATAAGACCGAGGCCGATATAGCCGAGCCTTTCGACGCTCTGCGGGTTTGCTCTGCTCGGTTCAGCCATTGGTTGCCTCCTTCTGTCGCAGCGCACTGCCGCGCGACCGCGGCGCTACCATACATCGCAGAGCTTGCGGGGAAATCGGGCCGGCGTGCATGGCTTGCCTGATTGTTTGAACCATGAAACATTTGGGTCGGTCGGGTTGGGTGGCGCCAGTCGGTGCCGGAGCAGCGGAGTGGGCACGATGCGAACCGTTTCGACGTGGATCCTGGCATTGGGGGCGGCAGCGGCCGTGACAGCGGGCGCAGGCCCCTCGCAGGCGCAGCAGACGATCCGCGTCGGCTGGACGATCCCGGCCGAGGAGTCCAAGTACTGGATGATGCGCAGGCCAGCCGAATTTCCCGATATCGGCAAGACCTACAACATCGAATGGACCCAATTCCAGGGCACCGCGCCGATGACGCAGGCGCTCGCGGCCGGCGCGCTGGATTGCGCGACGCAGGCGCCACTCTCGCTCGCCAATGGCGTGGTCGGCGGCAATCTCAAGGCCTACATCGTGGCGCAGCATGTCTTCGAGAAGCCCGGCGGGTTCTCGGTCTACTGGGCCGTCATGGACGACTCGCCGATCAAGACGATCGCCGACCTCAAGGGCAAAACGGTCGGCATTTCCGTGATCGGAGGCGGCACGCAAGGGCCGTTCAATATGCTCCTGAAACAGAACGGCGTCGATCCGGCCAAGGACATCAAGCTGGTCGAGGTCGGATTTGCCGTCTCCGAGGATGCGCTGCGCCAGGGCCGGGTGGATGCGGTCAACATGAACCAGCCGTTTGCCGCGCGCGCGGAAGCAAAGGGTGGCACGCGTAAACTGTTCTCGCTGTCGCAGGCCATGCCGAACATCGTGCACATTCTGGAAGCCTGCCGTGCTGATTTCGTCGACAAGAACCCGGAACTGGTGAAGGCCTATGTGCGCGATATCACCTCAGGGATGAAGAAGGCGCTGGCGAACCGCGAAGAGACCGTGAAGGTGGTCTCGGAGGTTTTGAAGGCGCCCATTCCGGTGCTCGAGACCTATCTGCTCAAGGACAATGATTTCGGCCGCGACCCTGGCGCCGCGCCGAACTTTCCCGCTATCCAGAAGATGCTGGACATCTACGCGGAGACGGGAATGTTGCCGAAACTGGATGTCGCGCAGTTCAAGCACCCGACGATCGTCGCGCCGATGCAATAGGCGATCAGACCGTTCGTTGATCAAGGAGATCGCGACGTCCCGACATATCCGGGACGTCGCATGAAGATGATGCACGTATGAAGAAATTGCGATCACGAGTCACGAGAGACGGCCTTGACCGGGCGCCACATCGCGCGTTCATGCGTGCGATGGGGCTGGACGACGCGGCTCTTGCCAAGCCGATGGTGGGCGTCGTCAGCATGAAGGGCGAGCAGACGCCCTGCAACATGACCCATGACTTCCAGGTAGACGCGGCCAAGGCCGGGATCGAGGAAGCCGGTGGTACGCCGCGCGAGTTTTCGACCGTGTCGGTGTCCGACGGCATCAGCATGAATCACGAGGGGATGAAGTTCTCCTTGTTTTCGCGCGAGCTGATCGCCGACTCGATTGAGGCTGTCGTCCATGGCCTCGCTTACGATGCGCTGATCGGGTTCGGCGGCTGCGACAAGACGCTGCCCGGGGTGATGATGGGAATGGTTCGCTGCAACGTGCCATCCATCTTCATCTATGGCGGCAGCGCGCTGCCGGGTCGTCTCGACGGGCGGACACTGACCGTGCTCGACTCATATGAAGCCGTCGGCAGCTTCATGACCGGGGAGCTCGACGGAGTTACGCTCGAACGGATCGAGCGCGCTTGCTTGCCGACCATCGGATCTTGCGCCGGCCAGTTCACCGCGAACACGATGGGGATGGTGTCTGAGGCGATGGGCCTCACCCTTCCCAACGTCTCGATGGTGCCAGGCGTCTACGCCGAACGCGCGCAGATCTCGCGACGCGCTGGCCGGCTGGTCATGGAGATGCTGGAACGCGGAGGGCCGCTGCCGCGCGACATCGTGACGCGGAAATCCCTGGAGAACGGCGCCGCGATCGTCGCTGCAACTGGCGGCTCGACCAATGCCGCTTTGCATTTGCCGGCGATCGCGAACGAAGCCGGCATCTCGCTCACGATCGATGATGTCGGCGAGGTCTTTGCCAGAACGCCGCTGATCGGAAATCTGCGGCCCGGGGGCAAGTACACGGCGAAGGACGTGTACGATATCGGCGGCGCGGCTGTCGTGATCCGTGAGCTGATTCAAGGTGGGCACATCGATGGCAGCTGCCTGACCGTCACTGGGCGTACGATCGCCGAAGAATATGGCGCGGCCAATGCGCCCGATGGCGAGGTCGTCCATCCGGCACGTGCGCCGATCATGCCCGATGGCGGCGTGGCAGTGCTGAAAGGAAGCCTTTGTCCCGACGGCGCGGTGATCAAGGTCGCAGGACTGAAGAGCCAGTTTTTCGAAGGTGTGGCACGCGTTTTTGAGGACGAGGAGTCCTGCGTCGAAGCCGTGCGCAAGCGCAGCTACAAGGCGGGTGAGGTTTTGGTGATCCGCAATGAAGGGCCGGTCGGCGGTCCCGGCATGCGCGAGATGCTCGGCGTCACTGCGCTGATCTATGGACAGGGCATGGGCGAAAAGGTTGCCTTGATCACGGATGGGCGGTTCTCTGGCGCGACTCGCGGCATGTGCATCGGCTACGTGTCTCCTGAAGCCTTCGTGGGAGGCCCGTTGGCGCTTGTTCGCGAAGGTGACAGGATCCGGATTGACGCGGCCGGCCGCCGCATGGATCTGCTGGTCGACGAGCAGGAACTCGCGGCGCGACAACGGGATTGGAAACCGCGGCCGCCACGCCATCGGGCCGGAGCGCTTGCGAAGTACGCGCGGCTGGTTGGACAGGCTCCGGGTGGCGCCGTTACGCATGAGGGCCCGGCAGAATGGCCTTGGTTCGAATGACGCGTCGCGCTCCCCGCGGAAACAGTGACTCGTTTGGCAGGTTTCTTGCTAAGCTCGTGCCGCTGAAGGAGGACATTCAGCAGGCCGGTCGCGCGATATTCGCACGTAAGTGAGGCGAGAGACGGGATGAAGGTGCCGCCTTCGAGATCGAGCGAAATGACGGAGCCCGTGGCGATACGAAAGGCGGCTTCTGCGATCATCGAGATCGACCGCGTCTCGCAGATATTCCAGACGTCGGCGCGCAAGGATCATCTGGCACTATCGGACATCTCCCTGACGATCGACGAGGGAGCCTTCGTCTCCATCCTGGGTCCGTCCGGCTGCGGCAAGTCCACGCTGCTTTACATCGTCGGCGGCTTCGTCAGCCCTACCGATGGCGCGGCGAAGATGAAGGGGAAGACGATCACCGGGCCAGGCCCGGATCGCGGACCGGTGTTTCAGGAATTTGCGCTGTTTCCATGGAAGACGGTGCTGGGCAATGTGATGTACGGGCCGCGTCAGCAACGGGTGCGGGCTAGCGAGGCGGAAGCGCAGAGCCGCGGGCTGATCGAGATGGTCGGTCTCAAGGGATACGAGAACTTCTATCCCAAGGAACTCTCGGGCGGCATGAAGCAGCGCGTCGCGCTGGCCCGAACGCTCGCTTATCATCCGGAAGTCCTGCTGATGGACGAGCCGTTCGGCGCGCTTGACGCTCATACCCGAACGCGCCTGCAGAACGACCTGCTGAACATCTGGGAACGCGACCGCAAGACCGTGTTATTCGTGACTCATTCGGTCGACGAAGCCGTCTTTCTGTCGGACAAGGTCGTGATGATGTCGAAGTCTCCCGGCCGCATTCGGCAGGTCATCGACGTCGATCTGCCAAGGCCGCGCCGCCGCAACGAGCTATTGCTCGAACCGCGCTACCAAAAATACGTCGTCGATATCGAGCGCATGTTCGACGAGAGCGACGAAGCCGGATCGACCTCATGATGCCGCCGACCGCCCTAGTCCGACGTGCTGCTCCGGTGCTTGCCTGCATCGGGGTGCTCGCGCTGTGGCAGGTCGCCGCTCTGGCATTGAAGAACGACAGCTTTCCGACCGCGGTCGAGGCGATGCGCGCGATCCCGGCTATCCTCGGTGACAAGGAAGCGCTGATCAACATCATGGCATCGCTCCGCCGCATGGCGATCGGGTTTGGCGTGGCCGTGCTTGTCTCGATCCCGCTGGGCCTCATGATGGGCCGCAGCCGGGCGGTTGCAGCTTTCTTCAACCCACTCCTGATGGTGATCTACCCTGTGCCGAAGGCGGCGCTGATGCCGATCATCATGTTGTGGCTGGGTGTGGGCGACATCACGAAGACGCTGGTTATCTTCCTCGGCGTCAGCCTCCCGGTCATCTATCACAGCTTCGAGGGCGCCAAGGCGGTTGAGGAGAAGATGCTGTGGTCAGGAGCGGCGATGGGGCTTTCCGCCATCCAGCGTATGGTCAGGATCGTTCTGCCGGCAGCGCTGCCGGAGATCCTGACCGGGTGCCGCACCGGGCTCGTGCTGGCACTGATCACGATGATCACCAGTGAGATGATCGCCCGTCAGTCCGGGGCCGGCAACATCCTCTTCAATGCGCTCGACATGGGGCAATACGACACCGTCTTCGCGATGATCATCATTGTGGGAGCGATGGGAATTGGCCTTGATGCGATATTCGAGCGCGTCCGCGCGAGGCTCGTGCGCTGGTCTGAGCCTCAGTTCGATATGCCGCTGAGCTTCTCATGACATCGCGCATCCTCCCGTCAAACGTCGTCCTTGGGCTCGCGCCGATCGGGCTGCTGATCGCAGTGTGGCAGGGCCTCGTGTCATCCGGTGTTGCGCCGGTGACCTTGCTGCCGCCGCCCGGGTACGTTTTTGGTCGCCTGCTCCAGCAACTCGTGACAGCAACGTTCCAGCAGGAGATCGTGGCGACCTTGATCCGGCTGTTTGCCGGCTTTGCAATTGCGGTCGTGCTCGGCGTCAGCATCGGCATCGCGGCCGCGGCCAGTCCGGCGATCAATGCCATGGTCCGGCCGATCGTACGGGTGTTGGCGCCGTTGCCAAAGGTCGCGCTCTATCCCGCGCTTCTGCTGCTGCTCGGCTTCGGCCACGGATCGAAGATCACCTTGGTGGCCGCGGACGCATTGTTCCCCATTTTGCTCTCGACCTACTACGGCGCGTCGACCGTCGAGCAGAAGCTGATTTGGTCGGCCATGGCAGCGGGAACGCCGCGCTACGAAATCCTCTTCAAGGTGGTGCTGCCGGCGGCGATGCCGTCGATCCTGACCGGATGCCGGATCGGCCTTGTCATCTCCTGCATCGTGGTGTTTCTGGCCGAGATGATCACGTCGACGGACGGGCTGGGCCATGTCCTCGTCACGGCGGCGCGTACGTTCCAGGCCGTCGACATGTTCGTGCCGCTGATCACGATCTCGCTGCTGGGGTTGATCCTGAATGGCCTGTTGGGGGCCGTGCGATCGTACCTTTTACGGGGCTTCCCCGAAGCGTGATCTGACCGAACAAGAAACCGCAACACCGGGAGTGAACCATGCTGGCTGATCGCATCGAGGCAAAATGGATCGACGCATTCTGCGAGATCTTCGAGCGATGCGCCGTCAAGGCCGGCGATACTGCCGCCATCCTCTCGGAAACCCAGTCGCGCGCACTGAATGTGCATCTGGCGGAGCTCGCCTTGCTACGCATGGGCGCGCGGCCGTTCCATGTGGTCGTGCCGACCCCGCGCAACCGCCATGTCGTGCCGGTTCGCTCGACAGGGGCGAGCGAGGCGATTCAGCGGCTGGCGCCTGTCGTCACCGCGCTTCAGCAGGCCGGGTTTGTGGTGGATTGCACCATCGAAGGCCTGATGCACGCGGTGGAAACGCCCGAGATCCTGAAGGCCGGCGCGCGCATCCTGGTGATCTCCAACGAGCATCCAGAGGCGCTGGAACGGATGGTGCCGGATCCGGCGCTGGAAAAGCGCGTTCGGGCCGCCGCCAGGATGCTGCGCGGAACGAAACGGATGCGGGTCACATCGAAGGCCGGCACGGCGCTGGACGTCGACATGGTGGGAGCTTCGACGGTCGGCGTTTGGGGCTGGACCGACAAGCCCGGCACGCTCGCGCACTGGCCCGGCGGCATTGTCGTCAGCTTTCCCAAGAGCGGAACGATCAACGGCACGCTGGTGATGGCGCCGGGCGACATCAATCTGACCTTCAAGCGTTACCTGACGTCGCCGGTGAAGATGACGCTGAAGGACGACTATGTGGTTGAGCTCGAAGGTGAGGGCACGGATGCCGCGATGATGCGCACCTATCTGGCCGCCTGGGGCGATCGCGAAGCCTATGCGGTTTCGCATGTCGGCTTCGGCATGAACCCGGGTGCACGCTACGAGGCATTGTCGATGTACGACCAGCGCGACACCAATGGCACCGAGCTGCGCGCCGTCTCCGGCAACTTCCTGTTCTCGACCGGGGCGAACGAATTCGCTGGTCGCTACACGGCGGGCCATTTTGACCTGCCGATGATGGGAACCACCATCGAGCTCGATGGGGTCGCAGTCGTGCGGGAAGGCGTGCTCCAGGACGTCTTTGGCTAGCTGCGATCGAGCACAGGTGGCCGGGCCAGGCCGAAGTGCCGGAGCAGGTCGACCATGGCCTTGAGCCGCTCAACGCGATAGGCGTCGACGTCGAGGCCGGAATAATCGAGGAAGCCGGCGCCTGTTCGCAGGCCGATTCGGCCCTCGCGCATGTTGCGTGAAATCACGTCCGGCGCGCGATAGCGGTCGCTGCGGAGTGCGCCTTCGAGATAACGGCTTGCGTAGTAGAGAATGTCGCCGCCGCCCCAGTCGATGAATTCGAGCAACCCTAGCACGGCATAGCGGAAGCCAAAGCCGTAGCGGATCGCCTTGTCGATGTCCTCAGCGCTGGCGACGCCTTCCTCGACCATGCGTGCAGCTTCGTTCATAGCAAGCGCCTGGATGCGCGGGACGATGAAGCCGGGTGTTGCCGCACAGACGACGGGGACCTTGCCGATCCCTTCGAGCAGCCTCTTGACCGCGTCAACGATGGCAGGGTCGGTTGCCGCGCCGGGTGAAACTTCGACCAGCGGGATCAGATAGGCCGGATTGAGCCAATGCACATTGAGGAAGCGTCGGGGATCTACGATCGCGCCGGAAAGATCATCGACGAGGATCGTGGACGTCGTGGACGCAATGATCGTCTCGGGGCCGACCTGACGTGAGGCTAATGCCAGGACTTCGCGCTTGAGCTCAACAACCTCAGGAACGCCTTCGAAAACCATGCCGGCATCGGATAGCGCCGCATTGCTTTGGTTGGCCGGCACCACCGAGACACGCGCGATAAGCGGGCCGACATCAACCTCGGTAAGCAGCCCCAGGCTCGCCAGACCGACGAATGTCTTCCTGACCTCATCCAGGGCGTCGGCCTCCAGCTTGGCGAAGTCCTCCCCGGAGCGGGCCTTGATGTCGATCATCTTGACCGTGTGTCCCGCATAGGCGAAGGCGACAGCAATGCCGCGCCCCATGCGGCCGGCCCCGAGACAGGCGATCTTGGCGCGGGTCGTCATCAATCAAATCCTTCGCGCAGGAGCTTTTGCAATTCGGCCTTGTTGAGATTGCCGAGGCCCAGCGTTTCAAGCGTCCGGCCGCCTTTCGCGAAATCCTCGCCGCAGATCGCACCACCGATCGCGAGAAGAGCGCGGGCAAGCGGCGTGGCCACACCCGCGAGGCCTGCGACGGAAACCAATAGCGAAAGCCCCAGCCGTAAATCCTCGCGCATGTAGCGGTGCTCGGTGAGAACGATCCTCTCGCGCCAGTCGCCGGAGTCGGTCAGGCGATCATGCGAGCCGCGACCGTACATCCAGATCTCGCCTTCCCTCGCGTAATGATGGGCAAGCGGGAAGTGCGGCGCGCCATACCCGAACGCTTCGCGCACCGCAATTCGTTCGGCATCGAGGGCATCGGTGACCCGCCGGATCGAGGCTTGCGTTCCCTCCTTATGAATGTCCCACCGCTCGAAATGTTCGATCGGGCCCGCATTCATCACGATCAGAGGCGGATGAATGATGGGGCCTGCATTCATTAGCGCGCCCGAGAGCGCGTCTCCGCACGGCTCGATGACGCCAGGGAAGGCGCGTCCAATCACTTCGAGCGCACGCGGCGCCTGATCGAGCGGAAATACGCCGACAGGCAGCCGTTTGGCGCGGATGGTGATCGCGACCTCGAACGGCCCGTGTTTGCGGGTCAACCAGGGCAGCGTGCCGGTTTCGGCAAAACTCACCTTGGCGCGATTGCCAGCATCCCGCGCAGCCCGGGCGAAGATCATCGAGCCGAACGTGGCTGGCGGTAGAAATACGACCTGGCCGTCTCGCAGGTGCGGGGCAAGCAGGCGGGCAATATCGGGCTGCGCAAAGGCGGGGGCAGGACACAGGACCAGCTCGGCGCCGCCGACGGCCTCGGCGATGTCGGTCGTGACCAGCGCAAGCTTGGTGTCGTGACGGCCGTTGTGATCCTTCACCAGGATGCGAGAGCCGGCGGCGCGGTGTGCGGCGACTTGATCTGCATCGCGACGCCAAAGCCGGACTTCGTGCCCGGATAGCGCAAAGTCGCCAGCGGCCGCGAAAGAACCATTGCCGCCGCCCAGAACCGCAATCTTCAAGATGCTTCTCCTTGCGCGCGCGATCGCGCATCAAGCTGCTTCAGCAGGAAATGCTGGACCTTGCCCAGCGCCGTGCGCGGCAAGTCCGAGACGAAGATGATATCGCGCGGAATTTTGTAGCGGGCGAGCTGGGCCTGCATATGTGCGATCAACTGGTTCGCCTCGAGCAGGCAGCCGGATCGCCGGATCACATAGGCAACGGGTACCTCGTCCCAGCGCGGGTCGGGCCGGCCGATCACGGCGCATTCGCTCACATCAGGATGTTCCAGCAACACTCGCTCGACCTCGGCGGGATAGATGTTCTCGCCGCCGGAAATGATCATGTTCTTCTTGCGGTCGCGGACCCAGAAATAGCCATCTGCGTCGCACAGGCCGATATCGCCGGTACGATACCAGCCATCGTGCAGCGCATCGCGCGTCGCGCCCTCATTGCCCCAATATTCGAAGAACACGTTGGGGCCGCGCACTGCGATTTCACCGGGCGTGCCAGGCGATGCCTTGGCTCCGGCTTGATCGATCACCTTTGCTTCGCAGCACAGGCCGGCAAGACCGGTCGATCCCGCGCGCGACAGATCTCCGCCAAGCCGCGTGTAGACCGCAATGGGGCAGGTTTCCGTCGAGCCGTAGACCTGAAGGACCGGAACGCCGCGTGCGACGAAACGATCGATCAGATGCGGCGGCACGATGGTCGATCCGGTGGCGACAGCTTTCAGTGACGAAAGGTCGGTTGTCATCCAGGCCGGATGATCGCTGACCGCCTGGATGATCGCCGGCACCATTACCGTCAGTGTCGGCCGATCGCGCGCGATGGCGGCGAGGGCCGTATCCGCGGTGAAGCGGGCGTGGACCGTGACGGTTGCGCCGAGCTGGAGCGCCGGCGTGGTCTGAATGTTGAGCCCACCAACATGGAAGAACGGCAGCACGGTCAGCACGTGATCGTCTGACGTCATGTTGTGCATGTGCTGGCTCATGACGCCGTTCCAGAACAGCGCCTCCTGGCGCAGCACCGCGCCTTTCGGTCGTCCCGTCGTCCCCGACGTGTAGACGATGAGCAGCGGGCAGGAGAGATCGGTATGCGGGTTGCGGCCGCCAGCCTCGCCGGATGCCACCAGAATTTCGAATGTGTTGCCACGAGGCGGCGTGAAATCCAGCCCGATGATGGCTATTCCGGGCGAAGTGCGCTCCAGTTCTGGAAGAAGCCCATCAAGAGCCTGCTCGAGCACCAGAACCTTGGCGCCTGCATCGGTGAGAATGAAGAGCTGTTCGGCGACGGCCAGACGCCAGTTCAGGGGCACCAGAATCGCGCCAAGCCGAGCGCATGCGTAGAGCAGAACGAGGTAGTCCGGCCGGTTCAGGCTCAGGATCGCGACGCGGTCGCCTCGGCCGACGCCGAGCTCCTTCTTCAATGCGTTGGCCGTCCGTTCAATGCGTGCGGCAAACGCAGCATAGCTCAGCTTTTCCCCTTCGAAGGCGATGGCGGTCTTGTCTGGCGAAAATGCCGCGTTGCGTTCGATCAGACTGCAGAGATCCACCGTCAATCGTCCGTTTCTCCGGCCTCGTAGAGCGCCTCGCGGCCGATACGGTCGAGGCAAAGCTCGGCCGTCCAGGGCAGCATCAGCGAGCCGCAGCGGCTGTCGCGATAGATGCGCTCCAGCGGCAGCGATCGGAGCATGGCCTGGCCGCCGCAGGTGCGAATCGCCAGGGCCGCGAGCTCATTGGCACCTTCCATCACCGAATATTGCGCCGCATAGGCGCGCAGCACCTGCTCCTTGCTCGGATTGGCGCGGGCCTCCGTGACCGCTTGGAACCAGACCGCCTTGATCTGCTCAAGCTTGATCTGCATCTGCGCGACCGCGATCTGCTTGGTCGGATACATCCTGCGCTTGACCGGCGGCATGCCCGGCACCTCGCCGCGCAGATAGCGCACGGTGAAATCATAGGCCGCTTGCGCGAGGCCCATATAGGTCGGCGACAGCGTCAGGAACATGTGCGGCCAGCGCATCGCGGCCTGAAAGTAGACGCCGCGCGGCATCAGGGCGGCGTCCTCGGGGACGAAGACATCCTTGAACAGGAGCGTCCGCGAAACTGTGCCGCGCATGCCGAGCGGATCCCAGTCGCCGACGACGGAAACACCTTGCGATTTTGCGGGTATCGCCAGGTAAAGGGTGTTGCGGCGCGATGCCTTCTCACCTTCCTCGATCTCGGTACAGAGCACGCCGTAATAGTCCGCATGGCCGGAGAGCGATGCAAATATCTTCTTGCCGTTGATGATCCAGCCGCCCGCCACGGGCTTTGCTTCCGTGCCGAAGGCGACCCCGCCCGCGGCCGCAGCACCACCCTCGGAGAAGGGTTGGGAGTAGATCGCGCCGTCCTCGACGATGCGCTTGTAGTGGATGGCGCGCCGCCGCTCGTGCTCCGCGCGCGTTGCGGCGTCCATGTCGAGATCGTCGGCGAGCGGGCCCGACCACAGGGTCGAGCAGACATGCATGTTCCAGGTGAGCGCGGTTGCGCCGCAATAGCGGCCGATCTCGGCCGCCGCCAAGGCATAGGTCTGGTAGTTGGCGCCAAGTCCGCCGTGCTTCTTGGGAACGGCAACGCCGAGCAGGCCGACGCGATGCAGATCGCGATAGTTCTCGGTCGGGAACGTTGCCTCGCGATCATAGGCCGCGGCGCGGCCGGCAAACACGCTCTGGCCAATCTCTCTCGCGCGCGTGATGATAGCAGCCTGCTCATCGCTCAGATGAAATGCGACGGGATCAAAGATCGGCGGATCCAGGGCAAGCTTGTCGGTCGTACCAATGGTCTTGCTGACTTGCATGGTCATTGTGCAGTCACCTTTGTGCGGGGCACGACGGACTCGAGGAACCCACCAAGAGCCTCATTGAAAGCATCAGGGCGCTCGAGGTTAGCGAGATGGCCGACGCCGGCCAACTCGACATATTTAGCTGCCGGAATGTAGGTCGCCATCTTCGCCATCATCGCCGCCGGGGCGTTGTTATCCTTGGAGCCGGACAGCAGCAGCGTCGGTACGGAGATGTCCTTCAGCGTGCTGCGCTGATCGAATCCGATCAGGGCCAGCATCATGGCGCGATAGCTCGCCTCTGGCACGCCGGCCATGCAATCGCGTGCGAGCTCCATCCCTTTCGCATCGGGCTCGTCGCCCACAAGCTCCTTCACCAGGGAGGGCGCCAGGGACGTCATCGTCTCACCGCGATCGAGCGGCCCGAGCCGCGCTGCGATGAACGATTTCTGCCAGTCGCCGTCAGCCTTGCCGAAGGCCGGGCTGGTCTGCGCCAGAATGACCGCGCGCGCCGGTCGAGGGGACTGAGCCAGCAATTTCTGCACGATCATGCCGCCGATCGAATGTCCAACGAGAACAGGATTTGCCTCGCCGATCTGCTCAATGAATTGCTGAAGGGCATTCGCCAGGGCAGCAATGCTGACGCTGGCAAGCGGCGCTGATCCGCCATAGCCCGGCATGTCCCACGCGATTGCGCGAAAGCGGTCGCTGAATGTCGTGAGTTGATGCCGCCATGCCCGCGCCGCGCCGCCAATGCCATGCAGGAAAATCAAGGGTGTCGCGCCCGGTGCGCCCGCGGCTTCATAGGCGAAGCGTCCGTCCCTTGTTATCATCGGCCCAGGCTGCGACACGCGACATCCTTTTGCTTGGCCCTGAGATGCTAACAGGCCTGCAGGGGATGGGAAGAGATAATTTTATACTTAAAGCAATTTTCGGGCCGGTCTCGCGCGTGTGGGCGTTCGCGACGTCGATCGGCGCTTTCGTTGCAAAAGTTTGAAGGTTAAAATATATCGAGGGGCGATCAGCAGATCCCAGGAGTCCAGCGCATGTCCGGATTGCCGCACTTGCCGCACGCGCTAGTGACCGGTGGCGGTCGCGGCATCGGTCGCGCGATAGCGGCCTCCCTAGTCGGGGCAGGTGCAACCGTGACGGTGCTTGGCCGGTATGCTGCCACTCTTGAAGAGGCGGTCAGTGGGGGAGCGGCGCATTTTGCAGCCGTTGCCGACGTTTCGGACGAGGCGGCGCTGAAAGCTGCCATCGCCGAAGCGAGTGCGCGGCAGCCGATCGATATCCTGATCGCCAACGCGGGCAGCGCCGAATCCGCTCCGTTCGCGAAATCGGACAGCGCCCTTTTTGCGCGCATGATGGACGTCAATTTCATGGGCGTGGTCCACGCCATCCATGGCGTGCTGCCGGGGATGAAGGATCGTCCCTATGGCCGCATCGTCGCGGTGGCATCGACGGCCGGGCTCAAGGGCTATGCCTATGTCAGCGCGTACAGTGCGGCCAAGCATGCCGTGATTGGTCTCGTCCGTTCGCTCGCCCTTGAGATGGCTGGCAGCAACGTGACCGTGAATGCGGTGTGTCCCGGCTTCACCGATACTGATCTAGTCGCCGGCAGCATCGAAAACATCATGAAGAAGACGGGGCGAAGCCGCGAACAGGCTATTGCCGAGCTGGCGCGCCACAATCCGCAGGGACGGCTGATAGCGCCTCAAGAAGTGGCGGATGCCGTGCTCTGGTTGTGCGGCGAGGGGGCCGGCGCGATCACCGGGCAGGCGATTGCCGTGGCCGGTGGCGAGATCTAGCGTGCGCGGCACAGGCGCGGAACAAGGAAGGTAAGGAGATCGCATGAGCAGACCAGCCAATCCCGTGACCGTGCCGCTCGCGGACTATTCGCCGCAGAATTTCCTGCTGGCCGTGGTCGACGGTGTTGCTACCGTGACGCTCAATCGTCCCGAACGGAAGAATCCGCTGACCTTCGAGAGCTACCGGGAGCTTACCGATTTCTTCCGCGCCTGCGCGTTCGACGACGCGGTCAAAGCCATCGTCGTCACCGGCGCTGGCGGCAATTTCTCGTCGGGCGGCGACGTGTTCGAGATTATCGGTCCGCTCGTGAAAATGGATACCAAGGGGCTGACTGCCTTTACGCGGATGACCGGCGATCTCGTCAAGGCGATGCGGGCGTGCCCCCAGCCGATCGTCGCCGCGGTCGAGGGCATCTGCGCCGGCGCCGGTGCGATCATCGCCATGGCGTCTGACATGCGGCTCGCGGCGAGCGGGACTAAGGTCGCGTTCCTGTTCAACAAGGTGGGGCTTGCCGGCTGCGACATGGGCGCCTGCGCGATCCTGCCGCGGATCATCGGACAGTCCCGTGCTTCCGAGCTGCTCTACACCGGCCGGTTCATGACTGCGGAGGAGGGCGAGCGCTGGGGCTTCTTCAGCCGTATCGTCACGCCGGAGCAGGTGCTGCCGCAGGCGCAGGTGCTGGCCAAGCAGGTCGCGGAAGGTCCGACGTTCGCCAACACAATGACCAAGCGGATGCTGGCCATGGAATGGGCGATGTCGGTCGAGGAGGCGATCGAGGCGGAAGCCGTGGCACAGGCTCTCTGCATGACGACGGCCGATTTCGAGCGGGCTTTCGTGGCCTTCGCCAACAAGGTCAAACCGGTCTCCAGGGGCGACTGAGCCGGCGGCTCCTGGTCGCCACCAGCACGGAAACGGGGACTTGCCAGAAATTATTTTAGGGTTAAAATAATTTCCTGGCCGGGTAGATTGGCGAGGCTCCCCATGAAAGTCGCGATCATCGGTGGCGGACCTGCGGGTCTCTACGCTGCAATCCTGCTTAGGAAGCAACGCCCGAGCGCCGAGATCACGGTGTATGAGCGCAACCGGGCCGACGACACGTTCGGCTTTGGGGTGGTGTTCTCGGACGCAACGCTCGACAATTTCGAGAAGCACGATCTTCCGAGCTATCGCCGCATCACCCAGGAATTTGCCTATTGGGATGACATCGCCGTGCATTTCCGCGGCACGGTGCATCGGGTCGGCGGTAACGGCTTTTGCGGTTGCTCGCGGCGCAAGCTGCTCCTGATCCTCCAGGAGCGGGCGCGCGAGCTCGGCGTCAACCTGCGTTTCGAAGTCGATATCGATGACGAGTCCCGCTTCGCCGACGCCGATCTGATTCTGCTTGCCGACGGCATCAACAGTCGCTTCCGCGAGAAATATGTCGATCATTTCCAGCCGGAGGTCGACGTTCGCACCAATATGTTCGCCTGGATGGGCTCGACCAAGCCGCTCGATGCCTTCACCTTCATCTTCCAGGAGACGGAGTGGGGACCCATCATCGCCCACGCCTATCAATACGAGGCCGGTCGTTCGACCTGGATTTTCGAGACCGATCCGCAGACGTTCGAGCGCGCGGGACTGACGGGGCTGAACGAGACCCAGTCCGCCGCACGGATGGCCGAGATTTTTGGTTGGTTCCTCGACGGCCATCAGCTGCTCACCAACCGCTCGATGTGGCGCAACTTCCCGATGATCCGCAGCAAGCGCTGGGTCAAGGACAACATGGTGCTGCTTGGGGATGCCAAGGCGAGCGCGCATTTTTCGATCGGATCGGGTACGAAACTCGCGATGGAGGACGCGATCGCGCTTGCCGAGGCGATGAAAGCCGCGCCCGACGTCACGGCCGCGCTCGCGCTCTATGAGCACGGCCGCCGCGAGGAGGTGGAGAAGACGCAGCACGCCGCCGACGTCTCGCTGGTCTGGTTCGAGCATGTCGACCGCTTCTGGGAGTTCGATCCCGTGCAGTTCGCCTTCGGCGTGATGACGCGCTCGAAGGCGATCACCTATGACAATCTCAAGCTTCGCGCGCCTGATTTCGTCGACGAGGTCGACAAGTCGTTCGCCAAGCGGGTTCGCGGCAGCGGCTTCGATGTGGACACCGACAAGCCGCAGGTGCCGCTATTCCAGCCGTTCCGTTTGCGCGAGATGGAGGTTGCCAATCGCGCCGTGATGTCGCCGATGTGCATGTATTCGGCAAAAGAGGGCCTGCCGACCGATTTCCATCTGGTGCACTACGGATCGCGCGCGATCGGGGGCGCCGGCCTGATCTTCACGGAGATGATCTGCGTCAGCCGCGACGCCCGGATCACGCCTGGCTGTGCAGGCCTGTGGAACGACGAGCAGGAGGCCGCCTGGCGGCGCATCGTGGATTTCGTCCACGCCAATTCGGCTGCGAAGATCTGCCTGCAGCTGGGACATGCCGGCCGCAAGGGGGCGACAAAGCTGATGTGGGACGGCATGGACCGGCCGCTGGAGGAGGGCGGCTGGGAGGTGTTCTCGGCATCGCCGCTGCCTTACTTCCCCGACAGCCAGTTGCCGCGCGAGCTCGATCGCGCCGGAATGGCAGCCGTGAGAGACGCCTTCGTTGCGGCAGCCGAGCGCGGCGAACGCTGTGGCTTCGACATGCTGGAGCTTCACTGCGCCCACGGCTATCTGCTTGGAAGCTTCATCTCGCCGCTGACGAACACCCGCACCGACGAATATGGCGGCTCGCTTGCCAACCGCCTGCGCTTCCCGCTCGAGGTTTTCGAGGCGCTGCGGGTGGTGTGGCCGTCGCAGAAGCCGATGTCGGTGCGCATTTCCGCAACCGATTGGGCGGAGGGCGGCATCACCGGCGACGACGCCGTCGTAATCGCGCGCGCCTTTGCCGAGGCCGGCGTCGACCTCGTCGACGTCTCGACCGGACAGACCGTGCGCGATGCGCAGCCGGTCTATGGCCGCATGTTCCAGACACCGTTCTCCGACCAGGTTCGCAACGAGGCGCGCGTGGCCACGATGTGTGTCGGCAACATCACGACCGCGGATCAGGCCAACACCATTTTGGCCGCCGGCCGCGCCGACCTCGTCGCGCTCGGCCGGCCGCATCTGGTCGATCCCTTCTTCACCATGAAGGCGGCGGCATGGTACGGGGCGGACGAGACGTTCTGTCCGCCGCAATACCTGCCCGGCAAGGAGCAGATTTTCCGCAACAGCGTGCGCGACCGGCAGGATCTCGAGGAGCTGAGAATTAAGGCTAAGCCCAAGACCCGGGCCGAGCTCAAGGCGGAGGCGACAAAGCCGCTTGCGGCGGAGTGACCGCCCGTGCGACGTTAACCCATTGCCTGTGTATCGAGTGGAGTTAGGGCGATGAAGGCGATTATCGTCGGTGGCGGTATCGGCGGTCTCACCACGGCATTGATGCTGCGCTCGCGCGGCATTGGCTGCGAGATTTTCGAGCAGGCCGATACCATCCGCGAGCTCGGCGTCGGCATCAACACGCTGCCGCACGCCATGCGTGAGCTTGCAGGCCTCGGCCTGTTGCAGAAGCTCGACGAGGTCGCGATCCGCACCGACCAGCTCTATTACCTCAATCGGCACGGCCAGGAAGTCTGGCGCGAGGCCCGCGGCATCGACGCCGGCCACGACGTGCCGCAATTCTCGATCCATCGCGGCCGGCTTCAGGGCGTGATTCATCGCGCCGTTGAGGAGCGGCTTGGACCAGAGGCGATCCACGCCGGTTGCCGCCTCGGCGCTTTCACCCAGGACGAAGGTGGTGTCACGGCCTACTTCTTCGATCGTTCGGGTGGGCACGTCCATACCGCGCGTGGCGACATCCTGATCGGCGCCGACGGCATCCACTCGCGCGTGCGCGAGACGCTGTTCCCGAACGAGGGGCCGCCTTGCTGGAACGGCTTGATGCTGTGGCGCGGTGCGCGCGACTGGCCGCTGTTCCTCACCGGCAAATCGATGATCGTGGCCGGTGGCCTCAACGCCAAGGTGGTGATCTATCCGATCGCCGAGGGATCGAGCCCGGCGAGCCGCCTCACGAACTGGGCGGTGCTGGTAAAGGTCGGCGAGGGCAACGCCCCGCCGCCGCGCAAGGAGGACTGGTCGCGGCCGGGCCGGCGCGAGGAGCTGATGCCGCATGTGGCGCGCTTCTCCGTGCCCTATATCGACGTGAGGAGCCTGATCTCGGCGACTCCCGAATTCTATGAGTATCCCACCTGCGACCGCGATCCCTTGCCCTACTGGTCGTCCGGACGCGTTACGCTGCTCGGCGATGCCGCGCATCCGATGTATCCCGTCGGCTCGAACGGCGCTTCGCAGGCGATCCTCGATGCGCGCTGTCTTGCCGACGCGCTGGTGCGCGCCGAGCATCCGCGCCAGGCGCTGGTCGAATACGAGAAGAAGCGCCTGCCGATGACGGCCGACATCGTCCGCTCCAACCGGCGTGGCGGTCCCGAGGGCGTCATCGACGCGGTCGAGCAGCTTGCGCCCGACGGCTTCGACAATGTCGACACCGTCCTGAGCTATTCCCAGCGCGAGGCGATCGTGCGCGGCTATGCCACTAAGGCCGGCTTCGCCGTAGTGCCAGGACTTGCGGCGGTGCCCGCTTAAACCCCGCCGCTTAGCCGGGCGGCGGCGGCAGGAAGTGGATGTTGAACTCGGCCGCCATTGCCACCACGTCCTCCGGCTTCTGTTCCTTCATGTTGTGAAGGCCCCAGAACAGCTCGTAGAGCTTGCGGCTCGGCGAGACCCAGAACAGCACCTTTGCGGTCTGCTCCGACTTGTTGAAGATCCCATGCGGCACCCCCATGCCGAGCCGGATCAGATCGCCGGAGGTTGCCTGTGCCTCGGAATTGCCGAGCACGAAGTCGAGCTTCCCCTCCAGCATGTAGAGATACTCATCCTGGTCGGGATGAATGTGCGGCGGCACGAACGTGCCTGGCGGCAGGGTCGCGTGCCAGGAGAAGCTGTTTTCGGCGTAGCTCTTCGGCACATAGGTCTGGCCGAGGATGTTCCAGGAAATGCCCTGGATCCCCTCATTGGCCCGCGTGATGCCGGTGATTTCGCTCTTCATTGATGTCCTCCCGTAACTCGTTGCGCGCCGTGCTAGTTCGCCGGCTTGCAGTCCTTGGCGTAGCGGTCGCCGTAGTTCTCAAAGACCTTCTGGGCGATCTCGGTCTGGAACTTGCCGTCTGGACGCTTGGCGACCTTGGTCAGGTAGAAATCCTGGATCGGATAGCCGTTGGTGTTGAACTTGAAGGAGCCGCGCAGCGAGGTGAAGTCAGCCTTCTTCAAGGCCGCCGCGACGGCGTCCTTCTTGGAGAGGTCGCCCTTCACCGCCTTGACGGCGCTGTCGATCAGCATCGCGGCGTCATAGGCCTGGAACGCGTAGGTGCCGGGCACGCCGTTGTAGGCGGCCTCATAGGCGGCGACGAACTTCTTGTTCTGCGGATTGTCGAGATTGGGCGCCCAATTCGCGCCGCCGAACATGCCCACCGCGGCATCCTGCTGCGCCGGCAGCGTCGATTCGTCGACCGTGAAGGCCGACAGCACCGGCACGGTGTCGGCAAGCCCGGCCTGGCGATACTGCTTGACGAGATTGACGCCCATGCCGCCGGGCATGAAGGTGAACAGCGCATCCGGCTTCAGCGAGGAGATCTTGGACAGCTCCGGCTGGAAGTCCAGCGTGCCGAGCGGCATGTAGGACTCCTCGAGGATCTCGCCCTTGTAGTCGAGCTTGAAGCCGGCCACCGAGTCGCGGCCGGCCTGATAGTTCGGCACCATCAGATAGACGCGCTTGTAGCCGCGGTCCTGGGCGACTTTGCCGAGGATCTCGTGCACCTGGTCGTTCTGGTAGGACGTCACATAGAAGAACGGGCTGCATTCCTTACCTGCGTAGCTCGACGGACCGGCGTTGGGGCTGATCAGGAACACTTTCGATTCCGTGACGGGGCGGTGGATCGCCTGAAGGATGTTGGAGAAGATCGGCCCGACGACGAAGTCGACCTTGTCGCGCTCGAGCAGGCCCTTGACCTTGGTGACGGCCGCGTCCGGCTTCAGCTCGTCGTCGGCGACGACCACCTCGACATCACGGCCACCCATCTTGCCGCCGAGGTCCTTGACGGCGAGCGCAAAGCCGTCGCGGACCTGCTGGCCGAGCGCGGCGGCGGGACCCGACAGCGTGAGGATTACGCCGATCTTGATCTTCTCCTGGGCGAGGGCAGGACCCGCCGCGGTGCCGAGCAGCAAGGCGGCTGCGGCCAAGGTCAATTGCTTCTTCATGATCTGTCCCCGTGACTATCGGGCTCGCGCGGCAAGCCGCCTACTCCAATCCAAGCTTATGCCGATGATGGCTGCCGCGGCAAGCAAAGCCAAGCCGTTCGCCATCCTGCAGGCGGCGCGCATGCAAGCGGCGCGCCAATTATTTGAAGCCTAAAGAATTCGGCTTGCGGTCGATTGTTGCAGGTTTGGACTTGCAGCCGGCGTGGATTTATTTGAAGCTCAAAATGATCGGTGAATCCGTGCCGGCGCCAATGCCAGCCGTCTGTGACTGCACCAAGATGCTCGATTCCGAGACCAAGGCTGTCGAACTTCCGGAAGACCATGCCGAAGAGCTTCGGCTGTGGTTGCGGCTGCTCACCTGCACGACCCTGATCGAGGGGGAAGTCCGCGGCCGGCTGAGGCAGCGGTTCGACGTCACGCTGCCGCGTTTCGATCTCATGGCGCAGCTCGACAAGGCGCCCGACGGCATGACACTGTCCGACGTCTCCAAGCGCATGATGGTGTCCAACGGCAACGTGACTGGGCTCGTCGAGCGTCTGGTTGAATCCGGCCATCTCGATCGCCGCACCTCGGACACGGATCGCCGCGTCCAGGTAATCCGGCTCACGAAACTCGGTCGCGCCGAGTTTCGCAGGATGGCTGCGGAACACGAGACCTGGATCGCTGATCTCTTCGCCGATCTGACGCCGAAGGATGTGCGCGAGTTGATGCGTCTCTTGGCCAAGACCAAGGCTTCGGCGCAGAAATCGGCCGGTCGCCGCCGGGCCTAGGCGCGCGGGCGGGGCAGCCGCTCAATCCCAATTTGCCGCAGGAAAAAGCACGGGATGCCCAAAATCCACTATTGCGCCGAATTATTTTAAGCCTAAAATGTTTTTCCGATAGTGCTGCCGGGTGCTTTCCATGCTGAAAGGAGCGTGCGATGGCCAACGCCGCCAAGATTCAAGTGTCGGGCTCGTATGACGGCAACGCTGCGACAGCCCACGTCGATACATTTGCCCGGCAGCATCTGCCGCCGCGCGATCTGTGGCCCGAATTCATCTTCACGCGGCCGGAGCTGCACTATCCGCCGCGATTGAACTGCGTCAGCTACTTCCTCGACCGCTGGGTCGAGCAGGGCCATGGCGACGCTCCCTGCGTCATCAGTCCCGCGGTCAGCTACAGCTATCGCGAGCTCCAGGATCTTGTGAATCGCATCGCCAATGTACTTGTTGGCAAGCTTGGTTTGGTGACAGGCGGGCGCGTGCTGCTCCGCTCGGCCAACAATCCCATGATGGTCGCGACCTATCTCGCGGTGATCAAGGCCGGCGGCATTGTGGTGGCGACGATGCCGCTGCTGCGCGCAAAGGAGCTGTCATATCCGATCCAGAAGACGGACATCGTGCTCGCGCTCTGCGACGGAAAGCTCTCCGAAGAGATGGAGAAGGCGAAGGCGGCTGCGCCCGGTCTCAAGCGCGTCGTCTATTGGGGCAACGGCGCGGCGGACTCGCTCGAGGCGTTGATCGCGGATGCAAGTCCGGAGTTCAGGGCGGTCGACACCGCCTCAGATGACATCTGCCTGATCGCCTTCACGTCAGGCACGACCGGCGATCCTAAGGGCACCATGCATTTCCACCGCGACATGCTGGCTGTGTGCGACGCCTATGCGCGCAATATTTTGCGGGCCGAACAGAAGGATCGTTTCATCGGCTCGGCGCCGCTCGCGTTCACGTTCGGCTTTGGCGGCGTGCTGTTTCCGATGCATATCGGCGCCTCATTCGTCGTCCTGGAGAAGACGACACCGGACGACATGCTGGCGGCGATCGAGCAGTACAAGACCACCGTCTGCTTCACGGCTCCGACCGCATATAGGGCCATGCTCGGTAAGCTCGCGGGCCGCGACATTTCTTCCCTGCGGAAATGCGTCTCGGCCGGCGAGACGCTGCCCAAGCCGACATTCGACGCCTGGCTCAAGGCGACCGGCATCAAGCTGATGGACGGTATCGGCTCGACCGAACTGCTGCACATCTTCATCAGTGCGACGGAGGACGAGATCCGTCCCGGCGCGACCGGAAAGCCGGTGCCGGGTTACGAGGCGAAGATCGTCGACGATGCCGGCAACGAGGTGCCGCCCGGCACGATGGGGCGGCTCGCCGTTCGCGGGCCGACTGGCTGCCGCTATCTCGCCGATGAGCGGCAGCGCAAATATGTCCAGAACGGCTGGAATATCACTGGCGATACTTATCTGATGGATAGCGATGGCTACTTTTGGTACCAGTCGCGCTCCGACGACATGATCGTGTCGGCCGGGTACAACATCGCCGGCACGGACGTGGAGGCGGCGCTGCTCACGCATCCGGCCGTCGCCGAGTGCGGCGTCGTCGGTGCACCCGACGAGGCGCGCGGGATGATCGTGAAGGCTTACGTCGTTGCCGCGCCGGGTGTGACGCCGGACGCTCAGCTTTCGGCCGAGTTGCAGGAGCATGTCAAGCGCGAGATCGCTCCCTACAAGTACCCGCGCGCAATCGAGTTTGTGACGCAGTTGCCGAAGACCGAGACGGGAAAATTGAAGCGCTTCGCTCTTAGGCAACTCGCGCAGGCTGCCGCAGCGTCCTCGGGCGTCGCCGCAGAATGAGAGAAGGATAGAGAATTGTCCGTGACGACTCCGAAAGGTCCGCAGCTTGCGGTGCTGCCGACGGCCAACGAGGATGACGCAGCTTCGGTTGCGCAGGTTCTCCAGCCTTCCGGCTGGCCGGTGCCGAAAGGCTATGCCAATGGCATGGCCGCGGAGGGCCGCATCGTCGTCACCGGCGGGGTGATCGGCTGGGATGCGCAGGAGCGCCTGGCGGACGGTTTTGTCGGGCAGGTACGCCAGACCCTGAGCAATATTGCGGCGATTCTTGCCGAAGCCGGTGCGCGGCCCGAGCACCTCGTGCGCCTGACCTGGTATGTCGTCGACATGGACGAATACCTGGCGAACCTGAAGGAGCTGGGCCAGGTCTATCGGGCGATCTTCGGCGCGCATTATCCGGCGATGGCGCTTGTCCAGGTCGTCCGCCTCGTCGAGAAGGCGGCGCGCGTCGAGATCGAGGCCACCGCCGTCATTCCCCGCTGAGCCGCGTTCGGCGCTCGACCCTTCGATCCGGATCGTCGATCAGCTTGCCTTGGAGAGGTTCTCGTCCTCAGGCGAGTTCAGATAGATGCCTGACATGGTATCAACCCAGCAGAGATGGTCGTGCACCTTCTTCACGCCTGCGACGTTCTCGGCAGCGACGATCGCGGCCTTGCGCGCGCGTTCTTCGGTGATGACGCCGCTGAGGTGAACGATGCCATCACGAACGATGACATTCAGACCGAACGGGCACCAATCGTACTTCTCCATGGCCGCGATGATGCGGCTGCGAATGTGATCGTCGTCGGCCGTCGGATCGGGCACCTCGCGGGCGAGGCTCGCCACCGCCTGCAACAGGTTGGCACGAGATACGATGCCGACGAGCTTGTCGGCACGGACCACCGGCAAGCGTTTCACATTGTGCCGTTCCATGAGATCAGCGATTTCAGCGAGCGCGGTATCTTCGGTGATGGTGACAGGCGAGGTGGTCATCACCTCCGAGATCTTGCGACCATGCTCCTGGACGAAATCGTTGGCCGAGTTGCCGGGGCCGAGGATGAATCGCAGCAGGCCGCGCCGCTTGCGCCCGGTGCCGATCTCGCTGCGGCGGATGAAATCTCCCTCCGACACAATGCCGACGAGCTTGCCGGCATTGTCGACCACGGTGAGGCCGCTGACGTGCCGTTGCAGCATGATGTTCGCTGCCTCGACGATGCTGGTGTCGGGCGTGACCGAAATGACCGGCCGGGTCATGATCTGGTGGGCGCGCATGGCGAACTCCGCAAGTTTGAACGAATTCCGATGGATGGAGTCTAGTCCGGGCGTGGAGCCGTGATTTGACCCAGGTCAAACGAATGGGGGCCAGCGATCCCCTAGAACCAAGTGTGGCGGGCGTTTGGCTTGATGCAGCCCGGCTCGTGCGCTTGGCACGGTTAGTCGTCGGCTTCGGGGCTGCGCGCGAGGTCTGATGGGCGGAAAGGCTTCGACTTATCCAGTTTCTGGTAGGCAATCTTGGCGGTTCGCAACAGCCGCTTTTCCCGCTTGCGATCGAGGAACCTGACGCCTGTGTCGGATCCCGTTCCATTCAATGAGTCAGCCAGAGTCTGCCCCCGTTCATCGTCATTGAGCTGCCCCAGGGATCTCTGCGCCTTGCGCAATTGCTTCAGGACCGACTTCTGCTTCGCGAGCGACTTGTCGGCAAACAGATCCTCCAGCGACTCGATCGAGTAGGTCAGCCGCTTGTTGAGAAGCCGCAGCTTGTGCCGTTTCTCCACGTTGAGTTTGCCAAGTTTCCTGGCCTTCTTGAGGAGCGTCTTCTCCCATTCCGCGAGTTGCGCCGCCGCGTGATCGGCGAGCGGGCAGCGGCGCAGCCGGATGGCCTCCTTGCTGCGCCTGGTCGACCAGGGGCCGCTCTCGATCCAGCCCGATGTCTGCGCGATCAGGCGCCGATACCGCGCCGATTGCAGCGCCCGGGCCAAGAGGCGATGGCTCTCGGCACGCTTTTCGTCCCAGGACTGGAGCTCGGCGATCACGGCGAGCTCGTCGCCGCTGGCCGCCACCACGCGTTCGATCGCGACGTCGAGGTCCCGCACCAGGCCGAGCTGGCTGTTCAACCAATTCAATTCGGCCCAGACTTCCGGCCGCACGGCATCGTCAACCATGGGTGAGAAGAAGCGAATGGCGGACCGCAGATGCGTCAGCGCGATCCGTATCTGATGTAGCGCGTCGGGATCGCCGCGGCAGGTGCCGTCATGCTGGGCGAGGACGGCGTCGAGGTGCCGGCGCGCGATGATCCGAAACGCCGTATCGCAGGCCATACCGGGGCTGAGGCGGCCGGGCAGGGCGTTGCGTTTCGCGGCCAGCCCGGTGCGAGCGGCCGCCGTCGAGATTGTGGTCGATCGCGCCGTCCGTGCCCGCGCCAATCAGATTGCCTTACCTGCCCTCGGCGATCGCCGTCCGGCAGCGCTGGAACGTCTGCTCAGGTGTCCCGGATGCATCGATGGTCGCCCAACCAACATGGCCGATATTATAGTGCTCCTGCAGCGCGGCAACCTCTCGCGTGGCATCGGATGCGTCCCCCCGACGGCCGCCGATTCGGGCTTGCCGCGTTGCGAGGTCCACGACCAGGAATAGGCCGCTCAAAGGGACTTTGCATTCCCAGGCAAGCACGGCGAATGCATCGCGCTCGGATTCACGTGCAAACACGGCATCGACAATTGCCGAATGGCCCTGCTTCAGCACGCGGCGGGCACGCTGCGCCAGAGCCTCATAAACGCACTCGGTGACGTCGGGTTGATATGTGGATGACGGTAGCCGGTCCGTATCCTTGACCCCGAACATCTGCTTGCGAACGATATCGCTGCGCAGGACGACGGCTCCCGGGGACGGCGCCACGGCTGGCGCGAGCGCGCGAGCCAGGACGGACTTCCCGGTGCCTGACAATCCGCCGACCGCAACCAGGCGCGGCACAGGAGGATGGATCAGCGCCCGGGCAAGGCTGAAATAGCGGGTTGCGTCATCGAGAATGCCGGCAGGGTTGGTATGGTACCGGTTCAGCCGTGCCAGCGCCACCTGGGCGCGGATCGCAGCCCGGATTGACATCAACAGCGGCAGGGCGCCGAGCGCGTCGAGATTTTCGAGCGGCGTCGTTGCCAGATACTGGTTCAGGACGACATTGGCCGCCAGGGACTGGTCGTAGCGCAGCAAGTCCATCAGCGTGAATGCGAGATCGTAGAGCACGTCGACGGTTGCGAGCCGAGGGTCGAACTCGACGGCATCGAACAGCACGGGCTGCTGGTCGATCAGCACGATATTCGCAAGGTGCAGGTCGCCGTGGCAGCGCCGCACGAATCCTTGACGGCAGCGCTCTTCCAACAAGGCACGGAGGCGCTGGAATGCATCGTGCGAGGCTTTCCCAAGCTCTACGATCTCCTCGGCTGCGAGATGGTTGCCGTTTCGCAGGCCAACGATGTTCCCCTCGATGAGGGCGGGGATGGAGGAAACCCATCCGTCGTCATCCGCAGGTGCCGCAACTGCGTGCGAGGTCGCGATGGCGTCGCCGATCGCCGATGCTAGGCCCGCCTCGAGCGGCCCGGCTTTCGCCAGATGATCGAGCGTTCGGCTTTCGTCGAAGCGGGACATGTTGACCGCATACTCGATCGGCTTTCCGCGTCCGCCGACTTCCACGGAGCCGTCCGGTCCCTCCGCGATCGCCACGACGCCGCGATAGATTTGCGGCGCAAAAGGCCGGTTGATCCTGATCTCCTCTTCGCAGGCCGCCTTTCGCTTTTCGAGCGTCGAATAATCGAGGAACGGAAATCGGACAGCTCGCTTGATCTTGAGCGCGCGCTCCCCTTCGAGAAAGACTGAAGCCGCATGCGTGTCGATCCGCGTCACGCCTGGATGCGCGGTTAGCGCCGCAAAGATCCGTTCCTGGGTGATCGATTTATCCGTCATCGATGCTGGCATCCCCGGATGCGGTCATGGCCTGAGCACGGCCGCGCCGAGCACTTGTCCGCTCCGGAGCTTGGTCAGGACCTCGTTGGCCTCGTCGAGCGCAAACGCAGTCGTCTCGGTGCGCACGCCGGCCTGTGGCGCGACCTTGAGAAAGTCGAGACCGTCCTGGCGGGTGAGGTTGGCGACAGAGATCAACTGCCGTTCCTCCCAGAGCAGTTTATACGGAAAGCTCGGAATGTCGCTCATATGAATGCCAGCGCACACCACACGGCCACCTTTGCGAACGGCGCGCAATGCAGCCGGCACGAGCTCGCCTGCGGGGGCGTAGATGATCGCGGCGTCGAGCGGCGTATCCGGCACCTCGTGTGAAGCACCCGCCCAGACGGCGCCAAGCCGCAGGGCGAGGTCTTGCGCGGCGGTATCCCCGCTTCGGGTGAACGCATACACCGATCGGCCCTGCCAAACCGCGACCTGCGCGATGATGTGACCGGCGGCGCCGAAGCCATAGATGCCGAGTGTGCGCGCCTGTCCCGCCAGGACCAGCGAGCGCCAGCCGATCAGACCCGCGCATAGCAGCGGGGCAATGTCCACGTCCTCGCCGGCCTCGCCGAGCGGAAACGCGTAGCGCGCATCGACGATCGTGTGCGTCGCGTAACCGCCGTCGCGCGTGTACCCGGTGAACAGCGGATTGTCGCAGAGGTTTTCCATGCCGTCCCGGCAGAACCGGCAGTGTCCGCACGTGAACCCAAGCCAGGGGACGCCGACCCTGTCGCCGATGTGATGCATCGTGACGCCGGGTCCAATGAGATCGACGCGACCAACGATCTCGTGGCCTGGCACGATCGGATAGGGGATGTTGGGCAGTTCGGCGTCGACGAGATGCAGATCGGTCCGGCAAACGCCGCAGGCGCTGATCTTCACGCGGATCTGGCCGCTGCCAGGGATCGGGTCCGGCCGCTCCTCCATCTGAAGCCGCGCTCGCGCGGCCGGCAACACCATCGCACGCATCAGTCTCTCCGGGGCGAACAGCTCCAGGTTAACCGTAGGGCGGCGGCGGAGCGAGTCCTTGACTTCCCTCAAGCCCTGTCGTCGTCTGGCCGGACGGTGTTCCCGTCTTGACGAGGATCAAGGGCCCCGACGGAAGGTGGCCTTATCCTCGCAGCCGAGGAGAATCCCGATGCCCATCAAGGACGTCTTTCTGCCGCTTGTCGGTCAGCCGCGCGACACGCTCGCTGCGATCGAGAAATGCGTTTCGCTCGCCGCCGATCTCGGCGCCAGGATCACAGCGCTTGCGCTGGAAGAGGATATCTTCGTGCGGCCGAAAGCTGTGGTCCCGGATGGTCCGGATTCCGCCGATCCTGGGGCCGCGCGCGAGGCCGATGATATCCAGCGGCTCCTCAATGCCTTCAACAATGCGGCCTCCCGCGCGGGCGTCCGCGCGTTGGGCCGCTCGGGCAAGGTGCCTGCGGATCAGACTGCACCAACCCTGGCGGAACGCGCGCGTTTCAGCGATCTCACCCTGGTCCCCGTGAAGCCGCATGACAGCCGGACTGAGAACATCATCGAGACGCTCCTGTTTGAATCCGGCCGACCGCTGCTCCTTTGCCCGGAACACCGTGTGTCCGAGCTGCGCCCGGAATTCGAGAACGTCATGATCGCCTGGGATCACTCCGCGCGTGCGGCGCGCGCGGTTGGTGATGCGCTGCCGATCCTTCAGGCCGCCGCCTCGGTTCGCATCATCACGGTAACGGACGACCAGACCGAGACGATCAAACGATCCGGGATGGATCTCGTCGACCACCTCAGGGAGCACGGAGTCTATGCGTCCTTCGAGACGGCGCAGGCCGACGGCAGCTCGATCGGCAAGGTGCTCGGAAGCTTGGCGGATTCCCATGACATCGACGCCATCGTCATGGGCGCCTACCATCATTCGCGACTGAACGAAATCGTCTGGGGCGGCGTTACTAAGACCGTCATTGGTCAGCCACCGTGCTGGGTTATGATCTCTCACTAGGCGTTTTCGCCGCATATCATGGCCAGGTTTCCAGCTATCGGGCTCATCGCCCGACCGGACGATTGCAGTCATGTCGACTTACCGCCTGAAGAATCTGCTGTCGCCTCGTTCGGTGGCCCTCGTCGGGGCGAGCCCACGTCGGGCGTCCGTCGGACGTGCCGTTCTGGAGAACATTGGGAAGGCGCAGTTCAACGGTCAGTTCGGACTGGTGAACCCGCGCTATGCCGAAATTGACGGCATCACGGCGGTAGGCCGCCTGGATAAGCTGCCTTTCGTTCCCGAACTTGTTGTGATCACCGCCCCCGCTGGCGAGGTTCCCGCAATCATCGATCAGGCCGCACGCCTCGGTTCGGCAGGTGCCCTGATCGTGTCGGCCGGACTCGGCCACGGACCGGGATCTCTGGAAGAGGCGACGATCGCGGCCGCGCGAAAACATGGTATGCGGCTGATCGGGCCGAACTGCCTCGGCATCATGATGCCGGGCGTGAGCCTCAACGCCAGCTTCGCGGCGCACATGCCGGGTGCGGGAAGTCTCGCGCTGATCTCGCAGTCGGGCGCGATCGCGGCCGGAATGGTCGACTGGGCTGCGCAGCGCGGCGTCGGCTTCTCAGGCATCGTGTCGATCGGCGACCAGATCGACGTCGATATTGCCGACCTGCTTGACCATTTCGCGCTGGATCACAAGACGCGCGCGATCCTGCTCTACATCGAAGCCATCAAGGATGCGCGCAAGTTCATGTCGGCGGCGCGCGGCGCCGCGCGCGTGAAGCCCGTGGTCGTGGTGAAATCCGGGCGCATGGCGCAAGGCGCGAAGGCGGCGGCCACGCATACGGGTGCCCTGGCAGGCGCGGACGCGGTCTATGATGCGGCATTCCGCCGCGCCGGCGTCCTTCGGGTCGCCGATCTGGGCGAGCTGTTCGATTGTGCCGAGACGCTCGGCCGCGTCGAGTCGCCGACCGGAAAGCGCCTCGCCATCCTGACCAATGGCGGAGGCATCGGCGTCCTGGCCGTCGACCGGCTGGTGGAGCTTGGCGGCATTCCTGCACCCATGACGCCGGATACGCGGCGCAATCTCGACGCGGTGTTGCCGCCGACCTGGTCCGGCGCAAATCCCGTCGATATCGTGGGCGATGCCGATGCCTCGCGCTATGCCGCAGCGCTGGAGGTGTTGCTCGCCGATCCCGGCAACGATGCGGTCCTGGTTCTCAATGTGCAGACCGCCATCGCCTCTGCAGCAGAGATCGCAGCGACGCTCACCGAGCGTGTCAGGACATATCGTGAGCAGCATCGCAGTTGGGCGAAGCCCGTGCTGGCTGCCTGGGTCGGCGCCAATCAGACGATCATCGAAACGCTCAGCGCCGCCGGTATTCCGAACTATCCGACGGAAGGTGACGCGGTGCGTGGCTTCATGCATCTGGTCCGGCACCATGAGGTGGTCGAGGAACTGAGCCAGGTTCCCCCGGCGATGCCCGATACGTTCGTGCCCGACGCCAAGACTGCGAGGCAGATCGTCGCTGGCGCGATTGCTGACGGGCGCAAATGGCTCGAACCTGTCGAGATCAAGCATCTGCTCGAAGCCTACGACATCGCGATGGTGCCGACCTATGCGGCCACTGATGTCGAGCAGGCCGTCGCCTATGCGAATGAGATATTCGCGCAGGGCGCCACCGTCGTGCTGAAGGTCATGTCGCGCGACATCGTGCACAAGTCCGATGTCGGCGGTGTCGTGCTCAACCTCACGACGCCCGACGCCGTGCGCGCCGCCGCGACCGATATTCTCGCTCGGGCAAGGAAGCTGCGTCCGGAAGCCCGCATCTCCGGCGTCATCGTGCAGGCGATGGTCGTCAAGGCGAAGGCGCGCGAGCTGATCCTGGGTCTTGCCGACGATCCGACCTTCGGCACCGTCGTCGTCTTCGGCCGAGGCGGCACGGCAGTCGAGATCATCAACGACAAGGCGCTTGCGCTGCCGCCGCTCGACCTGCAACTGGCTCGCGACCTGATCGAGCGCACGCGCGTGTCGCGTCTGCTTCGTGCCTACCGCGATGTGCCGGCCGTCAAGCAGGACGCGGTCGCCATGGTGCTGGTCAAGCTAGCGCAGATGGCCGCCGACATTCCCGAGATCCGCGAGTTCGACATCAATCCGTTGCTCGCGGACGAAACCGGCGTGACCGCGGTCGACGCCCGCGTCGCGGTGGGACCGCCGCAACGCAAATTTGCCGGCTCAGGCCCCGCCAATTTTGCCGTTCGCGCCTATCCGTCGCAGTGGGAACGTCACCTCGCGCTCAAGGACGGCTGGCGTATCTTCGTGCGGCCGCTGCGTCCCGAGGACGAGCCGACCATCCACGAATTCCTGCGTCACGTGACGCCGCACGATCTCCGCCTGCGCTTCTTCGCGCCGATGAAGGAGTTTACTCACGAATTCATCGCGCGCCTGACCCAGCTCGACTATGCGCGCGCGATGGCGTTCATCGCGTTCGACGAAGCGACCAACGAGATGGTGGGCGTGGTCCGGATCCATTCGGACTCGATCTATGAGAACGGCGAGTACGCCATTCTGCTGCGGTCCGATCTCAAGGGCAGGGGGCTTGGTTGGGTCCTGATGCAGCTGATCATCGAATATGCGAAGTCGGAAGGGCTGAAGACCATATCGGGCGATGTGCTCCAGGAGAACATCGTGATGCTCGATATGTGCCGCGAGCTCGGCTTCGAGGTAAAGGCGGATCCGACCGAACCGGATGTCTGTGACGTGAGGCTGAAGCTTTGACCGGGCTTTGCGGTGCGCAAGCGGCCAGGGCTTTGATCAAAAGCCATCAGGAGGGTGTGTCGTTCGACATCGCCGCTGCATGTGGCGCGGGCTCTGCCGCAGGCTTCTTCAAACTCTTGACGATGACGGCGATCAACGGCATCAGGAGAGGTACGATTCCGCTCAGCGGATGATGCACGGCGCCGGTCACCTGAGCTTGAAGCGCCCGAGCTTCCAGTTGAAGGGCCCCGATGGACGCGCCATGGATTTCATTGGCAAGCTCGATCTCGCGTCCTGACGGCGGACGTCTCGCGACGACGAACAGGACCGCCGCGATGACAAAATTGATCGCGCCGAGAATGGCCGCTGCGGCGATTGCGCTCCAGATCTGGACCAAGCCGAAATAGGCCGACAATTCGAGCATCAGCAGACCGAAGGTGGCGATCAGTGCCGCGAAGGCGCGCAGGCCCAGCCCGATCAGCAGATGGCGCAGCCTGATATCGGCGATGATCCTGTCCGTGCGCCAGAGCAGGCGCAGGTGTTTGACGACATTTTCCGTATTCACCTAGTGTCTCCTCAGCATGAAGCCGATGACCACGCCGAGCGCGAAGGCCGAGGCGAGGGATGCCACCGGACGCTCTGTGAGGAGGCCATGGAGCTGCTCTCGCTCCTCACTCACGGTCTCACCGAGTTCAGCCAGTGCGGCCTTGATCTGATCGGCCAGAGCGTCGGCGCGCTCCTTCGATGTGTCGAACATCTGCTCGCTGGCCGCGCTTAGCAGGCGCGTGACATCGACCTTCATCGCTTTCAGCTCATCGCTCATGCTGCCCGCATCGAACATTGGCGTCTCCATGGAACGGAGGAACCCTATGCGAGCCGGCCAGACGGCAATTGATTTGCGTCAAGGGCGCCACCTCGGGCGCGTGTTTGAGGCAGGTCAATCCAGGTGCCTTGGGGCGACCTAGAAACCTAATCTGATCGTGGTGGATTCCATGGGGATACAGGCGTGAACTCGGAACCTCTGCTGCTGGCAGTGCCGTCCGGCGACCGGCTCGAGTTGCGGCCGGAAGGGCCTTGGATCGCAGCGAATGTATCGAAGCTCGAAGCGCTCTCGCAATCGGTCAGGACGGATGTCGACCGATCGAAGACCTTGACGCTCGATATGGCAGGGGTCAGCGAGCTCGACACGCTCGGCGCCTGGCTTCTGGAGAAACTGTCGCGCAGGGCGGCAACATCGGGGCGGTCGGCCGAGGTCGTCGGCGTTGCCGACAATTTCAGTGGCCTGATGGCCGAAGTTCGCCAGGTCAACCGGCGCAATCCGCTGCCGGCACCTGCACCCAATCCGGTTCTGCACCGGCTGCACGATCTCGGCAAGTCCACGGTGGACGCGCGGGAAGACATCACGATCTTTCTTCAGATGCTCGGCGCGCTATTCATGTCCGTGATCGGCGTCTTGCGCCGGCCGCGGTCGCTCAGGCTGACATCGCTGGTCTATCAGCTCTACCGGATCGGCTGGCAGGCCATTCCCATTGTCGCTCTGATCACCTTCCTGATCGGCGCGATCATCGCCCAGCAGGGATTCTTTCATTTCCGCCGGTTCGGCGCGGAGTCCTATACGGTCGATATGGTCGGCATCCTCGTGCTGCGCGAACTGGGCGTGCTGATCGTCGCCATCATGGTCGCCGGCCGCTCGGGAAGCGCCTACACCGCCGAGCTCGGCTCTATGAAGATGCGCGAGGAGATCGATGCCCTCACAACCATGGGGCGCGATCCGATCGACGTCCTGATCCTGCCGCGCGTGGCCGCCCTGGTCATCGCGCTGCCGATCCTCGCCTTCATCGGTTCGATCGCCGCGCTCTACGGCGGCGGCCTCGTCGCGCAGTTCTACGGTGACATGGGGCCGGCGATCTACATCGCGCGGCTGCGCGAGGCCATTTCCGTCACCCATTTCGAGGTTGGCATCCTGAAGGCACCGTTCATGGCGCTGGTGATCGGGATCGTCGCTTGCAGCGAGGGATTACGGGTGAAAGGGAGTGCCGAGTCGCTTGGCAGGCAGACGACGACCTCGGTGGTGAAATCGATCTTCCTGGTGATCGTGCTGGATGGCCTGTTCGCGATCTTCTTTGCCTCGATCGGGATGTGATGATGTCGGGATCGGTACAGGAGTTCGCGATCCGTGTCCGCGACCTCGTGGTCGGCTTCGGCCGGCAGACCGTGCTCTATCACCTGTCGCTTGACGTCCGCCGCGGGGAGATCCTTGGCCTGGTCGGCGCGTCCGGCGGCGGCAAGTCGGTCCTGATGCGCACGATCATCGGCCTCGTCCCGCGACGAAGCGGCACTATCGAAGTCATGGGACAGCCGATCGGTGGCACGCATGACCGCAGCACGCAGTGCGCGGCCGGCGCATGGGGCATCCTGTTCCAGCAGGGCGCGCTGTTCTCCTCCTTGACGGTGCGACAGAACGTCCAGTTTCCGCTGCGCGAAAACCTCGTCCTGTCTCAGGCGTTGATGGACGAGATCGCGATCGCCAAGCTCGAGATGGTTGGGCTGCGGGCGGAGGACGCCGACAAATATCCGTCCGAGCTGTCCGGTGGCATGACCAAGCGCGTGGCGCTGGCGCGCGCGCTTGCACTCGATCCCCCGATCCTGTTCCTGGACGAGCCAACCTCCGGCCTCGATCCGATCGCCGCCGGCGATTTCGACGCCCTGATCAAGACCTTGCAGAAGACCTTGGGGCTCACCGTGTTCATGGTGACGCACGATCTCGCGAGCCTGACGACGGTTTGCGACCGCGTCGCGGCGTTGGCCGACGGCAAGATCGTCGCGATTGGTCCGATGCGTGAGCTGCTTCGATCCGAGCATCCCTGGGTGCGCGCCTACTTCCACGGCAAGCGCTCGCAGATGCTGCAACCCCATATGAGATGAGACATGGAAACGCGCGCTCCTTACGTGCTGATCGGCGCCTTTGTGCTGGCTGCGATCCTCGCGGTCTTCGGCTTCGTCTATTGGCTGAACAACACGGGCGGCATCGGGCCGCGCACGAGCTATCGCGTGCAGTTCCAGGGTCCGGTGCCGGGGCTCCTGGTCGGCGCCGGCGTGTTGTTCAACGGCATCCGCGTCGGTGAGGTGACCGAGCTTCGTCTCGCGGCGGACAATCCAGGCTCAGTCAATGCGACGATTTCGGTTGCGTCTGCGACCCCCGTACGTGCTGACACAAAGGTCGGACTTGATTTTCAGGGGCTGACCGGCGTGCCGGTGGTGGCGCTGGAGGGCGGCACGATCGTTGCCAAGCCCGGCGAGCCCTTGACCTTGATCGCCGACGCCGGAGCAGGCCAGAGCATGACGCAGGCGGCACGCGATGCGCTGCGGCGAGTCGATTCCGTACTGGAGGACAACGCCGGTCCGCTGAAGGATACCATCGCCAACTTCAAGACGTTTTCGGATGGGCTTGCGCGCAACACCGGCAAGCTCGACGGCATCGTAGCAGGACTTGAGAAGATGACGGGCGGCGGAGCGCCGGCGCAGAAGATAACCTATGATCTGCGCGCGCCGCAGGATCTCGGACCGGTCGGCAAGGGCCTTTCCGCGTCATTGGCAATTCCCGAGCCGACCGCGGTTGCAATGCTCCAGACCCAACGCATGTTGTTCTCGCCGGTTCGGGACAACCCGGGCTTTGCCGAGTTCCTGTGGGCCGACAGCATTCCGAAGCTGGTGCAGGCGCGTCTGATCGACAGTTTCGAGAACTTCGACATTGCCCACGCTCCGTTGCGCACGACCGACCTGGGGCAGGCAGATTATCAGCTCCTCATCGATATCAGGCGCTTCCGCATTGCCATGGAGGGCGAGCCGCAGGTTGAGATCGGGCTGTCGGCGAGGATCGTCGACAAGAACGGCAAGGTGATCGCATCGCGTCTCATCGAAACGAGCGAGAAGCTCGACAAGGTCGAGCCGGCCGCCGCTGTTGCGGCGTTCGATGCTGCGTTCGCGCGTATCGCAAAGGAACTGATCGGCTGGACAGTGCAGGCGGTCTAGAACTCCTCCGCCGGTATTCCCGCGTTTGCAGCAGAACACGGCGGCCATTTCCGCCAAAATTGATCTGTGTCAACTGTCTTCGGCACGTTGCAGTAAAATGCAGACCGCGCGGCGGCCTCGGCTTGATGCGAGGGGCGGCCGACGCTTGGAGCGGTGGATGAAGGCTTCCTTGGTCACGATTGAGCCGAACGGGCATTCCTGTAGCGATTGTGCGGTCCGCGAATTCGCGGTCTGTTCGTCGTTGGACGCGGTCGAGCTCCGGGAGCTCGAGCATCTCGGCCGTCGCGTCCATTTTACCGCGGGCCAGATCGTCTTCTCCGAGGAGGACATCACGACGTCGTTCTACAATGTCCTCGACGGTGTCATGCGGCTATACAAGCTGTTGTCCGATGGTCGAAGGCAGATCGTCGGCTTTGCATTGCCCGGCGATTTTCTGGGGATGAACATTTCCGGGCGCCACAATTTTTCGGCCGACGCGATCGGTGCGGTGAGGGTGTGCCAGTTCGCGAAGACGCCCTTCGGCCGCTTCATCGAAGATCGCCCGCATCTGTTGCGACGGATCAACGAGCTGGCGATACGCGAATTGAGCCAGGCGCGCGACCACATGGTCCTGCTCGGCCGCCGTTCGGCGGACGAAAAGGTCGCGGCCTTTCTTCTCGGCTGGCGCGAGCGGCTTCTCTCTCTCGGGATGGCGTCGGACACGGTCCCCCTGCCGATGAGCCGGCAGGATATCGCCGACTATCTGGGTCTCACCATCGAAACCGTCAGCCGGACCTTCACCAAGCTGGAGCGCCTGGGGGTCATCGAGATCATCCAGGGCGGCATCGGCCTGCTCGACACCGCACGGGCCGAAGCCCTGGCCGCCGCCTGAATCAACGTCCCGCTAGCGGCGGTAGGTTCGGTCGCCTCCCGCCGTGTCCGCAACTCTGCATCGCCCGGACTGCATCGACGCATCCTGCGGATGCGCATTTTGCCCGATCGGGGCATTTTCGCGGCATTTGTCTCAATTCGCGCACATGCTTTCCGGTTGAAAAGCCCGGCAACACTGACTAGGGAGGAACCCAGTGCCTCGCAGTCTTAGGAGCCCAGCGGCGTGCCTCAGGACAAGACCGGCGACCCCCGACAGTCGACGGGGAATAAATTATCGGTCCTGCGCAAGCACCCGATCTTCGCGGATCTGGAGCCGGACGCGCTCGATCAGCTCTGCCGCTACGCCAAGCACACCACGGTGAAGCGCGGCGCGACGATTGCCGCGAAGGGCGATCCGGGCAACAATCTTTTCGCGGTGATCTCGGGGACAGTAAAGATTTCCTCCTCATCGCCCGATGGCCGGAATGCCATTCTCAATCTGATCGGTCCCGGAGAGATTTTTGGCGAGATCGCGGTCCTCGACGGTGCACCGCGGTCGGCCGACGCGACCGCCAACACCAATTGCGAGCTCTACATCATCGACCGCCGCGATTTCCTGCCGTTCGTGAAGAGCCAGCCGGCGCTGGCGATGAAATTCATCGAATTGCTTTGCGCGCGCCTGCGCTGGACCAGCCAGCAGGTCGAGCAGGTCATCTTGCAGAATCTGCCGGGCCGGCTTGCAAGCGCGCTGCTTGGTCTCACCGAAGAACGCAAGCTCGACTCCGGCAGCGGCACGCTCGCCATCACGCAGCAGGAGATCAGCGAGATGGTCGGAATGACGCGCGAGAGCATCAACAAGCAATTGCGCGCCTGGGCCGGGCGCAACTGGGTTCGGCTCGAGCACGGCGCGATCGTCGTGCTCGATATCGACGCGCTGCGCGAGCTCGCCGAGAGCGGCCTCGACGGCGAGTGACGGGCCAAGCTAGCTGTCGATGATGGCGACCGCGCGGGTCCAGCCCGCCGATGCACGCTCGATCTTTACGGGAAAGCACGAGATTGTGAAGCCGCTCGGGGGCAGCTTGTCGAGGTTGTGCAGTTTCTCGAGGTGGCAATAGCCGATATGCCGCCCCGCCTTGTGGCCCTCCCAGATCAGACTGGCGTCCTTTGTTTCCGCATATTTCTTCGCGGTGTAGACGAACGGCGCGTCCCAGCTCCAGCCGTCCGTGCCGGTCAGCCGCACGCCGCGTTCGAGCAGATACATCGTGGCCTCATAGCCCATGCCGCAGCCGGAATTGACGTAGTCCACCTGGCCGAACTTCGCGCCGGCGCTGGTGTTGACGACGACGATCTCCAGCGGCGACAGCGTGTGGCCGATGCGCTTGAGCTCATTCTCCACATCTTCGGCCGTCGCCACGTAACCGTCGGGCAGATGCCGGAAGTCGAGCTTCACGCCGGGCTGGAGGCACCATTCGAGCGGCACTTCGTCGATGGTCCATGACCGCTCGCCGCGGTTCATGGTCGGGTGGAAGTGCCAGGGCGCATCGAGATGCGTGCCGTTATGAGTGGACAGCGAGACCTGTTCGACGGCCCAGCCTTGGCCATCCGGCAGATCTTCCGCCTTGAGGCCGTCGAAGAATTGCAGCATGTGCGGCAGGCCCTGCTGGTGATCGATGTACTGGATCGTCGGGTGATTGCCGGGCGGATCGGCCGGCACGTCGTTCTGCAACGGCACGGAAATATCGATCAGCTTTCGCGGCATGGCATTTCCTCAGGATGGTCCGATGTTTCGAACATCTTGAGGGGCCTCCCTTGGCGACGTCAAGTGACGCGCCGGCGAGGTCAAGCCAGCCCGCCGTGTCTCACCACAATGCGGGTCGCGGCAAATCCATCGATGCAACTCTTGCATTGATCGATGCCGGATTTGGCTTGGACTCAGAATGCCGCCCGGCCTAGGGACGACATTGGCGACATCGCGCTGATGCAGCGCGTTCGCACAGGGATGGGGCGCCCGTCTCGTCCGCACCTCCAAGCCGCAACCAATAGCGGTCGAGCATAAAACGAGAGGAACGTCCATGAATACAACGAGCATCGTTACCTCGCATCCGGCATTGGCCGACGCCGAGGCGCGATTGCAGGAGGGGCCGGCACCTGCCGCGCAGGTCCCCGCGGAAGGGGGGCCGCCGATATCATGAAGCAGCCAAATCCACTCGACTCCGTCGCGCAATCCTACCAAGGTGGTGCGGTTGTAGCGCTTGACTTCACACCTGGAGTGGAGCGACCCAAGGCGGCCCGCAGCACCTGCCCAACGACGAAATAATCAACTCAGGAGGAAAGCCCAGATGAAGACACTAATCGGTATCATCGCAGCCGCTGCACTGGCGGTCTCAGCGCCCCTGGCGACCGCACGCGATTTCCGCTCCGCCGACATCCACCCCGCCGACTATCCGACCGTCGAAGCCGTCAAGTTCATGGGCAAACAGCTCGCGACGGCGAGCGGCGGCAAGCTCGGCGTGAAGGTGTTTCCCAATGGAGCCCTGGGCTCCGAGAAGGACACCATCGAGCAACTCAAGATCGGCGCACTCGACATGATGCGGATCAACGCATCACCGTTGAACAACTTCGTGCCCGAAACCATCGCGTTGTGCCTGCCCTTCGTGTTCCGGGACACGCAGCACATGCGCACGGTGCTTGACGGGCCGATCGGCGACGAAATCCTGGCGGCCATGGAGCCCGCAGGCTTGGTCGGCCTTGCCTATTACGACAGCGGCGCCCGATCCATTTACACCGTCAAGGCACCGATCAAGTCGCTCGCAGACCTCAAGGGCTTGAAGATTCGCGTTCAGCAGTCCGATCTGTGGGTCGGTATGATCGAGAGCCTCGGAGCCAACCCGACGCCGATGCCGTATGGCGAGGTCTATACCGCTCTCAAGACCGGTCTGGTGGACGCTGCCGAGAACAACTGGCCCTCCTACGAGTCGTCGCGCCATTTCGAGGCAGCCAAGTTCTACAACGTCACTGAGCACTCCCTGGCGCCCGAAGTTCTCGTGATGTCCAAGAAGGTCTGGGACACGCTGAGCAAGGAGGATCAGGCGATGATCCGCAAGGCGGCCAAGGAATCGGTGCCCTACATGCGCAAGCTCTGGGACGAGCGTGAGCAGGCTTCCCGCAAGACCGTCGAGGCGGCCGGCGTTCAGGTCGTTCCGATCGCCAACAAGGCGGAATTCGTCGACGCGATGAAGCCGGTCTACGCCAAGTTCGCTGGTGACGAAAAGCTGCAGAGCCTCGTCAAGCGTATCCAGGACACGAAGTAAGAACATAGCGTCGGGTTCCGGCGTCGCCGACCGGCGACACCGGACCCTCGCAAGGAGACGCGGATGTCAGATCCACACGTCGCAAGCCACGAGCCGGAGGCGGAAGCCGCACGCCCGTCTACCGGCTTGCTGTCGCGCATCAATGCCGTCGTCGCTCGCGTGGGCATGTATCTGTCCGTGAGCGGCCTGCTCGTCATCGTCACCATCGTGTTCTACCAGGTGTTCGGACGTTACGTGCTCAATTCCAGCCCGACCTGGACGGAGAACCTTGCGCTGGTTCTGATCCTGTATGTCACGCTGATCGGCGCCGCCGTCGGCGTGCGCGATGCCGGACACATCGGAATGGACAGTTTGCTGGTGATGCTTCCGGATCAACTGCGAGAGAAGATCGAGCTTGTGATCCACGTCCTGGTGGCCGTGTTTGGCATTGCGATGGTCTACAACGGCTGGATACTCGGGGCGTCGGTCGGAACCGTGAAGATCCCCAATCTCGGCCTTCCTGAGGTTGTCCGCTACGTTCCGCTGATCGCCTCCGGCGTCCTGATCGTCTCCTTTTCAATCGAGCACATCATTGCTCTCCTGCGCGGCGAAGAGGTCGTCCCCTCATGGAATTGATCATTCTCGGCGCTTCCTTCTTCGGCTTCCTGATCCTCGGCGTACCAGTCGCCTTCGCGATCGGCCTCTCGGCGATTTGTACCATCCTCTACGAAGGCTTGCCGGTCGCCGTCATCTTCCAGCAGATGATGTCGGGGATGAACATCTTCTCCTTCCTTGCCATACCGTTCTTCGTCTTCAGCGGTGAGCTGATGTTGCATGGCGGCGTCGCCGACAAGATCGTGCAGCTCGCCAAGAATCTCGTCGGGCACATCCGCGGCGGGCTCGGCATGTCGAACGTGGTGGCCTGCACGCTGTTCGGCGGCGTATCCGGTTCGCCCGTGGCCGACGTGTCGGCGATGGGAGCGGTGATGATCCCGATGATGAAAAAGGAAGGTTTCGACACCGACTACGCCGTCAACGTCACCACCCACGCCTCGCTGGTCGGAGCGCTGATGCCGACCAGTCACAACATGATCATCTATGCCCTGGCCGCCGGCGGCAAGGTATCGATCGGCGCGCTTATCGCCGCCGGCCTCATGCCGGCGCTCGTGCTGATGCTGTGCATGCTGGTTGCCGCTTACGCGGTCGCGGTGAAGCGAGGCTATCCGGCCGGCAAGTTCCCCGGCTGGGCCGAGGTTTTCCGCTCGTTCGCGTCCGCGCTCCCCGGCCTTCTGATCGTCGGCATCATCCTGGCGGGCATCCTGTCCGGCGTCTTCACCGCAACTGAATCCGCAGCCGTCGCGGTCACCTACACGATCCTGCTGACCTTCTTCATCTACCGGACCATGACCTGGCAGAACTTCCTGCGCGCCGCGGCCAAGGCAGTGAAGACGACAGGCGTGGTGCTGCTGCTGATCGGCGTCTCCACCATGTTCCAGTATCTGATGGGGCTCTACGAGGTGGCCGACCTCGCCGGCGATATGATGAGCAAGGTATCCACGGAACCCTGGGCCATCTTCCTGCTCATCAACATCATCCTGTTCGTGCTCGGCACGTTCATGGACATGGCAGCGACCATCCTGATCTGCACTCCGATCTTCCTGCCGATCGCGATGAAGGCGGGCATGGATCCGGTGCAGTTCGGCATGCTGATGCTGATCAACTGCGCCCTGGGGCTGAACACCCCGCCGGTCGGAACGACGCAGTTCGTGGGCTGCGCCATCGGTGGCATCTCGGTGGGCGCGGTGATGCGCACCATCCTGCCGTTCTACGCCGCCCTGATCGCGGCGCTCATGTTCGTGACCTACATCCCCGCCTTCTCGCTGTGGCTGCCCCGTCTGCTGATGGGCTATAAGGGATAGCAGCAACAGGGAGAATCTGTCCGTGACTGACTATCGCAAGCTCTTCGATCTCACCGACAAGACCGCTGTCGTGCTCGGCGCAGCATCGGGTATCGGCAAGTCGTCGGCAGAAGCGCTGGCCGGGCTCGGTGCCCGTGTCGTCTGTGCGGACCGCGCGCTTGACGCGGCCGAAGCGACCGCCGCCGGCATTCGCGAGCAGGGCGGCTGGGCCGAGGCCGCCGCGTGCGACGCTGCGAGCGCGGCGGATGTCGCAGCGCTGGCCACGACGGTGATGCAGAAATTCCCGCGGCTCGACATCGCTGTGACGACGCCCGGGCTCAATATCCGCAAGACCATTCTCGATTACACCGAGGAAGATCTCGACCGCGTTGTTACGCTGAACGTCAAGGGCACCGTCTGGTTCTTCCAGGCCTTTGGCCGCATCATGGTGGAGCAGAAGAGCGGCAGCATCATCGCCTGCTCCTCGGTGCGCGCGGTGACGATCGAACCGGGCCTTGCCGTGTATGGCTCGACCAAGGCGGCGATCGGCCTCCTGGTGAAGGGATTTGCCTCCGAGGTCGGCCGCTCCGGCGTGCGCGTCAACGCGATCGCGCCGAGCATCGCGGAGACGGCGCTGACCGGCCCGTTCAAGCAGCGCCCCGATATCTATAATCTCTACGCCGGCCACACCGTCTTTAACCGCTGGAGCAGCGCGGACGAGGTCGCGACCGCCGTTGCCTATCTCGCTTCGGATGCCGCGAGCTATGTCAGCGGCAGCACGCTGTTCGTCGATGGCGGCTGGACCGCCGTCGACGGTCCGCCCACCGGCCTCACCCAGTTGAACAAGTAAGGCGCGCCCGAGCATCTAGCCGGCAAAGCCCACGCGCCGGCGCAGCTCCCTTTGGTCTGCGCCGGCCAACAGTGCGATCAGCGCGCGTGCCTCTGCCGGATGCGTGGCCCGCGTAGTGACGCCGGCTGTGTACATCGTGACGAGCTCGCATCCCGGCGGCAGCGATCCGGACAGCACGATGCCGTCGGTCGCGATGATCTCCGTTGCTTGCGTGCATCCGATCGGCCTTTGCGCGGTGGATGCCGCAAGCTCGCGCATCGCGGTCGCGCCGTTCGGATAGATCTTGAGGCGCGATGCGACCTCATAGGCAATGCCGAGCTGATCCAGGACCTTGGCCACGTGCATGCCGGCGGTCGAGGCCTTGGTGTCCGGGACGAAGATGGCGTCGGCGGCGCGCAGCACCTCGCGCAGATCGGCTTCAGTTCTGACCGCCACCTTGGGATCGCTTGCACGAACCGCGAGCGCGGTCTCGACCTGGCCGATGTCTGCAATCGATGCGGGCGTCACGAGCTGCTCGGCTGCGAGCTTGGCCACGAGCGTGCGCGTCAGGATGACGAGATCCGCCGGCGCGCTCGCGCGTAGCTTGTCGGCCATGATGCCGACCGCGCCGAACTCGCCGTCGATGCCGAATCCGGTCTGCGCCTTGAAGGCCTCGCTGAGGCCGCGCACCAGGCCTTGCGCCGCGCCTCCGCTCAGGATGTTCAGTGTCGTCACGATGCAAGCTCCATGGCTGCAATGATCCTGTCGCGCGTGATCGGCAGGTCGCGCACGCGTACGCCGAGGCCGTCGAACACCGCGTTCGCGATCGCCGCCGTCACCGGGCCGTGAGCGGCTTCACCGGCGCCGACCGGCTCGATCTCCGGCCGCTGGATGACCTCGACATCCACCGCCGGCACCTCGCTGAACGTCAGGATCGGATAGTCCGTCCAGGAGGTGGACGTGATGTGCGTGCGGTCGAACCGGACGCGCTCCTTCAGCACCCAGCTCGTCGCCTGGATCGCGCCGCCCTCGATCTGGTTGATCACGCCGTCAGGATTGATGGCCTCGCCGACATCGACCGCGAGCGTCAGTCGCTTCACGCGGATGTCGTCGTCGCCTGCGATCTCGGCAATCGCGGCGCAATAGGCGCCCGTGTTCTTGTAGCGCGCAAAGCCGACGCCGTGGCCGACGCCGGCTCGCTTCTGCGACTTCCACTGCGCGCGTCGCGCCGCAGCGCGGATGACGTCGCTCGCGCGCTCGTCGCGGAGATGACGCAGACGGAACTCGATCGGGTCTTCGCCGCGCAGAGCAGCGATCTCGTCGAGCAGGGATTCAATGGCGAACACGTTGGCTTGCCCGCCCAGAGTTCGCAGCGCCGAGGTGCGCACCGGCATGGACAGCAGCCGATGGCTTGTGATTGTCCAAGCCGGGAAGTCATAGAGCGGAACGGAGTTGCGGTCCCCGCCGCCGCCATTCGCAGCCGGCGGATTGGAGGAGATCATCCGGGGGTAGGGGTTCGCGATCTCGGTTGCCGCAAGCAGCGCAGGCTGCGCCGCGCGTCCCGGCCGAGCCGCATGGCCATTGCTCCAGATCGCATGGCGCCAGCCGACGATCTCGTTGTCCGCATCGAGATCGGCCTCGATCTCGATCGCCATTGCGGCGCCGAATGGCGCGTGTGACATCTCGTCGTGACGCGACCATTGCACCCGGACCGGACGGCCGCCCGCGGCCTTGGCCAGCAGCACAGCATCGAGCGCGACGTCATCGGCCGCATTGTGTCCGTAGCAGCCGGCGCCCTCCATGTGCTCGACGATGATGCTCTCGGCCGGGAGCTTGAGCACGATGGCGAGATCGGCGCGCAGCAGGTAGACGCCCTGACTGTGCGTCCAGACCTGGACGCGATCGCCGTTCCATTGCGCCATGGCGCAGGACGGCGCGATCGAGGCATGCGCGATGTAGGGGCGGGTATATTGCCGGCGCACGGTACGGCTGGGCTTGCTCGTCTTTGCCGATGACCTGGTGTCGATGATGGTCGTCTCGACCGGCTGAGTTCTGAGGAAGCCTGCCAGATCATCTTCATTGGGCAGCGGCTCGCCAGCCGACCACGTTGCGCCCTTGCGCAAGGCTTTCAGCGCAGCTTCGGCCGCTCCCTCACTGTCGGCGACCACGCCGGCAAAGCCGCCGTCGCGGACGATTGCGATGAAGCCGGGAACGGCGCGCGCGGCGGCTTCGTCGAGCGCGATCAATTTGGCGCCTGAAATATCCGGCCGCAGCACGCGTCCGTGCAGCAGGCCCGGCAGCGCGCGATCATGGATGAACCGCGGCCGCGCGAACACCTTGTCCGGAATGTCGACGCGCTGGATCGATTGTCCGGCGATGCCGCGGAGCGCAGCGCGCTTCGCGATCGCGTCCGCAGTGGCCTCGCGGTCGAGGGAGACTTCGCCGGCCAGCTCCCAATAGCTGGTCCTGACATTGCCGGGTCCCGAAATCGTGCCGTCATTGATATCGAGCCGCGACGCATCGACGCCGAGGCGCTCCGATGCTGCGACCAGGAAGAGCAGACGCACCTCGGCACAGACCTGGCGCAGCGCGCGACCGGATTGCTGGATCGAGAGGCTGCCCGAGGTGACGCCCTCGTTCGGGCTGGCCGCTGTCGAGGCGCGGATCATCTCGACCCGCGCGATATCGACATCGAGCTCGTCCGCGGCGATCTGCGCCAGCGCGGTGACGATGCCCTGGCCGATCTCGACCTTGCCCGGCGAGATCGCGACATGGCCTTCGTCGGTGAACTTCACCCAGGACGACAGTTTTGGATTGACCGCCAAACTGACCGGCAATTTCGGGGTAGGGGATGGCGTGCTCATGGCGTAGCCGTCTCCGACGCTGCCCGCAGCACGGCGCGCACCATGCGGTTGTGCGATCCGCAGCGGCACAGATTGCGATCGAGTGCTGCCCTGACTTCAGCCTCTGTCGGCGACGGATTGCGCTTCAGCAGCGCCGCCGCGCTGACGAGGACTCCCGACACGCAATAGCCGCACTGCATCGCCTGTTCGGAAATGAAGGCGCGTTGCAGCGGATGCGGTTGCTCGGCCGTGCCGAGGCCTTCGACGGTGGTGACGTCCTTGTCGGCGACCGACCACATCGGCATGTCGCAGGACGCCATCGCGCGATCACCGATCATGACATAGCAGGCGCCGCACTCATTGGCCCCGCAGCCGAAATGCGGGCCGGTGACGCCGAGCCGGCCGCGCAGCACATCAAGCAGCATCTGATCCGGATCGACCTCCACCGCAGCCGCGGTGCCGTTGAGACGGAAGCGAATAGTCGGCATGATCGAACGCGGCCTCAGGACTTGTCGAACTTCTTGACGACATCGGCCCATTTGGCGATGTCGCCGCGCAGGAATTTGTCGAACTCCTCGGGCGTCATCGACATGGGTACGGCCCCCTGTTCTGTCCAGAGTTTTACGATGTCGGGCCGCTTCACCATTGCGTTCACGGCGGCATTGAGCTTGTCGATGATCGGCTTCGGCGTGCCGGCCGGCGCCATGAGGCCGAGCCAGATCGTTGCCTCATAGCCGGGCACACCGGCCTCGCCTGCGGTCGGCACGTTCGGCAGCACCGCGGAGCGTTGCTGGCCGGTGGTCGCAAGCGCGCGCACCTGGTTCTCGCCGATGTTCGGCGCCATCGCCGGCACCGCGTCGATCATCATCTGCACCTGTCCGCCGATCACACCGCTGCGCGCCTCGCCGCTGTTGCGATAGGGAACGTGCACGACTTCGATGCCGGCCATGGCTTTGAACAACTCGCCCGCCATGTGGTACGGTGTGCCCTGGCCGGACGAGGCGTAGTTCAGCTTGCCCGGCTGCGACTTGGTGAGCGCGATGAATTCCTGGAGCGTCTTCGCCGGCACCGTCGGGCTCACCACGATGACGAGATCGGAATAGTTCACCGGGGCGATCGGCGCGAGATCGCGCATCAGGTCGTATTTGCGCTGCGCCGGGGTCAACAGCGATTCGTTTGCGGTCTGGGTGTTGGACATCATGAGCAGCGTGTAGCCGTCGGCCGGCGACTTCACTGCTTCGACCGTGCCGATGACGCCGCCCGCACCGGTGCGGTTCTCGATGACGAAGGGCTGGCCAAAACTCTCCTGGAGGACATTGCCGATCAGCCGGGCCGCGACATCAGCCGGGCCACCGGCGCCGAAGGGCACGACGATGCGGACGGCATGGGCGGGATATTCTTGGGCCAAACAGGAGGGGGCGGATAATGAACTAAGCAGGCCAGCCGCCAGCGCCAGCACGAATCTTGGGGCCGTCATGCCCACCTCCCTCTGTCGTTCTTGTTGGCCGGCACTGTAGCGGCAGGGCGCGCGGACTGTCGACGCCTCAGAAAGTCGATCGAGGCGGGAATATCGGCCGGCTTTCGGGGTGACTTCGCGCCATTTCGCGGTCGCGGCAGGAACCGGCGGCGCGCGCGGTTTGAGCCAATTGCATGGGTAATGCCGGATATATGCCCTCGGCTGCCCGGTATTTTGGTGTTACGAATTTCCCCATGAACCAGCACGCCAGGATCGAGATCCGCCACTCCACCTGTCCGCATGATTGTCCTTCGGCCTGCGCCCTCGACGTCGAGGTGGTCGAAGGCCGCAGCATCGGCCGCGTCCGCGGCTCCAAGCGGCAGACCTATACGGCCGGCGTGGTCTGCGCCAAGGTCGCCCGCTATGCCGAGCGCATCCATCACCCCGAGCGCGTGATGTATCCGATGCGCCGTACGGGTCCGAAGGGGTCCGGCCAGTTCGCGCGGATTTCCTGGGACGAGGCGCTGGACGAGATCGGGCACCGCTTCAACGAAGCCGAGCGCGAGTTCGGCGCGGAATCGATCTGGCCCTATTACTATGCCGGCACGATGGGGCTGGTGATGCGCGACGGCCTCAATCGCCTCACGCATGTGAAGAAATATTCGCGCTTCTATTCGACGATCTGCGCCAACGTCGCACGCGTCGGTTATGCGATCGGCACCGGCAAGATCGCCGGCGTCGACCCGCGCGAAATGGCGCTCTCCGATCTCGTCGTGATCTGGGGCACCAACCCCGTCAATACCCAGGTCAACGTGATGACGCACGCCTCGCGCGCCCGCAAGGAGCGCGGCGCGAAGATCGCGGCGGTCGACATCTACGACAACGAGACCATGAAGCAGGCCGACATCAGGATCATCCTGCGGCCCGGCACCGACGGCGCGTTTGCCTGCGGCGTCATGCACGTCCTGTTCCGCGACGGCTATGCCGACCGCGCCTACATGGACACGTACACCGATTGCCCGGCAGAGCTTGAGGCGCATCTGAAGACGCGCACGCCGCAGTGGGCATCTGCGATCTGCGGCGTGCCGGTGTCCGAGATCGACGCCTTCGCGAAGGCGGTCGGCGAGACCAAGCGGACCTTCCTCCGCCTCGGTTACGGCTTCACCCGCTCGCGCAACGGCGCTGCGCAGATGCATGCTGCGCTCTGCATTGCCGCGGTGACCGGCGCCTGGCAATATGAAGGCGGCGGCGCCTTCTTCAACAATTACGCGCTGTGGCATTTCGACGAATCCATCATCGAGGGCCACGACGCGATCGACCGCACCACGCGCGCCCTCGATCAGTCCCAGATCGGTCGCATCCTGACGGGCGACACCGAGGCCTTGCACGGCAAGGGCCCGATCAAGGCGATGCTGATCCAGAACACCAACCCGATGACGGTGGCGCCGGAGCAGGCGCGGGTAGCCCAGGGCTTTGCGCGCGAGGACCTGTTCGTCGCGGTGCACGAGCAGTTCATGACCGAGACGGCGCAGATGGCCGACATCGTGCTGCCCGCGACCATGTTCATGGAGCACGACGACCTCTATTACGGCGGCGGCCACCAGCACATCTCGGTCGGCCCCAAGCTGATCGATCCGCCCGGCGAATGCCGCTCCAACCACGAGGTCTTGCAGGCGCTGGCGCCGCGCGTCGGTGCGAAGCATCCGGGCTTCGAGATGACGCCGCGCGAGATGATCGACGCGACGCTGAAGCTGAGCGGTCATGGCGATATCGGAGGGCTCGAGGCCGACATCTGGCGCGACCTGCAGCCGGACTTCCGCACGTCGCATTATCTCGACGGCTTTGCTCATGCCGACAAGAAATTCCATTTCAAGGCCGATTGGGCGCATCCACCGTTCGGGCTGATGATGGGTGATTTCGACAAGATGCCGTCGCTGCCGGATCATTGGGCGGTCATCGAGCAGGTGGATCAGGATCATCCGTTCCGGCTTGCGACCAGCCCGTCGCGCAGCTTCCTCAACACCACCTTCAACGAGACGCCGTCCTCGCAGGCCCGCGAGGGCAAGCCGAGCGTGATGATCCACCCGCTGGATGCGGCCGCGCTAGATATTGCCGACGGCGATGCCGTGACGCTCGGCAACACCCGCGGCGAGACCACGCTGGTTGCGACCCTGTTCGAGGGCGTGCGGCGCGGTGTGCTGATCGCGGAGTCCATTCATCCCAACAAGGATCATATCGGCGGCCGCGGCATCAACATGCTGACCGGAGCAGAGGCGATCGCACCGATCGGCGGGGCGGCGTTCCACGACAACAAGGTCTGGATCAGGAAGGCGGCCGCGGCCTGAGGCGCGCGCTCCCGCTTCGATCGAGCTGCAAAGTTGTGTCGAGGCGCTAAAGCGGCACGTCGTCTGAGTTTGCGCTTGCGCCCGCCGTCCTGTCTGCCGCAAATGTCGGGCAAGCGGAAGCCAACAAGCGAGCGTGCCATGACCGATACCACGAGCGTCATCACCGAGAAGCGCGGGCAGGCGTTTTGGATCACGATCAACCGGCCGGAAAAGCGCAACGCGCTGAACGGCGAGGTGATCGCCGGCATCGCCAAGGGCTATCGCGATGCGCATGACGACAAGGACGTCCGCGCCATCGTGCTGACGGGCGCGGGCGACAAGGCGTTCTGCGCCGGCGCGGACTTGCAGAACTCCGGCGCGGCTTTCGCGATGGATCATTCCAAGCCCAATGTCGACTATGCCGATCTGCTGCGTCTGTCACAGAACGCGACCAAGCCGGCGATCGCGCGCGTCGGCGGCGTCTGCATGGCCGGCGGCATGGGCCTGTTGTGCATGACCGACATGGCGGTGGCCGCCGATCACGTCATCTTCGGCCTGCCGGAAGTGAAGGTCGGCGTGTTCCCGATGCAGGTGCTGAGCCTGTTGCAGACCATCGCGCCGCCGCGCCTCGTCAACGAATGGGCGCTGACGGGCGAACCGTTCGACGCGAAAGCGGCGCAGGCGGCGGGACTGCTCAACTACGTCGTGCCCGCAGCCGAGCTCGACGCCAAGGTCGACTGGCTGATCGGCCGCATCGTCGACAAATCGCCGACCGCGATCCGCCGCGGCAAATATGCCATGCGCGCGATCGCATCGATGTCGTTCGACGAGAGCATCGCCTACACCGAAAGCCAGATCGCGCTGCTCGCGATGACCGAGGACGCCAAGGAGGGGCTGAAGGCGTTCAGCGAGAAGCGCAAGCCGTCCTGGACGGGACGGTGAGGGGGAGGACTGTCCAATTGTTCAGTGTCGTCCCGGCGAAGGCCGCGGAATCTATCGATCGCGGGGGTAGGGGTACCGAACTACGAGTCTTCGCCAAACTGTTCCCTGTGGTCATGGGTCCCGGCCTTCGCCGGGACGACGTTGGGGAGAGTGCGGTGCACTCCGACCCTCGTCATTGCGAGCGCAGCGAAGCAATCCAGAGTCTTTCCGCGGGTGGCAGTCTGGATTGCTTCGCTGCGCTCGCAATGACGGAGTAGGTGGCGCGGCCGTCATTCTCCAATTCACATTTCAAATAGCGGACACTATAACAGCAGACACGCCTTCGCATTCTCGCGGCGCTTCCCGCCCGAGCTTTGCTCTCTCCTTCACACCCTTTCAAAGAAAGGGCGCAGGGAAGGCCGGGCGCCGGCTGGCACCCATGAGCCTCTGTGCGATCAAATGCACACGCAAATGCACAGAGGAACGACAGGTGAAGCCGAAAACACCCGGCCTTCCCTGCGCAGTGGCATTACGGCTTATGCCGCGCTCTCCCCGGAGCCGAATTCCTTCTGGCCTCCGTCGCCGTGCGAAATGCACGGACATCGCCCCGGTCGGAGCAACGCCGCCTCCGCAAAAGGCTTGACCGTAGCAACGACGGCCAGGACCACACGGTTTTGCCGTACGCGTTCGGCGCCGTTCGTCGAGCGCGGCCCGCTGCGCTCACGAGGTTCAACTCGCCCTGCACACCACATTCCGCATCGACGTCGCCCGCGTCCACCGCAGCCCACCCACGATCCGTACGACTCGCGAACCGTCCCTTTCGTCGGGCGGGATGCGCTTTAAATGCGACAAATCAGAAATTCTGTAAAGGCGAATATTTGCGATGAGTCGATTGACCCATCCGTTGAGTGTTTTGCCCGTCGGGCAACGCAAGGGATTGTAGCCCGCATGTAGCGAAGCGGAATGCGGGGACACCGTCCCGGATTACGCTGCGCTCCATCCGGGCTACGAAACCCGGGACTGTTTTGCCCGACGGGCAGTGCGTAGGGTTGGTTACGCTACGCTTTGCGTCGTCATTCCGGGGCGCGCCACTTGGCGCGAGCCCGGACTCCATTTTTCCGCCTCGCTTATTGCATGATGGATTCCGGGCTCGCGCTTCGCGCGCCCCGGAATGACAAGCGCAATCTCAACCCGCGTTCGCCTTCAGCCCGGCGGCCTGGATGCCGGCGATGGCGCAGGCTTCGTCATTGTCGGAGGTGTCGCCGGACACGCCGACGGCGCCGAGCAGCGTCGTGCCGTCCTGGATCAGAACGCCGCCGGGCACCGGCACCAGCGCGCCCTTGGCGATCGTGTTCACGGCGTCGATGAAATAGGCCTGCTCCTGCGCGCGCTGGTACAGCGCGCGCGATCCGAGGCCCATGGCGAGCGCGCCATAGGCCTTGCCGTGTGCGATCTCGGCGCGCATCAAACTGGTGCCGTCCTGGGCCGCAGCGAGCTTGAGGACGCCGCGCGCATCCAGGACGGTAACGACCAGCGGCTTCAGTTTCAGCTCAGCTGCCTTTGCGAAGGCGGCGTCGAGAATCTTGCGGGCGACATCGAGGGTCAGATCAGCCATGGCTGGTTTCCTTTGTCATGGGCGAGGTCATGGAACTGGTGTTTGCGCGATCGAGGCTCATCGCCAGCACGCGAGCGACGTGGAGGGCTTCGCGCTGCGTACCGTCGTGGATCTGGTGCCGGCAGGAGGTGCCGTCGGCGACGACCAGCGTCGCCTGGTCCGCGCGCCGCACGGCCGGCAGCAGCGACAGCTCGGCCATCTCGATCGAGGCATCATAAGTGTCTGCGCCATAGCCGAAGGCGCCGGCCATGCCGCAGCAGCTCGACTCGATGGTCTCGACCTTCAGGCCGGGAATGAGGCGAAGCACCTGCTCGACCGGCTTGAAGGCGCCGAAGGATTTTTGATGGCAATGGCCGTGCACCATGACCCTGTCGGCGACGGTGCCGAGCGGCAGTTGCAGCCGTCCGGCCTCGGCCTCGCGCACCAAGAACTCCTCGAAGGTCAGCGCATGCGCGCCGACAGCCTTGGCGTCATTGTCCTTGCGCAGCGATGAAAGCTCGTCGCGCAGCGTCAACAGACAGCTCGGCTCGAGGCCGATGATCGGCACGCCGCGCGTCGCAAAGGGCGCGAAGGCGGCCACCAGCCGATCGAGCTCGGCCTTGGCTTCGTCGACGAGGCCCGCCGACAGGAACGTGCGGCCACAGCAGAGCGGGCGGTTGCCGCTCGCAGGCTTCGGCAGATGCACGCGATAGCCGCCGGCCGTGAGCACGCGGAGCGCAGCGTCGAGAGTCTCCCGCTCATAGATCCGGTTGAAGGTATCGGTGAACAGCACGACCTCGCGGCCGGTTTCCGGCCCGACGCTGTCAGCCGGCGGCACGAAGACGTCGCGGCGAAAGGCGGGCAGCGCGCGGCGCGCACTGATGCCGGCAAAGCGCTCGAACAGCTTTCGCAGCAGCGGGCTGCTGTTGCGCAGGTTCACAAGCGGGGCAAGGCGTGAGGCGAGGCCGGCATAGCGCGGGAGATAGCCGACGAGGCGGTCGCGCAGAGTCAGCCCGTGGCTTGCTGCACGTGCTGCGAGCACCTCGATCTTCATCTTGGCCATGTCGACGCCGGTCGGGCATTCGTGGCGGCAGGCCTTGCAGGAGACGCAGAGTTTCAGCGTTTCCATCATCTCGTCCGAGGCGAGCGCGTCGGGGCCGAGCTGGCCGGAGATCGCGAGCCGCAGTGTGTTGGCGCGGCCGCGAGTGACGTCCTTCTCGTTCCGCGTCGCGCGATAGGACGGGCACATCACGCCGCCTTCGAGCTTGCGGCAGGCGCCGTTGTTGTTGCACATCTCGATAGCGCCCTGGAAGCCGCCGCCAGCGCCGGGCCAGGCGGACCAGTCGAGCTTCGTCTTCAGCTCGTTCACGCGATAGTCCGGCCGGAAGCGGAACAGCGAGCGGTCGTCCATCTTCGGCGCATCGACGATCTTGCCGGGGTTGAGGACGTTGTCGGGATCGAAGCGATGCTTCACGTCCCTGAAGTCGGCGACGAGGCGCTCGCCGAACATCGTCTCATGAAATTCGGAGCGCACGAGGCCGTCGCCATGCTCGCCGGAATGCGAGCCCTTGTACTCCCGCACCAGCGCAAAGGCCTCTTCGGCGATGGCGCGCATCGCCTTGACGTCTTTCTCCAGCTTGAGGTTCAGCACGGGCCGCACATGCAGGCAGCCTTCGGAAGCATGCGCATACATCGTGCCGCTGGTGCCGTGTTTGGCAAAGACCTCGTTCAGCCGTGCGGTGTAGTCGGCGAGATGCGGCAGCGGCACCGCGCAGTCCTCGACGAAGGAGACCGGCTTGCCCTCCTGCTTCATCGACATCATGACGTTGAGGCCGGCGGCGCGGAAATCGGCGATGCCGCCTTGCAAGGCAGGCTCGGTGATCTCCACCACGCCGCCCCATCTGCGCTTGTCGTTGTTCCAGCCGAAGCCGAGATCGCCCATCAGTTCGGTGAGCTGCTTCAGGCGCTCCAGATTGTCGACCTGATCTTCCTCAGCGAACTCGACCACCAGTACGGCATCCGGATCGCCCTTGATGGCTGCGCCGATGATCGGCCGAAACATCGCAATGTCGCGGCCGAGCGCAATCATGGTGCGGTCGACCAGCTCGACTGCGATCGGCTTGAGCTTGACGAGATGCTGGGCCGCATCCATCGCCTCGTAGAAACTGCCGAAGTGGCAGACGCCGAGCGCTTTGTTGCGGATGACGGGCCAGAGCTTCAGCTCGACCTTGGTGGTGAAGGCGAGGGTGCCTTCGGAGCCGACGAGGAGATGCGCCATGTTGTTGGGCGCATTACGCGGCGTGAGCGCATCGAGATTGTAGCCGCCCACACGGCGCTGCACCTTTGGAAAGCGCGCCGCGATCTCCTCGGCCTCGCGCGCGCCGAGATCGAGCATGTCGCGGAACAGCGCGAGCGTCGCCTCGCCGGCGTTGACCTCGGAGAGATCGCGCTGCACCTCGCCGAACCGCGCCAGCGTGCCGTCGGCAAGCGCGGCCTCCATCGACAGCGTGTTGTCGCGCATGGTGCCGTAGCGCAGCGAGCGACCGCCGCAGGAATTGTTGCCGGCCATGCCGCCGATGGTGGCGCGCGAGGCCGTGGAGACGTCGACCGGGAACCAGAGGCCGTGCTTCTTGAGCTGGCGGTTGAGATCGTCGAGCACGATGCCGGGCTCGACCACGCAAGTGCGGTTCTCGACGTCGAGCGACAGGATCCGGTTCAGGTGTTTTGAAAGATCGACGACGAGACCGTCATTGACGGTCTGGCCGCATTGCGAGGTGCCGCCACCACGGGGGGTGACCTTCCGGCCCTCGTCGCGGGCGATCGCCAGTGCCCGCAGCGCCTCGTCCATCGACCGGGGCACGACCACGCCGGCCGGCATGATCTGGTAGAACGAGGCGTCCGTCGCATAGCGGCCGCGGCTGAAGGCGTCGAACAGGACGTCGCCGGTCAATTCCGACCGCAGGCGCCGTTCGAGCGAGGAGGCGTTTGTCATCCCTGATCCCGGACTGATCCAACGGGCCGGCTCAGCCTCATTGAATTATTCATTCTGGTTCCTGACCGACTATATTATGAATTCAAAACGAGCAAGTTGGTCGCCTTCAGGGCGACGTCGGCGCGCCCTCTGGGGCTTCGGTCAGGTGCTCGATTGCGGCCGTCCGCTTGTTGCGCAGGTGCTGGAACAGGATGTCGCTCAATTCGCTCCCCGAGCGGCGGCGGAGTGCGTCGAGGATGGCTTCGTGCTCGCGCATGGCCTCGCCCCAGCGCTGCCGTTTGCGGGCGAAATTCGCCGAGTAGCGGACGCGGCGGATCCGTCCTGCGAAGTTGGCATAGGCGGTCTTCAAGGTCTCGTTGCGGGCGGCGTTGACGATGCTCTCGTGGATGCGCTGGTTGATCTGGAAGTAGCCGTGCATGTCGCGATGCAGATAGTGGCCATACATCTCGTAATGCAGTCGCTCGATATCAGCGATTTCATCGTCGGTAATGGTCTCGCAGGCGAGGCGCCCGGCCAGGCTTTCCAGGCCTGCCATCAGGTCGAACAGTTCCTCGAGGTCGCGCTGGCTGAGCTGGCGCACGCGCGCGCCGCGGTTGGGCAATAGCTCGATCAGGCCCTCGGCGGCGAGCACCTTGAGTGCTTCGCGCAAGGGCGTGCGGGAGATGCCGAGCATTTCGCAGAGCTTGCGCTCTGGAACGCGCGCGCCCTCGGGGATGTTGCCCTCAACCACGTAGTCGCGCAGCCGCAGCAGGATCTCGCCGTGAAGCGAGGCTTCCTGGCGGTCGCTGCCGTTGCCGGCGGCTGGGCCGATCGGGACCCCGGAGTCGGGAATCGTGGATTTCATATGCAGCACAATAGTTTGCTCGTTTGATCGCGTCGATGTTCACAATCGCATACCAAAATTCTATTGAAAGGACAAAAAATGAATGCAAAATGACTGACGAAGCCGGCCAGAGCCCACCGATAGGGAGGTTTTCATGCATCAGGGACGTCATTTCCTCCAGATTCCGGGTCCGAGCCCCGTGCCCGACCGCATCCTTCGCGCCATGGACATGCCGGTGATCGACCACCGCAGCGCCGAGTTCGGCGAGCTTGGCCGGGCCGTGCTCGAAGGCAGCCAGAAGATATTCCAGACGTCAGGCCCGGTGGTGATCTTCCCATCGTCCGTGACCGGCGCCTGGGAGGCCGCGATCGTCAACACGCTCTCGCCGGGCGACAGGGTGCTGATGGTCGAAACCGGCCATTTTGCCACGCTATGGCGCCAGATGGCGGGACGCTTCGGGATCGAGGTCGACTTCATTCCCGGCGACTGGCGTCGCGGCGCCGACCCCGCCCAGATCGAGGCGAAGCTCGCGGCAGACAGCGCACGCGCGATCAAGGCGGTGATGGTCGTGCACAACGAGACCTCGACCGGCGCGACCAGCCGGATCGCCGACATCCGCGCCGCGATCGACCGCGCCGGCCACCCGGCGCTGCTGATGGTCGACACCATCTCCTCGCTCGGCTCGGTCGACTACCGGCACGACGAATGGAAGGTCGACGTCAGCGTCAGCTGCTCGCAGAAGGGCTTCATGCTGCCGCCCGGCCTCGGCTTCAATGCGGTGTCGGAGAAGGCCCGCGCCGCGTCGAAGACCAACAGGATGCCGCGCTCCTATTTCGACTGGGAGGAGATGCTGAAGCCCAATGCAAAGGGCTTCTTCCCCTACACGCCGGCGACGAACCTGCTCTACGGCTTGCGCGAAGCGATCGCGATGCTGCTCGAAGAGGGGCTCGACAACGTCTTTGCACGACATCAGCGGCTTGCGGCGGCCACGCGCGCTGCCGTCAATCATTGGGGCCTCGAGGTGCTGTGCCAGGAGCCGGCGGAATTCTCGCCGGTGCTGACGGCGGTGCTGATGCCGCCCGGGCATGATGCCGACCAGTTCCGGAAAGTTGTGCTCGACAATTACAACATGTCGCTTGGCTCAGGCCTCTCCAAGGTCGCCGGCAAGGTCTTCCGCATCGGCCATCTCGGCGAATGCAACGCGCTGACGCTGCTCGGCGCGCTCACCGGCGTGGAGATGGGACTGTCGGTTGCCGGCGTGCCGCACCGCTCCGGCGGCGTCGAGGTCGCGATGAAGCTCCTGGAGCAGCGCACGCCAGGCAATTCATCGCCGCATCTGAAGGCGGTCAGCACTTAACAAGGCGCGGCGCGCACAGACAATCAGAACAACAGCGGGAGGGGTTAGCGATGGGAGTTCGGCTCAAGGCCACGCATGTCGTGCTGGCAATGCTCTGTGCGATGTATTTCATCACTTATGTCGACCGGGTCAACATCGGCACCGCGGCCAGCGAGATCCAGAAGGAGCTCGGCCTTTCCAACACCCAGCTCGGCCTCGTGTTCTCCGCCTTCGCCTATCCTTATCTGCTGTTTCAGGTGATCGGCGGCTGGGTCGGCGATCATTTCGGGCCGCGCAAGACGCTGTTCTGGTGCGGGATGATCTGGGCGGTGGCGACCATCTCGACCGGCTTCGTGAACGGTCTCGCCGCGCTGTTCGTCGCGCGCTTCGCGCTCGGCTTCGGCGAGGGCGCGACCTTTCCGACCGCGACGCGCGCGATGCAGTACTGGACGCCCGCGAACCGCCGCGGCTTCGCGCAAGGGCTCACCCATTCCTTCGCCCGGCTCGGCAATGCGGTGACGCCGCCGGTGGTTGCGCTATTGATCCTTTGGCTGACCTGGCGCGGGGCGTTCGTGGTGCTCGGCTTCGTCAGCCTCGTCTGGGGCTTCATCTGGGTCTGGTACTTCCGCAACGAGCCGAAGGACCACGCCTCGATCACGGAAGCGGAGCTCGCGGCGCTGCCGCCGCGTCCCACCGGCGAGCGGCCGCGCGTGCCGTGGGGCCCGCTGCTCGGCCGGATGTGGCCGGTGACGCTGACCTATTTCTGCTACGGCTGGAGCCTGTGGCTCTATCTCAACTGGCTGCCGCTGTTCTTCAAGAACAGCTACAATCTCGACATCAAGAATTCGGCGCTGTTCGCCTCCGGCGTCTTCTTCGCGGGCGTGGTCGGCGACAGCGTGGGCGGCGTGCTGTCCGACCGCATCCTCGATCGCACCGGCAATGTCCGCCTGGCACGGCTGAGCGTGACCATTGCGGGATTTACGGGGGCGCTGTTGTCGCTGCTGCCGATCCTGTTCATCCACGACATCACGGTCGTCGCGCTGTGCCTGTCGGCGGGCTTCTTCTGCGCCGAACTGGTGATCGGCCCGATGTGGTCGATCCCGATGGACATCGCCCCGAAATATTCCGGGACCGCGTCGGGACTGATGAACACGGGTTCGGCCTTCGCCGCCATCGTCTCCCCGCTGGTCGCGGGATTCGTGATCGATGCCACCGGGAATTGGTACCTGCCGTTCCTGATGTCGATGGGTCTGCTCCTGCTTGGCGGCTTCGCGGCCTTCCTGATGCACCCGGAGCGCCCGTTCACGGAGGCCGAGGAGCGCATTCCGGCCGGAAACGTGGTCGCTGCGGAGTAGGGAATGGTGTCCGGCGCGAGGACCGCCGGACATGCATGGGAGGCGCCTTTTGGAGACGGGACAAGCCGGTCAAATGGTGCTATTCGGCGGCTCACCAAAACCAAGGCTAGACCGGGAAGGACGCCGATGACCGTGCATACTGGAAGGCATTTTCTCCAGATTCCAGGACCGACCAACGTGCCCGACCGGGTGCTGCGGGCGATGGACATGCCGACGCTCGACCATCGCGGTCCGGAGTTTGCCGAACTCGGTTTCGCCGTCCTGGCCGCGATGCAGCGGGTATTTCGGACCGAGCAGCCGGTGATCATCTTCCCCTCGTCCGGGACCGGCGCCTGGGAGGCGGCGATGGTCAATGTGCTTGCCCCCGGCGACAAGGTGCTGATGTGCGAGACCGGCCAGTTCGCCGTGCTGTGGCGCGGCATTGCCGACAAGTTCAAGCTCGACGTCGACTTCATCCCGAGCGACTGGCGCCATGGCGCCGATCTCGCCGAGATCGAGAAGCGCCTTTCCGCCGACAAGCAGCACACGATCAAGGCGGTCTGCGTCGTGCACAACGAGACCTCGACCGGCTGCGTGACGCCGCCGCTCGAGGTGCGCAAGATCCTCGACCGGGTGAAGCATCCGGCGCTGCTGATGGTCGACACCATCTCCGGCCTCGGCTCGATGGAGTATGAGCACGACGCCTGGGGCATCGACGTTTCGGTCGCGGGCTCCCAGAAGGGCCTGATGCTGCCACCGGGCCTCGGCTTCAACGCCGTTTCGGAGAAGGCGCTGGCGGCCGCGAAGGCCAATCAGGGCATGCGCTCCTATTGGGACTGGCAGGAGGTCATCACCTTCAACAAGCTCGGCACCTTCCCCTACACGCCTGCCACCAACCTGCTCTTCGGCCTGCGCGAAGCCGTCAAGATGCTGGAAGAGGAGGGGCTCGAGAACGTGTGGGCCCGCCACAAGCGCCACAGCGCCGCGACCCGCGCTGCGGTCAAGGTCTGGGGCCTGGAGACGCAGTGCGCCGATCCCAACGCGCATTCGCCGGCGCTGACCGGCGTGCGCGTGCCCGAAGGCCATGACGCCGACGATTTCCGCAAAGTGGTGCTGGAGAATTTCGACATGTCGCTCGGCACCGGCCTGAACAAGGTCAAGGGCAAGGTGTTCCGCATCGGTCATATCGGCCATTTCAACGATCTGATGCTGATGGGCACGCTGGCCGGCGTCGAGATGGGCCTGGATCTTGCAAAGATCCCGCACCGGAGCGGCGGCGTGCTGGCCGCCATGGATGTCCTGAAGGGACGCGACGTGATGCCGATGGCCAAGGCTCAGGTCGCCTGAACCACTCTAAAGCGCGATGAATAGTCATCGCGCTTTAGGTCTATTGTTTGAGCGTGATCTTTTCGGAAAGCCGCTGCACACTTTGCGCAAACGCGGCCCTTCGGGTCCGGATCATGCTCCAGTGAACTGAAGAGAGCGCGCGATGAACCTACCTGCGACTGCTAACGAAGACCTGCTCTACTCCGTCCAGGACGGCATCGCGCGGATCACCTTCAACCGACCGCAGGCGCGCAACGCGCTGACCTTCGCCATGTACGAGCGCATGGCGGAGATCTGCCAGGAGATCAACGCCGACCGCTCGATCAAGGCGCTGATCCTGACCGGCGCCGGCGACAAGGCGTTTGCCTCCGGCACCGACATCTCGCAGTTCCGCGCCTTCAAGACCGCGCAGGACGCGCTCGACTACGAGGCGCGGATCGACCGCGTGCTCGGCACGCTCGAGCAGTGCCGCGTGCCCGTGATCGCGGCGATCGCCGGCGCCTGCACCGGCGGCGGCGCGGGGATCGCGGCCTGCTGCGACATCCGCATCGGCACCGAGGCAACCCGGATCGGCTTCCCGATCGCGCGCACGCTCGGCAACTGCCTGTCGATGTCGAACATCAGCCGCGTCGTCTCGCTGGTGGGGCCTGCCCGCACCAAGGACTTGATCTTCAAGGCGCGCCTGGTCGAGGCGCCGGAGGCCCTGGCGCTCGGCCTGCTCAACGAGGTCGTGCCTGACGTCGAGACGCTTCAGCGCCGGGCCGACGAGACCGCAAAACTCGTCGCAAGCCACGCGCCGCTCACGCTGGAGGCGACCAAGGAGGCGGTGCGCCGTATCCGCCGCACGCTGTCGCGCGAGGAGGGCGAGGACCTGATCCTGAAGGCCTATATGAGCGAGGATTTCCGCGAGGGTATGGACGCCTTCCTCAACAAGCGCACGCCGAACTGGAAGGGCAAGTAGCGCGCCTTACGCGCCTTCCGTCAGCCGAAAGTCATATGCGGCGGAATGCCCGCCTGCTTGAACTCGTCAGGATTAGTCCGCACAATGCGCCGATAAATTCCCGGCATCACAAAGCCAATAAGAAACAGGGGACGAAACTCGTGCGAATTCCAGTGAAGGCCGTCGGCGCTGCGACGGCCCTGTTGTTGAGCGCGCCGGCCTTCGCCGGCTGGGAGCCGACCAAGCCGGTCGAGATCGTGGTCGCGGCCGGTGCGGGCGGCGCCTCCGATCAGATGGCGCGGATGATGCAGGCCGCGATCCAGAAGAACAACCTGATGAAGCAGCCGATGGTGGTCTCGCTCAAGGGCGGCGCCTCTGGTGCGGAAGCGCTGATGTACATGAAGTCCAGCGAGGGCGATCCGAACAAGGTGCTGATCGCCTATTCGCTGATCTACATGCTGCCGCTGTCGGCGAAGATTCCCTTCAACTGGCGCGAGCTGACCCCCGTGTCCGTCATCGCGCTCGACCAGTTCGTGCTGTGGGACAACAGCGCCGGTCCGAAGACGGTGAAGGAATTCGTCGCGGCCGCGAAGACGGCAAGCTCGCCGTTCAAGATGGGCGGCACCGGCTCCAAGCGCGAGGATCACGTGCTGACCGTGTTCCTCGAGCAGAAGACCGGCGCCAAATTTTCCTATCTGCCCTACAAGTCCGGCGGCGAGGCCGCGACCCAGCTCGTCGGCAACCATACCGAGTCCAACGTCAACAACCCGTCCGAAAATCTCGAAGTCTGGCGCGCGGGCCAGGTACGTCCGCTCTGCGTATTCGACAAGGAGCGCATCTCCTACACCAGCAAGGTGACCGACACGCAGTCCTGGGCCGACATCCCGACCTGCAAGGAGGAGGGCGTTGACGTCCAGTATCTGATGCTGCGCGCGATGTTCCTGCCGGGCAAGGTCACGCCGGAGCAGCAGGCGTTCTATGTCGAGCTGTTCCAGAAGGTGACGCAGACGCCGGAGTACAAGGAGTACATGGAGAAGCAGGCGTTGAAGCCGATCTTCCTCACTGGCAAGGACATGGTGAAATTCCTCGAGGAGGACGACGCGCTGAACAAGTCGCTGATGACGGAAGCCGGATTCGTCGCGAAGTAGTCACACCTTCCACGTCATGCCCCGCGAAGGCGGGGCATCCAGTATTGCACAGAGCTCAACGATCACGGCTTCTGCTCGGAGTACTGGATCATCCGCCTTCGCGGATGATGACAGCGCAATTTGACTTGGCAGAGCATGTCCCAAACCGATCTAGAAATCGTCGTCGAGGATCCGACTGCGCCTGAGGACGACTCTCCCGCCGTCGTCAGCTCGGGCACGATCGAGATCATCGTCTCGCTCCTGCTGCTCGCGCTTGCCGCAACGCTCGGCTACGACAACTGGCGCACCGGCATCTCCTGGGATTCGACCGGGCCCGAGCCCGGCTATTTCCCGTTCTATCTTTCCCTCATCCTCGGTGGCGGCAGCCTCTACGGCCTGATCGCCGCACTGCTTTCGCGCCGGGCGCCTGCCGAGACCTTCGTCACGCGCGCGCAGGCCCGCCGCGTGATGGCGGTGTTCGTGCCAACGCTCCTGTTCTGCCTGGTGACGCAGTTCCTCGGCCTCTACGTCGCGAGCTTCCTCCTGATCGCAGGCTTCATGCGCCTCGTCGGCAAGATCGCGCTGTGGAAGTCGCTGCTCACCGCCTTCCTGTTCACGGCGATCATGTTCGTCACCTTCGACATCGCCTTCGACGTCATCATGCCGAAGGGGCCGCTCGAAGCGGCCTTCGGCTACTAGGCGGGTCCGCGATGGAAGCCTTTGGTCTTTTGGTTCACGGCTTCGCCGTTCTGCTCACGGGCAAGACGCTCGTGCTGATGATGGTCGGGCTCGTGCTCGGCATCTTCGTCGGCGTGCTGCCGGGGCTCGGCGGACCCAACGGCGTGGCGATCCTGCTGCCACTCACCTTCACGATGGACCCGACCTCGGCCATCGTGATGCTGTCCTGCATCTACTGGGGCGCGCTGTTCGGCGGCGCGATCACCTCGATCCTGTTCAACATACCGGGCGAGGCCTGGTCCGTCGCGACCACCTTCGACGGCTATCCGATGGCACAGCAGGGCAGGGCGGCCGAGGCCCTGACCGCGGCGTTCACGTCCTCCTTCATCGGTTCGCTGGTCGCGGTGCTCCTGATCACGTTCCTCGCGCCGATGATCTCGTCCTTTGCGCTGAAGTTCGGCCCGCCCGAGTTCTTCGCGGTGTATCTTTTGACCTTCTGCTCCTTCGTCGGCCTCGGGCGCGAGGCCAAGCACAAGACCGTCATCTCGATGTCGCTGGGGCTCCTGCTCGCGGGCGTCGGCATGGATACGGTGTCGGGCCAGCTACGCATGACCTTCGGCTCGGCGGAGTTGCTCCGCGGCATCAACTTTCTCGTCGCGGTCATCGGTCTGTTTGGCATCAGCGAGATCCTGCTGACGATGGAGGAGCGCCTGGCGCTGCTCGGCCATGCGGCGAGCATCTCGCTGCGCGTGGTGCTGAGCGTGTGGAGGGACCTGCCGAGATACTGGGTGACGCTGGTGCGCTCGTCCTTCATCGGCTGCTGGCTCGGCATCACGCCGGGCGGTGCGATCGCTGCGTCCTTCATGGGCTACAACCTTGCCAAGCGTTTCGCCAAGAATCCCGATAGTTTCGGCAAGGGCCGCATCGAGGGCGTGTTCGCGCCGGAAACGGCGGCGCATGCCTCCGGCACCTCGGCGCTGCTGCCGATGCTGGCACTCGGCATTCCCGGCTCCGGCACCGCCGCGATCTTGCTCGGCGGCTTGATGGTGTGGGGGCTCAATCCGGGACCGCTGCTGTTCGTCGAGCACAAGGATTTCGTCTGGGGCCTGATCGCCTCGATGTATCTCGGCAACGTCGTCGGCCTCGTGCTGGTGCTGACGACGGTGCCGATCTTCGCCTCCATACTGCGTGTGCCGTTCGCCGCGGTGGCGCCGATGATCGTGGTGTCCTGCGCGATCGGCGCCTATGCGATCCAGAACGCGATGTTCGACATCTGGCTGATGCTCGGTTTCGGTGTGGTCGGCTACGTCTTCAAGAAGATCAGTATTCCGCTGGCGCCGTTCACGCTGGCGCTGGTGCTCGGAAATCGCGCCGAGGACGCCTTCCGCCTGTCGATGATCGGCTCCGGCGGCGACCTCAGGGTGTTCTGGTCGAACGGGCTGGTCGGATCGATCACGACGCTTGCGATAGTGCTGCTGTTCTGGCCACTGATCGACAAGCTATTCAGCGGCGTCGGACGGTTGCAGCCCCCGGCTGAGGCATGATCCGAAATTGCTCGGGCGGGTTCTAGGCTGTCGCTCGAATACGTTTATAAATCAACGCTTTGGTGCTGTTTATTCAGTGTTAACTATAAGTTGCAAGGTCACTTGAGGTCATACGACCTTGGCCTTCTTCAGCGTAGCGATCTCGTCCGCATTGAAACTCTTCGAGCACCTCGTTCGTCTGCTCGCCGAATTCAGGCCACGGTAGACATGAGATTTCGTGATTTTCAGGCCGGTTCTCGCCAAGCGGCTTACGATCCATTCGATACAATGGATGATGAGGGAAAGGCCTTCACGGTCCGAGATTAAGCCCGATGCGCGAACGGTTATAGCCTCGGTCGACAATCGCCTGCCACCATGGCCGGTTGTCGCAGAACCAGCGGACCGTCTTCGCAAGACCGCTCTCGAAGTTCTCCAGCGCTCGCCAGCCTAGCTCGCCTTCAATTTTGGAGGCGTCGATGGCATATCGCCGGTCGTGCCCGGGTCGATCTGAGACGAAAGAAATCATTTGTCGGCGTGGGCCGCGTGGGCTCGGCGCGATCTGGTCCAGCAGATCGCAGATGGTCTCGACCACATGCAGATTGGTGCGCTCGTTGCGGCCCCCGACGTTGTACGTCTCGCCGATGCGGCCGTGCTCGAGCACCAAGGTGAGCGCCTTCGCATGATCCTCCACGTACAGCCAGTCGCGGATATTCTTCCCGTCGCCGTACACGGGCAATAACTCCTGCGCCAATCCTTTGATAATCATGTGCGGGATCAGCTTTTCCGGAAAATGATACGGGCCATAGTTGTTGGAGCAGTTCGTCAGGACAGTCGGAAGGTCGTAGGTCTCCCGCCAAGCGCGGACAAGATGGTCGGACGAGGCCTTACTCGCGGAGTAGGGCGAGTTGGGCGCGTAGGGTGTTGTCTCCGTGAATAGGCCTTGCTCGCCGAGCGAGCCGAACACCTCGTCGGTGGAGACATGGAGCAGCCGGAAACGCGCCCGCCGCTGTGGCGACAGGCCGCGCCAATAGCGCAAGGATTCCTGGAGCAGTGTGAAGGTACCGACGATGTTGGTATGGATGAACTCGGCCGGTCCATCGATGGAGCGGTCGACATGGCTTTCGGCCGCCAGATGCATCACGAGATCAGGCTCATGTGTGTCAAAGAGCCTACGCAGGTGGGGAGCCTGGCAGATGCACTGCATCTCGAAGGCGTAGCGCGCGTTGCTCGCTGCGCCCGGCAAGGAGTTGAGGTTGGCGGCATAGGTCAGCTTGTCGATATTGACGACGCGCGCATCCGTGTCCGCCAGCAGATGACGGATCACCGCGGAGCCGATGAAGCCGGCGCCGCCGGTGACGAAGATGGTTTGGTCCTTAAAGCGCATCATGGAAGGAACGATAGATCGACAGTAGATACTCGCCGTAGCTGCTTTTGGCGTTCTTTTGTGCCAGCTTCGCGAAGGATTCAATCGAGATGTAGCCGAGCCGTAGCGCGATCTCCTCAGGGCAGGCAATGCGCAACCCCTGCCGCTGCTCCAAGATCTGGATGAAATGGCTGGCTTCCACGAGTGAAGCGTGGGTGCCGGTGTCGAGCCAGGCGAAGCCGCGGCCGAGCATCTCCACATACAGATCGCCACGCTCCAGATACGCCTTGTTGATGTCGGTGATCTCGATCTCGCCGCGCGCGGACGGGGTGACGCGCGCTGCGATATCGAGAACGTCATTGTCGTAGAAATACAGCCCCGTGACCGCCAGGTTGGACTTAGGCCGCTCCGGCTTTTCCTGCAGCGACAACGCCTTACCGTTCGCGTCCAGCTCGACGATGCCATATTGTTCGGGCGTTGTGACGGCATAGCCGAAGATCGTCGCCCCGTTCTTGCGAGCCGCGGCGCGTTCCAGGATCTCTTGCAGCTTGTTACCGTAGAAGATGTTGTCGCCGAGGACCAGCGCGACGGCGTCGGTGCCGACGAAGTCGCGGCCGACGATGAAGGCATCGGCGAGCCCGCGCGGGGCGTCCTGGTGCGCGTAGGAGAAGCGCAGCCCGATCTCCGAGCCATCGCCGAGCAGCCGCTGGAACAGTGGCTGATCCGGTAGGGTGGTAATGATGAGGATGTCCCGAATGCCGGCCAGCATCAACACAGTGAGTGGGTAATAAATCATCGGCTTGTCGAAAACCGGCAGAAGCTGCTTCGAGACCACGGCCGTGACCGGGTAAAGCCGCGAACCGGTCCCGCCCGCCAGAATGATACCCTTCATCGACAAACCCCGTGTTGGCCGAGGATCGGCCAGCGTCACAAGCGCCATCCGCAGCGGAATGGCCGCCAACGTTGCAGCCTTCGTTGCGCCTCGTTCTTACTCAACCGGCGGCTATACCACCTTGCCCTGTCTCAGTTCTAAGATCTCGTGTTCGGACAGGCCAAATTCCCGCAGCACTTCCTCGGTATGCTCGCCGAACTCCGGCGGCCGCGCCACCATCTGGCTCGGCGTCCGCGACAGCGTGACGGGCTGGCCGACCAGGCGGATGTGGCGGTCCTCGTCATTCGGCACGTCCTGCGCGATACCGAGATGCCGGACCTGGGCGTCCTCGAACATCTGGTCGATCGCGTAGATCGGTCCGCAGGGCACGCCCGCCTCGTTGAGCTCCCTGACCCAGGTCTCGGTCGACTTCGTCACGGTGTGCTTCTCGATCTCGGCGTTGAGTGCGTCGCGGTTCTTGGAGCGGGCCGGCGCGGTCGCATAATCCGGATTGGTGACGAGCTCCGGCGCACCGACGGCCTGGGCGCAGCGCTCCCAGATCCGCCCGCCGGTGGTGGCGATGTTGATGTAGCCGTCGGAGGTCTTGAACACGCCGGTCGGAATGCTGGTCGGATGGTTGTTGCCGGCCTGCTTGGCGACCTCCTTCTCCATGAGCCAGCGCGCGGCCTGGAAGTCGAGCATGAAGATCTGCGCCTGCAACAGCGAAGTCTGCACCCACTGGCCCTGGCCCGAGACATCGCGTTCGAGCAGCGCGGTGAGGATGCCGATCGCGCAGAACAGGCCCGCCGTGAGGTCGGCGACGGGAATGCCGACCCGCATCGGTCCCTCGCCGGGCGCACCGGTGATCGACATCAGCCCGCCCATGCCCTGCGCGATCTGATCGAAGCCCGGCCGCTTGTGATAGGGGCCGTCCTGGCCGAAGCCGGAGATGCTGCCATAGACGAGGCGCGGGTTGATCGCGCGCAGGGCCTCATAGTCGATCCCGAGCTTCTTCTTCACGTCGGGACGGAAATTCTCGACAACGACGTCGGCTTTGGCCACGAGCCGCTTGAAGACCGCAAGCCCGCGCTCGTCCTTCAGGTTGAGCGTCATGGCCCGCTTGTTGCGGTGCAAATTCTGGAAGTCGGAGCCCCGGCGCGGCCCGCCGGGCTGCTCGCCGCCGGCATCCTCGGTCAGCGCGTCAACCTTGACGACGTTGGCGCCCCAGTCCGCGAGCTGCCGCACGCAGGTGGGCCCGGACCGGACGCGGGTCAGATCGAGCACGGTGAAACGTGACAGGGCTTCCGAGGCGTGCGGAAAGGGCATCTTGAAAGGCTCCGGGACAGATCGCGCGCCTACCATAGTGCCGAAAGCTCATGCGGCAAGTCGCCCCTGGCGCCGATGCCGCCTGCCAAAATGGGATGCCTGACGCGGCTTTGCTGCGCTGCGTTACGGGATCAGCGGGCCAGGCGCTTCAACTCGGCCCGTGCCTTCTCGGCCAGTGGATCATCGCCGTGGCGCGCGATGAAGAGCTCGAATGCCTCCACCGTTCCCTTGCGACGGGCGAACTCGTATTCCTCGGCGACCGCTGCCGAAGGGTCGCGGGCCGGTGGGACCGTGGGCGCGCGCAGCGCCTTGTCGCGTTCGTCCGCATTGGCTTTCCCGGTCATGACAGGCAGCCCTCCGAACGGCAGATGATCCGGCCCGGCGAACGCCGCCATGATCGCAAGGAGGCCGGTTGATAGTGGGCGCAGTTTCATGTTTTTTTCACAAATCAGGTTGCTGCAGGAACCGGCAACTCCCGTATTACTACCGAATTTGATGGCTGACATGACATTATGGAAGGGGGCCGGGCAATGAAGGGGCTGGGCACTGTTGCCAAATTTAAACCAAACGTATCAATCTGAGGCTTGATCCGCCTGCGCCCCAAATCGGGCGCGACTCGCTGTTCTGGAGATTCCCATTGGCCGACGCTGTCACCGTCACCCAGACCAACAACGCAGATATCGACGGGCTGCTGTCGGGCTACAAATGGTCCGGCGCGATCAGCTACAGTTTTCCCGACTCGTCCAGTGACTACCCCTACCCCTACTCAGACAAGGGCGAGCCGACCGCGGCGGGCTTTGCTCCAGCGCCCAGCCAGATGCAGGCGGCGATCAACTACGCCGTCGGACTGATCCTCGGCTACACCAACGCCAGCATCACGTATGCGGGGACCAACAGCGCCGACATCATGATCGCGCAGTCGCCGTTGGCCAATCCGACCTCCTACGCCTACTACCCCGGCAACTACGCGGCCGGCGGCGATGTGTGGTTCGGGACCAAAAACGATTATTCCCTGGCGCAGCTCGGCAATTACTATTTCACGACTGCCCTGCACGAGCTCGGCCACGCCTTCGGCCTCAAGCACAGTAACGAAACCGGCGGCGTCGCCAACGTCGCGGTGCCGACCGCACATGACGACAGCGAATACACCGTCATGAGCTACCGCAGCTATATCGGCGGTCCGACCACCGGATACACCAACGAAGCTTATGGGTATCCGCAAACCTATATGGCCAACGATATCCTCGCGCTCCAGACGCTGTACGGCGCGAACTACACGACCCAGAGCGGCAATACGGTCTATACCTGGAGCCCGACGACCGGGCAGGAGTTCATCAACGGCGTCGGGCAGCTCGCGCCGGGCGGCGGCGCCGGCGGATCGGCCAACCGCATCTACGAGACGATCTGGGACGGCGGCGGCGTCGACACCTACGATCTGTCGAACTACACGACGAACCTGAGCATCAATCTCAACCCCGGCGCCTCGTCGGTGTTCTCGTCCGTGCAACTGGCCTATCTCGGCAACAACCATTACGCGTCGGGCAACGTCTACAACGCCTATCTCTACAACAACGACGCGCGCTCCTACATCGACAACGCCATCGGCGGCTCGGGCAACGACACGATCATCGGCAACGCCATCGACAACGTCCTGAACGGCGGCTCGGGCAACGATACGATCACCGGTGGCGGCGGCAACGACACCATCATCGGCGGCCCCGGCACCGATACAGCAGTGTATTCAGGCAACGCGGCAAATTACGGCATATCCTACAATTCGAGCACTCAGACCTTCACCATAAGCGACCTCCGCACCGGTTCGCCCGATGGGACCGATACCGTGACGGAGGTCGAATATTTCCAATTCAACGACGGGACATTGTCGAGCACCACGCTTGCGGCTAGCGTGGTTATCGAGGCAATCGGCGCGACGAAGCTCGTGCAGTCCGGCATCGATTATTATCTCGATCCCGTCGCGGGTGGGAGCGGGCCGCTCTTGAAGTACGGCGGCGATGCTGCGGTGGTAGGAGAATTCGACGGCTATACGCCGATCGGCGTAGAGGCCACCACGAACGGCTACGAAGTCGCGTGGAAGAACTTGGTAACAGGCCAGTACTCGGTCTGGAGCACAGATGCCAACGGCAACTACACCGGTAATTTATTCATGCCGGGTTCGGGCACCGACGCTGCGTTCGAGAACCTTGAAACCAGTTTCCACCAAGATCTGAACGGCGACGGTCAGATCGGACCACTCGTCCCGATCGTGATCGAGGCCGCCGGTTCGATAGAACTGAGCAGGTTGGGCAACCATTATACGCTCAGTCCCGTTGGCGGCGGCAGCGGGCACGAATTGACGTATCAGAGCTCGGCCGTCACCGTGGGCGAGTTCGGCGATTATGTTCCGATCGGCGCCGAGGCCGTGACGAATGGCTACGAGGTAGCCTGGAAGAACACGACCACCGGCCAATATTCGGTCTGGAGCACGGATGGCAGCGGTAACTACACCGGCAATTTTTACATGCCGGGTTCAGGCCATGACACAGCCTTCGAGTCTCTTGAGGTCAGCTTCCAGCAGGACCTGAACGGCGACGGCACGATCGGAGTCGCCAGATCCGCGATATCTTCCTCGATCGAAGCGATCGGAACGACGTCGCTGGACGTGTCCGGGAATAACTATCTGCTTGATTCGGTCGCCGGCCCTACGGGACCTATGCTGAAGTATCAGGGGGCCGCGGTGACGGCCGGTCAGTTCGGCAACTATACGCCGCTTGGTGCCGAGGCTGTTACGAACGGCTATGAGGTCGCCTGGAAAAATACGGCCACCGGTCAGTACTCCGTGTGGAGCACTGACACCGACGGCAACTACACCGGCAATTTCTACAGCCCGGGTCCCGGCAACACCACTGCGTTCGAAACGATTGAGGCCAGCTTCCATCAGGATTTGAATGGGGATGGAACGATCGGCGTCGCTCAATCGGTGATCGAGGCGGTCGGAACGACCGCACTGGTGCTTTCAGGGAATAATTATCTTCTCAATCCCGTTGCCGGCGGCACGGGACCGATGCTGAAATATCAGGGCTCATCGGTAACGGCCGGTCAGTTCGGCGATTACGTTCCGATCGGCGCCGAGGCGGTGACGAATGGCTATGAGGTGGCCTGGAAGAATGGGACCACGGGTCAGTATTCGGTCTGGAGCACGGACACCAATGGCAACTATACGGGTAATTTCTACATGCCCGGTCCTGGCAACACCAGTGCGCTTCAAAACCTGGAAACCAGTTTCCAGCAGGATCTGAATGGCGATGGGACGATCGGCACTCCCAGTCATGCGAACACTGTGGCGGCTGCAACCGTTGTCGGAGATGGCTTCGTATTCGCGGCGGGTGCCGGTGAACAATCGAGCTCGGGCAACGTCGGCACTTCGCAACTATCGATCGCGAGCGCGGCCAATGCAGGGATCAACCACGCGGAAGTCGGCGCTGTAGCAAGCCCTGCCGAGTTCATCGTCGATGACAGCGGACATCAAGTCACGCTTCACCAGGACCTGCTCGGCAGCTTTATCCTCTATCACTAGAGCGCATGCGCCTCCGAAGCCGCGCCGCCTCGGTACGGCGTCCGGAGAAGAAACGGGTTGGACGCGGCAGTTTTCTTCGGAGTAGGATGCCGGGCCAGACCAGGATCATCTGAAAGCGTGCCGACACGGATTCAGCTATCCTGACCGGCACGGGGACCGTCCGATCGGATGCGATTGCATCAGAGATCAGGCGCTCGCGATCAAGATATGCCGCAAGTCGCTAGGGAGTTTCTGTGCAGAAGCAGCCTATTGTTGTTTTCGGGACCGGTGAAATCGCCGAGCTGGCCGACTTCTATTTCACGAACGATTCAAACTACGAGGTCGCCGCTTTCACGGTCGACTCCGCGTTCTTGAAACAGCATGAATTTCGCGGGCGTCCGGTTGTCGTCTTCGAGGAGGTCGCAGAAAAATTTGCGCCCGACAGTTTCGGCTGCTTCGTGGCCGTCAGCTACGCTAAGATCAACGCCATACGGACCGAGAAGGTTGCGGCCGCGAAGGCAAAGGGCTATCGGCTCGTTAGCTACCTGAGCAGCCGTGCGACCGTGTTCCCTGGCTTCGATCTTAAGGAAAACTGCTTCATCCTTGAAGATAATACTATCCAGCCGTTCGCGACGGTTGGCGCCAACGTAACATTGTGGAGCGGCAACCATATTGGCCATCACTCGACGATCGAGGATGATGTGTTCCTCGCGTCGCATATCGTTGTGTCTGGTGGAGTGCGGATTGGGCAGGGAAGTTTTGTAGGCGTGAACGTCACGATCCGCGATCATGTGGCGGTAGGCAAGAAGTGCGTCCTTGGCGCCGGCGCTCTGGTGCTCGAGGATCAGCCGGACTTCTCGGTCGTTGCGCCGCGCGGATCTGAGCGCTCATCGGTACCCAGCAATCGTCTTCGAAATCTGTGAGACACGCGATGTCGTGGCGTCGCCTGGGTCTTGTTTATGCTTCGAGCCGAACGCAGCCTTGGGCGCATAGCCATACGGCGCTGCCCGTTCCCGTACATCTAGGAGGTGATACCTTTCGCTTTTTCTTCAGTTCGCGCGACGCGGATAAGCGCTCGCATGTCGGATGGGCGGACGTGGAGGTAGGCGAGACGATCCGCGTCCATGAAGTCGCACAGATACCCGTGCTCGCACCGGGAGCGGACGGCACCTTCGATGACAGCGGCGTTGGCATCGGGAGCGTCGTCGCGAGGGACGGCGAGATTTCGATCTACTACATGGGCTGGAATCTCGGAATTCGCTCACCATGGCGAAATGCCATCGGGCTTGCACGATCCTCGTCGCTGGACGGTAAATTTGCGCGATATTCGCCTGGTCCGATTTTGGACCGCTCGCCGGAGGACCCCTATACGCTGTCCTACCCTTGTGTGCTGCGGTTCGGTCCCGACGACTGGCGAATGTGGTACGGTTCAAATCTCGCCCCCGCGGTTGGCAATGCCGACATGCAGCATGTCATCAAGCAAGCGCGATCGGTCGATGGAATTCACTGGACGCGGGATGGCAGGACCGTGATCGGGTTCGCCGACAAGACCGAATATGCGCTGGCACGTCCGAGCGTGACAACGATAGGCAACGGTTTGTTGATGTGCTTCGCGTGTCGCGGCTCGCACTACCGTATCGGCGCGGCGACATCGAGCGACCGCGGGACGAGTTGGACGCGGCTGGACGCTGCGATGGGACTTGTTCCGTCAGATTGGGGTTGGGATAGTGAGATGACTTGCTATCCCGCGCTCTTCTGGCACCGCGAGCGCCTGTGGCTGGCCTACAACGGCAACGGATACGGGGCGACAGGCTTTGGCCTTGCTGTGTGGGAAGGTTCGTTGCCTCTCTAGTCCTTCAGGATATTTTCGGGCGTCCGGCGAGGTACTCGGCGACTGATCCAGGCTGATGCACGTCGTAACCCAGCAATCGGCGCAATTTGCTGTCGCCGGTAAACCCATCTCCCAGCGCACTTGGCAAATCGATTTGCTGCCTGATCAGGGGAATGGTGTAGACGTGATTGACGGCACGCCGCGGCCTCGCCGTCGTGTTGACGCCGCCACTGTGGAAAACCATGCAGTCGAGCACGATAAACGAGCCCGCGGACGCGGAAACCTGCAAGGCTTGTGTCTTCACGAAATGATCCGATGGAAATGCTTCCTGACGGTGTGAGGCCGGCAACACCATCGTAGCCCCGTTTTCGATCGTGAACGCATCGAGGCAGAACAGTGCATTGATGGCAAGCGGACGTGACGATACGAAATGCTGATAGGGCAAATCCCGATGCCAGGCACCCTGATTGTACTGCTTTCCGTTCGGCGGATTGATGACGCCGTTCTGCTGGTTGAGCACGGCGTAGCCGGAGATGAGTCGGCTGCAAATGTCCAGGATCCTGCTGTTAGTAGCCAGCTCGAGAAAGAGTGGATCGTGAGCCAGAGGCAAACGGATGGTGTTGTGCTCGTCAATCGATCTCAGCACTTCGATACCGCCGTGCCGGGACGCATAGCTCTGCTGCACCTGATCGAAAGCATCGGCCAGCATCGCCAGCTGCTCACGGCTATAACCGCCGTCGATCACGCCATATCCCAACTGACGGATCGATTCGCACGTTCTCTCGACTTCGTTCGTTGATTGCGCCTGCTCTAGGATACCATAGCGTCGGGGAACCTCGTTCTGCATGGTGTTCATCTCGGAATCAGTTCGTTCCAGGTGATCGTGTGGAAGCCATCGCGTTCCAGTCGTCTGGCAACGACTTCCTGAACGTGAGGCGCCGTCGCGATGAGGGTCGGCTGGCCGGGATTCTGTACCGCATCCCGATAGGATGCAACCGGTCGCCCGAGATTCCAGGCCTCGGTAGGGTCGTCCAGCACGAGCGAGTCGATCCGCGCCCAGGTTTCCGGCGCATAAGCCCGCAGCAAGGCCGCAGTCTGGCCGGCGCCGAAGGCCAGCAGGTCTGCGGCGGATTGCCGCCGATCAAGGAGAAGCTGATCCAGCATTCGCCAGCGTTCGAGATAAGATTGCCGCTCGGAATAAAGCTCGACCGGATTCGTATCATGCGCGCGAGGGGTGTGGCGATGATCGGTCGCCGCAGCGAAGATCGACATCTGGAAGTCGCCGATGTCACTCGGCGCCGGCATTTGCTTTTCCGTCGCCAGCGACGCGCTTCTGCCGCAAATCTGAAGGGCGCCTTGCGTCAGGCTGTAGAGATGATCGAAGAACAGCAGTTCCACGTTCGGCGAATGTCCGTCCGGACATATGATGACGATGCGCCCGTTTGATGCAAGACGGCTACGCAGCGAAAGAAGAAATGTGCTTGGGTCGATCGTGTGCTCAATGACATTGACTGCAACGATAAGGTCAAAAAGACCCGCCTCGGTGGGCACATCCTCGATAAATCCGCGCATAAGCCGGATACTCTGCTGCGATTGGGCCGTCGCCGGCAACGCGGGGTCTACGCCGTAAGCATACGCATCCGGCCACGATCGCAGGAATTCGGACAGCAGTGCGCCCGAGCCGCAGCCGATTTCCAGAATGGCCTTCGGCGGGGTGCATTCGGCGCGGATCCAGTCGCCGTATGCCTGGGCCCGCGCAGCATCTGATTTCGGGGCAGCAGCAGCAAGCTTGTAGTCGTCGTCGTAGATGGCACGAATGTCCTCTTCGGCTGTGCTGGACGCGTGGAAGGCCAAACCGCACACTAGGCAAGACATTTTGGCCAGTGCGCGGGATATCACCCGCCCATCGCTGAGCATTGATCGGCAGGGATGGGGAAGCGCCAGCGCGACGGCGTCGCCGGCGCAGAGCGGGCACCGAACCGCCGATGTGGCGTCACCCATCAGACCTTCACCTCTGGATGTCGTACCAGGACCGTGAATTCGTACAGTCCATAGTCCTGCAAGAGCGCGACCGATCGGCCGTACCGTGAAAGGCAGTAGCCGAGCATCTCCGGCGGGTCGGCATAGTACAGGTTCGGTCTCCGCCGATCGGGATCGCTCGACAGGCTCAGGACATTGAATCCAAATCCTTTGCGTCCAGCGCGGGCGAGCACGTCGAGTGTTTCGCGGATATAGCTGAGCCATATCTCATCCTCGACATCACCCTTGACGTTGAATATTCCGCTGGCAATCGCAAAGTCTGCCGTTGTGTCCGGCGAAGCTCCAACATGCCAGCATCGATCGTCGCCCTCTCCGTGAAGCTTTCGAGCCGCCTCGACCATGCTAGGCGCGATATCGTACCCCCTGAAATGTCCTCGATGGCCCGCGCTTCTGAGGAAGCCAAGAAAATCCCCAAAACCACAGCCGAGATCGATGATCGATTCGGATTGGCTGTGATCGACCAATCGGAGAAACTGCCTGTGTCGAAGCTGATGCGATTCGGCTCCATTCCAATCGACGCCCTGCGATGTAGTGCCGTGGGCGTCGAGTTTGGCGGCATAATACGCCGCGACGTCGGACAGGATTCTCTCTTGTTGGGGGTCTGTCACTCTTGGCCTTCGGTATCAAAAAGGGAAGCGGGCTGCATCAACTCCCCGACCGATGAGTTGGAGGAGCGGTGGACGGAGCGCACAATGGTGTAGGGTCTCCGTTTGGTTTCGGCCAGGATGCTGGCCATGTAGATTCCCAGGATACCGAGGATGAGTGTGATAAGTCCTCCGAGAAACCACAACGAAATGATCTGCGAGGCAAACCCGCTCACTCCGATGCCGTTCGTGAGGTAACGCAGCAGGAAGTAGATCACGACACCAATCGACGTCGTGAAGATCAACAGCCCGGTATAAAAGACGAGATACAGCAGCCTCGTCGAAGATGTCGTCAGGTGTTTGACCGCAAGATCGATCCGCCTCCAGATCGAGTAGGTCGACGGCGAGGTTGCGAGCTTTGCGACGACCATCGGGATTTGGCGAAATCCAGTAACCGCCCAGAGGTCGGACATGACGAATTCCCGATCGCGGTGCCGAATAAGCTCTCTGACGTACGCGGCCGACATCAACCGCGAGGTTACAAGATTGCGCGGCAGCGGGCGATCACCAAGCACATCGACCAACGCGAAAAAGACGGTGCCCCCCGCTCGCTCCAGCAACCCCCCGCGTCGAGTCTGCTGCACGCCATACACGACATCGCAATCTCCGCGACGAAAGCGCTCGTAGAACAGAGCCAGGTCTTCGGGCTGTTCCTCAAGGTCGCTGTCGATCAGGAACACGAGATCGCCGGAGGCATAGGCCAATCCGGTCATGATGGCCTTGTAGTGTCCGAAATTGCGGGAAAGATCGACGACCACGACTTGAGGATCCGACCTTTGGACTTGCAAAGCCGCCTCCAGGCTGTCGTCTGGAGAGCCGTCATTCACCATGATCAGTTCGACGTCATCAGTGATCTTGCGTGCGGCTTCGATCGCCCGCCGATGGAATTCCTTGACGTAGGGTGCGGACCGATAGAGCGTGGTGACGATCGAGATCTTCATCAGCCGCTTCTCCATTCGCAGAAGATTGCTGGCCGCAAGTAGTCAATGTGCATCAACTTCTCTTCGGAGTTAACCGCGGTTTGCGAAAATGTCACAATTTTGCAATGCCTAACGAGGGGCGCGGGGCATAGCTCATGGACGAGCTTTCATACGACAAGCGAACCCCGCGGGCAAATGCGAAGCCCCCTGCGACAGCCATAGCGACATGTGCGACCAAAGTGCACGCGCGTTGAACCGATACCACAACTCGCGGAGATGCTAGCGGGCTGCATTTCGCGTCTCCGCCCGGAATGACTATCGATTACCTACGGCGACAACCGTATACTGGGGCGCCGACCGCAGCCGGCGGAGCCGTCAGCAATCTCGGCGAGCAACGGAACGCCGCGTCTGACGATTGGCCGCCAAACCGCCAGTCGTGGTATGCGACGAGAAATTCCAAGATCCCGTCCCGGGATTTTATTGCGATGGCGTGCGGCCTGAGCGTCAGGCCGTGACCTGACGACGGGCGAACCGCGGCGCTTCAGGACCGGTGTTAAACAGGAGATCGAGCACGCTCACGGCATGTTCGAAGTCGCCATGGAGCTGCGGATATTCCGGATAACCATGGTAGCTCATCCACTCCGTCGTAATCCCCCCGGCAGTGAACAGCGCCTCGTCAAAGTAGGCTCGTGCGGAAGGGCCGCTTAGATAGCGATCGGCGCCCGCGGCCTGCGCGATCGCGAGAAGTCTCGCAGTCTTGACGCCGTCTGCGGGATAGGCCGTATCCCTGACGATACGTGTGCTCAGCCCGAGCAGGCCTGCGATCTCGCGCGTGAACAGTTCGTTGATGGCGGTGAGACGCGTCTCCTTGTCGGCGCGCTCGTACCAGGTCCGCACGACCGGCGAGAGCTGGTCGAAGAATGGGGCGCGACGATAGGCCAGTTCGAGTGCCCGCCAGTGCTTCTCGGCCCACGGCTTCTCGATCATGACCTCGTCGATCGCCTGGTCAAACCGCCCCTTGGTCGCAACGGGAATGGTCAGCCATTCGATGCCGCTGGTGGTCTTGATTCGGTTGCGATTGTGCCAGTGCCGTTTTGCGAATTGCATGCGATCGTAGATCACATATTCATCGCATCGGCCGATCAGGTCGAAAAACCCTTTCCAGGGAATGTAGCAGGATTGGACGATCGAAATTCGCACGTTGTGACTTGACACCAGCCTTGAAAGGGGGCGCGCCGATCCTCGAAACGAGGCTTGACGAGCGCGGACGATCCGAACAGTTTGCCAGCATGCCCCCTGGTGGCTTGCCAGCATGGACGTCTTTTACAGTGACCCGCCGATGAATTCACCCCCCAATCAGCGTTTCCGTTACGCCCTTTGTCGGTCAGCGCTGGCATGACGCGACTGGCTACGGGGCGACGCCGCTGCCTTGCCTGCGGTGCGGAACAAGCAATCGACGACAACGAGCCGGTCTGGCCGGCCGGCTGGCGATGTCCGGCGTGCGCCCATGTCGTGGCGGAAAGCGCGGGGATCGCGGCGCTTGCGCCCGAACTCGCCGATACGGTCAGCGGCATGGACCCCAGTAGCTTCAAATTGCTTGCTGAGGTTGAAGACGAGCATTTCTGGTTCGTGGCTCGTAACGAACTCCTGGCCGGGTTGGCCGCCCGCTTCTTTCCCGACGCGCGTCAGTTCCTGGAAGTGGGGTGCGGAAACGGCGCGGTACTGCGCGCGATTGCGCTGTCGCGCAGTTGGCGGCGCCTGGTCGGCTCGGAACTCCATCCTTCCGGACTTGCCTTCGCCCGGACGCGCCTGCCGGACGTCGAGTTCGTACAGATGGATGCACGCCACATTCCGGCGTCCGCAGCCTTCGACCTCATCGGCGCCTTCGACGTCATCGAGCACATCGCCGACGACGAGCGGGTCCTGGGCGAAATCCGCCGCGCACTGGTGACGGGTGGTGGTGTCATCATCGCTGTTCCCCAGCATCCCTGGTTGTGGAGCCGCGCCGACGAGATCGCCTATCACGAACGGCGATATCGTCGTGGCGAGCTTGAAGAAAAGCTTCAGCGAAGCGGCTTCGAAGTGCTGTTCTCGACCTCCTATGCGTCCCTGCTGCTTCCCATGATGATCGCAAGCCGCCTTCGAGGTCGTGGGACGCAGACCAACGAGCAGGTCGAGCGGGAATTCACGCTCGATCCGCGGATCAATGGTTTGTTCATGGCGATCCTGCGCGCCGAGGTGCGTCTGACGCTCGCGGGTCTGCGCTGGCCTGCAGGCGGCAGTCGTGTCGTCGTCGGCCGGGCGATCTAGATGAGGTAAGGCCGATGGGCTCCCTCGTGCGGCGATAATAGTCTGTCGCGGCGTGACCACGGGCGATACGTCGTTAGCGCGGTTCCTGCCGGGCTCGACGCCGAAGAACGGCGAATCGGACGGGCTCTGAAGCCTACCGCCCCAGGATCGCGCCGAGCGTGTCGCAAATCCGCTGTTGCTGCGTCTCTTGCAGGCCGATCCAGAATGGCAGCCTGACCAGCCGTTCCGACAGCGCGGTGGTGAGCGTCAGATCGCCATGGCTGCGGCCGAACCGCATACCGGCCGGTGAGGAGTGTAGCGGCACGTAGTGAAAAACCGCATTGATCTCCGCCTCACGCAGCTTGCCGAGCACCATGCCACGATCGATCTCGGGCGGCAGCAGGACGTAATAGAGGTGACCATTGTGCCGGCAATGGCCGGGTACGATGGGGCGTCGCAGCAGGCCCCGCTGCTCGAGCGTCGCCAGCATCGCGTGATACCTGTCCCAGATCGCGAGCCGCTCGCGCGTGATGTCCTCGGCTTGCTCGAACTGGGCCCATAGGAACGCTGCGGTGGGCTCGCTCGGCAGGAACGACGAGCCGACGTCCTGCCAGGTGTATTTGTCGACCTCGCCACGGAAAAAGCGGCTACGGTCGGTGCCTTTCTCGCGGATGATCTCGGCCCGCAGCGCGAGCGCAGGATCCTTCACCAGGAGGCAGCCGCCTTCGCCCGACATGATGTTCTTGGTCTCGTGGAAGCTGAAGCTGCCGAGGTCCCCGATGGCGCCGAGCGGCGAGCCCCTGTAGTCCGCCATGATGCCCTGTGCCGCGTCCTCGACGATGCGAAGATTGTGGCGCCTTGCGATCGCGACGATCGGGTTCATCTCGCAGGCTACGCCGGCATAGTGCACCGGGGCGATGGCGCGGGTACGCGAGGTGATGGCCGCCTCGATCTGCCGTTCATCAAGATTCAGCGTGTCCTCGCGGATGTCGACGAAGACAGGAGTGGCGCCGCGCAGCACGAAGGCATTGGCCGTCGAGACGAAGGTGAACGAGGGCATGATGACCTCGTCGCCGTCCTTCAGGTCGAGCAGGATCGCGGCGAGATCGAGTGCGGACGTGCAGGAGTGCGTCAGCAGCGCCTTCGCGCAACCGGTTCGCGCTTCGAGCCACTGATGGCAGCGCCTGGTAAAGGATCCGTCGCCCGCCAGGTGACGGCTCCTCAGCGCCTCCTCGGTATAGGCCTGCTCTTTGCCGGTGAGGTAGGGCCGGTTGAACGGGATGATTTCGGATGCCATTGCCTAAGCTGTCTAACCGCCTTAAGAGGCGCCTTCAACGCCCAAATCCGAAGATGCCACACTGGCGGCTTCGATTGTGGGGCCCGGCGATCGGGCGCGTCAGGCCGATCGTGTGCCAGGAAGGATCCGGCTTGACCGACACGCAGATTGACGCGCCCGGCAAGGCAGGCGGCCCGAGCGGGCCCGGTGCCGGCCGCGCCCGCCGGCTCGTTCGCGGATGGTCGGCCAACCTGGTCCAGCTGGTGCTGGGACTGACCCAGCAGTTGCTGTTGATCCCGGCCTTCCTGCATGTCTGGACCGGCGACATGCTTGCGGCGTGGCTTGCGATCTATGCGGCCGGCAGCCTCGTCGTGGTGGCGGATGCGGGATTGCAGCTTCGCGCGATCAACCGGTTTTTCGCCTTCAAGTCCTGCGCAGATTGCGACGGACGCACGGCGAGCTTCTACGCGCGCATGCTGCGGATCTACGTCGCGGTCGTCGTGGTGCTGGGCATTCTGCTGCTGGCTGTTACGCATGTGCTCCGGCCTTCGGCCTTGCTGGGGTTTCGCGGGACCGCCTCGTTCGATTCCGCCTTCATCGTGATGACGCTGGGAATGCTGCTGTGCCTCCCAGGCAACCTGGCCTCTGGCCTCTATCGTGCGCGGGGCCAATATGGCCGGACGGTCTGGCTGTTGAACGTCGTATTGCTGCTCGGCCAGATCGCGCAGTTGTTTGCGATTGCGTGGTTCGGGAGTCTGCTGGCGGTCGCGATCGCCTTCATCTCCATGCAACTCCTGTTTGCCGCCTTCATGCTCGTCGATGCGCCACGCCTGTTTCCGTTCCTGCGTCGCGCCGGTGCGTATCGGGCTCGGCCGCGCTCGTGGTCCTCGACCCTGCGCTGGAACATCGGGCAGTTCGGCCGCGCGTTTCCCTTTGCGATCGCCAACATCACGGAACTTGCGCTCGTCAATCTTCCCGTGCTGCTGGTCTCTGCGCTCGTCACCGATCGCGTCGCCGTGGCGCAATGGGGATTGACCCGGGTGATCGCGAGCCTCGTGCGCGGCCTCTGTCTGCAACTCGCCGTGCCGCTTGCCGCCGAACTCGGTCATGACCACGCCGTCGGCGACCGTGCGCGTTTGAGCCGTCTCTATGCCCAGGGGTCGGTCTTCGTCACCGTCCTGGCCAGCCTGATCGTCGCGGGCCTGCTGCCGTTCTGGGGCGACTTCTTCACGCTCTGGACTCACGGCAGCATTCCCTACGACGCGGGGCTTGCCGTCACGCTGCTGCTCGGTTCCGCCGCCGCTGCGCCCTCATTGCTGGCGCTGGCCTTCGCCAGCCACAGCAATCGCGGCGATCTCCTGATCCGAACCAAGGGGCTCCAACTCGTCGTGTTCCTGGTACTCTCGTTCGTCCTGACTTCCTGGCTCGGCCCGCTGGGGGCCGCTCTCGCCGTCGTCGCGAGCGATATCCTCGTTCAGTTCGGGTTGCTGGCGTTGGTGATCATGGGGCAGACCCTGCAGCACCCGCTTCGCCACACGGGCTTCCTGGTCCTGGTTTCGGTCGTCATCGTGCTTTCCGGTTGGGGCGCCGGTGTAGTGGCCGCGTTGCTGGTACCGGGGGCAGGGCTGGTCCATTTCCTCGCCGAATGCGCGATCTGGCTGATCTTCGCCGCGGTGGCCGCAAGCCCCCTGATCATTAAGAGCGTTCGCGAAACTCTGATCGCCGCCATCCCGCGTTAACCCCCGGATTTTGCTTGACCTTCAGGGGATCGGGCGGTTGAGTGCGCGCGACCCATCCCTCATCCCCATCCAAGCCATCCTATCCAAGACAATCGGGCGCGTTTGTGAGGCTTTTCCAGAATTGCAGGTACTATCCCTCGCTGCGCCCGAGGCTTCGCGACCTGACCCAGCACACGGCGACATTTGCCGGCAAGATGGATGTCCTCAAGAAGTTCCGGCATGCCGGATGCCACATCCTCCTGCCGGTGGACCAGCGCGCCGAATGGGCGTTTTTCGCGTACGGAGATGACATCGAGGTCCAGCAGGTCTGGGCCAGCGAACAGGGCATGAGCTCGCGCGCCACGGCCGCCGAAATCCTGAAGGCCCAGATCGAGCATCATCGCGCGGACGTGTTCTACAACCAGGACACCACCGGCTGGCCATCCGATTTCATCAAAGGCCTTCCCGGATGTGTGAAGCACGTCATCGCCTGGCATGCGGCGCCGCTTCTCAACGTGGTGTTCTCCGACTACGATCTCGTCGTCTGCAATTTCCCCTCGATCCTCGCCTCGATCGCGGCACGCGGCGCGCGAACGGACTACTTCTTTCCCGGCTATGATCGCGAGCTCGATCCGTTCGCCTCGCGGCAGGACCGCCCCATCGACGTGCTGTTTGTCGGCGGCTATTCGCGCCATCACCGGCAGCGTGCAGCGGTGCTGGAGCAGGTGGCGGCGCTCGCGGGCGAGTACAATGTCGTGTATCACCTCGATCGATCGCGACTGTGCCGCCTGGCCGAATCTCCGATCGGCAGGCTGCTGCCGCTGGCCGATCACAGAAGGCCCGAGGCGGTCAGATCGATTGCACGCACCCCGGTCTTTGGACGTGACTACTATGAGGTTCTCTCGGCCGCCAAGATCGTGCTCAATGGAGCCATCGACATGTCGGGTGAGGACCGGGGCAACATGCGCTGCTTCGAGGCGATGGGAGCCGCGTCGCTTCTGCTGTCGGATGATGGTAACTATCCCGAGGGCATGGTCGACGGGGAGACGCTCGTGACGTACAGCTCGCCTGAAGATGCAGTCATGCAGATTCGCAGGTTGCTCGATGATTCGACGCAGTGCGCGCAGATCGCGCGCGCCGGTCATGACATGTTGACGACGCGCTACTCCAAGGAGGTGCAATGGAAGCGCTTCGAGGCGCTCGTTGCTTCGCTCTAGAAGGCTCCCATGGCAGACAATTTCATCCCGATTTCAAAGCCCGCGATCGGACCGCGCGAGAGAGAGCTCGTTCTGGCGGCGCTGGACTCCGGCTGGGTCTCCTCGATCGGCGAGTACATCGACCGGTTCGAGGAGGAGTTCGCGAAATACTGCGGAACACGCTATGCGCTCGCCGTCAGCAACGGCACGACCGGGCTTCATCTCGCGCTCGCAACGCTCGGCCTGACGCAAGGCGACGAGGTCATCGTTCCCGATCTCACTTTCGTTGCAACGGCGAATGCCGTTGCCTACACGGGCGCGACGCCGGTGCTGGCCGACATCGATCCCGACACCCTCTGTCTCGATCCGGCTTCCGTCCGCGCGCTGATCACGCCGCGCACGAAGGCGATCATTCCGGTGCATCTCTACGGGCATCCCGCGGATATGGACGCCTTGACCGAGATCGCGGACTCCTACGGCATTGCCGTGATCGAGGACGCGGCCGAGGCGCATGGCGCCGAATACAGGGGACGCCGGGTTGGAGGCCTCGGCAAATGCGGCGTGTTCAGCTTCTACGGTAACAAGGTGATCACGACGGGCGAGGGCGGAATGCTCACCACCGACGATCAGGAGTTCTGGCAGCGCGCCAAACGCCTCCGCGATCACGCGATGAGTCCCACCCGGCGCTACTTCCACGAGGACCGGGGCTTCAACTACAGGATCACCAACCTGCAGGCCGCGCTCGGCGTCGCCCAGCTCGAGCGGATCGACGAATTTCTGAACCGGCGTGCCGAGATCATGGACTGGTACCGGCAAGCCATCAGCGCGAACAGCGAGGTTCGGCTCAATCGGGTGAAGAACTGGGCGAAGAGCGCCTATTGGATGGTTTGCCTCGAGGTCGATTCCTTCGATGCGGCACAGCGCGACGAGTTCATGCGGCTGCTGAAGGCGCGAGGCATCGATTCCAGGCCTTACTTCTGCTCGATGTCGTCGATGCCCATGTACCAGCAGGCGGCGCTGCCCGTGGCCGGCCGCAAGGCACAAACCGGCCTGAACCTGCCCTCCTACTTCGAGATGACGAAGTCGGACGTTCAGCGCATCGGCAGTGACGTGAACGACATCCTGAAATCGATGGGCGTGATGTGACCGCCAGGCTCGGTGTCGTCGCGCTTGCAGGCCCGAACAATGGCGGGACCTATCAGTACACGCTTGCGATGCTTCACGGCCTGCAGCACGTGGCCGGTTTCGACATCACGCTTTATGGCGACCGCGCCAATCCGGATTTCGCCGAACTCGGCTATCCGATCGTGCCGTTCGAGGAGACGCGCTGGCAGCAAGTGACCGCGCTGGCAGCGCACCGGTTGCATCTCGGGCTGTCCGATCCCTTCGCGTCCGAGGATGTGCTGCTCGCGCCGATCTATTCGCTGGCCTTGCTCCACACCGCGAAGCCGTATGCCTTCACGCTGCACGACCTGCAGGAGAACTATTATCCGCAGAACTTTTCGACCTGGCAGCGGATCTGGCGGCGCGAGACCTACGCCGCGCTCCTCGGCCGCGCGCGCCGCGTGATCTGCGAGTCGCGCTACGTGATGGCCGACATCGCCCGCTCGTTCGATGTGGCGGATGAGCGGATCAAGGTCATTGCGGCGCCGCCGCAACGCCAATTCCTGACGGTGCAATCGGACGCCGAGCTCGACGCGGTGCGCCAACGACTGCACTTGCCCCGGCGCTTCCTGTTCTATCCGGCGCAGTTCTGGGTCCACAAGAACCATCTGCGCCTTATCGAGGCCTTCAGCGAGGTTTTGAAGCAGGCGCCCGATCTCCAGCTCGTGCTGACGGGGAAGCAGCGCGACGAATATCGCACCGTGATGGACATGGTGGATCGGCTGGGTCTGAGCCGAAGTGTCGTACATGTCGGGTTCGTCGAGCGCGACGAGCTTCAGGCAATATACCGGCTCGCCACGGCGCTGGTGATGCCGTCCCTGTTCGAGAGCATCAGCATTCCGGTCTATGAGGCCTTCCTGGCCGGCACGCCGGTCATTGCCTCCGGCATCCATGGCATTCCCGAGCAGGTCGGCGATGCCGCGCTGTTGTTCGATCCGACGTCGGTTGCCGCGATCAGGGACGCCATCCTGAAGGTCGTCGGAAATGAGGAACTCGCAAGGGCGCTCACCGCAAAAGCCCGCGAGCGGATGCTGAAGATGACGCCGGAACACTACGGGGGGCAGTTGCAGCAGCTCCTCGATGAGATGCAGGACTGACCGCGGACGGAGTTTCGCCGCAGGCGCCTATGCCGCTGGCGTCGATGTCTCTGACGCTGCTCGCGCATCCTGATCCTTCAACATGCCGCGAGGCATCACATACCAGAGCAGGAACAAGATGGCCGTGCCATGAGTGACCATGGCGACCGTGAGCGGCACGTTGAGCAGGACGTGTGGCAGCACGCCTGAGGACACGAGGACGAAGCGCGGTGAAAGCCCTGCGGAAGCGCGATTGCCGATCGCCAGCACGAGGCCCGATGCGAGAGCGGTCAGCGGCGCGAGATAGATGCCGACGGACGCGACTCCTTCGGTCGCGAACAGCGATGCATTCAGGTTTCCGAAGCCGTAGGTGTTCTGCATCATCACCGCCAGCGGCTCCTGGTAGGGGCAATGCGTCAGGATCTTGAGCACCGAGATCTGGCAGAACGAGGTCAGCGGATGGGTGTTGAAGAAGTGATTGTAGATGTCGAGTGCGCTCGACGCGGTCGCGATCATCCGGATGTTGACGAGGTCGAAATACCTGCCGGGGATACTGTTGAGGCTGGCGTCGGTCAGGGCGATCGCGACGAGGCCGATGAGCATCGGGATGGAGATCGACAGGATCGCCGAGCTGCGCGCGGCCAAAAAGTGGGTCAGGATGGTGAGTGCGATCAGCCAGGCCGGCGTGAAGAAGGCGAACTTGGTCAGCGTGATCGGGTAGAAAAGCAGCAGTAACACCAGGACCAGCGCGGCGCGCCAGCGATAGCCGAGCAGCCAGTAGCAGGCGAAAGAAAACGGCAGCAACGTGCTGGAGGTCCAGCCGATCAGGTAACGCAGTGCGCCGGGGAAGTCGAGGGCATCCCGATAGTCGTAGATGTGCGCGATCGTGACCAGCCTGAAATTGTAGGTCGAGGCCACCGCGACGGTTGCCGCCGAGAGCACCATGATCGCCGTGAGCAGGTGTTCGAAGTTCGCCTGCGACAGGATGACGAGCTGCCTGAACGGCGCCCGGACGAACAGCACGGGCAGCAGGAGGAGCACGAGCGACAGCGCCGCCGAAATTCCCGCGAATAATCGCGCGTAGCTGTAGTTCGAGAAGACGTCGATCCACAGGAAGCCGAGTATCATCGTGTAAAGATAGAACCCGGCGAGATAGCCGAAGCTGAAGCGGGCGGTCACGAACAGCAGCGATACGGCCGAGAAGGCGAGCGCGATGGCCACCGCAGTCCAGACGTGCGCGTGGCTGAAGTGAATGTAGGATTGATAGTTTGCGACCTTGATGAGCGACAGGCAGGTGACGACGCTGTGGAGCGCCACCAGGATCGCCAGGCCGGGCTTCGATTCGAGCCGGAATCGGACGTCGTCGATAAAGCCGGACGATGAGATCATGATGAGGAGGTTGTCTGCGGGCGAAGGGTGATCAGGCCAGTTCCAGCGTGCGCTTGAAATAGGCGACCGTCTCCTTCAGGCCGTCCTCGAGCGCGACCTTCGGCTCCCAGTTCAGCACGGCCTTCGCCCTCGCGAGGTCGGGCTGGCGTTGCCTCGGGTCGTCCTGGGGCAGCGGCTTGAAAATCAGCTTCGAGCGCGAGCCGGTGAGCTTGATGACCTTTTCGGCGAGCTCCCGGATCGTGAACTCGGAATTGTTGCCGAGGTTGATCGGCCCCGTGATGTCCTCCTCGGTCACCATCAGGCGGATGATGGCCTCGACGAGATCGTCGACATAGCAGAACGAGCGGGTCTGCTCGCCGTCGCCGAACACGGTGATCGGCTCGCCCTTGAGCGCCTGGACGATGAAGGACGACACCACGCGGCCGTCGTTCGGCTGCATGCGCGGGCCATAGGTGTTGAAGATGCGCGCGACCTTGATCGGCAGCCCATGCTGGCGCCAATAATCGAAGAACAGCGTCTCGGCGCAGCGCTTGCCCTCGTCGTAGCAGGAGCGGATACCGATCGGATTGACATTGCCCCAGTAGTCCTCGGTCTGGGGATGGATCAGCGGGTCGCCATAGACCTCGCTGGTCGAGGCCTGGAAGATGCGCGCCTTGAGCCGCTTGGCGAGCCCCAGCATGTTGATGGCGCCGTGCACGGAGGTCTTGGTGGTCTGCACGGGATCTCGCTGGTAGTGAATCGGCGAGGCCGGGCAGGCCATGTTGAAGATCGCGTCGACCTCGATGTAGAGCGGGAAGGTGACGTCATGCCTGACCGCCTCGAACAGCGGATTGGCGATCAGATGGGCGATGTTGCGCCGGCTCCCGGTGAAATAATTGTCCGCGGACACCACCTCGGCGCCGGCATCGAGCAGCCGCTCGCAGAGATGCGATCCGATGAAGCCGGCCCCCCCGGTCACGAGGATGCGGCTGTTCTTGTAGCTTTCAAACGGCATTATCGATTCCAGACGGGTTTTGGGACGGAGTGGGGTCACGCGCGGGCCGGCAGAGTGGTATCGGCAACGGGAGGAAACGCCAATAGCTTTGCATTAACGGTAACAAAATACCTCGCCGAGACAATTTTCCAGAAACCGCCGCTTCGTATAGAAGCTCCTCTGGAACGCGAGGGGATCAGGCCTCCGGTTCGGAGCAGGTTGATGAAAGTCGTAATCCTCGCGGGAGGTCTGGGAACCCGAATCGCCGAAGAGACCAGCACGAGGCCGAAGCCGATGGTCGAAATCGGCGGCCGGCCCATTCTCTGGCACATCATGAAGATCTACAGCCATTACGGCTTCCACGACTTCGTGATCTGCGTTGGCTACAAGGGCTACATGATCAAGGAGTACTTCGCGAACTACTTCCTGCACATGTCGGACGTAACCTTCCATCTCGCCGAGAATCGGATGGAGGTGCATCGCGAAACCGCCGAGCCATGGCGGGTCACGCTGGTCGATACCGGCGAGGAGACTCAGACCGGCGGCCGGCTGAAACGGGTATTGCCCTACGTCGCCGATGAACCGTTCTTCGCACTGACCTATGGCGACGGCGTTGCCGATATCGATCTCGCCGCCGAAATCGCCTTCCACAAGGCCCATGGCCGCAGGGCGACCGTCTCCGTGGTGCGGCCAGCCAAGCGGTTCGGCGCGGTCGCGATCGAGGGCGACCGGGTCGTCGATTTCGAGGAGAAGCCGCATGATGACGGCGGCTGGATCAATGGCGGCTTCTTCCTGCTGTCGCCGTCGGTCGGCGACCTGATCGCAGGCGACAAGACGATCTGGGAACGCGAGCCGATGGAGCAGCTCGTCCGCGGCGACCAGCTTCGCGCCTTCGTGCATCACGGCTTCTGGCACCCGATGGACACGTTGCGCGATCGAAATTATCTCGAGGACGAGTGGGCCAACAACCGCGCCCGGTGGAGGGTTTGGTGACTGATCCGGCGTTCTGGCGCGGCAAGAAAGTCTTCCTGACCGGACACACCGGCTTCAAGGGCGCGTGGGCATCGCTGCTGCTGCGGCGCTTTGGTGCCAGTGTCTATGGCTACGCCTTGCCGCCGGCCCATCCATCGTCGCTATTCGTGGCGGCGCGGGTCGCCGAGGACATCGAGCAGTGCCTTGCTGACATCCGTGATCTCGGCAGCCTGCGCGCTGCGCTGTCGGAAGCCGAGCCCGACGTGATCATCCACATGGCGGCGCAGGCCCTGGTGCGGCCCTCCTACGCCGAGCCGGTCGAGACCTTCGCGACCAATGTCATGGGAACGGTGCATGTGCTGGAGGCGGCGCGGCATGTGCCATCCGTGAAGGTCGTTCTGATCGTCACCAGCGACAAATGCTATGAGAACGACGGTGGCCAGTCCGCTTTCCGCGAAGGCGATCGCCTGGGCGGCAACGATCCCTACAGCAACAGCAAGGCTTGTGCGGAACTCGTGACGCATTCCTACCGGCGAAGCTTCTTCGCGCAGAACGGCGCGCCGCGCATCGCGACCGCGCGGGCGGGAAACGTGTTTGGCGGCGGCGACTGGGCGCGTGACCGCCTGGTGCCGGATGCGATGCAGGCGTTCCTGGACCGTCAGCCGCTGCGCATTCGCAATCCCAATTCGGTGCGCCCATGGCAGCATGCGCTCGATCCTATCCTCGGCTATCTCACCCTCGTCGAGAGGTTGGTCACTGATGCGAGCTTTGCCGATGGCTGGAACTTTGGTCCGAACGCCGAGAGCGAGCAGCCGGTGCGGAACGTCGTGGAGCACCTGAAGTTGCTGTGGGGCGATGGCGCAGGCTGGACCAGCGATGATGGTCCGCATCCGCATGAAGCGGCTTTTCTGAGGCTTGATTGCGAGCGGGCCCGCTCGCGGTTGAACTGGACGCCGCGTCTCGACCTGCTACAGGGGCTGGGCCTCACCGTCGACTGGTACAAGGCGCTTCAACGCGGCCAGGATCTGCGACAGGTCTCGCTCGAACAGCTCGAACTCGTCCTGGACGGCGCCGTCGCGAACGGCGCATCACAGTCGCTATCCGAACCATCTCGCGGCCAGGCCGCCGCAGTCAACGCGAAGTCCTTCACATGAAAATGGCGCCAGCACCCGCGCGGGCGGGTCAACGAAGCCCCGAGGAGATCAGGGCATCGATCATGGAGCTGGTGGAGGAATACTCCGCCATCGCACATGCGCCGAAGCCGTTCGTCGCCGGTCAATCGCCCGTGCCCGTATCGGGGCGCGTGTTCGATGCGAGCGACGTCAAGTCGCTGGTCGATTCCGCGCTGGATTTCTGGCTGACCGCGGGCCGCTTCAACGACGAGTTCCAGCAGAAGCTCGCCACGCGCGTCGGCGCCCGCTACGCGATGACCGTCAACTCCGGCTCCTCGGCCAATCTCATCGCCTTCTCCGCGCTGACCTCGCCCTTGCTCCGCGACCGGCAGGTTCTCCCCGGAAGCGAGGTGATCACGGCTGCGACCGGATTTCCGACGACCGTCAATCCCGCAATGACGCAGGGCATGGTGCCGGTCTTCGTCGACGTCGACATCCCCACCTACAACATCGTTCCCGAGCTCGTGGAAGAGGCGATCACGCCGAACACGCGCGCGATCATGGTGGCGCATACGCTCGGCAACCCGTTCGACGTCGGCAAGATCGCCGATATCGCCAGGCGGCACCGGCTCTGGTTGATCGAAGATTGCTGCGACGCGCTGGGCGCGACGTTCTCGGGGCGTCACGTCGGCACGTTCGGCGACATCGGCACGCTCAGCTTCTATCCGGCCCACCACATCACGATGGGCGAGGGCGGCGCGGTCTTCACCAGCCACCCGGGCTTGCGCCGCGCGATGGAGACGTTCCGCGACTGGGGGCGTGACTGTTATTGCGAACCGGGCAAGGACAACACCTGCCAGCGCCGCTTCGACTGGCAGCTCGGCGAGCTGCCCTATGGCTATGACCACAAGTACATCTACAGCCATCTCGGCTTCAATCTGAAGATCACCGACATGCAGGCGGCAGTCGGAGTTTCCCAGCTCGATCATCTCGAAGGCTTCATCGCCGCGAGACGGCGCAATTTTGATCTGTTGAAGGACGGGCTCAAGTCGCTTGAGGAGTTCTTCATTCTGCCGGAGCCGACGCCGAACAGCGAGCCCTCCTGGTTCGGCTTCGTGCTGACGCTGCGCGAGCGGGCACCATTCAAGCGCGACGCCATCGTTCGTCATTTGAACGAACGCGGGATCGGCACCCGGCTCTTGTTCGGCGGCAATCTGGTGCGGCAACCCTACATGACCGGACGGAATTTCCGCGTGCACGGCTCGCTCGCCAACAGCGATACGATCATGAACCAGACCTTCTGGATCGGCGTCTATCCGGGCCTCGGCGACGAGCACATCGGCTACGTGCTCCAGGTGATCCGCGATTTCTGCGCCGTCCAGACCCGCGGCGCCTAGTGTGGGAATGACGCGATGAACGGTGCACAGTACATTGCGGAATTCCTCGCGCGGGTCGGCAGCGATCGGGTCTTTCTCCTGACGGGCGGCGCCTGCGCGTTCATGATCGATGCTATCGCGCAACATCCGAAGCTTCACTACACCTGCTTCCAGCACGAGCAGGGCGCGGCGATGGCTGCGGACGCGCTGTGGCGCGTCAATCACAAGGTTGGGGTGACCTTGGCGACCTCCGGCCCTGGAGCGACCAACCTCATCACCGGCATCGCCACCTCTCATTTCGATTCCATCCCGTCACTGCACATCACCGGTCAGGTGAACCAGCGCGAGAGCAGCGCATTCCACGGGGCGAATGTGCGCCAGGCCGGATTCCAGGAAACCAAAATCGTGGAGATGGTACGGCCGGTCACCAAATACGCGGTGATGGTCAGGAGCGCGGCCGAGCTGCGCGAAGAACTGGCCAAGGCCTATTCGATCGCGACATCGGGCCGCATGGGGCCGGTGCTGATCGACGTCCCCATGGACGTCCAGCAGGCCGAGGTCGGAGACGACGTGCTGCTTCCTTCCCGATCGCCCTCGGCGACCGAGGAGGCGGCGAAAGTGCTGTCGGATTTGAAGCGGACGCTGGCCGACGCGAAGCGTCCGGTGGTTCTGTGGGGTGCTGGCGTGGGCCTCGCCGGCGTCGAGCGGGACGTTGCGGAGTGGCTGCGGCACAGCGGCCTGCCGTTCGTATCGAGCTGGGCCGGCCTGAGCTACTTCGATCACGATCATCCGGGTTTCGTCGGGCAGATCGGCGTCTACGGCAATCGCGGCGCAAATTTCGTGTTGCAGAACGCGGATGCTGTGATCGTCCTCGGCAGCCGGCTCGACAACCGTCAACGCTCCGGCAACACCAAGCAGTTCGCGACGGGCGCGACCGTCCACGTCGTCGACGTCGACAACGAGGAACTGGCCAAGTACCGCAACGACGGCTATCGCGTCAGCCATCTGGATTTTGCGGAATTGCCAGAGCTGTTGCGCCAGCTGGATACCCAATCGCCGAGCCCGGAGTGGCGAGACTATGTCGCCGCCATGAAGCAGCGTTACTATCACAAGGAGGTCAGCACGTCGGCGGCGCGGCTGAACTCGCTCTCCCCCTACGACGTGATCCGCCGCGTCAACGCGATCATCGCGGAGGATGCGATCGTCATTGGCGATACCGGCGCCGCGGTGTGCTGGCTCTACCAGGCGTTCAAAGTGAAGCGGCACACCCTGTTCAATCCGGGAGGCAACTCGCCGATGGGCTATGCGCTGCCGGCCGCGATCGGAGCCAAGCTCGACCGCCCGGACCGGCAGGTCGTTTCCTACAACGGCGACGGCGGATTTCATCTCAACATACAGGAACTCCAGACCGTCAGGCACAACAATCTCGACATCGCGATCATCGTCATGAACAACGGATCGTACGGGATCATCAAGCAGTTCCAGGACAGCTACATGCAGGGCCGCTACAGCGCCTCGCGCGACGGCCTGAGCTTTCCGGATTTCGGGGCGCTCGCGGCGGCCTACGGATTGCGCTACGCGCGCATCGAACATCTGGAGCAGATCGAGCCGGCCCTGTTCACCGGAGGGCCGATCGTGATCGACGTGATGCTGAGCGAACACACGCTGATCGAGCCCAAGCTCGAGATGGGGCGTCCCATCAACGATCAGTTTCCCTATCTCAGCGAAAGCGAGTACGCAGCAGGCAACCGCTTCGTGGACTATCCGAGACCGGCTTCGCTGCGAACCGCGTAGGATGGACCCGGCGGCAGGTCACTCCAGGATATTGGCGGGATCGCGATGCGCATATTCGTGACGGGCGCCACGGGCTTTCTGGGCTCCTACGTCGCCGAAAATCTGGTCGAGCAGGGGCATGACGTTGCAGTGCTGCTGAGACCTGGCACCAAGCCCTGGCGCCTCGCCTCCATTCTGGAACGCCTGACCGTCGTCGAGAGTACGCTGGATGATCCAGCAGCGCTCGGAGCGGGACTTCGTTCCTTCGCGCCGGACGCCGTCGTGCACATGGCCTGGCGCGGGGTGGGCAACAGCGACCGAAACAGCAAGGATCAGGCGCGCAACATCGGCGACACCGTGGAACTGGTGGATCTCGCGGCAGGTGCGGGTGCAACGATCTTCGTCGGCGCGGGGTCGCAGGCCGAATACGGTCCTTACGATCGTGCGATCGTCGAGAGCGACGTGCCGCGCCCGACGACGCTCTACGGCATTGCCAAGCTCGCAAGCGGACTGATGGCCGAGCGCCGCTGCGCCGAGCGCAGGCTGCGCTTTGCGTGGCTGCGCATATTCTCGGCCTATGGTCCCAGAGATGGCGAGTCCTGGCTGATTCCGAGCCTGATCCGGACCCTGCGCGCCAATGGACGCATGGCGCTGACGGCCTGCGAGCAGCGTTGGGGCTTTCTCCATGCCAGCGATGCCGCGGCTGCCGTCAGCCTCGTGCTCGCAAGCCCCGCCGCGCAAGGCATCTACAATCTGGGCAGCCCCGATGCGCCGCCGCTGCGCGATACGGTGAGGCGGCTGCGGGACCTGATCGGTCGCGGCGAGCTCGCCTTTGGCGAAGTGCCGTATCGGCCCGACCAGGTCATGGTGCTTGCGGCGGACGTCGCGCGGCTGGAAGCTCTGGGCTGGCGTCCCGCGGTCGGACTCGATCAGGGACTGCGCGAAACGCTTGCCTGGCACGAGGCCGCGGAGCGGGGAGCGACGTAAGCCCTACGGCCGCGGCGGGTCGAAATTGACGCGCTCGCGTTCGAACACGACGGGCTTTTCGCGGACCTGGCCGTAGATCGCCAGGATGTATTCCCCGATCATTCCCATGAAGAAGAGCTGGACGCCGCCGAAGAAGAACATCGCGACGATGAGGGTCAGGACGCCGGGCTCGGCAAGGCGCTGATAGAGAATGAGGCCGAGCAGCAGGTTGACGACGGCATAACCGATGCTCAGGAACGAGAGGATGAACCCTGCATAGAGGCCAAAGCGCAGCGGTGCCGACGTGAAGGAGACCAATCCATTGAGCCCCTGGTCGATGAGCGCTGCGGCGCGGTTTTTCGACAGTCCTTTCTTGCGCGTGCGCCAGGTGTACGGTACGCCGACGGCGCGGCCGCCGCATTCGAAGGTCATCATCCGCATGAACGGATACCCGTCGCGGACCAGCCGCATCCGCTCGACCACGTCGCGATCGACGAGCTGGTAGTCGCCCACGCCCGGCGGCACCTTGATCTCGGAAAAGCGGGTCAGCACGCGGTAATAGGCGTTGCGGAAGCCGCGCATCAGCCGCCCTTCCTCGCGCACGGCACGGATGCCGTAGACGATCTCGTAGCCCGCTTCCCACAGCTTAACGAATTCGGGAAGCAGTTCGGGCGGATCCTGGAGGTCCGCCGGCATGAACAAGAGCACGGCGTCGCCGCGGGATGCCATCACGCCGTTGAAGGTGTTGCGCAGCGGTCCGAAGTTGCGCGCGTTGATGATGATCTTCACCGCGGGGTCGTGCGCGGCGATCTCGCGCAGGATCTCCACGGTGCGGTCGTCGGAGGCGTTGTCGCAGAAAATGTGCTCGCGCCGATAGCCCTTGAGCTCGGTGTCGAAGATCTGCCGGATTGCCTCATAGCAATCCCTGACGTTCAGCTCTTCGTTATAGCAGGGCGTGATAACGCTGATTGTCTTCACGTTGATGTTCTCTGGAAAAAAGTGCTTGCAGCACGGTCACGGCGAAGCGTCGGCGGCGTATATAGCAGACTTGTGGTAGTATCTGGCGATACAGTCGTTAGGCAACCTGCCCGCATCGGCCGTCACGTCGGCGCTCATGAGCAGCGACGGTGTCCATCTGTGCTTGGGAACGGCGACCACCGGCTCAGGGCTCGCCGTCAGGAGTTCGTGCCGCGCGACGCTCTCCCGNCCCGCCAATACGGGTAGAGGCTCGGCCACTGCCAGCGCAGCAGGGACGCCGTCGAGCTCAAGCCGAGCGAAGCGATCATGAGAAGCGCTAGACCGGTTGGCAGCGCGACCGGCCCGAGAAGGCCGAGATAGCCGCTCGCCGAAAGCCGCTCGCGCAATTGCGGACGATAGGCGCGGACCAGCAGCATGACACTCAGCATGATTCCAAACAGCAGCAGGATCAACGCCTCGTTCTGCGCCCTTTCGACGAGCCGCATTCCCGTCGCATATTGATGCGCGAAGTATTCGAAATAGCAGCACGCCAGGCAGATGGCGCTCGCGCCGAGCGCCAGCAGCTTGCTGTTGCGGGGCGCCCGCGTCGGCGGTTCCCGCTCGGCCAGGGCGATGAGGCCGGCGGCGACGAGCAAGACGATGACCGCCGGTTCGCGAAGGAATCGGCCGAGCCCGATCAGCGAATAGTGGAGCGCATCGAACAGCGACGAGAAGATGTGCCCAGCGTTCGGGAGCTGCCCCATGCGCGTGCTGTTGCCGCCGGCCGACACCACGATGATCCAGCCGACGGCGATTGCGACAGCGATCAGACCGTGATGCGCGATCTGGCGCTGCTGGCCGAAGAGGTGACGCGCGGCCAATGATGCGGCCATGATCAGCAGCAGCCAGACGCCGGTGAACTCGTTGCACATCGCGGCGAGAAGCCCGCCCAAGGCCATGCCGAGGCTGAGCAGCCACGAAAATCCTGTTTCGGTGTCCAGGGCCCGAATGCACTCTCCAAGGATCAGGATGGTGATGAGGGCGGGCGGAACGTAACAGGTCAGGCCGGCCAGCCAGTAGAGCAGTTCTCGCAGGCTCGGCGCGGCGCTGACCACGGCGCTCGCAAATGCCAGGGCGAGGAAGGTCAATTGGAGCGCGCCGGTGCGGGGCCAGGCGCGGCTCATCGCGAGAAAGGTCGCGAACAGGAACAGGCCCGCGCTCACGGCCAGGGTCAGCGAATAGGCCGACAGCAGGCTGACGTTCGCGGCAGCGGCGATCGCCGGCGGGAGCTGGGTCAGGAAGAGGGCCACGATCCGGCCCGACTGCGTGTGGTAGAAGATCGAAATGGTCTGGATGAAGCCGTAGCGCGCATTCAAGTCCGCGAAGCAGAAATCGTCATGCTCGGGCGCGCTGAAGAACGTCAGGGCAAACAGAAGCAGCAGAAAAGCTGCGGGAAACAGGCTGCTCAGCGCCCAGGTGATTTGGGCGCGGTGCTGCGCGGCGGGGCGCGCGGCCGACCGCATAACGTCTTGATTGTACACGCAGAGCCCCCCTTTGGCCCATGGCCAGACTAGTGGCAACCGGTCAAGGTCGCAACGTTCAATTCCGTCGTTACAGGCAGTTGCCGTGCGATGCTCGGCTCACGCGATCGCAGCTATCGCGCCGTCAAAATTCCCGGCGCTTCAGCCAGGCGCGCGCGCTCCAATGGCCGAAGCACCAGGCCGACTTGAGCAGCGGCAGCCGTTCGACGTTGCGGTAGATGTTCCAGACCCATTTGGCCGAGCGCACCGGGCGGCTGGAGACGGAGGAGCCTCTGACGCGATAGCGCCCGAGATCCTCGTTGAGGCCGTGGGCGACGTGACCCCGCCTGAGAATGGAAAGCCACAGGCAGAAATCGTCATAGCCCTCGTTCGTCATGGCGACGGGGCCCGAGATCTCGCGGTCGACCAGCGCAGTCAGCGTCGCGATCGAAGTGTTCTTCAGAAGCTGATTGTAGCTCAGCGACGCCGGCACCTCGATCAGCCGGCCGGCGATCGTGTTGGCTTCGTCGATGCGGCGGAACGCGGTGTAGCTCAGCGCCGCGCGCTTCTCGCGGGCGAAGGCGAGCTGGCGCTCGAGCTTGGCCGGCAGCCACAGATCGTCACTGTCGAGAAAGGCGAGGTAGCGGCCCTGCGCATGGTCGATCGAGGCCTGGCGCGCCAGCGNGGGCCGCCGTTCTTCGGCTGGCGGATCAGCTTGACGCGGGGGTCGCTGGCGCCGATGTCGGCAATGATCTCGGGCGTCCGGTCGGTCGAGCAATCGTCGGCGATCAGAAGCTCCCAGTCGGCGAAGGTCTGGCTCTGCACCGAGCGGATCGTCTCCTCGATGAAGCCTTCGACGTTCCAGGACGGGGTGATGATCGAGACGAGCGGCATGGCGCGGGGGTCCGTTCAGTGCGCGACGGCAGGCTCGGCGAGCGCAGCTTGCAAGGAAGCCGTGAACGTGTCGAGCAGCTTGGTATCGCTGATATAGAGCTCGCCGGGAAACGAGCGCCGCCATGCCGCCTCGAAATAGGGCGCGCCCTTGGCTGGATCGAACGGTCCGGCTCGGAGCGCCTCGCGCAGGCGCTGCGGAACGTCGGCCAGGCGGTCGGCGCGATGCACCAGCGGGCAGGTTCGATAGAACGCATCGCCCATCACAACGACCGGCTTGCCGAGCAGCAAAGCCTCCGCGCCCGACTTGCTGTTGACGGAGATCACCGCATCGGACCGGTTGAGCACCGCATAATTGTTGGTCTGCGGCGGCAGCAGCACGAAATTGTCGAAGCGCCGCGCGAGCTCGAACAGTCGTTCGGCCGAGATCGCGCCGATCTGCGCGGGATGTTCCTTGACGACCAGGACGTGCGAATCCGGGATCGTGCGCAGCAGGAAGTCGACGGTTGCAACCTGGTCGAGATAGTCCGGCGCGCGCAGCGTCAGCGCCATGTCCGCGGGGACATGGAAGGGATAGTAGACGAAGGGCGTGTCCGGGATCGGACGATACAGCTTGCGAAGTCGAGCCGCATTGACGGCCATCATGGCGTGCACGCGGGCATGCCGCAGATTGTGTCCGAACTCCTGGTGCTTGCCGAGCGCAAACTGGTCCCACAGTTTTTCCGCAAGGCGGCGCGAGTTGCGCAGGTTGACGACCTTCTTCAGGGCTGCCGAGTAGTGGTGCTGGTCCTTCTTCGGGATCACGATCGCGCGCTGGTTCAGCGTTTCGTCGAGATAGGCTTTCACGTCGGACGACACCGCTTCGGCCGGCCTCGCCATCATCTCGGGCGCGCCAAAGCTGTCCGGCGTGAAATACATCCGTCCGCGAAAGAACGACGGCTCGATGAACCAGTTGCGGATGCCGCGGCGCCGCGCCGCGTAGAAGCTCGTAATCACCGACAGGAAGCCGCCGAGCTCCTGGATCAGCTCGGCGCCCTTGCCTTGGGCCTCGAGCCGGTCGAGCAAGACTTCCATGGCGTTGGTGTAGATCATGAACCGCCGGCGCAGCGATGCAGTGTCGCGGATGCCGAAGGTGAAGCGCTCGTGGCTGAACAGGAAATTGCTACCGTCGAGCCCGTAGCCTGCCACGCGCGCGTCGAAAGCCTGCCCGTCGTCGGGTGGCGCGCCAGTCTTGAGGCCCTCGCGATACATGTTCATGGCGGGCACGCCGGCGGCCGCCGACATCTCGGCGCTGCGATCGTCGAAGGCCAGCAGTTCGACCTCGCGTCCCGCCGCCCGCAGCCGCTGTGCCACGGGAATCCAGAACCGGGTCTGGTATTCGGCGAGCGTCGTGATCAGGAGGGTCTTGTCGGATGACATGCGTGGGGCGGGGTTGTTTGGTTGCGGTTTCCGCATATAGAAGCCTGCCCGATAGCTCAAGGGTGGATTGAAGCGAGTTCCGTTGCCGAACTATGGTAGTAAACGGCTCTTTCTGGCCGCGCCCCGCGGGGTAAACCTGCGTGCTGGCCGACCGGGGGCAGGGCAGAGGAATGCTGGCTCGAATCGATGAATAGGCAGGCCGTCTTTCGCGTCGACGCTTCGGTCGAGATGGGACTGGGTCACCTGACGCGGTGCCTCACACTCGCCAACGCGCTCGCCAGCAGCGGGGTGAGATCGCGCTTCCTCATGCGCAGCCACGCGGGCGGCCTGGCGCACCTGGTGGAAGGCAGCGGACATGCAGTGCAGCTGCTGCCCGACCCGTCCGCGCCGGCGCCGGAGACCGACGATCGCGCCGGTCCGCATGCACACTGGCTGCCGACGACGTGGCGACAGGACGCGGAGCAGACGAGGAGCGCCCTGGCCGAGATCGGTCCGGCCGAATGGCTCATTGTCGATCACTACGCTCTTGACGCCCGATGGGAGCGCGCCTGCCGGCGAGAGGGCTTGCGCATTCTCGCCATCGATGATCTCGCCGACCGCGACCATGATTGCGAGATGCTCCTCGACCAGAATCTCGTTCTCCATATGAAGACGCGCTATCGCGACCGTGTTTCCGCCGGCTGCGTGCAGTTGCTCGGGCCCGGCTACGCGCTGCTGCGACCGGAGTTCGCCGCACAGCGACGTTTGCGCGCACAGCGCGACGGCCGGATCGGTCGCATTCTGATCTGCTTCGGCGGCTCGGACCCGACCAACGAGACTGCGAAAGCGTTGCAGGCGATCGGCAGTCTCGCGATGTCGCGGCTCGCTGTGGATGTCGTCATCGGTCAGACGAATCCGCACGCCGATTCGGTCGAAGCGCTCTGCCGCGGGGTACCGAACGTCGAGCTGTATCGTGGTGCGAATAATATTGCCGAGCTGATGAGGCGTGCCGATTTATCGGTCGGCGCGGGCGGCGTGATGAGCTGGGAACGTTGCTGCCTCGGTCTGCCGGCCGTGGTGGTCCATATTGCAGCAAACCAGATTGGAACGCTTGCTGCGCTGGCCGATGCAGGGGCGGTTCTATACCTCGGATCGGCCGCTTCCGTCAGCGCCGAGACGCTTGGGCATGCTCTCCGCTCCCTGCTGGACGATTCGGCTCGTGCCGTCGCGCTGGGGAAGGCTGCCTTTGCACTGGTGGACGGAGAGGGCAGTGGTCGTGTGTGTGCCATGCTCGGTTCCCGACCCTGACACGGCAAGACCGGCGATTCCCAACGATGTCGTCACGATTTCTCTTGATTTTACAATAGGAAGCAGCGCTAGCGCGGGTTCTCCTCGATGTTGACTAACGTTGGGCCTGCGCCTATTGGGATCGCGGTTGGGCGGGGTTGCCATCATGAGCGATTTTCGAATACGACCGGCCACTAAGGACGACGCTCGACGGTTGTTCGAGTGGCGCAATGACGAGTCGACCCGCACGATGTCCAAGAACAAGGACGTTGTGGAATGGGATGAACATCTTGGTTGGCTTGATCGAAGGCTCAAGATGAATAAGCCAGGCCTTTTCATCTTCGAGTTGGATGGAGAGCCGGTTGCAACTTTCAGGGTGGACGGCGAAGACGTGTCTTATACCGTCGCGCCGGAGCATCGTAACCGCGGGGTCGCGAAGCTGATGCTGAACGAAGTTAGGGCCCGCTTTGGTTGCCTTCGCGCCCACGTCTACTCAGACAATGAGCCGTCCATCAGGGCCGCGCGGCGCGCCGGCTTCGAGGTTGTGATAATAGATGCCTGATACGACGAACCGATCAGGTCGTGGTCGCCCCGGCGGCGGCATCTTTGGAAGTGTCGGGAGCAGCTGATGACGGACACGATCTCTATTGCTGGTCATGCAATCGGCCGGTCGCATCGGCCATTCATCATTGCCGAGATGTCGGGCAACCACAATCAGTCGTTGGATCGGGCGCTGGCGATCGTCGATGCCGCCGCGAAGTCCGGTGCTCATGCGCTCAAGCTTCAGACCTATACCGCCGACACCATGACGCTCGACCTTGCGACCGACGAATTCGTCATCGAGGATCCGAACAGCCTCTGGGCCGGCCGCGCGCTGCACAACCTCTACCAGGAGGCCTACACGCCCTGGGAATGGCATGCTCCGATCTTCGAGCGTGCGCGCGCGCATGGCATGATTCCGTTCTCGACGCCGTTCGACGCCACTGCGGTCGACTTCCTCGAGGGCCTCGGCGTTCCCTGCTACAAGATCGCCTCGTTCGAGAACACCGATCTGCCGCTCATTCGCAAGGTGGCGGCGACCGGCAAGCCGATGATCGTCTCGACCGGAATGGCGAGCGCAGGCGAGATCGATGAGGCCGTGCGGACGGCGCGGGCCGCCGGCTGCAAGCAGCTCGTCCTGCTCAAATGCACCAGCACCTATCCGGCGTCACCTTCGGACACCAATCTGCTCACCATCCCCCACATGCGCGCGCTGTTTGATTGCGAGGTGGGCCTTTCGGATCATACCTTCGGCATCGGCGCCTCGGTGGCGAGCGTTGCGCTCGGCGCGACCGTGATCGAGAAGCACTTCACGCTGGCGCGCGCCGACGGCGGCGTGGATTCGACGTTCTCGATGGAGCCGGAGGAGATGGCCGCACTCGTCGTCGAGACGGAGCGGGCGTGGCTCGCGCTTGGCCAAGTGCAGTATGAACTGACGGAGAAGGAGCGCAAGTCGCTGACGTTCCGTCGTTCGCTCTACGTGTCGGAGGACCTCGCGGCCGGCGACGTGTTGAGCGAGAAGAACCTGCGCATCATTCGCCCCGGCCTTGGACTGCCGCCGAAATATTTCGACACCTTGATCGGCAAGCGGGTCGGCCGCGCGGTTCGCCGCGGTACGCCGATGAGCTGGGACCTGCTGTCGTCCGCGGACGAGGCGGCATCGGCGAAGCAGGGGACGGCGAGGAGCGCCCGTGGCTGACCGGCCGCATGTCTGCCTGATCGTCGACAACCCGCTTCGCGACCTCGAAGGGTTGGCGCTGCTCGCGCGACAACTGGCGACGCGTGGCGCGCGGGCCACGCTGGTGCCGATGTACGAGCAGGGTTTTGATGTGCCGGCGCTGCGGCCGGACATGGTGCTCGTGAACTACACCCGGCCCAATAATGTCGACCTGATCAAGGCCTACAAGCGTGCGGGAATGCTGGTTGGTGTTCTCGATACCGAAGGCATCGGCGGCAAGAATGCCGATCAGTTCGCGGGCATGGTGAAGAGCGCCGGTGGTGGCGAACTCGTCGACCTCTATTGCGTCTGGGGACAGGCGCAGTATGCGGCCTTCCTGCGGCACGGCACCGTCTCGGCGGATCTCCTTCATGCCACGGGCTGCCCGCGCTACGATTTCTGCGCGCCGCCCTGGCGCGCTGCGCTGCCGGAACCGTCCGTCGGGTCGGGCTACGTCTTGATCAACACCAACTTTCCGACCGTCAACCCGCGCTTTTCGAACAGTTCGTCCGACGAGGAAGCGACGATGGTGCAAGCCGGCTTCTCGCAGGAGTTTGCGCGCCAGTTCATCGCCGACGGCCGGAACGCCTATCGCAACACGCTGGAGACGGCGATCACGCTTGCGAAGCACTTTTCCGGGGTGCAGTTCGTGCTGCGGCCACATCCGTTCGAGAACATCGGCTCCTACGACACGCTGGCCGCGCTGCCCAATGCGCGTGTGATCCAGAGCGGCACGTCGCTCGAATGGCTGAGCGGCGCGCGCGTGCTCGTCCATCAGAACTGCTCGACCGCCATCGAGGCGACGATGCTGAACGTCGAGCCGCTCAGCATGGAATGGTTCAATACGCCCGCGTTGCGCCTCGATTCCGCGACGCGCGTCAGCCGCCCGGCGATGGACACGGACGAGATGATCGAACTGGTCGGGCAGGGGCTCGAGGCGAAGCTGCCGCCGCCGCCGCCGGAGACTGCAGCGTTTCGCGGCCAGATCATCAGCGAGCTCTATACCGCCGTCGACGGCGCGAGCTCCGCGCGCGTCTGCGACGCCGTCTTCGCGACCATCGCAGCCGCAGGACGCGATGCGCTGCCGCGCCGCGCCGTGCCGGCGCCGTCCCTTCGGGGCGTCGCCGTCGATGCGGTTCGCCGTACCCTCGGATACAGGGCGAGCTCCGCGCTGCGCCGGCGCTATGAGTCCGCCGAGAACGAGCGTCGCCGGGCCGGCAAGGCCTTCGGGGTCGACGCGGTGAACGCGATCATGCACCGCCTCGATGCCGCCTCGGGCGACCAGCGCCGTTTCGTGGTCAGGCCGGCGACGAGCATGCAGGCGAGCCGCATGTTCAGCGGCGCCAGCCTTCAGCTCGCGGAAGCGGATTGATCCGTGCTCCGCCGCTTCCTGCACAACACTGCGATCTCCGCCGTCGCTTTCGGCCTTGCCGGCGTGCTGGGACTGTTTTCGGTCGGCCTGATTGCGAAATTCTATGGTCTCGCCGTCCTCGGCCTCATCGCCCTCGCACGGTCGTTTCTGCCCAATGGCTTTCTGTCCCTGATCGACTTTGGCGTGTCGGAAACCACGACCCAGATGGTCGCCCGCGGGCGGCTCGGCGATTGGGCGGCGGCAAGCGAGCGGGTCTCCTTCCTGACCGTGGTCGCCGTGATTACGGGACTGGTCTCCAGCGTGGTGCTGTGGTTCGCAGCGCCCGTGCTCGCAGTCTTGTTCAAGGTGGCGCAGGAGGAGATGCCGGCCTTTATCTCGATCCTGAAGGTCACCGCGCTGATCACGCCGATCGCCTTCGTCGGCCTCGTGGTGGAAGGCGTGCTGAAGGGGTTCGAGGAATATGGCTGGTTGCGGATGACCGAGGTGGGAGGCAGCGTCCTCTACGTCGCCGCGATCTATCTTGCGGTCTGGAGCAATCTCTCCTTCGAGTGGATCGCCTACGCCTATCTCGCCACCGTGGTCGTCAAATATCTCGTGCTTGCGCTCATCGTCGCCTTCGCCATGCGGCGCACGTCGCTTCGCTTCGGCACCTGGAGCCGTGAGACGCGTGACGATCTGGTGTATCGGGGCTGGCTGATGTTCAACGCGCGCATCGGCGGTGTCCTCCAGCAGACCATCATTCCGCTCGCGATCGGCGCGCTCTATGGCCCAGCCCAGGTCGGCGCCTACGATCTTCTGATGCGCCTGCCACGCTTCCTGAAGGCCGTGCTGAGCCCGCTGTTCTCCGCGATCCTGCCGATCTCGGCGCATATCGACGAGAAGACCGACGTGCGACGGTTGCAGCTCCTGGGCCGCAACAGCTTCGTGCTGCCTGCCGCGATCGTGATTCCGATCGTGGTGTTGATGGCGCTGTACTCGGAGGAGATATTGAAGGTGTGGGTCGGGCCGCAAAGCGCCGAGCAATGGCCCTGGCTCGCACTTGCGCTGATCGTTCCGGCCGCCAATGTCATGATCAGTGCCGGACAGACGGCGCTGATGGTGAGGGCGGATTTCATGCGCTTCGCCAACCGCTACCTGTATTCGCAAGTGGCTGTGCAATATGCGGTGACCGCGATCACGCTGCATTGGTTCCAGGACCGGGCGTTCATCGTGGGCTGGGTGGTGTCCTATGTCGTGCTCACGCCGGTCCTTGCGCATCGCATGCTGAGGCTCATGGGCCTGCCGAGGCGGCTGTTCTGGCAGCATGTCGCCAGGCAGGCGCTCGTGGCTGCGATCCTCGCGGTGCTGGTGCGCGCCTATAAGATCTACGTGACGCCGGAGACGCTCCCGGCACTGATCGTCGCCGGTGCGACAGGTTGCATCGCAGCGTGGGCGCTGAGCATGATGCTGATCCTTTCGCGCGGCGACCGCGCCATGTTCGGCAAGTTCGCGCGCGCGATGACGAATCGATAGGCGCAGGCCCGCCGTCTAGCGTCGCCAAGTTCCCGGCAAACACTCTGCGGTTGCTCGCTATTGGCGGATTTGCTAATGGCAACCGTCCGATCAGCCCTTGGGCACAGGGGATGCGCAACATATTTCCGGCACGATTGGGTGGGGCAACATGGGATTGATGTCCAGAGCACTTTGGCACGTGAATCGGTCTCCGCTCCGGTGGGCCGTAAAAGCCGGCGTCAATACCTGGCATCTGAATGAGAAGCGCGAGAGGCGCCGGCAGGCACTGCTGCTCGACGTCACCGCCGCCGAACGCGCCAAGGCCGATGACCTGAACCGGGACGGCTACGCGATCGTCACGGATTTGATCGATTCCAAAATCCAGCAGCAAATCGCTGCCGCCGGTCAGGTCAGGCTTCAGAACATCGAATCCGCGGAAGCGGGCCAGAATTCCACCTGGAAGAAGTTCTGGGTGCGGCTTCTGGACGCGGAGATGGAGAACGGCCAGCTCAGCGCCGACAACGTCTTCGTTCAATATGCGCTGCAAGCCCCGGTCATCAACGTCATCTCGGCGGCGCTTGGGGAGATCCCCTGGCTCGATTACGTCCTCCTATCCTATTCGCGCTACACCGGCGAGGAGCTCGCCTCGTCGCAGCTCTGGCATCGCGACCATGACGACGTCCGGGTCATCAAGTTCTTCAGCTACCTGACCGACGTCGAGGAGGACGGCGACGGTCCGTTCACCTTCCTGCCGCGACAGGCGACGGACAAGTTCGGCTATCCTCTGCTGTCCAGCCACTTCCCCGACGAGCAGGTGTTCAGCAAGGTGCCGCGCAGCGACATCAAGGTGATGAAGGCTCCGCGACTGGCGGCATTCATGGTCGACACCACCAAGTGCCTGCACATGGGAAGCCGAATGGGTCCCGGGCATGGCCGCCTGCTCTATACCGCCACCTTCTTCTGCTTCCCGCGCATGGTGCCGACGCAGAACAGGCGTCCTTTCTTCGCGACGCCGAATACGACCGAGCTGCAAAAGCTCATCATGGGCCTCTGATTGCGCGCGCATCCCGGCACGACTTTCTGACGATTGGCTCGGCCCGGGGGATTGGACCGCTTCTTTTTGTCCAAAGGGGAAGAGATGCTCGTCTCGTGGTGGTCGTTCGAGACCTTGCTTCCGGCTCTGCTGGACATCGTCGCGATCGGATTCATCCTGGCGATCATGATGCGGATCGCCGTGAGCCGGCCGGGGCTCGCAGTGATGGTGTTCCTGGTTTTCTTCTCGTTCGTCTGGCGACTGATCTCCGTCTTCTATATCGACGCGTTCGGACCGGTGTTCTCCGAAGAATTGGAGCGCTATGTCGGACCAGGCCTGGCGGTGCTGCCGCTGGCTGCGTCACAGGGCCTCTTCATTGCCGCGCTGCTGGTCTCGTTTCGTCCGCAGCGTCTGCAGGCGCTCGCGACCGGCTCGCGAGGCTGGCTCGCTGGCGTGCTGCCACCGGGGCGCTTTGACCTTTCCAACGTCGCATTCTGGGTCGTGCTGGTCTACGTGCTCGCGCTCTGGATCGAGTTGCGGCTAAGCGGCCCGATCCCGCTCCTGGCCGGGATCGAGCGGTTCGACTACACGCGGCAATATGGCGGCCCCCTGCATCAGCGCCTGGTCGAGTGGGGCCCGATGCTGGCCTTCCAGCTCGGTCTGTTCATGACTTTGCCGGTGCTGCGCGGCGGCCGGTTCGACCTGCGGTTTGCGGCCTTGTTCGGCGCTCTGCTGATCTATCTGTTCGTGGTCGGGCACCGTTTCTCGTCGTTCTATTCCTACTCGTCATTCTTTATCATTCCCGTCGGCGCCATGCTGCTCCGGCCGCAGAAGGGCGTCGAGCAGCGCAACCCGGTGCGGATCCTGTGCTATTTCGGGCTGCCGGCGGCCGGACTTGTGGTTCTGATCGCAGCGGCGCTGATTCACTCGTACACGGTCGTTCGCGGCTCGGAAATCGATCTGGTGCGGTTCAAGCTCACGCAGCGCATCCTGGTCCAGCAGGGCGAGATGTGGTGGGCCAGCTACGAGCGGGTCTTCATCAACGGCGACTGGAACGGCGCTCTCGCCATGTTCAAACTGTTCGTCGATCCGTTCAATCCGGCGACCAATTCCACCATGCAATTTCTCATGGGGCAGGCGCTTCCGCTCGACCGCGCGCACGCCTTGCTCACGCAGGGACAGACCTACACCGGAGGTTGGCCCGAAGTGCTGTTCGAAATCGCTGGGCCCGTGGGAGGATTTTTCCTCGTGGCGGCCTCGGCCATATTGTTCTCCGAATTCATGTTCTTGCTGACGCGCTGCATTATCGAGGAGCGTTATGCCACTTGCTTTTTTCTCACTCCGATATTGTATGCGGTCGCGATCTGTGTCGTCTCGGGAATGGTGAATTCGTTCGTCCAGCTCACCTTCATGGTGAAGCTGGCGCTGGCGGTTCTTGTTTACGTCATGGAGGACAGGTGGCGGGCGAGCCGGGTGGCATCGACGGCGAACCCAACGGATGCAGCGGTCGTTTTCGAGAGGGCGCCACAGCATGAATGATACGTCGGCTTCCATATCGAGCGTCGATTATGTCGGCGGAATGCTCGGATATCTTGGCCAATCGGTCCGCGCGCGGTTACGGCTGATCGTTCTGGGCACGCTGATCGCGATGCTGGTCGTGTTCGTGGTGGATCGCACGCGTCCCGCGGTCTACTCGGCGGAGGCCACGATGCAGCTCGGCCGGGTCGACGGCGCGGATGTCATGCCGATGCAGTCGACTGTGCTTCACATGAATTCGGCACCGTTCAGGCGCCGTGTTGCGGAGGCAATCGGCTCGGCCGGCGGCGGCGACAAGGCCGAAGAGCGGCTCTTCGACAATTTCACCGTTCGGCCGCAAACATCCGATCTGGCGTCGCTCACCGTCAATGGCCCCAGCGAGCAGCGCACGACCGAGGCGTTACAGGCCATCCTGCGGACTCTGAACGCGGACCAGGAGAAGCTCCGGCTTCCCGTTCTCGAGGAGCTCAACACCCAAATGGCCTTGATCGATGCCAACGTGGCCAGCCTCATGAAGGTGCGCGAGACGCTGGCATCGATGGACGCGGTCGCACCGTCGTCATCAACCGATCCAGCCTCGCTCGCGCTGCGGCGGGTCTGGCTGCTCGACCTGGTGTCGCGAAACGAGGATCGGCTGGCGGTCGCCACCAGCGAGCGGCGCGCGCTGGCGACGCGGATCGGGCCGTCCAAGACCTATCCGGCGACGCTCGGCGACGACGTGACGATCAGGCAGGTTTCGCCGCGGCCGTTTCGCTACGCGGCTTTCGCCGGGGCGATTGCATTGCTGGCGCTGCTGCTCTACGCCATGATGAGCAAGCCGAGGCGGGCGCGCATGCGCTAGGCGAATGCCACGCCGCGGCTCCATTGATTTCCTGAGGTGCCCCGGCTGAGATGACATTCGATCGCGATGTGGTCCCGTCTGCGCGACAGGCTGCGGAACTGGCGACATGGTAAGGCAGGTCGTCATCCTGATCGGCGGTGTAGAAACTCCGTCCGGCGAGTCGGCACGGCCGGTCCCCGTGCCGCTGCTGGACATCGCCGGCAGGCCGTTTCTCGATTATCTGCTCGACGAATTGTCGCGCTATCCGACGATCGACGACATTCTCCTGCTCGCCGACCACGCTGCCGCGGGCATTGCCGAAGACTATCATGGCAGGCGTTGGCGTGGCGCGAACATATCCGTGGCGACGACGCCCTCGCATTTCGGCAGCGCCGGCGCATTGAAGCATGTCTCGGTGCGATTGCAGGCGCGCTTCTTCCTCCTGAACGGCCGCACATTCTTCGACTTCAATCTGCTTGGTCTCGCTGGCGCCGCACACGGGGCCCCGCCGGTCATCCAGGCGGCCGTGAAGCCGGCTGCGGGCGGACCGGCCAACGGCGGCGTCTATTGTGTCGACCGCACGATTATTGACTACATCGGTGAGGCGCCGTGCTCGCTCGAGCGGCAGATCGTGCCGCGGCTCGTGGAGGAGGGGCGGTTCGTTGCCAGGACCTACGACGGGTTCTTCGTCGACATAAGCGATCCCGCCGGTCTCGCACGCGCCCGGACCGCCTTGCCCGGCATCCTGCAGCGCCCGGCGGTGTTCTTCGACCGCGACGGCGTCCTGAACGTCGACAAGGCCTATGTCTACAAGATCGACGATTTCGAGTGGATGCCGGGCGCGCGCGAAGCCATCAGGCTGTGCAACGATCTCGGCTACTACGCCTTCGTCGTGACCAATCAGTCGGGCGTCGCGCGCGGCTACTACGGCATCGACGACGTCCACCGGCTGCACGACTGGATGAGCGCCGAGCTGGCCGCAATCGGCGCCCATATCGATGACTTCCAATATTGCCCCTACCACGAGGACGGCACGGTCGAGGCGTATCGGGGCGCGAGTGACCGGCGCAAGCCGGCGCCCGGCATGATTCTCGATTGCCTGAAGGCCTGGCCGGTGCGGATCGAGGGCAGCCTGCTGGTCGGCGACAGCGGTCGCGACATCGAGGCGGCCGGCGCGGCGGGCATACCCGGGCATCTGTTCGGAGAGGGTGATCTCGCCGCCTTCCTCCGTCCGTTGCTCGTCGACCGGAACTAGCTCCGGTTGATCGCGCGGAACATGTATTCGGCCTGCTCCCAATCCTCGACGGTGTCGATGTCCTGGACGAAGTGCCGCGGCAGCACAATTCCAACAGAGCGCTCAGAGAATATAGGCACATCCTCGAGAAACGCAGCCGCCGTGCCCCAGTAGAACTGGCCCGCGTCGTGATAGGCCGGTTCGAGGTCCTGTGATCGGGTCAGGCGGTGCTCGGGATAAAACGGATCGACGCGGCCGGCAGCGGTCATGCGCAAGGCGCGCTGGATCGGAAACGCGTAGCTCGTCACCGAAAACGCGAAGGCGGCGTCGGAGCGGGTGAGGGCGTCGTGGGCTTCGCGCAGGAATCGCGCCTGGACCAGCGGAGCGGTCGCGTAGATGCAGCAGACGTGCGTGACGTCGTTGCCGCGTTCGATGAACCAGGCGACTGCGTGCTTGACGACCGCGGCGGTTCCGGTGTGGTCGTCGGCGATCTCCTTCGGCCGGACGAACGGCGCCGTCGCGCCGCATTGGCGCGCCACTTCCGCGATCTCCTCATCCTCCGTGGAGACGACGATCTCGTCGAACAGGCCGCTCTCCCGTGCCGCCTCGATCGAATAGGCGATGATGGGCTTGCCACAGAATGAACGGATGTTCTTGCGCGGGATGCGCCTGCTGCCGCCGCGGGCCGGGATCACCGCGATCTTCACGCGAGGATCTTCGTGAGCGCCGCGACGACGGTGTCCTGCTCGGCATCCGTCATCTTCGAGAACAGCGGCAGCGTGATGGCATCCTGGTAGTAGCTCTCGGCCTCCGGGAACATGCCGACCTTGAAGCCCATGCGCTGGTAATAGGGCTGGGTGTGCACGGGGATATAGTGCACGTTGACGCCGATGCCGGCGGCGCGCAGCGCCTCGAAAACCTGGCGACGGCTGAGCCTAATCTCATTGCGCCGCAGCCGGATCACGTAGAGGTGCCAGGCCGAATTCGTGTCAGGATGCTGCCACGGTCGGATCACCGGCAGTTTCGCGAGCAGGGTATCGTATCGCGCGGCGAGCTCGCGCCGGCGCGCGACGAAGGCGTCGAGCCGGGAAAGCTGGCTGGTGCCGAGCGCGGCCTGGATGTCCGTCATGCGGTAGTTAAGCCCGAGCTCGATCTGCTCATACATCCAGGGACCGTGCCGGTCTTCGTTGGAATGCCGCTCGTCGGCCGGGGCAGGCGCCTGCGCGGGGCGAACGATGCCGTGGGTGCGCAGATATGACAGCCGTTCAGCGAGCTTCGGCGCGTTGGTCAGCAGCATGCCGCCTTCGCCCGTCGTGATGATCTTGACGGGATGGAAGCTGAACACCGTGACGTCGCTGAGGCCGCCGCTACCGACCTTGCGTCCCCGATAATCGCCGCCGACCGCGTGAGAGGCGTCCTCGATGATGCGAAAGCCGTAGCGCTGCGACAGGGCGCGGATCTCTGCCATCTCGCAGGATTGCCCCGCGAAATGCACGGGCACCACGACCTTCGGCAAACGCCCCGCTGCGTCCGCCTGCGCGAGCTTTTCGGCCAATGCCGCGACGCTCATGTTGTAGGTGCGTGGATCGATGTCGACGAAATCGACGCTCGCACCGCAATAGAGGGCGCAATTGGCCGACGCCACGAAAGTGTTCGGCACCGTCCACAGGAGGTCGCCGGGCCCGAGATCGAGCGCGAGACAGGCGATGTGAAGTGCGGCGGTTGCGTTCGAGACGGCGACGGCGTGGTCCGCGCCGCAATATTTGGCCAGCGCCTGCTCGAAGCGTGGGCCGGCCTGTCCCTGGGTCAGCCAGTCCGATGTCAGGACGTCCCTGACCGCGTCGATGTCCTCAGCGGAAATATCCTGGCGCCCATAGGGGATCATTGGACCGCTATCTTGTTGAAGTCTCTGATCTTGGCCACGTCGAGGAAGTGCTCGTTCCTGCCCGAATTGTACTCGAAGCCGTCGGGTACCGCCTCGCCGCGTTCGCCGATCTGGTTGGTGAGGTAGTCGACGTCGCGGCGGAAGAACTTGATCGTCGGCTTGATCACGAAGTGGTCGTGGAATTTCAGCGTCAGATGCGAGTCGTCGATCGGGCACATGACTTCGTGGAGCTTCTCGCCCGGCCGGATGCCGATCACGCGGGTCGGCAGGCTCGGCGCCATCGCGGCCGCGAGGTCCGGGATGCGCACCGACGGGATCATCGGCACGAAGATCTCGCCGCCCGACATGCGCTCAAAACTCTTGATCACGAAGTCGACGCCCTGTTGCAGGGAGATCCAGAACCTGGTCATGCGCGGGTCGGTGATCGGCAGGTGATCGGCGCCCTCGGCGATCAGCTTGTTGAACAGCGGCACGATCGAGCCGCGCGATCCGACCACGTTGCCGTAGCGGACCACGCTGAACGATGTGCGATGGCCGCCGGCCATGTTGTTGGCCGCGATGAACAGCTTGTCGGAGGCGAGCTTGGTCGCCCCGTAGAGATTGATCGGCTGTGCCGCCTTGTCGGTCGAGAGCGCGACGACCTTCTCGATGTCGGCTTCCAGCGCCGCCTGGATCACGTTCTCCGCGCCATGGACGTTGGTCTTGATGCATTCCATGGGATTGTATTCGGCGGCCGGCACCTGCTTCAGCGCCGCGGCATGGACCACGAAGTCGATGCCTTTCATGGCCGTGCGCAGGCGCTCGCCGTCGCGAACGTCGCCGATGAAGTAGCGCATCACCGGCTGGTCGAAATCCTGCTGCATCTCGTACTGCTTCAGCTCGTCGCGCGAATAGACCACGACGCGGCGCGGCTTGAAGTTCTTCAGGAGGCCGGCAACGAACTTCTTTCCGAACGAGCCCGTGCCTCCGGTGATCAGAACAGATCTTTCGTCAAACATTGGCGTGTACGGCAGCTTGCGGTGTGATGTCGGGGAAACGGCGGCTGTTACCATACGCGCCCCCGGGCAGTCTATGGCCAAATCGGCCGGCGATCGGCGGCGGGAGCGGGTGCTGCATCGGTTTCACCGGCCCTCGAAGTTCGAGAGCCGTTGCAGCGCGACGCGAAAGCCCTCGCCGTCGTTCTCGTGGCCCTGCCAGATCTCCGGGATGAACGAGGCCTGCGGAGCCTGCCGGTTCAGCACCCGGAACACATTGCCGAAATCGATCTCGCCCTCGCCGATCTGGAGGCCCTCGCCGTCGACGCCGCGGGCGTCGGCCATGTGGACATGGGCGACGAACGGCCCGATCGTCTCCATGAACTCGTCGAACGACCACCTGTTCTCCGTGCATGCGAGCTGCGAATGCGAGGTGTCGAAGCAGATGCGTACGCCGAGATCGCGGCAGCTTCGCGCGATGTCCTCGCTGGAAACGAACAGGTTGTGATAGCGCTGGCCGCCGAAATGCCAGGGATAGGGCGGCATGGTCTGCGGCCACAGCTCGACCGCGGCATCGGCGAGCTCGCGGATGCTGGCGCGGAGGTGGGATTCGCAAATCGCCCGCTCCTCGGCGGTCAGGAAGCGTGCCGAGGAAAAGCCGCCGACATTGCAGATGATGCCGACCGGGCCGTCGTTCCTGAAGCGCAGCGCCAGTGCCTTGGTCTTGGCGATGACGCGTTTCATCTCCGCGATCGAGCGCGCACGATAGTCGTCGTCCGGCGTCGTCAGATCGAGCACGTGGTCGCCCTCGAACAGCTCGGGTGCGTGCACGATCAATCCGCACGGATAGCTGTCGGCGAGAAAATCCGCATCGTCGATGCCAAGGTCGCGGTAGCTCAGGTGAAACTCGACGAAATCCGGATTGATCGCCGCGATCAGCTTGTTGGCGTCGCGATGGCGCACCGGAACGCCCCAGGGGCGCTTGAAGCTGATCTGTCCGACGGCGGCAACCTCGCCGAGCTCGGATATATCGGACGGGTAGAGCGGCGTCTGCGCCGGGATCGTACGCCGCGCCCTCTGGCCGATCACCTCGTCGATGCGGTTCGGCGAAAGCCCCTGGCCCGGGCTGCGGATCTCGATCATCTCCCGCGTAATGGTCGTGCCGGCCTCGATGCTGTCGATCGCAAAGATCGACTTGCCGAGGCTGATGCGATTGGCCTTCTCGCCCTGGCTGAGGATGCGGGGCAGGGCGCTGCCCAGGGAATCCTCGACCTGGCGCACGCCTTCGGCCATGCGCTGGAATTCGTGCGGCAGCAGGCTGACCTTGTGGTCGTTGCCTTCCTGGTCGCGCGACAGCGTGAAATGCTTCTCGATCAGGCGCGCGCCCATCGCGACCGCCGCGGCCGATACGAAGACGTCGCGCTCGTGCCCGGAATATCCGACCGTGCTCTCGCACAGCTCCTGGAGCCGCAGCATGTATTTCAGGTTGATGTCGCGGAACGGCGCCGGATAGGTCGAGTTGCAATGGAGCATGACGTACTCCGCGCCCGACGTCTGGAACAGCTTCACCGTCTCGCGGATCTCGTCCTCGGTCGACATGCCGGTCGAGCAGATGATCGGAATCCGCTGATCGACGATGTGCCGGAGCAGCTCGTGATTGGTGAGGTCCGCGGACGCCGTCTTGATCGCCTTCAATCCGTAGGCGCGGCACTTGTCCGCGCTGTTGACGTCGAAGGCGGTGCAGAGCGGCTCCATGCCGAGCGAGGCCGAATAGTCGAAGCAGCGATAGAGGTCCTCGTCGCCGAGCTGGAAGCGGTCGAGCAGGTCAAGCACATATTCGGTGCCGAGATCTTCGCTCTGGCCCTTCGTCCGCTTGCCGTAGAGGCCGGACATGTCGCGCATCTGGAACTTCGCGGCGTCTGCGCCGGCCTCCGCCGCGGCCTTGATCAGCGCAAAGGCGGCCTCGAGGCTGCCATTGTGGTTGTTGCCGATCTCCGCGATCAGGAAGGTCGGGTTCTCGTCCGCAACGGTTCGGTTGCCGATCCTGATGCCTTCACCGGGATGCCGCTTGCGGGCGACGCCGACGACGTGGCGCTCGGCGTCGACCAGTGGAACGTAGAGCACCTCGCGCAGCAGCCGGTTGGCGGTCTCGCGATCACCCGAGACGGCGCTGCGGACCCGGCGGTTGCAGAGATCGCCGACCGCGGCCTGCACGCCGGAAGCGGCGCCTGCTCCGATCCAGCGGATGATGTCGCCGTTCGAGAGGCTGCCGAGCAGCCGGCCGCTGCCGTCGACGCAGAACACGATTTCGCGCCGGTTCGCCGCGACCTTGCTCGCCGCCTCCTGGATGGAGGCGTCCTCGTGCACCAGATAGCTCTGAAGGTCTCTGTCGATGATCATCTTGCGATGTTCCTGCGGAAGGCGGCCTCGAGGGTCTCCCAGTCGGACAGTTCGTCGAGCTCGATGCTCGCGCTCTCGTCCATCTCGTAGACGGCGATCTTGCCGTGAAGGCGCGCGCTGCCGCCTCTCAGCCGCTCCACTGTCGAAATGTAGAAGGCGCCGTTCTCCATCAGCGTGCCGCTCCATTGCTGGCGCAGCGGGCGCTTCGCCGGATCGTAATTGATCGGTGTGCCATCGTCATTCCAGAAGAAACGCCGGGTGCGGACGCAGGTGACGAGCGAATCGGCACCGATCGCCAGCAACTGGGAGATCGCAGCCGAAACGTCCCGGCGGGTCGTCTGCGGGCTGGTTGCCTGCGCGGTGACGAGATATTTTTCGGAGATGTCGCAGGCGTCGATCAGATCGTAGATCGCCTCTTCGGTGGTCGCGCTGTCGGTTGCCAGATGGACGGGACGGGGGTGGACGAGAATTCGGGTATCGATCGACCTCACCACGGCCGCGATCTCCTCGCTGTCGGTCGAGACGAAGACTCGCGAAATCTCCTCGCAGTCCAGCAGCGCCCTGAGCGTCCAGGCGCAGAGCGGCTGGCCGCAGAACGGCTTGATGTTCTTGCCGGGAATGGATTTCGAGCCCCCGCGCAGCGGGACCACTGCCGCGATGCTTTGCTTGCCAGGCGACGCGTTCATTGAATCAACGTTCATCCATGCCAGGTGGATCGCCGGGGGGAAGCAGGTTCGCGATCTCGGCGATGATCACATGGCTCGTCCACCAATGCCGCGTCTGCCGTTGATAGGCCGAAAAACCAGAGGTATTTCCGTCCCTTACCCCCCAAGACGAGCCGTTCGATCAGCCTCGATCGGGAGTCGCTAGATACGGCAGAGGGCAGGATCATGCAAGGTTTCCGGCAGTAGCGGAGGGGCGCCTTGTGTGCTAGCGGCAAGTCGCCGCTGGCCGCGATGGAGCGATCTGGGACCAACTCGCCCAGGCGCCGGGTTGCGGAACCCTAGATTTGCTTCACCCTTGGGACGGGCGCGCGTGCAGGCAGCAAAAGATCTCCTCAGGCCTTGGTTTCCGGCATTCGCGGTGGCGCGTTCCGGTTCGATTGAGGACACCAAGGCCAGCCCCGTCCAATTTGTCACGATCTTCACCGTGACGATGTCGGCGGTCTCGGCCGTGATCTGCGCGATCGTGCGCGGGCCCCTGGGCGGTGCCCACTGGCTGGCCTTCGCCAAGGCCTTCCTGCTGTTGGCGGCGATCGTGTCTACAGTGACGCTGACGCTGTCCTTCGTGGAGCGGCATGGCCGATCCTATGCCGGGGTCCTGATGGCCGCGCTGGCCGTGCTGTTTCTGAATTGCCTCGCCCTGCCGTTCGGGCGGGTGGCCGATCTCTTCATCGATCCGATCCTGCTCGCGCTCGCTGTTCTCGGCATCCGGCAGACCGTTATTGCAGCGCGCGCAATGCCGTTCCGCCACAAGCTGCCGGCCGTCAGCCTGGGCGTTCTGGCCGGTCTCGGCTATTTCCTGGTGATCAACGCGCGCGGCCTTGCCTCTGTGCTCTCGCCCGAACAGGCGATCGTCGGCGTCCAGAATCTGGATACGCTGTTTCACGCCGCGATCGCGAACATGCTCGTCAATTACGGTACGGTCAGCATGGGCATGGACGGCCTCGTGCCGGTCACCTATCACTTCCTCTCGCACATCTGGCTTGGTTGCCTCGGTCGCTGGCTCGGCAGTGGTACCTACCAGGCCTATTTCATCGGGGCGCAGGTTGTTGCAATCCCCTTGCTGTTCTTCAGCCTGTTTCTTGCTGCCTATCTGCTGCGCCCGCGCGGTGAGCGGCTTCGCTCCGGCGCGCTGCTCGCGCTCGCCCCGCTCTTCCTGCTGTTCTGCACGGAGATGTGGAACACATCGTCCTACCTGTTCTCGGAATCCTATTTCCTTGCCGCGATCATCTTCCTGCTGAGCCTGCCGCTGTTTGCGGAAATCTCGACAACCGCGAGCCGCCGGAGACTTTGCATTCAGGCCGGGTGCGTCGCCGTCGTCGGACTGCTGATGGAAATGTCGAAGGTATCCGTCGGCGTGGTGTTCCTGCCTGCGGCCGGCTACCTGCTGCTCAGGCAGCTGGCCCTGAAAGCGAGGACGCTCCTGATGCTCGGGGCCGCTGCCCTCGTGCTGGCTGCGGTCGCGGCATTCGCCATCTTCAGGGCAATGGGCGGGTCGCTGAAGATGGTCGATCCGCTGAACTTCCTTTGGGAATATCCCGAACTGGCCTGGCCGTCACTCGTCGCGAATTTCGTGCTGCTGTGTGCCACCATCGTGGTCTGGATCGTTAGTCGGCGTGCCGATCGCCTGTGCGCGGAAGCATTCGCGATCATGGCGCTTGCGGCAAGCATTCCGAGCGTGTTGCTGGTGATACCGGGGGGCTCGGCCTACTACTTCATTCATGTCGGGACGTTTGCCGCGGTCGTGTTCGTGGTCGCCTATGCCGGCCCCTGGCTCGAGCACAGGGTGCCGAGCCTGTTCAGACCGGAGCTCCTCGTCGCCGCGCTCGTGCTCGTGACGCTCGATACGCCGCAGAAGATCAGGAGCCCCATCGTTGTCGGTGAGGAATGGGCGGAACTCGCGCGGCGCACGAGCGGCTATCTCGGTAACGCGACCGACGTCGGCGACTCGACACGAAAGCGCCTCGGTACGCTTCTGCTTCCGGGCAGCGGGAGACGCCGCGCCCTTGCCGAGGACATGATGCGTCTGCCCCGTGCGCAATCGATCAAGACCCTGCGCGATAGAGGGCTCGCCGATGCGCCGGGCAGTGCCGTGTTCGTGCCGCCAGAAAACGTGCCATTCTGGTCGTACCTCCAGGACTGCCGCACCGTCTCGGAGATCATTCCAGCGCTGCTCGGCGTACCGATGATCAGAGGGCTCAATCCCACAGCGGCCGAGTGTCGCAACGAGGCCAATTATGGCTTTCCTGCCTACGGCCCCGACTCCGTTTCCCAACCCACCTCGGATGACGAGCTCTGCGCCCACGCGACCAGATGGGGGCTGCGCACCGTCTTCGTCCTCGCCAGGCCGACCGAGGTGCGCAGGATCGATTGCAGGCGCTAGCTGCGCGCTATTTCACTAGGCAAGCAGTTCCTATAGAAGGCGTCCCAGAGGTATTAACGCATGTATGTGATCGGAATCAGCTCGGGGATCAAGCACGGCCATCATGACGGCGCGGCGGTGTTGCTGCGCGATGGCCAATTGATCGCCGCGGCCGAGGAGGAGCGCTTTACGCTGGCCAAGCATGCGCGCGGCGAGCTGCCGCGCGGCGCGATCGGCTTCTGCCTCAGGCAGGCCGGCATCACCATGCGCGACGTCGACTGGATTTGCTCGCCGCTGAAGACCTACACCAACTACGCGCAGCGGCTGACCGAATATTTCAGGTACCAGTTCGGCCACTGCCCCAGGATTGAGCTGTACGACCATCACATCTGCCATGCCGCGAGCTCGTTCTACGGCTCCGGCTATTCGGAGGCGACGGTCGCCTGCTTCGATTTCTCCGGCGACTCCAGCTCTGGCCTCGTCGCGCACGCGCGCGGCAGCGATTTCCGCGTGCTGACGCGGTTCGGCCGTCACAACAGCCTCGGGCTCTATTACGGGATGCTGACCCAGTATCTCGGCTATCAGATGACCAATGACGAGTACAAGGTCATGGGTCTGTCCTCCTATGGCAGTCCGGAATATCTCGACAAGTTCGCCACGCTGCTCCGTCCCAACGGCATCAACTATGAGCTCGATCCGGAGCTCGACAAGCGCAGGCGCGACGCCGAGATATTCACCAGCGATTTCTCGACGCGGCAGGAGCGGATATTCACCGAGAAGATGGAGCAGATCCTCGGGCCGCGGCGCCTGCGCGGCCAGCCGCTCGACCAGCGCCTGACCAACATCGCGGCGAGCGGCCAGAAGCAGCTCGAGATCGTGACCACCGAGGTGATCCGTTCCGCGATCCGCCAGACCGGTTGCGGCGACGTCTGCATCGCCGGCGGCGTCGGATTGAATTGCAAGATGAACATGGAGATCGCGGCCGAGCCGTCCGTGAACCGGCTCTACGTCCCGCCGGTGCCGCATGATGCCGGCGTGGCGCTCGGCGCTGCGATGCTCAAATGCGCAGAGGCCGGCCACGCCATCGCGCCGCTGACGCATGCCTATTGGGGACCCGAATATTCCAACGACACGATCCGGGAGACGCTCGACAAGATCGGCGCGCGCTTCGAGCTGCTCGACGATCCCGTGGCGCGCTGTGTCACCGATCTGACGGATCAGAAGACGGTCGGCTGGTTCCAGGGGCGGATGGAGTACGGCCCGCGCGCGCTCGGCAACCGCTCGATCCTGGCCGATCCGCGCCAGGCCGGCATGAAGGACCGCATCAATCTCACCATCAAGTATCGCGAGGAGTTCCGACCCTTCTGTCCCTCGGTGTTGTACGAGCGCCAGGCCGACTATTTCGAGAACACCTTCGATGCACCCTTCATGGTCGTGACGTTTCCGGTCAACGCGAAGGTCGCCGAGACGATGCCCGCGGTGGTCCATGTCGACAACACTGCGCGCATCCAGAGCGTCCACGCAGAGAGCAATCCGCTCTACAGCCGCCTCCTCGGCGAGTTCGCGAACGCGACGTCGCTGCCGGTGCTGATCAACACCAGCCTCAACATCAACGAGCAGCCCACGGTGAACGCCCCGCTGGAGGCGCTGCATACTTACTTCTGCTCGGGGCTGGACGTGTTGTATCTCGGCAACTACCGGCTGTCGAAGCCGAGCTGAACTCGCGCGACACACTCTCGCAGAGGCCTGTGGTCAGCGGGGCTTTGGGCGAAATGGGGGTTGTGCGCGGAATGGTTGCGGGCTAGTTTTCCGCAGCCTTTTGATTAGCTTAAGGACCTCCGCGTGACGCAACGAAGATTGCTGATCCCATCGCTCGTGGCCCTCGGACAAGAGGCGGGCTTCGCGATGAACGCCGGGGTCGACCTGATCAGGATCCGGACCTTCCAGGACGGCGCGCTTGCCGCGGTCACAGAGCTCAAGCCGGATCGGATCGTCAGGATCTGGCGGTCGCACTGGGCGCAGCAGCTCCCTGCCACTGCCGATGAGATGAACACGGTGGAGCTGGTAGGTGGGAACATCGGCGAGTTCGAAGGCGAACTGTGCTTCCGCAATGACGACCAGCAGATCGCGGTGTTGACGGGACTGGTGCCGCTTCGCGATCCCAATTTCAAGTTCTCGCCGATCCTGCATCAGGCGCACTACAACGTCCTCATGCCGAACTGCGAAACCTACGTCGTCCTGGTCAATCTTGCCGGTGAAGGCGACAAGCCAGCACGGCCGAACAGGCTTCAGGTCGAGATCCGAAATCTCGCCGCGGACGTGTTGGCCGTGACCGAGATCGAGGCGAGTTTCAATACGACCTGTCTGCTTCCGATTGGCGACGTGGCGCGGCGGAACGGCGTGGCGCCGGAGCAGGGACTGTCGGTGCGTATCCGCGGCGGGGCGAGCCAGTTTGCGGTTTTCACGGTGTTCCGCAACCTGTCCAGCGGCGCCCTCGGCATCGAGCACTCGCTGCCGCCGATCTATTTCACCGAGGCGCCGTTCAATCCCGCTCTGCGATCGTGCTTTCAGAAGGCCGCGTTTGGAGATTTGAAGTTATGACCGCCTTTATTCCCAAGGCGCTGGCGCGCGCCGGCCGCATGGTCGATGCGGCCCATATGAAGCTGAAAAAGGCCAATCCGGCCCTGTTCGGATCGCCGATCCGTCAGAACATGGTGCAGCTTTATCGGCATGACGGCGATTTCGACACCGTCATCAGCATTCCGCATCACCTGAGCTTCCTCGCCCCCGACACCAATATCGACATCATCTACGGTATCCGGGCGTTCGACCGGAACGGCGGCCTGGTCGCGTTTCGCAAGCATCGGGTGAAGCATTTCGAAACGCTTCAGAAGCCGATATCGGAGCTGCTCGGCCGCGAGCCCGATGAGCACGGCATGTTCTCGATCACGTGCCACTACAGTTCGCCGTCGGGTATCGACTTCCTCGGCACCACGTCACCTCAGTTCATGACCATCTTCATGCCGCGCAGCGACCGCGGGGCGCCGCAGATCACCCATTCGCATAAATACATGGATCAGTTTCCGCCGCTGAAATCCAAATTCGTGCGCCGCTCCGCCCTCGTAGAAGGCGACCGGAATCTGACCGGCATCAGCTATTTCATCATGAACTCGAGCCAGGTCACGGCCAGCGCGAACCTGACGCTGACCGGGCCGTCGAGCTCGTTCTCGCATTTGGTCAAGCTCAATCCGCATGGTGCCGCGCGCGTCGATTTCGATGCCGCGGGCGAGGGGCCTTTCGAGCTCGCCTGCGAATGGGACCGCGTCGTCAATCACCGCAAGCCGATCGCGTTCAGGCGGTTTTCCTCAGGCCTCGTCACCGCCGCGCATTCCTAGCCGGTTATCGCCAGCTAGGTCATCGAGTCTGGACGCTGGCGGGACCGGGTTGGGCCGCAGCGTCGCGGCGGCCATCGGCAAGCGCCGCCGTCAATCCGATTCTCTCGGCAAAGTCCCGCCGCGTCTGCGGGCGCAGATTCCGCCGGATGTGGCCGCCGTCACGCCAGAGAAACTCGCCGTCCATCGAGACCTCGCAGGTGTCGTTGCGGCAGAGCCGCTCTGCGGGGATCACGGCCGAGACGTTTGGGGCCGACTTGGCAACCTCGACGAACATGGCATCGATGAAATCCGTCTTCTTGCGGATCAGGCGCTCGTCGGCCCGCTGGATCGTCGCCGCGCAGGGTGCCCGCAGCAGCGTTGAATGGAGCTGATGGGCGCATTCGACGACGCTCAGGGGAAGCTCCGGCACCGTGCCGACCAGGATGAAGCGGCGCTGCGGCATTGCGGTTTGGTTGGCGAGCTTCGACAGCGCGCTGCGCATCGCTTCCAGGCCGAACGCGGCGTCGTCCTTGTTGCCGATCCGTACGGGCAGATCGAGCCAGTTGGAGGTGAGGATCACCTGATCGATTGCGGTGTCTTCCCGCAGCAGCTTCTCACCATTGGCATGAAAGCGCCGGCAATAGTCCGGATATTGCGGAGCGCCGACGGGGAAGATGTCGTTGCCGTCGCCGAGCACGGCCGAGCAGCCCGCATAGACCAGGAAGGATCGTTCGGAGTCGCTGTTGATGGCGTCGACGACCGGCGCAAAGTGCGATGCGTGACTGTCGCCCCAGATCAGCGTCTTGCGCTTCGCACCTTTCCAGGGCGCGCCGAACACGCAGTAGGCGCCGGGGATCGTGTCGATCGTCATCTCCTGGCAGGGCCAGTCCCACATCACGGCCAGGCTGCGCATCGCGAGCCCGGTTGGAGGAATCCGCTGCGGCAGCCCATCCGAACTGTCGACATACATCGAGGCGCAGAAGACCGCCATGATGCCGGCGAGCCCGGTCGCGACGGTCTGGGCCGCGCTCCAGCGCCGTCTACGGAAGGGCTGCTCGACATAGCGGTAAGAGGCCGCCGATATTATGATTGAAGCGGCTGCGATGACGATGGCCTGGGTGTGATCCGGCATGCCGTTGCCGATGTAGGTCCGGAACAAGACCCAGATCGGCCAGTGCCAGAGATACAGGCTGTAGGAGATCAAGCCGATCGGCGCGAGCAGGCCGAGCAGGCGTCCCGAAAGCGTCGGTCGCGCACACGGCCAGATCACCAGGGCCGCGCCGAGGCAGGGGAAGAGCGCGGCCGCGCCGGGAAAGTTGTCTGACGATACCAGGTGAAATCCGGCGGCGACGAGCGCCAGCCCGGCCACCGTCGCCAGCTCGCCGATCAGGCGCGGCAGCACAGGCAGAAAGACAAGGAGCGCGCCGAGCCCGAGCTCCCAGGCTCTGGGCAGCGCCATGTAGAACGCGCTCTTGGGCTCGATGCCGAAATAGGCGATGCTGCCGGCGCAGCCGATCGCGACGAATGCGGCGAGGGTCGCGGCAAGCGCAAATCTCGCGCCGATCATGGTCAGGCCGAGCAGCAGCAGCGGCCACACCACATAAAACTGCTCCTCGACGGCGAGCGACCAGGTGTGCAGCAGCGGCTGGAAATCCGCAGCGCGATCGAAATAGCCGGTGTGGTCGAGGAAGTAGAAGTTCGAGACACCGAACGCCGCACTGGCGGTGCTCTTCGCGAGCGATGCGTAATCGCCCGGCATCAGCAGGAACCGGCCTGCCAGCAAAACAACGCCCAGCATGGTCAGCAGCGCCGGCAAGATGCGCCGCATTCGCCGATCATAGAAGCCAAGGACGGAGAAGGTCCCGGCGGCAATCTCGCTTGCCAGGATCTGCGTGATCAGGAACCCGCTGATGACGAAGAATACGTCGACGCCGGTGAATCCACCGGGAAGCGGCGCGCCGTAGTGGAAGGCAAGAACAGAAAGAACCGCGATCGCGCGCAGGCCGTCGATCTCGGCGCGATAGCCGACCTTTGTCGTGAGTTCCATCCTGACCTGCCCACCGGGTTGCGCGGGGCATAACACCGCGATCCGCCAGGAACAAGGGTAGCGCGTTTCCGCGAGAAGGACTACGGCGCGCTCCGATACGGAATGCCTGAGACGGATATTCTCCCCGAGTTGGGCCTCCGACAGCGATCTTTCACGTGCAGTCCGGCGACCTCGCATGCTTGATCGGCGCCTCGTCGTGCCGCGTACTTGGGGACGGAATGACCTTCGGAGGCACCTCGCGACTCGCGTCCGCAAATGTTCGCATTTACTCTGGAGACGTCGTTCGGGATTTCGTTGATCGCGATCCGGTTTTCGGGAGCAGACCGGAAGTGACGCGAGGCATGATGCCGGCGGAATCGCCCGCGCGTGGCGATGCGCCGTAGCCGGCGCCGTGCATCGCCCGGCAGGCCCTCCAGCAGGTTCCTGACCTCGTTTTGCGCCAAAGAATGCCTGTTGAATGTGCGGGGAAGCGCCGATATTGTCCGGCCGCAACTTGGGCGAGAGGGATATCGACGCAGACAATGACGGCAGATGCAGTGGCTTCGACGCAGCGATTCACCCTCGCTTCCTTGATCGCAGTGTTGTTGTCCCTGGTGGTCTGGACCGGGATCTACGGGCGTATCGGCGATGTCGCGATCCGGTTCGACAAGGATCTGCTGTATCTGTATCTGTGCGGGGCCGAATATGGCGGGCAGGCGTCGCACGACCAGCAGGACAAGCTTGTCGAGCATCTCGTCGCAGCATCAGCCCACGAGCACTACGTCTATCGCGCGAAGATGCGCGCCGCTTATTGCGACAATTACCCGTACACGTCGCTTTCGATGTATTTTGCGGGGCAGGTACAGCGATCGCTCGGCATGACCGATCCTGCCAAGGATTTTGCGGAATTTTTGTTCGTCTCGCTGCGCTGGGGCATGGTGTTGTCCGGCGCGCTTCTCGGCGGCCTGTGCCTGCTGATCGCGTTCTGGGCGGCCAGGGGACCACTGGTGCTGCCGCTGTTCGGAGCCATCGCGCTGGCCGCGCTGTTCTATCTGGCCGTGCCACCGCCCGACATTTCGTGGTCGTTGTATCAGCAAACACCCGCACCGCCCGCGCCGATCGTTAGTCTGCATCGTACGTTCGGGCTCGGTCTCTACACGTGGATCAATCCCACGGGTGCGTTCTCGCCTTTCTCGGTTTTTCCGCGCTCCCTCTGCGCGATGCTTGCCTTCGCCGCATACGCGCTGCGCTGGTCGGGGCGCGGCGGGCTGGCCTACTGGGCGCCGATCGCCGTGAGCTTCGTCCACCAGAGCGAGGCGCCGATCCTGCTCGGCGTGATGATCGCATGCGATGTCGTGCATCAGCCGAAGGCGCTGCTCCGCCCGGCTTGCTTCGTGCCGATCGTCGTCACGGTCGCCCTCACGGCGCTGCGTGAGCGCATGTTCTCGATCATGGGGTTTTCCTGGGTGACGGCGGCTATTGTGCTTGCCGTGCTGATCGGGCTTATTGTCCTCGCCTTCACGGTTCCGAGGATTCGATCTGCCGTGACGTCGACATGGTCGCTTATCGATCGTTTGCGGGTGCGCTGGTTCGCAGGCCTGTCCCTTCCGGCGTCGGATACCATTGTCATCGTGGTTGGGTGGGTTGCCGTCGTCATCCTCTGCTACGTCGTCTCCCGGCACGACTACGTCTACCGGGTGGGCTATCTCTGGTCGGAACTGTTTCCGCGCTACATTGGCCTGTTCCAGTTGCCGGTATTCGCCGGCCTGATCTACGCGGTCTGGCCCTGGGTTCTCGCGAAGCGCCCGACCGCGACGCGCGAGGCGCTGGCGGTCCTGTCCTGTCTCATGTTCGTCATTGCGATCATCGAGTGGAAGGGGCCGTGGACCCCGACCGCCGACATCGTCGCCAAGTCCCGGACCTACGAGCAAGAGGTGCTCCAGCAACGTTACACGCCGGAAGAGGCTTCGTTCTCCAAGATCGAAACCCCGTGGTACTATCTGATGCTCAGGCACGCTTATCTTGGAGGCAAAGGCCTTGACCAGTATTTTTCCAAGAGCTGACGTCATCCCTGCCGAGCGTGCGGGCTGCCAAGAGGCTTGTGCCCGCCCTGCCGCAGCGTCAGGAATCGGTCTGGATCGGACGTGATAGGCTATGACTGATCGAACTCCGCCGGGCCTTTCCGTCATCGTGCCCGTCTACAACGAAGAGCAGTCCCTCCCCATTCTGGTGGAGAAGCTGATGGCCGTCCTGCGCGGGCTGCCCAACCAGTTTGAGATCGTTCTGGTCAACGATGGCAGCCACGACGGCTCTCTGCCGATTCTCCGAGAGCTGTCGCTCGCGCATCCCGAGGTCAAGGTCGTCGACTTCCGCAGGAACTACGGCCAGACCGCTGCGCTGATGGCGGGTATCGACCATGCCTCGAACGAGATCGTGGTCATGATCGATGCCGATCTGCAGAACGATCCCGCCGACATCCCGCGGCTGCTCGCCAAGCTCGACGAAGGCTACGACGTCGTCTCAGGCTGGCGCAAGGAGCGCAAGGATTCCGAGCTGAAACGCAACTGGATCAGCCGGGTCGCCAATCGCTTCATCTCGCGCGTGTCGGGCGTGCAACTGCATGACTACGGCTGCACGCTGAAGGTCTACCGCCGCAGCATGGTGAGCGGCGTTCGTCTCTATGGCGAGATGCACCGCTTCATCCCGATCTATGCGGAGTGGCAGGGCGCACGCATCACCGAGCTTCCCGTCGCGCATCATGCGCGGCAGTACGGCGCGTCGAACTATGGTCTGGAGCGCATTTTCAAGGTCGTGCTCGACCTGCTGGTCGTGATGTTCCTGCGGCGCTATTTCGCCAAGCCGATCTATCTGTTCGGCGGGTTCGGGTTGATGTCGATCATCGCCGCCTTCGCCACCATCGGTCTCGCGATCCTGCTGCGCCTCTTCGCGCATATCTCGCTGATCCTGACGCCGCTGCCGCTGCTGGCGGCGCTGTTGTTCCTGGTTGGCATGATCAGCATCCTGCTCGGCCTCGTCGCCGAGATGCTGGTGCGGACCTACTACGAATCGCAAGGTGCGCGCGCCTACCTCGTGCGCGAGCTGATCAATTTCGAGGGCGAGGCGGCCGCGAGAACCGGTCCGCGGGAAACCTGACGAGATGTGCGGCATAGCCGGATTCTGCGGTGCGGGGGACATCGGCGACATCCGTGCGATGACGGATGCGCTCGCGCATCGCGGTCCTGACGGGTTCGGCTACCACACCGACGAGAAGCATCGCATCTTCCTCGGGCACCGGCGTCTCGCCATTATCGACATCGGCGGCGGCGCGCAGCCGATGTGGAACGAGACCGGGACCATCGCCGTCATCTTCAACGGCGAGATCTACAATCATGTCGAGCTTCGCGGCGAGCTGGAACGGTGCGGACACCGCTTCGCCTCCGACCACTCCGACACCGAGGTCCTCGTCCACGGCTACGAGGAGTGGGGCCACGACCTGCCGCGGCGCCTGAACGGCATGTTCGCCTTCGCGATCTGGGACAGCGAGCGCGCCCGGCTCTTCCTGGCGCGAGACCGGTTCGGCGAGAAGCCGCTGTTCTACGCCAAGGGCGCCGGGTTCTTCGCATTCTCGAGCGAGCTCCGTTCGCTGGCAAGCCACCGCGGTTTCGACGCGACCCTCGACATCCGTTCATTGCAGAAGCTGTTCGCCTACGGTTTCTTCCCGGCGCCGCGGACGCCCTATCGTCATGCGACGAAGCTGACCGGCGGCTCCTGGCTGTGCTTCGACCTCCGCTCGGACCGCGTCACCACGGCGCGATACTGGCAGTTTGCGTTGGCGCCGGACGAGTCGCTGTCGTCGCGCAAGGAGGACGAGCTCGTCGACGAGCTCGATCATCTCGTCACGCAAGCAGTGCGCCGGCGCCTGATCAGCGACGTGCCGCTCGGCGTATTCCTGAGCGGCGGCATCGATTCCAGCGCGGTGCTGTCCGCCGCAACCGACATCATCGGCCAAGGGCGGCTCGAGACGTTCACGATCGGCTTCAACGAACGTTCGTTCGACGAGTCCGCGCATGCGAGCCGCGTGTCGCAGATCTTCAACTCGCTGCACAATGAGCAGAAGCTCGATCTCGCGCAGGCGCGTGACGTCATTCCCGCTCTCCTCGACAAGATCGGAGAGCCCCTCGGCGACTCTTCGCTACTGCCGACTTATCTCCTATGCGAGTTCGCGCGCCGGAAGGTGACCGTGGCGCTCTCCGGCGACGGCGCCGACGAGCTCTTTGCGGGCTACGATCCGTTCCACGCCCTGCGTGCGGCGTCCTTCTACAACAGCAGCGTTCCCGGCGTGCTGCACGGCCTGATCCGCGGTCTGGCGAGACGCCTGCCGGTATCGACGCGGAACATGAGCCTTGATTTCAAGCTCAAGAGGACGCTGACCGGATTGTCCTACGGACCGGAATTGTGGAACCCGACCTGGCTCGGTCCACTCGCGCCTCCGGAGATCGAGCGGCTCTTCGGCGAGACGATCCCCACCGAGGACCTCTATGAGGAGGCCCTGACGCTGTGGAACGACTCTCCCGGACTGGGGCTGGTGGAGAAGACGCTGGAATTCTACACCCAGTTCTATCTTCAGGACGGCATTTTGACCAAGGTCGACCGGGCCGCGATGATGAACTCGCTCGAGACCCGCGCGATCTTCCTCGACAACGATCTGGTCGATTTCTGCGCACGGCTGCCGACCGCGTTCAAATACCGCAACGGCGTCGGAAAATACCTGTTGAAGAAGGTGCTGGCGCGAAAGGTCCCGGCCGATCTGGTCGCCCGGCCCAAAAAGGGGTTCGGCATCCCGCTCGCGGCCTGGCTCCGGGAAATTCCCCAGCGCATTCCGCTCGAGAAAATCGCCGGCATCGACCTCGCGGAAGCCGCCGATTTGTGGCAACAACACCGCAACAGGCGTTCGAACCATGCCATCGCCCTGTGGGTCTGGCTCGGCCTGCAGGCGTTTCGTCGCTCTCCTGCTACGGGATAGGACCGAATGTTGCGGAAAGCACTCGAGCGGGTTCTGGAACTGCCCGCCGTCTACGATCTCAACCAGTTGATCGGCCAGCCGACGGTGCGCCGGTACACACAGTTGATCGCCGAGGAGGTGCCGTTGACCGCGGAGACCTCCGTGCTCGATCTCGGCTGCGGCACCGGCGCGACGCGGCAGATCATTCCCGGTCGCTATTGCGGGATCGACATCAATCCCGACTATATCGCGGCCGCCAAGCGAATTCGTTCGGGCGGCGAGTTCATTGCGATGGACGCGACGAAGCTCACCTTCCCGGATGCCTCGTTCGACCAGGTCATCTCGGTCGCGACCACGCATCATCTCGACGGCGGCCAGCTCCAGGCGATGGCGCTGGAAGCGTTGCGTGTGGTCAGGGCGGGCGGCGCGTTTCACATCATCGATGCGATCCTGCCCGTCAATCCGCGCGATCGCGCCAAGGAGATGTTCTTCAGGATGGATCGCGGCCGCTTTCCGCGCAAGCTGGAGGATCTCGTCGCGGTCGTGTCGGGCGTGGCCGGCGTGGCGCGCACGCGAGTCCTGAACGGGCCGATGCACGACGTCGCCTATGTCAAGGTGGTTCGCGCTGGCGCGATAGCATGACGGAGGGGGCGATGCAGCGCCAGTACGACGAGAAGTTCATGGATTACGCATCCATGTCGTCGCACTATGCCGCCTCGGAGATCATTCCGCTGCTCTTGCGCGCGCTTCCGATCGCAAGCGTTGCCGACATCGGCTGCGCGGCGGGCGGCTGGCTCAGCGTCTGGCGCAGTGCGGGGATTGCCGACATCAGGGGCGTCGATGGCGATTATGTGCGGCTGGACGATCTCGGGATTCCACGCGAGTTGTTCACGCCGGCCGACCTGTCGCGCCCGCTCGATCTCGGGCGCACGTTCGATCTCGTGCAGTCGCTTGAGGTCGCCGAGCATATCGACGCGCAGTTCGCCGATCAGTTCGTGCAGAACCTCGTGGCTCATGCGCGCAAATACGTGATGTTCTCCGCGGCGGTACCGGGGCAGGGCGGCGAATATCACGTCAACGAACAGCCCTACGATTTCTGGCGGGAACGGCTTGTGCGGCACGGGTTCGACGCCTACGACTTCATCCGGCCGCAGGTCGCAGGCAATCACCGCATCTCGTTCTGGTATCGCTACAACACCATCCTCTACGTCCACCGCGACCACCAGGCCGCGCTTGATCCGGCGATCCAGGCCACGCGCGTCCGCGACGGTGTGCCGATCGCCGATTTGTCGCCGCGCTGGTTCCGCCTGCGAAAGAGCGTCGTGAGGGCATTGCCGCCCGAGGTCCGCGATGGTCTGGCGCGGCTGAAGGCGCGCGTCGCCCCGACCGGAAGGTTCTGATGAGCGAGAACAGCACCAGCATGAGCAAGCCGACCGGTTCGTCCGAACGGTTCGGCTACGAATGGAGCCACTACAACGAGATTCGCGCCGACTACGAGACGCAGTTCCGCAAGTGGACGCCGTTTGTCGGACCGGACGACTGGAAGGGCATGAGCGTGCTCGACGTCGGCTGCGGCACCGGACGAAATTCGTTGTGGCCGCTGAAATACGGCGCGCGTGAAGCGGTGGCGATGGACATCGACGACGGCTCGCTCGCGGTCGCCCGCCACAACCTCGCCCAGTTTCCCAACGCGACGGTGCTGAAGCAGAGCGCGTTCGACATCGGCTTCGAGGATCGCTTCGACATCGCGTTCTCGATCGGCGTCATTCATCACCTCGAAAGCCCCGAACTGGCGCTGCGGCAGATGGTGAAGGCGGCCAAGCCTGGCGGGCGCGTGCTGATCTGGGTGTACGGCTACGAGAACAACGAGTGGATCGTCCGCTTCGCCGATCCCTTGCGCAAGGCGCTGTTCTCGCGCCTGCCGATCGGCCTCGTGCATCATCTCTCGCTGTATCCGAGTGCGGTGCTCTGGCTGCTGCTGCGTCTGGGCGTCGGGCGGCTTGCCTATTTCGACCTGCTGCGGACGTTCTCGTTCCGGCACCTCCGCTCGATCGTGTTCGACCAGATGCTGCCGCGCATCGCGCATTACTGGCGCCGCGAGACGGTCCAGAGCCTGATGGAAGACGCGGGGCTGAAGGGCGTGCGCCTCGAATGGGTCAACGAGATGTCGTGGGCCGCGATCGGCTCGAAATAGCCACCCGCCTGCAGGCCTCACCGTTCGTCCGCGATCACCTTGCCGTCGTTCGGCAGCGCGCCGGCGGAAACCAGCTCGACCGCTCCGCCGAGCTTCGTCACCGCGCGCAGGCTGGCAGCAATCTCTTCGCGCAGCGCATCGCTTGGCGCGCCCGTTTCCGCCCTCAAGGTCATCGCATCGGTTTCGCGCTCGCGCGTGACGACGAGGCGCAGGCGTCCGAGCGCGGGATGGCGCTTGCCGATCTCTGCGATCTGCTCGGGGCGGACGAACATGCCCTTGACCTTGGTGGTCTGGTCGGCGCGGCCCATCCAGCCCTTGATGCGCATGTTGGTGCGCCCGCATTTGCTCGGGCCCGGCAGCGCCGCGGTGAGGTCGCCGAGTGCGAGGCGGATCCAGGGGTGGTGCGGGTCGAGCGACGTCACCACGATCTCGCCGACATCGCCTTCCGCAACGGGATCGCTGGTGCCCGGCTTGACGATCTCGAGGATCAGATCCTCGTTCACGACCATGCCCTCGCGCGCCTCGGTCTCGAAGGCGATGAGGCCGAGATCGGCGGTGCCGAAGGCCTGGTAGGCGTCGATGCCGCGCGCCTTGATCTCGGCCTGGAGCGAGGGCGGGAACGCGGCGCCCGAGACCAGCGCGCGCTTGATCGACGAGACGTCGCGCCCCGAGGCTGCTGCGGCATCGAGCAGGATCTTCAAAAAGTCCGGCGTGCCGCTGTAGCCGACCGGCCGGTAGGCCTCGACCAGCTCGAATTGCTGCTCGGTATTGCCCGGGCCCGCGGGGATCACGGCGCAGCCGAGCGCGCGCGCCGAGGCATCGAAGATGAAGCCGCCGGGGGTGAGGTGATAGCTGAAGGTGTTGAGCACGACGTCGCCCTCCCGGAACCCGGCCGCGAACAGCGCCCGGGCGCCGCGCCAGGGATCGGCCTGCCGCCCCTCCGGCTCGAAGATCGGGCCCGGAGAGGTGAAGAGCCGGGCGAACGAGCCGGGTGCAGCCGCCACGAAGCCGCCGAAGGGCGCCGAGGCCTTGTGCAGGGCCGGCAGTTCCGATTTGCGCAGCACCGGAAGGCGCGCCAGCGCCGCTCTGGAGGTCACTGAGGCCGGATCGAGGCCCCTGAGCCGCTCGGCATAGGCGGGCGCGGCCATCGCGCTCTCCAGCACGCCCGGCAGGCGGGAGAACAGCTCGGCCTCGCGCGCGCCTTGCTCGCGCGTCTCCAGGGCGTCGTAATGGGCGGTCATGGCTGGTCCTCGGGGGTTGGCATCCGTTGCGCGCCGCCGCTGGCATCGCTATCAGACGGCAATTGCGGTGGCCTGGAGAGGTTAAGGTGGCGGACGAACCGATCATTGCGGCGGAGGCGACGGCGGACGTCGTCGCGCGCCTGAAGCGCCGCATGATCGACGAGGCGCTGCCATTGTGGTCGACCGTCGGCTGGGACGCTGCCGCAGGCGGTTTCGTCGACCGGCTGCACCGCGACGGCACGGCGGATGCGGCCGCGCCACGGCGCGTGTTCGTGCAGGCACGCCAGATCTGGTGCTTCGCCAAGGCGGCGCAGATGGGCTGGTATCCGGATGGCCGCGCCCTCGCGCTGAAGGGGCTGGAGCACATGCTGGCGAAGGCCAAGGCGCCCGACGGCCGACCCGGCTATGTGCACCGGCTGACGCCGGGGGGCGCGGTGCTGGACGCGCGGCGCGATGCTTACGACCACGCCTTCATCCTGTTTGCGCTGGCGACCGTCTATGCGCTCGATCAGGACGCGCAGGTTCGCGCGGAGATCGACGCGCTGCTGGCGTTCCTCGACGGCCATTTGCGCTCGCCCCATGGTGGCGTCCACGAAGGCCTGCCGGTGTCGCTGCCGCGCCGGCAGAATCCGCACATGCATCTGTTCGAGGCGATGATCGCCTGTTTCGACGCGACCCACGATCTGTCGTTCCAGAACCGCGCCGGCGAGTTCTTCGCGCTGTTCCTCGCCAATCTCTACGACAAGCAGAAGCGGATCTTGACGGAGTATTTCGAGGAGGACTGGTCGAAGATCGAGCCGGTGAGCGTCGAGCCGGGCCATCAGGCCGAGTGGGTGTGGCTGCTCAAGGGTTTCGAGCGCATCACGGGATGCCCGACCGGGCAGCGGCGCGCTGAACTTCTGGTCACCGCGCTGCGCTATCGCGACGAGGCGACCGGCTGCCTCGCCGACGAGGGCGATGACGCCGGCGGCATCCGTCGCAGCTCGCGCCGGCTGTGGCCGCAGACCGAGATGGCGAAGGCGTGGATCGCGCAGGCCGAGTCCGGCGAGGCGGGAGCAGCGGAGGAAGCGCGCGCGGCGCTGGTGCGGGTCGAACGTCATTACCTCAGCCATCCCGTGAGGGGCGGTTGGTATGATCAGTTCGATCGCGACGGCACGTCGCTGGTCGACACCATTCCTGCGTCGTCGTTCTATCATGTTCTCTGCGCAGTCACGGAAGCGGAGCAGGTGCTCGAATAGGCGCTTTTGTTTTGACGCGTTTTCTTCACGGGAACCGGTTCCCACTTCGCTTGAGTACGCTATAGCCAGCGCTTGCGCCGCTTGAAGCTCTTCAGGTTCTTGAAGCTCTTGCGCTGGTCGCCGGCGCCGCCGAGATAGAATTCCTTGACGTCCTCATTGTCGCGCAATTCGTCCGCGGTCCCGTCGAGCACGACCTTGCCCTGTTCCATGATGTAGCCGTGGCTTGCGACCGACAGCGCGGCGCGTGCGTTCTGCTCGACCAGCAGAATGGTCACGCCGAGGTCGCGGTTGATCTTCTGGATGATCGAAAACACCTCTTTCACCAGCAGCGGCGACAATCCCATCGACGGCTCGTCCATCAGGATCATTTTCGGGCGCGCCATCAGCGCGCGGCCGATCGCGAGCATCTGTTGCTCGCCGCCGGAGAGGTAGCCGGCAAGCCCGGTGCGCTCCTTCAGGCGCGGGAAGTAGTTGAAGACCATGTCGAGATCGGCATCGACCTCGCGGTCCCTGCGGGTGAAGGCACCGAGCCTCAGGTTTTCCAGCGACGTCATGTCGGCGACGATGCGCCGGCCCTCCATCACCTGGAAGATGCCCCGGCGCACGATCTTGTCGGGATCGATGCCGGCGATAGCAGAGCCCTCGAACAGGATCTCGCCGCGCGTCACCTCGCCGTCCTCGGTCTTGAGCAGCCCCGAGATCGCCTTCAGCGTCGTCGACTTGCCGGCGCCATTGGCGCCCAAGAGCGCCACGATCGCGCCCTTGGGCACGTCGAGGCTGAGGCCGCGCAGCACCAGGATGACGTCGTCATAGACGACCTCGATGTTGCGCACGCTGAGGAGCGGAGGTGCGGGCACGACGCTGGGAGAGGGACGAGTGACTTCGGCGGTGTCAGTCATGCTTCATAGATCTCCGCTCTCGTCGCCCGGCTTGACCGGGCGACCCAGGATTCCAGAGACGCTCGACGTCCCCAGAGCAGCCGCGGCGTACTGGATCCCCCGCTTTCGCGGGGGATGACAGTTGTGCGTGCGGCCAGCGTTGAGCTCACCACCCCAGCAATTCCGGCTTGCGCGGCAACTCGATGGTCTTGACCTTCTCGAGCTTGATCGTGCCCTTGGCCATGAGGTCGTTGAGGTCGCCGTCGGTCGCGCCCGCGACCTTGGTGCGATAGAGATCGACCTTCAGCGTGCCGCGGTGGTCTTTCTCGGTCCAGGTCGAGGGATTGCAGACGCCTTCCATGCCGGCCGGCACCCAATCCTTCCTCTGGTAGAAGCCCTTCACGACGTTGTCGCCGGTGGCGCCGCCGTTCTTGGCGGCCCAGTCGAGCGCCTCCTTCATGTAGAGCGCCGAGCAGACGGCCGCGATGTAGTGCACGGGACGATAGACCTTGCCGGTCGGATCCGACATCTTGGAGATTTCCATCACCGTCTTCATGCCGGGCGCATCGCCGCCCCAGCTCACCGCGGTGCGCAGCGGGAAGATCACGCCGTCCGCAGCGTCGCCCGCGGTCTTGGCGGCATTCTCGTCCATGCCCCAGACATTGCCGAGGAACTGCACGTCGGCGCCGGCGGTCTTGCAAGCCTTCATGACGGAAATGTTCGATGCCGCTGTGTTGCCGAGATAGGCATAATTGGCGCCGGAGGATTTCAGGCTGAGGCACTGCGCGCTGTAGTCACCCGGCGACAGCGCGAACACCAGCGGCGGCAGCACCTCGAAGCCGAGCTCCTGCGCCATGGCTTCGCCGGCGGCCTTCGGCGCGTTCGGATAGGGGTGGTTGGCGCCCATGTGCACGAATTTCGGCTTGCCGGGCTTGCCCTTGGCCTTCCAGTCCTCGGCCGCCCACATCAGCATCGCGCGCAGCGAGTCCGAATAGCTCGGGCCGTAGAAGAAATTGTAGGGCGCGGGCTTGGCCTTGCCGCTCGTGCCTTCCGGATCGGTCAGCGCCGCGGCGTGGGAGCCCGACATGTCGGGAATCTTGTCCTGGGCGAGGAAGCCGGTGAGCGCCTCGGTGTCGGCCGTGCCCCAGCCCATGATCGCAGCGACCTTGCTGTCGGGCGCCGACCACTTCTTGTAGAGCGCGATCGCGCGCGGCACCTGGTAGCCGTAATCATTGGTGTCGACGCTGATCTGTTTGCCGCCGACGCCGCCGTTCTTGTTGATCCAGGCGAAGGTGTCGGCGACGGCCTGGCCGTAGGGCGTGCCGACGTCGGAGGTGCCGCCGGAATAGTCGGCGAGGTGCCCGATCGCAATCTGCGCCTGCGCGCTCGCCGAGAATGCGGCGATCGCCAGCGCGAGCGATGCGGTGCTCAAGAGCGATTTCGTCTTCATGGGTTGGTTCCTCCTGTTATCGTTTAAGTGAAGTTGCCGCGCTCAATGCGAGAACGGGTAGAGTTTCCAGTAGGCCTTGATCTGCCGCCAGCGGTGCGCGAGCCCGTCGGGCTCGAACATCAGGAACGCGATGATGATGAGGCCGATCGCGATCTCGCGCAGGAACGTGATGTTGTTGTTGAGCGAGAGCGCCTGATCGATCGCGCCGCCTTTCAGGTGCAGGCTCAGCCACTCCATCGATTCCGGCAGCAGCACCACGAAGGCGGTGCCCATCAGCGTGCCCATGATCGAGCCGGTGCCGCCGATGATGATCATGGCCAGGAACAGGATCGAGCGCTCGATGCCGAAACCCTCCTGCGATACCACGAGCTGGTAGTGCGCGTAGAGCGCGCCCGCGATGCCGGCGAAGAAGGCCGCCAGGCCAAACGACAGCGTGCGGTACTTGGTGAGGTTGATGCCCATGATCTCCGCGGAGAGATAATGGTCGCGGATCGCGACCAGCGCGCGGCCGTCACGCGTGCGCATCAGATTGGTGACGAGGACGTAGCTTGCGAGCACATAGGCCAGCACGACGTAGAAGTACTGTTTGTCGCCGCGCAGCGTGTAGCCGAAGATCGAGAACGGGTTTGCGCTCGCCGGCACCGAGCCGCCGGAGAACCATTCGGCGCGGGAGAAGAAGTCGAGCAGGATGTATTGCGCCGCGAGGGTTGCGATGACCAGGTAGAGCCCCTTCAGCCGCGCCGCCGGAATGCCGAAGATAAGCCCGACCAGCGCAGTGACGATGCCCGCAAGCGGGATCGCGAAGAACACCGGGATCGGCGCATTGTTGGAGATGTAGGCAGAGGTGAAGGCGCCGAGCAGGAAGAAGGCGGCGTGCCCGATCGAGATCTGCCCGGTGAAGCCGACCAGGATGTTCAGGCCGAGCGCGGCGATCGAGAAGATGCCGATCTGGATCAGGATGCTGAGCCAGTATCCGCCAAAGAATTGCGGTGCGAGACAAAGCAGCAGCACGCCGGCGATCGCGAAGTTGCGGCTGGTCTTGGTCGGGAAGATCGTGGTGTCGGCCGCGTAGGAGGTGCGGAAATCACCAGCAGGGATGAGGGCAGGGCCGGCCATGGGTCAGATCCGCTCGATGTCGTGGGTGCCGAACAGGCCGTAGGGCTTGATCATCAGCACGATGATCAGCACGTAGAACGGCGCGATCTCGTAGAGATTGCCCCAGTGCAAGTACTGGCTGTCGACATATTGTGCGATGTTTTCCAAAAGCCCGATGATGATGCCGCCGAGCACGGCGCCGCCGACGGAATCGAGCCCGCCGAGGATCGCGGCCGGAAATACCTTGATGCCGTAGGCGGCAAGGCCCGAAGACACGCCGTTCACGACAGCGACCACCACGCCAGCGACCGCTGACACCGTGGCCGAGATCGCCCAGGCCATCGCGAACACGCTTTTGACGGAAATGCCGAGCGACTGCGCGACCTGCTGGTTGAACGCAGTCGCGCGCATCGCAAGGCCGTACTTTGAGGCGCGGAAGAACCAGGCCATGCCGATCATCATGGCGACCGAGACGACGAGGCTCATGATATAGACGGTCTGGATCTGGAGCCCGAACAGGCTGACCGACTGGCTCTCGAATACGCGGGGAAACGGCTGCGGATTGACGCCGAACATCCACTTCAGCGTTGCCTGCAACACGGTGGAGAGGCCGATCGTCACCATGATCACCGAGATGATCGGCTCGCCGATCATCGGCCTCAGGATGAGAACCTGGATCGCGATGCCGAACACGAACATGAACACCAGCGTCATCGGCATGCCGATCCAGAACGGCACCTGGTATTTCGCAAGCAAGGCCCAGCACACCCAGGCGCCGACCAGCAGGAGCTCGCCTTGGGCGAAATTGACGACCTGCGTCGCCTTGTAGATCAGCACGAACGACATCGCCACCACGCCATAGAGCGTGCCGACCACGAGGCCGTTGACCAGAAGCTGAATGAGGAAGGCGGTGTTCATGTATGTTGGACCTTTCGCCTCTCCCCGCTTGCCGGGAGAGGCCGACGTGCAAAGCGCGGCGGGTGAGGGGGAGCTTCCGCATGCGAAGTGCCGATGAGTCCAAGACCAAGCGTGCGAGAAACTTGCGATCGGAATTGACGAATGCGGAAGGGACGCTCTGGTATCGCCTGCGTGCTCGCCGGTTGAATGGTTATAAGTTCGTCCGGCAGGAGCCGATCGGGCCGTACACCGTAGACTTCGTTTGCCGCGAATGTCGTTTGATCATTGAAGTCGACGGCGGACAACATGCCGACAGTCCGCAGGATGCCGTACGCGACAAATGGCTGACCGACAGCAACTATCGGATCCTGCGCTTCTGGAACAACGACGTAGCGAGCAATCTGGCCGGCGTTCTCGAGACCATCGTGACCGCCCTCGCGGAGGCTCCCCCTCACCCGGATCGCATCTAGCGATGCGATCCGGCCTCTCCCGGCAAGCGGGGAGAGGCGAAGAGCGGCAGTGCGCGCTTCCTGAATCACTCCGCCGCCTCCGCCATGATGCCGTGGACGCCGAGGTCCACCACGCGCAGGGTAGTGCGCACGCGCTGGGTGGTGCCGTCCTGGAAGCGGATGACGGTGTCGACCGGGATGTCGGCGTCGCCGCGGTAGATGGCGTCGATGATGCCTGCGTATTTCTCGTTGATGACGCTGCGGCGCACCTTTCTCGTGCGGGTGAGCTCGCCGTCGTCGGCGTCCAGCTCCTTGTAGAGCAAGAGGAAGCGCGAGATGCGCTGCGCCGGTGGCAGCGTCGCGTTAACGGTCTCGACTTCCTTCCGGAGCAGCGCATAGACCTCGGGCCGCGAGGCGAGGTCGCTGTAGGTCGTGAAGGAGAGCCGGTTCTTCTCCGCCCATTTCGAGATGATGGAGTAGCGGATGCAGATCATCGCCGCGAGCGCGTCGCGTCCGGCGCCGAGCACCACGGCCTCGGCGATATAGGGCGAGAACTTCAGCTTGTTCTCGATGAACTGCGGCGAGAAGCGCTCGCCGCGCGAGGTCTCGGCGAGATCCTTGATGCGGTCGATGACGACGAGCTGCTTGTTGTCGTTGAAATAGCCGGCATCGCCCGACAACATCCAGCCGTCCCTGATGTCGGCGACGCTCGCTTCCGGGTTCTTGTAGTAGCCGAGAAACATGTTGGGATGCCGCACCACGATCTCGCCGACGCCGTGGATATCGGCATTGTCGATGCGGATCTCGATATCGTCGGCCATCGGCACGCCCGTGGTATCTGGATCGACCTTGCCCGCGGGATGCAGCGTGTAGGCGCCGAGCAGCTCGGTCTGGCCGTAGAGCGTGCGCAGCGGCACGCCCATCGCCTGGAAGAACTTGAAGGTGTCGGGCCCGAGCGCCGCGCCGCCGGTTGCCGCCGAGCGCAGCCGGGTGAAGCCGAGCCGGTCGCGCAGCGCGCGGAACAGGATCGCATCGGCCAAGCCCGAACGTTTGCCCTGTTCGAGTGCGGCGAGACCCGTCTTCATGCCGAGATCGAACAGGCGCTGCTTGAAGGGCGTTGCGTCCATCACCTTGGCGCGGACGTCGGCTGCGATCGATTCCCACACGCGTGGCGCAAACAGCACGAACGTCGGCGCGATCTCACGCAGATCGTTCATCATGGTGTCGGGCTCTTCGACGAAGTTGATCTTCATCCGGCACAGGAGGCCTTTGCCGAGCACGTAGACCTGCTCCATGATCCACGGCAGCGGCAGCACCGAGACATATTCGTCCTCGGGGCCCTTCGGGTCGAAGGCGAGATAGGTCGCGCAATGGCCGAGCACGCGGCCGGCGGCGAGCATTGCGAGCTTCGGATGCGAGGTGGTGCCCGAGGTGGTGCAGAGGATCGCGACGTCCTCCCCCTTGGTCGCATCCACGAGGCTGTCGTAAAGCGCCGGCTCCCGCGCGGCCCGGGCGCGGCCGAGCTCGGCGAATTTTTCCGCCGACATCAGGCGCTGATCGTCATATTTCCGCATCCCGCGCGGATCCGAATAGATGATGTGCTTGAGCTTCGGCACGCGGTCGGCGAGCGCAAGCAGCTTGTCGACCTGCTCCTCGTCCTCGGCGAACACGAGCTGCGCCTCGCCATAGTTGAGGAGATAGGACGCCTCCTCGTCCAGCACGTCGCGATAGAGCCCGAGGCTCAAGCCGCCGATCGCATGGGTCGCCACTTCAGCCGCGACCCAGTCCGGCCGGTTGTCGCCGATGATGCCGATGACGTCGCCGCGGCCGAGGCCGAGCTCGACGAGGCCAAGCGCGAAATCGCGTACCCGCGTCTGGTAGTCGCTCCAGGTGAACAGGCGCCAGAGACCAAAGTCCTTCTCGCGCAGCGCGATCTCGCTGCCATGCTCCTTCGCGTTGAGCCGCAGCAGCTTTGGGTAGGTGTCGGCCCGCGCGACGCGCCCCGCGTAATCCATCATGCTGCGCTCTCTGTCCGCACCGGTGCGTCGTCCGGATCGACCAGCACCTCGTCCTCCTCACCGAGATAGGCGCGCTTGACGTGGGGATCGGCCAGCACCGTGGCCGGATCGCCCTCGGCGATCTTGCGGCCGAAATCCAGCACCATGACGCGGTGGGAGATGTCCATCACCACGCCCATGTCGTGCTCGATCATCACCACCGTCATCCCGAACTCCTCGTTGAGATCGACGATGTAGCGGGCCATGTCCTCCTTCTCCTCGAAGTTCATGCCGGCCATCGGCTCGTCGAGGAGGATGAGGCGCGGCTCCAGCGCCATGGCGCGTGCGAGCTCCACGCGCTTGCGCAGGCCGTAGGAGAGGGTGCCGGCGGTCGCCTTGCGCACCGACTGGAGGTCGAGGAAGTCGATGATCTCCTCCACCTTGCGGCGGTGCTCGAGCTCCTCCTTGCGCGCGCCGGTGAGCCAGTAGAGCGAGCCGGTGATGAAATTGTTCCTCAGGAGGTGATGGCGGCCGACCATGATGTTGTCGAGCACGCTCATATGGTGGAACAGCGCCAGATTCTGGAAGGTGCGCCCAATGCCGAGCGAGGCGCGGGCATTCGGCGTCAATCCGGTGATGTCACGGCCCTGGTAGAAGAGCTGGCCCTCGGTCGGCTTGTAGCGACCGGAAATACAGTTCACGATCGAGGTCTTGCCGGCGCCGTTGGGGCCGATGATCGAGAACAGCTCGCCCTCCTTGATGGCGAAGCCGACATCGGTCAGCGCGCGAACGCCGCCGAACCGAAGGGACACGCCGCGCACTTCAAGACTGGTAGCCACCAAAAAATACCCTCCCCGGTGATGGCGCTTGGCGCGCTCTTCATCCGTTCGTGCCTGGCGATCCTAATACGGCCGTGCCGGAGAGGCCATGCAGCTATTGGTCTCGACCGGCTTGGTGCCGCTCTCGTTCCCGTCGGGATCAAAAGCCGCATCGTCCAAGGTGGCCCTCAATAGGGTAAAGCGCTATTTTGAAATGTCTTGCGCCTGACAATTCGGCGACAATGTTTTTCGGGCGAGGGGGCGCCTTCATCTTTCGTCGGATGGAGGGTGCGGCGGTCATGCTGCAATGCAGCAAACGGGTGGAGTGACGAAACGGTGCGGCTGGCTTCGGGATCATGATTTCAGAGGATCATCTGAAGCGCGTCGCCGCGTGGTCGCGCGAGCTCACGGAACGAGAGATCGAGGTCGCCCGCACCGGCATCACGGAGCGGTCCTACGGCACCGGCGAGACCGTTTTCATGCGCGGCGACAAATTCGACTATTGGGTCGGCATGGTGAGCGGCCTTGCCCGCATGGGCGGAGTCTCGCGTGACGGCAAGGAGACGAGCCTTGCCGGGCTCACGGCCGGCGCCTGGTTCGGCGAGGGCAGCGTGCTCAAGAACGAGCCGCGCCGCTACGACGTGGTTGCCCTGCGCGACAGCCGCGTCGCGCTGATGGAGCGCAGCGCCTTCATGTGGCTGTTCGAGAACAGCGTCGGCTTCAACCGCTTCCTGGTACGCCAGCTCAACGAGCGGCTCGCCCAGTTCATCGGCATGCTCGAGGTCAACCGCACACTGGACGCCACCGCGCGTCTCGCCCGCAGCATCGCCTCGCTGTTCAACCCGATCCTCTATCCGGAATCGACCACGCATCTGGAGATCACCCAGGAGGAGATCGGCGCGCTCTCCGGCATGTCGCGACAGAACGCCAACCGCGCGCTGAACCGGCTGGAGAAGGAGGGCCTGCTGCGGCTCGAATATGGCGGCGTCACCATCCTCGATATCGAGCGGCTGCGCGCTTACGGCGACTAGAGCCCCGGGTACGTGCCTCGTCATCCTGCGTTGGCCGGCGCGTGTGTCGGCCACAGACCCTTACGCCAGCGCACGAAGACTGCCGTCATCGCGATGAAACCGGAGATCGCATAGAGCGATCCCATCGCGGAATAGCCGATGATGTCGATCAGGCTGCCCGCCGCAAGCAGCCCGAGCGGCAGGCCGTAGATCACCATCATGCGCACCCCCATGACGCGGCCCCGGAGGTGCGCGCTCGCCGTACGCATCAGGATCACGGCGGCCGCAATCATAGACATGCTCTGGGCGATGCCGGTAAGCACGAGGCAGGTCATGGCCACCGGCATGGTCCTGATTTCGACGAACACCAGCAGCATCGCGTACCAGGCGAGCGTCGCGCCGATCAGAAGCCGGGCGATGCGCAGGCCGCTCACCAGGCTGAGCGTGATCGAGCCGGTCAGCGAGCCCACGGCGAAGCTCGCCGACAGATAGCCGAGGCCGGTCTGGTCGGTATGAAAGATGTCGCGTGCGACATAGGGCAATAGCCCGTTGGTCAGCGGAAATGCGGTGAGATTGGCCAGGAACGCGACAGAGAGCGCCGCGCGCATCCCCGGACCATTCCAGGCGTAGACGATGCCGTCCTTGAGGTCGCGCAGCAGTCTCGCGCCGGCACTGTGCCCCGGCGGGTGAGTGGCGACGGATTTCTTCGGCCGGGTCAGGCAGAGCATCAGGACAGCGGCCGCGAGGTAGAGACAGGCGATCGCCACATAGACGAGCCCAATGCCAAGCGCGGCGAACAGTCCGGCGCCGGTCAATGCGCCGACGATGCGCGCGCTGTCCTGCGTCGTGCGCGACAGGCTGATGGCGCCAACCAGTTGCTCGGCTGGCATGATGTCGGCAAGCAGCGCGCCGCGAATGCCGAGATCCGAGGGGCGGATCAGGCCCATGATCGCGACGATGATCATGACGTTGAGCGGCGCCAGATGGCCGCTGAGAGCCAGCGCCATGATGGTCGACGACAGCGCCGTATAGGCAAGACGCATCGCGACCAGGAGATCGCGGTGACCGACGCGGTCTCCGATCATCCCGAACACCGGCGCTACCAGCGTCCCGACATATTGCAGCGATGCAAGGACGGTGAGCAGCAGCACCGAGCCGGTCTCGGCCAAGACGTACCAGCCGAGCACCAGCGTCTCGACCTCGAACGCCCAGGAAGTGAGCAGATCGGACGGCCATTGAAAGCGGTAGTTGCGGATGCGGAATGGCGCGAGCGCCGAACGACGCGCGGTTGAGCTCAAGACGCGATGACGGGTTTCACTGGCGATTCCCTGCCCTTATTATTGTTCTTTCTGTTCGGCAGCGTAGTGCCGGGGGTCCTCGTGTCAATTGGCACTAGCGCATGCCTCCATGCTCGCCGACAATTCGCGAGGCGCCGTGCACCGCGTTCGCGCAGCAGCCGGTTTTCGATCCGGCAGTGCGCCCGCAGCATCGGCTCGCTGTTCACCCCATTACAGGAGGAGTGAGACTAGTCGCCGCTTGCGCTTCGGGCACACCGAGCCCATTCTGGCCCGCATCCTGGGTCCATTCGGCAGGATCCAGAAGTTCGCGCCATCGCGGCTTCCGCGAGGTCTTGGGCCATCAAGAGGTCTTGGGCCATGAAGAGATCTTGGGCCATGACGTGCTCGGGTTGCGGTTGTGAGGTTCAGAGCGGCTTTGCCTTCTGCCCGAAGTGCGGCACGAAGCAGCCGAACGCATGCCCTAGCTGCGGCTTTCCATGCGCACCGGATTTCGCGTATTGCCCAAAATGCGGCGCTCTCGTCGGTGAGGCCCCCAAAGGCGGCTGGCAGGCATCGGTGCGGACGGACCCGATGACACTCCGGATCAACTCATCCTCACCACAGCTCGCGCCGACTGCCGAGGCTCAACACGCATTTCGAGCGCAGCCGGATAGCGAAGCAAACCGCCGCACCATCACCGTGCTGTTTGCCGATCTCAGCGGCTTCACCGCCATGAGCGAGCGGCTCGACCCCGAGGTCATGCAGACGCTTCAGAACGAATTGTTCGAGGAGCTGACGGCCGCGGTGCAGAGCTTTGGCGGCTTCGTGGACAAGTTCATCGGCGATGCGCTGCTTGCTCTGTTTGGTGCGCCGGCCGCGCACGAGGACGACCCGGAGCGAGCGGTCCGCGCTGCTCTCGACATGATCAGCCGGACGGCGCGCCTCAGCGACCGGGCGAAGCCGTATGCCGGTTCACCGCTGCTGCTCCATGTCGGCATCAACACCGGGCACGTCGTTGCGGGCGGGCTGGGCGTGGGTGTCGCCAAATCCTATTCGGTGACCGGCGACACCGTGAATACCGCCCAGCGATTGCAGTCGATGGCGCCTCCGGGCGAGGTGCTGGTGGGGCCGCTGACCCACCGACTGACCCGGCATGCGTTCGCCTATGACTCGCTTGGTGAGGTCTCGCTCAAGGGCAAGATGGGCAGCGTACTGGTCCACCGTCTGAAGGGGCCGCTCGACACACCCCGTGCAGCACGAGGCCTCGACACGCTGGGTCTCAATGCGCCGCTGATCGGGCGCGACGCCGAGCTTGCGCGCACGATCGGCAGCCTCGATCTCGCGTGCGGCGGTGCGGCTCAACTGGTGCGGCTGGTCGGCGAAGCCGGCATCGGGAAAACGCGGCTGGTGAGCGAATTCGTCGCTCGCATCCGCGATGAGGATCGCTTCGCGGGCGTCGCGATCCGGGAGGCGGTCTGCTCGCCGCTCGGCGAACAATCCTACGGCACGCTCGCCGCCGTGCTGCGCAGCGCCTATGGCATCACACAGAAAGCCGGCGCCGCAGAGGCAGAGGCGAAGCTTGCTAAGGCGCTGTCGGAGCTTGGGCTCGCGGCGGAAGAGGTCGACCGCCTGATGCCTCTCTATTTGCACGTTCTCGGCCTCGGCGATCCCAGAGCCGTGCTCAGGCATGTCGAGCCCGAACAGCTCCGCCGGCAGGTCTTTTTCGCGATCCGCACCGTCTTCGAGCGCCGCCTCGCCTTGTCGCCGCTTCTGGTCATCGTCGAGGATCTGCATTGGGCCGATGCGGTGTCTCTTGAAGCGTTGCGGTTCCTGATGGACCGGCTGGAGCGGACGCGGCTGATGCTGCTGTTCACACATCGCCCAATGCTGGTGCTGCATCAGTTCGGTTCGAGCAGGATCAGTCACACGACCCTTCGACTGCCTCCGCTCGGCGATGCTGACGGACAAAGGCTGCTCGCGGCTTACTTCAGTCACGGTTGGCGTGAACCGCCGGGAGATCTGTTCAACCGAATCCTCGAGCGCGCGAGCGGCAATCCGCTTTTCCTCGAGGAGATTATACGCGGCCTCATCGAAGCCGGCGCCCTGGAGCGTGACGGCTCGCAGTGGCGCATGAAGTCGGATGTTGCTGCCACCGACATTCCTGCAAGCATTCAGGCATTGTTGCTGGCGCGCCTGGACCGGTTGCCGCATGAGGTGCGCCACTTGGCCCAGGAGGCCGCGGTGATCGGTCCGCGCTTCGATACGTCTGTTCTCGGTGCGGCGACAGCCGAGCGGGCGAGGGTCGAAGCAGGGCTCGAACTTCTGTGCGACGCCGAGATCGTCGAGGAGGTGGCGGGCGCGAACTCGATTTCGCTGCGCACTTACCGCTTCACGCAAACCATGCTTCAGGACGTGATCTATCAGAACCTGCTCTTGCAGCGCCGGATCGAGCTCCATGGACGGATTGGTGCTGCGCTGGAGCGGCTCTACGGCAACGAGCCCGAGCGGCTCGAAGATCTCATAATGCTGGGGCATCACTTCAGTCTCAGCGCAAACAAGCCGAAAGGCGCGCGCTATCTGCGCGCGGCCGGCGATCGCGCACGCGCGAGCTATGCCAATGACGATGCCATTCGCTTCTACCAGCAATCCCTCACCGTGCTGTTGACCGGTGGCGAACCGGAGCCGGAGCATCTTGTCCTGTACGAGCGGATCGCGGACCTCTGTCGCGTGGCTGGTCGCCGAAGCACGGCCGAAGAGCATTACCAGAGCGCACTGGAGGGGCACCGCACGGCAGAGGATCGCATCGGCGAAGCGCGGATTCTTCGCAAGCTCGGCCGATTGTTGTGGGACGCCGGCAAGCGCGTCAACGCAGAGGCGCACTATGCCGAGGCGGCAGAACGGCTTGCCGGGACCGAAGCGCCGATCGAGTGGGCGCACCTCCTGCAGGAGCGCGGCCGTCTCGCGTTTCGCGTGGGTGATCATGTCGCTGCCGCGCGATGGGCAGACGAGGCGCTCGGCTATGCGCGGTCCGTGCCGGCGGACGCGGACGAGCAGGTCGGGCTCGAGGCGGCGCGCGCCATTGCGGAGGCACTCAACACCAAGGGGGTCGCGCTGGCGCGGCTTGGGCGGCACCAGGAGGCAGTGCACGAGGTGGAGCAAAGTGTCGCAGCGGCCGAAGCCGCCGGCCTACTCAACGCGGCGTGTCGCAGCTACACCAACCTTGGCGTGCTCTACACGATCATCGACCCGGCGCAAGCCATCGGCGTTTGCCGGCGCGGGCTCGAGGTCGCGCATCGAATCGGCGATCTCGGCTTCCAGGCGCGCCTCCTTGCCAATTTCGCCGTCGCTTGTTGCACCTTCACGGACAGATGTACCGAGGAGGGGGTGCCGGCTGCCGAGAAGGCGATCGAGATCGACCGTGCGCTCGATCAGCGCGAGCATCTCCCGGTGCCCTTGATCGTGCTGGGGCAGATCCATCAATGCCACTTCCGCCCCGATCTTGCCGCGCGCTGCTACAACGAGGCCATCGAGGTGGCGACCGAGACGGGCGAACCGCAGCAGCTCTTTCCGTGCTATGATGGTCTTGCGACACTGAACCTCGATCGAGGCGACATGCCCGAGGCCGAGCGGTATTTCGCGCTGGCCCATGATGTCTGTGCCCGGCACGGGCTCGATCCCGCAGGGCTGATCGTACTGCCATTTCTTGACTAGCCAATGTGAGGGAGTTCAATCATGCCAGACCGTCATGTCGATGGACCACTTCAGCCGGGCGATCACGCACCGAACATCGTCCTGGACGCCATCACGCGCGAAGGAAAGATCGCGCTCGAGGATTATCGCGGGCACAGTCCGATATTGGTCGGCTTGTTTCGTGGCCTGCACTGCCCGTTCTGCCGGCGCCATATCGCGGCCCAGGCACAGCTTGACGGCGCGCTCCGCAGGAGGGGCATCGAAAGTCTCACCGTTGTCAATACGCCGATCGAACGGGCGCGGCTCTACTTCCGCTATCATCCGTTGCCCAACCTGCTCGCCGCGTCCGATCCCGCGCGGGTCTCGCACCGCGCCTTCGGCCTGCCCAACATCGAGTTCACGGAGAATGAGACCGAGTGGCCGCGCAAAGTGGGCATGGACCTGGTCATGAGCATGCAAGTAAATATGCCCGGCGAATTGCCCAGTCCGATGAATCGGCCGGCTGCCGCCGAGTATCTCAACAACAAGGATGGTTACGAGATGACCGAGGCCGATCAGCGCATGGCGGCAACCGGCACGGGCCAGCTGTTCGGCCAGTTCCTGCTCGATCGGGAGGGGATCGTGCGCTGGACGTTTACGGAGGTTCCTGATGGCGGCCGGCGCATGTTCGGGGCGCCAAGCCCACAGGAATTGATGTCGGCCGCCTCGCAGGTGGCGGGCTAAGTATCGGCGCCTGGCGATTAACCCGCCTCCCTCGGCCGCTTCTGCGCCAGCGCCGCTGCCATTGCCGAGATCAGCGGGCGCATGAAATAGGCGTCTTCCGCCGGCGAGACATCGGTGCGCAAGCCGTGCGCGGCGAGCTCGCCTGAGACCGCCGGTCCCACCGACGCGATCAGCGTCCGCTCGAATCCTGCGCGCAGGCGCACCTCGCTGCCATGCGCCTTCGCGGTCTCGATCAGGCGACGGACCTGGCCGAGATTGGTCAGTGCGATGGAATCGATCCGCCCCTCAGCCATGGCGTCGATCGCGGCCACGATGTTGGCGTCGGCTGCCTTGGGATCGTAGACATAAGGCAGCACGGTATCGACATCGGCGCCCTGCGCCGCGAGCGCGCCGGTCAGCGCGCTGTGGTCCTTGTCGGGATAGAGCTGCAGGCCGAGGCGATGTCGCTTCAGGTCGATCTTCGCCAGCATCTCGATGACGCCCTCGGTGGTCGGTTTCTCGGTGGTCTGCTGCGCTTCGAGTCCAACCTCGCGCAGCGCCTTGCCGGGTTTCGGCCCGCGGGTGAATTTTCGCGACTTCGCGAGGGACGCGACAAGGGCCTGATCGAGCTCGCGCGCAGCCGCGAGCTTCATGATCCGCCGCAGGCCTTCGCCGGTCATCAGCACGAGGTCGTCGAACGGCTTGTCGATCGCGCGACGGATCCAGGCCTCGACCGGGGCGGGGTCGGCCGCGTCGTGAATGGCGAACATCGGGCATTGCACGACCTCGGCGCCTTGCTCGGCCAAAAGCTTGGAAAACTGCGCCTCCTCGCGCGCTTCCAGGATCAGGATGCGGTAGCCGTTCAAGCGGTCTGCCATGGGCGTGCTCCGGTCGAAAATCGCAATGGTACGTTCATCCTGACTCCGCGTGCGGGATTGGCGCAAGGGCGGGGTCGGTGATAGAGCAGGGCGCAAATCGCGGTGTTCCGCATCGTCTGCCCAAACCCTCATCAAGGCCCATGCCCGACCATCAATATATCCTGACGCTCTCCTGTCCGGATCGCCCCGGTATCGTCTCGGCGGTGTCGACCTTCCTGGCCCACAACGGACAGAACATTCTCGACGCCCAGCAGTTCGACGACATCGAGACCAAGAACTTCTTCATGCGCGTGGTGTTCACCGCGGCCGATCTCGCCGTGGAACTGTCGGCGCTGCAGACCGGCTTCGCCGCGATCGCCGAGCGTTTCGGCATGGAGTGGCAGATGCGCGATCGCGCCGCGCATCGCAAGGTGATGCTGCTGGTGTCGAAGTCCGACCATTGCCTGGTCGACATCCTCTACCGCTGGCGCACCGGTGAACTGCCGATGATCCCGACCGCGATCGTCTCCAATCATCCGCGCGAGGTCTATGCCGGGCTCGATTTCGGCGAGATCCCGTTCCATCACCTGCCGATCACCAGGGAGACCAAGCGCGAGCAGGAGGCGCAGATCCTCGATCTCGTTGCGAAGACCGGGACCGATCTCGTGGTGCTCGCGCGTTACATGCAGATCCTGTCGGATGATCTCTCCGCAAAACTCTCGGGCCGCTGCATCAACATCCACCACTCCTTCCTGCCGGGGTTCAAGGGGGCAAAGCCCTATCACCAGGCCCATGAGCGCGGTGTGAAGCTGATCGGCGCGACCGCGCATTACGTCACGCGCGACCTCGACGAGGGCCCGATCATCGACCAGGACGTCGAACGCATCAGCCATCGCGACACGCCCGAAGACCTCGTCCGCAAGGGCCGCGACATCGAGCGCCGCGTGCTGGCGCGCGCGATCCGCTACCACCTCCAGGATCGCGTCATCCTCAATGGCCGCAAGACCGTGGTGTTCGTGGATTGAGCTGTTTCACCTCTCTCCGCCTGCGGGAGAGGTGAGATTGCGGCCGGCGATGCGAAGCATCGTCCGGTGCAATCCGGGTGAGGGGGACTCTCCGCGAGTCTCTCTGTCACCGTCCTTGCGGAGACTCCCGCTCACCCCAGCCCTGTCCCGCAAGCCGGGCGAGGGAGCGCACGGGCCTAGCGCACCGCGCCGCCTGAGGTCGAGCCCGTGGCGCCCTTCTGGGGCTGCTCTTCCTTCTCGCGATCGGCCGCCGGCATCAGCCGCTTGCGCTCGCGTTCCTTCATGTAGGCGTCGTATTGCGGCGTCCCCGGCCGCGGCGGCGCGTCCGCCGGCAGCCCGCCGGCCCATTGCGGGATGTAATCGCCCATGCCGGCCGACAGCTTCTCGTTCATCGTGCCGCAACCGGATAGCCCCGCGCCGAGTGCGAGGAGGATCAGGTGGGAGCGGAAATGTTTCAGCATTGTAAGTAGCGCAGGGAATCGGAACGGGTTAGCCGGAGTCCGGCTGGAGCCGGCGCCGGGAGACTAGCCATCAACAAGGTAAAATAGACTTATTCGAGGTAGGTAATTGGCTACCAAACCTTGGCAAGCCAAGAGTCTTTCAAGGTAGAAATTCTGCAAAAGAAAGACGAAATCCTCCATCCACCCGGTTGATCGCATTTCTAAACTGCGGCGAGAAGCTCGCGACAAAGTGGCTTGATCGGCGACGGGGTTTTTCGTTGACAAGTCCATTTTATTTGTACAACCGTACAAATCGAAGCGTCCAAGGTCGGGGTGCTCGGGTTACCTCGACGTAACCACGACATCGCTCCCCGCTGTTGGCAATCGGAACGCTCGGCTTGCGCCGAATGGTCGCCAAACGTCCGATTGACAATGAGGGCGCGAAGGACGCCATGTGGCGCGCGACATGGCGCGCGACATGGCTCGCGTGTGAGCTAAGGTGAGGCAAGGACCGGGCACTCGGTTCAGGGCACAAAAGGTCAGGAATTAAGGGGAGGGACAGTCTGATGTTCGAACGCAAACAGTTTTCTCGGGTCGCTGCGGCGGCCGCCATCGCGGGCCTTGCAGCCGTCGCGCCCGCCAAGGCGGCGGACAGCGTCAAGGTCGGCCTGATCCTGCCGATGACCGGCGGCCAGGCCTCGACCGGCAAGCAGATCGAGAACGCGATCAAGCTCTACATGCAGCAGAACGGCGACACGGTCGCCAGCAAGAAGGTCGAGATCATCGTCAAGGACGATGCCGCGATTCCCGACAAGACCAAGACCGCCGCGCAGGAACTGATCGTCAACGAGAAGGTCAATTTCATCGCCGGCTTCGGCGTGACGCCGGCGGCGCTCGCCGCTGCGCCGCTCGCAACGCAGGCAAAGATCCCGGAAGTCGTGATGGCGGCCGGCACCTCCATTATCACCGAGCGCTCGCCCTACATCGTGCGCACCAGCTTCACGCTGGCGCAGTCCTCCACGATCATCGGCGACTGGGCGGTGAAGAACGGCATCAAGAAGGTCGCGACGCTGACCTCGGACTACGCGCCGGGCAATGACGCGCTCAACTTCTTCAAGGAGCACTTCACCGCCGGCGGCGGCGAGGTGGTCGAAGAGGTCAAGGTGCCGCTCGCCAACCCCGACTTCGCGCCGTTCCTGCAGCGCATGAAGGACGCCAAGCCCGACGCGATCTTCGTGTTCGTGCCGGCGGGCCAGGGCGGCAACTTCATGAAGCAGTATGCTGAGCGCGGGCTCGACAAGGCCGGCATCAAGGTGATCGGACCGGGCGACGTCACTGACGATGACCTTCTCAACAACATGGGCGACGCCGTGCTCGGCACGGTCACCGCGCACCTTTATTCCGCGGCCCATCCCTCGCAGATGAACAAGGATTTCGTCGCAGCCTACAAGAAAGCGTACAACACCCGTCCCGGCTTCATGGCGGTGAGCGGCTATGACGGCATCCACCTGATCTACGAGGCGTTGAAGAAGACCAACGGCGATACTGACGGCACCAAGCTGATCGAGGCCATGAAGGGTCAGAAGTGGGAGAGCCCGCGCGGCCCGATCTCGATCGACCCGGAGACCCGCGACATCGTGCAGAACATCTACATCCGCAAGGTCGAGAAGGTCGACGGCGAGCTCTACAACGTCGAGTTCGCGACCTTCGAGGCCGTCAAGGATCTCGGCAAGACCAAGAAGTGACGCGCGAAAGCGCGTCATCCCGGAGCGCGCTTAGCGCGCATCTCTGATGCGCAATTGCGCATCAGAGATCTCGAAGCTGTTGAAACGAGATTCCGGGTTCAGCGCTGCGCGCTGCCCCGGAATGACGAGCGCTTACCAGGAACACTCCACTTTCGATGACCGCAATCCTCACCAACCTGTTCGATGGCGTTGCCTACGGCATGCTGCTGTTCGTGCTCGCCTGCGGGCTCGCGGTCACGCTCGGCCTGATGAACTTCGTCAATCTCGCCCATGGCGCCTTCGCCATGGCCGGCGGCTATGTCTGCATGGTGCTGGTCAACCGGATGGGCTGGCCGTTCTTCGCCGCTCTGCCGCTCGCCTTCGTCTCCGCAGCCGCGATCGGCATCGCGCTCGAGCGGACGCTCTACCGCCATCTCTACACGCGCAGCCATCTCGATCAGGTGCTGTTCACCATCGGCCTGACCTTCATGTCGGTCGCGGCGGTCGACTACATCCAGGGATCCTCGCGGGTCTTCATCAATTTGCCGGCTGCGCTCCAGGGTCAGTTCGACGTGTTCGGCATCGGCATCGGCCGCTACCGGCTGATGATCATCGTGATCTGCGGCCTCCTGACCATCGGCCTCCAGATGGTGCTGGCCAAGACCCGCTTCGGCAGCCGCCTGCGCGCCGCGGTCGATGATCCCCGCGCCGCGAGCGGCCTCGGCATCAACGTGCCACAGGTGTTCGCCTTCACATTTGCATTCAGCTGCGGGCTCGCCGGCCTCGGCGGCGCGCTGAGCGCCGAGATCCTCGGCCTCGACCCGTATTTCCCGCTGAAGTTCATGATCTACTTCCTGATCGTGGTCACCGTCGGCGGTTCGTCCTCGATCACCGGTCCGTTCCTGGCCTCGCTCCTGCTCGGCATCGGCGACGTCGCCGGCAAATATTACGTGCCGAAGATGGGCCCGTTCGTGATCTACACCATGATGATCGTGATCCTGATCTGGCGTCCGAACGGCCTGTTCGGCCGCGCGTTGAGTCCAAGCCGATGAACGCTGCTTCCGACGTCGGTAATCACGCCCAGCGCCAGGCGCGCTGGCATTATGGCGAAGTCGCCTTCTGGCTCATCGTGCTTGCCTGCGGCTTCCTGTTCCCCACGCGCTATCTGATCATGACCGACATCCTGCGGCTGGCGCTGTTCGCGATGTCGCTCGACCTCATCCTCGGCTATGCCGGCATCGTCTCGCTCGGCCACGCCGCCTTCTTCGGCGTCGGCGCTTATGCGGCGGGGCTTCTCGCCTTGCATGGCATCATCAACGAGCCCGTGCTGGCGCTGCTCGCGGCCGGTCTTGCCGCCATGGTGCTCGGCTTTGCCACCAGCTTCCTGGTGATCCGCGGCGTCGATCTCACCCGGCTGATGGTGACGCTCGGCATCGCGCTGCTGCTGGAAGCGCTCGCCGAGCGCTTCTCCAACATCACGGGCGGCACCGACGGCCTGCAGGGCATCGAGATGCAGCCGATCTTCGGCCAGATCCCGTTCGACATGTTCGGCAAGGCCGGTTTCTTCTACTCGCTTGCCGTACTCTTCCTTTTGTTCCTGCTCGCGCGCCGCGTCGTGCATTCGCCGTTCGGCCTGTCGCTGCGCGCGATCAAGAACAATCCCTTGCGCGCCGCCGCGATCGGCATCCCCGTCAACCGCCGCCTGATCGCGATCTACACGCTCGCGGCGTTCTATGCCGGCATTGCGGGCGCGCTGTTCACCCAGACCACGGCGATCGCCTCGCTCGACGTGTTCGCCTTCGAGCGCTCCGCCGACCTGATGCTGGTGCTCGTCATCGGCGGCACCGGCTATCTCTATGGCGGCCTGATCGGCGCGGTGGTGTTCCGCATGCTCCAGGAACTGTTCTCCACCATCACGCCGCAATACTGGCAGTTCTGGATCGGCCTCGTGCTGGTCGTGATCGTGCTGGTCGGTCGCCAGCGCCTGCACCGCTGGGTGCTGTACGTGCCGAACCTGATCATCAAGCAGGTGGCCGGGCGCAAGGCCGTCGTCGCCGTGCCGGAGAGCGACGTATGACCATCGCGCTCGAAACCCTGAATCTCGAAAAGACCTTCGGCGGCCTGCGCGTCACCCGCGATCTCTCGCTCAAGATCGAGCAGGGCGCCCGCCACGCGCTGATCGGCCCGAATGGCGCCGGCAAGACCACGGTGATCAACCAGCTCACCGGCGTGCTCAAGCCGAATAGTGGCCGCATCCTGCTCGAAGGCCAGGACATCACCGATCTGCCCGTCCACAAGCGCGTGCTGCGCGGCCTGTCGCGCACCTTCCAGATCAACCAGCTCTATCCTGACCTGACCCCGCTCGAGACCATCGGCCTCGCCGTCTCCGAGCGGCTCGGCCATGGCGGCGACTGGTGGCGACGGATGGGCACGCGCAATGACGTCAATGACGAGATCGCCGATCTCTTGACGCGCTTCCATCTGCTCGACGTCATGAACGAGCAGACCGTGACGCTGCCTTACGGCAAGCAGCGCCTGCTCGAGATCGCGGTCGCGATCGCGGCCAAGCCGCGCGTGCTGCTGCTGGATGAGCCCGCCGCCGGCGTGCCCGAGAGCGAGCGCCACGACATTCTGGCGGTCGTCGGCGCGCTGCCGCGCGACGTTACCGTGCTCCTGATCGAGCACGATATGGATCTCGTCTTCTCCTTTGCCGACCGCATCTCGGTGCTGGTCTCGGGCGCGCTCCTCACTGAAGGTCCGCCCGACCAGGTCGCACGCGACCCGCAGGTCAAGGCCGTCTATCTCGGCGAGGAGGCGGTCAATGTCTGACCTGCTCGCGATCGACTCACTTCGCGCCGGCTATGGGGAGGCGGTGGTGCTGCCCAACATGTCCCTACGCCTCGCGGAGGGCCAGGTGCTGGCGCTTCTGGGGCGCAACGGCACCGGCAAGACCACGCTGATCAACTCCATCGTTGGCGTCACCCGCCGCTTCTCCGGCTCGGTCGGGCTTGCCGGTACCGACGTGACGACCTTGCGGCCCGACCAGCGGGCGCGGGCCGGCATCGGCTGGGTGCCGCAGGAGCGCAACATCTTCCGCTCGCTGACGGTGGAAGAGAACATGACCGCGGTGGCGCAGCCCGGCCCCTGGACGGTCGAGAAGGTCTACGAGATGTTCCCGCGGCTCAAGGAGCGGCGGAGCAACTTTGGCAACCAGCTTTCCGGCGGCGAGCAGCAGATGCTGGCGATCGGCCGCGCGCTCACCCTCAATCCGAAGGTCCTGCTGCTGGACGAGCCGACCGAGGGCCTTGCCCCCATCATTGTCGAGGAGCTCCTCAAGGCGATCGGGACCATCACCCGGGCAGGCGGCATCTGCTCGATCATCGTCGAGCAGAATGCGCAAAAGATTCTGGGGCTTGCCGACCGCGTTGTGATATTGGAGCGCGGAACGATCGTCCACGACGCCCCGAGCGCCGCGCTGAAGGCCGACCCCTCGGTCCTCGAGCGCCATCTCGGCGTCGCCGGGGCGGCCGCCCACTAGTCTGTCTGACGCGTTTTCTTCACGCGAACCGGTATCCACTTCGCTTGAAAACGCTATAGAAAATTCGGGAGTGAACCCAATGCAGCGAACCAAAGCCCCGTTCCGCGCCGACGAAGTCGGCAGCCTCCTGCGCCCCGCCAAGATCAAGGAAGCCCGCGCGAAGCTCGAGAAGGGCGAGATCTCGGCCGATGACCTGCGCAAGGTCGAGGACATGGAGATCGAGAAGGTCGTGCACAAGCAGGCCTCGATCGGCCTGAAGCTCGCAACCGACGGTGAATTCCGCCGCTCCTGGTGGCATTTCGACTTCCTGGCCAAGCTCACCGGCTGCGAAATGTTCCACCCGGAGACGGGCATCCAGTTCGCGGGCGTCGAGACGCGGCATGACGCGGTGCGGGTGATCGGCAAGCTCGACTTCCCCGACAACCACCCGATGCTGGATCACTTCCGCTTCCTGAAGAAGTATGCCGACCAGGCCCACGTCACCGCCAAGATGACGATCCCGTCGCCGGCGGTGCTGCACTTCCGCGGCGGCCGCAAGTCGATCTCCAAGGACGTCTATCCCGATCTCGACGCCTTCTACGAGGACCTCGGCAGGACCTACCGCAAGGCTGTGAAGGCCTTCTACGACGCCGGCTGCCGCTATCTCCAGTTCGACGACACGGTCTGGGCCTATCTCTGCTCGCAGGACGAATTGAAGAAGGCGCGCGAGCGCGGCGACAATCCCGACGGCCTCCAGCAGATCTACGCGCGCATCATCAACTACGCGCTCGCCGAGAAGCCGGCCGACATGGTGATCTCGACCCACGTCTGCCGCGGCAATTTCCGCTCGACCTGGATCTCCTCGGGCGGCTACGAGCCGGTCGCCGAGACCCTGCTCGCCGGCACGAATTACGACGGCTACTTCCTGGAATACGACTCGGACCGCGCCGGCGGCTTCGAGCCGTTGCGCTTCCTGCCCAAGGGCAACAAGGTTGTCGTGGTCGGTGTCATCACCTCGAAGTTCGGCGAGCTCGAGAAGAAGGACGACATCAAGCGCCGTCTCGAAGAAGCCGCGAAGTTCGCCCCGCTGGAGCAGCTCGCGCTCTCCCCACAATGCGGCTTCGCCTCGACCGAGGAAGGCAACATCCTCTCCGAAGAGGAGCAGTGGGCCAAGCTCGGCCTCGCCGTCGAGATCGCGAAGGAGGTGTGGGGCAATTAAGCCCCACGTCCTTCGGGTTAGGCGGAAATACCTCGCCACTCCCTCAGTGTCGTCCCGGCCTAGTGCGCAATTGCGCACGGGGGCCGGGACCCATAACCCCAGGGAGGAGTTTGGCGAAGACTAGTCGTTCGGTACCGCTACCTTAAGCAATCGATAGATTCCGCGGTATGGGTTCCGGCCTTCGCCGGGACGACGCTGAGTTTGCGGGCGCAATCTTCCGCTACGCAGGCCGCATCATCGGTCCCAGCATCTCGTGGACATCATAGGTCATGACCGCGAGCAGCGCCGCGAGCGCCAGATAGCCGCTGCCATATTCGAGCTTGGTCTGCAGCGGCACGCCGTAATAGGCGACGTTCTCCGGCGCATGGGGATCGTATCGCCACGCGTTGATGAGTTGCGGAACCGACAGCGCCACTACGATGAGAAGCATCGGGCTTGGCCGGTATATCATGAGCGCAACCAGGATCGGCGCGCCGAGGAGCCAGATCCGCGGGCTGAGAACGGCGGTCACCCGGCCGCCATCGAGCGGCGAGATCGGCAGCAGGTTGAACAGATTGAGGAACAGGCCCGCGTAGGAGATCGCGAGCAGCAATCCGCTGTCCTCCGATCTCGCCCACAGATACACCGCGAGCGCGGCGGCCGTTCCGACAACGGGACCCGCGAGCGCCACATAGGCTTCGGTCTCGACGTCGACCGGCTTGTCCTTGAGCGCGATCCAGGCGCCGACGAAGGGAATGAAGGCCGGTGCGCCCACGTCCAGGCCGCGCTGCCGCGCGGCGACGTAGTGCCCCATTTCATGCGCAAACAATAGCGCGATGAAGCCCGCAGCATAGCGCCAGCCCCAGATCGTCGCGTAGACCGCGAGCGACAACAGCATGCTGCCGCCGCTGGTGGCGAGCTTTCCCCATTTCAGGCCGGAGAACAGCAGGTGGAAGATCGTCTTCATGCGGCCCCGCCGGCGGAATCGTCCCGCGGCTTGCGGCGGAAGAACTTCATCACCCCGGCGCCGAACACGGCCAGCCCGAAGATGATCGCCTTGGCGAATTTGAGCGCGAAGGCGAGCAGCACAGCAAACAGGCCGAGCTTCTTGGCCGCGACGCCGCCGACCAGCGCGAGCAGCCCATATTCGGCGATCCGGTCCGTGCTTGCGCTGAAGTTCTCGTAGCGCTTGCCGGACTGATAGGAGAGGTTGGCAAGCAATTCGTGGGCTACGGCCTTGTCGGTTGCGATCCGGTTCGAGTCGGACAACAGGTTCAGGCTGAAATAGCCTTCGCGCCCGAGTGCATAGGTATTGTAGTTGACGTCTTTTTCAGCGGTGTCCGGTGCGCCCTTGTCCTTGCCGAGCACCGACCACACCAGACGATGCGACATGGCATCGTAATTCGGCGGCTCGATCCAGCCGATCAGCTCCATCTCGGGAAATCCGCGGGCGGCGCGATCCTTGTTCGATTCCTCGACGCCTTCCCTGAGGTTCTTCAGGAGGTCGTCGGCATTCCAGTCCTTAGCGGCATCATCCTTGATGTAGCCTTCCTTGATGTAGTTGATCACCACCAGCCAGCGGTCGTTCTGCCGGGTGCCGAGCACGAGGCCGACAAAGGTCGTGTCGCGAACCGTATTGCCGAGCGCGCGCAGAACCCGCGCTCCTTCGGCCTTCGGCACGAAGAAGTCGCCGGCCGGAATCTTCAACGTAGCCTGGTCGATCAGGGCGATGTCGGCCGGACCGGCGGTGCCAGCATTGCCGGCCGCCTGCCAAGCGGCGTTCAGTTCTGCTTTCCGCGCGGCTTCGCCGGACTGAGCACTTTGGGCGAGACCGGGCCGTGACCCCGCGATGACAAAAAGGATGGCGCCGACGACGGCAGCAAATTTCTTCACAAAATTCCCCCAGCAAATTCCAACGACGATCAGTTTATTGCCGGTACTGTAGAATAACGATAGTCAACATGACAGAGCAGCCGCAGGTTGCGTTCGACTATCCTGAGAGCTGTTGCAATTTTAGCTCGTTCTTGCGCGCGACCAGACGGCGCAAGCGCACCGTCATCGCCGCCATGCATCATCGGCGCGAGACGGAAAATTCGCGCAACCCCTCCGGTGTCGTCCCGGCCTAGTGCGCAATTGCGCACGGGGGCCGTCCACAGCATCAACCCCAGGGAGAGGTTGTGGCGCGAAATCGGTAACCACTAGTCTTCACCAAACCACGTCCTGTGGTTATGGGTCCCTGATCTGCGCTTCGCTTGTCCGGGACGACACCGAATTTGGGGCGAGGTACTTCCGTCTCGCGACAGGCGACGCAAGCGCCCCGTCACTTCTCCGCCAGATAAACCTCGCCCAGCAGCGACGAGTTCGACCACGGCACCTGCTTGTTCTTCGTGGTCGACACCACCTCCGCCCGCACCCGCGTCAGCATCTGCTGCACCTCCAGCCCCGGCGTGCCGATATGGCGGGAGAGGGCGGCGGAGAACGGTGAATTGGCGCCTTCGCCGTCGAGCGCGACCTGGCCCGGCGCGGTGGCGAATGCGATCAGTGTGCCGGCGCCCAGCGTCGCACCGGCCCCTAAGCTCATTGGAGCTGCGAGGCCCGAGGCGCCTTCGATGCCGCGATTGGTGCCTGCGGACGCCACCGGCTGCGCCATCGGATTGTTGCGGCAGGCATCGAAGATCAAAATGTTGGTGCGGACCTGGTCGTCGAGGCCGGCCATGATCGTGTCCATGTCGATCATCGCCTCCGTCATGCTGCTGCCAGCCTTGAGCTCGACGTCGACCGGGATGAGATAGTTGCGGCCGTCGACCTGCACGCCGTGACCGGCATAGTAGACCAGTGCGACCTGCGCCCGCGCCGCCTCGCGCAGGAAGTTGCGCGTCATCTTCTGCATCGCCGCTCGGTCGAGATCGACGCCTTCCGATACGGTGAAGCCGATGTCGCGCAGGCTCTTTGCCACCGCACGCGCATCGTTGGGCGGATTGGGCAGCGCCTTGACATGCGCATAGGCGCCGTTGCCGATGACCAATGCCATACGCTTGTCTGGGCTGGCAGGTGCAGGCGAGGGCGCCGGCGTGGTGTTGCCCTGCTGCTGCGTGGGCGTGCTCTGCTGTGTCGATGCCGGCGCGTCGCGCGGGATCGGCGCGCTTGCGTCCGTCACCAGCGACAGCCGCACTTTTGCCGTCGCCTGATTGGCCTTGCTGCCGGCGTCGGAGGCCACGATCGCCAGCGTCGCCTTGTAGTCGTCGCGGGCATGGGCATAGTCGCCCTTCGCCTCATAGGCGAGCGCGCGATGGATGTAGCCCGAGATCAGCACGCTGTTCGGCGGCGTCATGATGTTCGTCGGCGGCTTCTCCTTCGCAAGCCGGATCGCTTCGCTGCCGTCGGCAATCGCGCGATCGAGATCGCCCTTGGCCCGCCAGATCGCGGTGCGGTCGATCAGCGGCTGCGGCAGGCTCGGGTCGAGCCGGATCGCCTGGTTGATGTCGGCAAGCGCGCCGTCGAGATCGCCAAGCGCCTCTTTCGAGATGCCGCGGTTCTTGAACGCGAACGCCGATTTCGGATCGGCCTTGATCGACATGTCGTAGTCGGCGATCGCCATTGCGTAGTCGCCCTTTCCGCGCCAGGCATTGCCGCGGTTGTGAAAGATGATGCCGCTCGGCGGCCCGAGCTTCAGCGCATCGTCGAAATCGGCGATCGCGATGTCGTACTCGTCCTTGTCGTAATAGGCCGATCCCCGAAGATTGTAGACCGCCTGGCTCGGCTGCAGCCGGATCGCCTCAGCGGCATCCGCAATGACCCTGGTGTAGTCGCCCTTCTTGTTCCAGCCCACGGCGCGCCAGAAATAGATCGTCGCAAGCTGCGGGCCCTTGAACACCTTGAGCGCGACGATCTTGTTGCAGGCGTCGATCATCTGGTCCGCCGGCGTGGTGTCGGTGGTGCAGAGCGGCCCGAGCTGGCTGCGCGCCTGCGCAGAGCAGGGCGCGGACCACAGTGTTGCAGCGAGCAGGCAGAGCGCGACGAGCAGGCGGCGCATAGCGGTGGTCCCGTAAGAGGAGAAGCGCTTGTTTGTTGCCGGGCGGCGCATCGGGGTTCACGCGCCCGTCATTGGAAGTGAAGTAAAGCAAGCCGGGTATTCCCCCAGTGGGCAGATTTTGCTAAGAGGTTGGTCATAACGCTGCTGCCCACCCGTTTCCCACCGATGAAGAACGACGAAATCCTGAGCCAGATCACCGAGTTCTGCCGCAAGGCAGACATGGCGGAATCGACGTTTGGCCGGCGCGCGGTGAACGATGGGAAGCTGGTGAATCGCCTGCGCGAGGGAAAGCGCATCACCATCGACACGCTGGAGCGGATCCAGGCCTATATGGCCGCATCGATGGCCGGCGGCGTGCCGCCGCCGCGGGGACTTCAGGTGCCTCCGGAAAAGCGCGATCCGCGCGGCAATTTCCGTTTCTTCGAGAACCGGCAGAAATATCTGCTGTTCGTCCACACCTGCAGCGAGAAGCGGGTCATCGCCGACCGCGTGGCGCTGGAGCTTGCCACCATACATCCACGTCCGCCGGCACTGCGCGTGTTCGACGCGGGCATCGGCGATGGCACAGTGCTGGCGCGGGTGCTGCGCGCAACGCACCAGCGCTTTCCACACATGCCGTTCTATGTCGCCGGCAAGGAGCTTAGTCTCGAGGACCTGCGCCTGACGCTGGAGAAGGTGCCGGATCGCATTTTCGAGCATCCGGCGTCGGTGTTCGTCTTTACCAACATGTTCTACTCGGAGGCGCCTTGGCTCACGCCGGCATCGCCCGCGGCGGCGGCTGCCACCGTCTGGCAGGAAGTCCCGCTTCGGGGCGCTTCGTCGGGAGAGTTTGAGACGCAGATCGCAGAGCTGAGGCCGTTCCTGGAGCAGAACTGGCGCGCCGCGATCAGCCCACGCACGGCCATGCCACTATATGAGCGGCCCGTCGTCCTGGTGCTCTATCGCGAGGACCACAGGTTCCTTTTGGATTCGACCATTCCGCGGCCAGGCCAGACCGAGGCCAATTTCGACCTCGTTATTGCATCCCAGCCATACCGCGCCCTGTCCTCGGTTAATTTTCGGGCAAAACGGATCATTGCGCCTCTTGCACGGGCGCTTCGGCCCGGTGGGCGCCTGATCGGTATCCACTCCCACGGTCAGGATCCGGGCATGGAAATGATCCAGGCGATCTGGCCTGGAGAAAATCCTTTCTCGGTCAGCCGTCATGAGCTACTGCGCGCAGTTAAGTATGAGCTCGGATCGTTGGGCCGGGACCTAAATTTTAATGCTTACGCGGATAACCGTTCGATCTTCAGGTATGATATGGAAGCGCTGCCCAACGAGGTAACCGGCACGATCGGAACCTCGACAGCCTTTGCAGCCTGGAATGCGGCGGTGTATGTCGCTCAGATCGAGGACGACCGATTGACAGAAATGACTCAAAACGGCCGCACCCTGGATGCCGCCAGGGATGTGCTGCGGAAGTACAATGGGCTCTGGTTTCTTGACGAATCCTACGTCATCTCGCGCCGGCGTGATTGACATAATCCAACGGTAAACATCGCAAACGCCCGCCGGCTCTAGTGGCGGAACAAGGGGTTACTTGATGCGCGCGTCCTATCTCTTCACCAGCGAGTCCGTGTCTGAAGGCCATCCGGACAAGGTGTGCGACCGGATCTCCGATGAGATCGTCGATCTGTTCTACCGCGAAGGGCCGAAAGCCGGCATCGATCCTTGGGCTATCCGCGCCGCCTGCGAGACGCTCGCGACCACCAACAAGGTGGTGATCGCCGGCGAGACCCGCGGTCCGAAGTCGGTCACCAACGAGCAGATCGAGAGCGTCGTGCGCGGCGCCATCAAGGACATCGGCTACGAGCAGGACGGCTTCCACTGGAAGACCTGCGACATCGAGATCCTCCTGCACCCGCAGTCGGCCGACATCGCGCAGGGCGTCGATGCGCTTCAGCCGGGCGAGGTCAAGGAAGAAGGCGCGGGCGACCAGGGCATCATGTTCGGCTACGCCACCAACGAGACGCCCGACCTGATGCCGGCACCGATCTTCTACGCCCACAAGATCCTGCGCCTCATCTCCGAAGCGCGTCACTCCGGCCGCGAGAAGGTGCTGGGTCCCGACTCCAAGAGCCAGGTCACCGTGCAGTACGAGAACGGCAAGCCGGTCGGCGTGCGCGAGATCGTGGTGTCGCACCAACACCTCGTCGAGGACCTCACCTCCAACCAGGTTCGCGACATCGTCGAGCCCTATGTGCGCGAGGCGCTGCCGAAGGACTGGATCAACGGCAAGACCATCTGGCACATCAACCCGACCGGCAAGTTCTACATCGGCGGTCCCGACGGCGACTCCGGCCTGACCGGCCGCAAGATCATCGTCGACACCTATGGCGGCGCGGCTCCGCATGGCGGCGGCGCGTTCTCCGGCAAGGATCCGACCAAGGTCGATCGTTCGGCCGCTTATGCCGCGCGCTACGTCGCCAAGAACATCGTCGCGGCCGGTCTCGCCGACCGCTGCACGCTCCAGCTCGCTTACGCCATCGGCGTGGCGCGTCCGCTGTCGATCTACATCGACACCCACGGCACCGGTAAGGTGCCGGAGGACCAGCTCGAGAAGGCGGCGGCGCAGGCGATGGATCTCACCCCGCGCGGCATCCGCACCCACCTCGACCTCAACCGCCCGATCTACGCGCGCACCTCGGCCTACGGACATTTCGGTCGCACGCCCGACAACGAGGGCGGCTTCTCCTGGGAGAAGACCGACCTGGTCGAGCCGCTCAAGCGCGCGCTCTAACCGCACCGTCATTCCGGGGCGCCGCTTCAAGCGGCGAACCCGGAATCTCGAACCTCTGGATTCCGGGTTCGCTCGTTTCACGAGCGCCCCGGAATGACGAGCAAACAAACAGGAAGCTCTCATGAACGCGAAGCCCGGCTTCACCGATTACATCGTCAAGGACATTTCGCTCGCCGATTTCGGCCGCAAGGAGATCTCGCTTGCCGAGACCGAGATGCCCGGCCTGATGGCCACCCGCGAAGAGTTCGGCCCGAAGCAGCCGCTGAAGGGCGCGCGCATCGCCGGTTCGCTGCACATGACGATCCAGACCGCGGTCCTGATCGAGACGCTTGCCGCCCTCGGCGCCGACATCCGCTGGGTCTCCTGCAACATCTACTCGACGCAGGACCACGCCGCCGCCGCGATCGCGGCCGCCGGCATTCCCGTCTTCGCCGTCAAGGGCGAGACGCTGACCGAGTACTGGGACTACACCGCAAAGCTGTTCGACTGGCATGGCGGCGGCACGCCGAACATGATCCTCGATGACGGTGGCGACGCCACCATGCTGGTGCATGCCGGCGTGCGCGCCGAGAACGGCGACACCGCCTTCCTCGACAAGCCGGGTTCCGAAGAAGAAGAAATCTTCTACGCGCTGGTCAAGCGCCTGCTCAAGGAGAAGCCGAAGGGCTACTTCGCCGAGATCGCCAAGAACATCAAGGGCGTCTCGGAAGAGACCACCACGGGCGTGCACCGTCTCTATGAGATGGCGAACAAGGGCACGCTGCTGTTCCCCGCCATCAACGTCAACGACAGCGTCACCAAGTCGAAGTTCGACAATCTCTATGGCTGCCGCGAATCGCTGGTCGACGGCATCCGCCGCGGCACCGACGTCATGCTGTCGGGCAAGGTGGCGATGGTCGCCGGCTTCGGCGACGTCGGCAAGGGCTCGGCGGCTTCGCTGCGCCAGGCCGGCTGCCGCGTGATGGTGTCGGAAGTCGATCCGATCTGTGCGCTGCAGGCGGCGATGGAAGGCTATGAGGTCGTGACGATGGAAGACGCCGCGCCCCGCGCCGACATCTTCGTCACTGCCACCGGCAACAAGGACATCATCACCATCGAGCACATGCGCGCGATGAAGGATCGCGCCATCGTCTGCAACATCGGTCACTTCGACAACGAGATCCAGATCGCGTCGCTGCGTAACCTGAAGTGGACCAACATCAAGCCGCAGGTCGACGAGATCGAATTCCCCGACAAGCACCGCATCATCCTGTTGTCGGAAGGCCGCCTCGTGAACCTTGGCAACGCGATGGGCCACCCGAGCTTCGTGATGTCGGCGTCCTTCACCAACCAGACGCTGGCGCAGATCGAGCTGTTCGCCAACAACAAGGACGGCAAGTACGTGAAGAAGGTCTACGTACTGCCGAAGACGCTCGACGAGAAGGTCGCGCGCCTGCACCTCGCCAAGATCGGCGTCAAGCTCACCGAGCTGCGCAAGGACCAGGCCGACTATATCGGTGTGAAGCAGGAAGGTCCTTACAAGAGCGATCACTATCGCTACTGAGACACCAGTCCGATCGACGATCGATGTGAAGCCCCGGAGCGATCCGGGGCTTCGTTGTTTTGAACGTGCCGGGTGAATCTCCTTCTGGTTGTGCCTTTGGTCCATTGCCAGTTGACGGGCCGCGCCCGCAGGCGGACAATCCTCAGCGGCGGAGGAAACCATGTCCCAAGAACATTTCGACGTGCTGATCGTCGGTGCCGGCCTGTCGGGCATCGGCGCGGGCTATCATCTTCAGACGAAGTGCCCGACGAAGAGCTACGTCATCCTGGAGGGTCGCGACTGCATCGGCGGCACCTGGGATCTGTTCCGCTATCCCGGCATCCGCTCCGACAGCGACATGTTCACGCTCGGCTATTCCTTCAAGCCGTGGACCGATTCGAAGGCGATCGCCGACGGTCCGCAAATCCTGAACTATGTGCGTAAGACGGCGGCTGAGAACGGCATCGACAGCAAGATCCGCTATCGTCATCGCGTCAGGCGCGCCTCCTGGTCGACACCGGACGCGCGCTGGACCGTCGAGGCCGAGCGGGCGACGGGCGAGGGCGCAACCGAGCTCGTGCGCTTCACCTGCAATTTCCTGTTCATGTGCTCCGGCTATTACAAATACGAGGAAGGCTATACGCCGGAGTTCAAGGGCACGGCCGGTTTCCAGGGCCGTATCGTGCATCCGCAGAAATGGACCGACGATATCGACTACGCCGGAAAACGCGTCGTCGTGATCGGTTCGGGCGCGACCGCAGTGACGCTGGTGCCGGAGCTTGCCAAGAAGGCCTCACAGGTCGTCATGCTGCAGCGCTCGCCGACCTACGTGGTGTCGCGGCCGGCGCAGGATCTGCTGGCCAACAAGCTCCGCCGCAATCTGCCGGCGACACTCGCCTATCACCTGATCCGCTGGCGCAACGTGATGTGGGGGATGTTCTTCTTCCAGCTCAGCCGGCGCCGGCCTGCCAAGGTGAAGGACCTGATCCTCAAGGGCGTGCAGATGGCGCTCGGTCCCGACTACGATGTCGCGACCCATTTCACGCCACGCTACAATCCCTGGGATCAGCGGCTGTGCCTCGTGCCGGACGGCGACCTGTTCAAAGCGATCCGCGAGCAGCGGGCCTCTGTGGTTACCAACGAGATCGATACTTTTACGCGCGACGGCATCCGCCTGAAGGACGGCAGCGAGCTTGCGGCCGACATCGTCGTCACGGCCACGGGCCTGGTGCTCCAGGTCGTCGGCGGCCTCGAGATCAGCGTCGACGGTCGCACCGTCGATTTCGCGAAGACGCTGACCTACAAGGGCATGATGTATGCGGACGTGCCGAACCTTGCCTCGGCCTTTGGCTACACCAACGCGTCCTGGACGCTGAAATGCGATCTCACCTGCGAGTATGTCTGCCGGCTCATCAACTACATGGACCGCTGCAATTTCCGCCAATGCATGCCGCACAATGATGATCCTGCGGTCACGGCCCAGCCCTCGCTGGACTTCACCTCCGGCTATGTGCAGCGCGCGATTGCGAAGATGCCCAAGCAGGGCTCGAAGCGGCCATGGCGGCTCTACCAGAACTACGCCTTTGACATCGTCTCCTTACGCTTCGGCCGGATCGACGACGGCGTGATGCAGTATTCCTGATCATCGCCGCCGTCGTCGCTAGGCTTTGCGCGTGGTCAGGGCCATCGCGAGATCGATCGCGAGCGCCAGGACCACGGCGCCGCCGCCTAGGGCGAACAGCACGAGATAGTCGCCGCCGGTGTGCGCATAGAGCCAGGAGAAGCCGTAGGCTGCGGCCGCCTGGAACAGCGCGAAGCTGGTGGTGGCGTGGCTCCACGTGGTGCGCTGCTGCTCGGTGCTGTGCGGGACGAGCTCATGGATACGTCCGAGCACGAGCGGCACGATACCGGGCGTGAAGCCGCCGACCACGACGCTCGACACGATCAGCGAGACCGGCGCCGTGCTCACGGTCGGCAGCAGGACGGCAGCTGCTTCCACTAGAAAGGCCGCGCGCAGCGCCGGTCCAAATCCGGCCCTGTCGCCGAGATGGCCGGTGACGAGCGGGCCGACGATCGCGCCGAGGCCGTACAGCACCCAGTAGCGCGATCCCGCGGCGATGCCCTGGCCGAGGCCGCGCGCCACGAAATCGACGATGAAGACCATGTGCGGCACCAGCGCTACCGCATTGAGGCCATACTGGACCAGCAAGGCCTGAGCTGCGGGCGAGGTGTGACGTTGCTTCGCCGGATGCGGCACAGGCGCGGCATCGGTCTTGGCCTCTGCTGGCCAGTTTCGCCAGCTCACGAGCGTCAGCAGGCCTGAGAAAGCGCCAAGGCCGTACCAGCTCTGCGGCAGGCCCTGTTGCAGCAGCAGCGGCACCAGCGTGCCCGATGCAGCAACGCCGAGGCCGACGCCGGCGAAGATCACGCCGCCGACGATGCCGCGCTTGGCGGGCGAGGTATGCGGCAGCACGACGGACGCCGCCAGCACCATGATGATGCCTCCGGTGAAGCCCGCCAGGAAACGCCAGACGAAGAACCAGGTGAACGACACCGGGTGTGAGCTCGCGAAAAAGGAAACGGTGGCGAGCAGCATCATGATGCGCAACGAGCGGACCGCGCCGATACGGGCCGCCCCAGCGCGCGCCGCGAGCGCGCCGGCGAGATAGCCGGCAAGGTTCGCGGCGCCGAGATAGACGACGTCGGACGCGCTGAACCACTTTGCGGCGATCAGGGCCGGGATCAGCGGCGTATAGGCAAAGCGGGCGAGGCCGAGGCCGACCAGCGATGCGGACAGGCCGGCCACGGCATATCGCCAGGTTTGCTGCGAAGTTGATTGTGACGTCGATGCCTGCCGCTGATGCGGCCGGGCATGGTGCTTGGTATCTGCATTCAGTTCGGTCATGTCATCCTCCTGCGCGGATTACCCGCGCGGATCAGCCTGTCTGTGCGGCCCTGCGGCGCCGGAATTCCAGCGCGGGCAGCCCGCCCCAACCCCAATTGTCAGTGTCGACCTCCTCGATCACGACGAAGGTCGAATCGAGCGGTTTGCCGAGCACGTCGAGCAGGAGCTGGCTGGAGCCCTTGATCAGCGCGGCCTTTTCCTCCGCCGTGAGCGACGCCGCTCCCGGCGTCGTTCCCTCGCGGGTCACTTGAATGGTGACGATGGGCATCGTGGCTACTCCTGTCGGCTCAATGGCCGGCGCTCTGGCCGCCGTCGACGTGCAGGATCTCGCCGGTCACGAAGCCGGCCTGCTCGAGATAGAGCACGGCGTCGACGATGTCGGCCATCTCGCCCATGTGACCGACGGGGTGGAGCGCGCCGAGCTGGGCATGCGTCTCGACCGGATGCATCGGCGACTTGATGATGCCGGGCGACACCGCGTTCACGCGGATGCCGCGCTTGGCATATTCGATCGCCAGCGACTTCGTCGCCGCGTTGAGGCCGCCCTTGCTCAGCGAGGCTAGCACCGACGGCACGTTCGAATTGGCCTGATCGACCAGGCTGGTCGTGATCTGGACGACATGGCCGGAGCCCTGCTTTTCCATCTCGGCGATGGCGAGCTGCGTGATGCGGAAGAAGCCCGCGACGTTGATGCCCATCACCGCCGCATAGTCCTCGGCCGTGTACTGCGTGAACGGTTTTGCGACGAAGATGCCGGCATTGTTGACCAGAGTGTCGATGCGGCCGAAGCGCGCAACGGCCTGCGGGACCACGCGCTCGGCGGTGCTCGGGTCGGCGATGTCGCCGGCGACGGTGAGGATGTCATCGTCGGCGGAAGGCTTGATGGAGCGCGCCGTTGCGACGACGCGATAGTTGCGATCGCGATAACCCTTGACGAGGGCGGCGCCGATGCCCTGCGAAGCACCGGTGATGATGGCGACTTTCTGCTCGATACCCATGATGGGCTCCTGTTGTTGGATCTGTGAGACTGACCCTGTGCCGATCGACTGCGGGGCAGCCACTGGCTCGCGGTGAGAGGTACGCCGCAGCGGCTCGGGTGCGAATACGCGCTGTCCGGCAGACACTCTTTCGCGCCGCGATCGAATGGCGGATCGGTCTCCGGAGGTTGTCGCGGCGCGCGCGAGCGCCTAGCTTGCAGTCGGATTTTGATGGGGCGGCGGAAAGGCCATGGATCGGCTGGACGCGATGAAGGTGTTCGTCCTTGCGGCGGACGAGGGCAGCCTTGCTGCCGCAGGGCGCAAGCTGGGCCGGTCGCCGGCGGCGGTGAGCCGTGCCATCGCCTTCCTGGAGGAACGGGTCGGCGTCGAGCTCCTGCACCGCACGACGCGCTCGATCAAGCTCAGCGAGGAGGGCGAGCATTACGTCGCGATCTGCCGCCGCGTGCTGACTGAGCTGGAGGAGGCCGACGATATCGCGGCCGGCCCCCGTGCCGCACCGCGCGGTACTCTTGCGATCACCGCGCCGGTGGTCTCAGGCGAGATGGTGCTGCGGCCGATCCTCGATGCCTTCCTGGATGCCTACCCGACAGTGTCGGCAAAACTGTTGCTGTTCGACCGCGCGGTCAACCTCATCGAGGAGGGGATCGACGTCGCCCTCCGCATCGGTCCTCTCTCGGATTCGGCAATGGTTGCGACGAAGCTCGGCGACGTGCGCCGCGTGGTGGTGGCCGCGCCGCGATATCTGAACCAGCATCCGCGCATTGCGGAGCCGGGTGATCTCGCCAAGCACCAGATCATCGCCATGGCCCACCTGCCGAATTCCTGGAGCTTTGCGCCGCAACGCGGCTCCTCGAGCCCGCGAACCGTCCAGTTCACGCCGCGGCTCGTGATCAACAGCACCTATGCCGCGGTCGCCTCTGCGGTCGCCGGCCGCGGCGTCGCGCGGATGTATTCCTACCAGGTCGCCGAGCAGGTGCATCGCGGCGAGCTCGACATCGTGCTCGCGGGCGACGAGGATCCCGAGATGCCCGTGCACCTGATCTCGCCGCAGGGCCGGCTGTCGGTGCCGAAGGTGCGTGCCTTCACGGACTTCGCGGTGCCGCGGCTGAAGAAGCAGTTCGCTGTCCTGAAGAAAGCGATCGACACGCGCTGAATGACAGTCGCTGAATTGTGACTCGTCGGCTGCGCGAAACGGTGCTTCCCTCGCTGGCCATTCGCCGTCTCGGTTGCGCCTACGTCTGACATGATAGAGCGGCCGCCGGCTACGCCGAGCGCCTCTTTCCAATTCAAGAGATGGATATGTCAGAAAAAATAATCCCCGATCGTCGCAGCTTCCTGGCCTTCGCCGCGATCGGCATCGCCGCGCCGCTGGTCTTCGGCAGCGCCGCCGCTGCGCAGTCTCGCAAGGCGAGCCCGTCGAATTTGCCCACGGTCAAGCCGGGCGCGAATACGACCTTTGCCGCGATCAAGCAGATCGACGCCGGCGTCCTCAACGTCGGATATGCCGAGGCCGGTCCGGCCGATGGTCCCGTGGTGATCCTGCTGCATGGCTGGCCCTATGACATCCACAGCTTCGTCGACGTCGCGCCGACGCTGGCGCAGGCGGGCTACCACGTCATCGTTCCGCATCTGCGCGGCTATGGCACCACGCGCTTCCTGTCGCCCGACACCATGCGCAACGGCGAGCCCGCAGCGCTTGCCGTCGACATCGTCGCGCTGATGGATGCGCTGGGCATCAAGCAGGCGACGCTCGCCGGCTACGATTGGGGCGGGCGCACCGCCAACATCGTCGCGGCACTCTGGCCGGAGCGCGTCAACGCAATGGTCTCGGTGAGTGGCTACCTGATCTCGAGCCAGGCGGCAGGCAAGATGCCGCTGCCGCCGAGTGCCGAGCTGCAATGGTGGTATCAGTTCTATTTCGCCACCGAACGCGGCCGTGAGGGCTACGCCAAGAACCGGCACGACTTCGCCAGGCTGATCTGGAAGCTCGCCTCGCCCAAATGGCATTTCGACGACGCCACCTATGACCGCAGCGCGGCCTCGCTCGAGAACGCCGACCACGTCGACATCACCATCCACAATTATCGCTGGCGGCTCGGGTTGGCCGAGGGTGAAGCGAAATATGCCGAGCTCGAGCAGCGGTTGGCGAGCTTGCCCGTGATCACCGTTCCCACCATCACCATGGAAGGCGACGCCAACGGCGCACCGCATCCGGAGCCCTCGAGCTACGCGAAGAAATTCTCCGGCAAGTACGAGCACCGGACCATCACTGGCGGCATCGGGCACAACCTGCCCCAGGAGGCCCCGCAAGCCTTTGCCCAGGCCGTCGTCGATATCGCCGGGAGCTGAAGGTGCGGGCAGCCGGCGCGCGCTGCTGCTCTGGCGCCGCGCCAATGCGTCGTTTTGCGTATTCGGCCGTCAGGCCGAATCGGCCACGGTGCCCGAACGGTTAATGCCGAATTAACCGGTGAGTCCTAGCCTGTCTCGGCCGGGGTACTCGCAAGGCCGAGGTGAGCCCAATGGAAGCCCAGAAGATCGCGGTCGACGCCGTCGTCGCGCTGACCGCTTGTGACCGCGATGCCGTCGCCGCCTTCATCCGCCAGTTCTATCTCGCGGGCGTCAGGGATCCCAAGCGTCTGACGTTCAAGGGGCTGCAGGCGCTGGCGCGCGCCTGATTCGGCCCCTTCCGGCTTGTTCAGCGCCGGTTCCGTTCTTTGTGATCCGCCGTCAGACAGCAACCCACCGGTGAGTACCTTGCCGCTGGGGTCGCACCGCGCTACACGACACCTCGGCTGGGTCACTTGGGGACGGGGATATGCTGAAACAGCTTTTTGCGCCGCAGCTGGTCATTCTTTATGTGCTTGCGGCATCGACGATTTACGTTCACTTCCGGGGCAAGCAGCGGCTGCGCTTTGCGCGCCAGCTCGGCGACCACTCGACCTATCTCGCACCCTACAACGTGCTGATGTATGCGGGCTCGGCCGTGCCGAACAAGCCCGTGATCTCGGTCGACCAGTTTCCCGAGCTCACGCCGCTCAGCGAGAATTGGGAGACCATCCGCGACGAGGCCGTTCGCCTGTTTGACGAGGGCTTCATCCGCGCGGCGGCGAAGAACAACGACTGGGGCTTCTATTCGTTCTTCAAGAGCGGCTGGAAGCGCTTTTACCTGAAGTGGTACGACGACTTCCTGCCGTCGGCGCGCACGCTATGCCCGAAGACGGTGGAGCTGTTGAACTCGATTCCGAGCGTGCACGGCGCGATGTTCGCGATGCTGCCGCCGGGAGGCAAGCTCGGCGCCCATCGTGATCCCTTCGCCGGCTCGCTGCGCTACCACCTCGGCCTCGTCACGCCGAACTCGAACAAGTGCCGCATCCTGGTCGATGGCGTCGAATGCGTCTGGCGCGACGGCGAGGCCTTCATGTTCGACGAGACCTTCATCCACAGTGCCGAGAACGCGACCGACGTCAACCGCATCATCCTGTTCTGCGACGTCGAGCGTCCGATGAAGTACGGCGTCATGACCGCGATCAACCGCTGGGTCAGCCATCACATCGTCAAGGCGTCGGCGACCCAGAACGTCGACGGCGAGAATGTCGGCGCGCTCAACAAGGTCTTCGGCAAGCTCTACGAGATCCATCTCGCCAGCCGCAAGGTCAAGGAATGGAACCGCAACGTCTACTACACGCTGAAGTACTCGCTGACGGGGCTGATCCTCGGTCTGATCGTGGTGTCGGCGCTGAGGTGATTGGCGCGCTGCGCCAAGCCTGAATTGAAAAGCCCCGGAGCGCGCTCCGGGGCTCTGACGTTTTAGCGCGCACCTGGCCGGCGCGCGATGTGCTGGCGTAGTCGCAATCAGGCCGGGCGGGCACCGGTGTGAATGATCGTCCCGACGTGCTGACCGCGCAGCGCCGCCGCGAGCCGGCCGGGAACGAGGCCGTTCACGACCTGCAGGCGCGCGATGTGCCGCGCGTTCGTCATGACCTCGATCAGCGCCGGATCGAACGGCAGCGTGCCCTTGAGCTTCGCAAGCTCGGCGACGGTGGTCTCCCGCAACAGCTCCGCTTTCTTGCCGTCGGCGCCGTTGGGATCGCTGGTGTAGACGCCATCGACGTCCTCCACGATCGTGAGGCCCGCGGCACCAAGCGCGTCGGCGAGCAGGAAGGCGCCGGTGTCGGCCCGATGCAGCGGGATGCGCGAGGTCGGGAATTCATGATGGTGGTACGGCGGAAAGGCGCTGCCGATGACCGCGCGGGCCGCGCTGAGGTGGATGGCGAGCTGGCTCGCGATGGTGGGATGCTCGATGTAGGAGACGCCCTCCGGCGCGAGCAGGCTCGCAAGGATATGGCCATTCTGGCCCGCCTCGCTCGCGGCGAGCGGCGCAAGGGACCCGACGGGCAATCCGAGGTCGAGGCCGACGCTATAGAGGTGGCGGGCGCGGATACCGGCGCCGGTCAGGATGAGCAGGCGGTGCTCGGGCAGGAGCGACCGCAATTCGTCGACGAGCGGGAGGATCGCTTCGTGACCGCGATCCATGACGCGGCCGCCGATCTTGATGACCTGCACCCAGGGCAGCAACTTGTTCGGACGGTTGCCAGCGATGGGGCGGGTGAGATCGCCGTCGAGGAGAGTCTGGCGCGCGAGCGGCGAGGCGACGTGCTTGATCTGGTTGGTGACGGTCATGGCGCTAATCTCTTCAGCTCGCAGCGATGATGGTGCCGACATGCTCGCCCGCGAGCGCGCGGGTCAGATTGCCGGGCACGAGGCCATTGATGATCTGCACTTCGCGGACGTGGCGCGCCGCGGCGAGCAGATCGAGTACCGGGAATTCCAGAACCGAGTCCTGAAGGCCCTTGGCCTTCATTTCGGCCACCGAGATCTTCGGGATGAACGTTGCGTTCTTTGCGGTCTTCGGGTTCGCGGTGTAGAGGCCGTCCTCGTCCTTCACGTAGATCATCGCCTTGCAGCCGAACTGCTCGGCCACGAGGAAACATCCGGCATCCGTGCGATAGGGCGGGATCACGCCCTCGGCTGCGGGGCGCATCCACAGGCTATAGGGCGGCATGCCGCTGAAGATGACGGCGTTCACCTCGGCAAGGAAAAGCGGCACGGACGAGAGCCCGGCGCTGCTGACGGCGGAGATGCCGTGCTTGGCAAGGAGCTGCCCGAGCATTGCGGCGTTCTGATCGGCAACGGAGGCGCCGAGCTGCGACAGCACGCCGGCCGGCAGGCGAAGCCCTGCGGCGATCGAGTAGAGGTGGCGGGCGCGGGTGCCGGCGCCGGTCCCGATCAGGAGCTTGTGGATCTTGCGGGCAGCGACAATCTCGTCGACCAGCGGGTAGACCGCGGCGCGACCGCGATCAATGACGCTTTGTCCGCCGATCTTGATCACTGTGGCATCCGGCAGGATTCGGAAATCCGAAGCCGTCTCCGCCGCGGCCAGAAGCTGTGGGTCGGTGAGCGAGCGCTGCATCAGCAGCCCCTCGAGCTCCGTGATCGTGTTCGACATCCGAGACATCCTCTCGTTTTCTGATGCGGTCTTGACGGCGGCCCCTCCGGTCCCGACCGATCTCCACCGGTAGCCTCAAAGCGCGAGTCTTGCTGGATACGTCGCTCCATGGCAACAAGATTGCCGAGACTTAGTGGCCGAATATGGAGCATGCAATGGCCCCCTTGCCGACCGCGAACACCGAGACAGCGCAGTTCTTCCGCAGTTGGCTGGAAACCTTCGCAGGCTATGTCCGTGAGGTCGACTACGCTTCGGCGAGGCCGCTCTTTCACCCGGCCGTGCTTGCCTTCGGCACACATAACGACGTCATCCCGGGCCTTGATCAATGGGTCGCCACGCAATGGGATAACGTCTGGCCGAAGACGACCGACTTTCGCTTCGTCCTCGAGCAGACCTCGATTCTGGCGTCCTCCGACGGCACGATGGCAACCGTGATCGCGCCGTGGACCAGCACGGGCTATCATCCCGATGGTCGCCCGTTTCCGCGTCCCGGCCGGGCCACAATGGTGTTCACCAGAAATGCCGACGGTTGGCTGTGTGTGCATTCCCACATGTCACTCAATCGCGGCGTGCCGCAGGCGAGCCATGCCGATCGGCCGGTGAAGGCCTGGTAGATCGCATAGTCCGACATTCCTGCCCGCGCGATCCCAATGCAAAAAGGCCCCGGACACGTCCGGGGCCTTTCGATTTCTACACGTTGTGCAGCCTATTCCGGCTGGCCGATCGACACCTTCAGCGTGCCGACGCCGTCGACGCCGCATTCGAGCTTGTCGCCGGGCTGGAGCTGCGACACGCCGGCGGGCGTGCCCGTCATGATGATGTCGCCGGCGGCGAGCTTCACCTGCTGCGAGAGCTGCCAGATGATTTCCGGCACGTTCCAGATCAGCTCGGTGAGGTCGCCCGTCTGCGCTTCCTTGCCGTTGACCGTGAGCCAGATCTTGCCCTTGGAGGGATGGCCGATCTTCGAAGCCGGCTGCACCGCAGAGCAGGGCGCGGAATAGTCGAACGACTTGCCGATCTCCCAGGGGCGCTCCTTCTTGCGCGAGGCGATCTGGAGGTCGCGGCGGG
>NZ_LUUB01000106.1:202707-240318 GCF_001641635.1 Bradyrhizobium centrolobii
GGGAATGTTCAGCCCGCCGCTCTTCATCGCGACGATCAGCTCGACCTCGTGATGCAGGTCCTTGGTCAGCGGCGGATAGGGAATGGTGGCGCCATCGGGCACCAGCATGTCGGCGTGCTTGGCGAAGAAGAACGGCGGCGCGCGCTCGTCATTGCCCATCTCGCGGATGTGCTCGAGATAGTTGCGGCCGACGCACCAGATGCGGCGCACCGGGTAGCGGCCGCTCTCCCTGACGACGGGAAGAGACGCCTGGGGCGGGAGCGGGATGACGTAGGAGGCGGCGTTCATGAAGCGGGTCTCGCTGCTCTTGGGGTGAAAGTAATCCTAAGCGGTTGCGCTGATCGGCGCCAGGGCACCGGCGTCGTGATGTTGCAGTCGGAAGAACGAGGCGTAGCGGCCCGAGCGGCGGAGCAGCTCGTCGTGCCGGCCCTGCTCGACGATCTCGCCGCCCTCGACCACCAGGATCGCGTCGGCGTGCATGATGGTGTGCAGGCGATGCGCGATCACGATGGTGGTGCGGTTCTGGCAGAGATGCTCGATTGCCTCCTGCACCTGCTTCTCGGACTCGGAGTCGAGCGCGGCGGTGGCCTCGTCGAGCAGGATGATCGGCGCGTTCTTGATCAGCGCGCGCGCGACCGCGATGCGCTGGCGCTGGCCGCCCGAGAGCTGTGTGCCGTGCTCGCCGACCGGCGTGTCGTAGCCGAGCGGGAAGCTCATGATGAAATCATGCGCGCAGGCCGCTTTCGCCGCATCGATGATCTCGTTCTCGGTCGCGCCCGGCCGGCCGAACGCGATGTTGTTGCGGATGGTGTCGCGGAACAGATAGACGTCCTGGCCGACATAGGCGGTCTGCGCCCGCAGCGACTTGCGCGAGACCGAGGAGATCGACTGACCGTCGATCACGATGTCGCCCTGCGTCACCTCGTGGAAGCGCAAGAGCAGCGCCAGCACGGTCGACTTGCCACCGCCGGAGGGACCGACCAGCGCGGTGACCTTGCCGGGCTCGGCAGTGAAGCTCATGCGGTTGAGCACGGTCTCGCCGCTGCGGTAGGCGAAGCTGACGTCGCGCAGCTCGATCCGGGCGTCGGAGAGCTTCAGTGCCGGCTTGTCGTCGTCGGAATGCTCGCTCGCCGGACTGTCGACGACTTCGAGCAGCATGCGGGCGCCGACGAGCTGGCTGTTCAGATCGATGTTGAGCCGCGCCAACCGCTTGGCCGGCTCGGTCGCCATCAGGAAGGCGGTCATGAACGAGAAGAACTGGCCGGGCGTGGCGCCGAGCGCGACCACGCTGTAGCCACCATAGAGCAGGCAGCCGGCGACCGCGAAGCCCCCTAACATCTCCATCAGCGGGTTGGAGCGGTTGGCGACGCGGGCCATCTTGTTGGCGTTGCGCTCGACGATCGCGATGTTCTCGTCGATGCGGCTCTGCATCGTCTCTTCGAGCGTGAATGCCTTCACCGTGCGGATGCCCTGCAGCGATTCCTGCATGGTCTCCAGGATGTCGGCAGTTCCGGTGAACTGGTTAAAGGCGAGGCCCTTGATGCGCTTGACCAGCTTGCGCAGCACCAGCATCGCCGGCGGCACCGCGACGAGGCCGATGAACGACATCAGCGGATCCTGCCACACCATCACGCCGATCATGCTGAGCAGCATCAACAGGTCGCGCCCGATGGCGTTGACCAGCATGTTGAGGACGTCGGTGATGGATTTGGCGCCGGCCGTCAGCCGCGCCAGGAATTCCGAGGAGTGCCGCTCGGAGAAGAAGCCGACGCTCTCGCGCATCAGCTTGGCGAAAAGCTGCCGCTGGTTGGTGGCGAGGATGGCGTTGCTGATCTTGGTCAGGATCACCATGTGGCCGTAGGTCGCCACGCCCTTGATGAACAAGAGGATCACCGTGACGCCGGAGAGCATCGCGATGCCGGGGATGTTCTTGTCGACATAGGCCTGGTTGATGACCTGGCCGAGGACATAGGTCGCGGCCGCAGTCGATCCGGCGGCGAGCGCCATAAGCGCGAACGCGACCAGGTAGCGCCGCCAGTAGGTGATCCCCTGTTCCATGACCAGGCGGCGAATCAGGATCGCTGCCGCATAGGGATCGTCGGTGATTTTCTTTGGAAACTGGGCCATCCGTAGTCCATTGACGGCGCAGGGAAAAAGCCTGCCCGCGCGTCAGGGATCGAATGGCCTCTGTGCCCGCTAAAGCGGGGCTTTTCAAGCCCAATTAAGGGCTTGCGCCCGAATGGATTTTAGGCCGAGACGGCGTGCCGGAGCTCGCCGTGACGCTCGCGGAACAGCTTTTCCTCCCAGGCGAGCGCATGCGCCGCGATGGTCTCGAGGTCGTCGTATTGCGGCTTCCAGTCGAGCAGGCTGCGAATCCGGTTGGTGTCGGCGACCATGGTCATGATGTCGCCGGGCCGGCGCGGCGCGTACTGGACGGCGAAGCTGCGCCCGGACACGCGCCGCACGGCGTCGATGGTCTCGAGCACGGAATAGCCGCGGCCATAGCCGCAATTCAGCGTCGTGGAGGCGCCGCCGCGGCGCAAGTATGACAGTGCCGAGCGATGCGCCTGCGAGAGGTCGGTGACGTGGATGAAGTCGCGAATGCAGCTTCCGTCCTGGGTCGGATAGTCGGTGCCGAACACGTCGATCTTGGCGCGCTGGCCGGTCGCGGCCTCGACCGCGATCTTGAGCAGATGCGTGGCGCCGACGGTGGCAAGCCCGATGCGGGCCAGCGGATCGGCGCCGGCGACGTTGAAGTAGCGCAGCACGACATATTGCATGCCGTAGGCGGAGGCGACGTCGTGCAGCATGATCTCGGTCATCAGCTTCGACGAGCCGTAGGGCGAGAGCGGCCGCGTCGGCGCGTGCTCGGGCACCGGCACCTGGTCCGGATTGCCGTAGACGGCCGCGGTCGAGGAGAAGATGAAGCGGCTGATGCCGCGCTTCACCGCGACGTTGAGCAGGTTGCGCGCGGTCGTGAAGTTGTTTCGATAGTAGCCGAGCGGATCGCGCATCGAGTCCGGCACGACGACAGAGCCCGCGAAATGGATGATGCTCTCGATGTTGTGCTGGGCGATCACGCCTTCGAGCAGGTTCTCGTCGCCGGCGTCCCCGATGAACAGCGGCACGCCTTCGGGCAGATAGGCGGAGAAGCCGGTGGAGAGATCGTCGATCACGACGACGTCCTCGCCGGCTTCCGCCAGCGCCAGGACCGTGTGACTTCCGATATAACCGGCGCCGCCGGTGACTAGCACAGTCATGATCTCACCCGTCTTCGATCAACTGCCGATGCTAGCGTTTGCGCAGTGAAGAGGGGGTTTCGGCACGGCTGAACTGGTCACTATGCTTAATGTTGCGTATAGGGGACTTCCGAAACGGAGCGTGACGTGGCGAATTTCCCCGGCGATCTGCAAGTGATCGTGCCAAATCTGCACAGGCGCTATTCCGGGGTCACCGCGACCAACCGGATGGTGGCGCCGCGTCTGGCAAGACTGTTTCGCGCCGCGTGGTTCGGCTCGGACGCGCCGGAGGGGATTGCGCGGCTGAGCGTTGCCGATTTTCTGAAACTATGGCGCCGCAAGGCGCCGCTGATCTGGCATGCGCGCCGCAACAACGAGATGATCGCCGGCGTCGTGCTGCGCGCGCTCGGCTGGCCGCTAAAACTCGTCTTCACCTCGGCCGCGCAGCGGCATCATACATGGATCACGCGCTGGCTGATCCGGCGGATGGACGCGATCATCGCGACCAGCGAGATATCGGCATCATTCCTGAAAGTGAGGGCGACCGTGATTCCGCACGGTGTCGAAACCGACGTCTATGCGCCGCCGCTGGATCGCGCTGCGGCCTTCGCCGAGAGCGGTCTGCCCGGCAGCCATGCCATCGGCTGCTTCGGCCGCGTGCGCGCGCAGAAGGGCACCGATGTCTTCGTCGATGCGATGTGCCGATTGCTGCCGCACTATCCGGATTTCACCGCCGTCATCGTCGGCCAGGTCACGCCCGAGCAGCTTGCCTTTGCTGGCGATCTCAGGAAGCGGATCGAGGCCGCCGGCCTGCAATCGCGGATCGTCATCACCGGTGAGTTGCCGATCGAGGAAGTGCAGCGCTGGTACCAGCGGCTGACGATCTACGCCTTCACTTCGCGCAACGAAGGATTCGGCCTGACGCTGATTGAAGCGATGGCGGCAGGCAGCGCGCTGGTGGCTGCGCGTGCGGGGGCCGCGGAGCTCGTGGTCGAGGATGGTGTCACCGGCGTGCTGACGCCGCCCGGTGATGCCGATGCGCTTGTCGCGGCGCTCGAACCGCTGATGCGCGATCCAGCGGCCGCGACCGCTATGGGTGCGCGCGGACGGGCACGGGTACTCGAACAATTCAGCCTCGATGCGGAGGCGGCGCGGATCGGGGACGTCTATCGGCCGCTGCTCTGAACCGCCGCTTTCGCGACCGCAAACAAATCTCGAAAACAACCCCATGCAAAGTAGCCGGTGACAGCGGAATCAATGGCTTGACCGCTTGAGTGGCGTCTTACGGATTTTGCGAATCTGTTTGACGCGTCGGGCAAAACACCTGTAGACAGGCATCATCGCAAAAATCGTTGGTGCCCGCACCATCATCGGTCGCGAGCTTGGCCCGTTTGTGCGGGAGCGCCACGGGCGACGCATTCATCAACAGCAATCACTCTCGATAGGGCGTAGGCCGCAGGCCCTTGTGGGCTGGGTCGGCCGACCCATGCTCATAGGCGAACCAACCACAACCATGGCAAACGATCATCGCACATCGACCAGGATTCCACGTTTCGCGTTTCAGGAAAGACTTGAAATCGGCATCATAGCAGGCAGTACACAGATGATGCTGTGGTTCTCCGTTTGCCATTCCTTCTTTCAGCGAATAGGCGAAAATGCCAGGAGCGAGTTCAGCAAGCTGGTAACGCTGCTTATCTGCATCCCATGCTTCAAGGCGAGTCACTTCTTTTTCAAGCTTGCCTACACGTTCCAGCAGCGCAAATTGTGCCGCTTGTGCCGCGAGAATTTCCTTCTGGAGATCTATAATCGCCCGATCACGAGCGACGGTCTCGTGGATGTTCTCCAAAGCCTTGGCCATATCGAACGCGGTCTTGACAGCGCCGAGACCACTTATCGCTTCCGCAATTACCATGCTAATCCTCATCCCGTATCACGAGTATCGTAGCGATTTCACTAGTTTTTGACGAATCGACTTTTAAGTTCTTCAACTTTCTTTCTTTTTTTGCACAAGCAAAGAAGCTGCTGAGCGGGGCAGATCGCTCTAGGTGAACGCACTACCGTAAGTACGTCGGAAAAATCAGCGGCCTGACGTCGCTCAGGTCGTGCGCGCTTCTCCGAGCACCCGCTGCGCGATCGCGACGACCTCCGGGGCCGCGATATTGCGCATGCAACGATGGTCATTCATCCGGCAGATCGTGCTCTGGCAGGGTTGGCAGGACAGCACGCTTTTTTTCTGGACCACGGTCGCGGCAAGGCCGTTGAGCGGGGCCCAGAGATACGGGTTGGTCGGGCCGAAAATGCCCATGGTGGGCGTTCCCAGCGCGGCTGCGATGTGCATCAGGCCGGAATCGTTCGAGATCGCCACGCCCGCCGCCGCCATGGCCAGCGCGCCGTTACGCAGGTCGGTGCCGGTCAGGTCCCGGACCCCAGGGCCGCCCGCCGCGACGATCTCCTGGGCCAATCCTTTCTCCGCGGGCCCGCCGACCACCCAGACCTCCAGGCCCTGCTCGATCAGGAGCCGGGCGGCCTGTGGATAATAGGTCCAGCGCTTGGAGACGCCGACCGAGCCGGGGGCGAGCGCCACGGCGGCTCCTGCGCTGAGCCCGTTGGCCTGCCGCCAGCGGACAATCTCCTCGGCCGGAACCCGCAATTGCGGCACCGGCCACTCCGGCGGTAGCGGGGCGCCGTCGGGCTGGGCAAGGGCGGCGTTTTTGTCGATGAAACGGGGTAGCCGCTTCTCGCCCCAGCGCCAGCGGTTGATCAAGCCGAACCGGAACTCGCCGACGAAACCGACCCGCTCGGGGATGCCGGCCAGCGTCGGCGCGATCGCCGATTTCCAGGTCCGTGGCAGCACCAGCGCGGTCCCGTAGTTCCGTTCGCGCAGCAGCTTCGCCAGGCCGAATTGGCGGGCGACAGCGAGCCGGCTGCGCGGCAGGTCCCAGACGATCCCCTGGCGCACGCCGGGCATGTAATCGACCAGCGGGGCGCACAGGGACGTGGCCAGGAGATCGACGGGTCGATTCGGCCAGCGTTCCTTAAGAACCCTGACGACGGTATGATTCCGGACGAAATCGCCGATCCACATATAGGGAATGATCAGGATCGGGCGGGTATCGCTCCGGTCCTCATTTCCGCTAAATTGCGAATCTTGGTTCATTCGTTAATGTGGTCACGGGTGCGCTGATGTGGCAGTTCGGTTAGCCGCTCCGGGCCGGAACGTAAAGCAGGCAGCGGGCCGATCCCAAAACCGCTTACACTTTGACGGATCATGCGCTACGGCAGGACCGGGCAATCGCGCCGAGATTTGGCAATCGGGCAGGGAAGTTTGAATGTTGCTGGTGACCGGCGGGGCCGGTTTTATCGGATCGAACGTCGTCGCCGCGTTGAATGACGCCGGCCGGAGCGACGTCGTGGTCTGCGACCTCTTGGGTCGAGAGGGCAAGTGGCGCAATCTGGCCAAGCGGCAGATTGTGGATATCGTGCCCCCGGCCGAGCTGGTGCAGTGGCTGAACGGTCGCAAGCTCGACGCGCTGCTTCATCTGGGCGCCATTTCCGAGACGACAGCGATCGACGGCGATCTCGTTATCGAAGCCAATTTCCGCTTTCCGATGCGCCTGCTGGACTGGTGTGCGACAACCGCGACACCCTTCATCTACGCTTCCTCGGCAGCGACGTATGGAGATGGCACGCAGGGATTCAGTGACGATCCATCGGCGCTGAAGAACCTGCGCCCAATGAACCTCTACGGTTGGAGCAAGCACCTGTTCGATCTCGCGGTCATAGATCGCGCAGCCAGAGGCGAAAGCCTGCCGCCGCAATGGGCCGGGCTGAAATTCTTCAATGTGTTCGGCCCGAACGAGTACCACAAAGGCTCGATGATGAGCGTGCTGGCGCGCCGCTTCGACGACATCAAGGCGGGCCGCGTCGTGCAGCTGTTCAAGTCGCATCGCGAGGGCATCGCCGACGGCGATCAGCGCCGCGATTTCATCTATGTCGATGACGTCGTGCGGGTCATGATGTGGTTGCTCGCGACGCCATCGGTATCCGGCATCTTCAATGTCGGAACCGGCAAGGCGCGCAGCTTCAAGGACCTGATGCTCGCGGCCTATGCGGCGCTCGGCACCAAACCCAATATCGAATACATCGACATGCCCGAGGCGATCCGCGGCAGCTACCAGTACTTCACCCAGAGCGAGGTCGATCGTCTCTGCCGTGCCGGCTATAACGGCGGCTTCACGCCGCTCGAGGATGCGGTGAAGGCCTATGTGGGCGGCTATCTCGACCGGCCCGATCGCTTCCGCTGAGACCCAAGACCATGCAGACGTCCATGCCGACGCCCATTCTCGATTTCGATGCCCTCGCGCAAGACATTGCGCGCCGCACGGTGCTGTGCATCGGCGACATCATGCTGGACGAGTTCGTCTATGGCGAGGTGTCGCGGATTTCGCCGGAAGCCCCGGCGCCGGTGATCGCCGCGCAGCGTAGCGAGATCCACATCGGTGGCGCCGGCAACGTCGCGCGCAACGTCGCCTCGCTCGGCGGGCGCTGCATCTTCGTCGGTCTCGTCGGCGACGACGATGCCGGGAAGCGGCTCGCAGCTGCGCTGGCCGAGCAGGCCGGCATCGAAAGCGTGCTGGTGTGCGATCCGTCGCGTCCGACCACGCGAAAGGTCCGCTTCGTCTCCGAGCATTTCTCGACCCACATGCTGCGCGCGGATTGGGAGCAGCCGGCGCCGACCTCCGACGCGGTCGAGGCGAAGCTGATCGAGGCGATCCTGCCGCAGATCTCGCGCGCCGACATCGTGCTGCTCTCCGACTACGCCAAGGGCGTGCTGACCGCGCGCGTGATCCGCCACGTGATCGACGCCGCGCGAGAACTCGGCAAGCCCGTGATCGTCGATCCCAAGAGCCTCAACTGGGCGATCTATCGCGGTGCCACGCTGCTGACCCCCAATCGCAAGGAGTTTTCGGAAGCCACCCGCAGCCGCGCTGACACCACGCAGAGCATCGTGGATGCGACCGAGGACGTGATGCGGCTTGCCGATTGCGAGGCGATCCTCGTCACGCAAGGCGAGCACGGCATGACGCTGGTGCTGCGCAATGGCGAGGCGGTTCACGTTCCGGCTTATCCGGTGAAGGTGCGCGACGTTTCCGGCGCGGGCGACACCGTCGCCGCAGCGCTCGCGGTGTCGCTCGCGACGGGCGCGGACTGGGACACGGCCTTGCGGATGGCCAATGCGGCAGCCGCCGTTGCCGTCGGCAAGCAGGGCACGGCCAGCGTGAGCGCGGCCGAGCTGCGGCGCAAAATTTTGCCGCATGCCTATCTCGCGGCCGAGGAGAAGATCGTGCTCGAGCCGGGCGCGCTGGATGCGCAGCTCGCCGAATGGCGCGGGCAGGGCCAGCGGGTCGGCTTCACCAACGGCTGCTTCGACATCCTGCATCCCGGCCACGTCAAGGTGCTGACCGCCGCGCGCGCGGCCTGCGATCGCCTGGTCGTGGGTCTGAACAGCGACGCCTCGGTGCGGCGGCTGAAGGGCGCCGATCGCCCTGTCCAGGACGAGCGTGCGCGCGCCGAGGTGCTGGCCGCGCTCGAAGCCGTCGATCTCGTCGTGATCTTCGAAGAGGATACGCCGATCGACCTGATCACCCGGATCAAGCCGAGCGTGCTGGTGAAGGGCGGCGATTACACCCGCGAACAGGTCGTCGGCCATGAGGTCGTGGAGGCCGCGGGCGGCAGGGTCGTCCTGGTCGATATCCTGCAAGGCTTCAGCACGACGGCGCTGGTCCATCGCGCGCGGGGAGGGGGCAAGTGACGGTGCTCGCACGAGATGAATCGAAGGGCGCGATGCTGCTGCGGCGCTTGCGCAGTCCGGCGGCCTGGGCCGAGACGGTCGACGTGTTTGCGGTCCTGACCGCGGCCTCGCTGCCCTGGTCGACATCGCTCGCGGGGATATTCAACGCCCTGCTGCTGGTCTGCATGGTGCCGTTTCTCGATCTGCGCGCGTTCCTGCAATCCCTGAAGCGTCCGATCTGCGCGGCGCCGATCGCGCTGTTCTTGCTCGCTCTGGTAGGGACGCTGTGGTCGGATGCGGCCTGGGGCGCGCGCCTCTATGCGGTCAATCCGACGGTCAAGCTGCTCGTGCTTCCGGTCCTGCTCTATCATTTCGAGCGCTCGTCGCGCGGGCACTGGGTGTTGATCGGCTTCCTGGCGTCCTGCGCGCTGTTGTCGGTGATGTCCTGGCTGGTTGCCTTCTACCCGAACTTCACGCTCAAACCCGACCACCTCGAGCGCGGCATCTTCGTCAAGAACTACATTGACCAGAGCCAGGAATTCACGCTGTGCGCAGTCGCGCTCGCCTATCCCATCGTGATGCTGCTGCGAGAGAAGCGGTACTGGCTCGCCGGGCTGCTGACGGCGCTTGCGCTGAGCTTCTTCGTCAACATGGCGTTCGTGGTGGTATCGCGCACCGCGCTCGTCACCATTCCGATCATGTTCGGCGTGTTCGCGCTGCTTCACCTGAGGTGGCGCAGCATCGCGATCATCTTCGCCGCCCTGCTCGCCGGGGCAGCTCTCGCCTGGCAGGCCTCGCCGCAACTGCGCAAGACCGCCGATACCTTCGCCAGCGACTACACGCGCTATAAGGAGAAGGGCGAGCCCACCTCGCTCGGACTGCGGCTCGAATTCTGGCGGAAATCCCTCGGCTTCTTCGCGGAGGCGCCGATCAAGGGGCACGGCACGGGCTCGACGCGCGGATTGTTCGAGCAGGTCGCCACGCCCAGTGGCCACTACCAGGCTTCCGCCGAGGTGATCGGCAATCCGCATAACCAGACGCTGAACGTTGCCGTGCAGTGGGGCATCATCGGCGTCGTCATTCTCTACGCGATCTGGCTCCTGCATCTTCTCCTGTTTCGCGGCGACGGACTTGCCAACTGGATCGGACTATTGGTCGTGGTCCAGAATATCTTCACCTCGCTCTTCAACTCCCATCTGTTCGATTTCCACGAGGGCTGGATGTATGTCCTCGGCGTCGGCGTTGCCGGCGGCATGGTCATCGGAGCGCGGCGCGGTGCGCCGAAGGTGGGGGAAGCCGGTTCCTGACCCGCCGCGCTGCTGGCCAGTCTTATGCTGGCAAGTCCTGCCGAGATGGGCTATCAGCGCGGTCAGGTTGCATCAAACTGGATATTCATCGGTCGGCGGATGACGCGTCTTTCGCATCTTACCTTGCGCAATTTCCTGATCGCGCTCCACGACCTCCTGGCCACCACGGCGGCGCTGTTCGTCGCCTTCTACCTGCGCTTCGAGGGCGGTGAGGGCTTTTTCGACCGTCTGCCGCTGCTGTTCCAGATCCTGCCCTATTTCCTCGCCTTCAGCGTGGTCGTGTTCTTCGTCTCCAACCTGACCACGACGAAGTGGCGCTTCATTTCGCTGCCCGATGCGCTGAACATCATCCGGGTCGCGACCGTGCTGACGGTCGCACTGCTGGTTCTCGACTACATCTTCGTCGCTCCCAACGTCCGTGGTGCCTTCTTTCTCGGCAAGGTCACGATCGTCCTCTACTGGTTCCTCGAGATCTCGTTTCTCTGCGCGCTGCGCCTCGCCTATCGCTACTTCCGCTATACCCGCGTGCGGCGCCATGCCCGGATCGAGGACGCCGCGCCGACGCTGCTGATCGGCCGCGCCGCAGACGCCGAGGTGCTTCTGCGCGGCATCGAGAGCGGCGCCATCAAGCACATCTGGCCGGTCGGCGTGCTGTCGCCCTCGAGCTCCGATCAAGGCCAACTCATCCGCAACGTGCCGGTGCTGGGCGGCGTCGACGACATCGAGGACGTCATTGGCGACTTCGCCAAGCGCAACAAGGCGATCGCCCGCCTCGTGATGACGCAGTCCGCCTTCGAGCCTGAGGCTCACCCGGAATCGGTGCTGATGCGGGCGCGCAAGCTTGGCGTGATCGTCAACCGCATGCCCTCGCTCGAGAGCGGCGACACGCCGCGGCTCACCGCGGTTGCGGTCGAGGATCTCCTGTTGCGGCCGAGCGAGAAGATCGACTACGCGCGCCTGGAAGCCCTGATCAGGGGCAAGGCCGTGATCGTCACCGGCGGCGGCGGTTCGATCGGTTCCGAAATCTGCGAGCGCGTCGTCGCCTTCGGCGCCGCGCGGCTCCTGGTCGTCGAGAATTCCGAGCCCGCGCTCTACGCGGTCACCGAAGCGCTCGCGGCCCATGGCGCCGCGGCGACGATCGAGGGGCGGATCGCCGATATCCGCGACCGCGAACGCATCATGCGCCTGATGGCCGAGTTCAAGCCGGACATCGTGTTCCATGCCGCCGCGCTCAAGCACGTGCCGATCCTCGAACGCGACTGGAGCGAGGGGGTCAAGACTAACATCTTCGGTTCGATCAACGTGGCCGATGCGGCGCTTGCCGCCGGAGCCGAAGCCATGGTGATGATCTCGACCGACAAGGCAATCGAGCCGGTGTCGATGCTCGGCCTGACCAAGCGCTTCGCCGAAATGTACTGCCAGGCGCTCGATCACGATCTCGCGGCTGAAGCCGGCGGCTCCAAGCCGCCGATGCGGTTGATCTCGGTTCGCTTCGGCAACGTGCTGGCCTCGAACGGCTCGGTGGTGCCGAAGTTCAAGGCCCAGATCGAGGCCGGCGGTCCGGTGACGGTCACCCATCCCGACATGGTCCGTTACTTCATGACCATCCGCGAAGCCTGCGATCTCGTCATCACGGCTGCGACGCACGCGCTCGGCGCGCAGCATTCGGACGTGTCCGTCTACGTGCTCAACATGGGCCAGCCGGTCAAGATCGTCGATCTCGCCGAGCGCATGATCAGGCTGTCCGGCCTGCAGCCCGGCTACGACATCGAGATCGTGTTCACGGGGATGCGGCCGGGCGAGCGCTTGCACGAGATCCTGTTCGCGTCCGAAGAACCCACCGCGGAGATCGGCGTCGCCGGCATCATGGCCGCGCAGCCGAACGAGCCGCCGATGCAGACGCTGCGCAAATGGATCACCGCGCTCGAACAGGCGATCGCGCGGGACGATCGGGCCACCATCAGGACCATCCTGAAGGACGCAGTTCCCGAATTCGGGTCGACTGCGGCCTGACCATGCAATCGCTTGGCAAGATCGTCGTCGCGAGCCAGCATTATCCGCCGGATCCGAGCACGACGGCGGCGATCATGGCGGAGATTGCCTGCCGCCTCGCCGAGGGACACGAGGTCGTCGTGTTGTCGGGCTCGCCCGGCGAGTTGCCGGCCTCGCAGACCGGTCCGGGCAAGCCGCGCGTCGTCTTCATCAAGAACCGGATAGCGGGAAAGGCGGCGCTGAAGCGGCGCGCTGCGGCCGAGCTTCTGTTTGCGATGCGCACTTTCTTCGCGCTGATTCGGGAGCTGCGACGCGGCGACGTCGCGCTCACGGTGACCGCGCCGTTCATGCTGCCCTATGCGGTGGCGGCGGCTGCGAGGCTCAAGGGCGCGCGCTCGGCGCTGATCATGCACGACCTCTTTCCCGACGTCCTCGTCATGGCGGGCATCCTGAATCCCGGCTCGATCGTGACCAGGACGATCCGCGTCGCCAACGCACTGATGTTTCGGGCGCTCAACGCCGTCATCACCATCGGTCGTGATGCGGAACGACCGCTGCTCAGCTACCGGGGCATGACGCGGAACAAGATCCGCTTCATTCCGAACTGGGCGACGCTCGTGCCGGCTCCGCGCCCCCTGACATCGGACAATCCGTTCCGCCGGGCGCTGCCGGTCCGCTTCGTCGTCGGCCTGTCGGGCAATCTCGGCTTCACGCATGATCCGGAGATCGTGTTCGCGGCGGCGCGCCTGTTGAAGGACGAGGCGGACATTCACTTCCTCCTCTCCGGCTGGGGTATCGGCTTCGAGCGGTTGAAGCAGTTGCAGGCTGATGCGAAGCTGCCGAATGTCAGCTTCGTGGCGCGTGTCGAGGATGAACAGCTCGAGGCGTTTCTGGCGGCCGCCGACCTCTGGATCATTCCGTACCTGAAGAACGTCGCGGGGGTTTCGGTGCCGAGCAGGTTCTACAATCTGCTGGCGGTCGGCCGTCCGGTCGTGCTTGTCTCCGAGCCGGAGGCCGAGGCGGCGTTGACGGTAGTGGAGAACGGTCTCGGCTGGGTCGTGACACCGGGCCGGGCCGATCAGCTTGCTGACGCGATCCGCGCGGCGTCCCGCTCCGACCAGGGCGCCATCGCGGCGCGCGCGGTGAAGGCTGCTGCGAGGTTCGATCGCGCCACTGCGATGGACGCCTATGCCGGCCTGATCGACGAATTATTGCGCAACCCGGAGCTGGCGGAACAACGATGAGCCAACGCAAACCAGTCGTGCTGGTGACAGGAGCGAGCGGTTTCGTTGGCCGTCATGTTGCGCCTGCCCTCGTGCGCGAGGGATGGGCGGTCCGTCGCGCGGTTCGCAGCCCGGAAGGGATCGACGATGAGGTCGTCATCGAGTCGATCGGTCCCGAGACCGACTGGCAGGCCGCGCTCGCCGGCGTCGACGCCGTCGTTCATCTGGCCGCGCGCGTGCATCACAAGCACGAGGAGCATGCGGTCCAGCTCTACCGCAACGTCAACATCGCCGGCACGCTGCACCTGGCGCGTAGCGCGGCGATGGCCGGCGTGCGCCAGTTCATCTTCGTCAGCACGGTTCTCGTGCATGGCCGCAGCAACGACGGCCGCGCCCCGTTCAGCGAGGACGACATCCTCACGCCCCGCGGCCTCTACGGCATGTCGAAGGCGGCGGCCGAGGCGGGGCTCAGGACGCTGGCACGCGACAGCACGATGAAGATTTCGGTGATAAGGCCGCCGCTGGTCTATGGCGCGGGCGCCAAGGGGAACTTTGCGCTGCTGACGCGTGCGGTGAGTCTGGGGCTGCCGCTGCCCTTTGCCGAGATCCACAATCAGCGCGCCTTCCTTGCCGTGCAAAACCTGTCGTCGTTCATCCTGCGGCGCCTCACCCATCCTGACCCCGCGAGCAATTTCGAGATTTTTCTCGTGGCCGACGGGGAACAGGTCTCGACGCCCGAATTCATCGAGCGTCTGGCCCGGGCCTCCGGCAAGAAACCGCGCCTGTTCCGCATGCCGCCGGAGCTGTTGAGCTCGCTGCTCGGCATCGTCGGCCGGCAGGATACGCATGACAGCCTGATCGGTTCGCTCGAACTCAACGTCTCCAAGGCGATCGCGACCGGGTGGCAGCCGCAGGTCTCGCTCGATGAGGGCTTGCGGCTGGCCTTGTCGACTCAGGGCGTTTGACGACGGGAGAACCGCCACAGGACGAGGCCGATCGCGATTGCTCCCGCAAGCAACGCGAGCGCCGTGATCGTCGCCGAGCCGGCGCGGACCGTGATGATGGCGAGCAGCGCGAGCACGAGATTGAGCGCGAACACCTCGCCGATCACCCGAGGAACGGTGAAGCCGTTGTCGGTGGCGCGTTGATAGAAGTGCGTGCGATGCGCCGACCAGAATTGTTCGCGCCGGGCGATGCGCCGAAACAGCGTGACGGTGGAATCGACGAGATAGTAGGCGGGCAGCAGCAGCGCCGCGGCCGGCTGCTGGTGCCAGGCAAGCTCCAGCAGGCACCAGCCGAGCAATAGTCCGATCGGCAGGCTGCCGACGTCGCCCAGGAAGACCTTGGCGACCGGACGATTGAAGGGTGCAAAGCCGAGCGTCGCTCCGCACAGTGCCGTGGCGATCAGCGCGGCCGGCCAGGACAGCTCGCCGAGCCATCCGAGCAGCATCAGCGCCGCGGTGACCGGCACCACCTCCGCCACCGTCATCAGATCGAGCCCGTCCATGAAGTTGACGAGGTTCACGAACCACACACCGGCGAGCACGATCAGGCCGCGCTCCAGCACGAGCGGCAAGGCCGGCACGATGCGCGAGTTCTCGGGCGACGTGAACACGACGGCTCCGACGGCCGCGGCTTGCAGCACCAATCGCAGCAGCACCGGCAGCGACATGATGTCGTCGGCAAACCCGACCAGTGCGATCAACACCGTCGCGGCCACCAGCGCCGGCGGGATCGCCACGTTCGCCCACGCCGCCCAGAGCGATGCGACCAGCAGCGTTGCGGCGATCACCGCGATGCCCGCGCCCTGAGGGGTCGGGATGCGATGGGAGGAACGCGCGTTGGGCCTCGCCAGGGCATAGCGCTGGAGCAGGGGACGACTCGTCCAGGTGATGACGGCCGATATCAGCCCGGCGATCGCGGCGCCGAGCAATGACAGAACGACGGCGGGCGCGGTCACTCCGGCACCTCGATCGGTGCCGATCCCTGCGCGGCCTTTTCCGCGCTGAAGATCCAGACCAGTCCGCCGATTGCGCCGACGATGAAAGATACCGCGCCGAACAGCAGCGAAATATTGACGCCCTCATTGGCCGCCAAGCCAGCGAAGCCGAAGGCCAGGCCCATGGTCGCCTCGCGCACGCCCCAGCCAGCGATCGAGATCGGCATCAGGGTGATCAGCATGACCGGGGGGACCAGGAGGAAGACCTGGCCGAAGCTGACCGGCGCGGCGATCGACTGCACCACGCACCAGGCGATGACGACGGCGAGCACGTGAATGAGGAGCGACAGGATCGCAACAATCGGTCCGCGGGAGCGGTTGAAGATCACACGGTTCGCGATCACGGCGCAGGCGTGGATGTGGTGGGTGGCCCACCAGGTCTTCAGCCACGACCATTTCAGCGCGCCGAAGATCAGGAAGCCGACGCCGCCGGCGAGTGCCGCGAGGTCGACGAGCAGCAGCGCCGAACGCCCATGCGGATCGGTGATGAGGCGGTAGCTCCATGGCAGGCTTGCGACGATGACGATCGCAAGCGCAACCAGTCCGATCGCGCGATCAACGAAGATCGAGTAGGTCGCCGCACGCCATCCGGCGCCGGCGCGCGCGACGAGCCAAAGCCGGACGGCATCGCCGCCGATCGCGGAGGGCAGGGTCTGGTTGAAGAACGAGCCGATCACGTTGTAGCGCATGGCCCGGCCGAGCTCGAGCGGCGCGCCGCACTCGGCGCTGATCTCGCGCCAGCGCAGCACGCCGACGAAGATCTGCAGGAACGTGACCGCGATCGCCATGCCGATCCAGAACAGGCTGGTCACGGTGAACCGCGAAAACAGTTCGGACGGGTTGACCTTGCGCAGCGCCAGATAGAGCAGCGCTGCGGAAATCACGATCTTGGCCGTCGATAGCAGGATTCGGCGCATCTCGCCCGCATGAACAGGGTTTGCGAAGGTTGAAGTCACCCGACGCGAGGCGCCGAATTTGGCCGCTTTGGTATGGTTTTGGCGCCGATCTTGCAATAGCTCATAACGAGAGCAGTCAGGGCTATTGCGACCCCCTCGACGCAGCGGGTAAAGAAGCGCCCAATGCGGGTGCCGCGAACCACGCCTTGGGAACAGGATGACGGATCAGGCAATTTTGGTCACGGGGGCCGCCGGTTTCATCGGCTTTCACGTCGCCCGGCAGCTCCTGGCCGAGGGCCGGCCCGTCGTCGGGCTGGACAATCTCAACAGCTATTACGATCCGGCGCTGAAACGGGCGCGGCTTGAGCTTTTGCGGAACGGTCGCGGCTTCTCGTTTGTGCAGGCTGATCTGGCGAACCGCGAGGCGGTCGCGGCGCTGTTCGCGCAGCACCGGTTCGCGACCGTCGTGCATCTCGCAGCCCAGGCCGGCGTGCGCTATTCGATCGAGCATCCGCATACTTACGTCGATTCCAATCTCCAGGGCTTTCTCAACGTGCTCGAAGGCTGCCGGAACAACGGCTGTCGTCATCTCGTCTACGCTTCGTCATCCTCCGTTTACGGCGCCAACACAAAACTGCCATTTGCAGTGGAGGACCGCACGGATCATCCCGTCAGCTTCTACGCCGCGACCAAGAAAGCCAATGAGTTGATGGCGCAGTCCTACAGCCATCTCTACCGGTTGCCGGTCACGGGCCTGCGCTTCTTTACCATATACGGTCCGTGGGGACGGCCCGATATGGCCATGTTTCTGTTTGTGAATGCGATTGTCGAGGGCAGGCCGATCCGGCTCTTTAACCATGGCAGGATGCGGCGCGACTTTACCTATATTGACGACGTGACCCGTGTAGTATCCAAGCTCATCGATCGCGCGCCTGTGGATAACCCGGCTGCCGCAAATGCGCCGTCTCGCGTCTACAATGTCGGCAACAACCATCCGGAAGAGCTGATGCATGTCGTCGGACTTCTGGAGCGGGAGCTGGGTCGGACGGCGATCAAAGAATTGCTGCCGATGCAGCCGGGAGACGTGCTGGAAACGTTCGCGGATGTCGAGGATTTGATGCGCGACACCGGCTTTGCGCCGTCAACGCCGATCGAGCATGGAGTCCGCAATTTTGTCACCTGGTATCGGGACCACTTCAAGGTTTGAAATGACGATGGACAAACGCATTATCCCGCTGATCATGTGCGGCGGTGCAGGCACGCGGCTGTGGCCGGCTTCGCGCGAGGTGCGGCCGAAGCAATTCTTGCCGTTGTTCGGCACGCGCTCGACCTTCCAGGACACGCTGCTGCGGGTCTCTGACGCGTCGCTGTTCGATCGTCCGATCGTCATCACCAACGCGTCCTACCGCTTCATGGTGCTCGAGCAGCTTGCCGAGATCGGCATCGAGGCTGACGTCATCCTCGAGCNNGCGGGACTCCGGGCCCGCGATCGCTGCGGGCGCCGTCTTTGCGCAGAGCCGCGACAATCACGCGATCGTGCTCGCGCTCGCGGCCGACCACGTGGTGCAGGACAATGCCGCCTTCGTCGCTGCGTGCCGCGAAGGCCTCACGGCTGCGAGTGCTGGGCGCATCGTCACCTTCGGCGTCAAGCCGGAGCGGCCGGCGACCGAATACGGCTACATCAGCCCGGGCGAAGCGATCTCCGGCGAGGTGCACGCGGTCGCGCGTTTTGTCGAGAAGCCGGACGCCGTGAAGGCGGCCGACTACGTCAATTCGGGCTATCTCTGGAACAGCGGCAACTTCATGTTCCCCGCAGCCGTGCTGCTCGACGAGTACCGCAGGGTGGACGCCGCGAGCGTGCAGGCGGTCTCCGATGCGGTCGCCAATGCGGGCCGCGATCTCGGCTTCGTGACCCTTGAGCCCCAGGCATTCGGCTCGGCGAAGGCGATCTCGATCGACTACGCGGTCATGGAGAAAACATCGCGCGCCGCGGTGGTGCCGGTGTCCTGCGGCTGGTCCGACGTCGGCTCCTGGCACGCGGTGTGGGAGTTGTCTGAGAAGGATGCGCAGGGCAATGCCGCGCACGGCACCGCCGTGTTCGAGGACTCCCGCAACTGCAACGTCACGACCGATCAGGCGCTGGTCGCACTCGAAGGCGTCGATGATCTCGTCGTGGTGGCGACGGCGGACGCGGTCCTGGTCTCGCGCCAGAAGGACGCCAACGGCCTGAAGCGCCTGGTGACGAAGCTCAAGACCGTCGCGCCGAAAGTCACCGAGGAGCACCTCAAGGTGCACCGTCCCTGGGGCAGCTACCAGTCCGTCGACAATGGCGCGCGCCACCAGGTCAAGCGCATCGTGGTGAAGCCGGGCGGCCGCCTGTCGCTCCAGAAGCACCACCATCGTGCCGAGCACTGGATCGTGGTCCGCGGTGCGGCCCGCGTCACGGTGAACGAGACCGTGAAGACGGTGCATGAGAACGAGTCGATCTACATCCCGATGGGCGCCGTCCATCGGATGGAAAACCCCGGTAAAATCATGCTGGAGCTGATCGAGGTCCAGACCGGCAGCTATCTCGGGGAAGACGACATCATCCGGATTGAAGACGACTATCAAAGGTCGTAACCAGCAGGCTCCGAATCACGTGATCCGGGCCGAAATAGCGGCATCCTCAGCCGCTTAAGGCCCGGAGATCGTGTAACTTTTTGAATCAAATCGTGTCCGGACGGCTATCTCGGCATTCGCCACAAATGTGGCGTCCGTGCTAGGAGAGGCGCTGGGGATTTGCATTGAATCGGGGTTCGATCAGATGAGTTCCAAAGGCTCTGCACCGGCAAAGGCCGGTTTGCGCGTTGGCGTCATTGGCGCCGGCGTGATGGGCAGCAACCATGCGCGCGTGCTCGCGGGCCTTCCCGGCGTCAGCCTGGTCGGCGTCGTCGATCCCTCGACGGCGCATCGGACGCGCGCGACCGAGCTGACCAATTGCAACAGCTTCGAGACGCTCGACCAGCTCTTTGCCGAGGGAGTCGATGCCGTCACCATCGCGGCGCCGACGCATCTGCATCACGAGATCGCGCTCGCCTGCATCGCGAAGAACATCAACGTGCTGGTCGAGAAGCCGATTGCATCCACGGTGGAGGAGGGGCGCGAGATCGTCGCTGCCGCGCAAAAGGCCGGCGTGACGTTGATGATCGGCCACGTCGAGCGCTTCAATCCGGCGGTCGCCGCGGTCAAGCAGGCGATCGAGGGCGAGGACATCCTGTCGATCGCGATCACGCGCGTTGGTCCGTTCCCGCCGCGCATGTCGAACGTCGGTGTGGTCATCGATCTCGCCGTGCATGACATCGACCTGATCCGCTGGTTCACCGAATCCGACATCGTCGAGGTGCAGCCGCAATTGTCGAGCGCGGTCGCTGAGCGCGAGGACATCGCGCTGTTGCAATTCCGCACCGCCTCCGGCGTGCTCGCCCACATCAACACCAACTGGTTGACGCCGTTCAAGGCGCGCAGCGTCACGGTCGCGACCCGCGGCAAATACGTGATGGGCGACCTCTTGACCCGCCAGGTGACCGAATGTTTCGGCTTCAAGCCGGACGGCAGCTATTCGATGCGGCATCTGCCGGTCGGCCATGACGAGCCGCTGCGCGCCGAGCTGATCGCGTTCCTCAACGCCGTCCGCCATGGCGAGACGCCGGCGGTGACCGGCGATGAGGGCGTTGCCAGCCTCGAGATTGCCACGCGCTGCCTGGAAACGCCGTCGCGGCCGGCAGCCGTATCGCCGGCCCGCAAGGGCCCGCGCCGCGTTGCCGGCTGATTCCTCTCACGTGTCGGCCGTTCAAAACTTGCAAGAAAATCGACAAGGCGCCATGAACCAGCATCTGCGTTCCGATCCCATTCCGTTCATCGATATCGGCGCGCAGCGCCGCAGGCTCGGTTCCGCCATCGACGACGCCGTTGGCCGCGTTCTCTCCCACTGCCAGTTTGTCAACGGGCCTGAGGTCTTCGAGCTCGAGGCGCAGCTTGCGGCCTATTGCGGGGCCAAGCATGTGGTGAGCTGCGCCAGCGGCACCGACGCGATTCTGATGGTGCTGATGGCGAAGAATGTCGGGCCCGGCGATGCTGTACTGTGTCCGTCGTTCACCTTCATCGCAACCGCTTCGCCGGTGGCGCGGACCGGCGCTACGCCGATCTACGTCGATGTCGACGAAGCGACCTTCAACATGAGCGCCGAGGCCTTGAAGCGCGGCATCGCCACCGCCCGGAAGGCCGGCCTGAAACCTGTCGCGATCATTCCGGTCGATCTGTTCGGACAGCCCGCCGATCACGACGCCATCGCCGAGATCGCGAAGGCCGAAGGTCTGTTCGTGCTCGATGACGCCGCACAAGGTTTTGGCGCGAGCTACAAGGGCCGCAAGCTCGGCACCCTGGCGCTGGCCACCGCGACCAGCTTCTTCCCGGCAAAGCCACTCGGCTGCTTCGGCGACGGCGGCGCGATCTTCACCGATGACGACGAGCTCGCCGCCACGCTGCGCAGTATCCGCGTGCACGGGCAGGGCGTGGACAAATACGACAACGTGCGGCTCGGGTTGACCGGCCGGCTCGATACCATGCAGGCCGCGATCCTGATCGAGAAGCTGAAGATTTTCGACGACGAGATCGCCGCCCGCAACAGGGTTGCGGAACGCTATGCACGCGGCCTGTCCAATGTCGTCGCCGTGCCGCGCCTTGCGCCGGGCTGCACCTCGGTCTGGGCGCAGTACACCATCCGCCTGCCGAAGGGGACCGACCGCGACGGCTTCGCGGCCGCTCTGAAGGCCCAGGGGGTGCCGACCGCGATCTATTATGGGAAGTCGATGCATCAGCAGACCGCTTACAAGCAGTATCCGGTCGCGGAGGGGGGCCTGCCGGTCTGCGAGAGCCTTTCGCAGGACGTCATCAGCCTGCCGATGCACGCCTATCTCGACGAGGCCGCCCAGGAGCGAATCATCGCCGCCGTGCGCGGCGCGGTTTCAACCTGATTTCGCCGTTTTGCCGCTCACCTCTCCCGTAGGGAGAGGTCGGATCGCATCGCAGATGCGATCCGGGTGAGGGGTTACAGCCTCACTGAACGCCGCGGCCCCTCACCCGAATTGCACTGGACGATGCTTCGCATCGCCAGACGCAATCCGACCTCTCCCCGCTGGGGAGAGGTGAACGGCCGAGCAACCGTCTTTTTTGCGCCCCATCATAGTTGAGAGTCTTATCGGTTGACCGATAAGGCTCTAGAAGGGAACGATGCTTGGGCGGATCTTCACGGTTGGCGGATATACGCTGCTCTCGCGGCTGACGGGGTTTGCCCGCGACATCATGCTCGCGGCGATCCTGGGCGCCGGCCCCATGGCCGACGCCTTCTTCGTGGCGCTCCGCCTGCCCAATCATTTCCGCGCGATCTTCGCCGAGGGCGCCTTCAACGCCGCCTGGGTCCCGGCCTATGCGCATGTCCATGGAGAGCGTGGCGAGGCAGCCGCAAAATTGTTCGCCGACCGCATCTTCACGCTGCTGCTCGCCTCGCAAGTCCTGCTCCTGGTCGTCGCCTGGCTGTTCATGCCGCAGGCCATGAGCATCCTCGCGCCCGGCTTCACCGAAGACGCCGAGCAGCGCCACCTCGCGATCGAACTGACGCGGATCACCTTTCCCTATCTGCTCCTGATCACGCTGGTGACGCTCTACGGCGGCATGCTCAACGTGATGCAGCGCTTTGCCAGCGCGGCCGCCGCGTCGATCTTCCTCAACGTCGCGATGATGATGACGCTGGCGCTGGCCGCCTGGTTTCCGACCGCAGGCCACGCAGCGGCTTGGGGCGTCCTAATCTCCGGCTTCCTGCAATATTTCCTGCTCGCGGGCGATCTCGCGCGCCATGGCGGATTGCCGCGCTTTGCGCCGCTCAGGCTCGATGAAGACGTCCGCGGCTTCTTCAAAGCGCTCGGGCCGGCGACCCTGGGCTCGATGGGCACGCAGGTCGCGCTGTTCGCCGACACCATCATCGCGACCTTCCTGCCCGCGGGCGCGCTGTCGGCGCTCTATTACGCCGATCGCCTCAACCAGCTCCCGATCGGCGTCATCGGCATCGCCATCGGCACGGTGCTGCTGCCGGAGATGTCGCGGCGGATCACGGCCAACGACCACGACGGCGCCATGAAGGCGCAGCGCCGCGCGTTCGACTTCACGCTGCTGTTCTCGGTGCCCTTCGTCGCTGCCTTCGTCACCGTGCCGGAGGCGATCATGCGTGCGCTGTTCGCCCGCGGCGCGTTCTCGAAGGCCGATGCCGCCGCCGCGGGCGCCACGCTCGCGGCCTATGCCATCGGCCTCATCCCCTTCGTATTGATCCGCAGCGCGGTCGCGACCTTCTATGCGCGCAAGGATACCGCGACGCCGGTTCGCGCCTCGCTGACCGGCATCGCGGTCAACGTCGCCCTGAAGGTGGCCTTGATGGGATCGCTCGCCCAGATCGGCCTCGCGCTGGCGACAGCCGTCGGCGTCTGGACCAATCTGCTCTTGGTGCTGTTCTTCGCCGTGCGGCGAGGCTTTCTCGTGCCGGACCGCGCCTGGCTTAAGTCGCTCGCCAAATTCCTGCTGACCGGGATGATCCTCGCCGCCGCCTTCTGGCTGATCGCGCGCGTCAGCGGTCCTGCGCTGGGCGCGATGCACTTCCACGACGAAGTGACGCTGGTCCTCTTGGCCGTCGGAGGCACGATCGTCTACGCGCTCGCGATCCTCATCCTGTTCGGCCGCCGCTGGCTGGTCTCGCTGGTGCGCGGCTAGGCGTGTACCGATAAGTTTGTCCTGTCCGCTCTGCCCGCGAAAAGCGGACCTGCAGCAAACGTGAGCGCAGTTCGGCTACGGGCCATGAGCCGACATCGCTCCAATCAAGCGGCGATACTTGTCAGGCTCCTTAGCGGCCGTAGGGGAAGCAGCGGTTGCGATCGAGTGTGAGACCGAAATGCGCTCCCAGTGCAGCGATGGCCGCGTCCTGCTGAGGATAAGGATCGGCATTGGATGCGGCAACGATGATGATCCGGAACCCGCCGCGATCCTTGCCACCCGGTGGCAGCATCGCTGTAGTTAGTGCATTGCCCTCCCTGTCGCGCAGCGTGAGGAAAAGCGGCATCTCTCGCTGTACATGGGCCTCGAGGCCGATGTCGCGCTCGATCGCGTTGGGCCGCTCGGGACGCCAGGACTGGACTGCCTTCTCCCGCTCGCGGCGGAAATATTTCTCAACTGTGTGGCCCATCAGGCGCGACTCATGCATCGCTTCACCTTCCGTCTCGATACGGAACCAGGTCTTGCCCTTCGGCGCGTCGCAAACATACTGCATTTCGCCCGTCCTGCGATCGCCGCAATTCTAGGGCGGCGGGCCTGCAAAGCCAATATGAGACTAGCTCCCGTGTATAGCGCTGCACGATCAGAGGGGCTAAGAGTTCTTGATTGGACGTTGAAGTTCTAGTGAGCCCAAACAATACTAGGTCGACCGGAATAATCCTCTTCAAGGAGCGTCCCGATGCCTGACGTAAGGGAAAAGCAACGCGAAGCCCGCCGGAAGATCATTCGCCAATGGGCGAAGCTTCCGAAGGATAAACGGCAGTCTATGGAGGGGATTTCTGAATTCGCCAGGACCGCCGCTCAGCAGAACGAGAACGCATTCGTCCGCAGTCGTCGCGATCCGTATCAGAAGATCATGGGATGGCTATTGCCGCGTGCTCATCTCTGAACGACTGAGTCCTCTGCACATCCTTCGAAGGCGACACCGAAATTTCGGCAAAGTCATCGAATGTCCTGCCGTGTCCGAACCCCCGGCAGGGCCGTCACAAAGCGACGAGATAACTGTGAAGCTGAAAGCAACCATCATCGTCGCAGCGCTGCTAGCTGCAACGGCTGCACATGCCGAGACGATCGATCTGAAATGCTGGGCGCGGGGCCTTACGGGTGGCGAGCGCAACTCGGTCTACATAAACGGGGAACAGGTCACCGTTAATCTGGATGAGGGGACGATGCACTCTCGGACATTTGGAAGCAATTTGGCCGTCCACGTCACGGATACGCACTTGTTCTTTGAGACGGCGCTTACGCTCGGCAACATTTGGCAACATCTGTTCGACCCGACCGCTGTCTGGCAAGGTTTCATCAACCGCATCGACGGCACGCTTAAGGCGCATAAACGCGACGGTACTGTCATCAGCGGGCACTGCCAGCTGGTCGGCTGAACCTGCCCATGTCGCAGATGGGTCAGGAGCGTCGATCCAGCCTCGCGTTGGCGATGCCTGGTCTACCCCAGACAGCCGACGTGGCGACCAGTGTCAGGGCTAGTCGGTAAGGGCCATTATCTGCCGTCAGCCGGAGTGAAAAAAGCCGGCCCGTAAGCCAGGCTCTCCCGTTGGCGTATTTACTTCACTGCGTCTTCTTGCGCGGGTCGTCAGCCGGGTTGATGTAGTCGATGCCTGCCGGCCCGATATACTGAATTTGGACGATCGCCTCCTCGTTCCCTGTCCAAGCGTAATGTGGGTGTTTTGCCGGGTGCGTATACAATGAACCCGCCTTCAACAGCTCGCCTTTCTTTTCTAACTTTTCACCCTCGCCGGTCCCGTAGGTACCGCTGATCACGGTGGCAATCTCGACAAAGGGATGAGTGTGTGGCGGAATTTGATAGTTTGGTGGAAACTTAACGCGTTGGACGACCATCTCGGCTTTTGCCGGATCGCCCAAGATGGTCGCGAATTGAGCACCCTTCGGAAGGGTCGGGCTGTCCTTCCAAGTCAGCGCATCGGGTTTCACCACGATCCCCATCATGGCATCTTGCGCCAATGCCGAACCCGCCAATGCGATCAAGCCTGCGAAGATCAGAAGCTTTTTCATGGAAGTTCTCCTTGGCCTGGTTGTCTAAAAGGTCCTGCGCGTCGCGACCGACACGCGTTCCAACGACGCGCCAAAGGTTCGTCAGCTTAGGGCAGTTAATGAGCGGCGGCTACATGGAATTGAACACTACGAGTGACCTCGATGCACGCCCAGCCGGGCTTGGCTCCCAAACCATTTGGGATTGCCGTTGCGCCGGGCTAGGTGAACGAAGGGCCTCGCCTCGGCACTCGGTTGGCGGAAGGCGCAGAGGACCGCTTAGGGTCATTCGCGTCGCTTTTGGCCTATAGCCCAGATATCTGCTTATCCCCCGACAGCGGCGCGAGAGCGGACATCGCCGGAGGTCCGAGTCGGGCCAACAACGGACACGTCCCCTCTCACTCGATCACCTCGTCGGCGCGGGCGAGCAATGTTGTCGGGACAGCGATGCCGAGGGCTTTCGCCGTCTTGACATTGACCGCCAGGTCGAAGTCGCTGGGCTGCTCGACCGGCAAGTCGGCAGGCTTCGCGCCCTTGAGTATCCGGTCAATGAAATATGCCGTCCGGCGCACGCGCTTGCTTAAGTCCACGCCGAGGCTGGCAAGCGCTCCGGCCTTCGGGAAGGTAGGATAGTCGGATATGATAGGTACGCCCGACTTCAAGCCGAGCTGCGCAAGCTTTTCCGCGTGGCCGGTGAAGAAGGGCTGCACCACCAGCGCCTGCGCGCCTTCCTCTTTCAGGCCGGAAAACAGGGTGCCGACGAGCTGATCAGGCCGGTCGATCGACCGGAGAACCAATTTCATGCCGATCTTGCCGGCCGCCTCGCTGCTCTCGCGGACAAAGGCGGCCGCGCCGGGACTGGGCGCAAAGCTCAGAAAGGCCACGCTTTGGATACCCGGCACGAACTCGCGCAGTAGTTCGAGCCGCTTGCCGGCGAGATCCGGTCCCGACATCGACACGCCGGTTACGTTGCCGCCCGGACGCGACAGGCTCTGCACCAGCTTCGCCTGCACCGGATCGGATGCAATCATCACGAGGGGAATGGTCTGCGTCATTTCCATCGTCAGCTGCACGGTCGCAGTCGTCCAGGGAACGATGACGTCGACGCCTTTGTCGATCAGGCCCTTGAGAATGTCGCGAGCGCGCTGTTTGTCGCCGTCGGTGAAGTAAGACTCGATCTCGATCGTCCTGCCTTCCACGTAGCCGAGCTTCTTTAACTCTTCCCGAATGCCATCGACATCGGCCGCAAGCGCCGGGGCGTGCAGGCTGATAACCGCAATCCGGGGGACCTTGTCCTCGCCCGCAAGTAGCACCGAAGTCGGTGTGGCCACCGCCACGGCCCCCGAGCCGAGTGTTCGTAGTACGTCGCGTCGGTTCATTCGCCCACCCCATCGGCATCGGCAAGCAGTAACAGCGAGATCGCGAGGTCCAGCTCGTTCCTCGCCGTCCCATCGGCTCTGCCTCAATCCACGCCCGCAACGTAGCCCGTCGAATCTCTGGCGGGCAAGTAGTCAAATCGTAACTCGGCAAATGTCGCCTTTGGGGCATTCGCTGCGGACCTAAAGCAGCCCCACGGTACCCTCATGGCCGCAAGCCTCTGAAAGCAGACATGATCGGCGCGTCACAACGCATGCTCGGTGCCCTCACAAACCGAGGAGTACGATCATGCCTGACGAAGACAGCCTCTCCACTAGAGCTCGCTGCACCCCCTGGAACAAGGGCAAGCTGATCGGAGCCAAACCTCCGCTGCGGCCAAACCAAGTCTGGTCGATCCGAACCCGGCTCCTGATCGAAAGACGGACCCGCGACCTTGCCCTTTTTAACCTAGCGATCGACAGCAAGTTGCGTGGTTGCGACGTCGTCGCCTTGAGGGTCGAAGATGTCGCTCCGAATGGCTATGCGGTCGATCGTGCGACCGTGCGGCAGAAGAAGACCGGGAGACCGGTCAAGTTCGAGTTGACGGATCAAACCCGGCAAGCCGTTGACGACTTCTTGAAGGAAGCCGGCAAGCGGCCAGGTGAGTATTTGTTCACTGGGCGCCGTGGGCGCAATCGGGCGATGACAACCCGCCAATATGCTCGCCTTCTCGCCGACTGGGTGGCAAGCATCGGGCTAGACCCGAGGGTGTTTGGCACCCACTCCCTGCGGCGGACCAAGGCAACGCTGATCTACCGCCGCACCGGGAATTTGCGAGCCGTCCAGCTCTTGCTCGGCCACACCAAGATCGAAAGCACGGTCCGATATCTCGGCATCGAGGTTGACGACGCGCTCGCAATTGCCGAACAAGTTGATGTCTGAATCACCAGGGCAGAGCGGACATGCTCTGCCCATCGGCCATCAGCCGCTTCGGGCCAATTGCTGACTCATGCACCGCAGCAAAAAGGGGGTTCGTCGGTGCCCGCGAGCACAATTCATTCGGGCAAGCCCACTTTCCGAAGGCCCTCGATCAACAGCTTCGCGTTTGATTGCCCGCCCCGCGCGATGAACGCTGATATTGTAAAGGCGGGATCGAACTCAAGCAGACGCGCCACCGCCTCACGGGCCTCTGTCTCGCGCCCGAGATGGGCGAAAGCGGACGCGAGACAGCAGTAAGCTGGCCAAAAGGAGGATTTCTGGCGTTGGGCTTTCTTGCCTGCGACGATGGCCTCGTCAAAGCGACGAAGCTCGATCAGGGCTATGCCCATCCCGACAAACGACGGATGTAGCAGCGGGTCTATCGGGTTCATGCGAATGGCACGTTCGAAGCTCTGGACCGCTTCCTGCAGTAGCCCCGCAGCTCTACAGACCCAGCCTCTGGCGGACCATGCGCCAAATGAATTGGGATTGAGGGCGACCGCCCGGTCTGCCATTTCGGGCGCACTTTCAATATCGCCGACCATGAACGCCGAGATTACAGCAGCCGCTGCTAACGTGTCTGGATCACTATCGTCGAGGCTCAATGCCAAGCGAGAAAGCCGAACGGCTTCCCTGCGGTCGAATTGGGGATCGTCAGCATAGCCGATAATGACGTTTCGCATGTGACAGAGACCTGCCAGAGTCGCGGCACCGCCGAACCGAGGGTGCAGGTCCAAGGCGCGGTGAGCCAACCTGATCGCCTCGGCCAACCCTTCGCGGGTCGCCAGGTAAGACTGCGGCAGAGCGCGGAGGTAATAATCATACGCAGTGAGGTTCTCCGGTCGCCGCCGCGCCGCCAATGCGATTTCTGTTTGAATAATCTTTGGCTGAATGGCCGAGACAACGGCGACCGTCACTTCGTCCTGAAGCGCGAAAACGTCTGTCAAGTCGCGCTCGAACCGATCCGCCCAGATGTGCGCCCCTGTAATCGCGTCGATCAACTGCCCTGCAATGCGAACTTTCCCTGAGGCCTTGCGCACAGACCCCTCAAGGACATAGCGGACGCCAAGCTCGCGTCCGACCTGCTTCACGTTCACCGCCTTGCCCCTGTAGGTAAAGCTGGAATTGCGGGCGATCACGAACAGCCATTTGAACCGCGAAAGCGCCGTAGTGATATCCTCAACCATCCCGTCCGCAAAATACTCCTGCTCGGGGTCGCCGGACATGTTCTCGAATGGCAGCACGGCAATAGAGGGCCTGTCGGGAAGCGGAGGCACCGCACTTAGCCGCTCGGCCAGCACACTATGCGTTCCCGCGCGCACCGCGTAGATGCGGACCGGCTTGGTGATGTTCTTGAGCTGCTGCTCGCCGCGATCCTCGAAGCCAACATCCAGCTTGCCTTCGACCTCGCTGTAGACCTTTTCAGACATCAGGATGCCACCCGGATCGGCTATCCCCTCCAGCCGGACAGCAATGTTGATCCCGTCGCCATAGAGGTCGCCGTCCTGCCCAACGATCACGTCACCAAGGTTGAGCCCGATCCGTAGCTTGAATGGACCGCTCGCCTCGGCGAGATGGTTCTGCATCTCGGTCGCGCATCTCACGGCGGCTAAGGGACTCGCGAACTCGGCGAGCGCGCCATCACCCGTTGTCTTGATCAGTCGGCCGTCGTGTCGGGAGAGGCTCGGCGCGATCAAGTCCCGCTTGAGCCGCTCGAACTCGGCGTAGGTGGCTTCTTCCGCACGTTGCATCATCGCAGAGTAGCCGACCACATCGGCCGCCAAGATTGCCGCCAACCGCCGTTGAACACGCTCTTCGGGCAAGGCCGCTTCCATGTTCAAGATCAATTCGCTGGCATCAGATCACACCAATGGGTTGTTCCGCTAGGTGCTTTCTCGGGTCGAAAGCGGTCACGGGCGCGCCAATCCGGACTACACGGGCCAAGAAAGTAACCCCTCGGGGTGACGGCAGTGATCTAAGTGCCTATGTCCGATCTGGGTCATGAGCGTCGTCCTCTGCGATGGACGGCGGACTGGCAATTTCCGCTATGCCCTGTTAGCGACCGGGGTCGTGTGGCGGTGCAACAGGTCGCGATGGGCCACAAGCAGTCATTCGGAGGAGCGTGCGCGGGCCGATTAGGAAGCCAACCGGAGTTCGGCTGAGTCACCAAACGGCATTTCAGAAAGGATGCAGCGTCGGCACCAATACTGCCAACAACACCAAAGTCACGAATAAGACGGCCCGCGGGGTCCGGTGAGGCGTTCCCCGTCATACCGGAGGAAAGCCCATGCGTGGCGGCCCCGGATCAGCCCCGGGGCCGTTCGTAGAACCCATATGGACGTAGGGAGCGGAGATCGCGAGATCAGCGGACCGGCAGCATCAAATGCTCGTACTGCGTGCCGGGCCACATCACATAGGGCCTCGTTGGGTCTGCCTTCGCGTCGCGTGGATAACCATCCAACATCTTAGCGCCAGAGCCGACGATCATAACGTGTGCGCCGGTTTTGATCCAATTGTTGCCGGGCTCTTCTTTTGTTGCATACGGGTCGGTGTTGCTTGCACCGCCGTCCCCTCGGAGCATGTACATGAACCCTACCTTATTCGCCGGTGGCTCCTTGTGATCCATCCAGGCCGTCGCCCATTCCATCGCGTTCTTATCGCCGCACATCGGGTCCGGGTTGGCCGGATCGGCGTGACCTGGCATGCACGTCCACTGCCCGGTTCCTTGGCGCAATGTCCGCATCTTGCCGTCGTGATCCATAGCGACGATCGTTGCGTCTTTGGCGATGGCCTCGGGCGCGGCTGACAGCGATAGCTTAATCAGCTCTTCGTCGCTCATCTTGTGGCCGGTTGAGCTTTGAGCGAAGCCGTAGCTCGGGGCAAGCGCGAGCGCAAATAAAGTTGCATAGGCCAGCGATTTCATCGCGATATCCTCCCGTGATTTTTGTCGATGGCAGCCGCGGAGTAAGCCGACAGGCGGCCATCTGCACTGAGGTGCTTGCACGTGATTATCCTAGGCTCCTTGTTGGCCTCCCGAAACGCGCCATTTGGCCGCAATGAGTGGATCGCTAGGGCAGAGCATCTCGCACTATGCACGACGGGCCGCATCTCGTTCGGCCGCCGCGGCCTCCAGCTCTCTGTGGAAACGGACCGGCAGGATGGGGAGTCGTCCCCGTAGAACGGGCGGCGAAGAACAGGTTCGCTGTCGCGGCCGCGTTTTATCCACGCTGCCTCGGGATTAACGGGCCGATGCCATGTCGCTTATGGGTCAATAGCCGGGGTCTCAAAGTGGTCGCAAAACGTCCGCTTTACCCCCTTTGGCAGAAGACTGGACAGCCCGGCCAACGTGCTCGTTGCGAGCTGCGAGGAGGTTCTGAGCATGCCGAGGACGTTCGCGGGATCATCGATCGTCACAGGGAGACGTCCGAGCTGTGTCCTTTCCGTCGAATCCCGCTTCGACGCGCGGGGCGGGACGATTTTTCGCGGACGACAAATGGCTAAAGCCGTTTGCACTACCACTTTTTCCGCGGCAATATGCGGCAAAACAACCATGAGGACGGGAAGAGAAAATGGCTGCCCCCATCAAGTTCGGCGTTGGCCAAAGCGTGCTGCGCAAGGAGGATGATGCGCTGATCCGCGGCAAAGGCCGCTACACCGACGATTATGCGCCGCAGGCAGCCCTCCGCGCCCTGATGCTGCGCTCGCCGCACGCGCATGCCAAATACACCATTGATGTGAGCCGCGCCCGCACGCTGCCCGGCGTCGCGCTGATCCTGACCGCCGACGACGTCAAGGATCTCGGCAATCTGCCGTGCCTGTTCAATCTCGAGACCGACCCGTTCACCGGTCCGCCTTACCCGATCCTTGCCAAGGACGAGGTGCGCCATGTCGGCGATTCCATCGCCTTCGTGGTGGCCGAGACCATCGACCAGGCCCGCGATGCGATCGAGGCGATCGAGGTCAAGTGGACGCCGCTGCCGGCGGTGACCGGCGTCGTCAACGCCGTGAAGAATGGCGCGCCGCAGGTCTGGCCGGACAAGCCGGGCAACGTGTTGTTCGACGTCTCGATCGGTGACAAGGCGGCGACCGAGGCTGCGTTCGCCAAGGCCCACGCAGTCGCCGAGATCTCCATCATCAATCCGCGCGTGGTCGCGAGCTTCATGGAGACGCGCGCAGCCGTTTGCGAATACGACGCCAAGGGCGACCATCTGACGCTGACGGTCGGCAGCCAGGGCAGCCATCGCCTGCGTGACATCCTCTGCCAGAACGTGCTCAACATCCCCACCGACAAGATGCGGGTGATCTGCCCGGACGTCGGCGGCGGTTTTGGTACGAAACTGTTTCCCTACCGGGAATACGCCCTGATGGCGGTTGCCGCGCGAAAGCTGAAGAAGGCCGTGAAATGGGCGGCCGACCGCTCCGAGCATTTCATGGGCGACGCGCAGGGGCGCGACAACGTGACCACGGCGAAGATGGCGCTTGCCGAGGACGGCAAGTTCCTCGCCATGGATTGCGACCTGATGGGCGACATGGGCGCGTATCTGTCGACCTTCGGGCCCTACATTCCCCACGGCGGCGCCGGCATGCTGCCGGGCCTCTACGACATCCAGGCCTTCCACTGCCGGGTGCGCACCATTTTCACCCATAGCGTGCCGGTCGACGCCTACCGCGGCGCCGGCCGGCCTGAGGCCGCCTACGTCATCGAGCGCCTGGTCGATGCCTGTGCCCGCAAGCTCGACATGACGCCCGACGCCATCCGCCGCAAGAATTTCATTCAGCCGAAGGCGCTGCCCTACAAGACCGCGACCGGCAAGGTCTACGATTCCGGCGACTTCGCCGCGCATCTGAAGCGCGCGATGGAGATCGCGGAGTGGAAGGAGTTTCCCAAGCGCGCCAAGGCCGCCAAGAAGCAGGGCCTGATCCGCGGCATTGGCTTAGCGAGCTATGTCGAGATCTGCGGCGTGATGGGGGAAGAGACCGCCAATGTCAGGCTCGACCCCAACGGCGACGTCACCATCCTGATCGGCACGCAATCGAGCGGGCAGGGCCACCAGACGGCGTACGCCCAGATCGTCGCCGAGCAGTTCGGCCTGCCGCCGGAGCGCGTGCACATCCACCAGGGCGACACCGACGAGATTGCGACCGGACTCGGCACCGGCGGCTCGGCCTCTATCCCGACAGGCGGCGTCTGCGTGGAGCGTGCCACGGGCGAGCTGGGCAAGAAGCTGAAGGACATCGCGGCGCAGGCGCTGGAGGCAAGCGCCGGCGACCTCGAGATTTCGGGAGGCGCAATCCGCATCGCCGGCACCGACCGCTCGATCTCGTTTGCCGATCTCGCCAAGCGCCCCGGCGCCGACCCGTCGAAGATGAACGGCAGCGCGACGTTTGCCAGCGCCGACGGCACTTATCCGAACGGCACGCATCTGGCGGAAGTCGAGATCGATCCGGCCACCGGCATCATCAAGATCGTCAACTACGTGATCGTCGATGATTTCGGCAAGACGCTCAATCCGCTGCTGCTGGCCGGCCAGGTGCATGGCGGCGCCATGCAGGGCATCGGCCAGGCCTTGATGGAGCAGGTGGTCTACGGCGCGGGCGATGGCCAGCTCATCACCGCGACCTTCATGGACTATGCGCTGCCGCGCGCGGCGGACGGTCCATCCTTCGTGTTCGAGACCCACAACATTCCCTGCAAGACCAATCCGCTGGGCGTGAAGGGCGCAGGCGAGGCCGGTGCGATCGGCTCCTGTCCCGCCGTCGTCAACGCCATCGTCGACGGCCTCTGGCGCGAATACAAGATCGACCACATCGACATGCCGGCGACCCCGGAGCGGGTGTGGATCGCGATCAACGAGCACCATCGTCGTCACAGCCTTTAACCACGTGATCTCCGCACGCGGGAATAAAAGCCCGCCGCGGGGTTCTATTCAGGGATGGGCTGCGCTTCCCGTGGAACGGGTGGGCGGCCTTTCCTTAAAACGTCTGCGAGCCGGAGAAAGTAGCCAATGAGACGGACGATTGTTGTGGTGGGCACCCTTCTTTTGGGTGTGGGCGCCGTGATGGCGCAGCAGGAGATCGCGGTTCAGCAGGACAATCTGATGCGCTCGCAGGCCAAGAGCCTCTACACGGTCATCCAGAAGATGACCAAGGGGGACATCCCCTATAACCAGAAGGCTGTCGACGAGGCGCTGACGAACCTCGAAGCCGACGTCGCCAAGATCGCCAAGACCTTCGAAGTCAATCCCAAGCAGGACGTGGTGAACGCGAAATTCGGCGCATCGCAAAAAATCTGGCAGAACAAGGCCGATTTCGACTCCAAGATCCCGCCGGTGCAGAAGGCGATCGCTGACGTCAAGGGCAAGGTCAAGGACGTCGCGAGCCTGAAGGCCGCCTACACCAGTGTCAACGACCGCTGCACCGACTGCCACGAAACCTATCGCCTGAAGTTGAAGTAACCGGTCGGCTCCTTTCGCGACGTCGCCGAAGGTCTGGGAGGACAAGGCCGGGTTCGAGGCGAAGATCGCAAGCTTCGCCAAGACGGTCGGCGATGCCAAGGGCAAGATCAGGGATATCGACACTCTCAAGCCGACGCTGCAGGCGATCGGCAAGGAATGCGGCGGCTGTCACGAGACCTACCGCGTGAAGAACGGCTGACGCCGGGTTGACGAGAACAAGGGCGGATGCGCGCAGCATCCGCCTTTTTTGTTGCCTTGCGGGCAGGCGGCTCGGTCATTTGGGTACGAATCTTCGGACGTGTGATTGGGCGTCTGCGGAAGACAAGCCAGACACGCGGCCCACCGCCAACCGAGGTCCCAGCCTCGGGGCAATACTTGCGTTGGCATTAGCCTGTCAGCCAATCGTGGTTCCACCACGAAGATTACTGAGCCTGTTTCAAATAGGCTTCGACCTCGGACAGGTCCTGCTGCGCAGGAAATGACGTGAGCGCCTGAGCCGGACTGCACCACGGATAGGGAAGCGAAGATAGCCAGCGCATCACGCCATCGAGTTCGGCGCCTGATAAGACTTTCATGACTTCTATGGTGATGACGAGCCTCACCACTTTTCCGTCCTCATTGAAGTGCCAGTCGTAACGTCCGCATCCAACTCGCAAAGGCTGGCCGGTGACCCTGGCGGACATCCCCACCAACCAATGGCACTGAAAGCGCGCTCGGTCGGTCTCGGAGGGCTGGGATAGGCAGAACGTATAGATGTTCTCGTATTCGACACCGAAGCGACGCACCAAGATGTCTTCCACAGCGCTCAAGCCAGTAGCCGTGCTGGGGAACGAAATGGCGTCGGTCTTGACCACCATCTCCAGTGCAATGTCTTCAGAGAACGCCTGCCTCATCAAGAACGGCCGGTTGCCGTCCTTGGCCAAGATGTAGGTGCTTACTGCTTCAGCAGGTAAGGGCATGATGCCTCAGCTTAGCAGACTCAGGTTCCAAATCGGTGCATTTCAGCAGTCCGTGCGATTTTGAAGCGCAAGCCGTTGTGATCTCATCTCAAATCGCGACCCAACACCTCGCATTGGGGTTCAAGGTGAATGCGCGCATCCTGCATCGGCCTTCCCTGAAAGGCACTCAAGCGCGGATGGACCATGCCGACGTGGAGCAACCCGCGCACGTTTTGCCGTCGCCATGTTGCGGCACGGCTGCATGAGCAAAGCCGCGCCTCACGACACTGGAGTTTGCGGAGGCGCGTCTCTGTGTGCAGGGCCTCTTACGTACCTGGCGTTTTGACGACCAGTTTTATGTTCAGGAGGTTGACGCCCTTGAACGGGTTCGGCGCGCTTTCGATAGTGCCAGTACCCGTAGCATTCGCATAGGCGCCCGTCCCCGAGAGAATCGTATATTCGCCCGTTGACCGGCCGTCTTTGACCGAGCCGGTGTAACGCGCCGTGATCGAGCCATCCTCGAACGTGTAGGTGCTGTAGCCGTAGAAGGGTCCCGAGCCTTTGAGCAAGTCTGAGGAATTGACGAACTCTTTCACCCCGATGCGGCCGTCCTTGAAGACGGCGACGCCGAACAATTTGCCGGACGCGACCGCCTGGCCTTCGATGTTCGCTACCTCTGTCACCTTGTAGTCGATCGGCTTGGTGACGAGCTTGAACTCAAGGACCTGCTCTCCGGCTAGAGCGGCTGGCGCCGCAATGACCAGAGCCACGCCAGAAAGGAAAACGGCGAGAGACCTGCGCATATGCTCCTCCTGCGTTTGCTGGAATTAAGTGCGCTATGCTTGCCGTGCCCCGCCAGCGGCTGAAGTTTTGGGAAGCGTCCAGCGTGCAGGCTCGGACACAACCATAGGTCTTTGGCGACGGAAGAAAGGTTCAGCGCTTGATCTCGTGATCCTCACCAGCGATCGGAAAGGAATGCGGCGGCTGCCACGAAATGTTCCGCGTAAAGAACGGCTGACGAGGAAAAAGGGGCGGATGCGCGCAGCATCCGCCCCTTTTTTGCTGCATTGCGTGCAGGTGCCTCGGTTACTTGGTTACGGCCTTAGTTCGGGCGTGTTTTGGCGTCTGCTGAAGGACAAACCAGAGATCATCGGAGCGCGCCCGGGCCATGCAATGGCCCGAAGCGCCTTTCGCCCAGAACACCTGCTTTCGGCAGATACGACGCGAGAACCTCAGGCGCGCATCCCTGCTTTTCGGACGCGTCCCGATGATCGCGCGGCGAGAATAATTGCTCAGCCGGCTCCCGAAACTTTTCGAGCGGCAGGGCGGGTCTCTTTTTCGAGTAACCACCCCAAAGCCTCTGCGGGGTTCGACCAGCGCACCTCATCGATCTGTTCGGCGAGCGTCAGCGCATGCACAGTCAGAACCTCTATGTCCTGAGGATTTGCGTCAGCTTTTTCCAGTACGTCTATGCACCGGTTGAACGCAGCCAGCTCTAGCTGAAGTTGCTCGATATTCGAGTGTTTGGCCCCCACGACCTTCCATGTTCTCTGTACGCGCATTTTTTTCTCCCCATACGCGGTCACGCATTCGTGAGCGCTGTTTGTGGCGGCAGCACGAAAATGGGTAGACGGAATCAGGGATGTTTGCGGGCGGCGCGTCAAAGGTAAGGCACCAGCGGGGGAGGGCTCGAGCGATGCCGTGGAGGCGCCTCGATGACTTAGCTACGAATCTTAGGGTCCAGACTCAATTGATCCAATAGGCGACGATGGCTGCGATGTGGACGGCAGCCAAGAAGTTTCTGGCGAGTTTATCGTAACGAGTTGCGACACGCCTGAAATCCTTGAGCCGGCAGAAGCAACGCTCGATAACATTGCGCCCTTTATAGATGCGCTTGCTGAAGTTGTGGAAGGTCACCCTGTTGGATTTGTTTGGAATGACGGGCTTGGCGCCACGATTGACGATTTCGGCGCGAAAGCCGTCGCCGTCGTAGCCTTTGTCCCCAATGAGGGCAGACATGGGCGGCGCGAGTTCCAAAAGGGCCGGCGCTGCGGCAATATCTGCGTCCTGGCCCGGAGTGAGATGAAATGCGCAGGGTTTGCAATCAGGGTCGCTCAGCGCGTGGATTTTCGTGGTCCGCCCGCCGCGCGAGCGGCCGATCGCCTGTTCATGTTCCCCCCTTTTCCGCCGCTCGCCGAGCGATGCGCCTTGATCGAGGTGGAGTCGATGGACAAAGTCACGCCATCCTTGCCGCAGCGGGCGAGCGCTTCAAAGATCGCCTGCCAATGTCCGCGCTTGGCCCAGCGATTGAACCGATTGTAGATCGTCGTGTAAGGACCAAAGTCGGGCGGGCAATCGCGCCAGCGCGCGCCACACTGAAGCATGTGGATGATACCGCTGATGATGCGTCGATCATCTTCGCGCTCCGGTCCGGTCTGGTTCGTTGGCAGATGCGGCTTTATCTGAGCCCACTGCTTGTCGTTGAGCCAGAACAGCCCCTTGCGCATCAAAGCCCCCGTGCCGAATCAGTTCGGGTGCAAGAGAATCAGAGCGCGCTAATTAGGTACAGACCCTA
>NZ_LUUB01000107.1:0-47221 GCF_001641635.1 Bradyrhizobium centrolobii
GACGCGCGCGGGCGGTGCGGCCGGAGGCGGCGGGGTTGGCGTCGGCGCATGCTGCTGCGGTGCCGCTGCCGGGGGCGGAGACGGCTGCTTCGGGGCCGCAGGCGGCGGCGGAGGAGGTGCCTGATGCGTCGCAGGGGGCGGCGGAGGCGTCGGCCGAGCGGGCGCTGGTGGCGGCGGAGGCGGCGTTGGGGCATGCGGAGGCGCAGCCGTTGGCGGCGGCGCGCTCGGACGCTGGGGGGCTGCCGGCGGCGGGGTCGGTGCGGGGCGAGCGCCAGGCGGTTGTTGTGCCGGCGGACCCTTCGGTTGCTCCTTCGGCGGCTGCTTCGGTTTTCCGTCAGGCCCCGTCTCTTGCGTCTGGGCCTGCGCAACCACGAGCGGCGGCGCGCTTTGCGCGTGCGATGCGGAACTTGCGAATTGCATCGCGGTCAGAGCCGTCGTGGCAAGCAGCACGAAGCGAAGGTCAGTCATGTCGTGAAATTCCCCGGAAGGTTCTTTGACGAAGTTGAGTGATGAACAGCTACGCGTTAGGCCGCATTGTGGCGGGCGAAGACATCGCGGCTCGATTTATTTCTGCATGCAAATCATGTCATACGATCGATGTTCATTGCGCATTCAGATGCTGGTTGCAATCGCCTCATATGTGGTCGTTCGCTTTATATGAGATGCTGCGACGAATTTGCATCCGTCGCGGGATTCGGCGAGGGCGGTCCGTTCGGTCCGCGTCGTGGAATCTCTTCGGGGATATGGCCGGGCAATTCATCCGGCCGCGGCGATTCGCCGGGCTCACGCGTCGGTGGCACGATGTCGGGCTGCGGATTGCCCGGCGGGATTCCCGGCGGAGGCTCGGTCGGAGTCCCCGGTGTGGCCGGCGGAATCTCGGGCGGTTCGATCGGCATCGGCACCATCGCGATCAGTTGTCCAGAGTACGACAACGATGACGCCGCCTCGATGTTCCTTCTCGCGTGGCGTCGGAGCCGCTTTATTCCGGCGCGTGACAGACGGCCTCGATGTTGTGGCCGTCGGGATCGAGCACGAAGGCACCATAATAGTTCGGATGATAATGCGCGCGAATGCCGGGCGCTCCGTTGTCGCGGCCGCCCGCTGCGATCGCCGCCTTGTAGAAGGCGTCGACCGTGGCGCGGTCTTTCGCCAGGATCGCGACATGCACCGGCTTGTTCAGCGCGCCTTCGCCGCCGATCCAGAAATCCGGCTTGCCGTCGGCGCCGAAGCCTGCGGCCGGATCGTGGCCGGTCTGCTCCTGCGTCACTTCCATGATCAGGCTGTAGCCGAGCGGCGCCAGCGCCTTGGTGTAGAACGCTTTCGCGCGCTCATAGTCGGAGACCGGGAAGCCCATGTGATCGATCATCGCAACCTCCGTTGTTCGTCGTCGTCAGCGTGACAGGAACGTGTTGCTCCGCGTCCTGCGCGTAATCGCAAAGCCGCGCGCGACCATGTCCGCAATACAATCCTTGCGCCATTCGTTTTGTGACAGATGCTCGATCACCACAGCGCGGGGCCACAATGAGGGCGGCGCATCCCTGAAGAAGCCGATCAGCACGCGATCCTCAAAACCTTCGACGTCGATCTTCAGCGCATCGACCTTTGTAACGCCGGCCTCGTCGAGGATCCGTGTCAGCCGCAACGACGGCACATTGATGGCATCAGCGCTGGCTGTGCCTGTGACGACGCGACTGGCGCCGAGATTGCCGCCGCCGGTCTCGATCATCAACTCGCCGTCGCTGTCGCCCGCGGCGGCCTGCACCAGGCGAACCTGCGTGGCTCTCGATGCGGCGTGGTTGAAAGAGAGCCGCGCGAAGGTCGTGGGATGCGGCTCGATTGCGACGACCTTGCCCTGCGGCCCGACCTGGTGCGCCATCACCAGCGCGAACGTGCCCACATTGGCGCCGACGTCGACGAACACGCCGCCAGCGGGCGTGTGCTGGCGCAGGAAGTCAAGCTCGTCGAGATTGTAGTCGGGATTGAACAGCGCGCCGCGCTCGGTCGCGCTGCCCTGATGATAGAAGCGGAACGAGGCGCCCTGATAGCTCACGTCGACCGGACCGCCGCGCATCAGGTTGACCAGCCGCGACAACCATGGACGGAACGCGCCGCGCTTCAGCCCCGACTGTTTTGCGAGGCGGATGATCGCGGCCTGCGCCGCATTCGGCGCAAACGCGCCGAACGGCGCGGGCGAAGGGTCGTGGTCGGGAGTCAAGCAGGCTGTCCTCGTTGCAAGTGGCGCATGCATAGCCGGTTTTGCCGGGGACTCCAACGGCCGGCCCCGTTACCCCATCGACTCGCAAATTCACTCGGCCGCGCCGTCCCGCACCCGGCGCAGGCGTGCGGTCCGGTGCAGCACGCGCGACAGTTCCTCGATCGAGTAGGGCTTTTGCACGAGATCGAAGCCCGCGATGCCGTCCTGTGACAGCGCCTCGCTGTAGCCCGTGGTCAGCACGACCGGCACGCCGATGCTGCGATCGCGAATCGCCTGCGCCAGATCGAGCCCGGTCATGCCGGGCATCACGACATCCGAGAATACGACATCGAAGCGACCGGCATCGATGACCAGCTCCGCGAGTGCGTCGGTGGCATTGTCGACCAGCGTGATGCTGTAACCGAGCTCGGTGAGGCCGTCGGCGGCGAAGTTGGCGAGCTCGATATTGTCCTCGATCACCAGCACCGAGATGCCGCTGCCGGTCATGGCCGGCGCGGTGTTGGGGGCCTGCCGTTGCGGCAGCACCTCCGGCGGCATACGCGGCAGATAGAGCGAGAAGGTGCTGCCCTGGGCGACCTCGCTCTCCACCGTCACCTCGCCGCCGGACTGCCTGGCGAAGCCGAACACCTGCGACAGGCCGAGACCGGTGCCGTGGCCGACCTGCTTGGTGGTGAAGAACGGCTCGAAGATGTGTCCGATCTGGCCTGCGGGAATGCCGACACCGGTATCGCTGACCGCGATGCTGACAAAGCCCCGGCTGCCGGCGTGGTGCGCCAAGGTGTCCGGAACGGTTGTCGCCGCCTGCACGGTGAAGGCGATTTTGCCCCTGCCCTGCATGGCGTCGCGCGCATTGGTCGCCATGTTGATCAGCGCCGTCTCGAACTGGCCGGCATCGGCATTGACGAGGCAAGGCTCCGCCGGCAGCCGCATCGTGATCTCGATGGCCGGTCCGAGCAGTGTGGCGAGCATGTCGTGCAGCGATTGCATTCGCGTGCCGATGTCGAATACCTCCGGCTTCAAGGTCTGCCGCCGTGCGAAGGCGAGGAGCTGCGAAGTCAGCTTGGCGGCGCGCGCCACCGCGTCCGCGATGGCGGTGATGTAGCGCTGGCGTCGCTCCTCCGGCAGCTGCGGCCGGCTCAGGAGGTCGACGGAGGCGCGGATCACGGTGAGGAGGTTGTTGAAGTCGTGCGCGACGCCGCCGGTGAGCTGTCCGAGCGCTTCCAGGCGCTGGCTGTGCTTGAGCGCCTCTTCGGCCTCGCGCCGCCGGGCGGCTTCGGCCTGGAGATGCTGCGTGCGCCGGAACGCCAGCGCCAGCAGCAGAAACAGCAGCGCGGTGGCGGGAACGCCGAACACCAGATGCTGGCCCATCGTGGCGTACCAGCGCGCGCGGATCGCCGAGGTTTCCAGCCCGGCGCTGACATAGATCGGATATTCGGCGACGCGCCGGTAGCCGATGCGCCGCTCGATGCCGTCCGACGGCCAGGCGATGGTGATGAGGCCGTGGTCGGGGCTGGCCGCGATCTTCTGGCCGACCGGTCCGCTGGGATCGAGCCGGACGTCACGGTCGAGCTGCGGAAAATGCGCCAGCACCACGCCGTCCGTGCGGCCCATGGCGAAGAAGCTGCCGGGATCGGAGCCGATCCGGGCGTAGAAGCTCTCGAAATATTCCGGCAGGACGGACGCCTGGATCACACCGACGAAGCGGCCGTCGTCGGAATCGCGGCGGCGGCTCACCCCGAAGAAGCGGGCGCCCTGATAGGGCGCCCGCGGCGTCAGGGGCGTGCCGATATAGGTGCCGATGTTCTGGTCAACATGGGCATAGAAGTAATCCCGGTCGGCGAAGATCAGCTCCGGCGGCGGCGAGGCGAGGCTGTTGACCAGCGATCGTCCTTCCGCGTCGAAAATCCAGGCCGATTTGAGCTGCGGCAGCGAATCGGTCAGCCGCTTCAGGCGGCGGTGTAGCGTCGGCTCGCGTGAGCGGACGACGTCGTCGGGAATGCCGCGCACGACCTCGTTGAGTTCGGCGAGGCTGCGGTCAATGGTCTCGAACACCTTGAGCGCATGCTCATGCGCGACATCGAGCGTGCGCTCGATCTCGCGGTCGGCGATGTCCCTGGTCGAGGTGTAGGAGATCGTGGAGGCGATCACGAACAGCGCAATCGGCAGCGCCAGGGATGCAACCATCATCCACTGCAACAACCTCAGCGAGTTGCGTTGCGCTCCCTGCACAGTCGCTCCGGTCCCTCACCGGAGAGCTTACTTGAATTTCCCGTAAGGAAGGAAGCGGCTTGTGACTGGAACCTTTGGTTGTAATCCGCCGATTCGCCCGCGACGCGGGTCGCGGCAAATTCTACTCAAACTGGCGCTGACCGCAGCACGCCCCGGCCGTCCCGGCCGGGGATCGAAGCATGAAAATAAGGCTAGATCTGTCGCTCGACCATCTTGAGCTTCAGCTCGGCAATGGCCTCCGCCGGGTTTAGGCCCTTCGGGCAGGCCTTGGCGCAGTTCATGATGGTGTGGCAGCGGTAGAGCCGGAACGGGTCCTCGAGATTGTCGAGCCGCTCGCCGGTCGCCTCGTCGCGGGAATCGGAGACCCAGCGGTTGGCCTGGAGCAGCGCGGCGGGGCCGAGATAGCGCTCGCTGTTCCACCAGTAGCTCGGGCACGAGGTCGAGCAGCAGGCGCAGAGGATGCACTCGTAGAGGCCGTCGAGCTTCTCGCGATCCTCGTGGCTCTGGCGCCATTCCTTCTGCGGCGTCGGCGAGGTCGTCTTCAGCCACGGCTCGACGGAAGCATACTGCGCGTAGAAATTGGTGAGGTCGGGGACGAGGTCCTTGACGACGGGCTGGTGCGGCAGCGGATTGATCTTCACCGCGCCGTCCTTCACGTCGTGCATCGAGCGGGTGCAGGCGAGCGTGTTCTGTCCGTCGATGTTCATGGCGCAGGAACCGCACACGCCTTCGCGGCAGGACCGGCGGAAGGTCAGCGACGGGTCGATGTGGTTCTTGATCCAGATCAGGCCGTCCAGCACCATCGGACCGCAGTCGTTGGTGTCGACGTAATAGGTGTCGATGCTCGGATTCTTGCCGTCGTCCGGGTTCCAGCGATAGACGCGGAATTCGCGAAGCTCAGTCGCGCCCGCGGGCTTCGGCCAGGTCTTGCCGCCTGATATCTTCGAGTTCTTCGGAAGTGCGAATTCAACCATTAGTCCTGCCTCTGGTTCTCCGCGTCACAGCCGGGCTAAAGCGCGAAGCACGTCTTCACCCAAGAGTCCGGCAATCCATCCCTTTTGGAAGATGGATGCGCGGGTCAAGCCCGCGCATGACGAGTCTTGATCAGTACACGCGCGCCTTCGGCGGGATGTACTGCACGTCGTTGGTCATGGTGTAGTTGTGCACCGGACGGTACTCGATCTTGACCTTGCCGGCGTCATCCAGCCAGGCCAGCGTGTGCTTCATCCAGTTCTTGTCGTCGCGCTCGGCAAAATCCTCGCGGGCATGCGCGCCGCGGCTCTCGGTGCGGTTGGCGGCCGAGTTCATCGTCACCACCGCCTGCGAGATCAGATTGTCGAACTCGAGCGTCTCGACCAGGTCGGAATTCCACACCAGCGAGCGGTCGGAGACGGCGATGTCGGTGATGCCGCTGTGGACCTTCTGGATCAGGTTCTGGCCTTCGCTCAAAACTTCGCCGGTGCGGAACACGGCGCAGTTGTTCTGCATCACGTGCTGCATGCCCTCGCGCAGCTTCGCGGTCGGCGTGCCGCCGGAGGCGTAGCGGTAATGGTCGAGGCGGCCGAGCGCCATTTCGGCCGAGTTCGCCGGCAGCTCCGGCTGGCTGGCATTGGCCGTGAGTTTTTCGGCCAGCCGCAACGCGGCGGCGCGGCCGAACACCACGAGGTCGATCAGCGAGTTGGAGCCGAGGCGGTTGGCGCCGTGCACGGAGACGCAGGCCGCTTCGCCGATCGCCATCAGGCCGGGGATCACGGCGTTGTCGTCGCCGTCCTTCTTGGTCAGCACCTCGCCGTGATAGTTCGTCGGGATGCCGCCCATGTTGTAGTGCACGGTCGGCACGATCGGGATCGGCTCGCGCGTCACGTCGACATTGGCGAAGATCTTTGCGGATTCGGAGATGCCCGGCAGCCGCTCGGCCAGCACCGCGGGATCGAGGTGGTCGAGATGCAGGAAGATGTGGTCCTTCTTCTTGCCGACGCCGCGGCCTTCGCGGATCTCGATGGTCATCGCGCGCGAGACGACGTCACGCGAGGCGAGGTCCTTGGCCGACGGCGCGTAGCGCTCCATGAAGCGCTCGCCTTCGGAGTTGACGAGATAGCCGCCTTCGCCGCGCGCGCCTTCGGTAACGAGACAGCCCGAGCCGTAGATGCCGGTCGGGTGGAACTGCACGAACTCCATATCCTGCAGCGGCAGGCCTGCGCGCAGCACCATGCCGCCGCCGTCACCGGTGCATGTGTGCGCCGAGGTGCAGGAGGCATAGGCGCGGCCGTAGCCGCCGGTCGCCAGAATCGTGGTCTGGGCGCGGAAGCGGTGCAGCGTGCCGTCGTCGAGCTTGAGCGCGATCACGCCGCGGCAGACGCCCTGGTCGTCCATGATCAGGTCGATGGCGAAGAACTCGATGAAGAACTCGGCCGCGTGACGCAGCGACTGGCCGTACATCGTGTGCAGCATGGCGTGGCCGGTGCGGTCGGCGGCGGCGCAGGTGCGCTGCGCCTGGCCTTTGCCGTAGTCCATGGTCATGCCGCCGAACGGGCGCTGATAGATCTTGCCGTCCTCGGTGCGCGAGAACGGCACGCCCCAATGCTCGAGCTCGTAGACCGCCTCGGGCGCGTTGCGCACCATGTATTCGATCGCGTCCTGGTCGCCGAGCCAGTCCGACCCCTTCACGGTGTCGTACATGTGCCAGCGCCAGTCGTCCTTGTGCATGTTGCCGAGCGAGGCAGAAATGCCGCCCTGTGCCGCGACCGTATGCGAGCGCGTCGGGAATACCTTGGTGATGCAGGCCGTGCGCAGGCCGGCCTCGCTGCAGCCGACCACGGCGCGCAAGCCCGCGCCGCCGGCGCCGACCACGACGACGTCATAGGTGTGGTCTTCGATCGGGTAGGCTTTTCCGTTGGTGGCGGGAGCGCCGTTGCCCTTGCCATTCGTCGCTGCGGCCATGGGTTACACTCCGGAGGACAGTTTCAGGATCGCGTAGATCGAGGCGAGCGCCACGGCGATCGAGAAGAAATTGTTGAGCATCATCGAAACGAGCTTCAGCTTCTCGTTATGGACGTAGTCGTTGATCACCTCCTGCATGCCGATCTTCATGTGCCAGGCGCTGGCGATGATGAAGAGCAGCATGATCACTGCGATCGGCAGCGAGCCGAGAATCTGCGCGGCGCCGGCCTGGTTGCGGCCGAGCAGCATCATGATGATCACCAGCACCGGGATCATGAGGAGCGTCATCGCGACACCGGTGAGGCGCTGGCGCCAGAAATCGGACGTGCCCGAATGCGCGGCGCCGAGATTGCGGACGCGGCCGAGCGGGGTGCGCATGCTGCGCTTCGGCGTATCGGTCGAGCTCATCGTCCACCTCCGATCGCGTAGGCGATGATCCAGATCAGCACCGTCAGCACGATGCCGCCGATCAGCGCGGCCCAGGTCAGCGCCTCGCGCTCATTGGCCTTGAAACCAAAGCCGAGGTCCCACACGAAGTGCCGGATGCCGCTCAACATATGGTGCATCAGCGCCCAAGTGTAGCCGAACACGATCAGGCGCCCGATGATGCTGCCGGTGAAAGCCTGGACGTTGGCATACGCCGCGGGGCCCGAGGCGGCTGCGATCAGCCACCAGGCGAGCAGCAGGGTTCCAACATACAGGGCAATACCGGTGGCGCGGTGGACGATGGACAGCGCCATCGTCAGCGTCCAGCGGTAGGTTTGCAGGTGTGGTGAAAGCGGTCGTTCGATCCGTGCGGTCATGGGCTTTGATGTTTTATTGCGGCCCAGCAAGGGCGCGCGGGGATCGCGAAAGGTCGGCCCTATTTACGGAGTCGAATCTATCCACGCAATCACCAAATCGCCATAAAGCGAACGCCGGTTCATTGCTACAACCATGAGAAACAAGGCTGATCAGGGGCTTGGTATACCAGAGCGCCACTCTTGCCTAAAGTAACGAACATAGAATCATTTCTTTCGGAGCCACCTCAATCCGCATTGAAATCACTATTGGAACGCCTCTAAAGCCATTGCCGCGAGGTCTTTCGCTTTTGCATCGAGGTTCCGAGCCGAACCAGGGCCGCCGCTCCCGAGGCCCTCGTCACGTGGCGTGTCCCGTCACTGTCCGGCATCGCGAGGGATATGCGCATCCCGCAATCCACCCAGCCAGAAGACTTAACCGGACACCTGCGATTGCGCCGGCCGGAATCCGCGGACGGACTTACTCGCACTCCGCCGAATCGAAGGGGCGGTTCTTGCGCCAGTGTTCGACGAGGAAATCCACGAAGGCCCGGATTTTCGCCGATCCTCGACGAGACGGCTCATAAAGCGCATGAAGCGGCGCGGCCGCCGGCTCGTACTCCCTGAGGACGCGGCACAGCCGCCCTTCGGCCAGCTCCGCGTCGACCTGCCACGACGGCACGCGGACGATGCCTGCGCCGTTCCGCGCGGCCGTGACAAGCGCATCGAGGCTGTTGACCCAGAGCCGGCCCGATATGCGCACCCGGGACGCGGTCTTCGCATCGCGACCGAATCGCCAAAGGGCAACGCCCGGCGTGTCGGAAAACACGAGGCAGTCATGCTGGAGAAGATCCGATGGAGCCTGCGGCGTGCCGCAGCGCGCCAGATAGTCCGGCGAAGCGCAATGGATCATCTGCACCTCGGCCAGCTTTCGCGTGACGAGCTGCGAATCCGGCAACCGTCCGACACGGAGCGCCAGATGGACATCCTCCTCGACCAGCTCGACGCGGCGATCGACCAGCAACAGCTCGACCGAGAGCGATGGATAGCGGCACAGGAAGTTCCCCAGCAGCGGTGAAATCAGCAGGCGTCCCATCAATGATGGTGCGCTGACGCGCAGGCGTCCCGACGGCTCCCCGCGCGTGCCCGCCAGCGCTTCCTCGATCTCCCTGACATCGCCGAGGATCGATCGGGCGCGCTCATAGAGGATGCGCCCCTCTTCCGTGAGCGCCAGCTGTCGCGTCGTTCGCACCAAGAGGCGCGTGCCGAAATGCTGCTCCAGCGCGGTGATCTGCCGGCTCACCGATGTCAGCGAACTCGGCAACGCCCTCGCCGCAGCGGACAGGCTTCCGGCGTCCACCACCTGGACGAAGGTCGCCATGGCCTCGAGCTGGTCCATGCTCATCCTTCCACGATTCGCAAGCTAGCCTACCCAGCCTCGCGCATAGTCGCGGAATGTGAAAGGGTCTATGGACGTCCGACAATTGGGAACCAAGCTTGGACGTGCTGATGGCGGGCCTTGATATTGCGGAGATCGTGGAGCTGGCGCTGCTGCTGATCGTGGTCGGCGCGCTCTCCGGCTTCCTCGCCGGCTTGTTCGGTATCGGCGGCGGCGCCATCCTGGTGCCGGTGTTCTACGAATGCTTCCGCATCGCCGGCGTGCCGCTGGAGGTGAGGATGCCGCTCTGCGTCGGCACATCGCTCGCCGTGATCATCCCGACCTCGATCCGTTCGTTCCAGGCGCACTACAAGCGCGGTGCGGTCGACATGAGCATCCTGCGCGTCTGGTGGCTGCCGATCGTGACCGGCGTCGTCGCCGGTAGCGTGATCGCGCGCTACGCGCCGGAGCGGCTGTTCAAGATCGTGTTCGTCTGCGTCGCCTATTCGGCCGCCACGCGACTCATCTTCGCGCGCGAGACCTGGAAGTTCGGCGACGACCTGCCGAAGGGCCCCTTGATGCGCGTTTACGGCTTCTGCGTCGGCATCCTGTCGACGCTGATGGGGATCGGCGGTGGCCTGTTCTCGAACCTGCTGATGACCTTCTACGGCCGTCCGATCCATCAGGCGGTCGCGACCTCGTCCGCGCTCGCCGTGCTGATCTCGATCCCCGGCGCGCTCGGCTACATCTATGCCGGCTGGCCGGCCGCGGCGACCTATCCCGCCGTCGCAGCCCTGCAAGTCCCGTTCGCGCTCGGTTACGTCTCGCTGATCGGCGCCGTGCTGGTGATGCCCATGAGCCTCGTCACAGCGCCGCTCGGCGTGAAAGCGGCGCATGCGATGTCCAAGCGCACGCTGGAAGTCGCGTTCGGCGGCTATCTGTTCATTGTCGGCAGCAGGTTTGTGATGAGCCTGGTGGGCGGACAATGATGAGCTTGGGCAAAGTGCACGCCACGCACTCAGGTGTCATTGCCCGCGTAGGCGGGCAATCCAGTATTCCAGAGACGGCAGTGATTGAACCGAGAGGCCGCGGCGTACTAGATGCCCCGGTCAAGCCGGGATGACAGTGTGTGGGGCGTTTAGCAGCTCGCGCCACAACTTCTCCCTGGGGTAATGGGTTCCTGGCTTTCGCCAGGACGACGGCGGGAGTGCGGCGCGGTCCTGCAGTTACGTCGGACCTATTTCTTCGCGTAAATATCCTTGTACGTATCCCGCAGAATATTCTTCTGCACCTTGCCCATCGTGTTGCGCGGCAGCTCGTCGACGACGAAGACGCGCTTGGGCATCTTGAATTTTGCCAGCCGTCCGTCGAGTGCCTTGAGCACCGACGATTCGCTGACGTCAGCCCCCTTGTTGCAGACGACGACGGCAGTCACGCCCTCGCCGAAATCGGCATGCGGCACGCCGATCACGGCGGACTCGATCACGCCGGGCATGGTGTCGATCTCGGTCTCGATTTCCTTCGGATAGACGTTGAAGCCACCGGAGATCACGAGATCCTTGCCGCGGCCGAGAATATGAACATAGCCCTGGGCGTCGATCTTGCCGAGGTCGCCAGTGATGAAGAAGCCGTCGGGACGGAATTCGGATTTCGTCTTCTCCGGCATGCGCCAGTAGCCCTTGAACACGTTGGGGCCCTTGACCTCGATCATGCCGATCTCGTCGCGCGGCAGCTCCTTGCCGGTCTCGGGATCGGTGACGCGCACGGAGACGCCGGGCAGCGGGAAGCCGACCGCGCCGGGCACGCGCTCACCGTCATAGGGGTTCGACGTGTTCATGTTGGTCTCGGTCATCCCGTAGCGTTCGAGCACCGCATGGCCCGTGCGCGCCGACCATTCGCGGTGGGTCTCGGCGAGCAGCGGCGCCGAGCCGGAGATGAACAGCCGCATCTGCTTGGTCGTCTCGCGCGACAGCGCGGGATTTTGCAAGAGGCGCGTGTAGAAGGTCGGCACGCCCATCAGCACCGTGGCGCGCGCCATCAGCTTGATGATGAGCTCGGAGTCGAGCTTCGGCAGGAAGATCATCGACGCCCGGGCAAACAGCGTCACGTTGGTCGCCACGAACAGGCCGTGGGTGTGATAGATCGGCAGCGCGTGGATCAGCACGTCCTTGTCGGTGAAGCGCCAGTACCCGACGAGGCTCAGCGAGTTCGATGCGAGATTGTCGTGGGTGAGCATCGCGCCCTTGGAACGGCCGGTGGTGCCGGACGTGTAGAGGATGGCGGCGAGATCGTCGCCCGCGCGCGGCACCGTGGTGAATTCGCTGCTCGCGTTGTCGGCGGCTTCCGTCAGCGAGCCCTTGCCGTCGGGCCCGAGCGTCTCGACCTTGGCCTTCACCTTGGCGGCGATCGGGGCGAGACCCTCGGCCTTTGAGGGATCGCAGACCACCAGCGAAGGCTCGGCATCGCCGATGAAGTAGTCGAGCTCGTTCAGCGTATAGGCAGTATTGAGCGGCAGGTAGACCGCACCGGCCCGCACGGTCGCCAGATACAGCACGATGTTGGCGACGGATTTCTCCACCTGCACCGCGACGCGGTCGCCGGGCTTGACGCCGCGCGCGACCAGCACATTCGCCATTTGCCCAGCGCGCGCGATCAGATCGCCATAGCTGATGCGGCCCCCGTCATGCGTCTCGATCGCGAGGCGCGCAGGGCTGTCGAGGCCGTCGAACAGGCGGGAAAACAGGTTGGCGTTGGCTGGTTGGTTCATGCAAGATTTCCTCGACCGCAGGGCTTGTAAAACAAGGCCGGTCAAAACCGAGGGCTGGATTAGCAAAAACCGCCCCAAAGAAGCAACGGAGACAGTTTGCATGACCAAAAACGGGAAACGCGTGGCCTGGGTCACCGGCGGCGGCAGCGGGATCGGGGAGGCCGGCGCCGAGGCGCTCGCGGCCGATGGCTGGACGGTGGTGGTATCCGGCCGGCGCAAGGATGCCCTGGGTGCGGTGGTTGCGAAGATCGCCAAGGCGGGCGGGGCGGCCGAGGCCGTGGCGCTCGACGTCTCGGTTGCCGCCGACGCCCAGAAGGCGGCCGATCAAATCGTCGCGAAGCATGGCCGCATCGACCTGCTCGTGAACAATGCCGGCATCAATGTCCCCAAGCGGAGCTGGAATGACCTGGAACTGGAGGGCTGGGACAAGCTCGTCCAGGTCAATCTCAACGGCGTGCTCTATTGCATGCGCGCGGTGCTGCCGACGATGCGCAAGCAGCAGGACGGTTCGATCATCAACGTCTCGTCCTGGGCCGGCCGTCACGTCTCGAAGATGCCGGGCCCGGCCTACACCACCACCAAGCATGCAGTGCTGGCGCTGACCCACTCCTTCAACATGGACGAATGCGTCAACGGCCTGCGCGCCTGCTGCCTGATGCCGGGTGAGGTCGCTACCCCAATCCTGAAGCTGCGCCCCGTCGTGCCGAGCGAGGAAGAGCAGGCCAGGATGCTGCAATCCGAAGATCTGGGCCGCACCATCGCGTTCATCGCGAGCATGCCGCCGCGCGTCTGCATCAACGAGCTGCTGATCAGCCCGACGTACAATCGCGGGTTCATTCAGACGCCGCAAAGCAGGGACTAGCAGCACACGTAGTCCTGTAGGGTGTGCAAAGCGAAGCGTGCCCAGCACGCGCATCTCAATCGTGGAAGGATGGTGGGCACGGCGCGTTCGCGCCTTTGCCCACCCTACAGCGCCGAGGTGCGTAGCACGCGCCACATTCTCCACTCGTCGTCCCGGACAAGCGTAAGCGCAGATCCGGGACCCATAACACAGGATTGGGTTTGGCGAAGACTCGTGGTTATCAGTCCGCGCCACAACTTCTCCCTGGGGCTATGGGTCCCGGGCTCGCGACTTCGTCGCGCCCCGGGACGACAGTGGAGAACGTGGCGCAGTCATGCCATCACACGAAATGCCTCCCGCAAAGTTTCACGCATCACAAAGAGTTTTCGTCCGAAACCGTCTCGCAAATCCTCCCGTAGTTCGGGCCAACGACGCTGCTGCCCCACGTCAAACGGTCGCAGTCGCCGTTGTTACCCAACTCGAACGCCGGCCACTGCCGGTCACAATCCAATCGGGAGACTCTTCATGTCGAAGCGCATTGCCTATCTCGCTGCCGCGGCTTTCAGCGCCCTGGCCATCACCGCGACCGTCGTCGCACCCGTCCGCGCCGAGGAGAAGACCGTCATGGTCGGCGGCGCGGCGATGTTCCCCTCCAAGAACATCATCCAGAATGCCGTCAACTCGAAGGACCACACCACGCTGGTGGCGGCGGTGAAGGCGGCCGGTCTCGTGCAGACGCTGGAAGGCAAGGGCCCGTTCACGGTGTTCGCACCGACCAACTCCGCCTTCGGCAAGCTGCCGGCCGGCACCGTCGACACCCTGGTCAAGCCCGAGAACAAGGCGACGCTGACCAAGATCCTCACCTACCATGTCGTGCCCGGCAAGCTCGAGGCCTCCGATCTCACCGACGGCAAGAAGCTGAAGACCGCCGAAGGCGAGGAACTCACGGTCAAGAAGATGGACGGCAAGACCTGGATCGTCGACGCCAAGGGCGGCACTTCGATGGTGACGATCACCAACGTCAACCAGTCGAACGGCGTGATCCACGTAGTCGACACCGTACTGATGCCGGCGACGTAACACCGCGCAGGCCTGTTTCATCCCCCAGACAGGATGCGGCGAAACGGCGAGCCGGGGGCACCCGGCTCGCTTTATTGTGACCACGATAGCTCGCCGGCATCGATTCGATAGCGGGCGGGGCGTAACGAAAGCGGAATGACCGGCGTATATCTACTGACACACGACGACCAGAACGGAACCATCATGTCGAGCCTCACCGTAACCGACGAGCAGGTCAGGGCCACCCCGGCCAAAGTGATCCAGCCGGCCTGGGTCCGGGTCATGCACTGGATCAACGCCCTCGCCATGATCCTGATGATCATGTCGGGCTGGCAGATCTACAACGCCTCGCCGCTGTTCAACTTCAGCTTCTCCCGCGACATCACCCTCGGTGGCTGGCTCGGCGGCGCACTGCTCTGGCACTTTGCCGCGATGTGGCTGCTCATGATCAACGGGCTCGCCTATCTCATCACCGGGCTAGCCACCGGCCGCTTCCGCAGGAAGCTGCTGCCGATCTCACCTGCGGGCGTGATCGGTGACGTCAAGGCGGCGCTGACCTTCAAGCTCAGCCATGACGACCTCACCGTCTACAATTACGTCCAGCGCCTGCTCTATGCCGGCATCATCGTGGTCGGCATCCTCATTGTCCTGTCCGGCCTGTCGATCTGGAAGCCGGTGCAGCTCTACTATCTGGTGATGCTGTTCGGCGACTATCCGACCGCGCGCTACGTTCATTTCTTCTGCATGGCCGCGATCTGCGTCTTCCTCGTGATCCACGTTGCGCTGGCGCTGCTCGTGCCGAAGAGCCTGCGCGCCATGGTCATCGGCCGCTGAGGAGGAGAACCATGGCCAAGCGTTCGTTCCTGATCCCCGGCGTCGACAAGCGGCTGCTGATCAAGGACTCCATCAAGGCGATGCCGGATTTCACCCGCCGCCGCTTCATCGCGGGCGGAGCGAGCCTCGGCGCGCTGACGCTGCTTACCGGCTGCGATGTCATCGATTCGTCCTCAGCCGAAACCATGCTGGCGAAGGTGTCGAAGTTCAACGATGCGGTGCAGGCGTGGATGTTCAATCCGGACGCACTGGCGCCGACCTTCCCGGAGAGCGCGATCACGAAGCCGTTCCCGTTCAACGCCTACTATGATCTCGACGACGCGCCCGAGATCGACGCCGACGACTGGAAGCTCGAGGTGCGCGGCCTCGTCGACAACAAGAAGTCCTGGACGCTTCCGGAACTCTACAAGTTGCCGCAGGTGACGCAGATCACCCGCCACATCTGCGTCGAGGGCTGGAGCGCGATCGGCAGCTGGACCGGTACGCCCTTGCGCGACTTTCTCAAGCTGATCGGCGCCGACACCCGCGCGAAATATGTCTGGTTCCAGTGCGCCGACAAGGACGGCTACAACTCGCCGCTCGACATGCGCAGCGCGCTGCATCCGCAGACGCAGATGACGTTCAAATACGCGAGCGAGATCCTGCCGCGCGCCTATGGCTTCCCGATGAAGATCCGCGTGCCGACCAAGCTCGGCTTCAAGAACCCGAAATACGTGGTGTCGATGGAAGTCACCAACGAGTACAAGGGCGGCTATTGGGAAGATCAGGGGTATAATTCGTTCAGTGGGAGCTAGCTCCGCATTTGTAGGGTGGGTTAGCCCTGCGGCTGCGCGAAGCGCAGTCCGCTGGCGTAACCCACCTCTTTGGTCTCCGCGGTGACAGAAGTGGTGGGTTACGCTTCGCTAACCCACCTCCAGCACCGAGTCTTTCGGCCCCACCTTCCGCTGGCACAACGCCGCGAGCGCACCAAGCGCAAGCAGCGCCGCCGACACATTCAGCGCATAGGACAGGCTGCCCAGCGCATCAGTGATCGCGCCGACGAAGATCGGCCCGAGCGTCTGGCCGACACCGAACGAGATCGTCATGGCCGCGATCGCGGTCGGCCACACCTCATGCGGATAGTTGAAGCGCACGAAGGCCGTGGTCGAACCGACGACGGCAAAGAAGGCGACGCCGAACACCACCGCAGAGATCGCCAGCCACGCCGTCGAATTTCCGAGGATCGGCAGAGCCGCGCCGAGCGCGTTGGTGCCGAGGATGATGGCGGTGGCAAGTCCGCCGCGATCGAGCGCGAGCACGCCGCGCCAGACCCAGGGCGTGACGAAGGCGCTGACGCCGATCAGGCTCCAGAACGCGGCCTGCGCCGCGGCACCGCCGCCGGCATCGCGCACATAGGCGATCATGAAGGTCATGTAGGCGATGTAGCCCGCGCCGAACAGAAAGTAGCCGGCGAGATAGATCAGCACGGGAGGGATCGCGAAAGAGGCGTGGCTGCCTTCCGTGAAGCGCGCCCTGCTCTCGATCCGGATCAAAAACAGCGGGATCGTCATAGCGGCAGAGAGCAGCGTCAGCGCCCACCACACGATCCACCACGAGCCCGGCCCGAAATACTGGAGCGCGAACGGCGCGATCAGCCCTGAGGCGAGGATGCCAACGCCGGGTCCGGCATAGAACAGGCTGAGCAGGAAATTCGCCCGCTCGGGATGTGACTGCGCGAGGGTGGCAGCCAGCGCGCCGCCGGCGACGAAGCCGGCCGCTGCTCCCAGGCCCAGCACCAGTCGCGCCAGGCTCAGCGCGATGAAATTGCCGGTCAGCGCGCAAGTAGCGAGCGCGGCGACGCAGGCCACGGTTCCGCCGCGGATCGCCACCGACCAGCCGACCCGCCGGATCAGCCGGGACGCCATCAGCGCGCCCACGAGATAGCCGACGGCATTGATGGTGTTCATGAAGCCGGCCGCCGAATAGGACCAGTTGAGGCTGTCCCGCATGTCCGGCAGGACCAGCGCGTAGGCAAAGCGGCCGATGCCGAGCCCGACCGTCGCGGCGAGCGACAGTGTCAGGATCAGCCGCGCGGGATGCGCGTCGGGTTGGGGGCGGCGGTCTGGGGCGTGCAAGGGGTACTCCGGCGACCTGGAGTGTGGCAGGCGAGGGGCGGCTTGCACAGGTACGCCCCGGCAATGGTGTCTTGCCAAGCGCGCAACGCCGCTCTAGCACTCCGGCCACCCGTCATTCCGGGGCGCGCGCCCCGAATCCATTCCGCCGCCGGTGTTGTGGCCCGATGGATTCCGAGCTCGCTCGCTTTGCTCGCGCCCCGGAATGACGAGGCAAGATTTGAGAAGGACCTGACCATGGCGACCCACAAATTGCTGCTGCTCCCCGGTGACGGCATCGGCCCGGAGGTGATGGGCGAGGTGAAGCGGCTGATCGACTGGCTCAATTCGGCAGGGATTGCCAAATTCGAGACCGACAGCGGACTGGTCGGCGGCGCCGCCTATGACGCGCACAAGGTGTCGATCTCCGAAGGCGACATGGCCAAGGCCAAGGACGCCGATGCCGTGATTTTTGGCGCGGTCGGCGGCCCGAAGTGGGATGCAGTGCCCTACGAGGTGCGCCCTGAAGCCGGCCTCCTGCGCCTGCGCAAGGATCTCGGCCTGTTCGCCAACCTGCGTCCCGCCGTGTGCTATCCGGCGCTGGCCGACGCCTCCAGCCTGAAGCGCGAGGCGGTCGAGGGCCTCGATATCGTCATCGTGCGCGAGCTCACCGGCGGCGTCTATTTCGGCGAGCCCAAGACCATCACCGATCTCGGCAATGGCCAGAAGCGCGCCATCGATACCCAGGTCTACGACACCTATGAAATCGAGCGCATCGCCCGCGTCGCCTTCGACCTCGCCAGGAAGCGTCGCAACAAGGTGACGTCGATGGAAAAGCGCAACGTCATGAAGTCGGGCGTGCTCTGGAACGAGGTGGTGACCCAGGTCCATAAGCGCGAATATGCCGACGTCACGCTCGAGCATCAGCTCGCCGATTCCGGCGGCATGATGCTGGTGAAGTGGCCGAAGCAGTTCGACGTCATTGTCACCGACAACCTGTTCGGCGACATGCTCTCCGACATCGCGGCGATGCTGACCGGCTCGCTCGGCATGCTGCCCTCGGCCTCGCTCGGCGAGGTCGACGTCAAGAGCAAGAAGCGCAAGGCGCTGTACGAGCCCGTGCACGGCTCGGCGCCTGACATCGCCGGCAAGGGCCTCGCCAATCCGATCGCGATGATCTCGTCGTTCGGGATGGCGCTGCGCTACTCCTTCGACATGGGTACGCTCGCCGACAAGGTCGATCAGGCGATCGCTGCCGTGCTCGCGAGCGGCCTGCGCACCGCCGACATCAAGTCGGAAGGCACCACGGCCGCCTCGACCACGCAGATGGGCGAAGCGATCCTGAAGGAATTGCAGAAGCTGCACGCGTAACGACGCATGGCGTCATTCCGGGGCGGCCGCGTAGCGGCCGAACCCGGAATCCAGAAGTTATGGCGCGAGATTCCGGGTTCGATGCTGCGCATCGCCCCGGAATGACGACGGAAGAAAAGCAAATGGCCGGGCGCAAGCCCGGCCATTTCGTTTCCGTCAGTCGCGTGCCGCTCAGTACAGCGGGAAATTCCGCGGGTAGCCGCCGACGTCAGCCGGCGTGCTCAGCGGCTGGCGATCGATCGGGCGGTTGTTGTTCTCGCGCGCGAAGGTCGGATAGCCGATAGCCGGCGGGAAGGCGTAATCCATGAACTTGCGATCGCCCGGATTGACCTCGGTGCCGCCGTCGAGCCAGGAACGCTTGCTCACATAGATGCGGGTGCGCGGGCCCTGCTGATAGACGGCGTTGGGACCGCTCGCGCTCTCGTCATAGCGCTGCTTCTTGGTCTGGGCCGAAGCCGACGTTGCAAAACCCATGGCAACGACGGCGCTCGCCGCAAGCCAGATCGCCAATTTGTTCGCGGCAGAGAATTTCGAGCTCATCACGTCCCCTTCAGGCGGCAAGCCGCCAATCGATTTCGCCCCATATTAGCCCGGCAAGGGCGTCCGCAACTAGGTCTATTGGGTCACACCAGGGCGGAATAATCGTGCGCGCAGGCAAAAGTTGCATGAAAACCAGCGACTTGAGCTTGGTGCTGGTCAGAGCGTCCCGCGCAATTGCGCGTTCTCGGCCCCTAACAGCCAGTCCGGCGATCCGGCCGGGCTGCACGGGCGGCGCTTCAGCTCGGCATGGGCGAACAACTCCGCCAGCTTCGGCTCGTTGCCCGATGTCAGGAGGGTCAGCCGGTTCAGTGTGCAGGCGATCGCCGCGCGTTGGGCGGGCAGGGTGTCGCCCTGGCAGGAGAAGCCGGAGATCTGGAGCGGTGCGTCCTCGCTGCCCTTGAAATAGCCAAGGCACGACGGCGTCCCCTTTGCCGCCCCGGCGGTGCGGAACAGCGCGACGGGTCCGAATTTCGTGTCGATCAGTCCGGCTTGCTCGAGTGGCATCGTCGCGCCCATCTGGCTGGCCAGGGCGGCAGAGGCCGGCACGCCTGCGTCGAATTCGCTGCCTGGCCGGTAGATGTCGAGTTCGGCGACGGTCTTGTCTGCCTCGCCGGTCCAGCGCATCATGTCCCTGCGGCCGCCGCCGGGATGCCGGGAGATGATGTAAGAGGCTGATTTTTCGGATGAATCGAGCCGGCTGAGGGCAAAGGCCGGATGCGAGCGGTCGGCAACGCTCCAGCCCGGTTTCAGCGCAGGCTCATCGTCCCGCAGGTCCGGCAACTGGCCGAGGGCTGCAAGACTGAGCATGGCAAGCAGCGCCAGAGCCCCCACATAGGCGAACAGGCGCGCCAGCGTGCCGACGACCTCGTCGGCGAAGCTGGCGAGCGCCAGATGGATACTGGTCCGGGTGGGGGTAGCGGCCATCCTGGCCTCGAGGGACTGCATCCACGGCCTTCAGGCATGGTCCAACGTTGTCTTGGGGCCGGTTCTCGCATAGAAGCGCTGCTCTTCCTGTTTAAGCGTCAGCTTCAGGAAAGGGCTTTTTCATCGGAGAGTGAACGATGGGTTACAAAGTCGCAGTCGTCGGCGCGACCGGCAATGTCGGACGGGAAATGCTGGGCATCCTCGATGAGCGCAAATTTCCCGCGGACGAGGTCGTGGCATTGGCATCACGCCGCAGCGTCGGCGTCGAGGTCTCCTATGGCGACCGCACCCTGAAGGTCAAAGCGCTCGAGCATTACGACTTCTCCGACATCGACATCTGCCTGATGTCGGCGGGCGGTTCGGTGTCGAAGGAATGGTCGCCGAAGATCGGCGCCGCCGGCGCGGTCGTGATCGACAACTCGTCGGCCTGGCGCATGGATCCGGACGTGCCGCTGATCGTGCCGGAAGTGAATGCGGACGCGACCAAGGATTTTGCCAAGAAGAACATCATCGCCAATCCGAACTGCTCGACCGCGCAGCTCGTGGTCGCGCTGAAGCCGCTGCACGACAAGGCGACCATCAAGCGCGTGGTGGTCTCGACCTATCAATCGGTGTCGGGCGCCGGCAAGGATGCGATGGACGAGTTGTTCTCGCAGACCAAGGCCGTCTACACCAATGACGAGCTGATCGCGAAGAAATTCCCCAAGCGCATCGCCTTCAACGTCATCCCCCACATCGACGTCTTCATGGAGGACGGCTACACCAAGGAAGAGTGGAAGATGATGGCGGAGACCAAGAAGATCCTTGATCCCAAGATCAAGCTCTCGGCGACCTGCGTGCGCGTGCCGGTGTTCGTCGGTCACTCCGAGGCCGTCAACATCGAGTTCGACAACCCGATCACCGCCGATGAAGCGCGCGACATCCTGCGCAAGGCGCCGGGCTGCCTCGTCATCGACAAGCAGGAGCCCGGCGGCTACGCCACGCCCTATGAGGCGGCAGGTGAAGACGCGACCTATATCAGCCGCATCCGCGAGGATGCGACGGTGGAGAACGGCCTCGCGCTGTGGTGCGTGTCCGACAATCTGCGCAAGGGCGCCGCACTGAACGCGATCCAGATCGCCGAGGTCCTGATCAACCGCAAGCTGATTACGGCGAAGAAGAAGGCCGCGTAAAAACGGATCGTCCGGCTGCCGGCCCCAACTCGTCGTCCCGGACAAGCGAGCGGAGCGAAGCGCAGATCCGGGACCCAACCACAGGACGTGGTTTAGCGAAGATTCGTGGTTACCAGCTCGCGCGACAACGCAGGCCTGTAGTTGGGTCCCGGATCTGCGCTTGCGCTTGTCCGGGACGACAATCTTATGTGACGCGGCGGTTAGTTAGCCCACCCTACAAGACTAAGCCGCGTCTTTGACGCTGCGAAATTCCTTCGCGACCTTGTCGAGCACGAACAGCGAACCCTCCGCGACGCCGAAATAGGCGCCGTGGAGCTGCATCTGGCCGGCGTCGACCGCCTTGCGCACGAACGGGAAAGTCATCAGGTTTTCGAGGCTGCGGAACACCGCGGCCTTCTCGATGCGCTCGACGAATTGCGCCATGGTTTCGTGGTCGCGCTGCTCGACCACTTCGCCGGGCTTGATGAACATCTGCATCCATTTGCCGATGAAATCGCCCGGCGTGAGCGGCTCGATCTTGTCGACGAAGGCGCGGATGCCGCCGCATTGCGCATGCCCGAGCACCACGATGTGCTTGATGCGCAGCACGGTGACGGCATATTCGAGCGCCGCCGAGACGCCATGCGCGCTCTCATCGGGCTGATACACCGGCACCAGATTGGCGATGTTGCGGACGACGAAGAGTTCGCCCGGGCCGACGTCGAAGATCACTTCGGGCGAGACGCGGGAGTCGCAGCAGCCGATCACCATCACTTCAGGCGACTGTCCCTTCACCGACAGCTCGCGGTAGCGGCTCTGCTCGGCCGGCAGCCGCTGGGTGGCGAAGGCCTTGTAGCCATCCAGCAAGTGCTGAGGGAACGTGATCATGGCCTATGCCTAATCATATGCCCGAGGGGCGAACAAGCCTTTCGAATAGGCAGGCCAAGTGCTATCGGCTCGGTCAAGAGCCCAACTCGAGGAACCCGGAAGGAACGCTTGCATGACCCGCCCGCGCCGCAGCCATCTGTTCATGCCCGGCTCCAACCCCCGTGCCCTTGAAAAGGCGCGCAACCTGCCGGCCGACGGCCTGATCCTCGATCTCGAGGATTCCGTCGCCCCCGACGCCAAGGCGGTGGCGCGCGACCAGATCGCCGCCGCGATCGCGGCCAAGGGGTTTGGCAGGCGGGAAATCCTGATCCGTACCAACGGTCTCGACACGCCCTGGTGGGCCGATGACGTCGCGATGGCCGCCAAGGCGTCGCCGGACGGCATCCTGGTTCCAAAGGTCTCCAGCATCGAGGATCTCGACACGATCGGCCGCCGCCTTTCCGAACTCGGCGCCGCGCCGACGGTCGGGGTCTGGGCCATGATCGAGACTGCGCGTGCGGTCCTGCATGCAGACGAATTGTCTGCAGCAGGGCGCGATCCGAAGACGCGGTTGTCAGGCTTCGTATTCGGACCGAACGACATTTCGCGCGAGACGCGCATCCGGATGCTGCCGGGCCGCGCCGCGATGATCCCGATGATCACCCATTGCATCCTGGCGACGCGCGCCCATGGTCTCGAAATCCTCGACGGTCCCTACAGCGACATCAACAACTCCGATGGCTTTGCGACCGAATGCGCGCAGGGCCGCGATCTCGGCTTCGACGGCAAGACGCTGATCCATCCGTCGCAGATCGAGGCCTGCAACGCGATCTTCACGCCGCCTGATGAGGAAGTCGCGCGCGCCCGAAAAATCATCGCGGCGTTCGAACTGCCGGAGAACGTCTCACGCGGCGCGATCCGGCTCGATGGTGCGATGGTGGAGCGACTGCACGCCGACATGGCCCGGCGCACGATCGAGATCGCGGACGCGATCGCCGCGATGGGTAAGGGCTAGCGGCCAACTTAGGTAGCCTATCACATTGCCATGCGCACCATAGAGCTTGACGCTACCGGTTGGAAAACGCCTTTCGATTTCATATCAGCCCTCAAGGCGACGTTGGGAGCACCGGAGTGGCATGGGTCAAACGTGGTTGCGTTTGTGGACTCTATGGTTGCGGGTGGAATCAACGCCCTCAAGCCTCCCTACGTCATCAAGGTCGTGAATGCGGCCGAACTTGCGCCCGAAGTGATAGACTTAATTCGTGCGATTTCATCTGCAGTTGAGAGCACGCGTCTTCGTAGGCTTGCGCGAACCGGCGAGGATGTTGCCGTCAGCCTTGGGATCGCTAATTAGGACAACTGCGGCTTAACTACGGGCAGCACCCGTCGCTGGATCAGCCGATCCCGCGGGTACGGTGTCAGTGCGTAGTCGTGGCGTCGCGATCGAGTGACTCCAGCGTCGAGGCGTTGCCGCAATAGCCCTGATAATTCTCGGCGGCGGTGCCATCGGCGAGATCGCGGTCGCACTGCGACTTGTGACCGCACAGCGCGCACACCCGCTCCATGTCGCGCAGCAGCAGTGGCTGCGTGCGGCCGAGTTGCTCCGCGCTGATGCCGAGCTGGTCCAACATTTTCGGCAGCTCGTCGGCGGCGTGCCGGCCGTGACGGACCAGCTCCTCCAGATCATCGGGAGCGATCCTGAGATCGCTCGCGATCCGGTCGAAATCGGCGCGATCGAGCTGCCGCATTTCGTTCAGCTCGCGGCGATGCTTCAGCCAGTTCGCAAAGGACTCGATGAGGTCCTGGACGATGGGATACGGCCTGCTTGCGGTGCTCATGCGAGGTTCCATTCGGACGAGTGAATTGGATCCAATAGAGCACAATGGTGCATATGCGCGTTGCGCTGGATCAAATTCAGCTCTCGTGTCCCGGACGCGGTGCAGCGCGCCGCACCGAACTCGGGACACGCGAGGTGGGAGCGTGATGAAATTGAGTTGGTCGCGCCCGCAAAGTCGGTGCGCTCCCTCTGCCGCTTGCGGGGAGGGCTGGGGTGGGGGTGCTTCCGCTATCGAGATACTCCCCGTGTGGAGAGAGCCCCCACCCGGCGCTTCGCGCCGACCTCCCCCGCATGCGGGAGAGGTGAACCGCGTCCGGGACACGAGAGCGCTACGCAACGAATAGAACTAGCGAAACCTCTCCGTCGCCCACGCGTACAGGCTGCCCGGAATCGGTGGCTGGCCGCCGCGGCCCTTGGGCGAGATGTGCAGGCCGATGATGTCGGGATTGGTGACGAGGCCGAGATAGCTCGACGGCTCGAAGAAAAGCTTCGGTTCGGCATGCACGGCGTAGAACGACTGCTTCGGCAGCGCATTCCGTAATTCGCCGGTACGGCGCGCGAGCGCGGTCAGCGCCGCAGGCCCAAAGATCGCGACGCGGATGTCGGAGAGACGGTTCGAGCCGCCGCGCAGGCGGCGCATCGCAAAGGTGATGCGATGGCGCAGCGACAGCCAGTTGGGCGTCAGCTCCTCCTGCTCCATCAGGTCTTCGAAGGCGCGAACGATGCCATGCTCCGCCGGCAGATAGATCACGGAGTTGCCGAGCTGGCGTGGCCGCTCCCAGGCGAAGTACGGTTTTACGGGATCGATCTCGACGGGCTTCAGCAGCAGCACGTCGGCGTCGAGCCAGAGGCCGAGGCTCTTTGCCATCAGCTTCATGCGAAAGAAGTCGCTGAACTGCAGCGTGGTCCAGTCGCGCCAGCCGCCATCCGGCTGCGGCGGCCGCAGCCGTTCGGAGAAGGCATGCGGCAGGATCGCCTCGGCGTCCGCGTTGCCGACGCCTGTGGGCAGGCCGGGGATGGGGTCGAAGCTGTAGACCGTGACCTTGTGGCCGGCCGCGAGCTGCGAGCGCAGACAGGTCTGGCGCAGCGCATCCATCGGGCCATGCCAGAAGGTGACGACGTCGGGAAGCATGAAGGGAAGCTATAAGGGATAACGAGAGCAAAGAAAAAGCCCCGGCGCTCACGGCACCGGGGCTCGAACCGAAAAGCCGATCTCAGGCCCAGGCGCGCTCGCGCTTGAGCTTCTCCTCGTAGGTGTCGATCGAGGACTTCTTCTCCATCGTCAGGCCGATGTCGTCGAGGCCGTTGATCAGGCAGTGCTTGCGGAACGGGTCGATCTCGAACTTGACCTTGCCGCCGTCGGGTCCGCGGATCTCCTGGTTCGGCAGATCGATGGTGAGCGTCGCATTGGCACCGCGCTCGGCATCATCGAACAGCTTGTCGAGGTCTTCCTGGCTCACGCGGATCGGCAGAATGCCGTTCTTGAAGCAGTTGTTGTAGAAGATGTCGCCGAACGAGGTCGAGATCACGCAGCGGATGCCGAAGTCGAGCAGCGCCCAGGGCGCGTGCTCGCGGCTCGAGCCGCAGCCGAAATTGTCGCCGGCGACCAGCACCTTGGCGTTGCGATAGGCCGGCTGGTTGAGCACGAAATCCGGATTCTCGCTGCCATCGTCCTTGTAGCGCTGCTCGGAGAAAAGCCCCTTGCCAAGGCCGGTGCGCTTGATGGTCTTAAGATACTGCTTCGGAATGATCATGTCGGTGTCGACATTGATGATCTTCAGCGGCGCCGCGACGCCTTCCAGCGTAGTGAACTTGTCCATGGTTGCGCTTCCCGGGGTAGGTCAGGGGAACAGGTATTTATCGCGATCGGGGCCCGAATCCTAGGCCGAATTAGGCAGATCTAGTCTGCTTGAGCCTCAATCGCCGCCATATCATCGTCCGACAGGCCGAAATGGTGGCCGATTTCATGGATCAGCACGTGGCGGACGATGTGGCCGAGCGCTTCCTCATGCTCGGCCCAGTAGTCCAGGATCGGCCGGCGGTAGAGCCAGACCATGTTGGGCAGCCGCGCCACGTCGCCAAGGCTCTGCTGCGGCAGGCCGACGCCCTGGAACAGGCCGAGCAGGTCGAATTCGCTCTCGCATTCCATCTCGTCCAGGACCTCATCGGTCGGGAAGTCGTCGACCCGGATGATCACGCCCTCGCAGAGGCCGCGAAACTGCGCCGGCAGCCGTTCGAAGATGTCGTGCGCCACCACCTCCATCTCGGCCAGCGAGGGCGCTTTCAATTCCGTCCACATGCTCTCTCCTTACCGCGGGTTCCGTAGCGATGCATCCAGCTTTATAGGATGGGACGAAGAGTTGACGCCGCCCGCGAAAACGGGGAGCGTACGGCGGCTCGGTGGGGATGTTTCAGGTGGGTGGTACGATGCGGGCGGGAACAGCGGTACTGGTTCTACTTTGCATGGGGTTGTTTTCGCAGTTTTGCGTTGGCGCGAAAGCCCAGACGGCTGGTCCCGAAGTCCGATTGGCCCAGGCGGCCTCGCCCGATGCCCCGCCGTCACGCAAGCGGGCCCCCACCCGGCTCCGCGTGACGCCCTACTACAATCCGGATGGCGTCTATCCGCGCTACAATCCCGGTCCCGACGCGGTCCGCGAGTGCAACGCGACCTATGTTCAGGAATATCGGCCAAGCGGCACGGTGATCGTGCCGCGCATGAGCTGCTACTGGCGCCGGGGCTGACGCCCGGCCGATCCGGAAAAGTGGAGATCGGTTTTCCGGCAAGATCATGCTCGATCAAGAATCTAAAGCGCGATGGTCGCGCGTCAGTGTCCGCGCAGCGCGCCGATCAGCCCGGCGCCGATAATGAGCGCGGAAGCTCCATAGACCAGGATCGCCATCACGAGCTGCGTCAGCGGGCTTGCGCTGCCGGCTTCGACGCCTGGCCCCTGCGCGGCGAGCGCCGTGCTCGCGCCAAGGAGCACACTTGCTGCGATCACCAGGCAAGACATCGATCGTCCGTGAGACTGTGCCATGAGCATGTCCTGCATTCGCTTGACCAGAAGATACGTGCGTCAATGACGGCCGGTTTCGGCGGCGCGTGAAATCTTGCGCCGGCGCTGCGGAACTCGCCGCGTGTGCTCTGCATTCATGTCTGTGGTGCGCTCATTCACACGCGATTCAGGCCGTGGGCTCTAGCGTCGTTCTCGTGCAGCGACGTCTTCGCACTGCGTGCACCGCAGGAAAGATGTCAGGAGATCACACAGGAAATGCAGTCTTTGAAAGTCTTCGGCCTCAAGGCCCTGGGTCTTGCGGCCGTCGGAGCGTTGTTCGTTATCGCTGCGCCGGTCGAACGCGCGCAGGCCGTATCGCTGATCAATCCGGGCGCCGCGCAATCGGTGCTGGATGTCGCCAAGCCCACGACCGAAGTGCGCTGGCATCACTGGCATCCCCGCCATCATTGGCACTGAATCGTCATCATCGCCACTGGTGAGGCGACAGCGCTCACGCGCGGACAGGCCCGGCTCCCGGGCCTGTTTTTGCTTGCAGACGGCCGCGTGAAGCCCGCATGCTGAGGGCGGAGGTCGTCATGCCGAAACGGATTACACTGGCCGTCGTTGTCGGGCTGGCCGCCGGCTTGCCGAGCGTCTCCGTTGCTCAGCCTGTGGCGAAACCGGACGCCTCAGCAGGGGTGGCGGATTTCGGTGTACGACGCCACGCGCGACACCACGACGTTGTACGCCGCTATGCGCCTTACGAGCCGCACTACTACGCGCGGCCCGTCTATTATCGCCCTTATCCTTACGCCGTACCTTATCCCTTCGTGTTCGGCTTCGGGCCGTGGCGGTGATGTCGCCGCGTTAGCCGGCGGGCGCAAATCCCTTGACCAGAAGCACGGTCGCTTGTGCGCCCGCCTTGCGGTCGCGTGAGATCTCCAGATAGTCAGGTGAGTTCGAGAAGGCGTGAAACGCAGCCTCGTCGGGAAACGACATCATGACAAGCTTATCGAACAGCCAGGTGCCTTCCAGCAGGTGCGGATGTTCATCGGCAGCGAGCAGCCGTCCATCGAACTTCCTGAACACCTCGTAGAACCGCGCCTGATAGCGGTCATAGGCTGCGCGGTCGGTCATCTTCAATTGTGCGATCGCATAAACAGTCATCGCAAAAAACTCCAAAGTCGCGGCGCTGCGTCGCAGCCCGATGCGCGGAACGTCGTTCATTCAGAAGGCGTTCACGTCGCTGTCCCTAATTTAACGTTGGCAATGACCGCAATGAAAGACGCCGAGAACAGGCGTCGTTGTGCGGATTCAGGGAGAATTCCATGCTGAGGGGGTTGGGTCCCGCGGCAAGCCCGATGCGCTTGCTCGGACTTGCGGCCGTTGCAACACTGATACTGTCGGTGGGAAGTGCGCGTCGCGCCGGGGCGCTGACCTTGATCAATCCGGCGACCTCGCCTGTGGCGAAGGCCGCGACCTGCGTACCGCTATTGGTGATGTGAGCCGCTTCGGCTAACAGCGGGTCGTCATGGCCGGGNTGTCCCGGCCATCCACGTTTTTACCTCGGGCTCTGAAGTTCGTGGATGCGCAGGGACAAGCCCGGGCATGACGGAGAACGCGGCTAAATCCAATCCTTCAGCTTCCACGACGCCGGCTTCCAGCGCATCAGGGTCTCGAGTTTCCACTGCCGCAACATCGCCGGCGGCCAGCGGCTGAGCTTTGACGTCTCCTCGACCTCCGGCTTGGCGACGATGCGCAGCGGCGCGGCGCGCCGCCGGTGCTGGCGTGTCGCCTCGCTGATCAGATCGACATATTCAGGCTTGTTGGCCATGGCGCGCGTCCTCGCGAAACCGTCGCGAGGACGCAATGTCGGCGATGCCGATTAACGACGGCTTGCCGCGATAGCTAGAATTGCAGGGAACGGCTCAGCGCCAATCCGTGACGTCGACGAAGTGACCCGCAATCGCTGCGGCCGCCGCCATCGCCGGCGAAACGAGGTGGGTGCGGCCCTTGAAACCCTGGCGTCCCTCGAAGTTGCGGTTCGAGGTCGAGGCGCAGCGCTCCTCCGGCTTCAGCTTGTCCGGGTTCATCGCAAGGCACATCGAGCAGCCCGGCTCGCGCCACTCGAAGCCGGCCTTGATGAAGATCTTGTCCAGACCTTCAGCCTCGGCCTGCTCCTTCACGATGCCGGAGCCCGGCACGACCATGGCGTTGACATGGGCCGAGACCTGCTTGCCTTCCGCGATCTTGGCGGCGGCGCGCAAATCCTCGATGCGGCCGTTGGTGCAGGAGCCGATGAAGACGCGATCGAGCTTGATGTCGGTGATCCTCGTTCCCGGAGTCAGGCCCATGTACTTCAGCGCGCGGTGCTTCGAGATGCGCTTGGCCTCGTCCTCGATCTTCTCCGGGTCGGGCACGAAGCCGGTCACCGAGATGACGTCCTCAGGGCTTGTGCCCCAGGTCACGATCGGCGGCAGCTTGGCTGCGTCCAGCCGGATCTCATGGTCGAAATGCGCGCCCTCGTCGGAGCGCAGCTTTTCCCAGTAGCGCATCGCTTCATCCCAGGCGGCGCCCTTCGGCGCCTTGGGACGATCGCGCAGGAAGTCGTAGGCCTTCTGGTCGGGCGCGACGAGGCCGGCGCGCGCGCCGCCTTCGATCGACATGTTGCAGACCGTCATGCGGCCTTCCATCGACAGCGCGCGGATCGCATCGCCGGCATATTCCAGCACGTAGCCGGTGCCGCCCGCGGTGCCGATCTCGCCGATGATGGCGAGAATGATATCCTTGCCCGTCACACCCTCCGGCAACTTGCCGTCGACGGTGACGCGCATGTTCTTCGCCTTCTTCTGGATCAGCGTCTGCGTCGCCAGCACGTGCTCGACCTCGCTCGTGCCGATGCCGTGCGCGAGCGCGCCGAACGCGCCATGCGTCGAGGTGTGGCTGTCACCGCAGACGATGGTCGTGCCGGGCAGCGTAAAACCCTGCTCCGGGCCGATGACGTGGACGATGCCCTGGCGCTTGTCGAACTCGTTGTAATATTCGATGCCGAATTCCTTGGCGTTCTCGGCGAGAGCCTTGATTTGCGCGATGCTCTCCGGATCGGGGTTCGGCTTGGTACGATCGGTGGTCGGCACGTTGTGGTCGACGACGGCGAGTGTCTTCTCGGGCGCGTGGACCTTGCGGCCCGTGGTGCGCAGGCCTTCGAACGCCTGCGGTGAGGTCACCTCGTGGACCAAATGACGGTCGATATAGAGCAGGCAGGTGCCGTCCTCGGCTTCGTGCACCAGATGGTCGTTCCAGATCTTGTCGTACAGTGTGGTCGGCTTGGACATGAGCGTCAGCTCCGGGAATGTTGTGTAGCGGATAGGCGCGGTCACGCGCGGGGCAACAGAATCGTCTTCAGCGCAGCGGTTAAGCTGCGGGACTAAGCTCTGATGTTGCCGAGGTCGCGAAGCGTCCGAAGAACCGGCCAGGCAGCCGCGAGCGATCGTCGATGACGATGCGCTTGATGAGTGCGAAGCTGGTCAGATCTGGAAACATTCTAGAAGCTATATAGCACGCAGAGGTAAAAGCGCGAGAGCCTTCCACGACGGTCATTGCGAGGAGCGAAGCGACGAAACAATCCAGACTGCTTCCGCGGATGCATCTCTGGATTGCTTCGCTGCGCTCGCCATGACGATTGAACGCAACAAAAAAGCGCGGGGTTTGACCCCGCGCTTTTCGAAAACTTGCCTGGTGGCGAAGATTACTCGCCGACGGCAGCCGCGCGGTCCTGCTTCTCGACGATGCGGGCCGACTTGCCGCGAAGGTTGCGGAGATAATAGAGCTTGGCGCGACGCACCTTGCCGCGACGCACCACCTTGATCGAGTCGATCATCGGGGAGAGCAGCGGGAACACGCGCTCGACGCCCTCGCCATACGAGATCTTGCGCACGGTGAAGCTCTCGTTGAGGCCGCCGCCGGAACGGCCGATGCAGACGCCTTCATAGGCCTGCACGCGGGTGCGGTCGCCTTCGACGACCTTCACGTTGACGATCACGGTGTCGCCGGGGGCGAATTCCGGAATGTCCTTGCCGGCGGAGAGCTTGTCGAATTGCTCTTTTTCGAGCTGCTTGATCAGGTTCATGGGTAAATCTCCATCGGCGCGCCCAGCCGCAGGACGGGGGCTGCGCGAAATTCGTCTATCCAGCCATTGCGGATTTGGCCGCTCCTATAAGGCAAGCCGAAGCGTTTGTCACCCGTCTGTCTTGTTTTTTGGCGTTTTTCGGCCGGAGGGCCGATTCGGGGCTTTGGCCCACAAATCCGGCCGCCGCGCCGCCGTCAGGGCCTCGGATTCCGCCCGCCGCCAGGCAGCGACCTTGGCGTGGTCGCCGGAGGTCAGGATTTCGGGGATCGGAACCCCCTCGAAGAGCTGCGGACGGGTGTATTGGGGGTATTCCAGGAGGCCGTCGGAGAAGCTCTCCTCGGTTCCGGAGGCCTCCTTGCCCATGACGCCCGGCAGCAGCCGGACACAGGCGTCAATGAGCGCGAGGGCCGCGATTTCGCCCCCGGACAGCACGTAATCACCGATCGAGACCTCCTCGAGGCCCCTTCCGTCAATCACCCGCTGGTCCACCCCCTCGAACCGTCCGCAGACGATCAAGGGGCCGGGGCCTTCGGCCAGCTCCACAACGCGGGCCTGGGTCAATGGCCGACCCCTTGGGCTCATCAAGAGACGGGGTCGGTCAGGGCCGATCTCAGCCGCGTCGATCGCGGCGGCCAGGATATCTGCCCGCAGCACCATGCCCGGCCCGCCGCCTGCCGGCGTGTCGTCGACGCTGCGGTGGCGATCGGTCGCGGAGGCCCGGATGTCCCGCGCCTCGAGCTCCCACAGCCCGGAAGCCAGCGCCCGTCCGGCCAGGCTCACGCCAAGCGGTCCCGGAAACATCTCCGGAAACAACGTCAGCACCGTCGCGCGCCAGGGTGAGGGGTTCGCCATTGTTTCTCATTCTCGTCGTCCCGGACAAGCGCAGCTCTTGGCAACGCGTAGCGTTGCCCAGCGCGGAGCGCAGATCCGGGACCCACCACCGCAGCCAGTTTTGCGATGATCGGGGCCACCAGCTTAGCCAAAAAACCACGGCCTGTGGTTATGGGTCCCCGCTTTCGCGGGGACGACTCGCGGAGGAATCTTCGTCCCGATCCTCGCCCTCGATCTCCTGCGGCAGCGCGATCACGATACGTCCGCCGGCAACATCGACCTCAGGCACCACCGCGTTGGAGAACGGCAGCAGCAGCGTCGTGCCTTTGGGCGGAGCGATCTCGATGATGTCGCCGGCGCCGAAATTATGGATCGCGACGACGCGGCCAAGCGCGTCGCCCGTCGTTGTGACGGCGGCGAGCCCGATCAGGTCGGTGTGGTAATATTCGTCCTCGTCGGTCGCGGGCAGTTTTTCGCGCGCGACGTAGAGTTCGATGCCGTTGAGGCGCTCGGCCTCATCGCGGGTCGTGACGCCCGTGAACGTCGCGACCAGATGATCCTTGGCCTCACGCGCCTGCGCGACCTCGAACTGGCGCCTGCCATCCTTGGTGACAAGCGGCCCATAGCGCCGCACGGCAAAGGGATCCTCGGTGAAGGTCCACAATTTGACCGCGCCGCGCACACCATGCGCGGCGCCGATCCGCGCGACGCAGACCAGCGCCGGCATGGGCTGGCCTTAGGCCTTCGCGGCGGCTTCGGCCTGCGCCTTGCGCTCCTTGCGCGGCACGGCCTTCTGCGGGTTGTTGCGCGCTTCGCGCTTCTTGACGCCGGCGGCGTCGAGGAAACGCATCACGCGGTCCGACGGCTGCGCGCCCTTGGCGATCCAGGACTTCACCTTGTCCATATCGAGCTTGAGGCGAGCCTCGTTGTCCTTCGGCAGAAGCGGATTGAAATAGCCGAGACGCTCGATGAAGCGGCCATCGCGCGGAAAGCGCGAGTCGGCGGCGACGACGTGATAGACGGGGCGCTTCTTGGTGCCCGCGCGCGCGAGGCGGATAACGACTGCCATGTTGGTCTCCTGAGTGTCGGTTAATTGAAAAGTCAGCTCGTCATTCCGGGGCGCACGCGAAGCGGGCGAGCCCGGAATCCATAACCACGATCGGGAGTATGGATTCCGGGCCCGCGCCTAAGGGCGCGTCCCGGAATGACGAGGCGAGAGAGTGCCCTCACTTCTTCTTCCCCAGTCCGGGGAAGCCGCCGAGCCCGGGCAGGGTCGGCTTGTTGCTGAGGCCCGTGAGCCCCGGCACATTCGGTAGCCCCTGGCGGAGGCCCGCGGGTAGGTCCTTCGGCAGGTTGGGAAGGCCTTGTCCGCCGCCGCCCTGCATCTTCTCCTGCAGCGCCTTCATCTCCTCGGGCGACGGCATCTTCATCCCGCCGCCGAAGCCCATGGCCTGCGCGATGCCGGCGAGCGGACCGCGCTTGCCCGAGCCCATGGCCTTCATCACGTCGGCCATGTTCCGGTGCATCTTCAAGAGCTTGTTAACGTGCTCGACGCTCTGGCCGGAGCCGGCGGCGATGCGCTTCTTGCGGCTCGCCTTGAGCAGGTCGGGGTGACGGCGCTCCTCGCGCGTCATGGAATCGATGATCGCGACCTGGCGCTTCAAGATCCTGTCGTCGATGCCGGCGGCAGCGATCTGGTTCTTCATCTTGGAGATGCCGGGCATCATACCCATCAGGCCGCTGATGCCGCCCATATTGGCCATCTGCGAGAGCTGCTCGCGCATGTCGTTGAGGTCGAACTGACCCTTGCGCATGCGCTCGGCGGTGCGCGCGGCCTTTTCCGCATCGATGTTGGCGGCGGCCTTCTCGACCAGCGACACGACGTCGCCCATGCCGAGGATGCGCCCCGCAATACGATCGGGATGGAAATCCTCCAGCGCATCGGTCTTTTCGCCGGTACCGATCAGCTTGATCGGCTTGCCGGTCACCGCGCGCATCGACAGCGCGGCGCCGCCGCGGCCGTCGCCGTCGACGCGGGTCAGCACGATGCCGGTGAGGCCGACGCGCTGATCGAACGAGCGGGCGAGATTGACGGCGTCCTGGCCGGTGAGGGAGTCCGCGACCAGCAGCACTTCATGTGGGTTGGCGGCGGTTTTAATCGCGGCTGCTTCCGCCATCATCTCTTCGTCGAGCGTGGTGCGGCCGGCGGTGTCGAGCAGCACGATGTCGTAGCCGCCGAGCTTGCCGGCTTCCAGCGCGCGCTTCGCAATCTGCGGCGGCTGCTGGCCGGCGACGATCGGCAGGGTCGGAATGTCGAGATCGCGGCCGAGCACGGCCAGCTGCTCCATCGCCGCCGGGCGGTAGACGTCGAGCGAGGCCATCAGCACCTTGCGCTTGTCGCGCTGGACGAGGCGGCGGGCGAGCTTGGCGGTGGTGGTGGTCTTGCCGGAGCCCTGCAGGCCGACCATCATGATCGGCACCGGCGGCACCGAATTCACGTCGATGGTCTGGCCCTCGGCGCCGAGCGTGTTGACGAGCTCGTCATGGACGATCTTGACGACCATTTGGCCCGGCGTCACCGACTTCACGACGGTGGCGCCGATCGCCTGCTCGCGGACGCGTTCGGTGAAGCTGCGCACCACTTCGAGCGCAACGTCGGCCTCCAGCAGCGCGCGGCGCACCTCGCGCATCGCGGCGTCGACGTCCTTTTCGGTCAGCGCACCGCGCCCCGTCAGACGATCGAGGATGCCGCCAAGCCTTTCCGACAGATTGTCGAACAATGCCGTTTGTCCTGTTGCTGCCCTCCCAACGGGAGGAGCGCTCCGTTATTCTCCGCTGTCATGCCCCGCGAAGGCGGGGCATCCAGTACGCTGTGGCGTCTCGGTTCAAGCCGAGGTGCCTCTGGAATACTGGATCACCCGCGTTTGCGGATGATGACCCTCAATGTGCCTTGGCGCATTGCCCCAAGACGTAGTTCCAAACACCTTTACGCCCGAGGGCGCACAGCGCTGTCGGGCGTTGACCTCTGGCCTCCAGGACCAGTCGGCGGGTCGAAAAGAAAGCCTTTCCGAGAAAGTGCGCGGGGTTAAACGCCGCTCACGCCCAAAAGTCAAGGAAAGTTAGGGTGCCGGAGTGCGTTTGGTAGAGTAAGGCCTTGAAGATAGAGACGTTCTGGCAACGGGTTCCATTTCCTGCGGTCGCGCCCATATAGCCGGTGATGATTTACCTCGGCTACCATCCCTGAAGTCCGCCCCGTGCCGGTCACCCGCCGCCGCCTGTTTGGAGTGCTTGCCGGTGTGGGCGCGCTGATCGGCGTCCCGCCCCTTTGGATGTCCCGCATGAAAACCTATGACGGTTCCGTCTCCGACCATTTCGACGGTCTGCACTTCTTCGATCCCGACGGCGTGCCGCCGAAATCGCTTGGGGAAGTGTTCCGCTGGCAATTCGGCGGCGGCCGGCAGCGCGCGACCTGGCCGGACTGGGCGCCGAGCCCCTATGCTGACACCCCGCCGGCCCGCGTCGACGGCGACAAGGTGCGGCTATCCTTCGTCGGCCATGCAAGCTGGCTGATCCAGGCCGGCGGCCTCAACATCCTCGTCGACCCCGTCTGGTCCATGCGGGTCTCGCCAGTCAGCTTTGCCGGACCGAAGCGGCATAACGATCCCGGCATTGCCTTCGACAAGCTTCCCAGGATCGACGTCGTGCTGGTCTCGCACGGGCATTACGATCATCTCGACATCGCGACGCTATCGCGGCTCGCCAAGAATTTTGCCCCGCGTGTGGTCACGCCGCTCGGCAATGATGTGACGATGCGTGGCGCCGATCCCACGATCAAGGCGGAGGCCTTCGACTGGCATGCCCGGGTCGATCTAGGCTCCGGCGTCGCCGTGCACCTGGTGCCGACCCGGCACTGGTCGGCGCGCGGCATGTTCGACCGCAACAAGGCGCTGTGGGCCAGCTTCGTGCTGGAGACGCCGGCAGGAAAAATCTACGTCGTCTGCGATTCCGGCTATGGCGACGGCAAGCACTTTCGCCGCGTTGCCGAAGCGCACGGGCCGTTCCGGCTGGCGATCCTCCCCATCGGTGCCTATGAACCGCGCTGGTTCATGCGCGACCAGCACATGAATCCCGAGGACGCGGTGAAGGCGTTGCTTGATTGTGGCGCGCAGGCTGCGCTCGGGCACCACCACGGCACGTTCCAGCTGACGGACGAAGCGATCGACGCGCCGGCCATGGCGCTGGTCGAGGCGCTCGATGCGGCGAAGATTCCGCAGGAGCGGTTCGTGGCGATGAAGCCGGGGCAGGTGGTGGAGATTTAGCTCTCTGCACGAATCAAACTGTCGTCCCGGCGAAGGCCGGGACCCATAACCCCAGGGAGTAGTTTGGCGAAAAACTCGGGGTTACCGTCTTCACGCCACAACGCGATCCTGTGGCTATGGGTCCCGGCCTTCGCCGGGACGACACCTGTATTGTTGCGGCAGTGTGCCCCTTACCGAGTCGCTCGCAACGAGCGCCTCGTCTACTGTCCCGCCTTGATCGCCCAGCTCACATTCACCGTCACCGACAGCGTTTCCTCGCCGGGCGCAACGGCGGCGGGGGCTGCGGCCATCGGTGCGGCGGCGATGCGGCCCTTGAACAGCGGCACCGGGCCGCCGCCTTCGGAGACGCTGAGCGGCGGACCTAACGTGACGCCGGTGGCCCTCGCGTAGATCTCGGCCTTGCGGCGGGCATCGGCCACCGCCTGCTCGCGGGCATCGTCGAGCAGCTTCGAGGCCTGGGTCACCTCGAAGGAGATGTTGCCGATATCGTTGGCGCCGGCGCTTACCAGCGTGTCGATGATGCTGGCGATCTTGGTCACGTCGCGAATCTTCACGGTGATGCGGTTGCTGGCACGGAAGCCGACCACGGGCGAAGCGCCAGTAGAGCGGTTCGGCGCATATTGCGGCTGCAGCGACAGCCGTGAGGTCTGATAATCCTTCTCTGCGATCCCGGCCCCCTTCAGCGCCAGCAGCACCTTGCCCATCGCCGCATTGTTGGCGTCGGAGGCTTCCTTCGCCGTCTTGGCGTCGTTGGCGACACCCGCGTCGAGCTGCGCGAGGTCCGGGGCGGCGGAAACCGTGGCTGCGCCGCTCACCGAGATCACGGACGGAAAATCATCGGCGAGCGCGGGTGCGGTCAGCAGCTTGGTGGCAAGGACGGCGGCCAGAATAGAGGTCAGCGCGGCAGTTTTTTTCATCAGTCTCACTTCAGGGGCACGTACACATTGATCACGAGCTTGTCCTCCGCCGTCTTCAGGGGATCGGTGAGGTACTCCTCGATGAAGGTGTCCTTGGCTTCCAGTTTCTTGTCGTCGAGGTGATTGGTGATCGCCTCATAGGTGTTGTCCATGTTGTCGTAGGAGCCGCGATGGACGAACTTCAGCGCCTTGCCCTCCGGCGATTTGCCGACGCTCATGTCCTTGGGCAAGTTTTTCGGATCCTGCTCGACCGGGATCTCGGCGAGGAAGGTGAAGCCGGTATCGTCCGTCGAGGTATAGACGATCATCTGATTGCCTGACGGCTTGATGCCCTGCTTGTCGAGCAGCGTGTTCAGCGCCTTGAAGGCGTCGACCAGCGTGTCGAAAGCCGAATCCCAATTGGCAGTGCCCTTGACCATCACGACCTTCTTGGCCTCGAGCGTGGTCTCCTGGCCGAAGGGGTCGGCGGTCTGCACCGGGGCAGGGCTGGCGGCCGCGGCGGGCGGCACCGTCGGGCTGGGCGAGGGGGAGGCGCCGGCCGCCGGGGACGGCGTTGCCGCCGGGGCGGGCGAGGCGCTCGCGGCCGGAGGCGGCGAGGCCGATGGCGCCGGGGAGGGACTTGCCGACACGGCCGGCGCCGGGCTCGGGGTTTGCGCTGAGGCACCTGTCAGTCTGGCGGACAGGCCAAACGACATGGCCGCTGCCGGGATCAGCGCGGCCAGAGCGAGACGACGAAAGCTTTTCATTTTATTCTCCCCAAGACCTTACCCACCAAGGTCTTAATCCGGCTTTGCGCCCGGCCGCGCATCCCGGTTCGCGTGAATTGTGTCGTTCTAACACGCGAGCGCCGAATTCGTCCCATGACAGATGCGTCATGGCGATCCGCAGCAAATCACTGGCCAAGCCGGCAAGGAACGCCATATAAGGCAGGCGAAATTCGGGAATTTTCATGAGCGCGCTGGCCAACCACGCATTTGCCAAGATGAATGGCATCGGCAACGAGATCGTCGTTGTCGACATGCGCGATGCTGCGTCCCCGGTCACGCCTGACGATGCCCGGGCGGTGGCATCCGCGGAAGGGGGCGTGCCCTACGACCAGCTCATGGTGCTCCAGAAGCCGCGGCTCGAGGGCACCGAAGCCTTCATCCGCATCTACAATAATGACGGCTCGGAAGCCGGCGCCTGCGGCAACGGCATGCGCTGCGTGGTGCGGCGCATCTTCGAGAAGACCGGACAGACCACGGCGACCTTTGAGACCCGGGCGGGCCTGCTCAATTGCTGGCAGGGTCCTGCCCCCGATCTCTATACCGTCGACATGGGCCGGCCCAAGTTCGGCTGGCAGGACATTCCGCTCGCGGAAGAGTTTCGCGACACCCGCTACATCGAATTGCAGATCGGACCGATCGACAATCCGATCCTGCATTCGCCATCAGCGGTGAGCATGGGCAACCCGCACGCGATCTTCTGGGTCGACGACGTCAACGCCTATGATCTCGGGCGCTTTGGTCCGCTGCTGGAAAACCATCCGATCTTCCCCGAGCGGGCCAACATCACGCTCGCCCATATCGTCGATCGCGACCACATCACGATCCGCACCTGGGAGCGCGGCGCCGGCCTGACCAAGGCCTGCGGCTCGGCAGCCTGTGCGACCGCGGTCGCTGCGGCGCGCCTGAAGCGCGCGAACCGCAACGTCGAGATCACGCTGCCCGGCGGCAAGCTCGGCATCGAATGGCGCGAGCGCGACGACCACGTGCTGATGACGGGCACGGCGACCTTCGAATATGAGGGCACCTTCGATCCGGCGCTGTTCGCGCCGGTGACGTAATGGCCGTCGAGGTCGTCAGCTTCGGCTGCCGCCTCAATGCGTTCGAGGCCGAGGTGATCCGCCGCGAGGCGGACGGCGCAGGTCTTTGCGATACCATCGTCATCAATAGCTGCGCCGTCACCAACGAGGCGGTGGCGCAGGCACGGCAGTCGATCCGCAAATTGAAGCGCGAACGTCCCAATGCGCGCATCATCGTCACCGGCTGCGCGGCGCAGACGCAGAGCGAGATGTTCGCTGGTATGGCCGAGGTCGATCGCGTCGTCGGCAATGACGACAAGATGCGGGCGTCATCCTGGCGCGAGGCGCGCGATGCATTTGACATCGGCGCCAGCGAAAAGATCGCCGTCAGTGACATCATGGCCGTGAAGGAGATGGCGCCGCACCTCATTGACGGCTTCGCCGCCGGCCTGCCGCGTGTGTTCGTGCAGGTGCAGAATGGCTGCGATCATCGCTGCACCTTCTGCATCATCCCCTATGGCCGGGGCAATTCGCGCTCGGTGCCGATGGGTGCGGTGGTCGAGCAGGTGCGGGCGCTGGCGGAGCGTGGCCACGCCGAGATTGTGCTGACCGGCGTCGATCTCACGAGCTATGGCGCCGACCTGCCGGGCGCGCCAAAGCTCGGAATGCTGACAAAACAGATCCTGCGGCATGTGCCGGAGCTGAAACGGCTGCGCATCTCCTCGATCGATTCCATCGAGGCAGATAGCGACCTGCTCGACGCCATCGCCGATGATGCGCGGTTGATGCCGCATCTGCATCTGTCGCTGCAATCCGGCGACGACATGATCTTGAAGCGCATGAAGCGGCGGCATTCGCGCGCGCAGGCGATTGCGTTCTGCGATCAGGTGCGCCGCCTGCGGCCGGACATCGCGTTCGGCGCCGACATCATCGCGGGCTTCCCGACCGAGACGGAGGAGATGTTCTCGCGCTCGCTCGACCTCGTCGCGGAATGCGGCCTCACCTTCCTGCACGTCTTCCCCTATTCGCCGCGCCCCGGCACGCCCGCGGCGCGCATGCCGCAGGTTGCGGGCCCCTTGATCAAGGAACGCGCGAAGCTACTCCGCGCGGCCGGCGAAGCGGCGCTGCGGCAGAGGCTGCAAGCCGAGATCGGCGCGACGCGCGATGTGCTGATCGAGAGCGAGGAGCAGGGACGCACGGAGCACTATCTGCCGGTGGCGATTGCGGGTGAGCGAGTGGGGAGTGTCGTGCCGCTCAGGATTGGCAGCAGTGATGGCGAGCGGCTGACCACATAATCCGCTGTCGTCGCCCGGCGCCGCCTTCGCTGAAGCTTCGGCGGCCGAGCATCCCTTGCGGCCCGGCGTAGCCTTGGCGCAGCCGGGATCGGGCGACCCAGTACGCGACGGCTGCTCCGTATCCCACCACAGCCTTTCGAATACCCGCTTTCGCGGGTGATGACACCGTCAACTTGGTGATCGCCTGCACCCCGATGTCGTCCCGGCGAAGGCCGGGACCCATACCGCGTGATCCATCGATCGCGCGCGGTGCTTGTCCCGACGAAGCAGAGTAACTGAGAATCCGCGCCAAATTTCTCCCTGGGGTTGGGTCCCTTCCTTCGCCGGGACGACACCGAGGGTGTGGATGCGCCGTGCCTCAAGTGCGCGCTTTACGACAGTGCGCGCCCCTACGACGCCCGCACCTGCCAGAACCGCAGCGTCCGGTGCGCGTTCTCCGGCGTCATGCGGGCGAAATGGCCCTGTGCCCTGGCAAGATCCGCCGGCTTCATCGCGCCGGTGGCGAAGCGGCTTTCGAGCACGGCGGCGGTCGTTTCCCAACTGAGATGCGCCGCCTTGCACGGCACGAGCAGGCCATCGTCGCGCAGGCTCTGCATCAGGGGACGAATGACCTCGACGGTCGAATCGGACAGCGCGGCCAATGCTGCCACGGTCTCCTCATACCGCCGCTGCGTGGCGAAGCCGAACAGTGTCGCCTCGTTGAGCTGGCCGGTCGCCTTGAGGCCCGCGATGGCGCGTTTGGCACCTTCGAAGTCGCGGACACCGGACATCTCGCGCTCGACGCCCACGGTGACGGCCGCGATCGCGGTCTGGATCTCCTCGAACAGATGCGGCGGCGCGCGCGACAACAGTCGCGTGCGCACGGCATCCGTCGCCGAGCGCAGCAATTGGCGGCGCAGCTCTGACGGTAGGTCGACGCGGACACCGACGCTCACGGCCAGTTCCGGATCGGACTCGGCCTGTCCAACGATGACGGCAAATCCGTCTCCCGAGACGCGGGCGCCGGGATTGGCGGTGAGCCGCCGGCTGACGCTTGGATAGCGGCGTGCCAGCAGCGCGTCGGTGACGATCTCCTTCAGCCACCAGCGGCCGGCGACGGCAAGCAGATGCGGCTCGCCCTTGGTCGCCGCGATCTTCATCAGTTCCGCATCGTCGAGGCGCGCGGATTCCTGGAGTACGGGACCGGCGATGCGGATCTCGTCATTGTTGGCGAGGCGGCGGATCACGGAGGGCGGCGCCTGCGCGATCGGCGCGAGTTGTGCACTGATTTCGGCCAGCGCGACGCGGGCGCCCATGTCGGCGATCGCGCGCAGCTCGATGGTGCCGATCAGGCGCTCGAGCACGTCATCGAACAGCGCGATCTGTTCGTCGTTGAAGCTGCCGGCCGAGGACAGGAACAGGTCGGTGACGCGCCGGGCCGTTTCCAGGCCCTTTTCCGCCGAGCCGAGCCTGATCGCGGATTCGACCTCGTGAATGATCGATAGCTGGGCCTTGGACATCTCGCGCTGCTCGTCCTGAGCGGATTGACGGAAGCTTGTTCTAAGCAGCCGCTATCATTAGCGGCGAGCGCTGAACGTTTCGTAAACCATGCGCCTGGGCTTGATGAGGTTAGGCTCAGTTGTCGCCGCAAAGGAGGTGGGCTCCCTCTCCCGCTTGCGGGGAGGCTGGGGTGGGGGTGTTGCCGCAATCGAAAATCCCAAGGTGGAGAAAGCCCCCACCCGGCGCCGCGCGCCGACCTCCCCCGCAAGCGGGAGAGGTTGAGCGAACTTGCGGCGCTTACTCGCCGTTCCACCCGCAGGCGCGGAGCCGCTCGTGCATATGGGCCGGCGCCGGCGCTACCACTCGAATCGGCTCCTTGTTCCTGGAAATCGGCACGACGATCTCGCGGGAGTGCAGATGCAGGCGCGGCTCGCCGAAGCGCGGGCCGTTGCCGTAAATGTTATCGCCGACGATTGGCCAGCCGCTCGCCGCCGAGTGCACCCGCAGTTGATGGGTGCGACCCGTGACGGGTTCCATGGCGAGCCAGGTGAGCCCTGCGCCCCGGCCCATCACCTTCCAGTTGGTGACGGCTTTCTGACCCTCGGGGTCGGGCTTCTGCCACCAGCCACGCTCGGCATTGAGGCGGCCGAGCGGCATGTCGATGGTGCCTTCGTTTTCGGCAGGACCACCCTCGACCACGGTCCAGTAGGTCTTGCCGATCTTGCCATGTTTGAACAAAAGGCCCAGCGAGGCCGTCGCCTTGCGATGGCGACCGAGCACGAGACAACCGGAGGTGTCCTTGTCCAGCCGGTGGGCGAGCACCGGCGGTCGCGGCAGGCCGAAACGAAGCGCGTCGAACGAGGCTTCCAGGTTTGCCCCGCCCTTGGGGCCGCGGTGCACCGGCAGGCCGGCCGGCTTGTCGATCACCAGCATCAGCCCGTCGCGGTGGAGCACGCGCGCCAGGATTTCGTCGGCGGTCAATTCGGGAACATCGAGCAAGGATAAGGACTTTCGGTCAAGACTTTCGTTTAGGAGCCGGAACGGCTAACACACCTGCGCGGCGGATTTGGCATTCGCTCGGCGGTCGCCGCACAACGCGAAGCGAATGCCAAATCCAAAGCCGCACTGGCAACAACGATTTCTCGTGCCGCTTTTCAATTTGAAGTTCCTAACCGAACTTGCGGCAAGAGAGTAGGAACTTCAAATCGGCGGCACGAGCACCATGAACGATTCCTCCGACACCCCCAAGCTGAGCTGGTGGCGCCGCCTGTCCAACGGGTTGAAGCGCACGTCGTCCTCGCTGGGGACCGCGGTCGCCGACCTCGTCACCAAGCGCAAGCTCGACCGCGCCATGCTCGACGATATCGAGGACGTGCTGTTGCGCGCCGACCTCGGCACCGAGGTTGCGGTCAGGATCGCCGATGCCGTTGGCACCGGGCGCTACGACAAGGCGATCTCGGCGGACGAGGTGAAGGACGTCGTCGCCACCGAGGTCGAGAAGGTGCTGTCGCCGGTCGCGAAGGCGCTCGAGATCGATGCGACGAAAAAGCCCTTCGTCATCCTCGTGGTCGGCGTCAATGGCTCCGGCAAGACCACGACCATCGGCAAGCTCTCGGCGAAGTTCGCATCCGAAGGCCACAAGGTCATGCTGGCCGCGGGCGATACGTTTCGCGCAGCCGCGATCGAGCAGCTCAAGGTCTGGGGCGAACGCACCAAGACGCCGGTCATCGCCGGCGCGCAGGGTTCAGACTCCGCAAGCCTCGCCTTCAGCGCGCTGACCGCGGCGAAGGAGCAGAACATCGACGTGCTCCTGATCGACACCGCGGGCCGGCTTCAGAACAAGTCCGAGCTGATGAACGAGCTCGAAAAGGTCGTGCGCGTGATTCGGAAAGTCGATGCCACCGCGCCGCACGCGGTGCTGCTGGTGCTGGATGCCACCGTCGGCCAGAACGCGCTATCGCAGGTCGAGGCGTTCCATCGCACCGCCGGCGTCACGGGCCTCGTGATGACGAAGCTCGACGGCACCGCGCGCGGCGGCATCCTGGTCGCGCTCGCCGAGAAATTCAAACTGCCGGTGCACTTCATCGGCGTCGGCGAAGGCGTCGACGATCTCGCCGCGTTCACCGCGCGCGACTTTGCCCGTGCCATCGCCGGAATCGAGAGTTGAGAATGGACAAGACCCAGCCGCATCCGCTGTTCAAGCTTGCGACCGAGATCGGTCCGCTGCTCGTCTTCTTCTTCGTGAATTCGAAGTTCAACCTTTTCGCCGCGACAGGCGCCTTCATGGTCGCGATCGTGGCGGCGATGATCGCGTCGTATGTTGTGACACGCCACATCCCGATCATGGCGATCGTGACCGGCGTGATCGTGCTGGTGTTCGGCACGCTGACGCTGGTGCTGCACGACGAGACCTTCATCAAGGTCAAGCCGACCATCATCTACGGCCTGTTCGCCGCGGTCCTCGGCGGCGGCCTGCTGTTCGGCCGCTCCTTCATCGCGATCATGTTCGACCAGATGTTCAACCTGACCCCGCAGGGCTGGCGCATCCTCACTTTGCGCTGGGCGCTGTTCTTCGCCGGCATGGCGATCCTGAATGAGATCGTCTGGCGCACCCAGAGCACGGATTTCTGGGTGAACTTCAAGGTATTCGGCGTCACGCCGCTGACGATGATCTTCGCGATCGCGCAGATGCCGCTGACCAAGCGCTACCACCTCGCGCCGGTGTCGCTGGAAGCCAGCGAGGCCGAGGCGGGGGATGTGCGGAAGGGGTAAGTAGGTCTCATGTCCCGGACGCGCGAAGCGCGAGCCGGGACCCAGGAGGCCGCGATTGATCTGTCGGCATGGGCCCCCGGCTCTGCAGCGCATCGCTGAAGAAGCGCTGCGCTGCGTCCGGGGCACGAGACCCGTACTATGACCCCGCCTTCAACGCCTTCTCGAGCTCCGGCAGCAGCACCGTCCGGAAATTCTCCGGCGTGATCGGCCCGACCAGCTTGTAAACGATGGTGCCTTCGCGCCCGACGACGAATGTCTCCGGCACGCCGTAGACACCCCACTCGATCGCGGCGCGGCCGTTGGCATCTAGGCCGACGCGGCCGAACGGATTGCCGTAGCGGCCGAGGAAGCGCCGCGCGTTATCGGGCGTATCCTTGTAGTTGATGCCGACGATCTGGAAGCGCTTGTCCTTGGCGAGTTCGGTCAAGAGCGGCGCCTCGTCATGGCACGGCACGCACCAGGAGGCCCAGACATTGACCAGACTGACCTTGCCCTTGAACGCGGCCGGATCGAGCCCCGGCACCTGCGCGCCGTTGTCCTGCAAGCCGTCTAGCGGCGGCAGCATGGTCTGCGGCGCCGGCCGTCCGATCAGTGCGGACGGAATCCGCGAGGGATCGCCGCTGCCAAGCCGGAACCAGAACAGCAGCGCCAGGGCGAGGAAGACGAGCAGCGGCAGCACCATCAGGAAGGTGCGGCGCGGCCGCGCGGCGGAAGCCGAAGGATCGTTCATGGCCTGTCCGTGGCGCTGCGCCCCGAGCGGCGGGTGATGCCGCTGCGATCGAGCTCGCGCAGGCGCTGGGTCTGGTTGCGATAGTCGATCATGACCCAGCCGATCAGAGTCGCGACCACCAGGGCCGCAGCGGCATAGGACGTCATGATGAACGACGCGTACGGGCCAAGCGACATCTTAGGCGGCCCTCTGGCTCGCTTGCATCATCTGCAAGGAGCGGACGCGGCGGCGCAGGATCTCGTTGCGCATCGCCGCCAGATGCAGCGTGATGAACAGCAGCGTGAACGCGATCGCCATCACCAGCAGCGGGATGAGGAACGCGCGATCGAGCGTCGAGCCGCCCATGCGCATCACCGAGGCCGGCTGGTGCAGCGTGTTCCACCAGTCGACCGAGAACTTGATGATGGGAAGATTGATCGCGCCGACCAGCGTCAGCACGGCGGCGGCGCGCGCCGCGCGCGAGGGATCTTCCACCGCGCGCCACAGCGCCATCAGGCCGAGATACATCAGGAACAGGATCAGCACCGAGGTCAGCCGCGCATCCCATTCCCAATAGGTGCCCCACATCGGCCGGCCCCACAGCGATCCCGTGACCAGCGCGAGGAAGGTGAAGGCGGCGCCGATGGGAGCTGCCGCTTTCGCGGCGACGTCGGCGAGCGGATGCCGCCACACCAGCGTGCCGAGCGAGGCCACGCTCATCACGCCCCACACGAACATCGACAGCCAGGCATTAGGCACGTGAATGAACATGATCTTCACGGTCGCGCCCTGCTGATAGTCGTCGGGCGCAAAGGCGGATTGATAGAGGCCGATCGTGAGCAGGATGACGGTTGCGGCCGCAAGCCACGGCAGGACCCGCGCTGAAAGCGCAAGGAACCGCGTCGGATTGGCGAGGTCGATCGGCGTCATGATGTCCTGATAATCACAGGGGGCCGCTCAGGCAATGAGCACGAAAGGGCACAGCGAAAGTTGATCGGGGTCAAGATCAGTCGAGTCCATGCCTGAGGCTCGCCGCCGCGGCGAAAGGGCCGACCACGAGGCTGACCAGCGACAGCGCGCAGAGGATCGAGAACGGTGCGCCGAACGACAATGGTCCGGTGATCGCGGCCTGCGAGGCCGCGACCCCGAAGATCAGCACGGGAATCGACAGCGGCAGCACCAGAACCGCCATCAATAGCCCGCCCCGATGCAGCGTCACCGCCAGCGCGGCCCCGATCATGCCGGTGAAGGTCAGCGCCGGCGTGCCGGCGAGCAACGTCAGCGCCACCGCACCGGTTGCGACCACGTCGAGGTTGAGCAGGAGCCCGAGCACGGGGGTTGCGACAATCAGCGGCAGGCCCGCCGCCAGCCAATGCGCCAGCGCCTTGGCCGCACAGGCGAGTTCCAGCGGCGTCCGGCTCATCGTGATCAGGTCGAGCGAGCCGTCCTCATGGTCGGCCATGAACAGCCGGTCCAGCGTGAGCAGGCTCGCCAGCAGCGCTCCCAGCCACAGGATCGCCGGTCCGAGCCGCGCCAGCAGTGCCAGATCCGGCCCCACCGCGAACGGCATCAGCACCACCACGGTCAGGAAGAACAACACGCCAATCAGCGCCCCGCCGCCGACGCGCAGTGCGATCCGGATGTCCCGGCGGATGAGGGAGGCGAGGGCGGTCATGGATTGTCTTGCCTGGCGGAACATTCGAGCGAGGCCGGCAGCCTCGAGCACACTGCGCTCCCTCCCCCCTTGCGGGGGAGGGTGGGGGAGAGGGGTAGCCCCGGGCGCGATGCCCGTTGGAAGCGGTTTGCCAGCAACAGTACGCCTGCCTCCCACGTGCTTGAACCGAAAGGCCCTGCCGTGTGGCACCCCCCTCCCTGACCCTCCCCCGCAAGGGGGGAGGGAACGGAGAGAGCGGAGCCCGGCCCCTGGGAAGGTCGTAGCGGGGAGAGCCGCGTGTGCCGGACGCACACACCCGAGAAAACCTGAGGGTCAGCCCACCTCACGCCGCGCCCCCGATCCGCAGCTCCCGCGCGTCGATGCCGAGCGGGGCGTGAGTCGCCGCGATGATGAGGCCGCCGCGGGCGAGATGGTCGCGCATCAGGCCGCCGAACATGTCCTGGCCGGCCGCATCGAGCGCCGTGGTCGGCTCGTCCAGCAGCCAGACCGGGCGGCGG
>NZ_LUUB01000107.1:47241-130040 GCF_001641635.1 Bradyrhizobium centrolobii
GAGCCAGCGAGAGCCGGCGGCGCTGGCCGGCCGAGAGGAACGCGGCGGGCAGATGGGTGGCGTGGTCGAGGCCGACAGCGGCGAGGCTCTCGGAGGAGTCGAACCGCTCTCCGCCCAGGAAATCGGCCCAGAATGCCAGGTTTTCCGCCACGCTCAGCGCCGGCTTCAGAGCGTCGCGATGACCGAGATAGTGGCACTGCTCGGGGAGCGTCAGCTCGGCATCGCCGCCCTCCAACGCGATCGTTCCGCCCGCCGGAATCAGCAGGCCCGCGATCAACCGCAGCAGCGAGGTCTTGCCCGATCCGTTGCGGCCCACCACCGCCACCGCCTCGCGGGAGCCGGCTTCGAAATCGAGGCCGGCGAACACCTCGCGGCCGCCCCGCACGCATCTGAGCCCGCTGCCGGAGAGCCGCATCTCACCTCGTGTCGAAGCCCTCAACGGAGCCCCCAGGAAAACCCTAAGAAAATCTTGGGGTAGCGCATCAGAATTTTTGGCTCGCGAATTGCTGCGGTACGTTTGTGGCTGTGGCGGCGCGGTTAGAAAGCTTCTATAAGCCCCGAACTACTTGATGCAGCAACTCAACCTGCCCCTGCAAGCGACCCAGCCGGATTCGCTGACGGTGTTAAAATACCCCTTGCCGGGTATAACTAACAATTGGGATTTCCTACATGACCTCGCTCGACAGCTTCAAATGCAAAAAGACCCTCAAGGTCGGCGCCAAGACCTATGTCTATTACAGCCTGCCCACGGCCGAGAAGAATGGTCTGAAGGGAATTTCCAAACTTCCCTACTCGATGAAGGTCCTGCTCGAGAACCTGCTGCGCAATGAGGACGGCCGCTCGGTCAAGAAGGAGGACATCGTCGCGGTGTCCAAGTGGCTGCGCAAGAAGTCGCTGGAGCATGAGATCGCCTTCCGCCCGGCCCGCGTGCTGATGCAGGACTTCACCGGCGTGCCGGCGGTGGTCGACCTCGCCGCGATGCGCAACGCGATGCAGAAGCTCGGCGGCGATGCCGAGAAGATCAATCCGCTGGTGCCGGTCGATCTCGTCATCGACCACTCCGTGATCGTGAACTTCTTCGGCGACAACAAGGCCTTCGCCAAGAACGTGGTCGAGGAATACAAGCAGAACCAGGAGCGCTACGAGTTCCTGAAGTGGGGCCAGAAGGCTTTCTCGAACTTCTCGGTCGTGCCGCCCGGCACCGGCATCTGCCACCAGGTCAATCTCGAATATCTCGCCCAGACCGTCTGGACCAAGAAGGAGAAGATGACGGTCGGCAAGAAGACCGGCTCCTTCGAGGTCGCCTATCCCGACTCGCTGGTCGGCACCGACTCCCACACCACCATGGTCAACGGTCTCGCCGTGCTCGGCTGGGGCGTCGGCGGCATCGAGGCCGAAGCCTGCATGCTCGGCCAGCCGCTGTCGATGCTGCTGCCCAACGTCGTCGGCTTCAAGCTGAAGGGCTCGCTGAAGGAAGGCGTCACCGCGACCGATCTCGTGCTGACGGTCACGCAGATGCTGCGCAAGCTCGGCGTCGTCGGCAAGTTCGTCGAATTCTTCGGCCCCGGTCTCGATAACCTCTCGGTCGCCGACAAGGCCACGATCGGCAACATGGCGCCCGAATACGGCGCGACCTGCGGCTTCTTCCCCGTCGATGCCGCCGCGATCGACTACCTCAAGACCTCCGGCCGCGCCTCAGCGCGCGTCGCGCTGGTGCAGGCCTACGCCAAGGCGCAGGGGCTGTTCCGCACCGCCAAGTCGCCGGACCCGGTGTTCACCGAGACGCTGACGCTCGACCTCGGCGACGTCGTGCCGTCGATGGCCGGTCCGAAGCGTCCCGAAGGCCGCATCGCGCTGCCATCCGTGTCGGAAGGCTTCTCGCTGGCGATGACCAACGAGTACAAGAAGGGCGATGACGCAGAGAAGCGCTACGAGGTCGAGGGCAAGAAGTTCGATCTCGGTCATGGCGACGTCGTGATCGCGGCGATCACCTCCTGCACCAACACCTCCAACCCGAGCGTGCTGATCGGCGCCGGCCTGCTGGCGCGCAACGCGGCCAAGAAGGGCCTGAAGGCAAAACCCTGGGTGAAGACCTCGCTCGCACCGGGCAGCCAGGTCGTCGCCGAATATCTCGCCAATTCGGGCCTGCAGGCCGATCTCGACAAGGTCGGCTTCAACCTGGTCGGCTTCGGCTGCACCACCTGCATCGGCAATTCCGGCCCGCTGCCGGAGGAGATCTCGAAGTCGATCAACGACAACGGCATTGTCGCGGCCGCCGTGCTCTCCGGCAACCGTAACTTCGAAGGCCGCGTCTCGCCGGACGTGCAGGCGAACTATCTCGCCTCGCCGCCGCTCGTCGTCGCCCATGCGCTCGCGGGCAGCGTGACGAAGAACCTCGCCACCGAGCCGCTCGGCGAGGGCAAGGACGGCAAGCCGGTGTACCTGAAGGACATCTGGCCGACGACCAAGGAGATCAACGCCTTCATGAAGAAGTTCGTGACCGCGTCGATCTTCAAGAAGAAGTATGCCGACGTGTTCAAGGGCGACACCAACTGGCGCAAGATCAAGACGGTCGAGAGCGAGACCTATCGCTGGAACATGAGCTCGACCTATGTGCAGAACCCGCCCTACTTCGAAGGCATGAAGAAGGAGCCGGATCCGGTCACCGACATCGTCGAGGCGCGCATCCTCGCCATGTTCGGCGACAAGATCACCACCGACCACATCTCGCCGGCCGGCTCGATCAAGCTCACTTCGCCGGCGGGCAAATATCTCAGCGAGCACCAGGTGCGTCCCGCCGACTTCAACCAGTACGGCACGCGCCGCGGCAACCATGAAGTGATGATGCGCGGCACCTTCGCCAATATCCGCATCAAGAACTTCATGCTCAAGGGCGCCGACGGCAACATCCCGGAAGGCGGTCTGACCAAGCACTGGCCCGACGGCGAGCAGATGTCGATCTACGACGCCGCGATCAAGTACCAGCAGGAGAACGTGCCGCTGGTCGTGTTCGCCGGCGCCGAATACGGCAACGGCTCCTCGCGCGACTGGGCCGCGAAGGGCACGCGCCTGCTCGGCGTGCGCGCCGTGGTCTGCCAGAGCTTCGAGCGCATCCACCGCTCCAACCTGGTCGGCATGGGCGTGCTGCCGCTGACCTTCGAGGAAGGTACCTCGTGGCAGTCGCTCGGCTTGAAGGGCGACGAGAAGGTCACGCTGCGTGGCCTCGTCGGCGACCTCAAGCCGCGTCAGAAGCTTACCGCGGAGATCGTATCGGGCGACGGCTCGCTCCAGCGGGTCTCGCTGCTCTGCCGCATCGATACACTGGACGAGCTCGATTACTACCGGAACGGCGGCATCCTGCACTATGTGCTGCGCAAACTCGCGGCCTAAGCGCGGATTTGTGAACGATGGCTCACTGCGAAGTGAGTAGAAGGTTAAACGAAGGCGGCCTATCAAAAGGCCGCCTTCGCGCGTTGCGGCACGGTTCAGATGGGCCCGCCCGGCGGAAATCTCCGCTTTGGTCGGATAAATGTGCTGCGCCCCGTAAGACTACGGTGACCATCGAGCGATATGATTTTTCCCCCACGAACTAGGATGTGCGACGTTCGACATGACTGGAATGATGGCGACTAATCAGGTTTCACGCTGGTCTGGTGCATTCTGGTCGGGAGCACTCAGCGTCTGTGCCATCATCGCCATCATTCGTCCCGCCCACGCCGATCCCCGCGCCGTGGTCGAGCTCTTCACCTCGCAGGGCTGCTCCTCCTGCCCACCCGCGGACAAGATTATCGGCGAGCTTTCCAAGGATCCCTCGATCATCGCGATGAGCATGCCGATCGACTATTGGGATTATCTCGGCTGGAAGGACACGCTGGCCGACTCGCGCTTCTCGGCGCGGCAGCGCGCCTATTCGCGTATGCGCGGGGACCGCGAGGTCTATACGCCGCAGGTCGTGGTCAACGGCTCCGCGCACGTCATCGGCAGCGATCGCGACGGTATCGAAAGCGCGATCGGCAACACCATCAAGAATGAATCGGTCATGAGCGTGCCGGTGACGATGTCGCTCGCCGGCAAGCAGATCAACGTGTCGGTGGCCGCGAGCAAGGAGCCGGCCGTCTCGCATGGCGAGGTCTGGATCTGCTCGATCGCGAAGTCCGTGCCGATCTCGATCGCTCGCGGCGAGAATCGCGGACAGCAGATCACCTACCACAACGTGGTGCGCAACGTGCTCAAGGTCGGCGACTGGAACGGCCGTCCGGAAAGCTGGACGGTGCCGATCGAGAACTTGACCCGCGACGGCGTCGACGGGGCGGTGGTCTACGTCCAGGACGGCAACCGCGAGAAGCCCGGTCCGATGCTGGGCGCGGCGTACACGTCGCTGCACTGAAGCTCGCGCTTCGAATCTCCCAATAGTAGGCTGAACTTCTCAATCCTCATGGTGAGGAGCGCGCTTTTGCGCGCGTCTCGAACCATGCAGGCCCGGCCGATCCCGCGCGGCCTCGATCCGTCGAGACGCGCTTCGCGGCTCCTCAGGATGAGGAGAGAGCGTTCGTATTGATGTTCGGAAGGAGCGGGTTGTCGGACACGTCCCGACACCAACAAAAAAGGACCAACTCGCGTTGGCCCTCCTTGTCATGCGTACAGACCCGATCCTGACGACCCCGGGGGGCTGGGGGCTGAGGAATCCGGAACCGAAAGGACCGGGCCAACGCACATGATCCTTTTCGCAGTGCAGGGCGGCAGTCGCTGGGCGGAAAAGAGGCAAGACTAAGATTCCTGCTAACGATCCCGTGACGGTTTGCCGCTAAGGAGTTCCACCATTGCGTGTGCCTGATTCGGCTTCGATTTGAGGGGATTGGCCGGCAGGCCCTTGCAGTAGGGAACGGTTGGAGCAATCATGCAATTGTCATGATCCGCGGGTCCTGCGACGGTTTCGCGGAGGCGGTTATGCTGTGCGACAGGAGGCGCTCCATGAGTCTGATGCCGGAGGATGCCGATCCGAGCGAGCAGCGCGCAGTGGCGCGTGTCGCCGCTGCGAATGCCCAAGGGAGCCGGGTGACGTTCAACCGGCTTGAGCTGCATCGCATCCTCAATCTCTACGGCCGCATGGTCGCCGACGGCGAGTGGCGAGACTATGCCATCGACTTCCTCAAGGACCGCGCAGTGTTCTCGGTGTATCGCCGCGCCTCCGAAGTGCCGATCTATCGCATCGAGAAGGATCCGCGGCTGGCGCGCAAGCAGGGCATGTACAGCGTGATCTCGGCGACCGGCCTGATCCTGCGCCGCGGCCACGAGCTCGAGCGCGTGCTGCTGGTGATCGACCGCAAGCTGGCGGTGGTTTGACCCATCCTCCTCGTTCCGGGGCGCGCGTCAGCGCGAACCCGGAAGCCGGGTGTTGCGAGCGAACAATGCGGATCGAGATTCGGGGTTCGATGCTGCGCATCGCCCGGTATGACCGCGCGAAGGGTTACTTCCCCGGCACCGTGCTTGCGCCCTCGCCGAGGTCGCGCTGCATCATCACCGTGTCGAGCCAGCGGCCGAACTTCAGCCCGACGTTCGGGTGCGTGCCGATCATCTTGAAGCCGGTCCTGGTGTGGACGCCGATCGAGCCGGCATTGGCGGAATCGCCGATGACGGCGATCATCTGGCGGAAGCCGCGCGCCTCGCATTCGACGATCAGCCGCTCCAGCAGCAGCAGGCCGATGCCGCGGCGGTGGAAGGACGGATCGAGATAGATCGAGTTCTCGACCGTGAAGCGGTAGGCCGGTCGCGGCCGGTAGGCGCCGGCGTAGGCATAGCCCGCCACGCGTCCGCCGAGCGTGGCGACGAAATAGGGATAGCCTCCGTCCATCAGCGCGCGATAGCGGCGCGTCATCTCGGCGAGATCGGGTGGCTCTAGCTCGAACGTCGCGGTGCCCTCGCGGACGGCCTGCTGGTAGATGGCGGTGATGGCGGGAAGGTCGGCCTCGATTGCGGGCCTGATTTCAGGTGCGGACATGTGAGCAGCTTAGAGGCTTCCCACGGCGGCTGGAAGAGGTGCGGGCGCCTCCGCGGCGTCATTGCGAGCGCAGCGAAGCAATCCAGAAATGCATCCGCGGAGGGACTCTGGATTGCTTCGCTGCGCTCGCAATGACGATGCTTGTGGGGCCGACCACGCCCCAAACAAAAACCCCGGCCTTTCGGCCGGGGCTCGTGTCGTTCGCTCGGTCTATCGCTTAGTCGCGCTGGCCGAGGAGCTGCAGGAGCAGCGTGAACAGGTTGATGAAGTTCAGGTACAGCGACAGCGCACCGGTGATCGCCGCACGCTCGGCGATGTCACCGCCGGCTGACGCGTAGCCGTAGATGTAGTCGTTCTTCAGCCGCTGCGTATCCCAGGCGGTGAGGCCCGCGAACACCAGCACGCCCACCACCGACACGATGAACTGGAGCGCCGAGCTCGCCAGGAACAGGTTCACCAGGCTCGCGATGATGATGCCGATCAGGCCCATGAACAGGAACGAGCCCATCCCGGTCATGTCACGCTTGGTGGTGTAGCCGTAGAGGCTCAGCGCGCCGAACGTGGCCGCGGTGATGAAGAACACCCGCACGATCGATGTGTGCGTGAACACCAGGAAGATCGAGGACAGCGAGATGCCCATCAGCGCCGAGAACACCCAGAACAGGATCTGGGCGGTCGAGGGGGCCAGACGGTTGATGCCTGCCGAAATCACGAACACCATGGCGAGGGGCGCCAGCATGAACAGCCATTTCAGCGGGCTCACGAACATCGCGTAGCCGAATGGCGTCAGGAACAGCTTGCCGACGCGGACGGCTTCCGGCGTCGGAACGTCCGTCACGGCGGCCATGTAGACGCCGAGCGCGGCCAAGCCGGTGATGGCGAGGCCAATGCTCATGTAATTGTAGATGCGCAGCATGTAGGCGCGCAGACCGGCGTCGACCGTCGCGGCGTCAACACGCCCGGCGGCCCTGCCGAAAGGAGAAGCGTAGTTACGGTCTAGGTCCGACATGGTCGAATTCCCGTTGGTTGTCCGGTCCGGCACGAGGGTCTCCATGCCGCCGGTTCGTCAAAATCTATCTCGGATACCGATCTCTGCCGACATTAAATTTGGCTAACAATCGGGGATCCGAACCCGTTGGATATGTGGGAAACTAACACATTCGCTGCAACCGTCCACGCGCGGCTGAATGTCGCCCTCGGCGCGCAATCCCGGCGCGCAGACGTGGTTAATCGCAGGAATCGTGCGATTTGGCTACCGCGGGGCCGCCCGCTACATTTTGTCACAAATTCCGCAACACCGTGGCGGGCTTTTTGTTCAACGCCAACAGCGTTCCGGCGAGCCCGAGCCCGACCGTGACGACGAGGGCTGCCGCGACAACCGCGGCCGCGCTGCCGGCCTGCCAGACGAAACTCAGCGTCATCAACCGCGTCACGATCATCCAGGCGGCGATGCTTCCGGCGATCACGCCGAACACGGCGGTGGCGAGCCCGATCAGGAGGTATTCGAGCGCATAGGCGCCGAGCAGCCGCAGCCGCGTCGCCCCCAGCGTCTTCAGGATCACCGCATCGTAGACCCGGTGACGGTGGCCTGCGGCGAGCGCCCCGCCCAAGACCAGGATCGCCGAGATCAGGGTCACGGCGCTGGCGCCGCGGATCGCCAGCGCGAGATTGGTCACGACAGAGCCGACCGTCTCCATCACCTCGCGCACGCGCACGCTCGTCACCATCGGATAGGCATCCGCAACCTGCTTGATGATCTGACCATCGCCCGTGGCGTTGCCGCCCGCTTCCGTCAGCGTCGCGATATGGGTATGCGGCGCGCCCTTGAAGGCGTTCGGCGAGAACACGAGGACGAAATTGATGCCGAGCCCCTGCCAGTCGATGTTGCGCAGGTTGCTGATCTTGGCCGGGATGTCGCGCCCGAGCACGTTGACCACGACCTCGTCGCCGATCTTCAGGCCAAGCCCGTCGGCGATCTTCTTCTCCATCGAGACCAGCGGCGGGCCGGAATAGTCGGCGCCCCACCATGCGCCCTCGACCACCTTGGAGCCCTTCGGAAGTTCCCCGGTATAGGTCAGGCCGCGGTCGCTTTGCAGAACCCATTCCGAATCGGTCGTGGGCTTGAGGTCTTCGGCGCGGACGCCGCGCGCAGCGACGATACGTCCGCGCAGCATCGGCACGTCCTCGACCTTCGCGCCAGGCACGATCTGATGGAGATAGCCGTCGAACTGCGCCGCCTGCGTGCTCGGAATGTCGATGAAGTAGAAGGACGGCGCGCGATCGGGCAACGCCGCCAGAAACTGTCGGCGCAGATTGCCGTCGATCTGGGTGATGGTGACGAGAACGGCGAGCCCGAGCCCCAGCGACAGCACGACGGAGGGCGTCAGTGCGCCCGGCCGGTGGATGTTGGCGATCGCAAGCCGCAGCATCGGCAGCTGCGTGCGCGGCAGCCGTCGCGCGATCGCCATCAGCAGGGCGGCGATGGCGCGGAGCAGCGCGAACACGACCACGGAGGAGAGCACGAACACTGCGGCGATGCGCTTGTCGAAGGACAGGCCGATCACGACCGCGACGAGCAGCGCGATCACCGCGCCCATGAAGGCGAGATAGCGCCAGCGCGGCCGATGCCACTCTGCGCTGATGGTGTCGCGGAATAGCGCCGCGACCGGTACGTCATGCACGCGCCCGAGCGGCCACAGGCCGAAGGCGAGCGCTGTCAGGAGGCCATAGATGAAGGACAGCGCGAGCTCGTCGGCATGCACGGCCGGCACCACCGGCAGCGGGAGCAGCTTGCCGAACAGGCCGACGATCACGAAAGGCATCGCGGCGCCCAGCGCAAGTCCGATCACCGAGCCGATCCCGGCGAGCAGGATGACCTGCGCGAGATAGATGCCGAACACGTCGCGACCGGTGGCGCCGACGGCCTTGAAGGCCGCGATCACCTCGAGCCTGCGGTCGATATGACTCTTCACGGCATTGGCGACGCCGACGCCGCCGACGAGCAGTGCGGCAAGGCCGACCAGGGTGAGAAACTGTGTGAAGCGATTGATGTTGCGCTCGAGCTGCGGCGAGGCATTCGAGCGGCTGCGGATCTCCCAGCCCGCCTGCGGCGCGGCGTTGCGGGCATCGTCGATGAAGGCCTCGGTGGCGCGCTCGCTGTTGGCGGTGTCCGGCAACTTCACCCGATAGACCCAGCGCACCAGGCTGCCGGGCTGGATCAGGCCGGTCGCGCGCAGGGCCGCCTCGCTGACCAGGAAGCGTGGGCCGAAACCAATGCCGCCGGCGAGTTTGTCGGGCTCGGCTTCGACGGTGCTGCGGATCTGGAAGGTTGCCGCGCCAATGGTGACGCGGTCGCCGGTCTTGAGGGAGAGCCGCGCCAGCAGCGTCGGATCGGCGGCCGCGCCGAAGGCGCCGTCGCGTTCCGCGAGCAGATCGGACAGCGGCATCGGCGGCGCCAGCGTCAGCTGGCCGAGCATCGGATAGGTGTCGTCGACCGCCTTCATCTCGACCAGCGCGAGCTTGCCTTCGGCCGAGCGTGCCATGCCGCGCAGCGTGGCGGCGACGGAGACGGTGCCGCGTGAGCGCAGGAAGGCAACCTCCTCGGGGTTTGCCTCGCGCTGGAACAGCACGAAGGAAACGTCGCCGCCGAGCAGCGTGCGGCCTTCGCGCGCAAGACCGTCGCTGAGGCTTGCCGAGACCGAGCCGACGCCGGCGATCGCCATCACGCCAAGCGCGATGCAGGCGATGAAGACGTAGAAGCCGCGCAGGCCGCCGCGCAATTCACGCAGCGCGTAGCGCAGCGACAGCGCCGCCGGATTGGGCCGCGCGAACGGTTCGGTCGCGATGCTCATGCTTGCGAATGCTGCGTGTCGATGCGGCCCGAGCGCAGGCGGATCACACGATCGCAGCGATGCGCGAGCGAAGAGTCGTGCGTCACCAGCACCAGTGTCATGCCGCGCTCGGCATGCTTGGTAAAGAGCAGGTCGACGATCTGCTTTCCGGTGGCCTCGTCGAGATTGCCGGTCGGCTCATCGGCGACGAGGATCGCGGGATCGGGCGCCAGCGCGCGGGCGAGCGCGACGCGCTGCTGCTCGCCGCCCGAGAGCTGCGTCGGATAATGATGCAGGCGGTCGCCGAGTCCGACCGATTGCAGCTCTTGCTCTGCGCGCTTCGCGGCATCCGGATTGCCGGCGAGTTCGAGCGGCACCGCAACGTTCTCGAGCGCCGTCATGGTCGGGATCAGGTGGAAGGATTGGAAGACGATGCCGACCTGGCGGCCGCGGAAGCGCGCGAGCGAATCCTCGTCGAGGGCATTGAAAGGCGTGCCGTTGACCACCACCTCTCCACTATCAGGACGCTCCAACCCCGCCATCACCATCAGCAGCGTGGATTTGCCCGAGCCTGACGGGCCGATCAGGCCGATCGTCTCGCCCGAGGCGACGCGCAGGCTGATATCCTTGAGGATGTGAACGCGTGCCGCGCCCGTGCCCAATGAGAGATTGACGTTGGAGATGGCGATGGTGTCCGGCGCGGTGCCGGCGAGCGAAGAGGATTCGATGCGACTGTCCATGGTCCGGTCATATGGCAAGTCCGCCAGCCCGGTCGAGAGGCGTTACGGATTGTTCATGCACATAGCCGTGTTGATGTTCGCTTTGATGACGGCCGCCACGACGGCTTCGGCCGAGGGGCAAGCGGCGGCGAAACCGATCAAGCTCGTCGTGCTCGGGGATTCCTTGAGTGCCGGGCTTGGCCTTCCGGGCCAGGAGGCGTTCCCGGCGAAACTCCAAAAAGCGTTGCAGGACAAAGGGGTAGCCCTCGATATGACCAATGCCGGGGTGTCCGGCGATACCTCCTCCGGCGGCCGCGACCGGCTCGACTGGTCGGTGCCGGATGGAACCGACGGCGTGATCGTCGAGCTCGGCGCCAACGACGCGCTGCGCGGGATCGATCCTGATCTGACGCGGGCGGCGCTGAGCGACATCGTTGCGCGGCTCAAGGCGCGCAAGATCGCGGTGATGCTCTGCGGCATGCTGGCGCCGCCGAATTACGACGCCGACTACGCCGCGCGCTTCAATTCGATTTATCCGGATCTGGCGAAGAAATTCGACGTGCCGCTCTATCCGTTCTTCCTCGACGGTGTCGCGGCCGATACCAAGCTCAACCAGGCCGATGGCATCCATCCGACCGCGGCCGGCGTCGACATCATCATCAAGAACATCATGCCCACCGTGGAGGCATTTCTTGGCACGATAAGCGAGCAACGACGTTGAAAAGCAGGCAACGCTAACCCTAATTCCCAGGGTTTTCCCGGGGTGGGGCGCACCAAGCTTCGCAGAGTCACATAACTGCGATAGGAATCAGGTTACCGGTTGATTCGTCGCCGGCTCTAATTCGGATATGGTCCCGCTCAGGGGCTGTACCCAAGCATCGGGAGATGAACGATGCCGCGTTTGTTCACGGGTCTGGAAATCCCGGCCGAGGTCGGCCAAACGCTTTCCAACTTGCGGGGCGGCCTTCCCGGCGCCCGCTGGATCGATCCCGAAAATTATCACGTCACCTTGCGCTTCATCGGCGATATCGACGGCGCCTCCGCCAACGAGATCGCCTCGATGCTGTTTCGCGTCAACCGCAAGCCGTTCGAGGTAAAGGTGCGAGGCTTGACGAGCTTCGGCGGCCGCAAGCCGCGCGCAGTCGTCGCGGCGATCGAGCCGAGCAAGCCGCTGATCGAGCTGCAAGCCGAGCTCGAGCGGATGATGCAGCGGATCGGTCTCGATCCCGAGGGCCGCAAATTTATCCCGCATGTCACGCTGGCGCGGCTGCACGATGCGTCCGACCAGGACGTCGCCGACTATCTCTCATTGCGCGGCTACTTCCCGAGCAAGGTCTTCACCGCCGAGCGGTTCGTGCTGTTCTCCTCGCGCGCCTCGACCGGCGGTGGCCCGTACGTGGTCGAGGATTCCTACGACCTTTGCGCGTGATCTCTTAACCTCTCCCCGTAAGAACGGGGAGAGGGAGAAAAAGCGCATACCCCCTCGCACCAATTCTCGGCTTGCAATTTGCCGCCGTCTCTGGCGGTAAGATGGCATGCTCTCCACTCCCAGTTCCTCATTCCGCGCGGAATATCAGGCCGAGATCGCCTCCGGCGCGATCGAGCCGGATGCGGCGCAGGCCGAGGTCGCCGAGGCCTACGCGGCCTTGGACCAGCGGCTTGCAAACTACAAGCCGCAGCGCAAGCAGAGCCTGCTCGGCCGTCTCTTCAAAAACGGCGACAAGGACGAGGCGCCGCGCGGTCTCTACGTCCATGGCGAGGTCGGCCGCGGCAAGACCATGCTGATGGACCTGTTCTTCCAGCACTCCTCGGTCGAGCACAAGCGGCGCGCGCATTTCCACGAATTCATGGCCGACGTGCATGAGCGCATCTACGACTATCGGCAGAGTATTGCGCGCGACGAGATCGCCGATGGCGAGGTCATCGCGCTGACCGCGAATGCGATCTTCGAGGAGAGCTGGCTGCTCTGCTTCGACGAATTCCACGTCACCGACATCGCGGACGCGATGATCCTCGGCCGCCTGTTCGCAAAGCTGTTCGAGCTCGGCACCGTGGTGGTCGCGACCTCCAACGTCGCGCCCGATGATCTCTACAAGGGTGGTTTGAACCGCGCGCTGTTCCTGCCGTTCATCAAGCAGATCACCGACCATATGGACGTGCTGCGGCTGGATGCGCGTACCGACTTCCGGCTGGAAAAACTCCAGGGCGTGCCGATGTGGCTGACGCCGGCGGATGGCGACGCGGAGGCGGCGCTCGATCGGGCCTGGGCCAAAATGACCGGCGGCGCCAAATGCAAGTCGCGCGACATTTCGATCAAGGGGCGCACCCTGCACGTGCCGTGCTCGGCCCATGGCGTGGCGCGGTTCTCGTTCGCGGATCTCTGCGAGAAGCCGCTCGGCGCGTCCGACTATCTCAGGCTGGCGCACGACTATCACACCATCCTGGTCGACCATATTCCAGTGATGGAGTTCGCCCAGCGCAATGCCGCCAAGCGCTTCATCACGCTGATCGATACGCTCTATGACAATGCCGTGAAGCTGATGGCCTCGGCCGAGGCCAATCCGGTGTCGCTCTACCTCGCGGACGAAGGCAACGAAGCCAACGAGTTCAAGCGGACCGCATCGCGCTTGATCGAAATGAGCTCAAAATCCTACCTGGCACTGCCTCACGGCCGCAAGGATTCCACCGCCAGCGGCTCGACCAAGGGCCTGGTGGAGACTTAAGTCCTATTTCGCCATCCTCTCCGGCGTCATTCCGGGGCGTCGCGAAGCGACGAGCCCGGAATCCATACTCCCGGCGCGCTTGGCCCCTGGGCCATTCGCGCAAACGTAAGGGACTCGCGCCTTCTTCGATTTGCCGCGAATGCGGCAAGCCGCAAGCGCGGGCGTGGTTATCGATTCCGGGCTCGCGACTTCGTCGCGCCCCGGAATGACGGCAGTGACGTGATGGTTGCAATCTCGGCAAGCCCGACAATTGAGCATCCGGCGACTTGAACGGGGGAGGCGAAAGGGATAACCACCCGTCTCAGTTTTCCCCTCCTTCGGATGTCTAAAGGACAGGTTCACATGGCGCGCGACAAGATTGCTTTGATTGGCTCCGGCCAGATCGGCGGAACGTTGGCTCATCTCATCGGCCTGAAAGAGCTGGGCGACGTGGTGATGTTCGACATTGCCGAGGGCGTGCCGCAGGGCAAGGCGCTCGACATCGCGCAGTCCTCGCCGGTCGACGGCTTCGACGCACACTACTCCGGCGCCAACTCCTACGAGGCGCTCGACAACGCCAAGGTTTGCATCGTCACCGCCGGCGTGCCGCGCAAGCCCGGCATGAGCCGCGACGACCTCCTCTCCATCAACCTCAAGGTCATGGAGCAGGTCGGTGCCGGCATCAAGAAGTACGCCCCCGACGCCTTCGTCATCTGCATCACCAACCCGCTCGACGCGATGGTCTGGGCGCTGCAGAAGGCTTCCGGCCTGCCGCACAAGAAGGTCGTCGGCATGGCCGGCGTGCTGGATTCGGCGCGCTTCCGCTACTTCCTGGCCGATGAGTTCAACGTCTCGGTCGAAGATGTCACCGCCTTCGTGCTCGGCGGCCATGGCGACACCATGGTGCCGCTGGTGAAGTACTCCACCGTCGCCGGCATTCCGCTGCCCGACCTCGTCAAGATGGGCTGGACCTCGCAGGCGCGCCTCGACGAGATCGTCGACCGCACCCGCAACGGCGGCGCCGAGATCGTCAACCTGCTCAAGACCGGCTCGGCCTTCTATGCGCCGGCGGCTTCCGCGATCGCGATGGCCGAGAGCTATCTGCGCGACAAGAAGCGCGTGCTGCCCTCAGCTGCCTACCTCAACGGCGAATACGGCGTGAAGGACATGTATGTCGGCGTGCCCGTCGTGATCGGCTCCAAGGGCGTCGAGCGCGTGGTCGAGATCGAGCTCGCGGGCAAGGACCGCGAGGCCTTCGACAAGTCGGTCGGTGCGGTGCAGGGCCTGGTAGACGCCTGCAAGAAGATCGCCCCCGATCTTCTCGGCCGCTAAGCACGACAATTCCCGCCGAAGATCGAAAACCGGTCTTCGGCGGTTTCATTTCCGGGCCCGGCTGGCTAGCCGCCGGGCGGGTTCCGGGTCCGGCAGTCCAGAGATCTCGATGTCAAAGAATCCGGGTTGCAGTTCCTGTGGTATATGGTATGCCAGCCACAAGACTGAGGTGGGCCCATGGGGTCACCGCCCGCGGGTTCAGGGAGCGACCATATGAATATCCATGAGTACCAGGCCAAAGCGCTGCTGAATGAGTTCGGCGTGCCGATCTCCAAAGGCGTTCCGGTCCTGAAGGCCGCCGACGCCGAAGGCGCGGCCAAGACCCTGCCAGGCCCGGTCTGGGTGGTGAAGAGCCAGATCCATGCCGGCGGCCGCGGCAAGGGCAAGTTCAAGGAAGCCTCCGCCGGCGACAAGGGCGGCGTCCGCATCGCCAAGTCGACCGCTGAGGTTGCCGAGTTCGCCAGGCAGATGCTCGGAGCCACGCTCGTGACCGTGCAGACCGGCCCCGCCGGCAAGCAGGTCAACCGCCTCTACATCGAGGACGGCTCGGACATCGACAAGGAATTCTACCTCTCGATCCTGGTCGATCGCGAGACCTCGCGCGTCTCCTTCGTGGTGTCGACCGAAGGCGGCGTCAACATCGAGGACGTCGCGCACAACACGCCCGAGAAGATCGTCACCTTCTCGGTCGATCCGGCGACCGGCATCATGGCCCATCACGGCCGCACCGTTGCGAAAGCGCTGAACCTGTCCGGCGATCTCGCCAAGCAGGCCGAAAAGCTCACCGCGCAGCTCTACGCGGCCTTCGTCGCCAAGGACATGTCGATGCTGGAGATCAACCCGCTGGTCGTGACCAAGCAGGGCCAGCTCCGCGTGCTCGACGCTAAGGTGTCGTTCGACGACAACGCGCTGTTCCGTCATCCCGAGGTGCTCGCGCTGCGCGACGAGACCGAGGAAGATGCCAAGGAAATCGAGGCCTCGAAATACGACCTCAACTATGTCGCGCTCGACGGTAATATCGGCTGCATGGTCAACGGCGCCGGTCTCGCCATGGCGACCATGGACATCATCAAGCTCTACGGCATGGCGCCGGCGAACTTCCTCGACGTCGGCGGCAGCGCCAGCAAGGAGAAGGTCGCGGCCGCCTTCAAGATCATCACCGCCGACCCGAACGTGAAGGGCATCCTGGTCAACATATTCGGTGGTATCATGAAGTGCGACGTGATCGCCGAGGGCGTCACGGCCGCCGTGCGCGAGGTCGGCCTCAGCGTGCCGCTGGTGGTCCGCCTCGAAGGCACCAACGTCGAACTGGGCAAGAAGATCATCCGTGAATCCGGCCTGAACGTGGTGCCGGCCGACAATCTCGACGACGCCGCGCAGAAGATCGTGAAGGCCGTCAAGGGAGGCTAAGGCCATGACCCAAGACCATCTCGCCGCATCATCCCCGTTGCCGGAGCACGCGCGTCTTGCCGCGTTTGCCGGCGAATGGAATGGCGAGGAGATGGTCTTCCCGTCGCGCTGGACCGCCGGCGGGCCGGCCACCTCGCGCACCGTCGCACGCATGGATCTCAACGGCTTCTATCTGATCCAGGACAGTGTCCAGATGCGCGACGGCAAGGAGATCTTCGCCACCCACGGCATCTTCACCTACGATCGCGACGACCGGACCTACAAGCTGTTCTGGTACGACTCGCTCGGCTACACGCCGCCCTCGCCCGCCTCCGGCGGGTGGGTGGGCAAGACCCTGACGCTGGTGCGCGGCTCGCTGCGCGGCAACGCGCGCCACGTCTACGAGATCATCGACGACAATTCCTACTCGTTGAAGATCCAGTTCTCGCCGGACGCGGAAGGTTGGGCCGACGTGCTCACCGGCGTCTATCGCCGCATCCACTGACCTCTCACTCGTTAGTTTCGCGAAAGCAGACCTCATGTCCATCCTGATCGACAAGAACACCAAGGTCATCTGCCAGGGCTTCACCGGCAAGAACGGCACCTTCCACTCCGAAGCCGCGATGGCCTACGGCACCAAGATGGTCGGCGGCACCTCGCCGGGCAAAGGCGGCTCGACGCATCTGGGCCTGCCGGTGTTCGACACCGTGCGCGAGGCGCGTGAGAAGACCGGCGCGGATGCGTCCGTGATCTACGTGCCGCCGCCGGGCGCGGCCGATGCGATCTGCGAAGCCATCGACGCCGAGATCCCGCTGATCGTCTGCATCACCGAAGGCATTCCGGTCGTCGACATGGTCCGCGTGAAGCGTTCGCTGGCCGGCTCCAAGTCGCGCCTGATCGGGCCGAACTGCCCGGGCGTTATGACCGCCGGCGAGTGCAAGATCGGCATCATGCCGGCCAACATCTTCAAGACCGGCAGCGTCGGCATCGTCTCCCGCTCCGGCACGCTGACCTATGAGGCCGTGTTCCAGACCTCGCAGGAGGGTCTCGGCCAGACCACCGCGGTCGGCATCGGCGGCGACCCGGTCAAGGGCACCGAATTCATCGACGTCCTGGAAATGCTGCTCGCCGACCCCAAGACCGAATCGATCATCATGATCGGCGAGATCGGCGGTTCCGCCGAGGAGGACGCGGCCCAGTTCATCAAGGACGAGGCCAAGCGCGGCCGCAAGAAGCCGATGGTCGGCTTCATCGCCGGCGTCACCGCACCTCCCGGCCGCCGCATGGGCCATGCCGGCGCGATCATCTCCGGCGGCAAGGGCGACGCCAATTCCAAGACCGAAGCGATGAAATCGGCCGGAATCACCGTCTCGCCGTCGCCTGCACGCCTCGGGCATACGCTTGCCGAAAAATTGAAGGGCTAATTCACTCCTTCGTGCTTTTCCGGGCGAAGTTTCGCAGCAAATAGGGTAAATGGTGCCTGTCGCGCCGAGCCTCTGCCGGGAGCTCGGCGCCAGCGCCGTTTGTTATGCGCGAACCGAAATCGCCAGGAATCAAGTATGTCTCGCCAGGACGCGAACGCAGCCTTTGCCCTCTCATCCTTTTTGCAGGGCACCAACGCCACCTACATCGACGAAATCTACGCCCGCTACGAGAAGGATCCGTTCTCGGTCGACGCCGAGTGGCAGGAGTTCTTCAAGAGCCTGAAGGACCAGCCCGACGACGTTCGCAAGAACGCCGAAGGCCCGTCCTGGGAGCGCTCCAACTGGCCGCTGACGCCGCAGGACGACCTGACCTCCGCGCTGGACGGCAACTGGGCGGAAGTCGAGAAGGCGATCGGCGGCAAGATCGCCGCGAGGGCGCAGGCCAAGGGTGCCGATATCACCTCCGCCGACGTGCTCCAGGCGACGCGCGACTCCGTCCGCGCCTTGATGCTGATCCGCGCCTATCGCATGCGCGGCCATTTCCACGCCAAGCTCGATCCGCTCGGCATCGAGGCGCCGCGCAACCGCGAAGAGCTCGATCCGCGCACCTACGGCTTCAGCGAGGCTGATTTCGACCGCAAGATCTTCCTCGATCACGTGCTCGGCCTCGAATACGGCACGCTGCGCGAGATCGTCGCGATCTGCGAGCGCACCTACTGCCAGACGCTCGGCGTCGAATTCATGCATATCAGCAATGCAGCGCAGAAGGCCTGGATCCAGGAGCGCATCGAGGGGCCGGACAAGGAGATCTCGTTCACCCGCGAAGGTCGTCGCGCCATCCTGATGAAGCTGATTGAAACCGAAGGCTTCGAGAAGTTCTGCGACACCAAGTTCACCGGCACCAAGCGTTTCGGCCTGGACGGCGGCGAGTCGCTGATCCCCGCGCTCGAGCAGATCATCAAGCGCGGCGGCAATCTCGGCGTGAAGGAGATCGTGCTCGGCATGCCGCATCGCGGCCGCCTCAACGTGCTGACTCAGGTGATGGCCAAGTCGCACCGCGCCCTGTTCCACGAGTTCAAGGGTGGCTCGGCCAACCCCGAGGACGTCGAAGGCTCCGGCGACGTCAAGTACCACCTCGGCGCCTCCTCGGACCGCGAGTTCGACGGCAACTGCATCCATCTGTCGCTGACCGCAAACCCCTCGCATCTCGAGATCGTCGATCCCGTCGTGCTCGGCAAAGTCCGCGCCAAGCAGGACCAGCACGGCGATCCGCCGGACATGCGTATCTCGGTGATGCCGCTCTTGATGCACGGTGACGCGGCGTTCGCCGGCCAGGGCGTGGTCGCGGAATGCTTCAGCCTGTCGGACCTGAAGGGCTACCGCACCGGCGGCTCCGTGCACTTCATCGTCAACAACCAGATCGGCTTCACGACCTATCCGCGTTACTCGCGCTCCTCGCCCTATCCGTCGGACGTGGCGAAGATGATCGACGCGCCGATCTTCCACGTGAACGGCGACGATCCGGAAGCCGTCGTGTTCGCCGCCAAGGTCGCGACCGAATTCCGGCAGAAGTTCCACAAGCCCGTCGTCATCGACATGTTCTGCTACCGCAGGCATGGCCACAACGAGGGCGACGAGCCGGCCTTCACTCAGCCGGTGATGTACAAGAGGATCGCCGCGCATCCGTCGACGCTCGAGATCTACGCCCGCCGGCTCATCAGCGAAGGCGTGATCACTGAGGGCGAAGTCGACAAGGCCAAGGCCGACTGGCGCGCGCGGCTCGACGCCGAGTTCGAGGCCGGCGCCAGCTACAAGCCGAACAAGGCCGACTGGCTCGATGGCAAGTGGTCCGGCTTCAAGATCGCCGATCAGGAAGAGGACGCGCGGCGCGGTGTCACAGGCGTCGATCTGACGGTGCTGAAGGACATCGGCCGCAAGATCACCAAGGTGCCGGACGGCTTCCGCGTCCACCGCACCATCCAGCGTTTCCTCGAGAACCGCTCGAAGGCGATCGACGGCGGCAACGGCATCGACTGGGCGACCGGCGAGGCCTTGGCGTTCTGCTCGCTGCTGCTCGAAAACCACCATGTGCGCCTGTCGGGGCAGGACTCCGAGCGCGGCACCTTCTCGCAGCGCCATTCGGTGCTGATCGACCAGGAGGACGAGAGCCGCTACACGCCGTTCAACCATCTCGGCGCCGACCAGGGGCACTACGAGGTCATCAACTCGCTGCTCTCGGAAGAGGCGGTGCTCGGCTTCGAATACGGCTACTCGCTGGCCGAGCCCAACACGCTGACGCTGTGGGAAGCGCAGTTCGGCGACTTCGCCAACGGTGCGCAGGTCGTGTTCGACCAGTTCATCTCCTCGGGTGAACGCAAATGGCTGCGCATGTCCGGCCTCGTCTGCATGCTGCCGCATGGCTATGAGGGCCAGGGTCCGGAGCACTCCTCGGCGCGTCTTGAGCGTTACCTGCAGATGTGCGCCGAAGACAACATGCAGGTGGTCTATCCGACCACCCCGGCGAACTACTTCCACGTGCTGCGCCGCCAGCTCCACCGCGAGATACGCAAGCCGCTGATCCTGATGACGCCGAAGTCGCTGCTGCGTCACAAGCGCGCGGTGTCGCGTCTCGAAGAGCTCGCCAAGGGAACGACCTTCCACCGCATCCTCTACGATGACGCCCAGATGCTGCCGAACGAGGCCAAGCTCGTTCCGGACGAGAAGATCCGCCGCATCGTGCTCTGCTCCGGCAAGGTCTATTACGACCTCTACGAGGAACGCGAGAAGCGCGGCATCGACGACATCTATCTGATGCGCGTCGAGCAGCTCTATCCGGTGCCGCTGAAGGCGCTGGTCGCCGAGCTGTCGCGCTTCAAGAAGGCGGAAGTGGTCTGGTGCCAGGAAGAGCCGCGCAACATGGGTGCGTGGCACTTCATCGAGCCATATCTGGAATGGGTGCTGAACCAGGTGAACGGCGTGAGCCGGCGGCCGCGCTATGTCGGCCGCGCCGCCTCTGCCGCGACCGCCACCGGCCTGATGTCGAAGCATCAGGCGCAGCTGAAGGCGTTCCTGGACGAAGCATTGAGCTGAACTTTTTCGAACTGAGTCATGCCCCGCGCAAGCTGGGCATCCAGTACGCCGTGTCGTCGTGAATACGAACGTCCCGGCTCGCTGGATGGCCCGCTTTTTGCGGGCGATGACACCTACTTTATGACCGCACTGGCGATCCCTAAGGAAAAGACCATGACTGAAATTCGTGTGCCGACGCTCGGCGAATCCGTCACCGAGGCCACCATCGGCCGCTGGTTCAAGAAGGCCGGCGATCCCGTCGCCGTCGACGAGCCCCTGGTGGAGCTCGAGACCGACAAGGTCACCATCGAAGTCCCCGCGCCCTCCGCCGGCACGCTGAGCGAGATCATCGCCGCCGATGGTGCGACCGTTGCCGTTGGCGCACTGCTCGGACAAATCACCGACGGTGCTGGCGCCACGAAGCCGGCTGCCGCGCCTGCCAAGCCCGCGGCCGCTACCGCCGCAGCGGCTCCTGCTGCTGCACCGGCTCCAACCGCGCCCAAGGCGCCGCCGGCTGATGCGCCGCTCGCCCCGTCCGTGCGCAAGCTCTCCGCCGAGACCGGCATCGACGCCTCGACAGTTCCGGGCTCCGGCAAGGACGGCCGCGTCACCAAGGGCGACATGCTCGCCGCGATCGAGCGTGCGGCTTCCGCCCCGACTCCGGTCAACCAGCCGGCCGCTGCCGTGCAGGTGCGCGCACCGTCGCCGGCCGATGACGCCGCCCGCGAAGAGCGCGTCAAGATGACCCGCCTGCGCCAGACCATCGCGCGCCGCCTGAAGGACGTGCAGAACACCGCGGCCATGCTCACGACCTTCAACGAGGTCGACATGACCAACGTCATGGCGCTGCGTGCGCACTACAAGGACGCGTTCGAGAAGAAGCATGGCGCCAAGCTCGGCTTCATGGGCTTCTTCACCAAGGCCGTCGTCCAGGCGCTGAAGGACATCCCGGCGGTCAACGCCGAGATCGACGGCAGCGACCTGATCTACAAGAACTACTACCACATCGGCGTCGCCGTCGGCACCGACAAGGGCCTCGTCGTGCCGGTGGTGCGTGACTGTGACCACAAGTCGATCTCCGACATCGAGAAGAGCATCGCCGATTACGGTCGCCGCGCCCGCGACGGCCAGCTCAAGATCGACGAGATGCAGGGCGGCACCTTCACCGTCACGAATGGCGGCATCTACGGCTCGCTAATGTCGACGCCGATCCTGAATGCGCCGCAGTCCGGCATTCTGGGCATGCACAAGATCCAGGAGCGGCCGATGGTCGTCGGCGGCAAGATCGAAGTCCGCCCGATGATGTATCTGGCGCTGTCCTACGATCACCGCGTGATCGACGGCAAGGAAGCGGTCACCTTCCTGGTTCGCGTCAAGGAGAGCCTGGAAGATCCGGCGCGCCTCGTGCTCGATCTCTGATCCCTGATGCTTTGAAAACGCCGTCGCCTGCATGCGCGACGGCGTTTGTCGAAAGATGGAGACGAACGTGACGGACAAGGTTGCGATCATCACCGGCGGCAGCCGCGGCATCGGGCGGGCGACTGCAATCGCCGCGGCCGCGCGCGGTTTTCGCGTCGTTGTCGGCTATGCCAGCAACAAGAAGGCCGCCGACGAGGTGGTTGCCCAGATCGAGGCCTGCAATGGCAAGGCCATCGCGGTGAAATGCGATGTCGCCGAGGAAAGCGATATCCTTGCGCTGTTCAAGGCGGCGGACAAGTTCGGTACGCTCGGCGCCCTCGTCAACAATGGCGGCATTGTCGGCAAGAGCGGCGTGCGCGTCGACGAAATGTCGGCCGAGCGCATCCAGCGCGTGATGGCGGTCAATGTCACCGGCTCCATCCTCTGCGCGCGCGAGGCGGTGAAGCGGATGTCGACCAAGCATGGCGGCAAGGGCGGCGTCATCGTCAATTTGTCGTCGGTCGCTGCCAGGCTCGGCGCACCCAACACTTATGTCGATTACGCCGCCTCCAAGGGCGCGGTCGATTCCTTCACCGTCGGCCTCGGCTATGAGGTCGCGGGCGAAGGCATCCGCGTCGCAGCGATCCGTCCGGGCCTGATCGACACCGAAATCCACGCCGCCGGCGGCGAGCCCGACCGCGCCCATCGTCTGGCCCATATGGTGCCGATGAAGCGCGTCGGCACCGCCGAAGAAATCGCCAACGCCATCGTCTGGCTGATGTCGGACGAGGCCTCCTACGTCACCAGCGCCATTCTCGACGTGTCCGGCGGACGCTGACACGTCTCCTTACGCTCAACTTACGGGACTTCCTCTCATGGCTACCTACGATCTCGTCGTCATCGGCACCGGCCCGGGCGGTTATGTCTGCGCGGTGCGCGCAGCGCAGCTCGGCATGAAAGTCGCCGTGGTGGAAAAGAACCCCACCCTCGGCGGCACCTGCCTGAACGTCGGCTGCATGCCCTCCAAGGCGCTGCTGCACGCCTCCGAGATGTTCGAGGAAGCCGCGCACTCCTTCGCCAAGATGGGCGTGTCCGTCTCCGCGCCGAAGCTCGACCTGCCCTCGATGATGACCTTCAAGCAGCAGGGTATCGACGGCAACGTCAAGGGCGTCGACTTCCTGATGAAGAAGAACAAGATCGACGTCCTGAAGGGCACCGGCAAGATCCTCGGCACCGGCAAGGTGGAAGTGTCCGCCGACGGCAAGTCGCAGGTGGTCGAGACCAAGAACATCGTCATCGCCACCGGCTCGGACATCGCGCAGCTGAAGGGCATCGAAATCGACGAGAAGCGCATCGTGTCGTCAACCGGCGCGCTGTCGCTGGAGAAGGTGCCCGGCAGGTTGCTGGTCATCGGGGCCGGCGTGATCGGCCTCGAGCTCGGCTCGGTGTGGCGCCGACTCGGCTCCGAAGTCATGGTCGTCGAATTCCTGGACCGCATCCTGCCAGGCATGGACGGCGAGATCGCAAAGCAGTTCCAGCGCATCCTGGAAAAGCAGGGCTTTGCATTCAAGCTGGGCTCGAAGCTCACCGGCGTCGAAGCGAACAGCAAGGCACTGCTCGCGAAGATCGAGCCGGCCGCGGGCGGTGCGGCCGACACGATCGAAGCCGACGTCGTGCTGGTCTGCATCGGCCGCGTGCCCTACACGAATGGGCTGGGCCTGAAGGAAGCCGGCGTCGCGCTCGACAATCGCGGCCGCGTGCAGATCGATCCGCATTTCGCGACCAGCCTCAAGGGCGTCTATGCCATCGGTGACGTCGTCGCAGGTCCCATGCTCGCACACAAGGCCGAGGATGAAGGTGTTGCGGTCGCGGAGATCATCGCGGGCCAGGCTGGCCACGTGAACTACGACGTTATCCCAGGTGTCGTGTATACCACGCCGGAAGTGTCCTCCGTCGGAAAGACCGAGGAGGAGCTGAAGCACGCAGGCGTGGCTTATACGGTAGGTAAGTTTCCGTTCACCGCCAACGGCCGATCCAAGGTCAACCAGACCACGGACGGCTTTGTGAAGATTCTCGCAGATGCGAAGACCGATCGTGTGCTCGGCGTGCACATTGTCGGCCGCGAAGCCGGCGAAATGATCCATGAGGCGGCCGTTCTCATGGAGTTTGGTGGTAGCGCGGAAGATCTCGCCCGCACCTGCCACGCGCATCCGACTCGCTCGGAAGCGATCAAGGAAGCCGCGCTTGCGGTCGGCAAGCGGGCCATCCATATGTAGGCGACGCCCCGAGCCGAATCGGGCGGGACAACACATGCTGCGCCGCCTACTTCAACCGGTCTGGGTCCTGCTGGCGATCATCTTCCTGATCGAAGCCTGGCTGTGGGACCATCTCGAACCGATCGTCGCGCGGGTCGTCGCAGCCATCCCGCTCGCCCGGTTCAAGCAATGGCTGACCGAGCGCGTCGATGCGCTGTCGCCGGCCATGACGCTGATCGTGTTCGCCGTTCCCATCATTCCGCTGTTTCCGCTCAAGCTGGTCGGCCTGTGGCTGCTTACGCACGAGTACTGGTTCAGCGCGGCCTTCACGATCCTGTTCGCAAAACTGCTCGGTGTCGGCGTCACCGCCTTCGTCTTCGACGTGACGCGCGACAAGCTTTTGGAGATGGTCTGGTTCGAGCGACTCTATGAGCTGGTCTTGAGGCTGCGCGCCAAGGCCGCCGAGCTCGTCGACCCGATCAAGCGGCGCATCAAGGAGCTCATCACCGGCAACGGCGAAGGCTGGTCCTCCCGCACGCTGCGCCTGATCCAGCGCTTCCGCAAAAGCGTCCACGAGGCGCGCTGATTGTCGCCAGTAATGAACGCTGCGTAGCCCGGATGAGCGAAGCGACATCCGGGATTTGTCATCGCGGCACCCCGCATGTCGCTACGCTCATGCGGGCTACGAATCGGATCGCAGTCATTGCTACGAACGAATTCGCTTCCAACGGCAACGTTTGGCAGGGGCTCGCGCCAGATCCCCAGGCGTCGTCCCCGCGAAGGCGGGGACCCATAACCCCAAGAAGAAGTTTGGCGAAGGCTCGTCGTCCGGTACTCCTGCCATCCGCTACCGATAAATCACGCGGATGGGTCCCGGCCCCCGTGCGCAATTGCGCACTAGGCCGGGACGACGGTGGAGCAAGGTGCGTCAGCGCATCAATGCAGATGCAAGAGATGCGGCCACCACAGGCCGAGGCCGGTCATGACGAGGCCGGCGAGCGTCAGGATGCCGCTGACGTAAGCGAGCGCGATCATGCCGGTGATGATGGTGGCTGATGCCAGCACGATGCCGATCTGAAAGGCGGCGGACCCAAGCTCGAAGTGGTGGTATTTCGCAGTCGCCTCGTCGCGCTCATGCTCGGCGTGCTTGGCCTTCTCGGCGAGCTGCTCGGTGCCCTCTCCGGTCTCGGGTTCGGAGCGGTAGCGCGCCGCGGTCTTCTGCCATTCGTCGATCTGTTTCTGCACCGCCGCCTTGGTGGCGTCGTCGGTGGTCGATCCCAGCGTGAGCTTGCCCTGCTCGGCCGCGGTCTGCACCACGGTCCGGCGGATGCTCTTGGCCTGGAAGAAGGCCCAGAGGTTGGCCGATTCGACATTCTTGCTGATGGCTTCGGTCTGCGCGCCCTTGCCGAGGGTCTCCGAGATCGCCAGGAATAGCGCGAGCACCGCGATCAGCAGAGCGATCTTCCTGTTCTCGCCGGACGCGTGTTCGGCGTGCTCGGCGTGCTCCATGCTTTCATGTGCGCTCATATTTCCCTCCTGGAATCCGCCGGTACGATTGACCGAACCGCGGTCGCCGCGCAAGAGGCAAGCAAGTTATGACGTCAGTGTGTCACCGCCGCGGATGCGCGCTGGCGTAGACTTCGAGCAGCCGTTCGGAGTCGATGCCGGTGTAGACCTGCGTGGTCGAGAGCGAGGAATGGCCGAGCAATTCCTGGATCGCGCGCAGGTCGCCGCCGCGTGACAGAAGATGTGTGGCAAAGGAATGCCTGAGCGCGTGCGGCGTGGCGCTGTCGGGCAGGCCGAGCGCGCCGCGCAGCCGCTCCATCGCGAGCTGGATGATGCGCGGGCTCAAGGGGCCGCCGCGCGCGCCGACGAAGAGCGGCCCTTCGGCGGGAAGCGCATGCGGGCACATCGCGACATATTCGTCGATCAGCGCCAGCACGTTTTGCAGCACCGGCACCATGCGGGTCTTGTTGCCCTTGCCGGTGACGACCAGTACGTCGCCTTCGCCGGGCCGCGGCACCTCGCGGCGCTTCAGCCCCAACGCTTCGGAGATGCGCAGGCCCGAGCCGTAGAGCAGCGCCATCACCGCGGCATCGCGCACCAAAATCCAGGTCTCGCGCTCCTCGCCGGCGCGCTCGTCGGCATCGGCGAGCCGTTTTGCGGAGGCCATCGGCAGCGGTTTGGGCAGGCTTTTTGCGACCTTCGGCGCGCGGATCGCCGACAGCGCCCCGACCTTGCCTTTGCCTTCGCGTTCGAGGAAGCGGCCGAAGGAGCGCAGGCCCGCAAGCGCCCGCATCAGCGAGCGGCCGGCAATATCGTCGGCGCGGCGCATCGCCATGAAGGCGCGGATGTCGGTTGCTTCAAGCGCGGCGAAGCGCTTAAGCGTGACGCGCTCGCCCCAATGGGCGCAGAGGAAATCCAGGCACTGCCGCAAGTCGCGGCCATAGGCCTCCAGCGTCTTCGGCGACAGCCGCCGCTCGGCGCCGAGATGCGACAGCCAGCGCGCCATCTCCTGCGTGATCGTCGCGTCGGCGCTCGGAAGCTCGATCTGTGGGGCGGCGGCTTTCTTCATGGCTCTGGACGCAATGATTCCGCACAGTATATCGCATCACACCCGTTTATCGTTCGCTAAGGCCGGCCCATGGGGCTAGCCTTGATGTCCCAGGTTCCGATTCTCCGTCCATGGATCACACGCCGCGCACCTCATCCCAGGCCACGTCGACCCGCATGGTCGACGTGCTGGTGCCGGTCGCGCTCGACCAGACCTATTCCTACCGCGTGCCGCGCGGCATGGAGCTGAAGGCGGGCGATCTCGTCGGCGTGCCGCTCGGCCCGCGCGAGGTGCTCGCCGTTGTCTGGGCGGAGAACACCAATCCTGATCCACGCCTGCACAACCGCCTCAAGGACGTCAGCGAGAAGCTCGATATCCCGCCCTTGAAGCCCGAGCTGCGTTCGGTCGTCGACTGGGTTGCCAACTACACGCTGAGCCCGCGCGGCATGGTGCTGCGCATGTGCCTGCGCATGGGCGAGAACCTCGGCCCTGAACGGCTTCGCGCCGGCGTGCGCCTGATCGGCGATCCACCGCGGCGGCTGACGCCGGCGCGGCGCCGCCTCATCGAGGTGCTGTCGGACCGGCTGCTGCACGGCAAATCCGAGGCCGCCAAGGAAGCCGGTGTCTCGGCCGGCGTGATCGACGGCCTCGTCGACGAGGGCACGCTGGTGGTCGAGCCGCTGCCGCCGCCTCCACCGCCGCCGGCACCCGATCCGGCCTTTGGCCGGCCGGATTTCACGCCGCTCCAGCTTTCCGCAGTCGACGCGATGCGGGCGCTTGCCGCCAACGGCACCTTTCACGTCGCGCTGCTCGACGGCGTCACCGGCTCGGGCAAGACCGAGGTCTATTTCGAGGCCGTTGCGGAGGCCATCCGCCGCGGCAAGCAATCGCTGATCCTGATGCCGGAGATCGCGCTGACCGGCCAGTTCCTCGACCGCTTCGCGCAACGCTTTGGTGTGCGGCCGCTGGAATGGCATTCGGAGCTCACCCCGCGCACCCGCGCGCGCAACTGGGCGGCGATCTCCGAAGGCAGCGCGCCGGTCGTGGTCGGCGCGCGCTCGGCGCTGTTCCTGCCCTACGCCAATCTCGGGCTCATCGTGGTCGATGAGGAGCACGACCAGGCCTACAAGCAGGACGACGGCGTGCACTATCACGCCCGCGACATGGCGGTGGTGCGCGCACATATCGCAAAAATTCCGATCGTGCTGGCCTCCGCGACACCCTCGGTCGAATCCGAGGTGAACGCGCGCAAGAACCGCTATCAGCGCATCGCGCTGCCCTCGCGCTTTGGCGGCCAGCACATGCCGCATATCGAGGCGATCGATCTGCGCCGCGAGCCGCCCGCGCGCGGCCGCTTCATCTCGCCGCGTCTCGCCGGCGAGATCAGGACGGCCATCGAGCGGCGCGAGCAGGCGCTGCTGTTCCTCAATCGCCGCGGCTATGCACCGCTGACCCTGTGCCGCGCCTGCGGCCATCGCTTCGCCTGCACCATCTGTGACGCTTGGCTCGTCGATCACCGCTTCCGTCAGCGGCTGGTCTGTCATCACTGCGGCTTCTCGATGCCGCGCCCCCATATTTGCCCGAACTGTTCGGCGGAGGAATCGCTGGTCGCGGTCGGGCCCGGCGTCGAGCGCTTGCAGGAGGAGGCGGCCGCGCTGTTCCCGGAAGCGCGCACCATGGTGCTGTCGAGCGATCTCATCACCTCGATCGAGACGATGCGATCGGAACTCGCCGAGATCGCGGAAGGCCGCGTCGACATCATCATCGGCACCCAGCTCGTGGCCAAGGGCCATAATTTTCCGCGGCTCAATCTGGTCGGCGTGGTCGATGCGGATCTGGGCCTCAGCAATGGCGATCCGCGCGCGGCGGAACGCACCTGGCAGCTGCTCAACCAGGTGATCGGCCGCGCCGGGCGCGAGCAGGGCCGCGGCGTCGGCTATCTCCAGACCCACCAGCCCGACCATCCCGTGATGAAGGCTCTGATCGCCTGCGACCGCGAGGCCTTCTACGACAGTGAGATCGATCTGCGCGAGCGCACGCTCTATCCACCGTTCGGGCGGCTCGCGAGCCTGATCATTTCGGCGGGCGACCGGCCGAGCGCCGAAGGCTTTGGGCGGAGGCTCGTTGCACTCGCGCCGCGCGATGAGCGCGTGCAGGTGTTGGGGCCCGCGGAAGCCCCGCTCGCGGTGATCAAGGGCCGCTACCGCTTCCGCATCCTGGTGAAGTCGGCGCGCGGTTTTGACCTGTCGGACTATTTGCGCAACTGGCTCGCCGTCAGCCCGAAGCCGAAGGGTAACCTGAAACTCGAAGTGGACGTCGATCCGCAGAGCTTTTTGTAGAGCTGTAGCCCCATCCTCAACCGTCATTCCGGGACGCGCCGGTAGGCGCGGGCCCGGAATCCATTTCTCCGCAGACTTTGCGGCCCGATGGATTCCGGGCTCACGCTTCGCGTGCCCCGGAATGACGGAGAATAAGAAAAGCCCGCCGTCCCCCAAGACGGCGGGCTCGTTTCACGCGCGCATCAAGCTGCTCACGTCCTTGCGGACATTACCTGGTGCTGCGCTTGTGAGGAGAGGCGCTGGTAGCGCCGTTAGGAGACGACTTCAGCGGTGACGCGGCCGACGCCGGCGCCCGTGAGGCCGATGGCGCGGGCTGCGCCGGTGGAGAGGTCAAGGACACGGCCGCGAATGAACGGGCCACGGTCGTTGATGGTGACGATCACGCTACGGCCGCCATGGGTGACGCGCAGCTTGGTGCCGAATGGCAGCGAACGGTGCGCCGCGGTCAGGGCGTTCTGGTTGAAGCGCTGGCCCGACGCGGTCCGGCTGCCGGACTCATTGCCGTAGAAGGAGGCCATGCCGGAGAAGCTGTGTCCGGTGCCCGACGACGGCGTCATCGCCGCATTGGCGTTGCGCCAATCGGAATTGGTGTCGTTCTGGGCGTGGTGGCGGTGATGGTGGTGATGCCTCGATTTGGCGGAGGCCTCGGTGGCGGTTCCGCCGACGAGGAGAGTTGCGGCGACGAAAGCAATCGTCGTGCGAGGCCGGGTTACGCATCCCAGCATCTTCAATGACAGCATTTAGTGGTCCCTGCGCTAGTATTGCCACATATGTGGCTAGTGGAGCCCCCATCAGGTTGTGAGCGGGTTGGCGTTTCGTTTCGCATTGCGGCGTGAATTGGGCAGTAGTTCCGCTACGGCTGCGATTGAAACATCTTGTTACTCGAGCCGGTATTCGAGCGGAGTTCCGTAGTATTCCGATTTAACGATTTATTAACTGATCTAATACTTGCGAATACTGTAAAACGAAGTCATTTCGTCCGATGTTCGGAATTCAGTAAGTATTCGGCGAGTGGAACCGGCGTGGTCGATTTCACGCCTCTGCGAGCCGTGTTCATGGCCGCTATGCGCTGAGAGCAGGGAACGAATGGCGGGCGGGCGCGCCGCGCGCGCTGTCAATTCCGTGACATGGCAGGTCGGCGTCGCGGGATCGTGACATGCGACGAACTGGCGACGGAACGCGGTGCCTTTAATTTGGCGTCATGTTGCACCTGCGCGCCTGCCATGCTAGCAAAGCCGCGATTTTAACGAACCCGGCACTTCCTGTGTCGGTCGAAAATCGAAGTCCCGCTTGAATTCCAAGGGCTTGGATCGCTTGGCGCCGCTTCCGTGGCGACGGTTTTTCCCTTGCGAGTTTGACAGCTAAAAGAGCGCGTCTGTGGCTGCAGAAGATACGTCCGTTTCAGGTGTGTCCGGCCGTTATGCAACGGCCTTGTTTGAACTGGCCCGTGACCAAGAAGTGGTCGACGAGGTCAAAGCCGATCTCGATAAGTTCGATGCCTTGCTGAGCGAGAGTGCCGATCTGAAGCGCCTCGTCCGCAGCCCGGTATTCGCGGCCGATACCCAGTCCAAGGCCCTCTCGGCCGTGCTGGACAAGGCCGGTATCGCCGGCATCTCCGCCAATTTCCTGAAGGTTTTGACCGCCAACCGCCGCCTGTTTGCGGTGGCTGACGTCATCCGCGCCTACCGCGCCCTCGTCGCCAAGTTCAAGGGCGAGGCAAGCGCCGATGTTACGGTGGCGGAGGCGCTCTCGGACAAGAATCTCGACGCCCTCAAGGTTGCCCTGAAGTCGGTGACCGGCAAGGACGTCGCGCTGAACGTGAAAGTCGATCCCTCGATCATCGGTGGCCTCGTGGTCAAGCTGGGCAGCCGCATGGTCGATAGTTCGCTTCGCACCAAACTCAATTCGATCAAGCACGCGATGAAAGAGGCAGGCTGATGGACATCCGCGCCGCGGAAATTTCCGCGATCCTCAAGGACCAGATCAAAAATTTCGGCCAGGAAGCTGAAGTCTCCGAAGTTGGACAGGTGCTGTCTGTCGGTGACGGCATCGCCCGCGTCTACGGTCTGGACAACGTCCAGGCCGGTGAAATGGTCGAGTTCGAGAACGGCACCCGCGGCATGGCGCTGAACCTCGAAACCGACAACGTCGGCGTCGTTATTTTCGGCACCGACCGCGAGATCAAGGAAGGCCAGACCGTCAAGCGCACCCGCGCCATTGTGGACGCGCCGGTCGGCAAGGGCCTGCTCGGCCGCGTCGTCGATGCGCTCGGCAACCCGATCGACGGCAAGGGTCCGATCCAGGCCGACAAGCGCATGCGCGTCGACGTCAAGGCGCCCGGCATCATTCCGCGCAAATCGGTGAACGAGCCGATGGCGACCGGCCTCAAGGCGATCGACGCCCTGATCCCGATCGGCCGCGGCCAGCGCGAGCTGATCATCGGCGACCGCCAGACCGGCAAGACCGCGATCGCGCTCGACACCATCCTGAACCAGAAGCCGCTCAACGCGCAGACCGACGAGAACATCAAGCTGTATTGCGTCTACGTCGCGATCGGCCAGAAGCGTTCGACCGTCGCCCAGTTCGTGAAGGTGCTGGAAGAGCAGGGCGCGCTTGAGTATTCGATCGTGGTCGCGGCCACCGCGTCCGATCCGGCGCCGATGCAGTACCTCGCGCCGTTTACGGGCTGCACCATGGGCGAGTACTTCCGCGACAACGGCATGCACGCGGTCATCATCTATGACGACTTGTCCAAGCAGGCCGTCGCCTACCGCCAGATGTCGCTGCTGCTGCGCCGCCCGCCGGGCCGCGAAGCCTATCCGGGCGACGTGTTCTACCTGCACTCCCGCCTGCTCGAGCGTGCGGCGAAGCTCAGCAAGGATCACGGCTCGGGCTCGCTGACCGCGCTGCCGGTCATCGAAACCCAGGCCAACGACGTGTCGGCCTACATTCCGACCAATGTCATCTCGATCACCGACGGCCAGATCTTCCTGGAGACCGATCTGTTCTTCCAGGGCATCCGTCCCGCGGTGAACGTCGGTCTGTCGGTGTCGCGCGTGGGTTCCTCGGCGCAGACCAAGGCCACCAAGAAGGTCGCCGGCAAGATCAAGGGCGAGCTCGCGCAGTACCGCGAAATGGCGGCGTTCGCGCAGTTCGGCTCCGACCTCGACGCCTCGACCCAGCGCCTGCTCAACCGCGGCTCGCGCCTGACTGAGCTTCTGAAGCAGCCGCAGTTCTCGCCGCTGAAGATGGAAGAGCAGGTTTGCGTGATCTGGGCCGGCACCAACGGCTATCTCGATCCGCTGGCGCTCAACAAGGTGCGCGCGTTCGAGGACGGTCTGTTGTCGCTCCTGCGCGGCAAGAACGTCGAGATCCTCAACGCGATCCGCGACAGCCGCGATCTGTCCGACGACACCGCCGCCAAGCTGAAGTCGGTGGTCGAAGGCTTCGCCAAGACCTTCGCCTGATGCTGCATGGCCGGGTCCTCCGGCCATGACCGCGTCGCGAGAGGCAAAACAATAACAGGCATGCCCGGCGCCCGGCCGGGCATTGCGATAGGGATAGGCTAGCGGTCCGACGTCCAGTCGGGCTGTCGGGGTGAACGAAGAATGGCGTCACTTAAAGACATGCGGGTCCGCATCGCCTCCACCAAGGCGACGCAAAAGATCACGAAGGCCATGCAGATGGTGGCGGCCTCGAAGCTGCGCCGCGCGCAGACCGCTGCGGAAGCTGCTCGTCCCTATGCGGACAAGATGGCCGCCGTGATCGCCAATATCGCCAGTGCCGCGGCGGGTTCTCCCGGAGCGCCTGCGCTGCTCACGGGCACCGGCAGGGATCAGGTGCACCTGCTCCTGGTCTGTACCGGCGAGCGCGGCCTTTCGGGCGCGTTCAACTCCTCGATCGTGCGCCTTGCGCGCGAGCGCGCACTGGCGCTGATGAACGAGGGCAAGGAAGTCAAATTCTTCTGCGTCGGTCGCAAGGGCTATGAGCAGCTCCGCCGCCTGTTCGAAAAGCAGATCGTCGAGCACATCGATCTGCGCAGCGTTCGCCTGCTCGGCTTCGTCAACGCCGAGGATATCGCCAAGAAGATCCTCGCTCGCTTCGATGCCGGCGAATTCGACGTCTGCACGCTGTTCTACTCGCGCTTCCGCTCGGTCATTGCCCAGATCCCGACGGCGCAGCAGGTGATCCCGCTGGTTGTCGAGGAGACGGCGGCCGGTGCAAGCACGACGTCCTACGAATACGAGCCGGAAGAGGACGAGATCCTCGCGCGTCTCCTGCCGCGGAATCTCGCTGTTCAGATCTTCCGTGCGCTGCTCGAGAACAACGCCTCGTTCTACGGCGCGCAGATGAGCGCGATGGACAACGCGACACGCAACGCCGGTGAAATGATCCGCAAGCAGACGCTGATCTACAACCGAACCCGCCAGGCGATGATCACCAAGGAACTGATCGAAATCATCTCCGGCGCCGAGGCGGTCTAACCGAGGGAGCGCGACATGGCATACGTCACATCGGCGACCACCAAGGGCGGGCGGAACGGTCGGGCTCAGCTCGACAATGGCGGCCTCGCGCTCGCAATGGCGCTGCCGAAGGAGCTTGGCGGCGCCGGCGACGGCCACAATCCCGGCCTGCTTTGGACAAGCGATCCTCGTCATCGCCAAGAAGCACGGCATCGATGGCCAGGCCGCCAAGGTCACCGCGGACGTCACGCTCAACACCGACGACGGCTTCTCGCTGGCGGTCGAGCTGAAAGTTTCCGTTCCCGGAGCCGACAGGGACAAGGTCCAGGCGCTGGTCGAAGAAGCTCACACGGTGTGCCCCTATTCCAAGGCCACCAAAGGCAACATCCCGGTCAAGCTGACCGTGGTCTAAGAATTTCGGATCGAAGGAGATAGAGTTCATGGCTACAGCAGCCAACCAGATCGGTCGCGTCACCCAGGTCATGGGCGCCGTTGTTGACGTGCAGTTCGAAGGCCACCTCCCGGCCATTCTCAACTCGCTCGAGACCAAGAACGGCGGCAACCGCCTGGTGCTCGAAGTCGCCCAGCACCTCGGCGAATCCACCGTCCGCACGATTGCGATGGATGCCACGGAAGGTCTGGTTCGCGGACAGGAAGTCACCGACACTGGCGAGCCGATCCGCGTTCCCGTCGGTGAAGGCACGCTCGGCCGCATCATCAACGTCGTCGGCGAGCCGATCGACGAGGCCGGTCCGATCAAGGCCGAAGGCCTGCGCGCGATCCACCAGGAAGCGCCGACCTACACCGACCAGTCGACCGAGGCTGAAATTCTCGTCACCGGCATCAAGGTCGTCGACCTGCTCGCGCCCTACGCCAAGGGCGGCAAGATCGGCCTGTTCGGCGGCGCCGGCGTCGGCAAGACCGTGCTGATTCAGGAGCTGATCAACAACGTCGCGAAGGCGCATGGCGGTTACTCCGTGTTCGCCGGCGTCGGCGAGCGTACCCGCGAGGGCAACGACCTCTATCACGAGTTCATCGAGTCCAAGGTCAATGCTGATCCGCACAATCCGGATCCGAGCGTGAAGTCGAAGTGCGCGCTGGTGTTCGGCCAGATGAACGAGCCGCCGGGCGCCCGCGCCCGCGTCGGCCTCACCGGTCTCACCGTCGCCGAGCACTTCCGCGACCAGGGTCAGGACGTGCTGTTCTTCGTCGACAACATCTTCCGCTTCACGCAAGCGGGCTCGGAAGTGTCGGCGCTGCTCGGCCGTATTCCTTCGGCGGTGGGTTATCAGCCGACGCTCGCCACCGACATGGGCGCGCTCCAGGAGCGCATCACCACCACGCAGAAGGGCTCGATCACCTCGGTGCAGGCGATCTACGTGCCGGCGGACGACTTGACCGACCCGGCGCCCGCGACCTCCTTCGCGCACTTGGACGCCACCACCGTGCTGTCGCGCGCGATCTCGGAAAAGGGCATCTATCCGGCGGTGGACCCGCTCGACTCGACCTCGCGCATGCTCTCGCCGCTCGTCGTCGGTGAGGAGCACTATCAGACCGCGCGTATGGTCCAGCAGGTGCTCCAGCGCTACAAGTCGCTCCAGGACATCATCGCCATTCTCGGCATGGACGAGCTTTCGGAAGAGGACAAGCTGACGGTGGCCCGCGCCCGCAAGATCGAGCGCTTCCTGTCGCAGCCGTTCCACGTCGCCGAAGTCTTCACCGGCTCGCCCGGCAAGTTCGTCGAGCTCGCAGACACCATCAAGGGCTTCCGCGGCCTCTGCGAAGGCAAGTATGACCACCTCCCGGAAGCCGCCTTCTACATGGTCGGCACCATCGAAGAGGCGGTCGAGAAGGGCAAGAAGCTGGCTGCGGAAGCGGCCTAAGCTAGCGAATAGCGAATAGGGAGTAGCGAATAGCCGCTCCCTATCCTCGCTACCCGCCATTCGCTACTCATCATTCGCAGGTTTCCTTTCCATGGCCACCTTCCACTTCGATCTCGTCTCTCCCGAAAAGCTCGCATTCTCGGGCGAGGTCGATCAGGTCGACATTCCCGGCGCCGAAGGTGATTTCGGCGTGCTCGCGGGTCACGCGCCGGTCGTGGCTGCGGTTCGCCCCGGTATCCTGACCATCACCACCGGCGGCGCGCATCAGAAGATGATCGTGCTCGGCGGGCTCGCCGAAGTTTCGGAGAACCGCCTCACGGTGCTCGCCGACGTCGCCACCTCGATCCAGGAGATCGATCGCGCGCAGTTCGCCGAGACGATTGCCGAGATGGAAGCAAAGCTCGCCGAGAAGGAAGGGTCGGAACTCGATCACGCGATCGAGCGGCTTGACCACTTCAAGAGCATCCAGGGTGTGCTCAACACCACGGCCATGCATTAAGCCCCGGGGTACCGCTCCGGGGCTCAAACAAGAGATCTCTGAATAAGTTCAGCGCTCGTCACCACCGTGGCGGGCGCTGAAACTTTGTTGCACCGCGTCGCCGATAACGGCATTCTGCGCCCGCGAATTTTGTTCCGGGGCTGGTGCAGATGAAACGCAAGATCGCAGCGATTTTCGCGGCCGATATTGCCGGGTACTCAAGGCTGGTCGCGGAAGACGAGGAAGAGACGCTGCGGCGTCTGGCGTCCTATCGCGAGGTCGTCGACGACTTCATTGCGAAAGCGGGCGGGCGCATCTTCAACACGGCGGGCGATGCTGTGCTCGCGGAATTCCCGAGCGCGGTGGATGCGGTGCGCTGCGCGATCGACATCCAGGAGTCCTTGCGAACCCGCAACATGGCCTATCCGCCGAGCCGGCAGATGTCGTTCCGCATCGGCATCACCATCGGCGACGTGGTCGAGCGCGACGGCGATCTGCTGGGCGACGGCGTCAACATCGCGGCGCGGCTGGAGGGCCTGGCCGAGGTCGGCGGCATCTGCGTCTCCCGCGCCGTCCACGAGCAGGTCGCCAACAAGCTCTCGGTGCAGTTCGCCGACATCGGAGCGCAGGAGGTCAAGAACATCCCGACGCCCGTGCATGCCTACATGGTGGCGATGCGGCGCGAGGACGGCACCTACGCCACGCCGCAGGTGAAGAAGGTGGCCAAGGCTGTGCCCGCGCCGAACTGGATGTGGCCGCTGGTGGTCGGCGTCGTCTCCGTCGTCGCCATTGGCGTCGGTGGCTTTCTCTATTTCACCAAGCTCGAGACCACCAAGGTACCGTCAGCCGTCGCTGCGACCACGCCGACCCCGGCGTCGAGTGCGGTGGCGCCCAGCCCGACGCCCACGATGGCTGCGAAGGCGCCGATGCCGACGCAGAGCGCCATGGCCGCGGCGACCCCAGCGCCGACGCCGGCCGCCGCCGGCGGCAAATTCCCGGCCGACATGGTGCCCTTCATCGGCGAGCGTGTGCGTGCCTATCTCTCCAACGAATACTCCGTTGCCGGCGACTACAAGGCCTTCGCCCTCAACATCGGTGGCTTCGTCGGCTACGGCCTCAATCAGCCGAACGAGGAGGCCGCGCGCAACACGGCGCTCGACCAGTGCCAGAAGCGCGCGGATGCCGCGCAGTCGCCGCGGCGCTGCGAGCTCTACGCGGTCGGCGACACGGTCGTTTACTCGCATGGCAAGCCGCCGATGCCGCCGCAGCCATGGGTTCGGCATGACGCCATGACCGAGCGGCCGTTCGCGTCGAAGGACTTTCCGATCGTGCGCGATCCCGCCAAGGTCCGGCTCGAGAACCTGTATGCGCCGGCCGCGAAGTCCCGCTCGGTCGCGCTCGGCCCTGGCGGTCAGTATTTCATGGTGATGGGGGCATCGTCCGTCGACGAATCGGCGCGGCGCTCGCTGGAATCCTGCGGCGCGATTGCCGGCGTTGTCTGCATGATCGTCGCGGTTGACGACAATTTCGTCGTGCCGATCCCGACCCTGCTCAGGATCACCGGCTTTTTCCACGCCGCCTCCAACGCCTCGATCGTGGCCGACGCGCGCGACGAGGTTGTGCGCAAGCTTGGCGATGGCATGGGCTGGAATGCGGTCGCCGTCGGCACCACTGGTCGCCCGGGTCTCGGCCTGAAAGCCGCTGACGAGCAAACGGCCGTCAATTCGGCACTAGCCGACTGCGCCAGGCGCGACAGCGATTGCCACGTGATTGCGATCGGACCCTTTACGGTGGGGCCGACGAACTAAGGTTGTTTCTGCCTAACGTGCGAACACCGAGAACTGCTGCGCGACGGCGCGGTAGACGTCGCGGCGGAACGGCACCACGAGATCGGCAACGCGATCGAGATTCTCCCAGCGCCACGCATCGAACTCCGCGGGCTGGTCGTTGCGTGGCGTCAGCGGGTCGATCTCCTCCTCGCGCCCCGTGAAGCGCAGCGCGAACCATTTCTGGCGCTGGCCGCGGAATTTTGCGAGGCGATGCGTCTGCGGCCCGTCATAGGGCGGAAATTCGTAGGTGAGCCAATCGGTCTCGCCGAGATAATCGGCGCTGGTGACGCTGGTCTCCTCCCAGAGCTCGCGCATCGCCGCATCGCGAAGGTTTTCGCCCTCGTCGACGCCGCCCTGTGGCATCTGCCAGTCGAGGCCGGGCAGGATGATCTCGGGTCCATCGCCCTTAAAACGGTGGCCGATCAGAACGCGGCCGTCGGCGTTGAAGAGCGCGATCCCGACATTGGGGCGGTAGGGCTTGTTGTTGCTCGACATCCTCTCACTTGCCCGATCGTCATTCCGGGATGGTCCGAACGATCAGACCCGGAATCTCGAGATTCCACAATTCGCAATTGCGAATTGGGGTCCCCGGGATGACGATGCAAGTCATTCATCCGCCAGCGCGGAAAATTCCTTGACCACGCGCTCATAGACCGGGCGCTTGAACGGAATGATCAGCTCGGGGAGGTTCTTCATCGGTTCCCAGCGCCAGTTTACGAACTCGGCCTTGTGGCCGCCGCCGGGATGCTCGACGTTGATCTCGCTGTCCTTGCCGGTGAAGCGCACCGCGTACCATTTCTGGCGCTGACCGCGGTAGCGGCCCTTCCAGGCACGGCCGGCGACCGTGCGCGGAATGTCGTAGATCAGCCAGTCCGGAACCTCGCCGAGCCGTTCCACCGAGCGTACGCTGGTCTCCTCGTAGAGCTCGCGCTTGGCGGCCTCCCAGGTGTCCTCGCCGGGATCAACGCCGCCCTGCGGCATCTGCCAGACATGGCTCTCGTCGACCTGATCGATGCCGCCGGCGCGGCGGCCGATGAACACCAGCCCCTTCTTGTTGATCAGCATCACGCCGACGCAGGTTCGGTAGGGCAGATCCTCGTAACGCGCCATTCCGCCAAACCTCTCGCATCCTGCCGGCAGGCACACCGGACCGCTGAGACCCGTGCCGAACCAATCCGTTGATTTAGCTGGATTTTGATTTCAGCATCGCGGTTGTCAATGGCACCAAAAGGATACCCCGGTCACCCAGCGTCTTGATCCAGGTGCCGATCCGCTCGATCGAGACGGGAAGCGCCGAGGCGGTGCCGACGGCGACGCCGCGTTCGCGCGCGACCGATTCGAGCTTGCTCAGGGCGCGGTCGATCTCGGTCGGGGTCGGCACCGCGTCGAGCGCGATGTCGCCCTTGCCGAACGGCATCGACTGGCCGCCTGCGACCTGCGAGGCAATGCTGCGGGGTGAGGAGCCATCGTCGAAGAAGCCGAGCCCGCGCTTGGCCGCCTCGCGGATGATCGGCTGCATCGCAGCGTCGGTCGCGACGAATCGCGCCCCCATGAAATTGGTGATGCCGGCGTAGCCCTGCATCCGGCTCAGATGCCAGTACAGGCGATCCATGTTTTGATCCTGGCTAAGGGACGTCAGCAGCGTCTGGGGCCCCGGATCGTTGTCGGGGAAGTCGTAGGGTTCCATCGGGATCTGAAGGAAGATCTCGTGACGCTGGGCGCGGGCGCGCTCGGCGAGCTTGCCGGGATCCGCGCCATAGGGCGTGAACGCCAGCGTCACCGCCGGCGGCAGCTTCATGATCGCATCGGTGGTCTTGGCGGCGCCGACGCCGAGACCGCCGATCACGATCGCGACCACCGGCATCTTGGCGGCCTTGGCGCGGTCGGCATCCGCCGCATAGACGTTGAACGGCTTCACCCCGTCCGCGACCACGGGAATCATGCCGTAGCGCGACTTCTCCAGGAGCTTCTGATCGATCCCGGCCATGACGGGCGGCGCGGCGGACGCCGCCTCGTTCTTGTCGCCTGCCTCGCCGCCGCCGATCACCACGTCGTGGCGTGCGCCGGTCGAGCCGTCGATCATGGTGACGGTCTTCTGTTCGCCGGGGGCGGCCTGCTTCGGCGCTTCCTTGGTCTCGTGGCCGGCGGCGGCGGGCGCCGGCTTGTCCTCGGTGGCCCTCGGCTCGCGAATCGCGATCCGGGTTATCGGTTCGCCGCCGAGCGGGTCCTTGTTGAAGATGGCAAAGCCGGCAAAGGTGACGAGGAACAGTCCGAGCATGACGGCCAGGGCCTGCATGCCGGTGAACGGCAGCCGCAGCCGGCGTTTGCGGCGCGGCGTGTCCCGTCCGAGCGGGGCGCTCAGATCATCGGCCGTCTCAGTCATGCGCGATCCCGAATCACTCGGCAATGACGATACCACGCCGTGGTCAAGCCGCGGCAGGCCGGGATTGGCCGGGGGTGAGGTGCCGATGCCGCAAACAAAAAGGGCGGCTCCGGGAGCCGCCCTTTTCGACAGGTATCGTGCTGCGCTTAGTTTGCCGCTTTGGGCTTGTCGGCCGCGGCCTTGTCGGCGCCCGGCGTCGGCGCTGCGGAGGCACTGTTCTTGATGCCGTGAAGCAGGTCGTCGGCCATCTTGAGCGCCTTGTCGTCCTTGGCATCCGGCGGGACGTAGGACTGCGAGCCGGTCTTCTCGTCGCCGTCGTTCTTCAGGTGGCCGCGCAGCGAGGCCTCGCCCTTGGTGTCGGTGCGCGACTTCAGCTCGTCCGGCACGTCCTGCAGCACTTCGATGTCGGGCACGATGCCCTTGGCCTGGATCGACTTACCCGACGGCGTGTAGTAGCGCGCCGTGGTCAGCCGCAGCGCGCCGTTGCCCGAGCCGAGCGGAATGATGGTCTGCACCGAGCCCTTGCCGAAGGAGCGCGTGCCGACGATGGTCGCGCGCTTGTGGTCCTGCAGCGCGCCGGCGACGATTTCCGACGCCGAGGCCGAGCCGCCGTTGATCAGCACGATCACCGGCTTGCCCTTGGTCAGGTCGCCCGCATGGGCGGTGCGGCGCTGGGTTTCCTCAGCATTGCGGCCGCGGGTCGACACGATCTCGCCCTTCTCCAGGAACGAGTCGGACACGGTCACTGCTTCTTCCAGCAGGCCGCCCGGATTGTTTCTGAGGTCGATGATGAAGCCCTTGAGCTTGTCGCCGATCTGGTTGGAGAGGTTCGCGACCTCCTTCTTCAGGCCTTCGGTGGTCTGCTCGTTGAAGGTGGTGATGCGGATATAGCCGATGTCGTCGGCCTCGACGCGCGCGCGCACCGAGCGGACGCGGATGTTGTCGCGCACCAGCGTGACGTCGATCGGATTGTCCTGTCCCTTGCGGATGATCTTGAGCTTGATCTTGGTGTTGACCGGACCGCGCATCTTCTCGACCGCCTGGTTCAGGGTCAGGCCCTGCACCGCCTCGTCGTCGAGATTGGTGATGATGTCGTTGGCCATGATGCCGGCGCGCGAGGCCGGGGTGTCGTCGATCGGCGAGACCACCTTGATCAGGCCGTCTTCCATGGTGACCTCGATGCCGAGGCCGCCGAACTCACCGCGGGTCTGCACCTGCATGTCGCGGAAGCTCTTGGCGTCCATGTAGCTCGAATGCGGATCGAGGCCGGAGAGCATGCCGCTGATGGCGGATTCGATCAGCTTGGTGTCGTCGGGCTTCTCGACATAGTCGGAGCGCACGCGCTCGAAGACATCGCCGAACAGATTGAGCTGGCGATAGGTATCCGCGGTCGCGGCCCGTGCGCTCGAGCCCATGAACACCGCGCGCGGCTGGGTCACGAACAGCGTCAGCGCCGCACCGGTGGCCGCGCTGAGAAGAATTACTGAAGTCTTGCGCATCATCCGCGAACCTTCTCGCCTTCATTTGCGGCCCACCATGGGCCTGGATCGATTGGAGTGCCGTCCTTGCGGAACTCGACATACAGCACAGGTTGACTCGCATTGGTGGCGAGAATGGAGGCGACTTGCGATGTCGACCCCATCGTCGCGACAGGCTCCCCCGTGAGCACAAACTGTCCGATATTGACCGAAATGCGCTCCATCCCGGCGATCAGGACATGATACCCGCCACCGGCGTTGAGGATCAAGAGTTGTCCATAGCTGCGGAAGGGGCCGGCATAGACGACCCAGCCGTCACACGGCGTTGTGACCTGGGAGCCAGGCCGACTTGCCAAAGAAATACCCTTTTGGATGCCGCCGACGCCGTCGGAACCGCCGAAATCCCTGATCTTGTTACCGTTAACGGGTAAAGGCAGCAGGCCTTTGGCCGATGCGAAGGCGATCGCGGGGCTGGTCCGGGAGCGGTCTTTGAAAGCGGCCGGGCCGGACTTGGCGCTGGCGGTCGCCGCGGCCTGCTTTGCGGCCTCAGCCGCCTTGGCGGCGCTTTGCAGGTCCTGCTCCATCTTGGCGATCAGGCCCTGGAGGTCACCCACCTGCCTGGAGAGCGCGATGGCGCGCGTCTTCTCGGCGTCGAGATCCTTTTCCCGCGACGCCTGCTGGCGCTGCCGCTCGTTGACCAGGGCTGTGAGCCGGGTCTCGTCATTGCGGATCTTGTCGCGGTCGGCGGCGAGCTGGTCGCGCTCGGCGGCGATGTTCCTGCGCAGATTGACGAGCTCGCCGAGCTCGCTCGCGATCTTCTCGGCGCGGCCGCGCAATTCCGGCACCACGGCGCCGAGCAGCATGGCGGTGCGCAGCGACTGAAGCGCGTCCTCGGGGCGCACCAGGAGCGCCGGCGGCGTGCGCCGGCCGGCGCGTTGCAGCGCGGCCAGCACCTCGACGATGTCGGCGCGACGCGAATCAAGCGAGGTGCGCATTTCCCGCTCGCGGCCGTTGAGGGTTTGCAGCCGGGTCTCGGCTTCGCCGACCTTGGTCTCGACCGTGCGCACGTTGGCGGCGGTGTCGATCAACTGCTGATTGAGCTGAGTGCGGTCCTGGCCGAGCGCGGTGATCTCGGCCTTGAGCTTGGCCTGCGCCTCTTCCGCGCTCTTCTGTTGCGCGCGGGCGGCTTCCAGCTCCTGCTCGCGCTGCTTGATCGCGTCGGACGAGAGTGCCGCTGCCTGCGGTGCCGGCGTCGCCGTCTGGGCTTGCGCGAGGCTTGCGCCGGCGAAGCCCGCAATCAGCAACAGGTTGAGAAACGGCGCGCGCTGCATCGATCGATAGAAACGTTTCGTCCGGGCGCGGATCACGCGCGATGATAGGGATGGCCGGCCAGGATGGTTGCGGCCCGATAAAGCTGTTCCAGAATCATGATGCGGACCATTTGATGCGGCCAGGTCGCCGAGCCGAACGCGATCGCGAGCTTGGCCTTACGGCGCAATTCGGGCGAAAGTCCGTCCGCCCCTCCGATCACGAAGACAGTATGGCCGACGCCCTCGTCGCGCCAGCGCCCGAGATTCCGCGCGAATACGGTGGAATCGACATTCTGTCCGCGCTCGTCCAGCGCCACCAGGATCGACTTGTCCGGAATGTGCGCAGCGATCGCCGCGGCCTCTTCGGCCATTCGCGTCGCTGCATCGCGCGCGCGGCTTTCGGAAATCTCGTGGACAGTGAGCTCGCGGAAACCGAGCTTGCGACCGATTTCGTCGAACCGCGCGAAATAGCGGTCGGCAAGCTCCCGTTCGGGGCCCTGCTTCAGCCGGCCCACCGCAATGACAGCAACACGCATGACGTCTTCAGGGTCGCGTTTTCAAGACCGCGCGCATCTCGCGCGCGCACGACGCTAGCATGCGCGTCAGCCGATTCGAAATCGGCTCGTTCCGCCTCTAGATCGCCTTCGCCGCCCCAGGGCCCTGCGTGTACAATCTCTCGAGATTGTAGAACTCACGGACCTCGGGTCTGAACACGTGCACGATCACATCGCCGGAATCGATCAGCACCCAGTCGCAATTGGGCAAGCCCTCGACATGGATGTTCTTGATGCCGGTTTCCTTGAGGCCCTTCGTGACGTTGTCCGCGATCGCGCCAACATGCCGGTTAACCCGGCCGGTGGTGACGATCATGTAGTCGGAGTATGCGGATTTGCCGCGAAGGTCGATGGTGACCGTCTCTTCCGCCTTCATATCCTCGAGGCGGGAGAGGATCAGGCTCAGCGTCTTGTCGGCGTCGGGTTGCGCCTTCAAGGCCGCAGCTTGGGTCGATGTTTTACGCGTCGGTTTCGCTACCTTGGGTAAAACAGACTTGGACAATACAGACGTGGCCAGGGACCATTCCTTTCACTGTATCGCGAACGCCGAATCCGACGCTCACCGGTTACACTACATCATGTGGGGTTAAGGGTTTCAATATGCCAGGGAGCCCTAAATCCGCACACTCCGTCTCAACTGCGCCTCACTTCGTACCTTTCCAGCTTCCGTCCGGGTTCCGCAGGCCGGTTGAGGAGAGGTGCAGCTTCAACCCTGTGAGGAAGACCCAGGCCGGCGCCGGCCGATCCGCAAGCAACGCTGCCTCTGCCTCGGGCACACGGTAGCGTGCAAGTGCCTTTGCGGCGGGCGAGGCGAGGGCGCGAAAGCTCTGCGGCGGGCGATCGATGACTGCAATCGGCACCTGCGCGGCGATGCGCCGCCAGTCCTGCCAACGATGGAATTGAGCGAGGTTGTCGGCGCCCATAATCCAGACAAAGCGCAAGCCACTGAGGCGGCGGCGCAAGGTGTTGATCGTGTCGATAGTGTAGCGCGTACGGATGACGGATTCGAGACAGCTCACCTCGATCCGCGGATCGTTCGCGACGTCGCGCGCCGCCTGCATGCGTGCGCCGAGCTCATGCAGCGTGCCGTTCTCCTTGAGCGGATTGCCCGGCGTCACCAGCCACCAAACGCGATCGAGCTGCAGGCGCGTCAGCGCGAACCGGCTGATCGCGCGATGCGCCTGATGCGGCGGATTGAACGACCCGCCGAGCAGGCCGATGCGCATGCCCTCGGTGTAGGGCGGGATCGCTTGCGCCACGAAACGCGGCACGACGAATTTGTTGCTCAATGCCCGCCCTGCGACGTTACGGCCGCGTCTGCCCGGTGCCGTGGACGCGATACTTGAAACTCGTCAACTGCTCGGCGCCGACCGGACCGCGGGCATGAAAGCGGCCGGTGGCGATGCCGATCTCGGCGCCGAACCCGAATTCGCCGCCATCGGCAAACTGCGTCGAGGCGTTGTGCAGCACGATCGCGGAGTCGACCTCGCTCAGGAATTTCTTCGCGGCGGTCTCATCCTGGCTCACGATCGCATCGGTGTGATGCGAGCCGTGGTTCTGGATGTGCGCGATCGCGCCGTCGACGCCGTCGACTACCTTCGCTGCGATGATCGCATCGAGATATTCGGTGTTCCAGTCGTCCTCGCCCGCAGGTTTTACACGCGGATCCGTGCCTTGCACTGCCTCGTCGCCGCGCACTTCGCAGCCGGCGTCGATCAACATCTCCACCAGCGGCTTCAGACTCTTTGCAGCGCCCGCGCGATCGACCAGCAGCGTCTCGGCCGCGCCGCACACGCCGGTGCGGCGCATCTTGGCGTTGAGCACGATCGACTTCGCCATGGCGAGATCGGCGCTGGCATCGATGTAGACGTGATTGACGCCTTCGAGATGCGCGAACACCGGCACGCGCGCTTCCGCCTCGACGCGCGCGACGAGGCTCTTTCCCCCGCGCGGCACGATCACGTCGATCGCGCCGTTCAATCCGGACAGCATCATGCCGACCGCCGTGCGGTCGCGCGTCGGCACCAGCGTGATCGCGGCTTCCGGCAGGCCCGCTTCGCGCAGGCCCTGCACCATGCATTCATGGATCGCGCGGCAGGAGCGGAAACTGTCGGAGCCGCCGCGCAGGATCACGGCATTGCCCGACTTCAGGCATAGCACGCCAGCGTCCGCCGCGACGTTGGGCCGGCTCTCGAAGATCACGCCGACGACGCCGAGCGGGACGCGCACGCGCTCGATGGTCATGCCGTTCGGCCGCTGCCAGCTCTCGGTGACGACGCCGATCGGATCGGCGATGCCGCGCACGATGGCAACGCCCTCGGCCATCGCATCGACGCGCGCCTGCGTCAGCGTCAGGCGGTCGATGAAAGAGGAGCTCATATTGCTGGACGCGCGGGCCTCCGCCACGTCCTCGGCATTGGCGGCAAGAATGGCCGCCGCATTCTGGCGGATCGCCCGCTCCATGGCCTCCAGCGCCCGGTTCTTCTGTTCCGGCGGCGCCAGCGCCAGCACGCGCGCGGCAGCGCGGGCTTTGGCGGCGAGATCGGACATCAGCGCCTGGAGATCGGCATTGCCGTCGACGGCTTTGAGGGGGGCGGCCATGGTGGTTCAACCTTCTGCTAAGGGCGTGTCCTAGCACGGAAATCCCGCGGCTGCGAAGGGCGGGGAGGGTATGGCTGGTCTCCCCATGCGCGCCGGCTAGGTCGGTGGCCTAGTTCTCCGGGGCGTCACGGTCGGGACAAGCCCGGGCATGACGGCCTGGATAACGTCCCGGCCTTACCCACCCACCACCAGATCGTCGCGGTGGATCATCTCGGACCTCCCGCTGATGCCGAGGATGGCCATCACGTCCGGGGACGAGCGGCCCTTGATCCGTTCGGCATCCTCGGCGTCGTAGGCAATCAGGCCGCGGCCGACCTCGCTGGTGTCGGGGCCGCGCACGATCACGGCATCGCCGCGGGCGAACTGGCCCTCGACCTTGATCACGCCGGCCGGCAACAGGCTGGCGCCGGCGCGCAGCGCCGCGACCGCGCCGGCATCGATCGTAATCGTGCCCTTCGGCTCCAGCGAGCCCGCGATCCAGCGCTTACGCGAGGTGATGGGATTGGCTGGTGTCAGGAACCAGGTGCAGCGGCCGCCATCGGCGATCGCCTGCAAAGGATGCTCGATCTTGCCCGAGGCGATCAGCATGTGCGTGCCGCCTGTGGTGGCGATCTTGGCCGCCTCGACCTTGGTGCGCATGCCGCCGCGCGACAATTCGGACCCGGCGTCTCCCGCCACTGCCTCGATCTCGGAGGAGATGCTGTCGACGACCGGAATCAGCTTTGCGTTCGGATTGTTCTTGGGCGGGGCGTCGTAGAGCCCGTCAATGTCGGACAGCAGCACCAGGAGGTCGGCGCTCGCCATGGTGGCGACGCGCGCGGCGAGGCGATCATTGTCGCCATAACGAATCTCGTTGGTCGCGACCGTGTCGTTCTCGTTGATCACGGGGATCGCACGCCATTCCAGCAGCTTGCCGATGGTGGAGCGTGCATTGAGATAGCGGCGGCGCTCTTCGGTGTCCTGCAGCGTCACCAGGATCTGGCCGGCGCCGATACCGTGAGCGCCGAGCACCTCCGACCAGATCCGCGCCAGCGCGATCTGGCCGACGGCGGCGGCGGCCTGGCTCTCCTCCAACTTCAGCGCGCCGCGCGGCAGTTTGAGCCGGCTGCGGCCGAGCGCGATCGAGCCCGAAGAGACGACGAGGACATCGCGACCCTCACGGTGCAGCCTGGCCATGTCGTCGGCGAGCGCGGCGAGCCAGGACGCGCGCACCTCGCCCTTGTCGGAATCGACCAGCAGCGCGGAGCCGACCTTGACGACGATGCGGCGGAATTGACTGAGTTGCGGGCTGGCCATGACGCGTGCGACGAATTGCTCGGGATTGGTGACGGCGGACCAAAAAGCCGGCGCCGATGAGGCCTGCTTTTGCAGCAGGACGATGGCCGGCGCAAGGCGGCCGGCATGGTAAACGGCATGAACGTCGGCCTTGTCCGGGACGTCCGGCAGGCTCTAATGCCGCCGACCATAATGGGCTCAAGAAGGGGGACACGAATGGATCGCCGCAAGTTCATGGCCGGATGTCTCGGGCTGCCGCTGCTGGCGCAGGCTGGGGGCGTACAAGCCCAGGCCGGGCTGACCAAGATCATCTTTCCGTTCGCGGCAGGTGCAGGCGGCGACACGCTGTGCCGGCTGGTTGCGCAGGAAATGGCGCCGGTGCTGCAACGGACCATCGTGGTCGAGAACCGCACCGGCGGCGATGGCCTGATCGGCATCAAGGCGGTGAAGGGCGCCAGCGCCGACGGCAGCATGGTGCTGGTGACGACGGGGCCCACCATGTACCTGCTGCCGATGGTGGAGACGACGCCGAGCTTCGACACGGCCAGGGACTTCATGCCGGTGTCGCTGCTGGCGCGGTTCGAATTCGCGCTGGTGATTGGTCCCGCAATTGATGTCGCAGATTTCAAGGGATTTGTAGCGTGGCTTAAGGCCCATCCGGACAAGACCTCGTTCGGGGTGCCGAGCAACGGCACCATTCCGCATTTCGCCGGCTCGAAGCTGGAGAAGGATATCGGCATTCCGCTGACGCGCGTGCCCTATCGCGGCAGCGCGCCGATCCTCAACGACCTCATCGGCGGCCACATCTCGTTCGGGATCACGACATTGGCGGATGCGCTGCCGCAGCATCGCGCCAAGGGCGTGAAGATCATTTCTGTCTCGAGCGCCGAACGTTCGCCCTTCGCGCCTGACGTTCCCACTCTTAAGGAGAGCGGCATCGATCTCGTCGCCGATGCCTGGTACGGCATGTGGCTTCCGGCCGGCAGCCCGCCGGAGTTCGCAAGCAGGCTCAGCGCGGCGGCAAGTTCGGCGCTCGTCAAGCCCGAAGTGAAGGAGAGGCTCACGGGAATCGGCCTGATCCCGGTCGGCAGCACGGCGGACGGCTTGCGCAAGGAACTCGCCGCGAACACGGCGTTCTGGCAGCCGATCGTGAAGGCGACGGGGTACAAGATCGAGAATTGAGGCGCTGACTCTTCTGCCTCTCCCCGTTCTTACGGGGAGAGGGTTGGGGTGAGGGGCTGCGTCCGCAATCACGGCGAGAGCTAGACTCGCGAAGAGTCCCCCTCACCCGGAATCCGCGCTTTCAGCGCGCATTCCGGCCTCTCCCCGCACGCGGGGAGAGGCAAAGAACCTCACATCTTCGCGCGCTGATCGATCTTGTCGCGGATTGCCGCGAGCTCGGCTTCGTCCCAGATGCCGATCAAGATGCCGCCCTTCACCTGGAGCTGGTTGTCGGCATAGGCTGCGATCTTCTCGCGGGGCGTGGTGATGTGGTCGTTCGGATGTAGCGCCCAGTCGAACAGCTCCGCCTGGAGCCGCGCGATGATGCCGGCGCAATCGGGGTCGTCGCCGCGATCGACGAATTCCTGCGGATCGGTCTCGAGATCGTACAGCATCGGACGGAAGCCGGAGGCGTGGATGTATTTCCAACGGCCGTCGAACACCATGAACAGACGGCAGCGCTCGATCGGCTGGTTCAGTTTCAGCCGCACATCCTGCATGGCGTAGTCATATTCGGAGAACGCGACCTTGCGCCAGTCTGGCGGCGTCGGCCCGCGCAGCAGCGGCAGCAGCGAACGCCCCTCAAGGATATGCGCCGGCACCTTGCCGCCGAAGTAATCGACAAAGGTGGGCGCGAGATCGATGGCCTCCACCAGCGCATCGCTGCGCGTGCCGCGCGTAGCGTCAGCTTCCCTGGAGGGATCGATGATGATCAGCGGAATCTTCGCCGACTGCTCGTGGAACAGGTCCTTCTCGCCCATCCAGTGATCGCCGAGATAGTCGCCATGATCGGAGGTGAACACGATCATGGTCGTTTCCAGGAGGCCGCGTGCCTCCAGGAATTTCATCAGTACGCCCATCTGGTCGTCGATCTGGCTGATCAGGCCCATATAGGTCGGGATCACCTTCTCGCGGGCGTCGTCGCGCGCCATGTTGCGGGAGTAGCGCATGTCCATATAGGCGCCGAACACCGGATGCGGGTTCTGCCGCTCGCGCTCGGAGCGGATCACCGGGATCATGTCCGCCGTCGAATACATGCTGGCATAGGGTTCGGGCGCGATGTAGGGCCAGTGCGGCTTGATGTAGGACAGATGCAGGCACCACGGCGTGCCATCGGTCTCGGCCTCGCTGATGAAATCCATCGCACGTCGCGTCATGTAGGGCGTCTCGGAATGCTCGTCCGGCACGCGCGCGGCCTTGTCGGCGTGCACCAGCAGCCAGCCGTTCTGCAAGGAGCCGTCGTCGGCGGCGCCGGAATTGGCCCAATGCTCCCAGGGGTTCGTCGCCTCAAATCCCTGCTGGCGCAGATACTCATCGTATTTCGGCCGCGGGCGTCCCGTCGGGTGCAGGCCGTCATCGCGCTCATAAGGCTCGAAGCCGCACTCGGCGACATGCACGCCGATGATCGACTCCGGCGGAATTCCGAGCATCTTCATGCCTTCGAGGTCGGGCGCCATGTGGGTCTTGCCGACCAGCACGTTGCGCACGCCGATTTTCTTCAGGTGGTCGCCGAGTGTGGGTTCGCCGACGCGGAGCGGCCAGCCGTTCCAGTGCGAGCCGTGCGAGCGCATGTAGCGTCCGGTGTAGAACGACATCCGCGACGGGCCGCAGATCGGCGACTGCACATAGGCGTTGGTGAAGAGCACGCCACGCTTCGCCATCGCGTCGATGTTGGGCGTCTTCAGCGAGGGATGGCCGGTGCAGCCGAGATAGTCGTAGCGAAGCTGGTCGCACATGATCCAGAGAACGTTCTTCGCGCGCGCCATGCTTCGCCCCTGCTTTTCTTGATTGTTTGATGCTGCGCCATCGAGGGCGCGATGGCAACCTGCCAGTGATGCGCGTGCCCGCGGCCGTACATTCCAACGTCGTCCCGGCGAAGGCCGGGACCCATACCGCGTGATTTGTCGGTTGCGGATGGTCGTAGTACCGAACGACGAGTCTTCGCCAAACTACGTCCTGGGGTTATGGGTCCCGGCCTTCGCCGGGACGACGTTGGTGAGAGAGCGCCGCTCCCTTTAAGCCGACCACGGCTCCGCTTCGGCCGCGCTCTTGGCCTTGCTGGACACCGGGCTCTCGCCGATCACATCGGCAAGCGCGCGCAGCGCTTCCTTGACACCCTGGCCGGTCGCGCCGGAGAGCAGCAGCGGCGTCTTTTTGGCGGCGCGCTTCAGCCGGTCCTTCTGCTTCTTCAATTCGTCCGGCTCGACCGCGTCGATCTTGTTCAGCGCGACGATCTCGATCTTGTCGGTGAGCTGCCCGCCATAGGCCTCCAGCTCCTTGCGCACGGTCTTGTAGGCCTTGCCGGCGTGCTCGCAGGTCGCATCGACGAGATGCAGCAGCACGCGGCAGCGCTCGATGTGGCCGAGGAAGCGATCGCCGAGACCCGCGCCTTCGTGCGCGCCTTCGATCAGACCTGGAATGTCCGCCAGCACGAATTCGCGGCCGTCAGCATTCACGACGCCGAGCTGCGGATGCAGCGTGGTGAAGGGATAGTCGGCGATCTTTGGCTTTGCCGCACTGACCTTGGAGAGGAAGGTCGACTTGCCGGCATTGGGGAGCCCAACCAGGCCGGCATCCGCGATCAGCTTCAGCCGCAGCCAGATCCAGCGTTCCTCGCCCGGCTGGCCGGGATTGGCGTTGCGCGGCGCCCGGTTGGTCGAGGATTTGAAATGCGCGTTGCCGAAGCCGCCATTGCCGCCTTCGGCGAGTACGAACTTTTCGCCGACCTTTGTGAAGTCGTGGATCAGCGTCTCGCGGTCTTCGTCAAAGATCTGCGTGCCTACGGGCACCTTGAGCACGATCGCCTTGCCGTTGGCGCCGTGGCGGTCCGAGCCCATGCCGTTCTCGCCCTTCTGGGCCTTGAAGTGCTGCTGGTAGCGGTAATCGATCAGCGTGTTCAGCCCGTCGGCAACCTCAATGACGACATTGCCGCCGCGGCCGCCATTGCCGCCGGAAGGTCCGCCGAATTCGATGAACTTCTCGCGGCGGAACGCCACGCAGCCGTTCCCGCCGTCACCGGAGCGGATATAGACCTTTGCTTCGTCGAGGAATTTCATGGGCCATAGGTAGGCCAGCCGGGCACGCGCGGCAACCCGAACTTGCCCGTGAATCGGCGGAAATTCCGCGATTTTGGGCCCTTGCTTAACCCGGTGATCGCGCCGGCCGGCGGCTTCTACTCGTCGTCCCGGACAAGCGAAGCGCAGATCCGGGATCCATAACCACAGGGCGTGGTTTGGCGAAGACTGGCAATTGCTATCTCGTGACACAAAACACAGGCCTGTGATTATGGGTCCTGGCTTTCGCCAGGACGACGTCAGAGGGGCCGGCGGCGGATCAGGAATTTCTGCGTGCCTTCCAGCACCAGCTGCTTGCGCTGGTTGAACACGGTGCTTGTCAGCGTCACCACGCCGGTCGAGCGTCCCGGCACGAGCTCGGTGACCTCGAGCGCGGGATAGATGGTGTCGTCGGCGAACACGGGCTTGAGGAACCGGCTCGACTGCTCGAGGAAGCCGACCAGGGACTCCTCGACCATGAACGGAAACAGGCCCGCGCCGGGCGCGGTGTGAATCAGCGTCTGAAAACCGTGCGCGAGCAGATGCGGCATGCCGCGGGCGCGGCAATATTCGACATCATAGTGCACCGGATGGGTGTCGCCGCTCGCGGTCTGGAACGCCGCGAACACCGCCGAGGTCTGCGTGCGGCTGGGCAGCACGAAGCGCTCGCCGACCACGAAATCCTCAAACCAGCGTTGCCGGGAGATCATGCGATGCTGGGTCGGATCGAACTCGGTCATGTCTTTGGCTCTTTCGTCGGTGAACCACCTATCGCTACCGCGATGCGAAGGGTGCGACAATCCGTTCAATTCGCCCGACGCGGGCTTGTCCCGCGCGTCTGCGCCATTAAAACAACCGCAAGCGAGTCTACTCGCCGGTTCATGATGCTCCCTCCGCCCGTCATTGCGAGGAGTTCTTGCGACGAAGCAATCCAGTTTGTTTCCGCAGAGACAGACTGGAGCGCTTCGCTTCCGCCTTCGCTCTTTGAGCTTCGGCGGACAAGTCGCTCGCAATGACGGATTTCTACGAACGACAGCAATGCCCATCTTCAAGAATCTCTCCGCCTATGACGACCGCTCCGCGCGCCTCGCCGGCGTCGCGCTGATGGTGCTGTCGATCTTCATGTTCTCGTTCGGCGATGCCATGGGCAAGTTTTTGGTCGGGACCTATTCGGTAGGGCAGCTTCTGTTCCTGCGCGCCTGCGCGGCGCTGCTGCTGCTCTCGCCCCTGGTCTGGCGGCAGCGTCGTGCTTTCCTGAACTTGGAGCGGCCGTGGCTGCAGCTCATTCGCGTCACGCTGTCGACGCTCGAGGTTGCGGCCTTCTTCCTCGCGACCGTCTATCTGCCGCTTGCCGACGTCATCACCTATTATCTCGCCGGTCCCATCTTCGTCACCGCGATGTCGGCGATCTTCTTAGGGGAGCGGGTGGGCTGGCGGCGCTGGACCGCGATCCTGATCGGCTTCTGCGGCGTCTTGATCGCGCTGCGCCCCTCGGCACAGACCGTCAGTCTGCCGGCCCTAATCGCGCTCGGCGGCAGCCTGTCATTTGCGACGCTGATGCTGATCACGCGTAGCCTGCGCAAGACGCCCGATATCGTGATGGCATCCTCGCAATTCGTCGGCACCTTCCTGTTAGGTGCGGCGCTGTCGGCATTTCACTGGGTGCCGCCGACCAAGGGCAGCCTCGTGATCTTCGCGCTGGCAGGCTGCGTCTCGGTGACGGCGCTGTTCTGCGTCAACCGTTCGCTCAAGCTCGCGCCGGCCAGCGTCGTGGTGCCCTACCAATATTCGATGATCGTCTGGGCCGTGATCTTCGGCTTCGTCGTGTTCGGCGACGTGCCGTCGATCGCCACCATCGTCGGCGCCGCCATCATCATCGGCGCGGGCTTCTATATATACTTGCGCGAACGCGATCTCGGACGGCAGGACGGGCAGGTGAATCCGCCAGCTTAAACGCAGCCGAAAAATTCAATCGTCGTCCCGGACAAGCGCAGCGAAGCGGAGCGCAGATCCGGGACCCATACCCCCAGGGAGGAGTTTTGCGAAGACTCGGAGTGGGAGCCTCGCCCCACAACTTCTGCCTGGGGTTATGGGTCCCGGCCCCCCGTGCGCAATTGCGCACTAGGCCGGGACGACATTTGTATTTGAGGCCGCGCTTCCGCCTACCTCACCTTTCGCGCGCTGCTCCAGCTCTTCAGCGACGACCACACACCGCGCGTCAGGCGGAAGCAGTCGACGGGCGTGGAGGAGCCCAGCGCCAGGAAGCGGTGCAGCTCGACGCCGCTCCACTGGAAGCCGCACTTCTCCAGCACGTTGCGGGAGGCCGGGTTGGTGACGCGTGCGCCGGCATAGAGGTGGTCCTCGTCGAACTCCTCGAAGAAGAAGTCGATCGCACCGCGCGCCGCTTCAGTGGCGAAGCCCCGGCCCCAGTGCTCGACGCCGAGCCAGTAGCCGAGCTCGGCATTGTCGGGAGTCGAGCAGTCGATGCCGACCATGCCGATCGGCGTGGTGTCGTGCTCGATCAGGAACACGGTCTCGCTGCCGAGCGCGGCGGTGGCGCGGACGAATTCGACGGCGTCGTCGGGCGAATAGGGATGTGGCAGGCGGCGGGTGTTCTCCGCGACGCGGCGGTCGTTGGCGAGCTGGGCGATGGTTCTGACGTCGGCGAGCGTCGGCCGACGCAATGTCAGTCGCTCGGTGGCGACGACGTTCGGTCTCGCTTCGCGCAAGGTCGCACTCGAAAAATCCTGCAACATCTTCAGCTCCGTCAAAGTCACCAATCAAAAGATTAAGGGGAGGCCGGTTTCCCGCCTCCCCTTGGAGCCTTCTCGTGGACTCCGCCGGTTTGGTCAGGACCCGGCGGACTCCAAATTGATCCACCGTCTATTCAGCCGCCTCTGCGATCGGAAGCACCGATACAAAAGTGCGGCCGTTCGCTTTAGCCTGGAACGCAACACGACCCTCAACTTTGGCGAACAAAGTGTGGTCCGTGCCCATGCCGACATTAAGGCCGGGATGCCAGGTCGTGCCGCGCTGACGCGCAATGATGTTGCCTGGAATCACATGCTCCCCGCCGAACACCTTGATGCCAAGGCGCTTGCCCTTTGAATCGCGTCCGTTACGCGATGAACCGCCTGCTTTTTTGTGAGCCATGGCTCGTCTCCGAAATCCTACGTATCTCTAGATCAATTCCTTGACGGAATCATTTCACAATTTCTCACGCATCAATTCGTGAATTGGCGTGATCAACTTATGCGGCGGCGTCCTTCGCGACCTTTTCCTTCTTCGGGCGCGGCCCCTTGGTGGGCTTGGCGTTGTCCGTCAGGATCTCGGAGACCCGCAGCACCGTGATCTCGTCACGGTAACCGCGCTTCCGGCGCGAGTTCTTGCGGCGGCGCTTCTTGAACGCGATGACCTTCGGTCCGCGCTTGTGCTGGAGCACCTCGACCGCAACGGATGCACCGGCAACCGTCGGGACGCCCAGGACCGGCGTGTCGCCGCCGACCACGAGAACTTCATTCAACTGCACGATCGTGCCGACTTCGCCGGCGATCTTGCCAACTTCCAGGACATCATCCGGAACGACACGGTACTGCTTGCCGCCGGTTTTGATGACTGCGAACATCGTTTTCTTCCTTCGTGTTCAATCCCGGCCTCGAGACGCGGAGGCGTCCGGGTCGGCTTTTTGTCAGTCGCTATGGGTTTACGATTTTTGCGTGGCTGGGTTATCCCATTGAAAAACCACGCAAAAGCAAGCGGCGCGAGAACTCCCGCGCCGGATGGCGGGACTTATAGCCGCTCAAGGCCCTGAGTCAAGGAAAACCCGGGCGAAAACGGCCAGAATCTGAAGGATTTGGCCGAATCTCGCGGCTCCAGACCGGCTTACGGAAATTGGCCGCAGCTGCAACCAACAGGTTCCCCCGCCGTTGTCACCCGGCATTTTCAAGCGGGCAAGGGCTCCCATGGCAACAGACGAGCTGGTGAAGACGACGGGCATCGCCAACCACGGCGCAGGCCGCCTGCCGTCGGTGGATGTCGACAGCTTCAACATCGAGATGAAGGACGAGGAGGGCTTTCTCGGCGACCGCGCCAGCAAGGGGGCGTTCCGCGAGATCCTCGACCACTGGCGCAAGCCGCTGCGCAAGACCGGGGAGGACCCGTTCGGCAAGGAGCCGTCGGAGAACATCAGTAAGAAGACGCTGGATGCGATGCTGGTCGGGGACGACACCGAGGCGTCCGCGGTGGTGCACAGCACGATCGAGGACTTTGCCCAGGAGCTCGCCTATGTCACGCGCCGCTTCCTCAAGTCGAAGGCCTGGGCCAGGACCGAGCGGATCGTGGTCGGCGGCGGCTTTCGCGATTCCCGCCTCGGGGAGCTCGCGATCGCGCGCGCTGAGATCATCCTGAAATCCGAGGGCTTCAAGATCGACATGCGCCCGATCCGCCATCATCCGGACGAGGCCGGCCTGCTCGGCGCGCTGCATCTGGCGCCATCCTGGATTTTCGAGGGTTACGACGGCATTCTCGCCGTCGATATCGGCGGGACCAACATCCGCTGCGGCGTGGTGGAAACCTCCTGGAAGAAGGCGAAGGACCTCGCCAAAGCCTCGGTCTGGAAGTCCGAACTGTGGCGCCATGCCGATGACGAGCCCAAGCGTGAAGGTGCGGTGAAGCGGCTCACCAAGATGCTGAAGGGACTGATCGCGGACGCCGAGAGCGACGGCCTCAAGCTCGCGCCCTTCATCGGCATTGCCTGTCCCGGCGTGATCGACGAGGACGGTTCGATCGAGAAGGGCGCGCAGAACCTGCCGGGCAATTGGGAGAGCAGCAAATTCAACCTGCCGGCGAGCCTGATCGAAGCCATCCCGCAGATCGGCGAGCACGACACCGCGATCCTCATGCACAATGACGGCGTGGTTCAGGGCCTTTCGGAGGTGCCGTTCATGCAGGACGTCGAGCGCTGGGGCGTGCTCACCATCGGCACCGGGCTTGGCAACGCGCGCTTCACCAATCGCCGCAAGGACGGCGGCAACGGAAAAGACCGTGACTCTACGGAGAACGGCAAGAAAAAGGGCAAGGAAAGCAACAAGAACGGCAAGGAGTAACCTTGACTGGTTAGGTTAAGAGCCGGTTTGCGTTGCGGGACACCAGCCACACGCTACGGTCGAATCGTCGCTTCACCTGGCTGGCGAAGCCGCCCTTCCCGGCCAGCATTTCGATGAGCGGCACGGGACCGCCAGTGTTTACCGCGTCTGGCGGTCCCACCCGTTTCGGGATCAACTCCAGCCGATGCGCTGAAAGAACGCCGCGATCTCACTTGCGGCGCGATCCGGATCCTCGCGATGCGGGAAGTGTCCGACGTCCGGAAACATCGCAAGGTCGAGATTGCCAAAAGTCTCGCCCAGCCGATCGGTCCAGGCATAGGGAAACAGCGGATCGTGCTCGGCCCAGCGGATGCAGGTCGGCACCGTAATCGGCGGGAGTTGTGGTACCTCGCCCTTCATCATCGCGACACGCGCGGCATGCGCGGCGCGATAATGCGCAAAGCCGCCGGCGAGATTGCCGTCCTTGAAGAAATTGTCGGCGAAATCGTCGAGGACGTCATCGAAGGCGTTCTTGCGGTGGGCCCAACCTTTTAGGAAGTGGCTGATGTACAGACGGCAGCTTTCGCGGCTCGCGCCGACGAGTTGGGGTGCCATCTCCATCTGGTGGAAGGATTGGTACCAGATGTGGTTGAGCCGGTCGGGCGCCGCCATGCGCGGCCCGATGCCTGGATAGACGAAATCGAAGAGGAACAGCCCGGCGAGCCGTTCCGGCGCCTGCCTCCCCAAGGGCTGCATCACGGCGCCCCCGACGTCATGGCCGACGACGCCGAATCGGGTGATGCCGAGCCCGTCCATCAGCGCCAGCATGTCGGCCGCATGGCCGTCCGGACCGTACGGCCCATCCGGCTTGTCGCTGGCGCCAAAGCCGCGCAGATCGGGCGCGATCAGCATGAAACGGTCCGAAAGCCGCGTCATCACCGCCTCCCAGGTGAGCCAGAATTCCGGCCATCCATGCAGCAAAAGCAGCGGCTTGCCCCGGCCGGTGCGAACCAGGTGAAAATCGGCGCCGTTGGCGTTGATCGTGAGATGCTCCATGGCAGTTCCCCGAACGATGAAGGAAAGGAGTGAAAGAGGCGGCAGATTTTCGCCTTTCGCGCCTTGTCTGGCCCGCCATCCTCGCCTATTACACGCCCCGACCACAGGGGTTCCTGCCCCTCATCGGCGCCCAAGGAGAGGTGGCAGAGTGGTTGAATGCACCGCACTCGAAATGCGGCATAGGTGCAAGCCTATCGGGGGTTCGAATCCCTCCCTCTCCGCCAGTTGCACGATCTTGTACGCCAATTTACTCTTTCGAGCGATTTCGCGCGATAGCATTCGCACAGCTCCCTGACGCTTGCGCGGGAGTCAGGCCGGACCATTTCGAACATGGATTTGGGCGTCATCTCGAACTAGTCTCTGCGACGCCCCGCGCGGTCGATCGGTCGCGCGAATGCGGTGTCGTAGACGCCATCGCTGACGGATGCATTGTCGATATGGACGGCGCCGGCTTCGCCGAATGTCAGCCGGGCTTTGGTGTCCCGCCCATCCGCGTCCTTGAGTTGGATGATCCGTTACCTTGCACTCGAAGCAAGCGGGGCTTTCCGCCAGGCGCGGCACATTGATTAACCGGCTGGGCGCAGCCGCCAGTCCAGCGAGGGTGAACTCGTCGACTTCAGGAGCGACGTGTCGCCGGCCTAATTAGGGCGTCGCCGATGGCGGCTTCGCCGCCGCTTCAAAAGTCACGAAATGCTGGATCTCGTCGGCCAGAATGCCGGTCGCGGTCGCATGCCGCACGCCTGGGATGACTTGCACGTCGAACAATTCGGTGACCCCGCCTTCGAGCCTGATCCATTCGACGATGTTGCCGGTCGAAAGTTCGATGATCTGCACGCCGCACCACGGCTCGGCATCGCGCTTCTTCAGTTCGGCGTCGAGGGCAAGTCCGGAGAACGAGCCGTCGCGCGGCAGAGACAAGCCAACGAGCGCATGACCGTTGCGGAAGGCAAGCCCCCGCAAGAAGCCGGGGCAAAAAGTGCGCGGGACGAATTCGCCGCTGGCCAGATCGACCGTGCCCAAATAACCGGTGCCAGAATTGAGCAGCCAAAGTTTGTCCTGATGCAGTCGCGGACTATGCGGCATCGACAGTCTGTCGCTGATGACGGCGTCGGTGGTCACGTCAATGACACAGCCGCCCTCGGCGCGGCGGTCGCGCCAGCCGTTGATGATGTTGCTCTGGCAGACCGCAGTGACATAGGCCGGCATGCCGTCGCGCATGGCGAGCCCGTTGAGATGGCAGCGGTCCTCAGGCGCCAGCTTGGAGATAAAGGACGGCTTCCAGAAGACGCGAAAGGAATGGACCGGACTCAACAACGCCAAGCAGGAATAGCTCGTGTTGACGAAGACGATACGCCCGTCCGCCATGACGGCGACGTCGTGGATGTCGAGATCGCCGGTGGTGTGTGCTACGCGCGGCACGTAATGGCGGTCGGCGCCCTCGTTGGTGCGCTGCTCGGGGCCGAGCACGTTCTCCAGTCGCCAGAGCTGGAACAAGGTGGCGAGCAAAATGCGCTGCGGGTCGGCCCACAGCCCCATGGCGCGGGCGAAATAGCGCTCGTGGAAGGATACGCGTTCCTGTGCGTCGACGCCGACGAGATAAAGCCGCCCGGTCTGATACGAGGTGAAGGCGATGCTCACATTATTGCGCAATAGCCAGGCCGCCAGCCCGCGCGTGCAACTGATCTTGACGGGCTGCTGTTGAGGCGGAGTCGTTTCCGGCATGGGGAAGGGTTGTTGCGGCGCGCCCGTTCCGGCCGATGCGGAATCGGCAAGCGTTTGCAGTCCGCCATCGGTGTCGGTCGAACGTTCATCCATTGATCACCTTTGCGATTAGACGGATGCTGCGTGGAACATTCGCGTTCTCACTCAAATTACCCTCCGTCGCGCCGTTGGCATCCAACTCAGGTGCCGAACCCAACGGCGAAAGACTGCGGTTTTATCGTCGCCTTCGTCGGTGTCGAAGGTGACGGGTAGGCCGACGCGGGCGTCACGCGGGCTGAAGCCGAATTTCTGGCGGAAGACGCGGCTGAAATGCGCTTCGCTGACGAAGCCATGCTGGTAAGCGATTTCGCTGATGCTGCGCGTTTCCCGCGGGTCATTGAGGAGGACGTGGATCGTCTCAAGGCGCCGCTTGCGAATGTAGCCGGTCACGCCTTCGGCGCGCATGAAGGCGCGATAAAGGCGCGCTTTAGAAATGCCGAGCGCCTTGCAGATGCCTAAGGGATCAAGCTTGGGCGACGTCAGGTTCTGTTCGATGTAAGTCTCGGCGCGGTGACGGACGTCGGCCACCCGCCGGCTCACCGGCGGCAACGGCGAGTCGGACGCCGCCTTCAAGCACGCCGCCACCAACTGAACCAGCGTGCGGCTGAGCGCCGGAGCGTCCGCCGCCTCCATCTGCGGCAGCTGCCGCACCAGCGAGAGCATGTAATCGGCCAGCAGGCGCCCCCAGCCACCCTCAATCAGCAGGCCGTGATGCGGCGGAATCTCTTGTGCCGCCTGCCGCATCGCGCGCCGCGAAACGGCGCAGGTGATGACCTCGTGTGCGGTGGTTTCCGACCTGAAATCCCGTGTCATATCGAAGACAATGATCTCGCCAGGACCCACGGTACGGACGAAGTCGCCGTGATCGAGGGTGAACACGGTCGTCCCGTTCAACTGGAATGCCAATGAAACCCAGTCCTCGCCGTCGGCGCCCGCCATCTCTGGCGTGCGAGCCAGACAAACCGCAGGCAGCCGCGAATGTGCGAGCACGACCTCACCGAGGGTCCAGGCGTCGACGAGTGCGGTGAATTGGGCCGGATCGGCGCCTTCCGGCAACCAGATCCGGTGCGCATGCACGGCCGAACGCCAGGCATCGAAGCGATCATTTTCGGGGAGATAGTTGGTGTCGAAATGCACCGTGGGGGTCGGTGCGTTCATTGCGATTCCATGTCACTGCCAGATCACGTTGAACATTCTCGTGGACGGTGGAGCCGTACAACCAGCCTGCAACGAATAGACAAGTCTTTGAGACTGCCAGTCAATGACGAATAGGCAGGAGGCGATAAAATTCAAACCGCGTTCGACCGGCGAATCTCGTCCTCACGACCCCGCCAGCGCTTTAGAAGCCGCTGTCACGGCGCATCGCGCGCGATGCGTCTTTCTCTTTTTGTGACACGCGGCCCACCAAGGCACCGGCTGTGAATTGTGTGCCGATGCGCACAAGAGCGTGTGAGGCGAGGGAATTGTCGCAGGTCGGCGATGGACATGGGGGAAGGAATGCGGTATCGGTCGAAGGCTGAGGGGCGGGGAAGGAATGCGGTATCGGTCGAAGGCTGAGGGGCGCGCCGGCGTCGATGCGGCAACGCGCCGGGACGCCGCGAAGAATGCCGCCGCGGACGCGCCGCTGCGCGGCCGGATCACCACTGATGGCCTGTACAATTATCACGCGCTCGCTGGAAATGGCTCCGACACCTTCCGTTCGCTGAACGAAGGCCGCAATTGGCGTGCGGCGCTGCTCGGTACGGTGACGACCGGCGCGCTTTGGATGATGGCGCCGCGGCCGGCCAAGGCCGGGCCGGCCGCCTGCACGGCCGTCGGCACGACGGTCACTTGCACCGGCGATCAGTCGGGCGGCATCAGCAGCGCCACCGATTTCAACCCCGCCACCGTCGACACGCTCAACGTCAATTCGTTGACCGCCAACATCACGCCGGCTGCGGGCACGGCCGGCATCTTGTTTTTCCGGTCTGGCGCGAGCGACACGGTCACGATCAACAGCAACATCGCGCCGCATTCCATCTCAGCGGTCACCTTGCCCGGCATCACTGCGTCCGCCCAAGGCGGGGTGACGATCAACAATACCGGCGACATCCATTCGACCGGCATCGGCATCAGTGCAACCTCGCTGAACGGGGGCGCGGGCGGCGCTGTCACCATCATCAATAACGGCGCCATTACGGCGTCAGGCTATGGCATCCTTGCGGGAGGGGATGCCGGTGTCACCGTGCAGCAGACCGGCGACCTCACTTCGAGTGGCACTGGCATCCGTGCCATATCGTCCAACGGGCCGGTCTCGGTCACCAACAGCGGCAATCTCGCGGCCGGTGCCTTCGGCATCTACGCGAGGTCGACCACCAGCACGGTCTCCGTCAACAACAGCGGCAACATCACGAGCGGTGGGCTCAACACCAGCAGCATTTATGCGCATGGTGTTCTCGACGTGACGGTGCGGAACGCCGGCAACCTCACCTCGAGCTCGCCAACCGGCCGCGGCATCTTTGCTAATTCGAGCGCCGGGGCGGTCACTATCACCAGCAGCGGCACGATCTCAGGGGGCGGCGACGGCATTAATGCGAGCGGCGCCCACGACGTGACGGTGCAGCACACCGGCGACATCACCACGACCCACGCGGGCACCGGCCGCGGCATCTACGCCTTTTCGGGCAGCGGTGCCGTGAACGTCGGCATCGTCGGCAATATCAGCACCGACAACGACGGCATCTATGCGAGGGCTGTGGGTGGTGCGGGCGCTGGCAATGTCACGGTGAGCAACGCCGGCAATATCGCCTCGGCTCACGGGCGCGGTATTTATGCCAATGCGGCAAGCGGCACGACGGTATCCGTAACCAGTACCGGCGCCATCGCGGCCTTTGGCGACGGCATTTTTGCGCGAAACAGTTTCAATAATGCGAGTTCCAGTGTCGCGGTGACGCATACCGGCGATATCACCTCGACCAACGGCCGCGGCATCTATGCCAATGCTTTCAGCGGTTCCAGTACCGTCGTCACCAGCAGCGGCAACATCACGGCGCAGGGCAACGGCATTGATGCGCGCGCCACTGGCGGCGGCGGCGATGTCACGGTGACGCACACCGGCGACATCACCTCGAATGGGGCGAGCGGCATCTATACACGGGCCTTTGGCACAGCCGATATAACGGTGAATGGGGGCACGATCTCCGGCGCAACGGCCGGCATCCAGACTGTCTTTGGCACTTCCAACATCACCATCGGCTCTGGCGTGACGGTGACCGGCGGCACCTACGCGATCCTGGGGGGAGGCGGCGGCGACACGGTGAACAATTCAGGCACCGTCACCGGCCTTACCGATCTCGGCCTCGGCAACAACACGGTCAACAATTTTGGCACGATGACCGCCAGCGGTACGGTGATCAAGGCGGGTGCCGGCAACGATACGGTCAACAATTCCGGCACCATCACAGGCGATGTCGACCTCAGTGGCGGCGTCAACGCCTTCAACAACCTGGCGGGCGGCGTGTTCAACAGCGGCGCGACCGTCAACCTCGGCGCCGGCAATACGCTCACCAACAGCGGCACGCTGGCGCCGGGCGGGATCGGCGCCGTGCAGACAACCGCCCTTACCGGCAGCTTCGTGCAGAATGCCGGCGGCAAATTCGCCGTGGACCTGAACCTCGCCGGTGCGACCGCCGACCGGCTCAACGTGAGCGGCACCGCCAACGTCGCCGGCGCGGTGGTGCCGCATCTGGTGAACATGAGCCTGGCGCAGCAGACTTTCACCATCCTTTCAGCAGCCGGCGGCATCACCAATAACGGCCTGACGGTGCAAAGCACGGCGGTGATGGGCTATCAGCTCCTATTCCCCAACGTGACCGACGTTCAAGTGACCGTGCTCGGCATCAATTTCGCGCCGTCGGGCCTGACCCCGAACGAGCAGGCGGTCGGGCAGCATCTGCAACAGGCTTTTGTTGCCGGCGGCGGCGGTCTCAACAATGCGCTGACTTACCTCGCCGGGCTCGATTTCGCCGCCTTTGCCTCTGGCCTCGACCGGCTCACACCGGAGCCCTATCTGGCGCAGAGTCAGGCCGCGCTCTGGTCGGGCTTCGACTTTGCCAATTCGCTGTTCAGTTGCCCGCTGCCGACCAGCCAAGCCTCGCTGATGGGCGAAGGGAGCTGCTATTGGCTGCGCCCGAGCGGGCATGTGGCCAGCCTCGGCGGGCATGACGGCTTCATGGGCTTCCGCCAGAGCGCGGCCGGCCTCACCGGCGGCGTGCAGAGCGAGTTTGCGCCCAGTTGGTATCTCGACGTCGGCGCCGGATACGAGCGCTCCTCGATCGACACCGGCACCTCTTCTGCGAACGGCGACGTGTTCCACGGCGGGGCTGCACTCAAATACATCAACAACAACTGGCTCGTCGCCGGCAGCGTGAGCGGCAGCCTCGCCCGCTACGACACCAGCCGGTTCGGCATTCCCACTGCTGGCACGGCAACCGCGAACGCCGACACCGGCACGCTCGATCTGCGGCTGCGTTTCGCCTATGCCTTCGGGACGCCGGCATTCTACGTCAAGCCGCTCGTCGACTTTGACGCGGTGGGCCTCTGGCGCGGCGCCATTGATGAAATTGGGGTGGGCGCCCTCAACCTCCATGTGCAGAGCGAGAACGACTGGGTGGCGTCGGCGGCGCCGGCGGTCGAGATCGGGACCCAGTGGCAGCAGGGCGGCTACACCTGGCGGCCCTATGTGCGGGCCGGCGTGCGTTTCCTGAGCAAGAGCAGTTTCAGCGCGACGGCAAGGTTCGAGGGCTCGCCGGCGGGCATCGCGCCCTTTACGGTGACGAGCCCGCTCGACCGGACGCTGGCCGAGGTCTCCGCCGGCTTCGATGTCTGGAAAGGCCAGCTCTACAGCCTGCAGGTCTCCTATGACGGCCGGTTCGGCGCCCACACGAGCAGCAACGGCGGCGCGCTCAAGTTGCGCGCGGCGTTTTGAGCTGAAAACCCATGTCCGATCTCGGAACGCGTTCGGCAGTTGCGGTGACCGCCCTCGGGATCGCTGCGTCGGCGCAGACATGAAACCGAGGCTGCGCCAGCTCGAAGCAGAGTCCATCGCGATCATGCGGGAGGTGGTCGCCGAGTTCTCCCGGCCGGTCATGCTCCACTCAATCGGCAAGGATTCTTCGGTGATGCTCCACCTCGCCCTGAAGGCGTTCCGGCCGGGCAAGCCGCCTTTCCCGCTGCTGCACGTCGACACCTTGTGGAAGTTCCGCGAGATGATTGCGTTCCGCGACGCGACCGCGCGGCGCCTCGCCCTCGAGCTCATCACCTACGTGAACCCGGATGGCGCCGAGCGCGGCATCGACCCGATCCGTTCCGGCTCCTCGCTGCACACCCAGATCATGAAGACGGAGGCTCTCAAGCAGGCGCTTGACACATACGGCTTCAACGCCGCGTTCGGGGGGGCGCGGCGTGACGAGGAGAAGAGCCGCGCCAAGGAGCGCATCCTGTCGTTCCGCTCCTCGGGGCACGTCTGGGACCCGCGTGACCAACGCCCTGAGCTGTGGCGGCTGTTCAACACCCGCATCCGTCCGGGCGAATCCGTGCGCGCCTTTCCGCTGTCCAACTGGACCGAACTCGATGTCTGGGAATACATCCTGACCCAAAACATCCCCGTGGTGCCGCTTTACCTGGCGAAGCCGCGGCCGGTCGTGCGGCGCGCGGGGACGTGGATTCTCGTCGACGATGAACGGTTGCCGATCGAACCCGGCGAAGTGCCCACGAACCGCACGGTGCGCTTCCGCACGCTCGGCTGCTACCCGCTCACTGGCGCGATCGAGTCAGAGGCCGATAGCGTTGCGGCCATCGTCGACGAGCTCCGGCAGTCGAAGACCTCGGAACGGCAGGGCCGGCTGATCGACACGGACGAGAGCGCCTCGATGGAAAAGAAGAAGCGCGAAGGCTATTTTTGATGGGCGGCGTCCTCCCTCTCCGCTTCCTCACCTGCGGATCGGTCGACGACGGCAAATCGACTCTGATCGGCCGCCTCCTGTCCGAGACCGGCCAGGTGTTCGACGACCATCTCAAGGCGCTCACGATCGACTCGCGCCGCTACGGCACGAACGGCGCAGTGGTCGACTATTCGCTGCTGCTCGACGGCCTCGAGACCGAGCGCGAGCAACGCATCACCATCGACGTCGCTTGGCGGCACTTTTCGACGCCGCGCCGCGCCTTCCTGGTCGCCGACACGCCGGGACACGAACAATATACCCGCAACATGGCGACCGGCGCGTCCGGCTGCGACGTCGCCGTGATCCTGGTCGATGCCGAGAAGGGCGTCCTCCCCCAGACACGGCGGCACACCACCATCTGCGCCCTCATGGGCATCCGGAAGATCGTGCTCGCGGTCAACAAGATCGACCTGGTGGTTTTCGGCCAGGACGGGTTCGAGCGGATCGTGCGCGAATACCATGCGTTTGCGGGGGGATTTTCCGACCTCGATGTGACGTGCATTCCGCTCTCGGCCCTCTATGGCGACAACATTGCAACACGTTCGCCGCGGATGGCCTGGTTCGCGGGCCCGACGCTGCTCGACTATCTGGAATCCGTCGAGGTCCAGGTCGACCTTGCGGTGCGGCCGTTCCGCTTTCCGGTGCAATGGGTGAATCGGCCCAACGGCTCCTTTCGCGGCATTTCCGGGACGATCATGTCCGGAACGATCGCAGTCGGGGACGAGGTCAGGATCGCCCTCTCGGGTCAGACCACGCGGGTCAAACAGATCGTCGGTCCCGACGGCGGCGTCGCGAGCGCCGCAGCGGGCGAAGCCGCCACGCTGGTGCTCGCGGCCGACCTCGAGGTCGGCCGCGGCAACCTGGTCACGGCGGTGCGCGAGCCGGCGACCGTCGCTGACCAGTTCGCCGCGCACGTGATCTGGTTCAGCCACGATCCGCTCCTGCCCGAGCGTGCCTACCTGATGCGCATCGGCACAAAGTGGGTGTCGGCGACGATCACCACCGTCAAGCACAAGCTCTCGACGGCGACGCGCGAGCAGCTCGCGGCGCGCACGCTGCACGTCAACGACATCGGCTTCTGCACGCTGGCGACTTCGGCGCCAGTGGCGTTCGACGCCTATTCCGGGAACCGCGACACCGGCAGCTTCATCCTGGTCGACCGCGTGACCCACGAGACGCTCGCCGCCGGCATGATCGCGTACGCGCTGCGGCGTGCCACCAACGTGCACTTCGAGCCGCTCGCGATCGACAAGTCCGCACGCGCCGCCACGAAGGCGCAGACGCCCCGTGTGCTCTGGTTCACCGGCCTGTCGGGCGCGGGCAAGTCGACCATCGCCCGCGCCCTCGAGGCGAGCCTGCACCGGCTCGGTCGCCATACCATGATGCTCGACGGTGACAACATCCGGCTCGGGCTCAACAAGGATCTCGGTTTCACCGACGTCGATCGGGTGGAAAACATCCGGCGCGTGGGCGAGGTTGCCAAACTCATGACCGACGCCGGGCTGATCGTCATCTGCGCCTTCATCTCGCCGTTCCGGGCCGAAAGGCAGATGGTACGCCGCCTGTTCGCGCCGGGTGAGTTCGTGGAGATCTTCGTCGACACGCCACTCGAAGAATGTGTCCGGCGCGACCCCAAGGGCCTCTACGGCAAGGCCGCCGCCGGACTGATCCCGAACTTCACCGGCCTCGGCAGCCCCTATGAGCGGCCGGAGGCGCCTGACCTCACCGTCACGACGGTCGGCTGCCCGCTCGACAGCATCGTCACAGCGATTCTGACCGCATGCAGCTGCACATAATTGGATCGCCTTACCGGCCCTTGCGCGCTCAACCGGAACGGATCATGCCCGACGCTCGACGCCACCACCTCATCCTGGCCGTCGCCGGAATGATTCTCCTCGCTCCGCCGACACCGCCTCTGCCCAAGATACGGGCCTGCCCGGCGGCGCATCGTCCTTGCGCGAAAGCCACGGCGATTGGGTGGTGAGCTGCGCGGTCCAGAAACAGGCTGGCCGCAAAGTCAAATCATGCGCCCTGTCACAGGAACAGACCAGCGGCAATTCGCGCCAGCGCGTACTCGCGATCGAGCTCAAGCCCGAGAACACCGGTGTCGCCGGCATTCTGATCCTGCCGTTCGGCCTCGCGCTCGACCATGGCGCCACGTTTCAAATCGACGACGGTTCCGCCGGGCCGCCGCAAATATTCCGCACATGCATTCCGGCGGGCTGCCTGGTGCCGGTCTCGTTCGACTCCCGCACCCTCGTGGGGCTGCGCAAGCGCAACCAGCTCAAGGTCAAGACCGTGGCGGACGGCGGAAAGGAAACCGCGTTCATGATTTCTCTAAAGGGCTTTCCCAGCGCCTTCGACCGCACGGCGGCCCTGGCGAAGTAGCCGCGGACTCGTCTGCTATCAGCTCGAATGCGCTCGATCCCGATGGCGAAGCTGGACGCCCTGGTGACCGACAACCTCGTCGAAAGGCTTCTCCACCCCGAGCGGCTTAGCGAAATCCTGGCCTCGGTTGCCGCCCGGCGGGCCGTGCAGGGCGCTGGAAGGCGACAAGCGAGTCGTCGCACTCCAGTCCGAGGTGTCGGAGGCCGAAGAGAAAATCAAGCGGCTCTACGGGATGGTAGAGAACGGCGTGACCAAGGTCGACGATATCCTCAAGGACCGGCTGGCCGTTCTCAAGCTCGATCGGGACCGGGCAAAGACCGCCTTGGACCGCATCAGGGCGCACGCCGCCCCGCCGACGGCGTTCGACCCCGCAACGGTCGAGCGGTTCGGAGAAGCGATGCGCGAGCATATTACCGTCGGCGCCACACCGTTCCGGAAGGCTTATATCCGGACTCTGGTGGATCGGATCGAAGTCGATGACGGTGTCGTCCGTATCGTCGGGGACAAAGCCACGCTCGAACAAGCTATCGCCGGTCAATCCATCGCCGCTGCTGGTGTTCGCAGATGTGTACCGAAGTAGCGCACCCGGCACGATTCGAACATGCGGCCTCCACCTTCGGAGGGTGGCGCTCTAGCTGCGCTACGGGTGCATCACCGCGGCTACTAGCGCGGTATCCTCGCGAGCGTCAATCGACGCGTGAGGAGCATTATCTCCATTCCTGACTCAGCGCGCAACCGCGCGTCTAGCTAGGCGAAACCCATTTCCGGCCGTAGCTCAACTGGTGGGTTTTGGCCTACGAAGGTCAAAAATGCTTTATCTTTCAATGGGAGTTGACTGACTCCCTCTCCGCCATCTCAAGTTCCCTTCACCTAACGCAGCCGTGATGGCCAGCCGATCCTGACCAGGGTCTCGTCCGGGTCCGACAGTGCGAACTCATACATGCCCCATGGTTTGTGCTCCGGCCCTCGCCCGTTGATCAGCTCGCCGGAAAACGCTTCCGCGAGCGCATCGACCTCCTCGGTGTAGAGATAAAGCCCAAACGGATTGCGGCCTCTGATCAGCCAGCCTTCGACCGCCTGGGTGAGATGGAGGTGGCCGCCCTTTTCGTCGGAGAGGATGCGATAGCTGTCGTCACCCTCTGCCGGCTTGTCGTCACCGGTGCGCGTGAAGCCGAGCCGAGCACAGAAGTTCTCCGAGGCGTCGAGATCGTTGCAGGGCAGGATGGCGGTCAGCGCGCGAGATGGCGGCATGCGAGTCCCCGTTCTTTGGACTGCCGATAGGCCGGGATCGCGGGATTATTTTGACGCGAGCCAAGTTCCGCGCGTCGGCAGCCGCTCCGCCTATCTGACTTTGACCAGCGGCAGGAATACCTCGTCTACCCAGGCTTTCCGCAGCGCAGGCGGCGGCGCTGAAAAATTCATGATGACGTAATGTCGAAAAAGGACGCTGAGCAAGGACTCCACGGGAGGCGTCAACTTTGCCGGGTCGATCTCGCCGCGCTTTGCGGCACGCTCCAGAATCGCCGAAAGCGGACGTGCTTCGCCTTGAACGATGGCGGCGTGCAGATCCTTCGGTGTCGACCAGGTCTCCGAAAAATAGGTGCTTGAGAGCAGGGTGAAGGCCGCCGCGATCCCGGTGGCGCGCTCAGCCGTCCCTTTCAGAAGCTCCAGCAGCTCCGTTCGCAGATCGCCACGATCCGGCACGACCAGCGGATGTTTCGCCAATTGCTGCCGAATGGCGGCGACTGCGAGCGGTCCCTTGCCGTCCCACCGGCGCGCCAGCACGGGACGGCTCGTCCCCGCCCGCTCCGCAACGGCCTCCATCGTCAGTCCGGCATAACCGTGCTCGGCGAGTTCGAGCCACGCAGCGTCCAGAATTGCTTCTTCAAGCTCCGCACCGCGACGCCGCTCGCCCATTCATGCTCGCTCCAAATAAGATACATTCATGCATCTTGACTCCCGGCCAGGGTTCCGACTAGATGCATATGTGTATCTTATTTGCGGAGCCGAGACGTGACAAGACCTGCCGCTCATGGCTGCGAACCATCTCCGGCACCGTCACCTGCGCGCTCTGACAACGCGAAGGTGTTCAGGTTGAAAGTCACGGCGTCCTTGCTGCCACTCACTCTGATCGCGGCCGGATGCGCGACTGTGCCCACCAAGACTGCGGGCACGCTGACAACGTACAATCATCTGGGAGAGCAGAAGGGGATGCTCTCGAAGTCGAGGAATTACGTCGATGCCGGCGCCCTTGCGTCGGTTAAGACCGTGCGCATCGTTCCGACGACCTTCGCCCAGAGCGCATTGTCGCGCGTGAAGACGCAAGCGGACCGCGCGCTGGTCGCAAATGCGCTCGATCGTGAGGTTTGCGTCGCCCTCAGCGACAAGTTTCAGGTCGTGGCGCCACATGAGCCCGCCGACCTGACTGTGCGAACCGTCGTCACCGACGTGGTGCCGACCGACAAGACCGCGGCGGGAGTATCGACTGCTGTGACGCTCGGCAGCGGGGCTGCCTTGCCGGTCAGCATTCCCCGTCTTCCCCTGGGACTCGGTGGCCTCGCCGTCGAGGCAGAGGCCATCGACAGGAGCGGCACCCAGCGTGCCGCAATGGTGTGGGCGCGCGGCGCGAACTCGATCATGGACAACCCTCGCGTCTCCGAGGTCGGCGATGCCTATGGGCTGGCAACGAAGTTCGGAGGCGAGTTCTCCCGGATGCTCGTGACCGGCAAGGAACCGGAAGGCTTGGATATCTCGCTGCCATCGGGCCAGCGCGTGAAGTCGTGGTTCGGAGGCGAACCGAAATATGCGGCGTGTGAGGCCTTTGGTCGCGCGCCCGGGCTGACGGGACTCGTCGCCGGCAAGGTCGGTGCTCCGCCGGAGTGGACTGACAAGACCCCAGAGGCGCCGCGCGATTGAAATGCGCGAGATGGGATCCTACAGGCCGGATCTTCGGAGCCCGCGACGATCGATGGGCTCCGACGCCGTCTTCAACGCCCGCCGCATCACATCCCACATCCGTGGATCGTTCATTTGCGCCACGTTGAACCGCATGAATGCAGACGCCGTCTGCGACACGCTGAACACGTTGCCCGGCGCAAGCACCACGTCCTCCTCGAGCGCCGTGCGGGCGACTTGCGTCGCATCCTGACCGCTAGCGAGGCGGCACCAGAGGAAGAAGCCGCCGCGCGGCATCAGCCAGGGCTCGATGCCCAGCGTCTGAAGCTTTCGCGCCACGTCACGCCGCGTGCGCGTGAGCTTTTGCCGGAGCTCGTCCATGTGCTTGCGGTAGCCGCCGCCGGCCAGCACCCTGGCGATGATCTCGGTCGCGACCGGGCTCGGGCCGCCAAAACTGGTTGCGACCTGGAGGTCGACGAGATGTTCGATCCAGTCGGCGCGCGCGGCGATATAGCCGCAGCGCACCGAGGCCGAGAGCGTCTTGGAGAAGCTGCCGATGCGGATCACGCGATTGAGCCCGTCGAGCGCGGCGAGCCGCGGTGATCGCTCCGGTTCGAAATCGCCAAAAATGTCGTCCTCGATGATGGTCAGGTCGTGCGCGGCGGCCGCGGTCAGGAGCCGGTGCGCGGTCGGAAGCGAGAGCGTCGCGCCGGTCGGATTGTGCAGCGCTGAATTGGTGATGTAGAGCCGCGGCCGGTCGGCAGCGAGGACCTCTTCGAACCGCGCGACGTCCGGTCCCGACGGCGTATAGGGCACGCCGATGATCTTCACCTGGTGTGCCCGGAGCAGCGCGCGAAAATTGAAGTAGCAGGGATCGTCGACCAGCACCGTGTCGCCGGGACGCAAGAGGAAGCGGCAGACGAGATCGGTCCCTTGCGTGCCCGAGCCCGTGAGCATGAGCTGGTCGATCGACGCCGTGATCGCGTCGTCGGCAAGGCGCGTGAGCAAGAGACGGCGCAGCACCAGCGCGCCGCGTGTGCTGCCGTAGTCGGTCAACAGGCCCTCATCGGCGCGCGCGAGCGCACGGACGGCGCGCCGCAAGGCTGCCTCCGGCATCCACTCCGGTGGCAACCAGCCGCAGCCCGGCTTCAGCACGGCGGCATCAGTATCGAGTGACTGCCGCGAGACCCAGAACGGATCAACCGCCCGGTCGCGGCGCGGCTCGACCTCGCTAAGCGCCAGCGGCGACGTGACCGTCGGAGCGACATAGAAGCCCGAGCCGCGACGGGCGCGGATCTGGCCCTCGGCCGCGAGGCGGTCATAGGCTTCGACCACCGTCGACGGTGAAACGCCCATGCTTGCGGCAAGGCTGCGGATCGACGGCAGGCGATCGCCGGCGGCAAGCGCGCGGCCTGCGATCTTGGCGCGGATCGCGCTCATCACCTCAGTGGTCCGCGTTCCGCTCCTGCCGCTCTTTCGCGTCTCAGCGTCCAAAGTGTATAGCCTTCCATACCGATACAGTTTTGCCGGATTGTACTGGATTGTCGCTGGTCCCGCCACTGGCGGCCGTCGAGAATGGCCTTCGGAAAAGCGAGGCGACATGCAATCTGCGGGCAGCGGCTGGGGCAACGGACTTTTGGGCGTCATCATCTTCAGCGGCTCACTGCCGGCGACGCGCGTGGCGGTCGGCGGTTTCTCCGCGCTGTTCCTGACTTCTGCGCGCGCCGTTATCGCCGCGCTGCTAGGTGCGGCCCTGCTCGGCCTGCTCAACCAGGCGCGGCCGGAGCGCAGGGATCTCACCTCGCTTGCGATCGTTTCGATTGGCGTCGTGGTCGGCTTCCCACTGCTGACCGCGCTCGCGCTCCAGCACATCACCTCGGCGCATTCGATCGTATTCATCGGTCTCCTGCCGCTGTCGACCGCCGTCTTCGGCGTGCTGCGCGGCGGCGAGCGGCCGCAGCCGCTGTTCTGGCTGTTCGCGATTCTCGGCAGCGCCACGGTGGCGGGTTTTGCCCTGTCGAACGACGGCTCGGCGTCGCTCGCCGGCGACCTCCTGATGGTGGCGGCGATCGTACTCTGCGGGCTCGGCTATGCCGAAGGCGCCGCGCTGTCGCGCCGCCTCGGCGGCTGGCAGGTGATCTCCTGGGCGCTGCTGCTGGCGTTGCCGCTGATGGCGCCGGTCGCAATCCTGACCTGGCCACCGACATGGACGGGCATCGGCGCCCCCGCCTGGATCGGGCTGTTCTATGTATCCGTCTTCAGCATGTTCGTCGGCTTCGTGTTCTGGTATCGCGGCCTTGCCGTCGGCGGCATCGCTCGCGTCGGTCAGCTGCAACAGGTCCAGCCTTTCCTCGGCCTCGTGCTCGCCGGCGTGCTCCTGCACGAGCCCGTGGCATGGAGCATGATTGCCGCGACCGCGCTGGTCGTCGTCTGCGTGGCCTGCGCGCGGCGGTTCGCGTGAGGCAAACGCCTCACTCCCGCGCCATCACCGTCCCCGCCAGCGCGCTCCTTGCGAACTTCTTCAGCGGCATCGGCTTGCCGAACAGAAAGCCCTGCACGAGGTCGAAGCCGAGCTCGTTTGCGACCATGAGGTCGGCGCGGCTTTCGATGCCTTCGGCCACGGCGCCCGCGCCGTAGCCCCTGGCGAGCTCGACGATGTGGCGGCACACCGTCCGCTTCAACCGATCATTGCCGCAGCCGGTGACGAACTGCCGGTCCGCCTTCAGCTTGACGAAGGGAATTTTGTCGAGGTCCATCAGCGCCGGCCAGTTGGCGCCGAGGTTGTCGATCGACAGGCCGATATTGTGGAGGCCCACCTCGCGCGCGACCTCGATGAGCACATCGAGATCGCGGATCGCCTCCTCGCTGTCGATCTCGATGGTCAATCCGCCGAAAGCCGGATGCGTCGGCACGCGCCGGCAGAGATCGCGCACGGCCTGCGGCTCCGTGAGATACGAGGCGGGAAGATTGATCGACAGATCGACCGTGCTCTGCCGCTCCAGGAGATAGTGCCAGTCCTGCACGGCGCGCTCGATCACGAACTCCGACAGCTCGCGGAAGTGCGGATCGTGCGCTTCAGGGATGAAATAGGCCGGCGGCACCACGCCCCAGGTCGGATGCCGCATCCGCACCAGCGCCTCGGCGCCGCAACGGACCAGCGTGCGCGCGTCGATCCTCGGCTGGTACCAGAGCTCGAGCCAGCCCGCATGCAGGGCCTCGCCGACATAGACGGCCGGGCTTGGCGCCGGCTCCTCCGGCAGCAGCATCGCGACGCGCTCGCGCAGTGTTTCGGCGGCAAAGGGGGTCGTCAGCGACGGCAGCATGGCAAGGCCATATTCCTCGCCGACCTGCTGCACGGCTTTCAGGATGATCGACTCGCGGGCGCCGACAGCGAGGACCTTGCCGCCGAACGCCTCGCGCACCAGCGTCTCCAGAAACTTGCCCGGCTCGATGCCGTCGGCGGCAACGCCGAACAGGATCAGGTCCGGCAGTTCGCTGGCGAGCACTGCCTGCAGCTCGTCGGCACTGGCGCATTCGCTGGTGACGAAGCCGAGATCCTCGAGCACCTCGCGAAGGAAGGCGCGCAGGTGGCGCTTGCCGTCGGCCACGCAGGCGCGTGGCGTCACTTTCCGCCGACCGAAGGTTACAGGCCTCCGCCCGGCGACTTCCCCAAGCCCATCGCTCATCTCAAACCACTCCCGTTCCGTGACAGTTTTTTAGCGGCACGAGCGGTTTCAAATATGGAGAGCTTCAGCACGATTGTTGAATTATCCGGGTAACGTTAAAGCCCTCATCATGTGTAAAATTGTCCGGATCTTGGTGAGGAAGATTTTACGATTGGAGACGCGCTGCGCGGATGATGCGGCAATCCAGGGAAATTCGTAGAGATGCCCCGCGCGAACGCATGCCGCCGGTGTCCTTGAATCGGACAGAGCAGCGCGCGGTTCGCCCAATTCAATAACGCCGGTCTCAGTTGCCGGTGGCCTTCTCGTGTTGGGCCATGCCGACCGCCTTATAGTCATATGTCGGATAGAATTCGGTGCGATAGGGACCCCATGCGGTGTCCTCGATGATGCGATTGACCTCGCGCAGCCTCGATGCCGGCAACCGCAGCGTGATCACCTGGCCGATGCCCATCATCACGTACCAGCTCACCACCTCCGTGCCCGGCGGCGGGAAGGATTTGTAGTAGCCCTGCTTCTCGAGCTGGGCGTTCAGCTCGCCGAGCGGGCGTGACTGGTCGTGCTTGAAGAAGACGGTGAGCAGGACGGCGTTGTCCGCCGTCGGCGCCGCGTTGCCTTGCGGCGGCGTGGTCTGCGCGATGGCCGTCGATTTCAGCATCAGCGCGCCGGCCAGCAATGCGGCGACAGTCAATAGTCGTCTGCCCGATTTCATTTGCGAATTCCTTCCATTCACCTCGTTGACGATAAGATAAGGGCACCGTCCCCCCGCGCATTGGCGACGCCAATGTCGCCGGAGGTGCCGGAGCGAAGCAGAGACCTCGACGAGCGGCGGCCCGGCTGCCGCAGCGTGGCCGTTCATCCTTCGAGGCTCGACTTGCGGTGCATTTGCACCGCAAGTCTCGCACCTCAGGATGACCGGACTAATACTTTTGCAGGCGCAGGAAAGGAGCCGCAGCGTCAGCCCGTTCTGTACTCGCCCGAAATGTTCTTGCCGGTGTAGTCGGTCATCGCGGCCGTCGCGATCACGGAGATCACCGCGCACAGCGCGATATAGGCTGCGATCGCGGTTGCCGACTGGAAGGTGCCAAACAGCCACGCCGCGATCAGCGGCGCCGGGCCGCCGGCAATGACGGATGCGAGCTGGTAGCCGAGCGACGCGCCGCTGTAGCGAAGGCGCCCGGTGAAGCTTTCCGCGATCAGCGCTGCTTGCGGTCCATACATCATGTCATGCGGGATCAGCGACAGGATGATGGCGAGGAAGATGACCGGATGCGAGCCGGTATCGAGCATGCGGAAGTAGATGAAGCCGAACACGCCGCACACGACCGCGCCGATGATGTACATGTTCTTGCGCCCGATGCGGTCGGACAGGTGACCGAACATGGGGATCGAGACGAAGGACAGCACGGAGGCCGCGAGCACCGCGGTGAGCAGGAAGTCGCGCGACACATTCAGCGTCTTGACGCCGTAGGCGAAGACGAACGCGGTGAAGATGTAGAACGGCGCCTGCTCGGCCATGCGGGCAAAGGCCGAGAGCAGGATCTCTTTCGGATGCTCCTTGATCACCTGGAGCATCGGCGTGCGCTCGACTTTTTGCTCAGCGACCAGTTTGGAGAATACCGGGGTCTCGAGGATGCCGAGCCGGATGTAGATGCCGACGCCGACCAGGATGAGGCTCAGCGCGAAGGGCACGCGCCAGCCCCATGACAAGAACTGCTCGCCGGACATCTGGCTGAAGGCGAGCACGGCGAGATTGGCCAGGAACAGTCCGCAGGGCACGCCGAATTGAGGCCATGAGGCGATCAGCCCGCGCGAATGATCGTTGCGGGCCCATTCCATCGACATCAGCACCGAGCCGCCCCATTCGCCGCCAACACCGACGCCTTGAATGAAGCGCAGCACGGTCAGGATCACGGCGCCCCAGATGCCGATGCTCGCATAGGTCGGGACCAGCGCCACCGCGAAGGTCGCGATGCCCATCAGCAGAAGCGTCGCGATCAGCGTCGACTTGCGGCCGATGCGGTCGCCATAGTGACCGAAGATGGCGGCGCCCACTGGGCGCGCGACGAAGCCGACGGCGTAGATCGCGAAAGCTTCCAGCGTGCCGACCCAAGGGTCGGAATTCGGAAAGAACAGTTTTGCGAAGACGAGTCCGGTGACGGTCGAATAGAGGAAGAAGTCGTACCATTCGATCGCCGTGCCGATGGTGGAGGCGATCACGGCGCGGCGCAATTGAATCTGGTGCTCGCTATCTGGCAGCGAGACCGGGTCGACATGGGACAGGGACATGACGGGAGCCTTTCCTGGAAGGGCGCCCCTACTGTGCATGGGGTTGTTTTGACGAAAAAACTTCCGAACCGGTGTGACGGTTCCAAGACGGTTGCCGCCACCGGCCACCCCAGGCCCTGTCGCGGCAAGTGTGAAGTACCTCACATGCGGATTGCTGCACCTGCGCTATAGATCTCGATAGCCGGTGGTGGGCTGTGGAGGATCGCAGCAATGACAACGCGGCGACTGATGTATTGGTGGTTCTGGTTCGTGCTGTCGGGGCGATTTAGCGATCGCTTCCTGTGCCTGCCCCGCGCCCAGCAGTAGCGTATTCAGACGCCTGTTTTTTGCTTTAGGTTTGTCCGATTAACTTGCGGAACGCCGCGGCGCCATCCTGCACCACATCACGTCCCTTCCAGGCCAGATAGGTCAGCTTGCCGCTTAGCGAATCGTGGCTGCGCAGGCGACGCGAGCCGAGAATGTGGCCGACGTTGGCAGGGAAACGGCTCACCTCGGCGGACACCAGCGCCGCGATCGCGTCCATCAGTTGCTGGAGGCGGATGCCCCACTCCGATTGCTCTATCCCGTCGATGCGGACCTTGAGCGCATATTCGAGGTCGTAGATCTCCGCGAGCAGGTCGCGCGCGACCAGCACGCGATTGTGCCTGAGCGCGATCCGCAGGGCGAGGCGCTTGTCGTCGAGCCGGTCGAGCACCATGGGGACCACGCAGGCATAGGGTTGGGCGGCGACATCAGTGGCGCTCTTGCTCGCGGCGGTCTTGGTGGCGAGGCGCACCAATTCCCATGACGTCTTCAGGCGCCTGGCCACCAGCGTCAGCGCAAAGGGCAGCGCTTCGGTCTGCGATTTCCTGAAGGCGTCGAGCTGTGCGGTGATCCTGGCGACCTGGCCGTCGTCGAATTTCGCGATCTTCTCGGGCAGTTTCTCGTTGAACTTCGGCAGCGCGTCGCCGGCGCGCAGCACGTGCAGCATCTTCTTCACGTCGTCGAAGGCGGTGCGCGAGGCCGTGTACTGAGTGAGCTTGCTTCGCGCAAGTTCGGTGCCGTCCGCCGAGGCGAGGGTGTTCTCGAGGACCTTGATGACCTTGGTCTGGAAGGCGGCCGCGATCTTCAGAACTTCCTTCGGATTGTTGGCGGCGACCTGGTCGTTGATCGCCTTGGTGTAGTCGCGCGCCATGGTTGGCAGCAGGTCGCGGCATATCCACTCCCAGATCGGAGTGAGCGTGTTGCGTGAGATCCGTCCGGCATTGGGGTGCTCGGGCGCACCGTCCATCAGGAGCAGTTCGAGCGGCGCGAAGAAGTAGCGCGAGGGATTGGTGGCGCGTGCCTGGTGCAATCCGTCCTTGCGGAACTCGGCGCGTAGGCGGGTCTGGATGTCGGCCGAGCCCGGCATGTCGATCCCGCACAGTTCGAGGCGCTCAAGCTCACTGAGCAGACAGCTCCGCGACAGCGGCGTCAGCCTCTGCAAGAACTCCCACAGCCGGTCGATCTCGTTCATGGCACGCAATCTTCCGCAGCGTTTCCCGCAGCCCTTTGGGCCTCTTGCGTGGAGGGCATTTGCGCGCTCTCAACCGTCTCTAAGAGAAGCAAGTCACCGTTAATTAATCCGTAAAGTCCGGAGGGAGCGGGCCGGACGGAAGCGGCCGTTAAAACGGCGCGCGTCCCACTGCCGAGGAATTGGGCAGCTTTATCAACCCTTGCATAGTCCGGACCGGGATGTCGCAAGCATAAATTGTGCCCGCGCCGGCGTTTCAGCACAAAACTGACAAAATCACCGTAGTCTTACGGAGCAAAAAGTTAACTACAGACCGCCCCCGGTTCCGTTAAACCAGTTGCATGGAGCATCAGGATGATACGGCCACTGATTCGCGGCCGTCGGAATGGTACGAAAGCAGCGCTTCTCCGCATGAAGAGCTCGATCCCGTCCGACTGAATGCCGCCCGCGCCAAGGCCGCCGACGAGATGGCCTCCGCTATCGCCCGCGAGCTCAATGGCCCCCTGACCGCGCTCCTGCTCTATATGGGCGAGATCAAGCATCACAGCGATCAGCTCTCACCGGCTTCCGGCGATCGGGCGTATTTGCAGCGGGTGGTGGAGAACGCGCTGGCGCAGACCGAGCGCGTTTGCAGTCTGGTCAAGCAGCTTGCCGGTCCGCACAAGAACGGCCTGCCCGTGCACGCCGCGTCCGAGGATGTCGAGTTGAAAGCGGGCCGCTCGCCGCAGGCGTCGCGCCCGGCGGCACCCGCGCTCTCCGGCGTGTCGAGCCAGAAGCGGCTGACCAAGCGCGAGCGCGAGGTGCTGCGGCTGATCAGCGAAGGCTATTCGAACAAGCAGGGCGCGTTGCGGATGCAGATCAGCCCGCGCACGTTCGAGAGCCACCGCGCCGAGGCCATGCGCAAGCTTGGTGCGCGCAACACTGCGGACCTCGTCCGCGCCGCGCTGCTGCATTCGATCGAGTGAGGCGGCTGTTTACCCGCCGCGCGGCGGCGCGGCCCGATCGCACTCAGAAATAATCTTCGGCGAAGGGACGTGCACGCAAGGCTCCCCGCAGCGGCTTCGGCTCATCCTTCGGAGCACTCGGAATGATGGTGATGGTCCACCGCGGAGGGATGCTCGATTCCTGCTCCAGCACCGAACGCACGAAGCCGGTCACCGTGGACTCGCCCGATTTCACCGTCGCCATCCGGCCGTTGAACTGCGCGATGCGGAAGCGACGGACCTCCCTCTGGTCCGCGGTCTCATAGGTGAACATGGAAACCCTCCTGGTTTCCGGCGACTATCGCCACCTATGATTAGCCATGTATGAAAATCCAACGCCGTAGAAGTACGGCGGATTTGCACGCAAAGGTCGCTAGACTTGCGGTTCCTGCGCCAGTGCGGCGGCATAGGCCGCATCCATCCGCACCAGGAGATCGCGGAATGGGTCATCGCCGAGCGTGGCCGCGCTCCGCTCCAGCTCGAGCGCCAGCGTTGCGAGCCGGAGATAGCCGAACGACCTCGCCGAGCTCTTCAGTGAATGCGCTTCGCGCTCGAACTTCGCGCGGTGCTCTCCGAGCGCGAGCGTGCGGAGCAGTTTCAGCCGCGCGGAGGTCTCGCTCCAGAACACGGTGCGCACTTCGCAGGCTCCGTCTTCGCCGATCTCGCGCACGAGCGCAGCGAACGCGCTCGGCTCGCGTGCCGGCTCGACATTGCGGTCATCCGGTGCGGGCGTGATGCGGTCCGTGTGCCGCGTGGCAGCCCCGGCCGCCGAAGACAGCCCACGCGCGGTCGTCTCAAACATCGCTTTGTCTCGATCCCCATTGAGCGCATCGCAGCCCGGAAGGCGCGAGGCAAGCGGATGTCTACTCGATCCGAATTTCGGTTCCGGTAGCGAGACCATCGGTGTTTGCTTGTCGCTGTAAGCGGTTGGTTTACCACGTGCCGCCGCGCGCGGCCGGATCGTGCAGCGTCAGGGTCCAAGCAGCCTGTCGTACTGCATCTTGACCGTCGCATAGCACTCGCATGCCGTCTGGCGCAGCCCGTCGAGATTGTTGATCTGGATGTGCCCGCGGCTGTAGTGGATGAAATTGGCCTGCTGCAGCGTGTTGGCGACGAGTGACACGCTGTTGCGGCGCGCGCCGATCATCTGCGCCATCGCTTCCTGCGTCAGCAGCAGCCTGAAGTCGCCCGACAGGTCGTGGGTCTGCAACAGGCATCGCGACAGCCGCGACTCCACTGGATGCGCGGCGTTGCAGCCTGCGGTCTGCTGGATCTGGGCGTAGACGGCGAGGCCGTGGCGTGCGAGCTGCGTCCGCAGGCTGGCGCTCCGGTCGGCGGCGGCGCGCAGCCGGTCGATGTCGAGCGTCGACGCAGTGCCGGGCACCAGCACCACCGCGGTGTTCAGAGCATTGGCGTCGCCCAAGGCCGAGAAAGCGCCAAGCAGGCTGTCGCGGCCGATCATGGCGACCTGCACATGCTCGCCCTTGGCGAGCTTCACGATCAGCGAGATGACGCCGCGATGCGGGAAGTAGGCGCGGCTAAGCATCTCGCCAGTCTCGACCAGCACGGCTTCGTGCGGCAGATCGACTGTGCGCAGATGCGTTCGGATCAGCTCGTAATCATCTGCCGACAGCGCGGACAGGAAACCGTTGGATGGGCGCACCATCGTTTCCAAAGCTGCTTCTCGTGTCTTCAGCCGGCGAATCCGCGCCAGCGAACTCGTCCCTCTGCACCGATAAGTTCCATCATGTTCACGTCGGGATATATTGGCAATTGGTACATAACGTCCAGGTGCGCGGCGATCGGCCGATCGATACGAAACTGTGTGCACGTCGGCATGCAGATGGATGGTTGGCGTTCATCGCGAAGCCTTCAGCAGATGCGCGTAACGGCTCTTCACGGCGCGGTAGCAGTCACAGGACATCGCCTCCAGCGCACGCAGATCGGTGATCTCGATCTGGCCGCGGCTGTAGTGGATGATGCCGGCCCGTTGCAGCGCATGCGCGACCAGTGAAACCGCGTTACGCCGGACTCCAACCATCCGCGCCAAAAGTTCCTGCGTCAGCGGCAGGACTTCAGTGTCGGACAGATCGCGGGCCCGGAGGAGCCAGCGCGCCAGCCGCGCCTCGACCGGATGCAGCGTGTTGCAGACCAGGGACTGCTGCACCTGTGCGAGCAGGGCCTGCTCATGGCGGATCATCAAGTCGCGAAACCGTGCGCTTGTGGCGGCGATGGCCCGGAAGGCCGCGACGTCGAGTACGGATGTCGTGACGGGAAACAGGACGACGGCGTCGGCCGACGCGATGCCCTCGGCGAGCGCCGCGCTGCTGCCAACGACGCTGTCCCGGCCCAGCATCGCCACCTCGATCAGTTGGCCTTTGGACAAACCGACCGTGATCGAAACGGATCCGCCATGCGGGAAGTAGACATGCCGCGGCGCCACGCCTGCCTCACCCAAGACAGTCTCTCTGACCATTTCAACGGTGCCGAGATGCGGCCGCAACAACGCGAAGTCCGCCGCGTCGAGCGCTTGCAGCAACTGGTTGGGTGACGGCAAGCATTGCATCGGCGATGCCGTTGCGCGTTGCTCGACCTGCAACGAGCGGTTCGATCTGATGGTCATCGATATCTTCACGCCGCACATGCGCGGGTTCGAATCCTGAGGATGGCGCTGGAGCCAGGCGCGCATGCTTGCCGGAGTACAGAGACGCGGTGTCGGCTGCGCGCGTCGGTTAGCGCCGCATCTCCCGCGGCGGACCTGAGGTAAGGCCTTGTTTACCCTGCACGCAGATTGGGCATGTGTGTCTCGCCTGGTCCTGCTCATCGCGCGCGAATGGCGCCGAATGCCGGCGATGTGAGTCGGCGGCCGCGTTGTGCGCATAACCTTCGAGGTGCGGAATTTTTCCAGCCGGCTCGCGCTGCCATTAGCAGCGCGTTTACCCAAGGCTTCATCGCGACGAAAGCACGCAGCTGGTTTTGTCGAACGACGTCAGCGCAAGCGGCGAAAGCTCAAACTTGTCTTCAATATCCGTATTAGCACGGAGGATGAAATTAACGGGACCGTGAAATGGGATGTCTAACGATTTAGCCGAGGACGTCCGTCGATTTCGAAGCGTGATCCAGCTTTCCCAACGACATCCTCCGCTTGGCAAAGATGCCGGTCTCGAGGCGGCCTATCGGCCGACGGGATCAAGGGCCGAAAAGCCGGCCACGAAAGTCCAGGTTAGTAAGGCGTACCTCATGGATGATCTGTTGCGGGAGTTTTTGACGGAGACCAGCGAGAGCCTGGACACCGTCGACAATCAGTTGGTGAAGTTCGAGCAGGAGCCGAACAACGCCAAGATCCTGGATAACATCTTCCGCCTGGTCCACACCATCAAGGGTACGTGCGGTTTTCTGGGATTGCCGCGGCTGGAAGCGCTGGCGCATGCCGGCGAGACCTTGATGGGCAAGTTCCGCGACGGCATGCCGGTGACGGGACAGGCGGTGACGGTGATCCTGTCCTCGATCGACCGCATCAAGGAGATCCTGGCCGGGCTGGAGGCGACCGAAGCCGAGCCCGAGGGCAATGACCGCGACCTGATCGACAAGCTGGAAGCGATGGTCGAGCAGGGCATGGCGGCGATGTCAGCGTCGGCTCCGCCGATCGC
>NZ_LUUB01000108.1:0-22213 GCF_001641635.1 Bradyrhizobium centrolobii
AATTGCGGCGCGATCAGCTTGGCCGTGTGCCCCAGCTTGCCAAGCTCTCGCGCCAGGTGGTGGGCAGCCCCACAGGCCTCGATCGCCACCACCGTCGGCGGCAGCTTGGCAAAAAACGCCCGCATCGCCTTGCGGCTCAGCCGCTTGCGAAGCACGACCGATTCCGATGCATCAACCCCATGCAATTGAAAAATATACTTCGACGTATCCATCCCAATGCGGATAATCTGGCTCACGGACGGCTCCTGCGAATGAGTTTCTGACAACCTCATTCTGGCACACTGATGCCGTAGGGGGCCGTCCACACCATCAACCACAGGATTTTGTTTGAGCCAAAGGTGGGGCCGCTATCTTTACCAACAGGGAACGCCGGTGGTTGTGGGTACCGGCTTTCGCCGGGACGACGGCCGATAAATAGCGCGCTAGCCCAGAATTACAAAATAAACCGGCTCAAATCGGCGTTCTTGGCGAGGTCGCCGACATGCTTCTGCACGTAGTCCGCATCGATCCGGATGGTGTCGCCGTTGCGGTCGGGCGCGGCGAAGGAGATCTCGTCCAGCACCCGTTCCATCACCGTCTGGAGCCGCCGCGCGCCGATGTTCTCGACGGCCGAATTGACGGCCACAGCGACGTCGGCGAGCGCATCGATCGCGCTGTCGGTGAAGTCGAGCGCGACGCCCTCGGTCTGCATCAGCGCGACATATTGCTTGATCAGCGAGGCCTCGGGCTCGGTCAGGATGCGCCGCATGTCGTCGCGGGACAGCGCCTGCAATTCGACGCGGATAGGCAAGCGGCCCTGCAATTCTGGCAGCAGGTCGGACGGCTTTGCGACATGGAAGGCGCCGGAGGCGATGAACAGGATGTGGTCGGTCTTCACCGCGCCGTGCTTGGTCGAGACCGTGGTGCCCTCGATCAGCGGCAAGAGATCGCGCTGCACGCCCTCGCGTGAGACATCGCCGCCAACCCGCCCCTCGCGCGCGCAGATCTTGTCGATCTCGTCGAGGAACACGATGCCGTTATTCTCGACCGCGCTGATCGCTTCCAGCGTCAACTGGTCGTTATCCAGCAGCTTGTCGGATTCCTCGTTGACGAGGATCTCATGCGAGCCTTCCACCGTCAGCCGCCGCGTCTTGCTGCGGCCCCCGAGCTTGCCGAAGATATCGCCGATCGAGATCGCGCCCATCTGCGCGCCCGGCATTCCCGGGATCTCGAACATCGGAAAGCCGCTGCTGGACGACTGTGTCTCGATCTCGATTTCCTTGTCGTTCAATTCGCCGGCACGCAGCTTCTTGCGGAAGGATTCCCGTGTCGCGGCGCTGGAATTGGCGCCGACCAGCGCGTCGAGCACCCGCTCCTCGGCGGCGAGCTGCGCACGCGCCTGCACGTCCTTGCGCTTGCGCTCCCGCACCTGGGCGATCGCGACCTCGACGAGATCGCGCACGATCTGCTCGACGTCGCGGCCGACATAGCCGACCTCGGTGAATTTTGTGGCTTCCACCTTCAGGAACGGTGCGTTGGCGAGTTTTGCCAGCCGCCGCGCAATCTCGGTCTTGCCGACGCCGGTCGGGCCGATCATCAAAATGTTCTTCGGCAGCACCTCTTCGCGCAAGGAGCCCTCGAGCTGCTGGCGGCGCCAGCGGTTCCGGAGCGCAACGGAGACGGCGCGCTTGGCTTCGGTCTGGCCGACGATGAAACGATCGAGTTCGGAAACGATTTCGCGGGGGGAGAAGTCTGTCATGGGTTCTTAGCTAGGATCAGAAGCAGGCCGGGACAAGCCGCTTTTTTGGCATCAGATAATTGGCGGGCCCGATTGCCATTGTTTCACGGCGTCAATCGGATGGGTCAGCATCAGGATGTTCAGCGTCAGATTGTCGCGAATGTGCAGCGCCATCATGACCTCTAAGGCGAGCCCGACCAGGACGGTGGCCGAGACCGGCAGCACGCGTGCTGCGAGGAACCCGAGCACCATGAACAGCGTGTCCGAGATCGAATTGACGATGCTGTCGCCGTAATAGTCCAGCGAGATCGTGCCGGCGCGGTAGCGCTCGATGATGAACGGCGAATTCTCGACGATCTCCCAGGTGCCCTCGATCAGCATGGCGATGATCAGCCGCGCCGGCCAGGAGAGCTGCAGCAACGGCAGGCGCCAGAACAGGAGCCAGGTCAGCCCATAGAACAGGAAGCCGTGAAGGATGTGCGAAAAACTGTACCAGTCGGCGATGTGCTGGGAATTCCCCGAGCTGTTCACCACGCCGTGCCAGAGCTTGACGTAGCCGCAGGTGCAGATCGGCACCCGGCCCATCGCAAACAGGATCGAGGCTTGCAGCGCCAGTAGTAGCAGCGCGATGCCGACCCAGGTGAGCGGCGGAAACGCGGCCTCGGCCTTGTGGGTGTGGGTCAGGGTCACGGCTCGCGCACCATCAAGAGCGCGGGACCGTCAGGCGTCTCGACCATGCGGTCGCGGACGAAGCCGGCCTTCTCATAGGCGCGCACGGCACGCCGGTTGAGCGGGTCGGGATCGGTGACGACGCGCGGCAGGCCAAGCCGCAGTTGCGCGTCGACGAATTGGCGGATGAAGGCCGAGCCGTGTCCGCGCGCGATCATGTCGCTTTCGCCGATGAACTGGTCGATCCCATGCGTGCCCTCCGGATGCGGCCCGAAGCCCGTATTCCAGGCGGTCAGGCCGTAGCACTGAAGATAGCCGAAGGGCCGCATCCCGGCCAACACGATGAACTGATCCATTGCAGGCTCATTGAGGTCGCCACTCACGAGCGCGAACTGCTCGTCCGGATTACCCCACCATTCCTGTACATGCGCCGCGCCGAGCCACCGCCGGACCAGCGGCAGGTCGGCCGCGGTCATCGGGCGGAAGGTGTAGGCGAGCGCCATCCGCTAGCCGCTCGACAGGGTCTCGATGGTCAGATTGCGGTTGGTGTAGACGCAGATCTCGGCGGCGATGTCGAGCGAGCGGCGGACGATGGTCTCGGCATCCTTGTCGCTGTCGAGCAGGGCTCGCGCCGCGGCCAGCGCGTAGTTGCCGCCGGAGCCGATCGCCATCACGCCGGCCTCAGGCTCCAGCACGTCGCCGGTGCCGGTCAGGACCAGGGAGACATCCTTGTCGGCCACGATCATCATGGCCTCCAGCCGCCGCAAATAGCGGTCGGTACGCCAGTCCTTGGCGAGCTCGACTGCGGCCCGGGTCAATTGCCCCGGATATTGCTCGAGCTTGCTTTCCAAACGCTCGAACAAGGTGAAGGCGTCGGCGGTCGCGCCGGCGAAGCCGCCGATGACGTCGCCCTTGCCGAGCTTGCGGACCTTTTTGGCGTTGGACTTGATCACGGTCTGGCCGATCGAGACCTGACCGTCGCCGCCGACCACCACCTTGCCGCCCTTGCGGACCGTCAAAATCGTGGTGCCGTGCCAGACCGGCAGGCTGTTCCGGGAATCCTGCATGAAATACCTCATTGTCCGGCTTGATTTAGGGGGTCGGGGGCTGGTGCACAACGGGCCGCTCCGGCCCCAAATTTCGCTCACCATAGGCGGAAGTGTTGGCCTGCCAGGGCCATCCCGCAGTAGCGAAGGCGTCATTTGGCTGTTAAAAGACCGCCGTTTTCGGCCCGAACCAGCATAATCCGGAAAACTGGGCACCGGTTTTCCGGCAAGATCATGCCCAAATCAAAGCGAAAGCCTGCCTTCTAATGCGCACCGCGACGATCAAGCGCAAGACCAAAGAGACCGACATCGAGGTCACCGTGAACCTCGATGGCTCCGGCGTGTCCAACATCGCGACCGGCATCGGCTTTTTCGACCATATGCTCGATCTCCTCGCCCGCCATTCCCGCATCGACCTCACGGTCAAGGCGGTGGGCGACCTGCACATTGATCATCACCATACCACCGAGGACACCGGCATTGCGCTGGGGCAGGCCGTCAAGCAGGCGCTCGGCAGCATGGCCGGCATCACCCGCTATGCCGACGTCCACCTGCCCATGGACGAGACGCTGTCGCGCGTCGTCATCGACATTTCGGGCCGGCCGGTCCTGGTGTTCAGGGTCGATTTCCCCCGCGACAAGATCGGCGAGTTCGACACCGAGCTCGTGCGCGAATGGTTTCATGCCTTCGCCATGAACGCCGGCGTGACTCTCCACGTCGAGACCCTATATGGCGAGAACAGCCACCATATCGCCGAGTCCTGCTTCAAGGGTCTGGCGCGGGCGCTGCGGGCGGCGGTCGCGATCGATCCGCGGGCGGCGGGCGAGGTACCCTCGACCAAGGGCTCGCTCGGCGGCTGACATCTTCGTTCGACGGCGCCAAGGCGGTGCTGGCGGCTTCACTGAATCCTCGAGAACGGGGCATCCAAAATGCCTGTGTACACAGTTCATGCTCCCACCCCAGGCGGGGCCGACCTGCGCGCGACCGACAAGTTCGTCTTCGTGCGCGACGGCTTCCATTTCTGGGCGATGGTGTTCGGCCCGTTCTGGCTGCTCTGGAACAGGCTCTGGCTGGCGCTGATCGGCTGGCTGATCTTCGCCGCCGCGTTCTATGCCGGGCTGTCCAGTCTCGGACTCGGGCGCACCTCGATCTTCTTCGCGGACGTCATCATTGCGCTCCTGATGGGTTTTGAGGCCTCGAGCCTGCGCCGCTGGACGCTGTCGCGCGGCAACTGGCGTCAGCTCGATGTCGTCGTCGCCGACGACGAGGACACCGCCGAGCGCCGTTTCTTCGAGCGCTGGAGCCAGAAGCAGCGCGGCATCGTCAACGATCAATGGGCGGTCGATCGCGGCGGCCCGCCGCCGACCCGCAACGTGCCGGGCCAGCAATTCTCCAACCCGCCGCCGCTGCCGGCCGGCGGCATCATCGGATTGTTTCCAGAACCGGGAGGGTCAAGATGAGCGTTGCCATCATCGATTACGGTTCCGGCAATCTGCATTCCGCGGCCAAGGCGTTCGAGCGCGCCGCGCGCAGCCTGGAAAATCCGCAAAAGGTCTTCGTCACCAGCGATCCGGACCAGGCCTATGGCGCCGACCGTCTGGTGCTCCCGGGCGTTGGCGCCTTCGCCGATTGCCGGCGCGGGCTCGATGCCGTCAACGGCATGGTCGAGGCGATCACCGAAGCTGTCAGGGTCAAGGCGCGGCCGATGTTCGGCATCTGCGTCGGGATGCAGTTGTTCGCCACCCGCGGCAAGGAGCATGTCGTCACCGAAGGCTTGAACTGGATCGCCGGCGACGTCGAGAAGATCACGCCGCGCGATGAGAACCTGAAGATCCCGCACATGGGCTGGAACACGCTCGATGTGCTGCGCGAGCACCCGGTGCTGAACAAGCTGCCGCTCGGCCCGAAGGGCCAGCACGCTTATTTCGTGCACTCCTATCACCTCAATCCCGCCAATGAGGCGGACGTGCTCGCGCGCGCCGACTACGGTGGGCCGGTCACCGCGATCGTCGCGAAGGACACCGCGGTCGGCACGCAATTTCACCCCGAGAAGAGCCAGCGTTTTGGCCTCGCCCTGATCTCGAATTTCCTGAGATGGAAGCCGTGATTCTCTTTCCTGCCATCGACCTCAAGAACGGCCAGTGCGTGCGCCTCGAGCAAGGCGACATGGCGCGCGCGACCGTATTCAACCTCGATCCCGCCGCGCAGGCGCAAAGCTTCGTCACACAGGGTTTTGAGTATCTTCACGTCGTCGATCTCGACGGCGCCTTCGCCGGCAAGCCGGTGAACGCGCAGGCCGTCGAGGCGATGCTGAAGACGATCAAGATCCCGGTCCAGCTCGGCGGCGGCATTCGCGATCTCGCCACCGTCGAAGCCTGGCTCGCAAAGGGCATCACCCGTGTCATCATCGGTACCGCCGCCGTCCGCGATCCCGAACTGGTGAAGGCTGCCGCGAAAAAATTCCCCGGCCGCGTCGCGGTCGGGCTCGATGCCCGCGACGGCAAGGTCGCGGTCGAAGGCTGGGCCGAGACCTCGCAGGTGACGGCACTGGAGATCGCGCAGCGATTCGAAGATGCCGGTGTTGCTGCCATCATCTTCACCGACATCGCGCGCGACGGCCTGCTCAAGGGCTTGAACCTGGACGCGACCATCGCGCTGGCAGATGCCATCTCCATCCCCGTGATCGCCTCCGGCGGTCTTGCCTCGATCGAGGACGTCAAGGCGATGCTGACGCCGAGGGCATCGAGGCTCGCCGGCGCGATCGCCGGCCGTGCGCTTTACGACGGCAGGCTCGATCCCACTGCGGCCCTCACCCTGATCCGCAACGCGCGCGCCGCTTAGGAGACGACAGATGTTCAAGGTGCGCGTGATCCCCTGCCTCGACGTCAAGGACGGCCGGGTCGTCAAGGGCGTCAACTTCGTCGACCTGCGCGATGCCGGCGATCCCGTCGAAGCGGCGATCGCCTATGACGCGGCCGGCGCCGACGAGCTCTGTTTCCTCGACATCACCGCGACCCATGAGAACCGCGGCATCATGCTGGACGTGGTCCGGCGCACGGCGGAAGCCTGCTTCATGCCGGTCACCGTTGGCGGCGGCGTGCGGACCATCGACGACATCAGGACGCTTTTGCGCTCGGGCGCCGACAAGGTCTCGATCAACAGCGCCGCGGTCTCGCGGCGCGAGTTCGTCAAGGAAGCGGCCGAGAAATTCGGCGAGCAGTGCGTGGTGGTCGCGATCGATGCCAAGCGCGTCAAGCGTCCGGGCGGCTCCGACCGCTGGGAGATATTCACCCATGGCGGGCGCAACTCGACCGGGATCGACGCCATCGAATATGCCCAGGAAGTGGTCTCGCTCGGTGCTGGTGAAATTTTGCTCACCTCGATGGATCGCGACGGCACCAGGCAGGGGTTTGACATCCCGCTGACCCGAGCGATCGCCGACAGCATTCCCGTTCCCGTGATCGCCTCGGGCGGCGTCGGCAATCTCGACCATCTCGTCGACGGTATCCGCGACGGGCATGCCACCGCGGTCCTGGCCGCCTCGATCTTCCACTTCGGGGAATTCACCATCCGCGAAGCCAAGGAGCACATGGCCCGGCGCGGGCTAGCCATGCGCCTCGATGCCTGACGACTCCCATTCATAAAAATGCTACATCAGCGGGCAAGGACCGGCTGAACCAGCCGGAGCGCGTTTCGAGTATTTTGTATGCCGCGTTTCACGATCCACGATTTGGTTCAGACCATCGATGCCCGCGCGGCGTCCGGTGGCGAGGGCTCCTATACCCGCAAGCTCCTGGACAAGGGCGCGGAGCATTGCGCCAAGAAGTTCGGCGAGGAAGCAGTCGAAACCGTAATCGCAGCAGTCGAAAACGATCGCGCGCATCTGATCGCTGAAAGCGCCGACCTGCTCTATCACTTCCTTGTGCTGCTCAAGGCGCGCGGCGTAAAGCTGGAGGAGGTCGAGGCAGCACTGGACAAGCGGACCTCGATGTCAGGGTTGGAAGAGAAAGCATCGCGCAAGAGCGACTAGCCAAGGTGGGAACGGCGTCATGGATATCCGCGCACCCGAGCAGATCTATAATCCCTACCGCATCTTCACGCGCGAACAGTGGGCGCGATTGCGTGACGATACGCCGATGACGCTGGAGCCGGGCGAGTTCGACCGGCTACGGTCGATGCACGACCGCCTCGACCTCCAGGAGGTCGAGGACATCTACCTGCCGCTGTCGCGCCTGCTGTCGATCTATGTCGATGCCATGCAGCGCCTGTATTATTCGCAGCGCCAGTTCCTCAACATCCGCGATCGCAAGATGCCCTACATCATCGGCGTCGCCGGCTCGGTCGCGGTCGGAAAATCCACCACGGCCCGCGTGCTCCAGGCGCTGCTCGCGCGCTGGTCGCCGCGTCCAAAGGTCGACCTGATCACCACCGACGGTTTTCTGTATCCCAACGCCGTGCTCGAGCGGCAGGGCATCATGCAGAAGAAGGGTTTTCCGGAGAGCTACGATTTGCCGCTGCTGCTCGGCTTCCTCTCCGACATCAAGGCCGGCCGCCGCCGCGTGCGCGCGCCGGTCTATTCGCATTTGACCTACGACATCGTGCCGAACCAGTGGGTCGAGATCGACCAGCCCGACATTCTCATCGTCGAGGGCGTCAACGTGCTGCAGACCGGCAAGCTGCCGCGTGATGGCAAGGCGGTCCCGGTCGTCTCCGACTTCTTCGATTTCTCGGTCTATATCGACGCTGACGAGGCGGCGCTGCGGCAGTGGTACATCAAGCGCTTCCTGGCACTGCGCGACACCGCGTTCACCAATCCAAAGTCCTACTTCAACCGCTACGCGCCGTTGTCGGACGAAGAAGCCACCGCCACCGCGATCGCTATCTGGGAGCGCACCAACCTCGCCAATCTCGAGGACAACATTTTGCCCACCCGCCCCCGTGCGACGCTGATCCTTAAGAAGGGCGCCGACCACGTGGTGGAGACGGTGGCGCTCAGGCGGCTGTAGCGTAGCCTTGTAGGGTGGGCAAAGGCGCGCTCTTCGCGCGCCGTACCCACCATCCCCCGCAGTGACGAACGTGAACGGTGGGCACGCTGCGCTTTGCCCACCCTACGGCTGCGTGTATCGTGGTCGGGCTGTAACCAATTCGTCATTGCGAGCGAAGCGAAGCAATCCAGAATCTTTCCGCGGAGGGATTCTGGATTGCTTCGTCGCTTGCGCTCCTCGCAATGACGGCGGAGAGATTTTTCTACACCGCCAGATGCCGCGACGCCGCGAGCCCGGCCAGCGCCTCGTCGAGCTTCTCGCGATCGAGCGGCTTGATCAGGAACCCGTCCATGCCCGCCTCGAAACAGGCATAGCGATCCTCCACCAGCGTATTTGCCGTGAGCGCCAGGATCGGCGTATGGCGGCCGCCGGCGCTAGCCTCGTGAGCACGGATGCGCTTGCTTGCCTCGATGCCGTCGAGCTGCGGCATCTGGATGTCCATCAGCACGAGATCATAGGGCGTGCCGGCCGATGCCGCGGCGAGCCAGGATTCCAGCGCGGCCTCGCCATGGACCGCGATGACGACGCGGTGGCCGAGCTTGGTCAGCAGCGATCGCATCAGCAGCGCGTTGATCTCGTTGTCTTCCGCGACAAGGATCGAAAGCCCCTTCGCCGGCGTTGCACCGACGGTGGATTCCACAGGCGGCTCCGGCGCGAGATCGGGCGACGTCACCTCCGGCGTCAGGGCCAGGCGCGCGGCGAGCGAGGCCGCACGGAGCGGCTTCACCAGATAGCCGGTGAAGGCCGCCGCGAATTTTTCGTGGCGGGAGCTCGGTGTCAGCAGCACGAGGCGCTGCGTCGCATGGGTGCGGGCCACCTCCCCTAGGCGATCGGCGACGGTGGCCCCCAGCGCGCGATCGATCAACACCGCATGCCATGAGCGCTCCGGCAGCAGCGCTTCGGCGACGGCGGCATCGGAGACCATGCAGGTCTGGCTGCCCCAACGCTCCAGCCGCAGCGCGATCAGCGAGGCCTCGATGCCGTCGGCGATCACGAGGATCGACTTGCCGGCGAGGTCGGGGCTCGGGAATGCCGTCTGCCCAGCGCCCGCCTGCGATGGCGCGAGCGGGATCGCGACCTCGAAGGTCGAGCCCCCGCCCGGCTCGCTCTGCAGCGTGATGCGGCCGCCCATGCGCCTGACGATGCGTTCGCTGATGGCAAGGCCGAGCCCGGTGCCGCCATAGGTACGTGCGACGCGTTCGTCAGCCTGCTCGAATTCGCGGAAGATGCGCGACTGCGCCTCTGGCGCGATGCCGATGCCGGTGTCGCGCACCAGGAAACTGATCTCGTTCGGCCAGATGCCCGGCTCGACGATCAGCGCGACGCCGCCGGTCGCGGTGAACTTGATGGCGTTGCCGGCGAGGTTGAGCAGCACCTGGCGCAGCCGCGCGGCATCGCCGACGACCTCGAGCGGCAGGCGCTCGTCGACATAGGCGGCGATTTCGAGATTTTTCGCCTGCGCACGCGGCGCCAGCAGTTCGGTGATCTCCTCGATCAAGGTCGAGAGCGCAAAGGGTCGCTGCTCGAGGTCGAGCTTGCCGGCCTCGATCTTGGAATAGTCGAGCAGCTCCTCGATCAGCGCCATCAGCGCTTCGCCGGAGGTCTTCACCGCCTTGGCGTAGGTCGCCTGCTCCGGCGTCAGCGTGGTGTCGAGCAGGAGCCCTCCCATGCCGATAATGCCGTTCAGCGGCGTCCGAATCTCGTGCGAGGCCATCGCGAGGAAGCGCGACTTGGCGCGGTTGGCGGCCTCGGCCTGATCGCGCGCGTCCGACAATGCGCGTTCGGTCTCGGTGCGGTCGGTGACGTCGCGCCCCACGCTCTGCAATTCGGCCGGCTGGCCCGCATCGAGGCGCACAAAGCCTTCGCGCCAGGCGATCCAGCGCGCGCCGAGGTGCGTTGCGATCTTCTGGTCATGGATCCGCGTGCCGTTGCTTTCGCGCGCGCTGTCGCCCTGCTCCAGCACGTCGAAGTCGAAACGCGTGCCGACCAGCGCGGCGCGCGCCTGTCCGGCCAGCGCGCAATAGGCGTCGTTGGCGAAGGTGATGCGACCCTGGTGATCGCGCAGCACGATCAGGTCGCCCTGCGATTCGAACAGGTTGCGCGCGCGTTCCTCGGCTTCCTTCAGCTCCCAATTGCGGTCGATCAGCGCCTCATTGTGGGCAGCGAGCGTGCGCATCCGCTTGTTGACGAAGCGCAGCCGCATGCTCAGCGTCGCAAGCCCGAGGCAGGCGAGCGCGAACAGGCAGCTCGCGCCGATCGCGAATGCATTGGGATCGTAGCCGGAGTTCTCGGCCCGGCTGCCGGTGATGAAACCATAGGCGGCGCCGAACGTGGCCGAGAAGATCACGAACGAGCGGATCGCGAAGGCGATCCTGGGATGGCGCCGCCTGAAGCGGCGCATGCGCACCTTGATCCGGAACGTCCGACTCATCCCTACCGACCCCGACTCTTTCCGAAACCCTGTGATCGCTAGCAGCGACGATGTCCCGGCCGACCTTGCGAACAGTTTGAGATTTGCGGCCCGCCTCCAAACAGGGTTGACGAGGCGTTAACGCCTCAGAGCGAGGCGGCCTGGAGGTGGCGGTGGCTGCCGCGGGCGCCGACGATCAGCGCCGCCGCCTCGCGCTGCGAGAACGTCTTCGAGCGCACATAGAAGCGGTAGTCGGCGGGGCCGTCGGTGGAGAGATAGATCAGCGGACGGTCATTGCTCGGGCTCGCGGAAATCGCCACGAGGCGCGTCCCGGCACTGGCCTGGCAGGCGCCGGGCTCGTCGCTGGTGCCGTCGTCGACCACGGCAAAATCCGCACCGTCCGCATCATCGGTGACCTGGACCCGTACCGTGGCCTGTGCGGGATCTTCGGTGAAGGCGACCTGGATGCCGGCCGTCCAGAATACAGACGTGAGCTCGACGGAAATCTCACCGAGGGCGATGCAGGGATGCGAGACCGATCCGATCCCGCTGCGGGCGAACACCGCAGCCGCCATCAGGGGAACAACCGAGGCCAGGATCTTGAAACGCAACATGACACTCTACTCGCCGGGCCGCGCGGGACACTTGCGGGCCTTATGGTTTGCAGAGCGTAAAGGAAACTCGTTACCGCCGGGTTGATGCGCGACCCCGTCACGCCAGCTGGCGCACATCCTCTGCGAGTGCGCGGTAGGACAGCGCCTCGGCCAGATGCAGCCGGCCGATCTTGTCGGCACCGTCGAGGTCGGCGAGCGTGCGCGCCACCCGCAGCACGCGGTGGTAGCCGCGCGCCGATAGCCGCATGCTCTCGGCGGCATCGCGCAGCAGCTTCTGGCCCTGCGCATCGGGCTTCGCGATCTCCTCCAGCACGGACGCCGGTGCCTCGGCATTGGTGCGGACACTGGGCAGCCCCGCAGCCTGATAGCGCGCGAGCTGGATGTCGCGCGCGGCCGCCACGCGCGCGGCGACTTCGACTGATCCCTCCGCCGGCGGCGGCAGGATCAGATCCGCCGCGGTCACCGCCGGCACCTCGATGCGCAGATCGATCCGGTCCATCAGCGGACCCGAGATGCGCGCCTGATAGTCCGCCGTGCATCGATCGATGCGGCCGCGTTTGCAGGCATAGCCCGGCTCGAACGCATTGCCGCAGCGGCAGGGATTCATCGCCGCGACCAGCATGAAGCGCGCGGGATAAGTCACGCGGTGATTGGCGCGGGAGACAGCGACCTCGCCGTTCTCAAGTGGCTGGCGCAGCGAATCCAGCACGCGCGGATCGAATTCGGGCAGCTCGTCGAGGAACAGCACGCCCTGATGCGCCAGCGAGATCTCGCCGGGCTTCGCGCGCATGCCACCGCCGGTGAGCGCGGCCATGCTGGCGGAATGATGCGGTGAGCGGAATGGCCGCCGCGACGTCAGCGCGCCGCCCTGGATCTCGCCGGCGACGGAGGCGATCATCGAGACTTCGAGCAGTTCGCCCGGCGACAGCGGCGGCAGGATCGAGGGCAGGCGCGCCGCCAGCATCGATTTGCCGGCGCCGGGCGCGCCGATCATCAGCAGGTGATGCCCGCCCGAGGCTGCGATCTCGAGCGCCCGCTTGGCGCTCTCCTGGCCCTTGATATCGCGCAGGTCGAGCGGGGAGGCGGCAGCCTCGTGCACTTTCGGAGAGGGGCGCGACAGCACCTGGGTGCCCTTGAAATGGTTGGCGATCTGGATCAGTGAACTTGCGGCGATGATCTGGATGTCCGGGCTCGCCCAGGCCGCCTCCGAGCCGCAGGCGGCCGGGCAGATCAGCCCTTCCTCGCGCGTGTTGGCGCCGATCGCGGCCGGCAGCACGCCCGCGACGGGCGCGATCGAACCGTCGAGGCCGAGCTCGCCAAGCACCGTGAAACCCGTCAGCGCATCCGGCGGAATTGCCCCGATCGCCGCCATCAGCCCGAGCGCGACCGGCAGATCATAATGGCTGCCTTCCTTGGGCAGATCGGCCGGCGCGAGATTGACGGTGATCCGCCGCGCCGGCAGCGCCAGGCCCGAGGCGATCAGCGCCGAGCGGACCCGCTCGCGGGCCTCAGAGACCGCCTTGTCCGGCAGGCCGACGATGGCAAAAGCAGGCAAGCCCGGCGCAACCTGCACCTGCACGTCAACCGCGCGGGCCTCGATTCCCTCAAAGGCGACTGTAGAAACCCGCTGAACCATGCTCGAACCAGGCTGCCCCTCGTACAATCAAGGGTAGCAGAGCTCGAGATGCTCCGCAAGAACAATACGGGAACGATCTCGGCGGCCGGCCAAGCCCTAATCAATCGTAAACGGGGTGGAGACAGTACGCTTCGAATGCGAGCGGCTCCACTCAGCACATTCCAACGAATGTCCGCTACTCCTAAGGCTGCGGGATGGGCCGTGATCTAACAAGTGAACAATCGAAATGCTTGTAAATCGCCGGAGAAGCGAACGTCGGGTGTGCAGTCGGCTCGCCAAGATTCATTTTGGCGCGGGCTCGCTGCCGAGGGACTGCACGATCACGGATATTTCCGATGGCGGCGTGAAAGTGGTGGCGGAGTTTTTGGAAGTGCCGCCGCAATTCACCATCATCTTCGCGCCGGACTATTCCCGCCAATGCCGCCTGCGCTGGCGCATCGGCTGCGAGTTCGGCGCTGAATTCGTCGACTAGGCTGCGAGGGGCGCGCGTCCTTAACGGGAATTTAGCGTTAATCGGGAAAGCATCTCTGATCAGTCGCCGACGGTAGATCAGAGTATGTCCAAGCGTTCGCCCCTCGCCTCTTCCCCGGCGAGATTCCTCCTTCCCGCGCTTTTGGTGCTTGTCCTCGGCGGCTGCCAGACCACGAGCCTCGATGACGTGACCGGTGCGCTTGGGGGCCAGACGGAAGCCGCAAGCAAACCCGACGCGAAGCCGGACATGGACGCACTTCGCGAGCGCTATCGCGCCAAGCCGAGCGACCCCGACGTCGCGCTCGCATATGGCAAGGCGCTGCGCGAGACCGGCCAGCGGGCGCAGGCGGTCGCGGTGCTGGAGCAGGCTGTGCTCGGTCATCCCAGCAACAAGGCGCTGCTCGCCGGCTACGGCCGCGCGCTCGCCGACAATGGCAATTTCCAGCAGGCGTTCGACGTGTTGAGCCGTGCGCATACGCCGGAGGATCCCGACTGGCGCATCCTCTCGGCGCAGGGCGCGGTGCTCGACCAGCTCGGCCGCAACGAGGAGGCGCAGCAATATTATGCGACCGCGCTGAAGATCGTGCCCGACGAGCCGTCGGTGCTGTCCAATCTCGGCCTGTCCTACGTACTGCAGAACAATCTGCCCAAGGCGGAGGAAACCCTGCGCCGGGCCCATGAGCGCAGCCCCGCCGATTCCCGCGTCCGCACCAATCTCGCCTTCGTGCTGGGACTGCAGGGAAAGCAGGCCGAGGCCGAGGCCATCGTGAAAGGCGATCTGCCGCCGGCCGAAGCCGCGGCCAAGGTCACCGCGCTACGCCAGCTCCTGGCAAAGAAGCAGCAGCGGGCTGACAACAAATAGCCCGCCGTCTCGTTCGGCTTACGAGGCCTTGCGATGCGGCGCGGAGCCGTGTCGCCCCCTGCCCTTCAGCTTCTTCAGCAGCGGTCCGAGCAGCGAGCGCTTCGGCCGCTTCACCTCGCCGCGCCCGGCGAGGTGGTTCGCCATGTTCTGGAACAGCTCGGTGGTGCGGTGGCTCCTGGAGACCTCAGCTATCATCTGGCCGTTGTTGGCGGCGGTCGAGAACAGCTTCGAATCGAACGGAATCACCGCTATCGGCTGGCTTTCCATCGTCTTGGCGAACGCCTTGACCTCGATCTCCGCGCGCTTGTGCATGCCGACCTGGTTGATGCAGTAGAGCGGCGGCCGATCGTTCGGCCGCGCAGCCTTCAGCACGTTCAGCATGTTCTTGGTGTTGCGCAGGTTCGCAAGATCGGGCTCGGCCACGATCAGGATGTCGTCGGCGCTGACAAGCGCGCGTCGCGTCCAGCCCGACCATTGATGGGGAACGTCGAGCACGATGCAGGGCGTGGTCATGCGCAGCGTGTCGAAGATCGCGTCGAACGCCTCCGCGCCGAAATCATAGACGCGGTCGAGCGTCGCTGGCGCGGCGAGCAGGCTGAGATGCTCGGTGCACTTGGCGAGCAGGCGTTCCATCAGCGCGGTATCGGGCCGCTCCTGCGACAGCACCGCGTTGGCGATGCCCTGGAGCGGATCCTGATTGTAGTCGAGGCCGGCGGTACCGAAGGCGAGGTCGAGATCGATCACGACGGAGTCGAGCGCGAGGTCACGCGCGATCGTCCAGGCAACGTTGTGCGCGACGGTGGATGCGCCGACGCCGCCCTTGGCGCCGACCACCGCGATGATGCGACCAGTGATGATGGCTTCCGAAGCGGAGAACAGGCTGCAGATCGAGCGCACCACGTCGATGGTCTCGACCGGCCCGACCACATAGTCGTTGACGCCGCGGCGCACGAGCTCGCGATATGGCGCCTCGTCGTTGGGATTGCCGATCACGACCACGCGCGTGCCGGGATCGCAGACGCCGGCGAGATCGTCGAGCCCCTCGAGGATGTCGCGCGTGCCGTCGGATTCGATCACGATCACGTTCGGCGTCGGCATCGAGTCATAGACCTCGATCGCCGCGGCGAGGCCGCCGCTCTTGGCGGTGAGATGCGCCTTGGCGAGACGGCGGTCCTGTCCCGCCGCGGTCACCGCGGCGAGCGTCTGTTCGGTCTCGCAGAAAGCCTGCACCGAGATGCGAGGAACCGGCGCAATGTGTTCCTCGGGGTGCCGCGGATCGTCCGCTTCTTCGTCGTGGACGCTTGTCATTTGCCTGTGTCGCTAAGTTTGGCCTTGTCAGCCTCGGGATAGGTTGTCGTGGTCGGCGAGCCCTTGCGGTAGCGGTCGAAGGCGATGTCGCGCCGTGCGGTATAGGCCGGTGTCTCCGCCCGCGGCTGCTCGAGGTCGGCGGGGTTGTCGATCATCGCCGCGAGGTTGCGCTGGCTGGCGCAGCCGAGATTGAAATACGGCCGGTTCTCGTTGTAGTCGGGATTGAGCAGGGACGGGCCCATGTCCTCCGGCCACAATCCGCAAGGACCCGCGACGGCCGCGATCTTCGAATAGCTCAGCCGGATCGTCGGCAGCAGTCCAGGATCCTCGGGACGGTACGGATGCCGAACGATGGCGCGCGACGGGACACCGCCGGCCATCAGCACGGAACGAATCTCCTGATAGGTCGCCGCGGCGGGTCGGGCGTTCGCTGTGTCGACGGGCACGTCGACGACGACGGAGCCGGTGCCCTCGCGCACCCAGTCCCGCGCGATGCCCGTGACGTCGGCGTGCTGTGCGGCCGAGAGGCCGCCGCGGGCCTGGCCGACGAAGATCACGATCGAACGTTTGCCTTCCTGCACGGCGATCGGGTGACGCTGGCGATAGTCGGTCGGCACCGTCTGGGTGACGATCTCCTCGGTGGTGTTGCACGCGCCCAGCATGACGGAAAGCCCCGTCAGCGCGATTGCAAGGCGCAGCCTGCCACGATGATCGGCCGCTGTGTTCGTCATCGTTGTCCCCTTTTTGCCCTCGTCCCCAAGCTGTCGTCGTCGAGCCGCCCGCTCGTCTCAGTCGATGATGAAGCCGAAATCGCCCTGGTAGCCGCTGATGGGATCGACGCGGCGCGCGATGCCGTAGAGGCGGTTCATGCGGCCGAGCAGCGCCGACTGCGCATCGGAGGCCGGCGCGAACCCGTCGTCGGGCCGCGACAGCTCCTTCTGCGCGACCGCGCGCACCACGTAGGGCGTCACGATCACCATCAGTTCGGTTTCGTTGTTGACGTAGTCCTGGCTGCGGAACAGCTGGCCGAGGATCGGAACCTGGTCGACACCGGGCAGGCCGTTGATCGCCTGCTTGGTCTGCTGCTGAATCAGGCCCGCCATCGCCATCGAGCCGCCCGACGGAATCTCGAGCGTCGTCTCGGCGCGGCGGGTCTGGACCGATGGGATGGTGATGGAGCTCGATGAGGTTGAGGACAGCGCTTGCGTCACCGTGATCGCGTTCTGGTTCGACAGCTCCGACACCTCCGTCATCACCCGCAGGCTGATGCGTCCTTCGCTCAGCACGACCGGCGTGAAGTTCAGGGAGATGCCGAACTTCTTGTAGGTGATCTGGGTGGTACAGACATGGGTGGTCGGATCGCAGGAATAACCAGCGGGGATCGGGAATTCGCCGCCGGCGATGAAGGTCGCGGATTCGCCCGAGATCGCCGTCAGGCTTGGTTCGGCCAGTGTCCGCATCACGCCGGCGCTTTCCATCGCGCGCATGGTGGCGCTGACCGTGGCGACGCCCTTGGCGAGGCCGGCGACGCCGAGCCCGTTATTGCTGACCAGCGGTCCGCCGCTGACCGTGAACGGGTTGGAATTGTTGAAATTCACGACCGCGGTGCCGGCGTTCAGGGTGGCGCTGAGATCGACGCCCATCTGCTTGACGATGTCGCGGCGCACCTCGCCGACGACGACCTTGAGCATCACCTGGTCGCGGCCGCGCACGACGATGTTGTTGACGACCTTCTCCGAGCCGCCGACCAGCTTGGCGGCGACGTCGCCCGCCTGCTGGGCCTCGACCGGGCTCGATACCGAGCCGGTCAGCATCACGCTGTCGCCGACGCCTTCGATCTGCACGCCCGGCAGCGACTGCCGAAGCGCCGCACGCATGCCGTTGAGATCGCGTTTCACCGCGATGTCGTAGGAGGCCACCTGCTGGCCGTCCGCCGAGAAGAACACGACGTTGGTCTGGCCGACCTGGCCGCCGATGATATAGGCGCGCTGCGCCGAGCGGATCACCGCATTGGCGATCTTGGGATCAGCCACCAGCACGTCCTTGACCTCGCGCGGCAGGTCGATGACGACGGACTTGCCGATGCCGAGCGAGAGGGAGCGCGTCCTGGCCGGCGCGATGGTCGTAACCGGCGCCACGCCGAGATCCGGTGCCTGCATCGGCGCCTGGTCGCCGACCGGTGCGTCGGCGCCGTTGGCCCAGTTCGGGGCCGTAACCAGCCCCAGCATCAGCATTGCCCCCGTCCAGAACGCGCGCGCGCCATTCCCCCGAATGCGCATGCCCGTCCGATTGTCCCCGTAGTTCATTTCTGGGTATCCCCATCACTTCTGTGACGTTAGTTGCCGTGCCGGCACGCCGTAGCGGATCACGCTGACGCCGCCAGGACGCTTGATCGCCTGGTCCTCAAGCGAGACCTCCGATGCGTTGGCATCGACAATGCTGCGCAGTGCAAGCTGCAGCGTGCCGCCCTGGCGCGCGGCTGCGAGAACTGCGACCTGGTCGGGCCTGAGCTCGAGCGTGACGGTCTTGCCGACTACGGCGTTCTGGCCGTCCTTTTCCTTTGGCGCCTGGTCGATCGCGAGCACGCGGATGTTGGTCAGGATGACCTCGGAGAGGACGAGGTCATTGCCGCCGGTCGGGCCGTTGTTGTTGGCGCCGTCGGGATTCTTCAGGCGGCGGGTCAGGACGATGTCGACGCGGTCGTTCGGCAGAATGAAGCCGCCGGCTGCGGTCTCGGCGGAAATCTCGGTGGAGACGGCCCGCATGCCGGAGGGCAGGATCGCGGCCATGAAGCCGGAGCCATCGGCCTTCACCAGCTTCTGCTCGCGGATCGGTTCGCCCTGCATCAACGGCACGCGCGCGATCGAGCCAGCGATCTGGTTCGGCGCCTCGGGCCTGTTATCGCGGCGGATGAAGGCGCCGCTCGCGGTCGCCGCGGGCCAGGTCTGCCATTGCAGGTCCTCGGGTTTCACAGCCTGGCCGAGCTGGATGTCGGATTTGGCGACGAGAATCTCGACCGTCGGCAGCTTCTCGGCGACCGGGAGGACGGGCGCGGGCTTGTTCTCATAGCCGCTTGCCAGATACGCGGCGACGCCGCCGGCGCCCAGCGCAATGACGAGAACGACAATGCGTGCGGTATTCATACGCTTCTACTCTTACGCGGGACACTCGAACCGCACCTGGCGGGTTCCCCGTGTTCGATGAGTAGGCAGTAAAAGTATAAGGGGTGTTGCGAGCCCGAGTGTGATGGCCGGTCACGGTGCGGGTTTTGGGCGGATGGTGAATGCCGCGTTATTCGAAAAGCCGTGACTCCGTAGATTCACGCAGGCCGGCAAGCGTCTCTCCGATGTTGCAGGGAGACGTCATGGTGAATGGGTGGTTAGTGTTGTGCGAGGTCGAAGCCGCAAGTCACTGCGGCGAGACGGAAGCAGCGCACCGCATTGTCAGTGTCGTCCCGGCGAAGGCCGGGACCCATAGCCCCACGGAGTGGTTGTGGCGCGAAACTGGTAACCCCGAGTCTTCGCCAAACTTTTCCCTGTGGTTATGGGTCCCGGCTTTCGCCGGGACGACGTTCGGGAGAGATCGCGCGCTCCCCCAACACGATCATTGCTAGCGCTACTTCTTTCGCTTCTGCTCGATCACGTCCCAGATCTTCGCCGCAATGTCGGGTCCGCCGAGCCGCGCGATCGCGCGGATGCCGGTGGGCGAGGTGACGTTGATCTCGGTGAGCCGGTCGTTGATCACGTCGAGGCCGACGAACAGCAGGCCCTGCTTGCGCAGCGCCGGCCCGACCGTCTCGCAGATCTCGCGCTCGCGCGGGGTGAGGTCGGTCGCCTGCGCCGCGCCGCCGCGCACCATGTTGGAGCGGAGGTCATCGGCAGCCGGCACGCGGTTCACCGCGCCGGCGAACTCGCCATTGACCAGGATGATGCGTTTGTCGCCGTGCTTCACCTCGGGGATGAACTGCTGGATCACCCAAGGCTCCTTGAATGTCACCGAGAACATGTCGAACAGCGAGCCGAAATTCATGTCCTGCGGCATCACGCGGAACACCGCCGCACCGCCATGGCCGTGCAGCGGCTTCATCACGACGGCGCCGTACTGCTCGCGAAAGGCGTTGATCTCATCTAAGCCGCGCGAGATCAGCGTCGGCGGCATCAGCTGGGGAAAGTTCATCACGAACAGCTTTTCCGGCGCGTTGCGCACCGAGGCCGGATCGTTGACGACCAGCGTCTTCGGATGGATGCGCTCCAGAAAGTGCGTCGAGGTGATGTAGGCGAGGTCGAACGGCGGATCCTGGCGCAGCAGCACCACGTCAAAGCCGTTCAGCGCCTCGCGCCGCGGCTCGCCGAGGGTGAAGTGGTCGCCGGGCTCGTCGCGCACGGTCAGGAGCTGGACGGGAGCGACCAGTTCGTCGCCGACCAGCGACAGCTTGTCCGGCGTGTAGTAGGACAGGCCATGGCCGCGCTTCTGCGCCTCCAGCAGCAGCGCAAAGGTGGAATCCCCGCGGATGTTGATGCGGGCGATGGGGTCCATCTGGACGGCGACGTTCAGTTTCATGAGCTGCCTTTCAGGTCGAGGCGTCGAATGCCGCCAACACATGGCGCGGAAGTCGTTTCGGCGCAATCAGCATGGCGTCGAATCGCAATTCGAATTCGGCATGCTCGGGATGCGCGGCGAGCCAGCCTTGCGCGGCATCAATGATGCGCTGCTGCTGGCGTGGGGTCACGGCAAAGGCGGCGTCATCCAGCGTCGCGCGGGCCTTGACCTCGACGAAGGCGATCAGGTTGCGGCGGCGCGCCACGATATCGATCTCGCCATGCGGCGTGCGGTAACGTTTTGCGAGGATCCGGTAGCCTTTTGCCATGAGATAGGCGGCAGCGCGGCTCTCGGCGGAGATGCCGGTTTGGAAAGCGGCGACTCGCTCAGGTGAGGCGACCTTTGGTTCGGCTGGCGTGGCGCCTTCAGTCTTCGCCATCGCCACCCCGCAAGTCTTTTGCGAGCTCGAGCGCGCGCGCATAGACCTCGCGGCGCGGCCTGCCCGACAGCTCGACCGCATGCACCACAGCGTCCTTGACGCTGTGCGTAGCGAGCTGCTCGCGCAGGAGTTCGTCGAGCGCGTCCGCCGTCAGCACCTCGGCATCGGCGGCAGGCGGGCTGATCACCAGCACGAATTCGCCGCGCGTTTCCAGCGAGGCCGCCTCGCGCGCAAGCGCGTGAAGCGGCGCTCGCGTGATCTCCTCATGCAGTTTGGTCAGCTCGCGGCAGATCGCGGCTTCGCGGTCGCCCATGATCTCGGCGAGGTCGGCGAGCGTGTCCTGCACGCGATTGCCGGATTCGAACATGACCAGCGTCGCATCGATGCGGGCGAGCTCGGTGAGCCGTGTGCGCCTGGCCGCAGATTTCGCCGGCAGAAAGCCTTCGAAGAAGAAGCGGTCGGTCGGCAGGGCCGCAACCGACAGCGCCGCCAGCACCGAGGACGGGCCGGGCAGGGCGTACACCGCGTGACCGGCGGCGCAGACCTCACGCACCAGCTTGAAACCGGGATCGGAGATCAGGGGCGTGCCGGCGTCGGAGACCAGGGCGACCGAGCCGCCTTGCGCAAGCGCCTCCAGGATCTTCGGTCGCGCGGCTTCAGCATTGTGTTCGTGATAGGGCTTGAGTTGCGCTGTGATGGCGTAGCGCTCGGTCAGGCGCCGCGTGATGCGGGTGTCCTCGCAGGCGATCACATCGACGCCGGCCAGGGTCTCGAGCGCCCGCAGCGTGATGTCGCCGAGATTGCCGATGGGGGTCGCGACCAGATAGAGGCCCGGCGCGGCCTTCGCTGCGGCAAAGCGATGGGCGTCGATGGAAAAGCCGCGCGGAGCGGGGTCCGTCGCACCTTCAGGCGTATTTATTGGAGCCGGCTTTGCGCGCATAATGAGGTCAACTTAGGCATGATCCGGAGAGCTGGGAACCGGTCCTCCGAAAAAGATCGTACCGAGGCAAGGGGCGAGGAAGGACGAGAATGTGATCCATGGGGCATCACATTCGGGAGGGAATAAAGCGCTGGCGCCATATTGGCGGCTGAAACGCCGCCGTGATGCTGCGTGACGGACGGCGAACGGTTCGCCAGGACGGGGATGCGGCCGTGTTAGGCGGTCATTATCCTTTTGTTTTGGTTAACTATTTGTCGAGAGTATGCGTGAATCCGCGACTTCGGTCGCGGCAAGACTGGTTCTGACCGACCGGATACGGCCGGTCAAAAGAAGAGCTGCCATGGTGGGCCCGCGTTATCCCAGATCGTCCTCTCCGGGGCCCCGTTCGTCGGGGACGACCCGCCGAACCGCGCTTGGCCTGTTGCTCGGCGCGCCCTTGCTGTCGGCCTGTACGGGCGTGCAGCAGAGCCTCAGCCAGTTCTCCAATCCGTTCAGCAGCTCTTCGTCGCCGGCCCAG
>NZ_LUUB01000108.1:22282-55482 GCF_001641635.1 Bradyrhizobium centrolobii
CCTGCCGCTCTCGGCCGCCGGCAATGCCGGGCTTGCCGCGCAATCCATGCGCAACGCCGCCGAGATGGCGCTGGCCGAGTTTCAGAATCCCAGCATCCAGCTCCTGATCAAGGACGACAACGGCAGCCCACAAGGCGCGCAACAAGGCGCGCAGCAGGCGGTCGACGAAGGCGCCGAGATCATCCTGGGGCCGCTGTTCGCGCAGTCGGTCCCGGCGGTGGCGCAGGTGGCGCGTGCACGCGGCATCCCGGTGATCGCGTTCTCGACCGACTCCAGCATCGCCGGGCGCGGCGTGTATCTGCTCAGCTTCCTGCCGGAGTCCGACGTCAACCGCATCATCGAATATTCCGCGAGCATCGGGAAACGTTCCGTCGCCGCGCTCGTGCCCGAGAATGCCTATGGCAACGTCGTCGAGGCGGCGTTGAAGGCGGCGGTGCCGCGGCGCGGCGGCCGCCTCGTCGCCTTCGAGAAATACGGCTCCGATCGCGCGACGCCGGCGCGCAACGTGGCGCAGCAGCTCGGCAGCGCTGATGCGCTCTTCATTGCCGACGATGGCGATGCCGTCGTTGCGGTGGCGGATGCGCTCACGGCGGCGGGTGCGAACCTGCGCAACATCCAGTTGCTCGGCACCGGCCTTTGGGACAATCCGCGGGTCTATGCCAGCGCTGCGCTCCAGGGCGGCCTCTACGCCGCGCCGGATCCGGCCGGCTTCCGCGGTTTCTCCGGACGCTATCGCACCAAATTCGGCGGCGAGCCGGTGCGCACCGCGACGCTCGCCTATGACGCCGTGGCGCTCGTCGCAGCGCTCGCACGCACGCAAGGCACCACGCGCTTCTCGCCCGACGTGCTTACCAACCCCTCCGGCTTTGCCGGCATCGACGGCCTGTTCCGCTTCCGCGCAGATGGGACGAACGAACGTGGCCTCGCAGTGATGAAGGTGACCGCGGGCGGCGGCGTTGCGGTGGCGGGCTCGCCGAAGAGTTTTGGGGCGTAGCTGAATCGCTGCCTTGTAGCCCGGATGGAGCGAAGCGAAATCCGGGTTCTATCCGCGTGGCGAGACTCCCGGATTGCGCTTCGCTCCATCCAGGCTACGACGTCTCGCTACGCCGCCAAATCCGCGACCACCGCGTCCAGCACCGGGAATCCGCTGCTGGTCACGCGGAGCCGTCCCGTCACGTCCACCGTAATCGCGCCTTCCTCGCGGAGCAGCGCGATGCGGCGGGGGTCGAGCGGACGTCCGGAGAGCGCGGTGTAGCGCTCGGGGTCGATGCCTTCGGCGAGACGCAATCCCATCAGCAGGAATTCGTCGGCGCGCTCTTCGCTGTTGAGGAGATCGTCGGTGACGACGCCGTGGCCGTTGGTTTCGACCCGCATCAGCCAGGCTTCGGGGCGCTTCTCGGTGGCGGTCGCGTGCCTGATGCCGTCGATGTCGAGCCGACCGTGCGCGCCGGGGCCGATGCCGGCATATTCCTCGCCGCGCCAGTAGACGAGATTGTGCCGACACTCGGCGCCGCGCCGCGCGTGATTTGAAATCTCGTAAGCGGGCAGGCCGAACTTGTCGCAAGTCTCCTGCGTCACGTCATAGAGCGCGCGCGCGACGGCTTCGTCCGGTGTCTTCAGCTTGCCGGCCTGGTGCAGGCCGAAGAACGGCGTGCCTTCCTCGATGGTGAGCTGGTAGAGCGACAGATGCTCAGCCGCTTCATCGATGGCGTGGCGCAGCTCACCGGCCCACATCGCCGGCGTCTGGTCGGGGCGGGCGTAGATCAGATCGAAGGAGTAGCGATCGAACGAGCGGCGCGCGATCGCCACCGCATCGAGCGCCTCGCGCGCGCTGTGCAGGCGGCCCAGCGTTTTCAGCGAGACGTCGTCGAGCGCCTGGACGCCGAGCGAGACGCGGTTGACGCCGGCTACGCGATAGCCGGCGAAGCGTGTGGCTTCGACACTGGTCGGGTTCGCCTCCAGCGTCACTTCGACGTCATCGGCGACGTGCCAATGCCTGCCGATCGCATCGAGCACGGCGCCGACCGTTGCCGGCTGCATCAAGGACGGCGTACCGCCGCCGAGGAAGATCGAGGTGACTTCGCGGCCGGGTGCGCGCGCGGCGGTGGTCGCGATCTCGCGCGCGAACGCCGCGGCGAAGCGCGCCTCGTCGATCGCGGCGTGGCGGACATGGCTGTTGAAATCGCAATAGGGGCACTTCGACAGGCAGAATGGCCAGTGCACGTAGACGCCAAAGGCTTCCTTAGCGCGGCTCAAGGCAGATCTCCGCCAGTTTGACGAAAGCGCGGGCGCGGTGCGAGAGGCCAAGGCCGAGCGGCGGCAGGCCGTGCTTCTCGATGCCGGTCATCTCGCCGAAGGTACGGCTGTAGCCGTCCGGCAGGAACATCGGATCGTAGCCGAAGCCGGCCGTGCCGCGCGGCGGCCACACCAACGTGCCGTCGACGCGCGCCTCGACCTCTTCGAGGTGGTCGTCAGGCCAGGCGACGCAGAGTGCGGAGACGAAATGCGCCGAGCGCTTGTCCGGCGTGGCGGCGCCACGCTCCTGCAAGAGGCGCTCGATCTGCGCCATCGCAGCGGCAAAATCCTTGGAGGGACCGGCCCAGCGCGCGCTGTAGATGCCGGGCGCGCCGTCGAGCGCGTCGACGACGATGCCGGAATCATCAGCGAAGGCCGGGAGCTTCGCCGCTTGCGCCGCCGCGATCGCCTTGATCGCGGCGTTGCTGCGAAAATCGTTGCCGGTCTCTTTGGGCTCCGCCAGGCCGAGCTCGCCGGCCGAGATCGCCTCGACACCATGAGGTGCCAAGAGCTCCCGCATCTCGGCGAGCTTGCCGGGATTGTGGGTCGCGATGACGAGCTTGTCCGTGATTCGGCGGTGCATGGCCTATTGACTACGCCACCGCCAGTTTCTGCAAGTCCACGAGACGCGCGACGCCCTTGCGCGCCAGCGCTATGAGCGCCAGGAACTCGGTTTCCGTGAACGGCTCGCGTTCCGCGGTGCCCTGCACCTCGATGATGCGGCCGTCGCCGGTCATGACGAAATTGGCGTCGGTTTCGGCCTCGGAGTCCTCGGCGTAGTCGAGGTCGAGCACCGGCGTGCCATTATAGATGCCGCAGGAGATCGCGGCGACGTTGTCGCGCAGCACGTTGGCCTTGATCATGTTGCGCGCCTTCATCCAGTTGACGCAATCGGCGAGCGCGACCCAGGCGCCGGTGATCGAGGCCGTGCGCGTGCCGCCGTCGGCCTGGAGCACGTCGCAATCGACCGTGATCTGGCGCTCGCCGAGCGCTTCGAGATCGATGATGGTGCGAAGCGAGCGGCCGATCAGGCGCTGGATCTCGACGGTGCGGCCGCTCTGCTTTCCGGCCGAAGCCTCGCGGCGGGTGCGCTCCAGCGTGGCGCGCGGCAGCATGCCGTATTCGGCGGTAACCCAGCCGCGGCCCTGGCCCTTCAGCCAGGGCGGCAGGCGGTCTTCCAGCGTGGCGGTGACCAGCACGTGGGTGTCGCCGAATTTCACCAGGCAGGAGCCTTCCGCATATTTGACCACGCCGCGCTCAAGCGTCACGGGGCGCAATTCGTCGGGCGCACGGCGACTTGGCCGCATGGGAAATCCTCCAAAACTCACGGGAAAAGGCTGTTCGCGGTGCTTGTAGGAGCGGGAAGGGTGGGCGGCAAGGTTTTTTCGCCCCCGATATCCGCCCCTCAACGTCGCGCTTGTCAGAACCGCCCTGGATGGACAAATTATAAGCGTCTGAGAGGAGTTAACGTCTGTGGCCCATCACGATCCGATCCATCTGATCGCGCCGCACACAGGCCTTGCCCAGCTCAACGAGCGTTCCCGCGACATCTTTCGTCAAATTGTCGAAAGCTACCTCGCGACCGGTGAGCCGGTCGGCTCGCGCAACATTTCCCGGCTGATTGCGGTTCCGCTGTCGCCGGCCTCGGTGCGCAACGTGATGGCCGATCTCGAGCAGCTCGGCCTGATCTACGCCCCGCACACCTCTGCCGGTCGGCTGCCGACGGAACTCGGCCTGCGCTTCTTCGTCGACGCCCTGATGCAGGTCGGCGAGCTGACCGAGGCCGAGCGGCAGTCGATCCAGAGCCAGCTCGCCTCCGTCGGCCAGGCCCAGTCGGTCGAGGCGGTGCTCGACCAGGCGCTGACCAGGCTCTCGGGCCTCACCCGGGCCGCCGCGGTGGTGCTGACGCCAAAGTCCAATGCGCGGCTGAAACATATCGAATTCGTTCGCCTGGAACCGGAGCGGGCCCTGGTGATCCTGGTCGGCGAGGACGGCCAGGTCGAAAATCGCGTGCTGTCGCTGCCGCCTGGGGTTCCCTCGTCGGCGCTGACGGAGGCCAGCAATTTCCTCAATGCGCGAATCCGCGGCCGGACGCTGGCCGAGGCACGGCTCGAGCTCGAGACCGCGCTGGGGCGGGCCCGCGCGGAGCTCGATCAGCTGACGCAGAAGGTGATCTCGGCCGGTATCGCGAGCTGGTCCGGCGGCGAGAGCGAGGACCGCCAGCTGATCGTGCGCGGCCACGCCAATCTGCTCGAAGACCTGCATGCGCTGGAGGATCTCGAGCGGGTGCGGCTTCTGTTCGACGACCTCGAGACCAAGCGCGGCGTGATCGACCTGCTCGGCCGCGCGGAGACCGCGGAGGGCGTGCGCATCTTCATCGGCTCCGAGAACAAGCTGTTCTCCCTGTCCGGTTCCTCCACCATCATCTCGCCCTATCGGGATGCCGCCGGCCATATCGTGGGCGTCCTCGGCGTGATCGGGCCGACGCGGCTGAACTATGCCCGCGTGATCCCGACCGTGGATTACGCCGCCCGCATCGTCAGCCGCCTCCTGGGCGGCTGATCTTGGGTGGCTGCCCCCCGTTTTCGGTCGATCACGGGCGCTTGATTTTCGCGCTCCGAGGCACGATATCCCCGCCAACAAATCCCTTTATGAGAGTTCGAGAAGGCAGCCGATGACTGAGCAAGACCGGCAACCCGAAGACACGGCCGCGCCGACCGGCGAGCCCGTGGTGTCGAAGCCCTATGTGATGCCCGACGATCCCGAGCCCGGTTCGGTCGAGATGTTGCAGAAGGAGGCGGCCGAGGCGCGCGACCGGATGCTGCGGACGCTGGCGGAGATGGAGAACCTGCGCAAGCGTACCATCAAGGAGGTCGCCGATGCCCGTCTCTATGGCATCACCGGCTTTGCCCGCGACGTGCTCGATATCGCCGACAATCTCCAGCGCGCGCTCGATGCCGTCCCGGCGGAGGACCGTGCCAATGCCGACCCCGGCCTGAAATCGCTGATCGAGGGCGTCGAGCTCACCGAACGCTCGCTGCTCAATGCGCTGGAAAAGCACGGCGTGAAGAAGTTCGATCCGCAGGGCCAGAAGTTCGACCCGAATTTCCAGCAGGCGATGTTCGAAGTGCCCGATCCGTCGGTGCCATCAGGCACCGTGGTGCAGGTCGTGCAGGCCGGCTACACGATCGGCGAGCGCGTGCTGCGCCCGGCGCTGGTCGGTGTCGCCAAGGGCGGCGCCAAGGCAGCGTCCGCGGCCAACAACAACGAGCCGAACAGCGCGGCGTAAGGCATCCTCAGGAGGCATTCCGGGTTCGATGCTTCGCGTCGCCCCGGAATGACGGCTCTGGTCTTACGCGCTCACCGCGATATCACCCGACTGAATCCGCTTCACGCCGGCCCTGGCCATGTCGGCCCAGGCCTTGGCCAGCGAGCCCTGGGTGTCGATGCCGCGGCAGGCGTCTTCCACGACATAGACCTCGAAGCCCGCCTTGCGCGCGTCGAGCGCGGTCCAGGCGACGCAGAAGTCTGTCGCCAGACCTGCGACGAACACGCGCTTGATCTTGCGCCCCTTGAGGTAGCCGGCGAGGCCGGTCGAGGTCTTGCCGTCGGCCTCCAGGAACGCCGAATAGCTGTCGACATCCTTGTGAAAACCCTTGCGGATGATGAGCTCGGCCTGCGGGATCGAGAGATCTTTCGACAGGGCAGCGCCGTCAGTGCCCTGCACGCAATGGTCCGGCCACAGCACCTGCTTGCCGTAGGGCAGGTCGATGGTCTCGAACGGCTTCTTGCCGGAATGCACCGAGGCGAACGAGACGTGACCGGGCGTGTGCCAGTCCTGCGTCATCACCACGTTCGAAAACGCTTTCGCGATTTTGTTGATGACGGGCACCACCTGCTCGCCTTCCTTCACGGCAAGGCTGCCGCCGGGCAGGAAGCAGTTCTGAACGTCGATCACGAGCAGCGCGGATGCATCATCCGGCTTGATCGATGCCGCCGCCAGGACCGCATTTGAAGCGAGGGCCGAAAGCGCCGTCGTCCCAAGCGCCGCCAAGACTTGTCGCCGATCCAGCATCGTCCGCCTCCCTCCACGATGAACCCAACGGGAGAGGAGCCTAGTTCCGCTCGTTTACGAACAGAAGCCTGAAAATGCAGCCGGCCCTGTCCAGCGCTTGAGCTTGTCAGCCCTTGGTTCGCTAGCCTTTCGGCTGGATGCCGTCGCGCACGGCGCGGAAGCGGGTGAAGGCGCTCGACCACTGGTCGCGCGGGGCGCTGGCGATGATGCGCAGCGAGGTGCTGCCGCCGAAGCGGATCCACTGCACCACCGTCACCGGGGTTTTGTCCTTGCCGCTGACGCCGTCGATCCGGGTCTCAAAGCCCTGCTGGCCGTTGATGCGGATCGGCTCGGACATGGTGACGCGCGACTCGCGCACGCCGGGGATCTGGAGCGCCGCTTCCTGCGCGAAGCGGGCGCGGTCGTCGGCCTGCTGCGGCGTTGCGCCGATCAGGCCGAGGATCATGTACGGCTTTGGCTCGAAGCCGGAGGCCTCATCGCCATCGGCGAGGATGATGCTGACTCCGGGCGCCAGCGTGCGGACGTTCTTGAAAGCAGCGAGATCGGTGATCTTGAACGGCATCAGCGCGATCTGCTCGTCGACCGACACCTCCCTGCGGGTGACGGTGCTCGCAAACATCTGCCGCACCGCCTCGTCGGTGTAGATCTTGGTGGCGTTCTCCGGGATCTGCACGGCGACGTAGCCGGAGAAGCCGGCGCCCGGCACGATCATCGAGTAGCGCTTCACCGGGGTATCGCCGGCCTTGCCGCTCTCGGTGGTGAAATAGGCAAGACCCGCGGGCGTCTCGATCTTGTCCTGCTTGACGCCGCCGGTGCCCGCAGGATTGGCGTTGAAGGCGCTTGCGACCTCGCCATAGGCCGCCGGCGGCAGCTCGGTGACCAGCACCTTGACGCTGCCGTCCTCGTTCTCGAACCCCGGAAAGGTCTTGGCCTTGTTGAGGCCGATCAACGGCACCATGCCGAGGCGCAGCCCGGGCGGAAACACGGCATCGGCGGAGGCGGCCGGAAGCGCGGAGACGACGAGCAGGGCGAGCGCGGCGAGGGGGCGAATGAGCTTCATGGGCACTCTACTTGGTTCACATTGAGGCCGTTCGATGGTGGGCCATCGGGCCCCTTTGTCGCGTCAGGCCGCCTCGATCGCGTGGCGGTCCGGCGGCCCGCCTTTTAGCGGGTTTGGCCTCCCCGCAACAGGGTCGGGGCAGCCCCGCGGCGACGGCGGGACCTGTTAATAATTCCTCACCTGCAAGGCCGGTGGCACCCGGATATGATCTTCCAAAACCCAATGTTTTCACGGCCGAAACTTGCGTTCGGTCCTTGCGGGCCCCTCCCCCCCTCCTATATGAGCCTCAACCATCGCAATATCGCGGATGTTTGATCTTAGGGGGTTTTGGATCGGGTGCCTTCTGGGCCCAACCAACCTGCCGTAATAAAGAAGGATATCAGGACCATGGGAAAGGTCATTGGGATCGACCTCGGCACCACGAACTCGTGCGTCGCCGTAATGGACGGCAAGAACGCCAAAGTCATCGAGAATTCCGAAGGCATGCGCACGACGCCTTCGATCGTCGCTGTCACTGACGACGGCGAGCGCCTCGTCGGCCAGCCCGCCAAGCGCCAGGCTGTCACCAATCCCGAGCGCACCTTCTTCGCAGTGAAGCGCCTCATCGGCCGCCGCTACGACGACCCGATGGTCGAGAAGGACAAGAAGCTCGTTCCGTACAAGATCGTCAAAGCTTCCAACGGCGACGCCTGGGTCGAGGCCGACGGCCAGACCTATTCGCCCTCGCAGGTCTCGGCGTTCATCCTGCAGAAGATGAAGGAGACCGCGGAAGCCCATCTCGGCCAGAAGGTCGACCAGGCCGTCATCACCGTTCCCGCCTACTTCAACGACGCCCAGCGCCAGGCGACCAAGGACGCCGGCAAGATCGCGGGCCTTGAAGTGCTGCGCATCATCAACGAGCCGACCGCCGCTGCGCTCGCCTATGGTCTGGACAAGACCAAGGCCGGCACGATCGCCGTGTACGACCTCGGCGGCGGCACGTTCGATATCTCCATTCTCGAAATCGGCGACGGCGTGTTCGAGGTGAAGTCGACCAACGGCGACACCTTCCTCGGCGGCGAAGATTTTGACATGCGCCTGGTCGGCTACCTCGCCGACGAGTTCCAGAAGGAGCAGGGCATCAACCTGCGCAACGACAAGCTCGCGCTGCAGCGCCTGAAGGAAGCCGCTGAAAAGGCCAAGATCGAGCTGTCGTCGACGACGCAGACCGAGATCAACCTGCCCTTCATCACCGCGGACCAGACCGGGCCGAAGCATCTGACGATGAAGCTCACCCGCGCCAAGTTCGAGGCGCTGGTCGATGACCTCGTTCAGAAGACCATCGAGCCCTGCCGCAAGGCGCTGAAGGATGCCGGCGTCACCGCCGGTGAGATCGGCGAGGTGGTGCTGGTCGGCGGCATGACCCGCATGCCGAAGGTCCAGGAAGTCGTGAAGCAGCTGTTCGGCAAGGAGCCGCACAAGGGCGTCAACCCGGACGAAGTCGTGGCGATCGGTGCCGCGATCCAGGCCGGCGTGCTCCAGGGCGACGTCAAGGATGTGCTGCTGCTCGACGTGACCCCGCTGTCGCTGGGCATCGAGACGCTGGGCGGCGTGTTCACCCGCATCATCGACCGCAACACCACGATCCCGACCAAGAAGAGCCAGGTGTTCTCGACCGCCGAGGATAACCAGAACGCGGTCACCATCCGCGTCTTCCAGGGCGAGCGTGAAATGGCGGCCGACAACAAGATGCTCGGCCAGTTCGACCTGATGGGCATCCCGCCGGCCCCGCGCGGCATGCCGCAGATCGAGGTGACCTTCGACATCGACGCCAACGGCATCGTGAACGTCTCGGCCAAGGACAAAGCGACCGGCAAGGAGCAGCAGATCCGCATCCAGGCCTCCGGTGGTCTGTCGGAAGGCGACATCGAGAAGATGGTCAAGGACGCCGAGGCCAATGCCGCGGCCGACAAGAAGCGCCGCGAGGCGGTCGACGCCAAGAACCATGCGGACGCGCTGGTGCATTCCACCGAGAAGGCGCTGGCCGAGCACGGTTCGAAGGTCGCCGAGGGCGAGCGCCGCGCCATCGAGGATGCCGTCAGCGACCTCAAGGAAGCGCTGAAGGGCGACGATGCCGAGGCGATCAAGGCCAAGACCAACACGCTGGCCCAGGCTTCGATGAAGCTTGGCGAGGCGATGTACAAGCAGCAGGCCGAGGCCGATGCGGCCAAGGACGCTGCAAAGGACGACGTGGTCGACGCGGAATTCACCGAGGTCGACGACGACAAGAACAACAAGAAGTCCGCCTGAAACCCTTAGAGGGTGATGATGCGGACGGCTTGGACCCCACACCCGCTACCAGCCTCCCCCCTCGCGGGGGAGGCCGTCGTGTCGGGCCGGACGGGGCGCTTCCCCGTTACGATCAATCAATTCCCAGCCGTTATTCTCAACGCTGCTTGGCAGCCCTTTGCCGTAAGGCGGAGGACTGCTTACATCGTCGCGTGGCAACGCCGTTTCTGCCTGGCCCCGACTTGAACTTGCGATTGGATAGACCGAGTCCGACATGTCCACCAAGCGCTGCTACTACGAAACCCTCGAAGTCGATCGAGACGCCGACGAGTCCAAGCTGAAGGCGTCCTTCCGCAAGCTGGCGATGAAATTCCATCCCGACCGCAATCCCGGGGATGACAGCAGCGAAGTCCGGTTCAAGGAAATCAACGAGGCCTACGAGGTCCTCAAGGACAAGGACAAGCGCGCCGCCTACGACCGTTACGGCCACGCCGCCTTCGAGCAGGGTGGTTTCGGCGGCGGTGCCGGTTTCGGTGCGGGCTTCGCCTCCTCCTTCTCGGACATCTTCGAGGACCTGTTCGGCATGGCCGGGCAGCGCGGCCGCGGCGGCCGCGAGCGCGGCGCCGACCTGCGCTACAACATGGAGATCACGCTCGAGGAAGCCTTCGGTGGCAAGACGGCGCAGATCGAGATTCCGGTCTCCGTCACCTGCGAGGCCTGCTCGGGCACTGGTGCCAAGGCCGGCACCAAGCCGAAGACCTGCTCGACCTGCGGCGGCGCCGGACGCGTGCGCCAGTCGCAGGGCTTCTTCACGCTGGAGCGCACCTGTCCCGGCTGCCAGGGCCGTGGCCAGATGATCGAGGATGCCTGCCCGTCGTGCTCCGGACAGGGCCGCGTCACCCGCGAGCGGACGCTGTCGGTCAACATTCCCCAAGGCGTCGAGGACGGCACCCGGATCAGGCTCGCCGGCGAGGGCGAGGCGGGCGTCCGCGGCGGCCCGCCCGGCGACCTCTACATCTTCCTGTCGCTGGCCCAGCACCAGTTCTTCCAGCGCGACGGCGCCGACCTGCATTGCCGCGTGCCGATCTCGATGGTGACGGCTGCCCTTGGCGGTGAATTCGAGGTGCCGACCATCGAGAAGGGTAAGACCAAGGTGAAGGTCCCCGCCGGGACCCAGTCGGGCCGCCGTTTCCGCATTGCATCAAAAGGCATGCCGGTGCTGCGCTCGCGCCAGATGGGCGACATGTATGTCCAGGTCGTCGTCGAGACCCCGCAGAACCTCACCAAGAAGCAGCAGGAATTGCTGGCCGAGTTCGAAAAGCTCTCTTCCGGCGCGACGCAGCCCGAGTCCGCGGGTTTCTTCGCCAAGGTCAAGGATTTCTTCGGTAATCGGGCGAATTGACTCGGCTTGACCGTATCGTCCGCGGCCTATACCTCTTTATGACCATTTTCTGACACGCCGCGGCGACGCGGTCCCGTCCGGTCCAGACATGCCCATGCCATCGTCCGCGCGTGCGTTGAAGAAGCCTCGTCTTGATGACGAGGTCCGTTTTCTCCGATCGTGGATCGAAAAGCCCCTGCATATGGGCGCGGTGATGCCTTCGGGTAAGCTGCTGGCCCGGACCATGGCCCATTACGTCGACGTCGATTCGGACGGACCAGTGGTCGAGCTCGGGCCCGGCACCGGCGCCATCACTTCGGCGCTTATCGAGCGCGGCATCGATCCGAAGCGCCTCGTCCTCGTCGAATACAATCCCGGCTTCTGCGCGCTGCTGCGCGACCGCTATCCACAGGCCAAGGTCGTGCAGGGCGATGCCTATCGCCTGCGCGACACACTCTGGAACGTGCTCAGCGCGCCGGCCTCCGCAGTCGTCTCCGGACTGCCGCTTGTGACCAAGCCGATGCTGACGCGGCTGCGGCTCATTCGCGACGCCTTCGCAGCGCTGGCGCCCGGCGCGCCCTTCGTGCAGTTCACCTATGCGGTGGTGCCGCCGATCCCGAAATCGTTGCCTGGCGTGTCCACAGAGGCCTCGGAACGGATCTGGATGAACCTTCCGCCGGCCCGCGTCTGGGTGTATCGCAAGGACTAATTCCGCCGGCATCTCTCTTTGCGCGGCGGGCTCGTTTCGCCGAACGCATTGGATTGGATGCCCGCACCAAGAATTCTGGTCATTCCCGGCTCGCTGCGCACCGGCTCGCACAATGCGAAGCTGGCAGCAGTCGCTGCTTACGAATTCGCCCAGGCCGGCGTCGACGTTACCCGCATCTCGCTGGCCGATTTTCCGCTGCCGATCTATGACGAAGATCTGTACGTGAAATCCGGTGTGCCCAAGCACGCGGTCAACCTGAAGCGCATGATCGGCGCGCATCAGGGGATCTTGATCGTCACGCCCGAATACAATGCCTCGGTGCCGCCGCTCCTGAAGAACGCGATCGACTGGGTCAGCCGCGTGCAGGATCCGCACGAGGCGCGCGGCGAAGTGTTCCGCAATCGTGTCTTCGCGCTGGCCGGCGCCTCGCAGAGCCGGCTTGGTGCATCCCGCGCGCTCGGGGCGTTGCGGCTGATCCTGACCTCCTGCCACGCCGATGTGATTGCCAGCCAGCTCGCGCTCGCCTTTGCCGACCAGGCCTATGACGATATGGACAGGCTCAAGAACCAGGCCGATATCGACGCGCTGAAGGAAATGGTGCGGCAGTTGATCGACGTTTCCCAACGCATGATGTGAGGTGACATGACGCCAGCCGAAATCGCCCCCAAGGACCGCCTGATCGTCGCGCTCGATTTGCCGAGCCCCGAGGCTGCGGAGGCGATGGTCAACCGGCTCGGCGATAGCGTTACGTTCTACAAGGTCGGCTACCGCCTCGCTTATGCCGGCGGGCTGCCGCTGGTGGGCAAGCTCGCCGACAAGGGCAAGAAGGTCTTCCTCGATCTCAAGCTGCACGACATCGGCAACACGGTGATGCAAGGCGTCGAAAGCATCACGAGGTTAGGCGCGACCTTCCTCACCGTGCATGCCTATCCGCAGACCATGAAGGGCGCCGTCGAAGGCCGCGGCAGCGCAAGCCTGAAGATCCTCGCCGTTACGGTGCTAACCTCCTACAACGACGACGATCTTCACGCGGCCGGCTATCGGCTAAGTGTTTCCGAACTGGTCGAAGCGCGCGCCCAGCAGGCGCAGGTGCTCGGCGTCGATGGCCTCGTCTGCTCACCGGAGGAGGTGGGCAGCTTGCGCAAGATCGTCGGGCATCAGATGAACCTCGTCACCCCCGGCATCCGGCCGGCGGGCGCTGCCACCGGTGACCAGAAGCGCATCATGACGCCGGGACGCGCGATCGCAGCGGGCGCCGACTATCTCGTCGTCGGGCGGCCGGTGGTGGAAGCCGCCGATCCGAGTGCGGTCGCCGAAGCCATCCACGCCGAGATCGCGCAAGCGCTCGGCTGACATCAACAGAGCAGGAGAAGAAGAATGGCAGCAAAAGGCTACTGGATCGGACGTGTCGACGTATCCAATGACGAGGGCTACAAGCCCTATGCGGTCGCCAATCTCGCGATCTTCAAGAAATTCGGCGGACGCTATGTCGTTCGCGGCGGACGATTCGCCACCGTCGAAGGCCAGAGCCGCGCCCGCAACGTGGTGATCGAATTCCCGGACTACGACGCCGCGATCGCCTGCTACAATTCGCCGGAATACCAGGCCAACATCAAGGTGCGCCAGCCGCACTCCATCGCCGACCTCATCATCATCGAGGGCTATGACGGCCCGCAGCCGTCGTAGGGTTTGAAGTCCTAGCTTTCATCTTTTCACGGTGTGGACCTTACCCTCCCCTGGAGGGGTCCGAGACGAGCGTAGCTCGCGCATGGGTCGGCACGCGATCGAGCGAAGCGAGATTGCGTGACGGGGTGGGGTGATCTCTCCACTCCGGCACTGTTCGTCGCGGAGGAACCGTCACTCCACCCCGCTCGCGCTGTGCGCGATCGCCCCTCCCCCTCCAGGGCCCTCCAGGGGAGGGTAACAGACGTCATGCTGTCGCGTCCCGCTCGGTTGCCGGAACTGCATCCCGCGGCTACAACGGCCCTGAAGAGGATCACACCATGGCCGATATGCGTTTGATTGTAGCGGGAGCCGGCGGCCGGATGGGCCGCGCGCTGACGCGGGCGATTGCTGAGAGCCAAGGCGCGGTACTGGCCGGTGCGCTTGAGGCGCCGGGTTCGGAACTGCTCGGCAAGGATGCCGGCGTGCTTGCTGGCCTGCCAGCCAATGACGTCAAGCTTTCCGCCGATCTCTGGGCGATGTCGAAGGATGCCGACGGCATCCTGGATTTCACCGTGCCGGCGGCGACCATCGCCAATGTCGCGATCGCGGCCCAGCGCGGTCTCGTGCATGTCATCGGCACGACCGGGCTTTCGGCCTCCGACAATGCCGTGATCCAAAGCGTCACCAACCGCGCCGTCGTCGTGCAGTCCGGCAATATGAGCCTCGGTGTCAACCTGCTCGCCGCCGTGGTCAAGCGTATGGCCAAGGCGCTGGATGAGACCTTCGACATCGAGATCGTCGAAGCCCATCATCGCATGAAGGTCGATGCGCCCTCGGGCACCGCGCTGATGCTGGGTCAGGCCGCCGCGGCCGGCCGTGGCGTCTCGCTCGAAGACCATTCGGCGCGTGGCCGCGACGGCATCACCGGTGTGCGCCGGCCCGGCGACATTGGCTTTGCCTCCTTGCGCGGTGGCACCGCGGCCGGCGATCACAGCGTGAGCTTTCTCGGCCCGTTCGAGCGCCTGACGTTGTCGCATCACGCCGAGGACCGCATGCTGTTCGCACACGGCGCGCTGAAGGCGGCGCTGTGGGCGCATGGCAAGAAACCGGGGCACTACACCATGGCCGACGTGCTGGGCCTCTCCGACATCTGAACGAACCAGGATGATCACTCGTTGTAACCGTAAGCTCCCTTCACCTCTCCCCACCGGGGAGAGGTCGATTTGCGCAGCAAATCGGGTGAGGGGGCTCAGGTTCCTCGAGGGACCGCTCCCCTCACCCGGCGCTTCGCGCCGACCTCTCCCTATGGGAGAGGTTTGGCGCCGCCGATGCCGCAACCATCAAACTTAGTTCCGTATGGAAGGTAAAATGAGTGAACGCCTACTCGTGCTCGTGCGCCACGGCCAGAGCGAATGGAATCTGAAGAACCTGTTCACGGGATGGAAGGATCCCGGTCTCACCGAGCAGGGCGTGGCGGAAGCCAGGGAGGCTGGCCGCAAGCTGAAGGCGCAAGGGCTCGTCTTCGATGTCGCCTTCACCTCGGTCCTGACGCGCGCCCAGCAGACGCTCGATCTCATCCTGGGCGAGCTCGGGCAGGAGGGGCTGCCGACAGCGAAGGACCTCGCGCTGAACGAGCGCGACTATGGCGATCTCTCCGGCCTCAACAAGGACGACGCACGCAAGAAATGGGGCGAGGAGCAGGTGCACATCTGGCGCCGCTCCTATGACGTGCCGCCGCCCGGCGGCGAAAGCCTGAAAGACACGCTGGCCCGCGCGCTGCCCTATTACGTGCAGGAGATTTTGCCCGGCGTGCTCAACGGCAAGCGCACGCTGGTTGCCGCCCACGGCAATTCGCTGCGCGCGCTGATCATGGTGCTGGAAAAGCTCTCGCCCGAAGGCATTCTGAAGCGCGAGCTCGCGACCGGCGTGCCGATCATCTACCGGCTCAACGCGGATTCGACGGTGGCGTCGAAGCTGGATCTGGCGTCGTAAGTCGGCTCCGCACATTCGATGTCATCCTGGCTTTCGCCAGGACGACGGTGTGGTGGCAGAAGCCGTAGGGCGGGCAAAGCGAAGCGAGCCCACCATGCATCAACATTCGCGGAACCGTGGTGGGCGCGGCGCTATGCGCCCTTTGCCCACCCTACGAGAGCGAACCTTACTGCACCCCCATCCGCCCCGCTTCCCAGCCCAGCATCGCCTGCTTGCGGGTGATGCCCCAGTGATAGCCGGTGAGGGTGCCGTTCTTGCCGAGCGCGCGGTGGCAGGGCACGACGAACGAGACCGGGTTCTTGCCGACGGCCGCGCCAACGGCGCGCGAGGCCTTTGGACTGTCGATGTTGCAGGCGATGTCGGAATAGGACACCGCGCGTCCCATCGGGATCTTGAGCAGCGTCTCCCACACCCGCACCTCGAAATCGGTGCCGATCAGGACCACGCGCAAGGGCTGGTCCGGCCGCCAGAGTTTTGTGTCGAAGATACGCTCGGCGAGTGGCGCGGTCCCCTCGTGGTCCTCGACGTAAGTGGCCTTCGGCCAGCGTCGGGTCATATCGGCAAGCGCGATCTTCTCTTCACCGGGATCGGCGAAGGCGAGGCCCGACAATCCGCGGTCGGTCGCGATCACGATCGCGGTGCCGAAGGGCGACGGATGGAAGCCGTAGCGCAGCGTCAGTCCCGCACCGCCATTCTTCCACTCGCCCGGCGACATCGCCTCATGGGTGACGAAGAGGTCGTGCAGCCGGCCGGGCCCCGACAAGCCGGAGTCGAGCGCCGCGTCGAGAATGCTCGCGGAATCCCTGAGCAGGCTCTTGGCATGGTCGAGGGTGAGCGCCTGCATGAAGGCCTTTGGCGTGATCGAGGCCCAGCGGCGGAACAGATGGTGCAATTCATCCGGCGTGACCCCGGCGGCATCCGCCATCGCCTCGATGGTCGGCTGCGCGCGCCAGTTCTCCGAGATGAAGGCGATCGCCCGGCGCACGGAATCATAGTCCCGCAGCGCGGCGTTCTGGTGGCCCGGTCTGGCCAGGCGCTGGTCATGTATGGCGAGTGTCATCATGACCGGAAATGTAGGAGAGGGGGCGGCGCGAAACCACCCGATTTCCGACGCGGGATCAGGTGACCGGGTTGTAGGTCGGACCCCGCCTGGCGGCGTTCAGTGCGTAGATTAAGGCCTTGGCAAAGCTGGATTTTTCGTCCGGTCCCAGGAACCCGCCAATGGACAGGCATTGGCCCTTCGAGATCAGATAGAGGTGCTCGAGGCCAAACTCCTCGTCGACCTCCTGGTCGAGGCGGACCCAGAGCGGGTTGAACACCCATTCGGCAACCTGGCCGCGATGGCTCACGCGCCGCACGCGCAATTCCGACGGCGTGACGGTGATTTCCTCGCTCGCCCGCGCGGCGCGGAAATTGACCTTGAAGGCCCACCAGATCACCAGCACGTCGAGGCCGAAGAAACCGAACACCGGCCATGCGCCCATCATCAGGAAAGCGATGCCGGTGACGAAACTGACGGCACTCAAGAACAGCATCACCGCGAGAAAGCCGGTGCGGTTGAGCGAGCGGTGCGGCGTCAGCAGCGCGGAGAAGATCAGCACCTCGCTCTCGCGCTCAATTTCGTTGCCTGTGCTCATCGTCCCTCAGTATATCCCGATCATGGCGAAAATCATCCGCAAGGCGGCCCCGCGCAAACCGGCCGTGCCGAAGAAGAAGGCAAAGAAGGCCGCGGGTCAGCCGAAAAGGCCCGCGAAGACCTCGCTCAAAGCCACTAAACCCTGGACGCCCGCCGAGATCCGTGAAGCCTTCAGCCGTTTCCGCGAAGCCAATCCGGAGCCGAAGGGGGAGCTCGAGCATCTCAATCCCTTTACGCTTCTGGTTGCCGTGGTGCTATCGGCGCAGGCGACCGACGCCGGGGTCAACAAGGCAACGCGCAAATTGTTCAAGGTTGCCGACACTCCGCAGAAGATGCTCGACCTCGGCGAGGAGCGCCTTCGCGAGTACATCAGGACCATCGGCCTCTACCGCACCAAGGCCAAGAACGTGATCGCGCTGTCGGCGAAGCTGCTCGGCGAATTCGGCGGCGAGGTGCCGCCCACGCGTGCCGAGATCGAGTCATTGCCTGGTGCCGGGCGCAAGACCGCCAATGTCGTGCTCAATATGGCTTTCGGCGAGCACACCATGGCGGTCGACACCCATGTCTTCCGCGTCGGCAACCGCACAGGGCTCGCGCCCGGCAAGACACCGCTCGAAGTCGAGCTTGGTCTCGAAAAGGTGATCCCGCCCGAATTCATGCTGCATGCGCATCATTGGCTGATCCTGCACGGCCGCTATACTTGCCTCGCGCGCAAGCCGCGTTGCGAGGTATGCCTGATCAACGATCTCTGCCGCTGGCCGGAGAAGACGGTCTAAGTCAGAATTCACTGTCATTCCGGGTTCGATGCTTCGCATCGCCCCGGAATGATGATGGTAAGAGCCGCGTTCAGGCGAAGTGGTTGGGGTGATGTCGTGAGTCAACAAGAGCAAGTCGCACCGTCACTGCCACCCGCCGCAGCGCCGGCCGCGCCGTCCAAGCCGGCACTGCCGCCGGCCAGCTCGCTCTGGAGCCGCCTCGCGATTCCGCTGCTTGCCGTGATCGTCGCGCTCGGCTTCGTCGCGCTGGCGACTCTGCAGTTCGACGCATGGGTCGGCAATGCGGTGATCCAGACCACCAATGACGCCTATGTGCGCTCCGATTTGACGCGGCTCTCCAGCCGCGTCGCCGGCGAGGTGCTGAACGTTGCCGTGACCGATTTCCAGCGGGTCAAGGCCGGCGACCTCCTGATCCAGATCGACCCCGCCGATTACGAGGCCCAGGTCGCGCAGGCGGAAGCTTCGGTTGCCGCGGCGCAGGCCGTGCTCGACAATCTGAGCAACCAGATCGAGCTGCAATATGCGACCATCGCCCAGGCGCAGGCTGCACGTCTCTCGGCGGAGGCTCTTGAGGTCCAGGCGCGGCAGGAACAGGAACGCCAGCAATCGCTGGCGCAGACCGACGCCGGGACACGGCAGCGGCTCGAGCAGGCGGTAGCTAGCTACGCAAAGGCGCAGGCCGATACGCGCGCCAGCCGCGCGGTGATCGCGCAGCAGCAGCATCAGCTCGAGGTCCTGCAAGGCACCAAGAAGCAGCGCGCGGCCGATCTCGAAGCCGCCAAGGCGACGCTCGCCAGCGTCAAGCTCAAGCTCGGCTATACAAAAATCACCGCACCGTTCCACGGCGTCGTCGGCGAGCGCCAGGTGCAGCCCGGCGACTACGTCAACATCGGCACCAATCTCATCAACGTGGTGCCGCTGCCGAACGTCTATGTGATCGCGAACTACAAGGAGACGCAGCTCACCCATGTGCAGCCGGGGCAGCCGGTCGAGATCACCGTGGACAGCTTCCCCAACGAAAAGCTGCGGGGCCGGGTCGAGCGCATCGCGCCGGCGACCGGCGCGCAGGTAGCGCTGTTGCCGCCGGACAACGCGACCGGCAACTTCACGAAGGTGGTACAGCGCATCCCCGTGCGCATCCAGTTCGACGACAACCAGCCGCTGCTGGCGCGGCTTGTGCCGGGCATGTCGGTCGTCACCAGGATCAACACCAACGGCGCGGGCGCGAATGGCGGCAAATGACGATGCCGGTCGCGGGCCGGTCTCGCGTGGCGGCATCGCGCGGCAGCCACTGTTTGCCGTGGGTGCGGTGCTGCTCGGCTCGTTCCTTGCCAATTTCGACAGCCGCCTGACCACCGTCGGCCTGCCCGATCTGCGCGGCGCATTCTCGCTCAGCTTCGATGAGGGGGCCTGGCTTTCCACCGCGGGCATCGGCTCGCAGATATTCATCGCACCCGCGGTGGCCTGGCTCGCGACCGTGTTCGGGCTGCGACGGGTGCTTGGCATCCCGAGCCTTGTCTACGCCGTCGTCTCGCTGATCATTCCCTTCGTGCGCGACTATCCGACGCTGATCGCGCTCAGCGTCGCGCACGGTCTGCTCCTCGGCACCTTCGTGCCGGCGACGCTGATGATCGTGTTCCGCAACCTGCCGACCCACTGGTGGATTCCGGCGATCGCGATCTACTCGATCCGCGTCGGCTTCGCGTTCGACACCTCGACCTCGCTGGTCGGCTTCTATGTCGAGCATCTCGGCTGGCAATGGCTGTACTGGCAGGGCATGGTGATCGCGCCTTTGATGGGCCTGATGGTCTATCTCGGCACGCCGAACGAACCGGTCAATCGCGCGCTACTGCGCGAGGCGGATTGGGGCGGCATGCTGCTGCTCGGGGCATCTGTCTCGATGATCTATGCCGGTCTCGATCAGGGCAATCGCCTGGACTGGCTCGGTTCCGGAACGGTGATGGCGCTGCTCGCCGGCGGCATCGTGCTGTTCGCGGGCTTCCTCATCAACGAGACGCTGGTGCGCCAGCCCTGGGCCCATGTGAACGTGCTGTTCTCGCGCAATATCGGGCTGTCTCTGGTCGTGATCCTGCTTTACACGCTGACCAGCCTTTCCAACTCGACGCTGGTCCCGAATTTCCTCGCCACCATCGGCCTGCTCCGGCCGGAGCAGAGCGGCCTTCTGCTGCTGACCTACGGCGCGCTGCCGATGTTCGTGCTGGTGCCGATCTCGATCTGGCTGCTCCGGCACTTCGATACGCGCCTCGTCGTGGTGCTGGGATTTTCCAGCTTTGCCGCCGCCAATCTCTGGGGCACCCAACTCACGCATGATTGGGCGCGCGAGGACTTCATCGGCATCGTGCTGCTGCAAGCGATCGGCCAGTCGCTGACGCTGCTGCCGCTGATCATCACGGCGGTGTCCAACTCCGATCCGAGCCGCGCCACCGCCTTTGCCGCCTATATCCAGATCATGCGGCTCGGCGGCGCCGAGATCGGGGTGGCGCTGATGGGGACGTGGCTGCGCGTCCGCGAGCAGATCCATTCCTATTATCTCGGCCAGCACATCATCACCGGCGATGTCGACGTGGTGCGGATGCTGAAGCAGCTCGCCGATCACTTCGCAGCCCATGGCGCAGGCGCGGCGCAGGCGCGGGCGGTCGGAACGCTCGCGAGCTTCGTCCAGCGCGAGGCCAATGTGCTCGCTTACATCGATGGCTTCTGGCTTTGCTTCTGGCTCGCGATGACGGCGCTCGGCTTCATCGCGTTGATCACCCGTGCGCCGCCGGGGCCGTTCACTCCGGAGCCGTTCGGCTTCGCCAAGATGGTGCTCCGCAAATGCGGGGTGTCGGTGGTTTAGGGCGCGCATTGCTGCAGCCTAGGAATGCACTTCACCTCTCCCGAAGGGAGAGGTCGGATCGCATCAAAGATGCGATCCGGGTGAGGGGTTACGGGTCTCACTAAGCGCTGCGGCCCCTCACCCGGATTGCTGCGCAATCCGACCTCTCCCCGCCGGGGAGAGGTGGACAACCAGGCGACAGCCCCCCGTCACCGCATCGAGCGCGCCGGCTCGATCAGCTCGGGCCGCCGGCCGGACAGCAGCTTGTGCATATGGACCATGAAGGCCATGCCGAAGATCGGCGTCGCCAGATTGATGATCGGGATCGAGACGAAGGCGGCGATGATCAGGCCGGCGGTGAAGATGGTGGCGGCATTGTCACGCCGCATCGCCTTGGCCTCCTCCGGCGAACGGAAGCGCATCGCCGCGAGCTCGAAATATTCGCGCCCCAGGAGCCAGGCGGCGGCGAGGAAGAAGATCAGGAAACCGGCGCCGGCCAAAAACACCAGCGGCAGCGCGGCGAGATAGACCAGGATCGTCAGCAGTGCCGTCTTGACGCCCTCGTAGATCGCCTGGTTGAAGGGCAGGGCAACGCCCGGCCGCTCTGCGGGATAATGCTCGCGCTCGACATGGTCGGCGACGTCGTCGACAAACAGGCTCGCCACCAGCGAGGTGATCGCGGGCATCAGGAAGATACCGCCGAAGACGACGCCGAGGCCGGCCGCGATCGAGACGATCCAGGCCAGAACCTCGAGCGATGAGTGCCAGCTCGGCCCCAGCAGGCCTTCCAGCCAGACCTCGCCATAGGTCGCAAACCAGCTGAGTAGCCGCTGCAAGCCCATTGCCAGCACGGTGATCAGCACCAGGGCAACGCCGATCGAGCGCCACAGGATCGAGCGCATCGGCGGCGAGATCATTTGCGACAGCGCCTTGACGGCGGCATCCAGCATAGGAGTACCTCTCACGAAACCACTCGCGAGAGGTAGACATGCCGAGCCGCTTCGGCAAGAGACGCTGACTGGTTGCCGCCTGCGGCCTAAAGCGCGATTGGGCCGAAGCGGGACGAGCTTAGCGGCTGCTACGCTGCGTCGAGCGGCTTGCCGCGCACGTTCGGACCGAACAACGCCATTGCGATCACCACGACCAGCATTGCCGTGGTGATCAGGCCAAACACGCCGGTGACGCCACCTTCCTTTAGCGTGTAGGCGACGATGAAGCCCGAGAATGTCGCGCTCAGACGGCTCATCGAATAGACGAGGCCGGAGGCGCGCGCCCGGATCTGCGTCGGAAACACCTCAGTCTGATAGGCATGATAGGCGTAGGACATCGTCGTGTTGCAGGCCGTCAGCAACACGCCGCAGATGATCAGCAGCGCCGGCGCAGTGAGCTGCGCAAACGCCATGCCGAAGACGATGATGGCGACGCAGGCGCCCGCGATGATCCATCGGCGCTCGAACCTGTCGGCAAAGCTCGCCGCCAGCAGCGGCGCGATCGGATAGGCGAAGGCGATGATGAAGGCATATTGCAGGCTCTTGGTGACGGTGATGCCCTTCTCGACCAGCAGCGTCGGCACCCAGTTGGCGAAGCCGTAGAAGCCGAAGGCCTGGCAGAGGTTGAACACCATGAAGAGGGCGACGAGCGAGCGATAAGGCGGGCGGAACAGATCGGCGAAGCCGACGCTCGCAACCGGCCGCGTCGCGGGACGCGTCGAGTTAACGCCGGGGCGCGATGGGGGGCCGCTCCCCGCGGCCGCCTCCAGCCTCGCCAGGATGCGGAAGGCCTCCTCAGTCCGGCCATGCCGCGCCAGCCACAGCGGACTTTCGGGCAGGAACAGCCGCAGCACCCAGATGATCATGCTGGCGGCAGCCCCGATCAGCACCACCCAGCGCCAGCCGTCGATGCCGAACGGGGTAAGCGGCACCAGCCACCAGGCGAGGAAGGCGACGATGGGCACGGCGATGAACATGATCGCCTGGTTCACAGCGAAGGCGCGCCCGCGCATCCAGCTCGGCACGAGCTCGGTGATGTAGGCGTCGATGGTGATGACCTCGACGCCGATGCCGACGCCGGCGAGAAAGCGCCAGAACAGCAGCCCTCCGGAAGAGGTCTGGCAGGCCATAATCACGGACGCCGCGGTATAGCCGAGCAGGGCATAGGTGAAGATCGCGCGCCGCCCGAAGCGGTCGGCGAGGAAGCCGAGGAAGAAGGTGCCGACGAACAAGCCTGCAAAGGTCGAGGCGACAAAGGCGCCGATGCCGGAGAAGCCGAAGAACGCCTGCGTCGTCGTGGTCAATAGCCCGCTGCGGCTCAGGCCCGGGGCGATGTAGCCGGTCAGGAACAGATCGTAGATCTCGAAGCAGCCGCCGAGCGAGAGCAGGATGACGAGGCGCCAGACGTAAGCGGAGGCCGGCATGGCCTCGAGCCGCTGCGAGACTTCGTCCGGCGCCGCGGCCGCCGCGTCGAGCTCAAAGCCGCTGTCGATACCCACGACGCTCATGATGTCCTCCCGTGCGCGCGGATGTGCTCTCCGCTGGTCCCGGTGGCTTTCTTACTGAAGCCCTGCCGGATCGCGCCATGTTGGCGGCTGCGAGCCAGAAATCCAGACGAACATATCGATGGAAGCGTTCGAGAAACGCGAACTCGCCGTTCTCCCCGTTCTTACAGGGAGAGGGAGCGCTGCGCCGCCGTTGCCGCTTTAACCCAACAGCTTCGCTTGCCAGGCACCACCATGCACCTGCTCGGCGATCAGCTTGATGATCAGCCGTCGCATCTCTTCCATCACATAGGTCATCGGGCGGTTGCGCAGGCGGCAGAGGTAGAGTGTTCGCGTCAGCTTCGGCTCGATCACCTCGCGCGCGACGAGGCGGTCCGCCGCGAGCTGCTCCTGCGCGAACAATTTCGTCGCGATCGTGCATCCGAGGCCCGCAACCAGCGCGCCGGTCATGCCGCTGATCGAGTTGGCGTGCAGGATCGCGCTGGCTTCCAGCCGCTTGAGCAGCACCGGATCATCCAGCAATGCACGGGCGGAGAGGCCGTGGCGCAGCAGGATCAGCGGCAGCCGGCTCAGCTCCTCGAACCTGATCGGTGACTTGGCCTTGCCGACCAGCTTCGCCGTGCCGACCAGGAACATCTGCTCCTCCAGCACCGGCTCGGCGATCAGGTCCTTTTCCGACGGTGGATTGTAGACCAGCGCGAGATCGACATCGGAGGCCATCAGATGCATCAGCGTCGCGCCGGAGAGACTCTCGGTGAGCGACAGCTTCAGCTTCGGATAGTCGGTGAGCACGGTGCGCATCAGGGGCACGCCGATGGCCTTGACGCCGGAATTGGCCATGCCGATCGAGATGTCACCCGCGATCACGCGCGCGCCCTGACGCACCTCGGTCTCGGCCTCGGCCATCGCACGCAGGATGATGCGCGCGTGCTCGTAGAGCCGCTCGCCTGCGGCGGTCGGTTCCATGCCGCGCGACTTGCGCTCGAACAGGGGCGCTGCAAATTCGGCTTCGAGATTCGAGATATGATGGCTCAGCGCCGACTGCGCGACATTGACCTGGTCGGCGGCGCGCGACAGGTTCCGCTGCTCATAGACGGCGATGAAATAGCGGAGCTGGCGCGAATCCATGTCAGATCAGTATCGGCAGGTCAGCGTTCGAAAACCGTGAATACATCATTCGACAGATTATATTTTTAAGAAGGCTTGTGAAGGCCTAGGCTGTCGGCCGTTGAACAGGGAGAGGCGCATGGAGAGGGAAGGATCGGCGGGCGGACTGCCGCTGGCAGGCGTGCGCGTCGTCGAGATGACCCACATGGTCATGGGCCCGACCTGCGGCATGATCCTCGCCCAGCTCGGGGCCGAGGTGATCAAGGTCGAGCCGCCGGCAGGCGACAAGACCCGCAGCCTCGGCGGCATGGGCACTTCCTTCTTCCCGCTGTTCAACCGCGGCAAGCGCAGTGTCGTGCTGGATTTGGAGAAGGCAGAGGATCGCGAGACCATGCACTGTCTGCTCGCGACCGCCGACGTGTTTCTGGAGAATTTCAGGGATGGCCAGCTCGCCAAACAGGGGCTTGGCGCAGACGAATTGCGCCGCCGGCATCCGCATCTGATCGTCGCCGGCCACAAGGGCTTTTTGTCCGGACCCTACGAGCATCGCCCGGCGCTCGACGAGGTCGTACAGATGATGTCGGGCCTTGCCGCCATGACCGGCACGCGCGAGAAGCCGCAGCGCGTCGGCTCATCCGCCAACGACATCATGGGCGGCATGTTCGGCGTGATCGCGATTCTCGCGGCGCTCTATCAGAAGCGGGCAGGCAAGGGCGCCGGCGCCGACATCCGCATCGGCCTGTTCGAGAACTGCCTGTTCCTGGTCGCCCAGCACATGGTCGAATATGAGATGACCGGCAACAAGCCGCGCTCGATGCCGGAGCGCGAGCACGCCTGGCCGATCTACGACATCTTCGATGCCGCCGGCGGCGAGCGCATCTTCATCGGCGTCGTCACCGAAGGCCATTGGCAGAGCTTCTGCCGGGAGTTCGGCCTTGTGGAGTTTCTGAATGACCCCGCCTTGCGGACCACAACCGACCGCATCCTGGCGCGGTCGCGGATCATTCCGCGGGTGGCCGAAGTGATCAAACAATGGAACGTGGCGGAGCTGTCGCAAAAGCTCGATGCGCTCAACATCTGCTTCTCGCCGATCAACCGCCCAGAGGATCTGTTTGCCGATCCCCACGTGCTGCGGCCGGGCGGCCTCGTCAACAACGTCACTGCCGACGGCAAGCCGTTCCGCGTGCCGGCGCTGCCGATAGAGTGGAACGGCGGCAATATCGGCGAAGGCTTGAAGGTCGCGCCGCTCGGCGCCGACACCGCGGCCGTCCGTGCCGAGATCGACAATGAAGATGCCGCATCCAAAGCTGCAGGGAGACGCGCATGAGCCGGATACAGGAGATTTACCCCGCCGAGCGCGTGTGCCTGCGCGAAGTGGGTCTGCGCGACGGGCTCCAGCTCGTTAAAAAGTTTCCCTCAACCGAGGCCAAGCAGCGCTGGGTGCGCGAGGAATACGCTGCCGGCGTGCGGCATTTCGAGGTCGGCTCGTTCCTGCCGGCGAAAACCTTTCCGCAGTTCGTCGATGTGCGCGATGTGATCACGACCGTCGCAAAACTGCCGAGCGCGCACGGCATCGCGCTCGCGCTCAATGAGCGCGGGGTGAACGAGGCCCTGGAGTCCGGCGTCGGCGAGATTGCCTCGGTGGTCTCTGCGACTGAGGAGCACAGCCAGGCCAATGCCCATCGCTCTCGCGAATCCGCAATCGCCAACGTCAGGCGGCTCTGCGAGATGCGTGACGCCAGCCCGCACAAGCCGCTCGTGAATGCGGCCATCTCGATGGCGCTGGGTTGTTCGATTGTCGGTCCGGTCGACCCTGCGGAAGTGCTGCGGCTGGTCGACAAGTGCCTGGAGGCAGGCGTCGATTTCGTCGCGATCGCCGACACGGTCGGCTATGCCGGACCGAAGCAGGTGGCCGAACTGACCCGCGCCGCGGTGAAGCTCTCAGGTTCAAAGCCGATCTGCATCCATCTCCACGACACCCGCGGCATGGGCATCGCCAACGCCGCAGCCGCGCTGGATGAAGGCGCACGAATCCTCGACGGCTCGCTCGGCGGCCTCGGCGGCTGCCCCTTCGCGCCCGGCGCGACCGGCAACGTCGTGTTCGAGGACCTCGTCTTCCTCTGCGAGAGCAAGGGCTTTGCCACGGGAATCGACCTCGAGAAGCTGATCGCAGTGCGCAAGATCCTGCGCGAAGAAATGCCGAACGAGCCGCTCTACGGCGGCGTCGCGCGGGCCGGCCTGCCGTGCGGGAGCGCAGCGAAGGCGGCCTAGGGTCGCGTGGACTGCTGTTCCTTCTCCCCTTGTGGGAGTAGGTGGCGCGCGTAGCGCGCCGGATGAGGGGTCTCTATCCGTGAGCTCGATCGCGAGAGAAGCGCTTGCGGAGAGATACCCCTCACCCGTCTCGCCGCTACGTACGCGGCGAGCCACCTCTCCCACAAGGGGAGAGGGGAAGCACAGCGCCACTACTCGTGCCGATGCCCGTGCTTCCGCGCCTTCGGCTGCTTGCCTTCCCCCGTCGGGATCATCACCACGCGCCCATAGCGCACGCCGCGTTCGGCGATGATGTGGTCGGCGAAATGCTTGACCTCGCCAGCGTCGCCGCGCAGCGCAGTCATCTCCATGCAATTGTTGTCGTCGAGGTGGACATGCAGCGTCGCCAGCGCGAGATCGTGATGGCCGTGGAATTCCTGTACCAGTCGTTTCGACAGATCGCGGGCGGCGTGATCGTAGACATAGACGAGGCCAGCAACGCACGGGCCGGTCTGCCCGGTATCCTCGGTGCTCTGTTGCAGTCCTGCACGCGCGAGATCGCGGATGATCTCGGAGCGGTTCTGGTAGCCGCGCGCCTCAGCCGCGGCATCGATCTCTGCCAGCAGATCGTCCTCGATCGTGATCGTAATTCGCTGCATGAAGATGCTCCTGCGCCTCAGCCGGGCCTTTCTTACCTCGCCCCGCTTGCGGGGAGAGCTCGGAATTCAAGCGTAGCTTGAATTCCGAGCGAGGGGGACTCTCCGCGAATACAACTCTTGCCGTCCCTGTGGAGACTCCCCCTCACCCCAACCCTCTCGGCGCGAGCGAAGCTCGTCACGACCCCGCAAGCGGGGCGAGGGAGCGCACCATGGCCGCTATGATCACAGCCGCGTCGCGCGCAGTCGCAACGCGTTGCCGACCACGCTCACCGAGGACAGTGCCATCGCCGCCGCCGCGATGATCGGCGACAGCAGGATCCCGAACGCCGGATAGAGGATGCCGGCCGCGATCGGAATGCCGGCGGCGTTGTAGATGAAGGCGAAGAACAGGTTCTGGCGGATGTTGCGCATGGTCGCCTGCGACAGCTTTCGTGCACGCACGATGCCGGTGAGGTCGCCCTTGAGCAGGGTGACGCCGGCACTCTCCATTGCCACGTCGGTACCCGTGCCCATCGCGATGCCGACCTCGGCCGCGGCCAGCGCCGGCGCGTCGTTGACGCCATCGCCGGCCATCGCGACGCTGCGGCCGTTCTTCTGCAGTTTTGTGACCACGGCACTCTTCTGATCCGGCAGGACTTCTGCTTCCACCTCGGCGATACCGAGCCTGCGCGCGACCGCCTCTGCCGTGGTGCGGTTGTCGCCGGTCAGCATGATCACCTTGATGCCCTCGGCGGCGAGCGCCTTCAGCGCTTCCGGGGTCGAGGCCTTGACCGGATCAGCGATGGCGAACAGGCCGGCAAGTGTGCCATCGACGGCCATGTTGATCACGGTCGCGCCGTCGCCGCGCAGGCGTTCGGCCTCCGCGTCGAGCGTCTTGGTGTCGATTCCGATCGCGGCAAAGTACATGGCGTTGCCGAGCACGATGGTCTTGCCGTCGACCTTGCCGGTCGCGCCCTTGCCGGTCGGGGAATCGAACTGGTCGACCTGGCCGAGGGTGAGCTGCTTCTCCTTCGCCGCACGCACGATGGCGTCCGCCAGCGGATGTTCGCTGGCGCGCTCGACACTGGCCGCCAGCCGAAGAATGTCGTCCTCCGCAAAACCGGCGGCCGGGATGATTGCGACCACCTTCGGCTTGCCCTCGGTCAGCGTGCCCGTCTTGTCGACCACGAGCGTGTCGATCTTTTCCATCCGCTCCAGCGCTTCGGCGTTCTTGATCAGGACGCCCGCCTGCGCGCCGCGGCCGACGCCGACCATGATCGACATCGGGGTCGCGAGTCCCAGCGCGCAGGGGCAGGCGATGATCAGCACGCTGACGGCGGCGACGAGGCCGAAGGCGAGCCGCGGTTCCGGTCCAAACCAGGCCCAGGCTGCGAAGGCGACGATGGCGACGAGAATGACCGTCGGCACGAACCAGCCGGCGACTTGGTCGGCCAGCCGCTGGATCGGCGCGCGCGAGCGCTGCGCGTCCGCGACCATCTGCACGATCTGCGACAGCAGCGTCTCACGCCCGACCTTGTCGGCGCGCATGATGAAGCCGCCGGACTGGTTGAGCGTGCCGGCGATGACCTTGGCGCCGGCCTCCTTGGTGACCGGCATGGATTCGCCGGTGACGAGGGATTCGTCGAGCGAGGAGCGCCCTTCCAGGATGATGCCGTCGACCGGCACCTTCTCGCCGGGGCGTACGCGTAGGCGGTCGCCGGCGTGGAGCGAATCGATCTCGACCTCATGCTCGCTGCCGTCGGCATCGATGCGGCGCGCGGTCTTCGGCGCGAGCTCGAGCAGCGCCTTGATCGCACCCGATGTCGCATCGCGCGCGCGCAGCTCCAGCACCTGGCCAAGTAGCACGAGCACGGTGATGACCGCGGCCGCCTCGAAATAGACGGCGACGGCGCCCTCATGGCCGCGGAACGTGTCGGGAAAGATGTGCGGCGCGACGGTGCCGATCAGGCTGTAGACATAGGCGACGCCCGTGCCCATCGCGATCAGCGTGAACATGTTCAAATTGCGCGTGACCAGCGACTGCCAGCCGCGCACCAGAAACGGCCAGCCGGCCCACAACACCACGGGGGTGGCGAAGACGAGCTGGATCCAGTTCGACAGCGTCGGATCGATCCAGTTGTGCGGCCCGGCGAGGTGGCCGCCCATCTCCAGCACCACCGCCGGCAGCGCCAGCGCGCCGCCGATCCAGAACCGTCGCGTCATGTCGGCGAGCTCCGGATTGGGACCGGTGTCGAGGCTCGCGACCTCCGGCTCGAGGGCCATGCCGCAGATTGGACAGCTTCCGGGTCCGATCTGGCGGATCTCCGGATGCATCGGGCAGGTGTAGATCGTGCCCGCGGGCATCTCGGGCTCGGGCGCCTTCTCCTTGGCGAGATATTTGGCGGGATCAGCGGCGAACTTCGTCCGGCAGCCGGCTGAACAGAAATGGAAGGTTTCGCCGTGATGTTGGAAGCGATGCTTCGAGGTTGCGGGATCGACGGTCATGCCGCAGACGGGGTCGCGGACCTTCTCGCCGGTTCCATGGTCGTGATGCTGATGGGCATGATGGGCATGATCGCCATGCCCGCCGCAGCATGAGGATGCCGCGGGCTTGGCAACTGGCGGCGTGGCCTTGGCGGAACAGCCGCATCCGGTATGATCGTCCGCGTTGTGCTGATGCTTGTGTTCGACGTCGTTCATTCCGATGCTCCGGCCTTGCAACTTATACCCGGTAGGGGTATATAGACGTCATGCGCGAGGACATCAAGACATCTGTCGGAAAACGTCTCGGCCGGATCGAGGGCCAGGTTCGCGGCCTGTCGAAAATGGTCGAGGAAGACCGTTACTGCATCGACATCGTGACGCAGATCTCGGCGGTGCGCGCGGCACTGCGCCGGGTCGAGGAGGAGATTTTGAAGGATCACGTCGCCCATTGCGTCGAGCACGCGATCGCGAGTGGCGACAAGGCGGACCAGCGCGAGAAGATCGCGGAGCTTATGGCAGTGATCGGGCGAGCGGAGCGGTAGTTATCGCCACGCGTTCTGTCGTGGTAAGCGCGCGAGCTATCTCCCGCGTCGTCCTGGCGAAAGCCAGGACCCATACCGCGGAATCTATCGACTGCGTTCGGTACCGAACGACAAGTCTTCGCCAAACTGCTCCCTGGGGTAACGGGTCCTGGCTTTCGCCAGGACGACATTGGGGCGGAGGTCCCAAGCCGCCCATGCGCGTGCACGCCGCGGGCGATACATCGCGATCTTCTTCAGTAGCCGGAAATGCTCCAACACGGTGACGCGTTCGACCATCTCCGCCGTCTGTGCAGGCGCTTCTCCCGCCGTCACTTCTTCAACCGGAATTTCAACCGGCGCTTCTTCGTCAATCGCTTCAGGAACGAGCGGCGGCGTACTGATCGTTTCTGGAAACACACTGAATGTGCCCGCCACCTCCTCGAGCGGCTTCTGCTTGTCGGCCCAGTGCAGGGCCGTGTAGTCGAAGCCGTGCACGATGGTGGGTTTGACGACTTCGAAATAGGGCGAGATATCGAAGTCGCGGGGCATGTAGAGCGAGGAGTCGCGGATGTGCAGGATCTCGCGGCGGGCCGCGCGGCTGCCGGCCTTGGTGATCTTCGGCAGGATCGGGTAGCGCACCGCGTCGAAGGCCTGCGCGATCAGCGCCGAACAGATGATCTTGGTCGGATCGCCCGAGCCGATCGCGATCATGCGCCGCCGCCAGCGCTGCGGCACCGGCAACGGAAACAGATAGCGCATCAGGTCGACGATGTTCTTGGTGTCGTAGCCGAAGCCGATGCGGTTGATCGCATAGCGACAAACCGTGGTGCGGTCCTCATGGGACAGCCCGACCGGACGGCAGACGCGGGTGTGATAGGGAAAATATTTCGACAGCGGCGCGGAGGTGACGCCTTCGCCGATATTGGCTTCGATCAGCACATGCGGCTCGCCGTTGGGCTCCTCGGCGCCCTCGACCGGGCCGACGTAAAGCGCGGCATGCGACCACGTCGACTGCGTGAGATACTTGATGATGCCGGAGATGCGGTTATTGCCCTCGACCAGCAGCACGTCGCCGGGCTGGATGACGCCGCGCAGATGCTCCGGGTCGCTCGGCGTGAACGGCTCGTAGCCTGGCACCTCCTTGGAGAGGTACTGGGCAATGAGCTTGCCCACTGAGTCCAGCACGGTCCCCATCTCAAACTCCCCCCACGGCCTTTTCCGGCCGTCTTTTTCACTTCTCTATCATGGTCGAAACATGTTGCAATTCGGTTCATCGTTCCGTGAGCTCAACTACGATTGATTCACCATGATGGTTGCTGCGCAACATCGGATGCGGCTAGGTTCGCTAGCTGTTCCCGTTCCCCGCAAGTCCCCGGAAACCATGACATGACAATCACGCGCCGCAGCTTCCTATCGGCGTCGGCAGCGTTCGCCGCAGCGCCGGTTCTGCGCGCAACGGCCGCACCGCTGCCGCGTGAGGCTGACATTGTCGTGATCGGCGCAGGCACCGCCGGCATCGCTGCGGCGCGGCGCATCATGGCGGCCAATCGCAAGGTCGTGGTGGTTGAAGCGGCGCCCCGGATCGGCGGCCGCTGCATCACTGATAGCGCGACCTTCGACGTGCCGTTCGATCGCGGCGCGCGCTGGATGCACAATCCCGAAACGAACCCGATGATCCGCTTGGCGCGCAGCGTCGGGCTCGACGTCCTGCCGGCGCCGGCCGGCCAGAAGATGCGCATCGGCCGCCGCAATGCGCGCGCCGGCGAGACCGAGGAGTTTCTGGCGGCATTGGTGCGCGCCAATCGCGCCATCGATGAGGCCTCGCGCGGCAAGCTGGATACGTCTTGCGCCGCAGTGCTGCCAAAAGATCTCGGCGATTGGGCGGGCGCTGTCGAATTCCTGCTGGGTGCGAATTTCGCCGGCAAGGATCTCAAGGAGCTATCGGCGATCGACAAGGCGCGCGCGCAGGACCGCAACGCTGCGATCGCCTGCCGCCAGGGCCTGGGCACGCTGATCAGCAAGCTCGGCGAGCCGGTGCCGGTCGCGCTATCGACGCCGGCGAGCCGGATGGCGTGGAGCAATCGCGACGTCAGCGTCGAAACCCCGGCTGGCAAGATCGTTGCCCGCGCCGCCATCATCACGGTCTCGACCAACGTGCTCACCGCGGGCGCGATCAAGTTTGCACCCGACATTCCCAAGCGGACGCTCGATGCCGCGGCAAAACTCGGTCTCGGCAGCTACGATCACATCGTGCTGCAACTGCCGGGCAATCCGCTCGGGCTATCGCGCGACGACAGCCTCATCGAGCAGAGCAACTCGACGCGCACCGCGCTGTTGTTTGCCAATATCGGCGGCTCGTCGCTGTGCTCGATCGACGTCGGCGGCTCGTTCGGCCGCGATCTCTCCGAGCAGGGTGAGCAGGCGATGGCGGCTTTTGCCAGGGAATGGATCACAAAACTGTTCGGCAGTGAAGCGGCTGCGGCCATCAAGAAGACCAGCGCGACGCGCTGGAATGCTTCGCCCTTCGTGCTGGGCGCAATGTCGGCGGCTTCGCCCGGAGGCCAGCTCTCGCGAAGGATTTTGGGCGAGCCGATCGGATGCATGTTCCTCGCGGGCGAAGCGACTCACGAGACCCTGTGGGGCACCGTCGACGGCGCCTGGGAAAGCGGCGAGCGCGCCGCGGATGCCGCCCTGCGCCGGATCGGCGCGCTGAAGGACGAGCCCGCTGATGTGCCGACGCAATCAACCAAGCGGCGGCAAAAACGTTAGCCGTCGTCCGCTACAAGCCCCTCAATCTCAGCCCGTCGTCCCGGACAGGCGAGCGTTAGCGAGTGCCGATCCGGGACCCATATGTGGACGGCCCCCGTGGCACAAGAGCTTTGTGAGGTTTGATCGGATCGCTTGCGTCCATATGTCCGGCCTGTTGGTGCGGCGTGTTGGGTCGCTGGCCAAGATGGTTTCCGCGACGCGAGTTCCAATCAACCACGCGACCTCGTTCGGCCGATGGGTCCCA
>NZ_LUUB01000109.1:0-151 GCF_001641635.1 Bradyrhizobium centrolobii
AAGACGCCGAAGCTTGCCGCGGTGGCACTGGCCAACAAGATGGCCCGTATCGCCTGGAAGCTGATGACGACAGGAGAGCAATATGACAACGCGCGGCTCGATGCCAAAATGGCAACCGCCGCGTAGTTGAGGGATTCGGCCGACCGGCGGG
>NZ_LUUB01000109.1:311-67880 GCF_001641635.1 Bradyrhizobium centrolobii
GCCGCACCAACAGGCCGGACATATGGACGCAAGCGATCCGATCAAACCTCACAAAGCTCTTGTGCCACGGGGGCCGTCCACATATGGGTCCCGGGCTCGCGCTTTGCGCGCCCCGGGACGACAGTTGAGAATGACGCCACTTTATCGCGTCATTTGCAGATCGCGCCAAGGCTACCACCCGCGCTCGACGTTGCGCACGTCGCCGGTGCTGGCGTCGACATAGACCTGCATCCAGCGGCCGGCACGATCGCGGCCCTCGATCCGCCATTCGTCGCCGAGGAACTGAGTGTGGGAGACGGTCATGACGCCGATATCGGTCGCGACGTCGAGCGCGGCCTGCATCGAGATCTGATCGCCTGAATCATAGGCCATCGCCGGCGCGGCCGATCCGAGGCCGATCGCGACAATGGCCGGCAAGATGAGTTTTCGCATGACTGCTCCTGTCAAACAGGTTGACCGTTACGCGGGTAACGGGCGGCATCGGCATGCGTTCCGGCCACCGCCTTCATGGAACAGCGGAAATTTTCAGCCGTTGCGGCAATCTGGTGGCAGGTTCCCTGGCTCTTTACATTCGTCATTCCGGGGCGCCCGAAGGGCGAGCCCGGAATCTATTTCGCCACCCGTTCCTCGGTGAAATGGATTCCGGGTTCTCGCTACGCGCGCCCCGGAATGACTTGTGGAGAGGCTAAATCCCCGCGACCGAGGTCCAGAGGTCGGCGAGCCTGCGCCGCAGGGCCTTCGCGCGCGTCACGGACTCGGGCTTGTCCTCGTCCTCCGGCAGGCGCAGGCCGACGACGTTGACGCGGCCGCCGGAGATCGAGCGGGCCACCAGCACGATCTCGCCGAGCGCAAGCTCCGCGCCCTCTTTCGGTGCGCGGTCGAGATGGACATCGAAATAATCGGCCAGGGTCAGCTGGCACTCGTCCTCGCTCACCTTGACACCATAGATCTCGGCAAGCTCGGCGAGCGTATGCTCGCCGGAGACCATGAAGTCGCCGAGCAGATGCGGATCGGGCGCCGAGCTCGGCTGCATGTCGACGAAGAAGCGGTCGAGCGCCTCGGCCTTTTCCGGCGGGGCGAGCAGATAGATGTAGTCGCCGGGCGCGATCGGATCGGCTTCCGTGGGCGTCAGGATGCTCTCGTTGCGGATCACCAGCGTCGGCTTGGACCAGGACGGGATCAGGCCGCGGCGGAAATACAGGCTCTTGGGACGCACCGAATAGCCGACGAGCTGCTGCTCGAGCTGGCCGGGCAGGTCCAGTTCGACGCGGCGCGGACCGCGCTCGGCGCGCGGCAGCGCCACGTGCAACTTGCGCGCGGCGGGCGCCAGCGTCCAGCCCTGTAGCAGCAGCGAGATGATGACGACGACGAAGGCGACGTCGAAATAGAGATAGGCCTTCGACAAGCCGACCAGCATCGGAATCGATGCGAGGAAGATCGCGACTGCGCCGCGCAGGCCCGTCCAGGCAATGAAGACCTTTTCGCGCCAGTTGAAACGGAAGGGGGCGAGGCACAGGAACACGGCCAGCGGCCTTGCGACCAGCATCAGCACAAAGGCGACCTCGACTGCCGGCAACGCACTTGCGCCGAGCCGTTGCGGCGAGACCAAGAGACCAAGGAGAACGAACATCACGATCTGCGCGAGCCAGGTCGCGGCATCGAGGAACGTCACCACCGAATTATGGGCGCGCGTCGGACGGTTGCCGATGATGATGCCGGCGAGATAGACCGCGAGGAAGCCGGAGGCATGCATGATCTGCGAGCCGCCGAAGAGGACGAGCGCGGCGGTGGTGACGAACGGCGCATGCAGGCCCTGCGGCAGCGCCACCTGGTTGAGCGCCATGACGACCAGCCGTCCGCCGATCACGCCGACGACGGCGCCCAGCAGGGCCTCCTGGACGAATTCGAACAGCACATGGCTGGCCGTGCCCGAACCCAGCGAGATGTATTCGACCAGCATGAGCGTGAGGAAGATCGCGAAGGGATCGTTGGTGCCGGACTCCGCCTCCAGCGTCGCACCGACGCGCGGGCGCAGGCGCAGGCCCTGGGTGTGCACCAAGAGGAACACCGCGGCGGCGTCGGTCGAGGCGACCACCGCGCCGACCAGGAGCGACTCCGCCCAGTTGAGATCGAGCGCGTATTTGGCAAAGGGGGCGGTGATCAGCGCGGTGAGGAGCACGCCAACGGTCGCGAGCACCACCGATGGCGCGAGCACGGTGCGGATGCTCGCAAATCGTGTCCGCAAGCCGCCGTCGAACAGGATCAGGGCGAGCGCCACCGAGCCGACCAGATAGGTCGTGCGCACGTCGTCGAACTGGAGCTGCCCGGGGCCGGAATCGCCGGCCAGCATGCCGATCGCGAGGAAGACGAGCAGCAGCGGCGCGCCGAAGCGCAGCGCGAGCAGGCTCGAGAGAATGCCAGCCATCACCAGGACGGCGCCGAGCAGAATGGCGATGCTGACCGAATCGAGGGAGGCCATCCACCTTCACAGGTACAAATCGTTGGAATGGCATCCTTATCGTCGTCATCCTGCCGCGCCAACCCATTTTCTCCCGCTCGCGGCAATCTGCCCGCATTTTGCGGCCTTAACTCGCATCACATGGAGGTGTATCGATAGTCCCGCCGCTCCCTTTGTGGGATTCTGCGGCGCCCACGAATCAAATCTTTCCCCGGGATCGCCGACGAGACCGCCCGAATGGACATGGACCTCAAAGACCTCATGGAGTTCGTGCAGACGACCGCGCGTAGCGTCGGGGCCGAGATCTTATCGCCCTGGTTCTACCTGCAATTTGGTCTCATTCTGGCTGCGGCCGGCATCGCCTATGCCGCAGAAGCCGGCGTTCGCAGCCGCGTCGAGATGACATCGCTGGCGATGCGGTGGCCGCTGCCGCTTCGCCATTTCGCCCGCGTGATGGTCTCCAGCGCCTCCACGGCGGTGTTCACCGTGCTCGTGATCGTCTCCCGCGTGGTGATGTATCATGCGACCTGGCCCAGCCGGAGCTATCTCCTGATGGTCGCCGCGAAGCTGGGGCTGGCCTGGCTCGCGATCCGGCTCGTGACCTCGGTGCTGCGCAACGCCTTCATCGTGCAGCTGGTGTCGATCGCGGCATGGCTCGTCGCAGCCCTCTCCATCATCGGCGAGCTCGATGCGACGGTGGAGCTGCTCGACTCCTTCGCGATCGTGCTCGGCGGCCTGCGGCTGACGCCGCTGCTCCTGATCAAGGCCGGCGCGCTCCTGATCATCGCGCTCTGGCTCACCAACATCGCGAGCAACTTCGCCGAGAGCCGGATCAACTCAACGACCGACCTGACGCCGTCGGTGCAGGTGCTGTTGGTCAAGATCATCCGGATCGGCCTCCTCACCGTCGCCATCGTGATCGCGCTCGGCGCGGTCGGCATCGACCTCTCCGCGCTCGCGGTGTTCTCCGGCGCGGTCGGCGTCGGTATCGGTATCGGCCTGCAGAAGATTGTCGCCAATTTCATCTCCGGTATCATCCTGCTTGCCGACAAGTCGGTGAAGCCCGGCGACCTCGTTACCATCGGCGACAATACGGGTCGCATCAGCGCGATGAAGACGCGCTATATTTCCGTTGCCGCCGGCGACGGCCGCGAATTCCTGGTGCCGAACGAGGACCTGGTGACGCAGAAGGTCGTCAACTGGACCTATACCGACAAGAACACGCTGGTGAAGATCACCTTCAGCACCAGTTACGACGCCGATCCCAGGCTGGTCTGCAAGCTCGCGATCGAGACCGCCGCCGCCCATCCGCGCGCCCAGAAGGGCAAGCCACCGAACAGCATTTTGACCGAGTTCGCGGAAGCCGGGATGAAGTTCTCGCTGACCCTCTGGCTCGCCGACCCCGACGGCATGGACAACGTCAGGAGCGACGTCATGCTGGCGCTGTGGGACGCCTTCAAGCGCGAGGGCATCCGGGTTCCCTACCCCGTCCGCGAAATCCGAGTCCGCGGCGGCGCCCTGCCGGTCGAAACCATCGTAGAGGTCCCGAATTGAGCGCCTTTCGGACGCAAGGCGGCCAAGCTTGGCTTGCATGAAGGCACGCGATCATTAGATTAAGGCCTGAAATCAAGCCCTTCCACCGACATCGCAACCAGCCTCGAGCCCGTAAAGACCATAACCCGCATGAGCTACGTCGAAGCCACCGATACCTCGCTCCGCAAGACCGGACAGATCAAGCTGCATGGGCCGGGCGCCTTTGTCGGCATGCGCAAGGCGGGTGCGTTGGTGGCGAAGTGTCTGGACGCGCTCACCGACATCGTCGGCCCCGGCGTGCCGACCTCGCGCATCGACGAATTCGTCCGCGACTTCGCCTTCAGCCACGGCGCCTATCCGGCGACGCTGATGTATCGCGGCTATCGCTACTCGACCTGTACCTCGCTCAACCACGTGGTCTGCCACGGCATGCCCGGCGACCGGCCGCTGAAGGAAGGCGACATCGTCAACATCGACGTCACCCTCATCGTCGACGGCTGGTACGGTGATTCCAGCCGGATGTATGCGATCGGCCCGATTGCGCGCAAGGCCGAGCGACTGATCGAGGTGACCTATGAAGCGATGATGCGCGGCATCGCCGCGGTGAAGCCCGGCGCCACCACCGGCGACATCGGCCACGCCATCCAGAGCTTCGTCGAGCCGCAGGGCATGAGCGTGGTGCGCGATTTCTGCGGCCACGGTCTGGGCCGCATGTTCCACGACGAGCCCAACATCATCCATATCGGCCGGCCCGGCGAGGGCGTTCAGCTCAAGCCGGGCATGTTCTTCACCATCGAGCCGATGATCAACCTCGGCAAACCGCATGTGAAGATCCTGTCCGACGGCTGGACAGCGGTAACGCGGGACCGCTCGCTGTCGGCGCAGTTCGAGCATTCCGTCGGCGTGACCGCCACGGGCGTCGAGATCTTCACGCTGTCGGAGCGGCACGGCGAACAGCAGATCGGCTGACTGCCTGCGTGTCATTCCGGGGCGCCCGCATGAGCGAGCGAACCCGGAATGACAGCGAAGTAGGCGTCCCCTATTGCCGACGGCGGAATGACGATGGTGGCCGCTTGTAGGTCGCGGCAAAGGCTTCGTTGAAGCGGCGAACGCTGCCGAAGCCAGCCGCGAACGCGATCTCCGCCAATGTCATATCGGTCCGGTCGATCAGGCGTTTGGCGTCCTGCACGCGCCGCGTCGCCGCAATCTCGCTCGGGCTTGCACCGGCATGGCGCATGAACAGGCGCAGCAAATGGCGCGGCCCGACGCCTAGGGCTTCGGCAAGCTCCGTCACGGACGCACGGTCCAGAAGACCGTCGTTGATCAGGCGCATCCCGCGCGCAACGGTGGTGGCTGTGCCCATCCAGGCCGGTGATCCCGGCGCCGCTTCCGGACGGCAGCGGAGGCATGGGCGAAAGCCGGCCCGCTCGGCAGCGGCCGCGGTCGCATAGAAGGTGACGTTCTCGGAGCGCGCCGGGCGAACCGGACAGACCGGCCGGCAGTAGATGCGCGTCGTACGAACGCCGGAAAAGAACAGGCCGTCGAACGCGCGGGCACGCGCCAGCCGCGCCCGATCGCAGGTCTCCCGGTCGAGATGCGGTGGCAGCGTTTGCCGCTGCGCCAAAGCCTTCGCCATGACGAAATCATAGTTTCACCGCGACCCACCGAGTAGCTGAAATCGGACTCGATCGGACGATGAGGTCCGAATTCAGCCAGCCTGCGCCGCCGCCCCGGATCATGGTCCCGACAAATCCCGGAGCGAATCGCATGAGCACGCAGGCGCCACAGGCAGCATCAGATCAAACCACCCTCACGCTCGAGATCGGGCTTTTGCTGCTGCTTTCGCTGATCTGGGGCAGCTCATTCACATTGATCAAGATTGCGATCCCCACGATTCCGCCGTTCACCATGGTTGCCGCACGGGTTGCAATCGCTTCAATCCTCCTGATCCTGATCGCAGGCGCACAGGGACATTCCCTTCCCCGCCGGGGATCGGTCTGGGGAGCTTTCTTCGTGCAGGGGCTGCTGCAAAGCGCGCTGCCGTTCACTTTGATCAGCTGGGGCGAGGTGCATATCGCAAGCGGGCTCGCCGGCGTGCTCAATGCAACCCCGCCGATCTTCGTGCTCGCGATCGCGACGATCACGGGGCGCGGGCGCCGGACGATAAGCGGCCAGAAAATCATTGGCGTCGGTCTCGGCCTCGCCGGCGTCGCCGTGACGATAGGTACCGATGCGCTGTCCGGGATCGGCACGACGGCGCCGCCGGCGCAGGCGGCCGTACTCGGCGCCAGCCTCTGCTATGCGCTGGCGCCGATCTGGGGACAACGGTTCTCGAACCTTCCCGCAATCGTCACGGCGGCCGGGGCCATGAGCTGCGCCGCGATCCTGATGCTCCCGACAGCCGCCCTGCTTGAGCGGCCATGGACGCTGCTCCCGCCGCCGGCGCAGGCGATCACGGCGGTCATCGCTCTCGCGGTCATCTGCACCGCGCTTGCGATGGTGATCTATTTCCGGCTGATCCGCACGCTCGGCCCGCTTGGCACGACCAGCGGCAGCTACCTGCGCGCGGGATTCGCCGTGGCGCTGGGCACCGCATGGCTCGGCGAGCGCTTTACCTGGTCCAGCCTTGCCGGAATGACGCTCATTCTGATCGGGGTGGTCGCCGTGACGGTCCCCCTGCCCGCGCGAAACGGCGAGAAACAGCCGGCCTGATTGCCGCCACCGCCGCAGCTTGATCTTGCCATCCTCCCTTCTGATGACGATCTCTTGTCGATACGAAGGGAGAGATGCGTGAGCCAGTCGACGCGTCGTGGCTTTCTCGGAGTCCTGTCGGCCGGCGCCGCCGGCCTGCTGCAAACCCGCGCAGAGGCGGCTCCTGCCACCGCGGACGTCGAGACGACCTGCATCCTGACGCCGCAGGCGGAGGAAGGGCCGTTCTATGCCGACCCGAAGCTGGTTCGGTCCGACATCACGGAGGGCAGGCACGGCGTGCCGCTGACGCTGCGGCTGCGCGTGATCGAGGCCGGCCCCTGCACGGCCATCAGGGACGCGCGGGTCGACATCTGGCATTGTGACGCGAAGGGACTCTATTCGGCCTTCCCCGGCCAGGGCGACGGCCACAACATCGACGCGACCGGCAAGACGTTCCTGCGCGGCACGCAAATGACCGACGAGGCCGGCTGGGTCGCGTTCGATACCATCTATCCCGGCTGGTATGACGGCCGCACCACGCACATCCATTTCAAGGTGTTTCTCGACCAGCGCACGGTGCTGACCGGGCAGACCTTCCTGCCCGACGCCCTGAACGAGTTCATCTACACCAACGTGCCCGACTACACCGACCGCGCGCGGCAGCGCATGGTGATCAATGCCAATGACCACGTCATCGAACGCTCCGACCCCGAGCATCGTGCCTTCTGCGCGGTGAAGGAGGAGCGCGACCGCTACGTCGCGACGCTGACGCTCGGCGTCGACCGTCGTGCCGCGCCGACCGTCGGGCGCGCCGGCCCGCCTCCGCCGGGGACGCGCGGCGGACCTCCGCCCGGTCCACCCCCACCGGGCATGGGCAGACCGATGTTCGGACGTGCGATCAAGGACCGTCTCGCCGCGCTGGTGCCAGGGTTGAAGCCCGGGCGCTAGAGCAGCGCCGTCGCAATTGACGGTTGCAAAAGAAGTGGCCCGCAGCGATGCTGGCTGGCGATGCCCGCCAAATCCAGCGACCCGTCCAAAGCGCCCGAACCTTCCGAACCGCCGCACTATCTCGGCCATCGCGAGCGGCTGCGCGAGCGCTTCTACAGCGCGGGCGCGGATGCGCTCAGCGACTATGAACTCTTGGAGATGGCGCTGTTTCCGGCGCTGCCGCGCCGCGACACCAAGCCGCTCGCAAAAGCTCTGATCAAGACGTTTGGCTCGTTCGCCGAGGTCATTCATGCGCCTGTCGCGCGGCTGCGCGAGGTCGAGGGCGTGGGCGAATCCGCGATCAACCAGCTCAAGCTGATCGCAGCCGCTGCGAGCCGCGTGACCAAGGGCGAGGTCAAGAGCCGCAATGCGCTGTCGTCGTGGAACGAGGTGATCGACTATTGCCGCTCCAGCATGGCCTTTGCCGACAAGGAGCAATTCCGTCTCCTCTTCCTCGACAAGCGAAACCAGCTCATCGCGGATGAGGTGCAGCAGACCGGCACCGTCGACCACACGCCGGTCTATCCGCGGGAGGTCATCAAGCGCGCGCTGGAACTATCGGCGACCGCGCTGATCCTCGTGCACAACCACCCCTCCGGCGACCCCTCGCCGTCGCAGGCCGACATCCAGATGACCAAGGCCATCATCGACATCGCCAAGCCGCTCGGCATCGCCGTGCACGACCACATCATCGTCGGCAAGAGCGGGCATGCGAGCCTGCGCGGGATGCGGCTGATCTGAGATCCGGAATATCAGCCTCGACCCCCGTGATGGAAATTGCCATGCGCGGGCTCACGATAGCGCACTACCTCTTCGGACTGCTTCGCGGCTGGATACACGATGAAAATCATAACCGCGCTCTCGGTTCTCTCTGGATAACTCTGCTCGAGCTTTCCTAGCATGCCGCGCTAGGACAAACAGTTCGGCCTGTTGGGCATTGCTTGGCTGCATCCGGAGAAGAAAACCTCAGCTCGCGCCGGCTGCTGCTCGCCGTAAAGTGTATGCATGTGTTCGCCGCAACGATGTGATCAAACATGTCAGCCCAGGTTGCCGCCCGGTAGGTGCCCATCACTGATAGCCGGCCGACGTCGTTGATCGCGGAGGCATCACCCGAGATCTTGAGATTAAATCCATCTCGCCTGGCAGTCGGAAGCGAGAATTGACGGATAAGGCTATCAAGTCTTTCCCAAGCTCCCGGTCCCGAACCCCATTCCTTGAAAGGTACTGCTGCATGGGCCTCCGAAGCCTCTTCAATTCTGTGTTTCACCCAATCGTAGACGCGCGAATTTCGATCTGCAGGTTTTACGATTGAGAGATGATCGGCTGTGACGGGATAGGCGCGATCGTCCTGCGGCGTCTCCGTGTACAACTGCGGAACTACCAGGTAGCCATGAGTAGGCTGCGTTTCATAGGCAACGAACACTCGCGGGACCCGATCTCTTCGGCCTCTGTCTACATAATCCTTCCACTGGTTTTCGAGAATCTGAAGATACGTATTTACGTCATACGTTCGCAAATCTACCAATGGCCGTACTCCGCCGAGGCGGGCCAAGAGCTCGAGGTAGTTGGCTCCATTTGCTCCTTTCGCTGGGGTCGAAATAAAGACTATGCCACTCACCTGCTGTTCAAGGAACGCGCTTCGTGCCTGCCACAGGTCAATCAGCATTCGCTTCACGACTAAACCGCCCATGCTGTGACATACAAAGTAAATCTCATTGTAATCGTCAAAGACTCGATGATCCTCCAGCGTGGTTCGCACCACAGTCGCGATCTGTTCGATGCTCATTTTTGACGTGAGGGCTGCATCGTAGTTGATTGCGAGAATATCAAAAGAATCCATATCAGGATCTTCGGCGACGAGCCGTGGCCAATACGCCTGGGTTGTCTCGTTTGTGAAGGTCCCCTGCGCATCCCCCAGGATTCCGTGCACAAAAACAACGATCTTATCTGTGCCCTTCCTTTTGACGAATACGTCCGGCTCTTGGGGAGCTACATGCGGGGTCAGGAACAAAAAGCCCGCCAACAAGCAAACAACACCCGCCACCAGAAGGTAAAAACGTCTACCGCGCACCATCATCGCAGTCCCTCCGCGCCCTTGCGTATTGCGTCTTCAGCATGAGTAGAAACTGCTCGTCCCGAAACTGCACACAGCCGAAGGTGATGGCGACGCTGTAGTTCCTGCCTCCAGCAGAAAGCTGATCTCGTTGGATTTTTTCTGCCGATTCCGGCCCAAATAGCGAGCGGAAGCGAGAATCTGAATAGCGCTCAAGAAAGGCACGATACAGCGGAAGCCGATCGGGAGCGTTACGCCCGAGCGCACCGGCTAACAGCGTCGCCATTGCAGGAACAACACTATCCAGCCGCGATGGATCGAGTAGGGCGATGGCGGCGCGGTCAAACGGATCGTCGCCGCGACCTCCCACATCAGGCACGGAGCTCCCTTGACGTTGCAGCTCATTCAAAAGGCGGACGTGCTGGTCTCGATTCCCGGCGGCACCTGCATTCCAATCCATTTTGCACGACTGACTGCCGCTTTGCGTCTTCGTACATGTACCACTTGCTGATGAGTCGGCTGGAATCGCGTCGCGACAGGTACACTCTGTAGCCAAGGCTGACGCGCTCATGGTGAGAGAAAGTGTCATAACCGGGAGAATTCGCCCTAAGCGCAGCGCCACTCCTGACGCTTCAATCGGACCAATCGTCATTCGACGCTCCCCCTGCATCGCAGGTTGCGGACAGCTGTGCTTGATGTGACACGAGCGGCGCCAGCGCGATGTGACGGCAGCAAGCGGCCGGCGTGCCACTCTACCTGCTAGTTATTGCGCTTCAGATATTTCGCGGCTTCCTGACGAGCCACCATGTAATGATCGTCGAGGTACAGGCCCATCTTCTCGACAAATGTAAGCACCTTGATCAAGGGGTCGCTCATCTGTCGTGCAAGGTATCCTAGTTGGCCTCTAAGTCCGCCGACGTCCATCCCGCTCGCTAACGCCCTCTGCTCGTATACAGAGAGCCATTGACGTTGGTAACTGTCCATCGCGCGCCCGGGGGTCTCAATGTATTCCCGGTCGCCGTCGGAGAGGCGCTCGCATAACTGCTTATAAGTCACCGTTTGATATAATTGAGCGCTTTGGCGCGACCGAGCCACAAACGCGTTTTGATGGGGACTATTGACATCGGCGAAGGCTGGCGGCGGTAGCGTTGGGACAGTAGGTACCCTCTTAAGAACGTCCATGTACCCGCGAAAAACCTTGTCAAAAGCGCCGACGGCGTCAGAAACTATCTTTGCAATCACCGCTGCTGTGGCGAGATCCACCATAGCACCCTCCCCGGTGGGATCGTTTCAAGATGATCTGCTGCATCCACTTCAACTCGTGGCTCACGCGCAATAAATCGAATCCGTTGCTCTACGAACGCTAGATGAAAAGCTGTCCAGCACTATATCGAATCTTTTGTCAACTTTAAATAGATAGTTCAGTGCCGACAAATGTGTTGCGAGTGCGAAATGCAGTCGATGAGCTGACATCACGGTCGTGGCCGTCGGTGATCGCAAAGGAGCTCCGAATCAAGTGACAAGGACACAATGAGCGACTGGCTGCACAACCTGCCGGTGCCCTGGATGGCGCTGGTGATTTTCGGATTCACCTACCTGCTTGCCGCAGTCATATTCGCGGCCGTCGCGATGGTCGCGACGGAGGAGCGCGCAAAATCGCTGAAGGCGATCTCGCCCGGCATGCTGCCGGTGCTCGGCATCATCTTCGGCCTGTTCGTCGCCTTCACCGCGGCGCAGGTCTGGGGTGACAGCGACCGCGCCAGCGCGGCGGTGAGCCGCGAGGCCAGCGCGCTGCGGAGCGCCGTGCTGCTGGCTGCGGGCCTGCCGGCGGAGCAGGAGACCCGGTTGCGCGGGCTGGTGCGCGACTATATCGGGCACGCCGCAACGGTGGAGTGGCCGATGATGGCACATCAGGAGGTGTCGCTGAGGGTAACCCCGCCGGCGCTCGCCGAGGCTTTGCAGCTCGTCGTCGCGATGACGCCGCAAGGCGGGGGGCAGGAGACGGTGCAGCGCGAGATCATCGCCGCGCTCCAGCAGGCGCTGGATGCACGACGGCAGCGGATCATCGTCAGCCTCGCCGCAGTGAATTCGGTCAAATGGTGGTGCCTGTACCTCCAGGGTGCCTGCGCACTTCTGGCGATCGGTCTGGTCCATTGCGACAACCGCCTCGGAGGGGCAATCGCAATGGGACTATTCGCAACCGGCGTCGCCACCTCGGTGCTCTTGATCGCCGCCCATGACCGACCATTTGCCGGCCAGATCTCCATCCATCCGGAGCCGCTGCTCCAGATCATGCCGGACGCAGCGGCAAAGAACTAGAGCGCGAGGGCTCGTGGCAGGATCTCGTCAGTAGCAATACCTGGGATCGACCCGCACATAGTAGCCGTCGGGACGCTGCATGTAGCAGCCCCGCTGATAGGCATAATAACCGGAGCGGCGCCGCTCGCCTTCGGAGGCGATCGCAGCACCCGTGCCGGCGCCGACAACCGCGCCGATCGCGGCCCCGCGGCCTCCGCCAAGCGCGCCGCCGAGGATCGCCCCGCCGACACCGCCGATGATGGCACCGCCGACGGCATCCTGAGCCGCCGCCTCATGGACCGGCATCGCCATGGCAACCGTCAGACACGTCATAATTCCAAGACTTCGAAGCATTTTCGGCCCTCCCGATGCTGACGCAAGTCATAGCGCCCGACGCGGATTCGAGCCAGAACAATTGCCGTCAGGAACTGGCGCGTCAGGCGATGTCGCCGGGAGCGCCGATCAAGGATCGCGTCCAGCCATATCGCGCGACGAGCAACGGATGTCAGGGGTCGATCCAGCGCTGCACGGCTTCAGCCGTGTCGGCAGGAGTCGTGTTGAAGCAGATCGCAGCGCCCGGCGCGAGCCGGTGGACGAGGTTGAGCACCCTCTCGAACAGAAGGAGGCGCTCCTTCGGCTCACGCAGGCCGGCGCCGATAACGATGCAATCGAAACTCTCGTCGCGCAGCGCCGCCGTGACACCGGCTTCCGCGGTCGCATCGAGATCGATCAGGCAGCTCGTGACCTCGTAGCCAAGATCGCGCAGGCGCAGGAGTTGCGCGTCGATGTAAGTGCGGACGAGTTCAGGCGTGAGCTGCGGGAACGCGCTGTAGTCGGCGTTGCCGGGTTCGATGCCGATCGCAAGAACACGCTTGGCCATACAGGGCTCTCCTTGCGGATCATCTCTGTCGCTAACGGATGACGGGTCCGGCCGGTTCCCCGGATTTCGGCGAAGTCGTATCGCAATGGGACAGCTTTGGAGGCGCTTGCGCGATATCTTCCTGAGATTGCGGCGTTTGATCGCAGCCACTCTGCGGATTTCGCGCTCGACGTGTAAGCCATTTCACACTCGGTTGCGCCGGCAGGCTGCAACATTGCAGCATTACGCAGAGAGCTCATGCCGTGACGACGGCACAGCTCACACCAGACTTGCACAAAGACCCAGCAATTTAATTATTCGCGGGAGCGGGGAAATGGTGTCATTTCAGGATTTGAAAAGCGAATACGAGAGGAATTGGGCCAATCTCAAGATCCGGCCATCGCGCCTCGATGACGCGAACGCGGTGGCGCATCGGGCGATCAACGGCAAGACGACCTACCAGCAGATCGAGCAACGCACCGGCGTACCCTGGCATTTCGTCGCTCTCTGCCACTATCGGGAATCCAATTTCGATTTCGATACCTATCTAGGCAATGGCCAGTCGCTGCATCGCACGACGACGATCGTCCCGAAAGGGCGCGGCCCGTTCGGCTCGTTCGTTGACGGCGCCGTCGACGCGCTGAGGATTCAGGACTTCGTCGGCACGAGCGACTGGAGCATCGCGCGAACCCTGTTCCGGCTCGAGGCCTTCAACGGCTTCGGCTATCATGCCAAGGGCGTCAACTCACCCTATCTCTACGGCGGCTCGACGCTCTACGGCCCGCCCGAGGCAAGGGCTGGCAAGTTCGTCCGCGACCATGTGTTCGATCCGAGCAACGTCGACGTGCAGCTTGGCACTGCCGTGATCCTGCATGCGATGATGGCGCTCGATCCCTCGATCACCGTCGACGGCAGTCCACCGGGCACGGGCAATCCGGAGCCCGACGACGAGATGGCGGCGACGGTTCTTCTGGTGCAGCAGGCGCTCAACCGGCTCGGCGCCAATCCGCCGCTCGCCGAGGACGGCATCAGCGGACCGAAGACCATGGCCGCGGTCTCGCGGTTTCAGCAGCAGCACGGCATCAACGATTCCGGTCTCCTCGACGGCGCCACCATTGCCGCCATCACGCGGGCGGCCCAGCCGGGAGCGGTCGTGCCGGCTGTCGATCTGTCGCAGATCCTGAAACGGCTGGAGGACCTCGCGCAGCTCGTGCGGCCACAAGCGGGAGGCACGGCACCGGGCGGCACCACACCGGCGACCAACGATCCGATCAACCTGTTCGAACGCCTCCTCTCCCTCGTCAACAGGACGGCCCCCATGCCCGGAACAGTCACCCCGACCAACCCCGCACCCGTCGACCAGTTGAAGCAGGTGGTGGATCTGGTCGGCGTCCTCCTCAACAACGGCAACGGCAAACCCGTCCTCGGCCAGGTCAACGGCGCGCTCGGCGAGACGATCGGCAAGCTCCTGGACGGCAGGAAGACCGCCCTCGGCGTCGGCGGCACGCTGATCACCGCCCTGCTCTCCGCGGTGACGGCAAGCCCCAATGCAGGAGGCCTTGCCGGGCTGTTCGGAACGATCGTGTCCGCCGTGCCGGGACTGGGCCAGTTCGCCATGCCGATCTTCCTGGCGCTTTCGGCCTGGGGCGTGCTCGGCAAGCTGGAGAAATGGGCGCAGGGAACCGCGCCGCCGCCCAAGCTGACAACCTGAGCGCGATCGAAAGGTCGCGCAATGTGGCGCGTCTACTGACGCAGCATGATCAGGGGATCGGCGGTGTCGGGAACGCGCCGCCATTGCGCGTTGTCATCGGCCTCGAACTGCCAGGTCTCGCCGGCCTTCGACATCAGGATGATCTGGCCGCGTTCGAGCCGCCATTGCGTCGGATTGAACTGCGCGATGACGGGATCGCATTTCGGCTTGAGGAAGACCTGGAAATTGTCCGGGCCCGCCTCTGTGTTGGTCAGCGTCAGACCGCAGATCGGCTGGCCGTTGCCGCGTACCATGGCCCAGTCACCGATCATCTGGTCCATCGACTTGGCCATCGAGCGTGCCGCGGCGAGATCTTGCAGGATGTAGACGCCCTCGCCCTGCCGCAAGCCTTCGAAGATGCCGGCCTCGACCTCGGTGAAGTCGATGACGGCTTCACCGGTCGCATCCTGCAGGCGAACGATATCGAGGCCCTTGACGCTCCAGGCAACGATGTCCTTGGTGAAGGGCAGCGCGGTCTTGCAGGCCGGCTCAAGCTCCAGCTTGAGGCCGTGGCCCGCAGCGTCACCCTTCAGCGTGACGACGCAGGTCTTGCTGCGCTCGGTGGTCGAGAGCTCCCACTGCCCGACCATTTCTTTCTTCAGGGTCGTCGCATCCTGCGCTCGCGCAGGGCTCATCGCGGCGACACATGCCGCGATGATCAACGCAAAGCCCCGTAGAATTATCATCAGCGGCCCTTCACCGGGGTTTCCGCCACCGGCGTCAACGGCGCCTTGCCGGCGAACCAGGTCTTGAGATTGTCGACCACGAGCTGGTCCATGGCGTTGCGCGTGACCACTGACGCCGAGCCGATATGCGGCAGCAGCACGACATTCTGCATGGACTTGAGCTCGTCGGGCACGTTCGGCTCAGCCGCGAACACGTCGAGGCCGGCAGCGAGGATGGTGCCGGACTTGAGCGCCTGGACCAGGGCCGGCTCGTCGACCACGGAGCCGCGCGCGACGTTGATCAGCACACCACGCGGCCCGAGCGCCTTCAGCACCTCGGCGTTGATCATCTTGTTGGTGCTGGCGCCGCCGGGCACGATCACCATCAGCGTGTCCACCGCCTTCGCCATCTCGATCAGGTCGGGATAGTGCTCGTAGGAGACATCCTTTGCCGGGTTGCGCGAATGATAGACCACTGGCACCAGCGAGGCGTCGAGCCGGCGCGCAACGGCCTGGCCGATCCGGCCCATGCCGACAATGCCGACCTTGCGGTCGCGCAGCGAGCCGACGCTGAGGGGATAGTTCTGCGTCTGCCAGAGCCCGGAGCGCACGTAGCGGTCGGCCTTGATGAATTCGCGCAAGGTGGCGAGCAGAAGGCCCATCGCGACGTCAGCGACCTCTTCAGTCAGAACGTCGGGCGTGTTGGTGACAATGACATTGTGCTCGCTGGCATATTTGGCATCGATGTGGTCATAGCCCACGCCGAAGCTCGCCACGATCTCGAGTTTCGGGAAATGCGACAGCGAATCCTTGTCAGCGCGCACGGTGTGATAGGTCACCGCGACGCCGCGGATCTTCTCGCGAACCGCCGGCGTCAGCCGCTCCAGATCGGCGCGGGTCTCGGCCTTATGGACGACGAAATGATCGGAAAAGCCGTTGTCGAGAATCGGCCGCACCGGCCCATAGATCAGAAGGTCGATCTTTTCGGACGAAATCGAACCGGTGGTCATCAGCTTTCCTTTCCAAGCGCGCTCTCATGCCAGCGCCGCAAAACGAGGTGCGAAATTAGCGCCAGCAACCCATAAATGACAATCCCGGCCAGCGACAACAAAAGCAGCGCCGCGAACATGCGGGGTATGTTGAGACGGTAGCCGGACTCGGCGATCCGGTAGGCGAGTCCTGAGCCCGCGCCGGCGGTGCCCGCCGCAATCTCGGCCACGACAGCACCGATCAGCGACAACCCGCCGGCAATGCGCAGGCCGCCGAGAATATAGGGCAGCGCCGATGGCAATTTCAGGAAGCGCAGGGTCTGGGGTGCGGACGCGCCATAGAGCTGGAACAGCCCGGCGAGGTTGCGGTCGACCGAACTGAGCCCGAGCGTTGTGTTCGACAGCACCGGGAAGAAGGCGACGATGAAGGCGCAGACAACGACGGCTGTCTGCTGATCCAGATAGATCAGGAGCAGTGGCGCAATCGCGATCACCGGCGTGACCTGGAGGACGACGGCGTAGGGGAACAGTGAATATTCCACCCATTTCGACTGGTTGAACAACAGCGCCAGCGCGATGCCGCCGATGCTTGCTGCCACAAAACCTTCAAGCGTGGTGAGCAGTGTGGTGGCGAGCGATTGTGACAGCACCGCCCAGTCATTGATCAGCGTCAGGAAGATGGCCGACGGCGCCGGCAGCACATAAGGCGGGATCTCCTTGACGCGAACCACGAGTTCCCAGGCTGCAAGGCCGGCCGCGAAGACGATCACGGGAAGCACGAAGCGCACCGCGCGCTGCGCCGCGGATGGCTTTGCAGTGATGGAGGGCTGCGCGCTCATAGCATCGACTGCCCCGAATAGGACGGCGCAAGCGCGCCCGACACTTTTCTGCAATAATCGGCGTAGGCGGCTGAGGTACGAAATTCCTCGCCGCGCGGCTCGACAGTCTCGATGCGGACGTCGGCCTGGATGCGGCCGGGCCGCGCCGTCATGACCACGACGCGCTGCGACAGGTAGACGGACTCGAACACCGAGTGGGTGACGAAGATGATCGTCTTGCCCAGGTCTCGCCACAGCGTCAGCAGGTCGTTGTTGAGGCGAAAGCGCGTGATCTCGTCGAGCGCCGCGAAGGGCTCGTCCATCAGCAGGATATCGGGATCGGTGACGAGCGCGCGCGCCAGCGACACCCGCATCTTCATGCCGCCGGAGAGTTCGCGCGGGAAGGCCGCGGCGAATTCGGCGAGGCCGACGCTCGCCAGCGCCTCATCGACACGCGCGCGCGCCTCGGCCTTCGGCACACGTGCGAGCTTCAAGGGCAGCCGCACGTTTTCGCGGACGCTGGTCCAGGGCATCAGGGTCGGCTCCTGAAACACGAAGCCGATGCCGTGGCCCGGCTGCGCCACGCCCTCATGGCGCGACACCCGCACCGTGCCGGACGAGGGCGCGGCGAGGCCCGCGATCAGGCGCAGCGCGGTGGACTTGCCGCAGCCGGACGGCCCGAGCAGCGAGACGAACTCGCCCTTGCGCACGGCGAGATCGAGCGGACCAAGCGCCATGACGCCGTTGTCGTAGGTCTTCGTCACGCCGCGCAGCCTGACGGCCAGGGCCGTCAGGCCGGTCTCGCCCCCGGACGAAGCTCTGGCGTCTGACATCAGCTTTGCGTTACGGCTTGGCGGGACGCAGCTCGACGCCGACGCCCTTGTTGACGAAACGCAGCGTATAGGATTTGCGATAGTCGAGATCGCGCTTCACGACGCCGGCCTTCACCATCTTGTCGAAGAACGAGGTGTAGCGCTCATCGCTCATCGCGCCGATTCCGTTCTTCAACGACTCGCCGGAATCGACGATGCCGTATTCCTTCATCTTGGCGACGGAATAGGCGAGCAGCTCGTCGGTCATCTCCGGATTGAGCTTCTTGATCATCGCGTTGCCGGCGGAATTGTCGCCGTAGATGTAGTTGTACCAGCCGACGATCGAGGCATCGACGAAGCGCTGCACGAGATCAGGCTTCTTCTCGACCATGTCGCGGCGGGTCTCGATCAGGGTCGAATAGGTGTTGAAGCCATAATCGGCGAGCAGGAGCACGTTGGGCTTGAAGCCGGCTGCCTTCTCCACCGCGAAGGGCTCGGACGTTACGTAACCCTGCATTGCGCTCTTGGGATTGGCGATGAAGGGCTGCGGATTGAAATTATAGGGACGGACGTTCTTCTCGCTGAAACCGTATTCGGACTTCAGCCACTGGAAGTAGCTGGTCATGCCCTCCTTGGAGACGAACAACGTCAGCGGCTTGAGGTCCTCGATCTTCGTGACCTTGGCATCCGGCTGCGTCAGCATCACCTGCGGATCCTTCTGGAAGATCGCGGCGATCGTGACCACGGGGACGTTGTTGGTCACGGCATCGAACGACATCAGCGTGTTTGCCGCCATGAAGAAATCGATCTTTCCCGCGATCAGCAGCATCCGGTTGTTCTCGTTCGGCCCGCCGGGGACGATTGTGACGTCGAGCCCGTAGCGCTTGTAGGTGCCGTCGGCGACCGCCTGGAAAAAGCCACCATGCTCGGCCTCGGCGACCCAGTTGGTGCCAAAGGAGACCTTGTCCAGGGTCTCGGCGCGCGCCGGGAGAAGCGACACGAAGACGGCCATCAAGCCCGCCGTTAACGCTCGCCGCAGATGAGAGGGGCTCATGATTGCACTCCGTCGATCGCGTCTAGCCCAAGTGACTGGCCCAAGTGACTGGCCCATGTGACTAGCCCATGTGAAACCAACGCGATAAAACCGCAAGAAGTTCGGGGACGCAGCCGGCCGGGCCCGCGTCCCCTCGATATGTACAAACTACGTGACAAATTCGCGCAAAGAAACCTCGATGACGCCTCCCCGCGACTGGACCGAGATCGGCTGGACTGAGGCTAGCCCTGCGGAGGTGTCGCGCTGGATCGCGGTGCTGCCGTTGGCGGCGACCGAGCAGCACGGCCCGCATTTGCCGTTTGAGACCGACGTCCTGATCGCGGACGCCTATCTGGCGCGCGTGCGCGAGCTCTTGCCCGCAAACGTCCCAGCGACCTTCCTGCCCGTTCAACCCGTCGGGATTTCCACCGAGCATATCGACTATCCGGGCACGTTGACGCTGCCGACCGACGTCGCGCTCAAGACCTGGACCGGACTTGGCGAAGACGTCGCGCGGCGCGGCGTGAAAAAGCTCGTCATCATCACCAGCCATGGCGGCAACAGCGCAGCAATGATGCTGGTCGCGCAGGATCTTCGCGCGCATCAGAAGTTGTTCGTGGTCACGACATCCTGGTCGCGGCTGTCCGCAGCAGACAAACTGTTCCCGGCCGAGGAAGTGCGCCATGGCATCCATGGCGGCGCGGTCGAGACGTCGATCATGCTGGCGCGCTATCCCGATCAGGTGCGCATGGATGCAATCGCGGATTTTCCCGCGAGCAGCATCGCGATGGAGAAGCAGTATCGCTGGCTGTCGACACAGCGGCCCGCGCCGTTCGCCTGGCAGGCGCAGGATCTCAACGCAAGCGGCGCCGTCGGCAACGCGACGCTGGCCTCGCGCGAGCAGGGCGAGCAGCTTGTCGACCAGGGCGCGCGCGCCTTCTGCGAGCTGCTTGCCGAGGTCGATAACTTCGACGTGAGCCGGCTCGCCAGGGGCCCGCTCAGCTAGGCCGCATCCTTCTGTAATCTTTCAGGAAAGCGTTGGACTCGATGGCCGCATTTGGCGGCTTCGAACCGGACGCGAAGAGCCTCCGTCCAATTGGGCACGCGGACCACAACGCACCGCCTCAAGCCGGATGGAGTTTCAAATGTCGGTCAAGACCAAGATTGCCGCAATCGCTCTCGCTGCCCTCACTGTGGCCGGCAGTGTCGTGTCCACCACCTCGCAGGCCGAGGCGAAGCCGCTCGGCTGGGGCTGGGGGGTCGGCGCCGGCATCGCCACCGCCGCCATCGTCGGCAGCGCGATCGCCGCCAGCGACCCCTATTACAATGGCTATCACCGTTGCGGCTGGGTCGCCCAGTACAACGCCTTCGGCCGGTACGTCGGCCGCGTCCGTACTTGCTACTGATTTGAGTAGCTGAGGCCGATCTCACGTGGATCCTGCGTTCGACACGGGCGCCTCATCCACCCCGTGTCGTGCCCCCGACCCGCCCGGCTGTCCCCCCGGGCGGGTCTTCCATTTTTGGGGCCAGGATTTTGTTGCAGTCCCGTCACACAAGGATGCCAACCATCGTCTGCGGCAGACCGCGCCAGTTGCTATTGCGAATTACTCGCAATAAGGTTCGCAACGAGCGCAGGGACTTGGGAAGAAATCGTACCGGGCGGGGATCATCTCGCCGGTTCGGACGAACAACCAGGACCTGATGACAGGATCGCCGCGAATCGGCAGTGATATCGCGCCGGTTGGGGCACATTTGCGTCTGGGGGACGTGCGTTTGACGTTGAGAGGTCACCGACACCGGGTCTTGCGGACGGCTGCGATCGCCTCCAGCGTGCTGATGCTGCCCGCCGCGGGTTTTGCGGCCGACCTGCCGCTGAAAGCGCGGGCAGCAAGAACTCTCTATGACTGGACCGGCTTCTATGTCGGCGGCCATTTTGGCTATGGCGATGCGAGCTTCGGTCCCGGCACTCACCCGCTGCCGGAGCAGGGCGTGTTCCTGCCCCACAGCGCGATGGGACTGAACGGCGGATATCAGCTCGGCTATAATCGTCAACTCGCCAACAACGTCGTTCTCGGCATCGAGGCGGACGCCACGTTCCCCGGCCCGCTGGATACACCGGCGCTGGAACGGGACCCTCAACCCTTCAACACCACCATTGACTATGTCGGCACCGTGCGCGGCCGCATCGGTTACGCGTTCGGCCGCTTGATGCCTTACGTCACCGGCGGCTTCGCCTGGGGACACACCCATGTCGACATCAACGATCCCCCCGTCAGCGACGTCATTGCGCGCGTCGGACACTACCAGACGGGCTGGACGGCAGGACTTGGCCTGGAATACGCCGTCAGCGGCAACTGGACCGCAAAGGCCGAGTACGAATATGTCGACTTGTCTCGTCGGACCTACGACCTAAGCAGCTTCGGCTTCGGCGACCTCAACGTCGAACCGCGCGTCCATCTGTTCAAGCTCGGCCTGAACTATCAATTCGGCGACACGCCGTGGATGCCGCCCGTCGACGGCAAGACGAAGCTGCCTGAGTCCAGCGACTGGAATGTCCACGCACAGACGACGTTCCTGCCGCAGGGCTATGGTCCCATCCATTCGCCCTATGCCGGCCCGCAAAGCCTTCCCGGCGGTGGCCAGCTGCAGGCGACGTGGACGACGACGGCCTTCCTGGGCGCACGCCTGTGGGACGGCGGCGAGTTCTATTTCAATCCCGAGCTGGCGCAGGGTTTTGGCCTCAACGGCACGCTCGGGCTTGGCGGCTTTTCCAACGGCGAAGCGCAGAAGGCCGGCGCGGCTTTCCCGAAGATCCGGCCGCAACGCTACTATTTCAAGCAGACGTTTGGCCTCGGCGGCGAGCAGGAAGATGTCGCCGATGCGCCGAACCAGCTCGCGGGCAAGCGCGACATCGACCGCGTCACGCTGATCGTCGGCCGCTTTGCCATCGGCGATTTCTTCGACGGCAATGCTTATGCGAAGGATCCGCGCGCCGACTTCATGAACTGGGCAATGTGGGCGTCGGCAGCATACGACTTCCCCGCCGATCTTCCCGGTTATACCCGCGGCGCAGTGGTCGAGCTCAACCGCAAGGACTGGGCGATCCGCGCCGGCCTGTTTCAGGTGCCGTCCGCGCCCAATAGCGACATCCTTACCTTCAAGACGGGCGGTACCGCGGTCGAGTTCGAGGAACGCCATGCGATCTTCGAGCAGCCCGGCAAGCTGCGCGTCGGCGTCTTTGCCAACAGCGGCAACACCGCCAACTACCGCGAGGTGGTGGACCTTGCTGCGGCAAATCCGGCGCTCGACATCAACGACATTGCCACTGCGACCCAGCGCAACCGGCCCAAATACGGCTTCTACGTCAATCTCGAACAGCAGATCGTCAACGACGTCGGACTGTTCGCCCGCGCAAGCTGGAACGACGGGCAGAACCAGATCCTGTCCTTCACCGACATCGATCGCAGCATTTCAGGCGGCCTTTCGATCAAGGGCAGCCGGTGGGGACGGCCGGACGACACGGTCGGCATCGGTGGCGCGATCAATGGTTTGTCGGCCGCGCATCGCGACTTCCTTGCGGCCGGCGGGCTCGGCCTCCTGATCGGGGACGGCCAGCTCAACTATCGCACCGAACGCATCCTCGAGGCCTACTACGCCTATTCGGTGGTCAAGAACGTGACGCTGACCGCCGACTATCAATTGATCACAAACCCGGCCTATAACGCCGACCGCGGGCCGGTCTCGATCTTCTCGGGCCGCCTGCACGCCGAGTTCTAGCCCAAGGGCGGGCCCCATGAAGCCGAGATATATCCGCACGGCCGCGATCGGCCGGGCGCTGCGCCCCAATGTCTGGGACGTCGTCGCACTGATCCTGGTGATTGGCGCCATGGTGCTGATCGTCTACGGCGGCGAGCAAACCACCGCGCCCCTGTCCGAGCTGGAGCGCACGCCGGTCTCGCTCGATCCGGCAAACCTGCCGCTCTACGCGCTGCGCACCGTCTTGCGCATGCTGCTTGCGATCGTGTGTTCGACGGTCTTCACCTTCATCTACGCAGCGATCGCCGCCAAGAGCCGGCGGGCAGAGATGGTCATGATCCCGGTGCTGGACATCCTCCAGTCGGTGCCGATCCTGGGCTTCCTGACCTTCACCGTCGTCTTCTTCATGAACCTGTTTCCGAGCCAGGTGCTCGGCGCCGAGCTCGCCTCGGTGTTCGCGATCTTCACCAGCCAGGCCTGGAACATGACGTTCAGCATGTACCAGTCCATGCGCAACGTGCCCAAGGATCTGGAAGAGGCCACGCAAAGCTTTCACTTGTCCGGCTGGCAGCGCTTCTGGCGCCTCGACGTGCCGTTTGCGATGCCGGGGCTGATCTGGAACGCAATGATGTCGATGTCGGGCGGCTGGTTCTTCGTAGTCGCCTCGGAAGCGATCACTGTCGGCAATACCACGGTGACCTTGCCGGGCATCGGCTCCTATGTCGCGCTGGGCATCCAGCAGCAAGATTTGCCCGCGATCTTCTACGCCATCCTGGCGATGCTGCTCGTCATCATCGCCTACGATCAATTGCTGTTCCGTCCGATCGTCGCCTGGGCCGACAAATTCCGCTTCGAGCAGACGGCGTCCGGCGAGGCGCCGGCTTCCTGGGTACTCGACCTGTTTCGCCGGACCCGGGCGCTGCGCGCTCTCACACTTCCCTTTTCGGCGATCAATCGCGCGATCTCGAATTTACGGGTTCCGCTGCCAGAACTGCGGCCGGCGACCAAAGCCAAAGGCCGGCCGTCGCGGCTGATCGACGGGGTTTGGATTGCGCTCATCCTCGCCGGGACCGCCTATGCGGCCTGGCTGAGCTATCGTTACCTCTCGGCGAGTCTCGGCATGCCCGACGTCCTCATAGTGATCCGTGACGGGCTGATCACGTTGTTGCGCGTCGCCGTCCTGATCACCCTCGCAACGCTGATCTGGGTGCCGGTCGGCGTCTGGATCGGTTTGCGTCCGAAACTTGCCGAACGCATCCAACCGCTGGCACAGTTTCTCGCCGCGTTTCCGGCCAATCTCGCCTTTCCCGTCTTCGTCGTCGCCATCGTCAGCTTCAGGCTCAACCCCAATGTCTGGTTGAGCCCGCTGATGATCCTGGGCACACAATGGTACATCCTGTTCAACGTCATCGCGGGCGCCAGCGCCTTTCCGACCGATCTGCGCGAGGCCGCGAGCAGTCTCCACCTTGGTGGATGGCGGTGGTGGTTCAAGGTGATCATTCCCGGCATCTTCCCCTATTACGTCACCGGCGCGATCACCGCTTCCGGCGGCTCCTGGAATGCGTCGATCGTCGCGGAGGTCGCGAGCTGGGGCGACACGCATCTGAAGGCCACCGGGCTCGGCGCCTACATCGCTTCTGCGACGGAAGCCGGCGACTTCCCACGCGTCGTTCTCGGAATCGCCACGATGTGCATCTTGGTAACGTTGTTCAATCGTCTGGTCTGGCGGCCGCTCTACGCCTTCGGCGAGCGCCGCCTGCGGCTCGGGTGACGAGGAGGCCATCATGCTCGATAAAGCTTCTGCCCTTATCGATATTCGTGGTGTCTGCCGATCCTTTCCGAAGGGCAGCGGCGAGGAACTGTTGGTGCTGGAGAAGGTCGATCTGACCATCCGCTCGGGCGAGATCGTCGGCCTGCTTGGCCGTTCCGGCTCCGGCAAATCCACGTTGCTGCGGATCATCGCCGGTCTGGTAGCCCCATCCTCGGGACAGGCAACCTGCCGGGGCGAGACCATCATCGGGCCGCCGAACGGCGTCGCCATGGTGTTTCAGTCGTTCGCGCTGTTTCCCTGGCTGACGGTGCTGCAAAACGTCGAGCTTGGGCTCGAAGCGCTCGGCGTGGATGCCACGGAGCGCCGCACGCGCGCGCTGGCGGCGATCGACCTGATCGGCCTCGACGGGTTCGAGTCGGCCTATCCCAAGGAACTCTCGGGTGGCATGCGCCAGCGCGTCGGCTTTGCCCGGGCGCTGGTCGTGCATCCGGACCTACTCTTGATGGACGAGCCGTTCTCGGCGCTCGACGTGCTCACGGCCGAGACGCTGCGCACAGATCTGATTGATCTCTGGATGGAGGGCCGGCTGCCGATCAAGTCGATCCTCATGGTGACGCACAATATCGAGGAAGCAGTCTTGATGTGCGATCGCATCCTGGTGTTCTCATCGAATCCAGGTCGTGTCGCCGCCGAGATCAAGGTCGAACTCACGCATCCGCGCAACCGGCTCGATCCGCATTTTCGCCAGCTCGTCGACAGCATCTACGCGCGCATGACCCAGCGCGCGGAGCCCAAGGCGCCCGCCATCGAAGGCATCCCCGGCTCCGGCGTCGGCATGACCCTGCACCACGCATCCTCCAACGTGCTGTCCGGCCTGATCGAGACGCTGGCGGGGGCGCCCTATCACGGACACGCTGACCTGCCGGTGCTCGCAAGCCAGCTTCAGCTCGAGGCCGACGAGATCCTGCATCTCGGCGAGTCCCTGCAGCTGTTACGGTTCGCCCAGCTTAGCGAAGGCGACCTGATGCTCACCGAAGCGGGTAAGCGCTTTGCCAATCTCGAGACCGACGCGCGCAAGAGGCTGTTCGCCGAACATCTCGTCACTTACGTTCCGGTGATGGGGTTGATCCGCCGCGTGCTGGACGAACGTCCCTCGCACACCGCACCCGCAGCGCGCTTCCGCAACGAGCTCGAGGACTATATGTCCGAAGACTATGCAGACGAGACGCTGAAGACGGTGGTTTCCTGGGGCCGTTACGCAGAGCTGTTCGCCTATGACGAGCAGTCCGAGACGTTCAGCCTGGAAAACCCCGGCGGCGAGAGCGCCTGAATTTCGCCTGCGACATTTTGATCGGAACCGGCGAAACCGGCCATGAAGATCATATATTGAGGGTTCGGCCCGGCGCTCCGCCGGACCGTTAACCCATCCATTTGCGAACAATGCTCTCTGTCGAACTCGTCATCGTCGTTGTCCTGATCGTCATCAACGGCCTCTTGTCCATGTCCGAGCTGGCGGTCGTCTCCTCCCGCCCTGCGCGGCTTTCGCTGCTGGCCGCCAGGGGCGTGCGCGGCGCCGAGCGGGCGCTGATGCTGGCGGCCAATCCCGGAAAGTTCCTCTCGACGGTGCAGATCGGCATCACGCTGGTCGGCGTGCTCTCGGGCGCCTTCTCGGGCGCAACGCTGGGGCAGCGGCTGACGCAATGGCTGGTCGAACTCGGCCTGTCGGCCGGCATCGCCGACATCGTCGGCGTCGGCATCGTCGTCACCCTCATCACCTATGCGACGCTGATCGTCGGCGAGCTCGTGCCGAAACAGGTGGCGCTGCGCGACCCCGAGAGCATCGCGGTCAAGGTCGCGCCGGTGATGGACTGGCTGGCGCGGATCTCGCTGCCGCTCGTCGTTCTGCTCGATCTCTCCGGCAAGCTGATCCTCACCCTGCTCGGCCGCGGCGGCAAGGCCGAGGAGAAGGTGTCGGAGGACGAGATCCATCATCTCGTCAGCGAAGCCGAAAGCGCAGGCGTGCTGGAGCCCGGCGAGAAGGAGATGATCGCCGGCGTGATGCGGCTCGGCGACCGGCCGGTCGGCGCCGTCATGACGCCGCGCACGGAAGTCGACGAGATCGACCTGAACGACAGTCCGGAAGAGATCCAGGCGCTCATCACGAAAAGCCCGCATTCGCGCTTCCCCGTCTCGGACGGTGACCGCGACAAGCCGATCGGTGTGCTCCAGGCCAAGGACCTTCTCGTGGCCTATATGCGCGAGCGGACGCCCGATTTGCGCGCGCTGGTGCGAGAGACGCCGATCATTCCGGCCTCGGCCGACGCGCGCGACGTGCTCGCGATCCTCAAAGAAGCGCCCGTGCATATCGGCCTCGTGCATGACGAGTACGGTGCCTTCGAGGGTGTGGTGACGGCGGCCGACATTCTGGAGTCGATCGTCGGCGCGTTTCATTCCGAGGAAGGCCCGCCGGAGCCCGCCTATGTCCGGCGCGCGGACTCTTCGCTGCTGATCTCCGGCTGGATGCCGGTCGACGACTTCGGCGAGCTCCTCGGCATCGAGCTGCCGCCGCACCACCGCTACAACACGGTGGCGGGCCTCGTGCTGCAGCAGTTCAACGTGCTGCCGAACGTCGGCGACGCCTTCGATCTCGGCGACTGGCATGTCGAGGTCGTCGATCTCGATGGCCGCAGGATCGACAAGATCCTGGCGAGCCGGAGAGATGAGCGGGCGGCGGCGTAAATTTCGCTGCAAAAGCTACACGTCCGGAGTGCGCTTTTGTCTGGCGTAAAGGCATAGCCGCGCACCAACCTCCGCTCGTCGTCCCGGCGAAGGCCGGGACCCATACCCACAGGGAGAAGTTTGGTGCGAGATCTCCGTCGACGAGCCTTCGCCTAACTCGATCCTGGGGTTGGGTCCCGGCCTTCGCCGGGCAGACGATTGAGTTGTGTCAGGGGCTCGCGTCAAACGCCAGCCCTCAGCCGAACTGCACCCCGATCCGCTTTTCCTTGCGCCAGACGACACGGCAAGACAGATGCGTTCCGTCGGCCTGGATGAACAGCGTGAAGTGTTCGGGGATGCCGACCGGGCTGGTGACGTCGAGCGCTGCGCCGGTGTGCGAGAAATTGCGAACGGTGCAGTCGATCGCGCCGCCGCCGAACTCGATCGTTCCGGCCTTCAGTACGCGATGCCTAGCTTTGCTGCGTCGTTCGTCCATGGGACCAATTTGCACCCAAAGCTGACACAGACCTTAAACCTTGGCTTGGCTCGCGACGAATCCACGCCGCCGGCGGGGATATCATGCGGTGGGCCGGCGCCTCAAAGCGCCGGCTGGAACGTCTCCGCCCGCGCCATCCGCCAGGCGTCGCGGAAGCGCGAGTCCTCCGTGCCTTCGAGCAGCTCGCCCGGGCGGAGCGACGGATAGAGCTGTGCAAAGGACTTCACCTCGGTCGTCGAATTGCGCTGGGTGAAGTGGATCGGGCGCAGCTGCTGCGGATGTTCGAGGCCGGCGGCGGCGATCAGCTCGGATAGCGAGTGCAGCGTCGCATGGTGATAGTTGTGCACGCGGTCGATCTTGAGCGGCACATAGAGCGCGCGCGCCCGCGTCGGATCCTGCGTCGCGACGCCGGTCGGGCAGCGGTCGGTGTGGCAGCTCAGCGACTGGATGCAGCCGAGCGAGAACATGAAGCCGCGCGCCGAATTGCACCAGTCGGCGCCGATCGCCATCGCGCGCGCCATATCGAAGGCGGTGGCGATCTTGCCGGACGCGCCGATCTTGATGCGGTCGCGCGCATTGATGCCGACTAGCGCATTGTGGACGAAACTGACGCCTTCCCGCATCGGCATGCCCAGATGATCCATGAATTCCAGCGGCGCGGCCCCGGTGCCGCCCTCATTGCCGTCGACGACGATGAAGTCGGGGTAGATGCCGGTCTCCAGCATCGCCTTGCAGATCGCCAGGAATTCCCAGGGGTGACCGATGCACAGTTTGAAGCCGGCCGGCTTGCCGCCGGACAGCCTGCGCATCTCGGCGACGAACTGCATCATGCCGACCGGGGTCGAGAACGCGCGGTGCGAGGCCGGCGAGATGCAATCCTCGCCCATCGAGACGCCGCGGATCTTGGAGATCTCTTCCGAGACCTTGGCGGCCGGCAGCACGCCGCCATGGCCGGGCTTGGCGCCCTGGCTGATCTTGAGCTCGACCATCTTGATCTGGTCTTCGCTGGCAACACGTGCGAACGCGTCCGGATCGAAGCTGCCATCGAGATGACGGCAGCCGAAATAGCCGGAGCCGATCTCCCAGATGATGTCGCCGCCCATCTCGCGGTGATAGGGGCTGAAGCCGCCCTCCCCGGTATCATGCGCGAAGCCGCCCTTTTTCGCGCCGGCGTTCAGCGCGCGCACCGCGTTCGGGCTGAGCGCGCCGAAGCTCATCGCGGAGATGTTGAACACCGACGCCGAATAGGGCTTCTTGCAGTCGGGGCCGCCGATGGTGATGCGGAATTTCTCCTCCGCCCGCATCTTCGGCGAGACCGAATGATGCATCCACTCATAGCCCTCGCGGTAGACGTCCTCCTGGGTGCCGAACGGACGCTTGTCCAGCTCCATCTTGGCGCGCTGATAGACCACCGCGCGGGTGTCGCGCGAGAACGGCATGCCGTCCTTCTCGCTCTCGAAGAAATACTGCCGCATCTCGGGCCGGATCTCCTCGAGCAGGAAGCGTATGTGCGCCGAAATCGGGTAGTTGCGCAGGACCGCGTGACTCTTCTGGAGCAGATCGCGGACGCCGAGCAGCGTCAGCGCGCCGAAAATCAGGATCGGTGTCAGCAGGATGTCGAAGATCTTGCGGTCGGCGATGCCGATCAGGAGCGCAGTGACGACCGCGCAAATCGTCAGGACGATGAAGCGCGGCGAGAATGGAAGCAGCAGAGTTTCCATGACACTCTCTTCCATGTCCCCCTTCATGGCCCCCTGCGGGGAGTTTAGTTCTTTGTTGTCGTCGGCCACGATCACATCCTCTCGTCGAAAATGACGGGATACGGTACGCCCGCGTCGTCCTGCGGTTATGACGCGATTAAGGTTCAGGCTACCGAATTCGGTTGGCGCAAATCAATCCATCCGGTGGGCGGCTTTTGCGGTGCAAAAGATGACAAGTCAGTGACCATGCGGCATCGCCTCATGGGGAATATGGCCGTGTCGTTCGAGGCCATCCTGCGCCAGCCAGGCATCGGTGCTCCTGATGGCGCGCTCGATATGGTCGTCGGTCCGCGAAAAATCGTAAGGTGAACCCACCAGCGGACAGAGCGGCGGCACTACGACATATTCGATATCGGAGGCGAGTCCCTTGAGCTCCCCCACCAGCTGCCGCGCGATCAGCAGCGTCAGCGCATGCAGGGCGTTGGCGACAGCACCCACCGGGGGATTCTCGATCGCGCAGGCATGCCCTGCAGGCAGCACGATCAGCCGCTTTGCGCCCTTCTGCACCGCGACCCGGATCGGCGTGTTCGACGAGATCGCGCCGTCGGCGAGGAACTGATTGCGATAGTGGACTGGCGTGAAGGCGCCGGGAATCGCCGTGGACGCCAGGATCGCCTCCAGCGCCGGCCCCTCCGAAAGCACCACGCTTTCGCCGGAGATGAAATTGGTGGTGACGATGTGGATGGGAAGCCCGGCATCCTGGAGGTTGCGATAAGGCAGGTGATCCTCGACCAGCTTGCGGATGCCGTCATGCGAGATCAAAAAATCCCGCCGCCACATGAAGCCGAGCAGGGTCCGCCAGGTGACCGGAAAGACGTCGCGACGCTTCAGGCCGCGCCAGATCGCCTCCAGCCCAAGGACCCCCTTGAGCGAGGGATCCCCGGCATAGTAGGCGCCGTTGATCGCACCGACGCTGGAGCCGACCACAAGATCCGCGACGACCCCGTGCTTGGCCAGCGAATGCATCATGCCGACCTGGATCGCCCCGAAGCTGCCGCCGCCCGCGAGCACGAAGGCGGTCGGCTTCGCCGAACGACCATGGTCGATCACGGACAAGGCGTGCGCAGCTCCCCCAGCTCTCGCACCGCAACATCGCCGCGAGATTTTGGAGCGAACTTATAGCAAGGCCCGCGCGAAGCGCGCCAATAACAAAGTCGGGGGAGGATGGTGAGTGGGGAGAGAGAGGGAGGCGAATGCTTGAGATGAAGCGAGGACCGAGCCTTACACTCCGGTGTCGTCCCGGCCTAGTGCGCAATTGCGCACGGGGGGCCGGGACCCAACCCCAGGGAGTTGTTGTGGCGCGAAGCTAGTGGTTACAAGTCTTCGCCAACTCAATCTTGTGGTTGGGTCCCGGATCTGCGCTTCGCTTGTCCGGGACGACGGCCGTCTGAGTGGCAACGCCTCAAATCGACGGCGGCAATGATCAGAGATCATCGCCCGCGGCGATCAGCGCTCCACGAACGCCTTCTCGATCACGAAATGGCCGGGCGAGTTGCTTGCGCCCTCGACGAAATCGCGGCCTTCGAACATGACGCGCAGCTCTTCCAGCATCGCCGGGCTGCCGCACATCATGATGCGGTCGGTGGCGATGTCGAGCGGGGCCTGGCCGATGTCGTTGAAGAGCTGCTCGGAGTTGATGAGGTCGGTGATGCGGCCGCGATTGCGGAACGGCTCGCGGGTCACGGTCGGATAATAGACGAGCTTCTCCGACAGCAGCGGCCCGAACAGCTCGTCTTCACGCAAGTTGGCGACGAGCTGCTCGCCATAGGCGAGCTCGGAGACCTGGCGGCAGCCATGCACCAGCACGATGGTCTCGAACTGGTCGTACACGTCGGGATCCTTGATCAGGCTTGCGAATGGCGCGAGCCCGGTGCCGGTCGACAGCAGCAGGAGCCGCTTGCCGGGAATGAGGTTGTCGGTGACGAGCGTGCCGGTCGCCTTGCGGCCGACCAGGATGGTGTCGCCTTCCTTGATCTTCTGGAGGCGCGAGGTGAGCGGGCCGTCCTGAACCTTGATCGAGAAGAACTCGAGCTCCTCCTCGTGATTGGCGCTCGCCATGCTGTACGCGCGCAGCAGCGGGCGGCCGTCGACCTCGAGGCCGATCATTGCGAACTGGCCGTTCTGGAAGCGGAAGCCGGTATCGCGGGTGGCGCGGAAGCTGAACAGCGTGTCGGTCCAGTGGTGGACGGAAAGAACCTTCTCTCGGTAAAACGCGCTCATGATTTTCGATATTCCGAATATTTGCGGTTTTAGAACAAAAGCGTTGCCCGGCCCCTGAAAGCGAGGCGAACACCACTTGTCATGGCGGAGGATTTCGCGTGTGTGATCTACGCCATTGAGGCCAGGAATCAACCTCGTTTCTGCTGCAATTGGCGCCGATCAGACCGGCTTTTCCGGCGGATTAGGCCTATCACTAACGAATTTTCCGCGCCGTGCGCGCAGCGGGCAATTTCTTTTCCCTGCAAGCCTCGATCGCAGCACTTAATTTCCAACCTGCTCGCGAGAATTTCATTAAGAATAGCTCTGATTTTCAGCCCGGTTTGGCGCCGTTTCCCGCATTTTTGCGGCTTTCGGCAGGTGGAACGCTTCAAGACATGGCAAGCGAGCGAGTCTTCGTCCAGGCAATCAGGCGCTATTGCGCCCGCCACAACGTCACGGTCGATGTCCGCCCCGGTGGCTGGCTGGTCGCAATGCGCCGGGGCGCAAAATGCCACTTCGCCTTCGGCTACGACATCGGCCTCAACAGCGCCATCGCACATCGCCTCGCCAACGACAAATCCGCGACCGCGGAGGTGCTGGCGCTCGCGGGCGTGCCGTGCATTGCCCATCACCTCTTCCTCAATCCGAAGATGGGTGTGCACGTCGTCGGTTCCACCTGGCGCGAGGCGATGCTGGCGCTGCTTGTGCAGAATCCGCAAGGCGTGGTGGTGAAACCCAATGAGGGCACCTCGGGACGCTACGTGTTCAAGGCAACGAGCCGCGACGAACTCGACCACGCGGTCGGCGAGGTCTTTTCATCGAGCCTCGGGCTCGTGATCTCGCCCTATGTCGCGATCGAGGAGGAAGTCCGGGTGATCCTGCTCGATCAGACGCCGATGATCGTCTACAGCAAGAAGCGTCCGTTGGTCGTCGGCGATGGCGTGCACAGCCTGCGCGAACTGGCGCGTGCGGCGGGACACGACGGGCGTCTCGGCGAGTGCGATGCGCAGACGTTGGACGCCGTCGTGCCCAGTGGCGAGCGGCGCGTCCTGACCTGGCGGCACAATCTCGACGCCGGCGCGCAGCCGGTGCTCGTGGAGGACGGTGCAGCTCAAGCGGCCTGCGTGAAGCTCGCCATCGACGCCGCAAGCGCCATCGGCATCGCCTTCGCATCGATCGACGTGATCCGCGTCGATGGCGCCTGGCAGGTGCTCGAAATCAATTCCGGCGTGATGATGGAGGCGCTGGCAAAGCTCTATCCGGAGCTGGTGCAGGCGACGTACGATGCGGCGCTGGATCGGGTGTTTGGGGAAACGGTGTGTTGAACGCGGAGTTAGATTCTTCTTCAGCCACGCGCTCGCCGCCTTCCCTTCTCCCCTTGTGGGAGAAGGTGGCATAGGCGGCCTTCGGCCGCCGTTCTTAAGAGAACGCCGAAGCGAAGCTTCGGCTATGGCGCCGGGGATGAGGGGTTGCATCCGCGTGTCCTGCTGCGAGAGGCGCACTCGTGGAGAGAGACCCCTCACCCGGCTTCGCTACGCGAAGCCACCCTCTCCCACAAGGGGAGAGGGTGCACCGAGCCTGCGGCGCGATCACAGCAACGCAAACGCACTAATTATTCGCGCTGGCTGAATCGTCCATCGCTTTGAACGCCTCTTCCAGCTGCAGCGAGATCGGCACGTTCAGCCGCTCGCCGGTGGGAAGCCGTGCGGTGAACCATTTGTTGTAGAGCGGCACCAGGTCGTGGTTGGAGCCGAGCTTGCGGAAGGTACGCTCGACCACGGCGGAGAGCTGCGGCTCGCCCTTGCGGAACATGATGCCGTAGGGATCGTAGGACAGATAGTCGCCGGTGACGCGGAACTTGTCCTGCGCCTTGTGGCGCACGATCAGACCGTAGAGCAGGATGTCGTCGGTTGCGAACGCGTCCGCCTTGCCGTCGGCGAGCGTCTGGTATGACTGCTCGTGGTCGGCTGCGGTGATGATGTTCAGTCCCAGCGAGAACTTCTTGTCGGCCGCATGCATCGCCTGCTCGTTGGTGGTGCCCTTGGTCACCACCACGGTCTTGCCCTTGAGATCTGTGACGGCCGAAACGCTCGAGGCTTTCGGCACCATAAGCTTGGTTCCGGCGACGAACATCAGGGGCGAGAAAGCGACGCGTTTGCCGCGCTCGGCATTGGCCGTCGTCGAACCGCATTCCAGATCGATCTTGTTCTGAAGCACCGCGTCTATGCGGTCGTCGGATGTGACCTTGACGTACTCGATCTTCAAATTGGGATCGTCCACCTCGATGCCGATCTCCTCGACGATGGCCTCGCAGAGCTCGAGGCTGTAGCCGATCGGACGATTGGCCTGGTCGAGGAAGGAGAACGGCGGCGAGCTCTCGCGATAGCCGAGCCGCACGGTGTGCGCATTCTTGATGGCCGACAGCGTCGGGCTAAGCCCTTCACTGCCGCCGCCCTGGGCGGAGGCGCCGGTTGCCAGCAGACAAGCCGCCAGCAACAGACCGCCCGAAATCGCCGTTAAGGGGCGCATGAGGCACTCCCATCAATGGCCGGCCATCGCGGGCACTTCGCCGGGCACCATGTCGCCCGGCACGACCTCGTCCGGTCCGAGCGCATGCTCAGGCCCGAGTTCGCCTTCCCACTTCGCGACCACGGCGGTGGCGAGCGAGTTGCCGATCACGTTGGTGGCGCTGCGGCCCATGTCGAGGAAGGTGTCGATGCCCATGATCATCAACAGGCCCGCCTCGGGAATGCCGAACTGGGCCAGCGTGGATGCGATCACCACCAGTGAGGCCCGCGGCACGCCGGCGACCCCCTTGGACGTGATCATCAGCGTTGCCAGCATCGCGAGCTGCGTCGCGAGCGACATCTCGATGTGGTAGGTCTGCGCGATGAAGATGCTGGCGAAGGTGCAGTACATCATCGTGCCGTCGAGGTTGAAGGAGTAGCCGAGCGGCAGCACGAAGCTCGATATCCGCGAAGAGGCGCCGAACTTGGTCAGACCCTCCAGCGTCTTGGGATAGGCGGCCTCCGAGCTCGCGGTCGAGAACGCGATCATCAGCGGCTCGCGGATCAGTCTGAGCAGATGGCTGTATCGCGGCCCGATCACGATGAAGCCGACGATGACCAGGACGCCCCACAGGATCAGGAGCGACAGATAGAAGCCGCCCATGAACACGACGAGCTTCCACAGCACCAGAAGACCATTCTTGGCGACCGTCGCGGTGATGGCAGCCCAGACCGCGAGCGGCGCGAACAGCATCACATAGCTCGTCACCTTGAGCATGATGTGGGAGATGTCGTCGATCAGGCTGAGGATCGGCTTCGAGCGCTCGGGCATCGCGCCCATCGCCACCGAGAAGAACACGGCGAAGATGACGATCTGCAGGATCTCGTTCTGCGCCATCGCGTCCGCAATCGAGGTCGGGATCAGATGGGTCAGGAATTTCTCGATCGAGAAGGCCGAGACCGGCAGGCCGGTCGACTGCGCCTTGTCTGGCAACGTGCCGGGGAAGTTCGCACCGGGCTGGAGCAGGTTGACCATGATCAGCCCCAGCATCAGCGACACGAAGGAGGCGCTCACGAACCAGCCCATGGTCTTGGCAAAGATGCGTCCGAGCTTCGAGCCCGAACCCATATGGGCGATGCCGCCGACCAGGGTCGCGAACACCAGCGGCGCGATGATCATCTTGATCAACCGCAGGAACATCATGGCGATCAGGTTGATGGACGCAGCCCATTCGGCTCGCGTATCCGGGAGGAAGTTGTAGATCGCCGAGCCCATGACGATGCCCAGCACCATCGCGGCCAGAATGTATTGCGTAAACCTGTTCGACATCGCTTACCCCCAGGTACACCGGCGCTTCATGATGTCGCAGATATTACAACTACGCAACACGCTTGGCGTGCGGTCGCAACGCCTGGATGTTCCCGTTGCGAAACTGAGGCCACCGCTCTAGCCTTCATGCAGCGCACAACGAATGCGGCTTGCACGTTTTCCTTGCGGCGGCTGCATCAATAATCGTCAGACGATCAAGGGGGAATGCAATGAGCGGAAACGTCAATCGCCAGATTCTTCTGGTTGAAAAGCCGAGCGGCAAGCTCGGTCCCGAGCATTTCAAGATGGTGGAGAGCGTGGTGCCGGAGCCGAAGAACGGCGAGGCCTTGCTGCGCGTGCGATACATCTCGCTCGATGCCGCCAACCGCGCCTGGATGCACGGCGCGACCTACCGCTCCGCGGTCGAAGCGAACAGCGTCATGGCCGGCGGCGCCATCGCCGAGGTCGTGAGCGCGAAGGCGCCGGGGCTCGCGCCCGGCGACATCGTGTTCGGCGACACCGGCTGGCAGGATTATGCCGCGGTGCCGGCGAAGCACCTCACGAAAATGCCGAAGCTCGAACCGCTCACGCACTTGCTCAGCGTGTTCGGCATCGCTGGCCTCACCGCCTATTTCGGCCTGCTCGAGATCGGCAAGCCAAAAGAAGGCGAGACTGTCGTGGTCTCGGCCGCGGCGGGCTCGGTCGGCTCGATCGTCGGACAGATCGCGAAGATCAGGGGATGCCGCGTCATCGGCATCGCCGGCGGCGCGGACAAATGCAACTGGCTGACCTCCGAGCTCGGCTTCGATGCGGCCGTCGACTACAAGGACGGCGCGGTCTTCAAGGCGCTGCGCGCGGCCGCGCCAAAGGGCATCGACGTCTATTTCGACAATGTCGGCGGTGACATTCTCGAAGCCTGCCTGCCGCAGATGAACAATTACGGCCGCATCGCCTGCTGCGGCGCGATCTCGCAATATGACGGCGTGCCCTCCGCGCACGGCCCGCGCGGCGTGCCCGGGCTGATCGTGGTGAAGCGGCTCGTCATGCAGGGATTCATCGTGATGGATTTCATGGATCAGCGCGATCGCGCGCTTGCGGAGCTCCAGGCCTGGGTCAAATCCGGCAAGCTGAAGGTCCAGGAGGACATCATCGACGGGCTGGAGAACACGCCGAAGGCGCTGATCGGATTGCTTGCGGGCGAGAACCGCGGCAAACGCATGGTCAAGCTCTGACGTCGTTACGTCGTATCCGACCGGTACAATCTACTTGCGGTAGCGGCCGAAGCGGCCAATGATGAGGCTTGCGAGGCCATAACTCGCGACGATTGCGATCGCATCAATTTTGAATTTTGGGAGCGGCGAGCAGAACGCCGCGCGCTTCCTGACAGGGCAGGATTTTGCAGATGTTCAAGACATTGAAACATGTCGCAACACGCCGGGCGTTGCTGGGGGCGGCGCTCTTCGCAGTTGCAACACCAAGCTTCGCACAGGCCCCGACCGATGCCCAGAAGAGCGCGATCCGCTCAGCATGCCGGGCCGACTTTCAGGCACATTGCTCGAGCGTTACGCCGGGCGGCGCGGAGGCGCTGCAATGTCTCCAGAGTCACATGTCGAACCTGTCATCGGCGTGCCAGAGTGCGGTGCGAGCGATCCAGCCTGCGGCGGCACCCAATACTGAACCCAAGGCCGAAGCCGCGCCCAAATCTGAACCGGCAAAGTCTGAAGCGGCCCCTGCCGCTGAACCCGCGGCCAAGCCGGCGGCCGCGGCCACTCCGAAAGCCGCCGCGCCAAAGCAGCCGAGCAGCGCGCAGGTTGCGGCGATCAAGAGCGCCTGCCGTGCCGACTATCCCAAGGTTTGCGCCGGCGTACCGCCGGGCGGCGCTGCCGCGCTCGAGTGCCTGGAGAAGAACAAGGCGAAGGTGTCGCCGGCCTGCGAGAGGGCCGTGAGCGCCGCATCCGGCGGTGGCGCGGCAGCGGCCGCGCCTGCAGGTGCCGCGACCGCGGCCGCTCCCGCGGCGGCTCCCACCGTCATCGTGCTCCGGCCGTTGCGCCCGCGCGAAGAGCTGTTGATCGTCCGGTCGGCGTGCGGCGGCGACATCCGCACGGTGTGCGCCGGCGTGGCGCCGGGCGGCGGCCGCATCGCGCAATGCCTCGCATCCAACGCGGCATCGCTGTCGCCCGCCTGCAAAGAGGTCCTCGCGCCATTCGCGGCGCGATAGGGCCGCACGCGACCGCGCGCGGCCCGGGTGGTCAGGCCGGCACAGTTTGGCTATGCTGGCCGGCATGAACTTTCGCGTCGAGCGCGGGGCCGGACCATGTTCCGGCGCGCCGTGCCTTGCCGATAATTCCTCTGGCGCCGGACGCTGGAGGAGATTAGTCTAGCCCTAGATAGTAAGTATACTGTCAATTAGGGAGGCAGACTTTGCAGATCGCCGTGATCGGCGGGGGGCCCGGCGGGCTCTACTTCGCCTATCTCTGGAAGAAGCGCCACCCCGATGACCAGGTCGACCTGTTCGAACAGAACCCGGCCGACGCGACCTGGGGCTTTGGCGTCGTGTTCTCCGACCAGGCGCTGGAGTTCCTGCGGGCCGACGACCCCGAGACGGTCGACGCGATCGCGCCGCATATGGAAAGCTGGGAGAACATCACGCTGAACCTGCGCGGCGACAGCGTGGCGATCGACGGCGTCGGCTTCTCCTCGATCGGCCGGCTCGAACTCCTGAAGTTCCTGCAGCAGCGCGCGCTTGATGCCGGCGTCACGCCACGCTTCGATACTCAGGTCAATTCGATCGACCAGCTCAACGGCCACGATCTGATCGTCGCGGCCGACGGATTGAACTCGCTGGTGCGCCGCGCCTACGAGGGCGATTTCGGCACCTCGCTATCCTACTCCTCCAACAAGTTCGTCTGGTATGGGACGTCCAAGCGCTTCGACACGCTGTCGCAGACCTTCGTGAAGACCGACCGCGGCGCCTTCAACGCCCATCACTACCGCTACTCGCCGAACATGAGCACCTTCCTGGTCGAGTGCGACCACGCCACCTGGCACGCTTATGGCTTCGCCTACAAGGACGTCGAGCAGTCCAAGGGCATCTGCGAGGAAGTCTTTGCAGATACGCTCGGCGGCCACTGCCTGGTCTCCAACAAATCGGTCTGGCGCAATTTCCCCTGGGTCTGGAACGAGCACTGGTCTTTCAAGAACATGGTGCTGATCGGCGATGCCCTGCACTCGGCGCATTTCTCGATCGGCTCGGGCACGCGGCTCGCGATCGAGGACGCCATTGCGCTGGTCAAGGCGCTGGAATCGGATGCGCATCTTGCGACCGCGCTGCAACGCTATCAGGCCGAACGCAAGCCGGTCGTGCAGAAGCTCGTCGATGCCGCGCGCACCAGCGCCGACTGGTACGAACATTTCGCCGACCACATGAAGCTCGACCTGATGGATTTTGCCTACAGCTACATCACCCGGTCCGGGCGCATCGACGATTCCCGGCTGCGCGCGATGTCGCCGGCCTTCATGGCGCAGTATGAGGTCGCCAAGAACGGCGGGAGCCCGGAATGAACAGCGAGATCCCCGACCACGTGCCCGCCGGCAGCCCGGGCGCGCGCGAGATCGGCTTTGCCGTTCCGCAAACCTACAATGCGAGCCGCGTGTTGTTCGACAACCTCGCCAAGGGGCGCGGTGACAAGGTCGCACTGATCGGACCGGCCGGCACGCGCACCTATGCCGAACTTTGCGCTGAAGCTTGCCGGTGGGGTAACGGCTTCGCCTCGCTCGGATTGAAGCGCGGCGATCGCGTGCTGCTGTTCCTCGACGACACGCCGGCCTATCCGGCCGCTTTCTTCGGCGCGGTGCGTGCCGGCTTCGTGCCGCTGCTGATCAACACGCTGACGCCGCCCGATCTCCTGCAATTCTATCTCGCCGATTCCGGAGCGAGTGCTGCGGTGGCGGATGCCGAATTCGCCTCGCGCTTCACTGCGGAGGCCTGCAAGGCTACCTCTCTGCGCGCGCTGGTCGTCGTCAACGGCGCAGTTCGCGATCACGCCGCGCCTGCGGCGATCGCCGCAGCCAGCTGGCTCGCGCAGTTTCCGACCGAGCTCGCTGAAGCTGCGACGCATCGCAACGAGATGGCGTTCTGGATGTACTCCTCCGGCTCGACCGGCCGGCCCAAGGGCATCGTGCATCTCCAGCACGACATGGCCTATAGCGACGTCGCCTTTGCGCAGAGTGTGTTGAAGCTCACGCCGGACGACATCTGCTTCTCGGTGCCAAAAATCTTCTTCGCCTATGGCTTCGGCAACTCCGTCACCTTTCCGTTCTCGGCCGGTGCGGCGACGCTGCTCCTGCCGGGCCAGCCGAAGCCCGCAGCGATCTTCGCCGCAATCGAACAGTACAAGCCGACGGTCTTCTTCGGCCTGCCGACGCTCTACACCTCGCTGACCAAGGCGGAGGGCGCGCAACAGACGGACTTCTCGTCGCTGCGCATGGCGCTCTCGGCGGCAGAAGTGCTCTCGGCCGAAGTCTTCAACGGCTGGAAGAAGCTCACCGGCCTCGAGATCGTCGAAGGCCTCGGCTCGACCGAGGTGCTGCACATCTATCTCTCCAACCGCGAGGGGCAGAAGAAGCTCGGCGCCGCGGGCCTGCGCGTGCCCGGCTACGAAGTCGCGCTGCGCGACAAGGACGGCCGTGATGTCGGCGACGACGAGGAAGGAATCCTCTGGGTGCGCGGCGATTCCAACACGCCGCTGTACTGGAACCGGCCGGACAAATCGGCGGAAACAATCCGCGAGGGTGGCTGGATCTACACCGGCGACCGCTTCGTGCGCGATTCCGACGGCTTCCACTTCTTCCGCGGCCGCGCCGATGATCTCGTCAAGATCTCCGGCCAGTGGGTCTATCCGCTCGAGGTCGAGCTGTGCCTCGCCGATCACCCCGACATCCGCGAATGCGCGGTGTTCGCCGCCGAATTGCCGGACCGCCGCATGACGCTGAAGGCGGTGGTGGTGATGAACCAGCGGGGCGTCGACCAGAGTGAGACGACGCGCAGACTGCAGGACTATGTGAAGGGCAAGCTATTGCCGTACAAATATCCGCGCGAGGTGATATTCATCGACGAGCTGCCGAAGACGGGCACGGGGAAGATCGACCGGCAGGCGTTGTTGCGGATGTGAGGGGCGGACGATCGTGAGGAACGCAACGCGCCACCACATTCTCAACTGTCGTCCCGGCGAAGGCCGGGACCCATAACCCCAGGGAGAAGTTGTGGTGCGAAGTCGGTAACCACGAGTCTTCGCCAAACTACTCCCTGTGGTTACGGGTCCCGGATCTGCGCTTCGCTTGTCCGGGACGACGACTGTGTGTGAGGCCGCTCACGACCTCCCTAACTACATCCCCTCACCCCGACTTCCCCAGATGCTCCAGCGCATCCTCGGCGCGCAGCGGAACCCGCGACGCTTCATTGTTGAGGTCGACGAGCTGCACAAGCAGCGTCATCAGCGCCTTGCGGTCGGCGGGCTTCAGCGGCTCCAGCATGCGCGCCTGCGCGCGTTCGACGGCAGGAATGATCTCGCGCAGGATCGCGGCACCCGGCTTGGTCAGATAGAGCAGCTTGATCCGCTTGTCCTCGGGCGCGGGCTTGCGCTCGATATAATCCTTGGCCTCCAGCCGCTCGATCACGCTGCCGAGCGTGGAACGGTCGAAGGCGATCACCGCCGACAGCCGCGTCGCATCGATGCCCGGGTGTGTGTGGATCGCGATCAGCGCCGCATATTGCACTGGGGTGAGGTCGAACGCCTTGCACTCCTCCATGAAGATCGAGACCGCGATCTGTTGCATGCGCCGGAACAGATAGCCCGGCGCGGCATAGACCGCGTCCATCGTGATCGGAGGAAGAGGCTTACTCGGCATCGGGCTGCTTCTCCGGTGCGGCGTTGGCAAACGCTGGCAGCGCCTTCGCCGCGGCTTCCGCCTTGAGCAGGCGCGGATAGGCCGAGACATCGACGCCGAAGCGGCGCGCATTGCCGAGCTGCGGCACGAGGCAGAGATCGGCGAGCGTCGGCGCCTCGCCGAAGCAGAATGGCCCCGGCTCGTCCTTAATCAAGGTTTCGCAGGCCGACAGCCCCTCGCGGTTGACCCAGGCCGCCCATTCCTGGACCTTTTCCTCGGGCAGGCCGAGCTCGCGAAGCCGCGCCAGCACCTTCAGGTTCTGCACCGGATGGGTGTCGCAGGCGATCGCCAGCGCAAAAGCCCTCACCTTGGCGCGTTGCAGCGGATCCTTCGGCAGCAGCGGCGGGTTCGGGTGGATCTCGTCGAGCCATTCGATGATGGCGACCGACTGGGTCAGCACGGCGCCTGCGTCGTTCTCCAGCGCCGGCACCAGGCCCTGCGGGTTGATGGCGAGATAGGCGGGCGCGCATTGCTCGCCCTTGCGCAAATGATGTGGCAGGTGCTCGGCCCCGAGCCCCTTCAGGTTCAGCGCGATCCGCACCCGATAGGCGGCGCTGGAACGGAAATAGCCATGCAGCTTCATCGGAACCCTCCCTCTCAGTTTGGTTTGTCATTCCTGGGCGACGCGCCAGCCTCGAGCCCGGAATCCATAGCCACTATCGGGAGTATGGATTCTCAGATGCGCAATTGCGCATCATAGCTCGCGCCTTTCGGCGCGCCCGGAATGACAGCCGCTATATAGCTGCCATTGACGCTACAAAGATTGTCAGTATGCTGTCAATCTAGACAAGAACGAACAGGAGGCGCGCCATGGAAGCCGTGACCAAGACGCCGGAACGCGAAGCGTTCTACCGGAAGATCGACGGCGAAAATCTCACCGCACTCTGGACGGTGATGAGCGACCTGATCACGCCGGAGCCGAAGAGCGCCTGCCGGCCACACTTATGGAAGTTCGACGTCATCCGCGACTACATGACCGAAGCCGGCAAGCTGATCACGGCCAAGGAGGCCGAGCGGCGCGTACTGGTCCTGGAAAATCCGGGCCTGCGCGGGCAATCCAAGATCACGACGTCGCTCTACGCCGGCGTGCAAATGGTGGTGCCCGGCGACGTCGCGCCCGCCCACCGGCACAGCCAATCGGCGCTGCGCTTCGTGCTCGAGGGCAAGGGCGCCCACACCGCAGTCGACGGCGAGCGCGCCGCCATGGAGCCCGGCGACTTCATCATCACGCCGTCGATGACCTGGCACGATCACTCCAACGAGACGAGTGAGCCGATGTTCTGGCTCGACGGCCTCGACATCCCGCTGGTGCAGTTCTTCGACTGCTCCTTCGCGGAAGGATCGAAGGAGGACCAGCAGAAGATCACGAAGCCCGCCGGCGACAGCTTTGCGCGCTACGGCCACAATCTGCTGCCGGTCGATGTGAAGCGGAATTCGAAGACCTCGCCGATCTTCAGCTATCCCTATGCCTACACCCGCGAAGCGCTGGAGAAGGCCAAGGCGCGCGAGGAGTGGGACGCCTGCCACGGCTTGAAGCTGAAGTTCAGCAATCCCGAGACCGGCGATTTCGCGATGCCGACCATCGGCACCTTCATCCAGCTCCTGCCGAAGGGTTTTGCGACCGCACGCTATCGCTCGACCGATGCGACCGTGTTCTGCCCGATCGAGGGCAAGGGGCGCACCCGCATCGGCGAAGCGACCTTCGAATGGGGCCCGCGCGACCTGTTCGTGGTGCCGAGCTGGCACTGGGTCACACATGAGGCCGACACGGATGCCGTGCTGTTCAGCTTCTCCGACCGTCCGGTTCAGCAGAAGCTCGACCTGTTCCGCGAGGATCGCGGGAACGCGTGAGGCTTGCGCGGCTTGCTTCACCTTCGGTGTCGTCCCGGCGAAGGCCGTGAGCCCCGCGCGAGCGCTTGCGCTCGTCGCGATAACCCCAGGGAGCAGTTTGGCGAAGGCTCGAAGTCAAACCTTCGCCGGTACGAACACCGCCCTTACTCGATCGATCACGCGGTATGGGTCCCGGCCTTCGCCGGGACGACGGTGGAGGTTTTGGCGCGCGTCTCCATCCACATCGTCATTGCGAGCGAAGCGAAGCAATCCAGAATCTTTCCGCGGAGACAGTCTGGATTGCTTCGCTGCGCTCGCAATGACGGAGAATGCTTCACCGCCAGTGCAGCAGTTTGGTCTCGAGAAGATTGATCACCTTCCCCACCGCCAATCCGAACACCGACAGGATCACCACGCCCGCGAGCAACTGATCCGTCTGCATGAGATTGCCGGCCTGGAGCACGAAGGCGCCGATGCCGTACTGGGCGCCGATCATCTCGGCGCTGACGACCAGCAGCAGCGCGACCGAGGCAGTGATGCGGAAGCCGGCGAGGATCGAGGGCAGCGCGCCCGGCCAGATCACCTTCCGCACGATGGTCGCAAACGGCACGTTGAAACTCTGCGCCATGCGGATGAGGTTGCGCGGCACCGCATCGACGCCGCTATAGACCGAGATCGCGGTCGAGAAGAACACGCCGAGCGCAATGGTCGCGATCTTCGGCTCTTCGCCGATGCCGAGCCAGAGGATCAACAGCGGCAGCAGCGCGATCTTCGGGATCGGAAACAGCGCAGAGATGAAGGTGATGCCGACGCTGCGCGCGAGCCGGGACAGGCCGATGGCAAAGCCGACGGCCACGCCCGCCGCCGTCCCCAGCAGCCAGCCGACACCGATGCGAAGGAGAGAAGCGGACAGGTGCTGCCAGAGCGCGCCCGAGATCGCGAGCTCGTAGATCGCCCGCGCGATTGCCGACGGCGCCGGCAGGAACAGCGGGTTGACGATTCCGGCACTGCCGGCCGCCTGCCACACCGCGATCACCAGCGCGAGCGCGATCCAGCCGCCAAAACGGCTGCTCGCCGGCACGAAGCCCGCGCCGCGGAAGCGGACGCGTCGCGTCGCTTCGTCTTTCGCCGGTATTTCCGTCGCCGCGCGATCAAGCATGTTGGACCTCGCGCTCGGCATCGATCGCCTCGTTGCGGATCAGCGACCAGATCTGGTTCTGAAGCGCGAGCAGCTTCTCGCGCGCAGCCGTCTCGCCGCGCGCCGCGCGCGTCATCGGCACGGTCACGACCTCGCGAATGCGCCCCGGCCGCCGCGACAGCACCACGATGCGGTCGGCGAGCCGCGCCGCCTCTTCGAGATTGTGCGTGACATAGACCGCGCCCATGCCGCCGTCGGCGAGCAGGCGAACGAAGTCTTCCATCAGGAGCTCGCGCGTCTGCGAATCCAATGCCGAGAGCGGCTCGTCCATGAGCAAGATGGCGGGACGCACCGCAAGCGCACGCGAAATGCCGACGCGCTGACGCATGCCGCCGGAGAGCTGCTTTGGATAAGTCTTGCGAAAATCGCTGAGGCCCGTGCGGCGCAGGGCATCGTCGACCAGCGCGCGGCGCTCAGCGGGCGAGAGCTGGGTGTGCAGCAGCGGGAATTCGACATTCTCCTCCACCGTGGCCCAGGGCAGCAGCGCAAAATCCTGGAACACGAAGGTCAGCGGATTGAGACTGTCCGCCGGCGGCGCCCCGCGCAGCTCGGGCGCGCCCGACGTCGGCTGCAGCAGTCCGCCGAGGATCGACAAGAGCGTGCTCTTGCCGCAGCCCGACGGCCCGACGATCGCCACCACCTCGCCTGCGCTAACCGTGAACGAGATGTCGTCGAGCACGGCAAGGTCGCCGAAGCGGTGGCTGATGTGGTTGGCGATCAGGTCCATTCTGTCTCGTCTATTTTCTGCTCCGTCGTTCCGGGATGGTCCGTAGGACCAGACCCGGAACCTCGAGATTCCGGGTTCGATGCTTCGCATCGCCCCGGAATGACGAAATCATCAATCCGCCTTCACAAAATCCTTGGCGATGATCGCATTCGCATCAAAGCCCTTGTCGGCAAAGCCCTGCTCCTGCAGCCATTTGATCTGGTTGTCGACATTCTTCACGTCGAGCTTGCCGTCCGGATCGATATAGGCGCAGTTGCCGACCACCTGCTCGACCGGCAGGTTGGTGTATTTCGCGATGATCTCCAAGAGCGGCTTGGTCTTGTCGTTGATCGGCGCGACGCCGTCCTTCATCGCGGCGAGGATGACGTCGTGATATTCGCGGTCGGCCTTGGCGAGCGCGCCGAGCAGCTTTGTCACCAGCACCTTGTTGGTCAGCGTCTTCGGCGAGGCGAACACGGCGCCCAACTGCCAGGGCGTCTCGTCGCCGACCCAGCCCAGAAACTTTGCGCCGCCTTCATCCATCAGCTTTCGCGCGGTGGAGATCGGAAGCAGCGCGGCATCGACGGTCTCGCCCTTCAGCGCGGCAGCCGCATTCGACAGCGATTGCAGCGGCACGATCTTCACGTCCGCGAGCTTGAAGCCGTATTTGTCGGCGAGCAGCCCCAGCGAATAGTGGAAGGAGGAGCCGACCTGCGTCACCGCCACGCGCTTGCCCGCGAGGTCCTTCGGCGTCTTCAGCCCGGCCGCGTAGGCGTTGTTGCTGGCGAAATAGCCGATCAGGGGATAGCCGGCCTTCTCCCGGCTCATGCCGCCGATCACCTTCAGCGTGCCCTTGCCGGCGAGATTATAGAGACCGGCGGTGAAGGCGGTCACGCCGAAATCGACGTCACCCGAAGTGGTGGCGACCGCGATCGGCTGCGCCGCATCGAAGAATTTCAACTCGACGTCGAGACCGGCCTCGCGAAAATAGCCCTTGTCCTGCGCGATGAAGACGGGCGCGGACGACGACAGGCGGAGCACGCCGATCTTGGCCTTCAGCATGTCGTCGGCCCGCGCCGTGCCCATCGCCATGATCGCCAACAGGCCCGCAAGTGCGAACCGCGCAATCCCGATCATCCCGTGTCCTCCGTCGTTATTCTCTTGCAGTCCGTTACAGCCCCTCGGGCACGGGCTGGTCCCGCCCGATGAAAGCGCCCTGTTGTTTCAACGTTTCCTGCAATTTTTCAACCGGGATGTCACGCGGGATCCGGTTTCCAGAGAGCGCCAGCGCCGCCGCGGAACCGGCTGCCTCGCCCATCACGAAACAGGCACCGGAGACCCGCGCCGCCGACTGGCCCTCATGGGTCATCGAGGCGCAGCGGCCGGCGACCAGCAGATTGTCGACGCCTTCGGGCACCAGCATGCGGTAGGGCAGCTCGTTGTAGCCGCGCGACTCCGGGATCGGCGGGAAGGTGAAGACGACGTCGCCGGGAACATGGGCCTCGATCGGCCAGCCATTGACGCCGATGGAATCCTCGAACGAGGCACAGCCGAGCACGTCCTCACCGCTGAGCTGATAGCCGCCCTTGATGCGACGGGTCTCGCGGATGCCGAGCTGCGGCGGCAGGTCGACGATGTAGGACTTTTCGAAGCCTGGCACGGTGCGCAAGAATTCGAACGCGGCAAGCGCCTGCTTGCGGCCCTCGATCTCGCCGCGGGTGAGATCGTCGGGCTCGATGCCGTTGATGGCATGGCCGTCCTCGCGCGCGACCTGCGTGAAATTCACCCGCCATTCAATGCCCGACTTCTGCGGCCGCACGATCGCGCTTTTGCGCGGGAATTTGTGCGTGCCGGCGGCGATTGCCTTCTCCATCAGTTGCGGGATGGTCCGCCAGGCATCGCCCGCCTTCTCCGGATCGATGCCGTTGAGGCGGAGCATCATCGACGGGTAAAGCGGATGCCCATGCTCGTCGCCGACCTCGAACGGCGCACCGGCCCAGGCCGCGAGATCGCCGTCGCCGGAGCAGTCGATGAAGATCTCGGCGCGCACCGCCTGCCGACCGGCCTTGGTCTCGACCATCAGCGCGTCGATGCGGCGATCGTCGCCCATCACCACGCCGGCGCCGAGGGCATGGAAGAGGATATGCACCTTGTGACTTGCAAGCAGTTCGTCGGCCGCGATCTTGTAGGCGGCGGTGTCATAGGCCTGGGCAAAGACCTTGCCGAGGATCAGATGCGGCGCGTTCAGACCGTTCAACAGATCGATCCGCGCCAGGAGCTCGGACGCCATGCCCTGCACCAGCCGATGGGCCTTGCCGTAGACATTGCCGTGCAGACCGCAGAAATTGGTGACGCCGGCGGCGGTGCCCATGCCGCCGAGAAAGCCGTAGCGCTCGATCAGCAGCGTCCGCCGCCCCGCGAGCGCCGCAGACGCTGCCGCCACGATGCCGGCCGGTCCGCCGCCGAGCACGACGACTTCATATTCGCCGTAGAGCGGCACCTGGCGTGCCGGTTCCTCGATCGTCGTGGCCCGCATGGCGCGTCCTGCTCCCAAAATCCTTTGCTTGAGCCCGACTATGAATTAACGCGGGCAGCGCTACAATCCACCAAAATATGCGATCAGCTTTCGCGAATCGAGAAAGGTCGAGATGGACATCCTGGTGAACCTTCAGGCGTTCCTCGCCACCGCTGATACGGCCGGCTTCTCCGCCGCCGCGCGAAAGCTGGGCGTCTCGACCTCGGTGGTCGCCAAGCGCGTCACGCAATTGGAGGCGCGGATCGGCACGCCGCTGTTTCACCGCTCGACCCGCCAGTTGCGGCTCACCGAAGCCGGACAGCGCTATGTGCATCGCGCGCGCGGCGTCGTGGCTGACGCCACCGACCTGCTGTCGCGCATGGGCGAGAAGGGCCACGATCTCGTCGATCATCTGCGCATCAAGGCGCCGACCTCGCTCACCGTGGCGCGGCTCGCCGATGCCTTCAGTGCGTTCCAGACGCAGAACCCGCGGCTCAAACTCGAAATCGTGCTGATCGATCGCCCCGTCGATCCCGTCACCGAAGGTTTTGATATCGCCATAGGTGCCTTCCCGCATTCGTTTGGCGGCGTGGTCGACGAGCCGTTGTGTCCGCTGAAGCGGCTGCTCTGCGCTTCACCCGCCTACCTGAAGAAGCACGGCACGCCAAAGCATCCGCGCGACCTCGTCGATCATCGCTGCCTCAGCTTTCTGCCGACGGGACCGGAGTGGATTTTTGACGGACCGCGCGGCCGCATCAGCATCCAGGTCAGCCCGCTGCTCTCCTCAAACGAAGGACATGTGCTGGCGCGCAGCGCGATCGCCGGCAACGGCGTCGCGCTGATCTCGCATTATCTCGTCGCGGACGCGTTGCGCGACGGCACGCTCAAGGCGGTGCTGCGCGATTTTCCGATTCCCGAGCTGTGGGTGAAAGCCACCATCCCCGAGCGGCGCCGCAACGCAGCCGCGGTGCAGGCGCTGCTCACCCTGCTCAAGACGTCGCTCGCAGCGGCGCTGTGAGGCGCTTGTCGCGCCGTTGTCACGAGATGGCGGTTGCTCTCGATCCGCAGACCTGAAAGAAGTGCGACCATGGATTCGACGCTTCTGAAATTCGTTCTGCCTGCCCTGATCATTCTCGGAATCTCCGCCGGCCCCGCCGTGGCGCTGGAGCAGAGCTGCCGCTTCATCCAGGCCAAGGCCGATCGCGAGGCCTGCTACAAGCGCCAGGAGGAAGAACTGGCCGCGAGGCGCAAGCCCGCTCCGCCGGCCGACGAGAGCAAGACGCTCGAGTCGCTCCACCAGATGCGCCAGGACGACGAAGCCGTTTACCGCAGCATCCACAGCATCTGCCGCGGCTGCTGAAGCGGCGTCACGCTCAGGCCTTGAGCGGCCCCCAATTCGCCGCGCGCTTCTCGGCGAATGACGCCAGCCCTTCCGCGGCTTCCGCGCTCTGGCGCTTCAGCGAATGCAGGTGCACGAGCCGCGTGTAGGCGGCGTCATCCACCGCCATCCCGCCGAACGAGCTCTCCAGCGCGAGCCGCTTGGTCTCTGCCATCGCTTCCGGCCCGTTGGCGAGTAGTTGCTCGACCACCTTCGCGCCGGCAGCCTCCAGTTCGGCGAGCGGCACCACCTCATGGACGAGGCCGATGCGGCGGGCGTCCTCGGCGCCGAAACGCTCGCCGGTGAGCGCGTAGCGGCGCACCTGCCGCACGCCGATGGCGTCGCAGAGCTGCGGGATGATGATCGCGGCGGTCAGGCCCCAGCGCACCTCGGTGATCGAGAACAGCGCGTTGTCGGCGGCGATCACGACGTCGCAGGCTGCGATCACGCCGGTGCCGCCGCCGAAGCAGCCGCCCTGCACCAGCGCCACCGTCGGGATCGGCAGCGTGTTGAGCCGCTGCACCGCCTCGAAGGTCGCCCGGGACGCCGCCTCGTTCGCCTCGGCCGATTGCGGTCGCACGCTGTTGATCCATTTGAGGTCGGCACCGGCCTGGAAATGCTTGCCGCTGCCCCGGAGCACGACGACGCGGAGGCCGGGCTTCTTGCCGAGATCGTCCATGGCTGCAAGCACGCCCGCGATCAGCGCTCCGTCATAGGCGTTGTTGACCTCGGGGCGGTTCAGCGTGACAGTCGCGACCCCGCGTTCGTCGAGGGTCCACAGGACGGGGTTGGCGGTCATCGGCGATCCTCCGGTCATTTCGTTCGCCGCGCACTATGGCCGAGGCCACGCGCCCTGATCCATATCTTTCCGTGGTGGGGCGGTCGCGCCCATCGCATGGCGGGTTGTGTCATGCTGGTGCCGTGCGGCAGCCAACGGATTAGGGTCGGGACATCACACCATGCGCATTTGCATTTTCGGCGCGGGCGCCGTCGGCAGCCATCTTGCGGTACGGCTGGCGCGCGCCGGCCATGAGGTCTCATGCGTGATGCGCGGCGCGCATCTCGAAGCGGTGCGCGCAGGCGGCCTCAAGCTGCGCGTCGGCGATTCCGAGGTCAGTGCCAAGGTGAACGCCTCCGGCGATCCGGCCCAGCTCGGCCCGCAGGACGTCGTGATCAGCACGCTGAAGGCGACCGCGCTTCAGGGGCTGATCGCCGGCCTCAAGCCGTTGCTCCAGGACGACACCGCGATCGTCTTTGCCCAGAACGGAATTCCCTGGTGGTACGGTATCGGCCTGCCGCCGCGGCACCCCACCCCGCCCGACATCGCATTTCTCGATCCGGGCGGACGGCTGCGGGCCTGCATAGCCAAGGAGCGGATCATTGGCGGGGTGATCTTCTCCTCCAACGAGGTGGTCGCGCCGGGCGTCGTCCAGAACCTCACGCCGGACCGCAACCGCCTGCTGATCGGCGAATGCGACGACCGCAATTGCGAGCGCATCACCAAACTGCGCGGCGTCCTGAACGACGCACGGCTGGAATCGCCGAAGGTGGCCGAGATCCGCGAAGCGATCTGGTCAAAGCTATTGACCAACATGTCGCTGTCGGTGCTGTGCCTGCTCACCGGCCAGACCGCGCGCGGCGTCCGCGACGACCCCGCCTTTGCCGAGCTCATTCCGCGGATGCTGAACGAGGCCAACGATATCGCGCAGCACTTCATCCCCGAGGTCAAGCGCGTGACGCGCAGCGGTCCCGCGCCCAACCACAAGCCGTCGTTGCTCCAGGATTACGAGCTCGGCCGCGCCATGGAGATCGACGTGCTGGTGAAGGCGCCCGCGGCCTTCGCTCGCGCCGCCGGCCTGTCGACACCGACGCTCGACCTGATCGCCGCGCTCGCGATCCAGAAGGCGCGCGACAAGGGGCTCTACGCCGCCTGAGCCTCAGGCAATCTCGTCGATCCAGGCCATGAGCGTATCGAGAACTTCCTCCAGCGCCTCTTCATTGGTACGGCCGGACTTTCGCAGCACCGCAAAGGAGTGATCGCCGCCTGCGACCTCGTGCAGCTTCGCCTTCGGACCGAGTTCCTCGATCACGGGCTTGAGGTAGCTGAGATCGGCGAGCCGGTCGCGCGTGCCCTGCAGGAACAGCATGGGGATATCGACGCGGGCGAGGTGCTCGGCGCGCTCGGTCGACGGCTTGTTGTCGGCATGCAGGGGAAAGCCGAGGAAGGCGAGCCCTTTTACGCCCGGCAGCGGCGCCTTCGACTGCGCCTGCGACGTCATGCGCCCGCCGAACGACTTGCCGCCCGCGACGAGCTTTAATCCGGGGCACAGCCGCGCCGCCTCCTCGACCGTCGCACGGATGGCGGCATGCGCGACCGTCGGCTGGTCGGGGCGGCGCTGTTTGTTCTCCATGTATGGAAAATTGAACCGCAACGTCGCGATGCCACGATCGGCCAAGCCCACCGCGACCTCGTCCATGAACGAATGCCGCATCCCGGCGCCGGCGCCATGCGCCAGGACGTAACAGGCGCGCGCATTGCCCGGTTGCACCAGAATGGCGGAGACCGTGCCGATGCGCTCGATGTCGAGCTTGAGCTCTTCGGTTTTGACGGCTTCGGTTTTGACGGCCAAAATCAGACATCCCAACAGACGCGAATCCGGCCGCCTTGGTAGCGTCACCGGCGCAGCCTGAAAACACAATAATTGCCGCGGTCCGCTGGCTTACCAAGCCGGCAGCCGCATCAACCGAGGTTTCCATGTCTTATCGCTCCTCCTGGATGACTGAAGAGCTCGACGTCTTCCGCGACCAGTTCCGGAAATATCTCGCCAAGGACCTGGCGCCGCACGCCGAGAAATGGCGCGAGCAGAAGATGGTGGACCGGTTCGCCTGGCGCGGGCTCGGCGAGATGGGAGCGCTGCTCGCGAGCGTGCCGGAGGCCTATGGCGGCCTGGGTGCGACCTTCGCCTACGATGCGGCCGTGCTGGAGGACCTCGAAAGCACGGTGCCGGAGCTGACGACCGGCGTCTCCGTGCACAGCGCCATCGTTGCCCACTACATCCTCAATTACGGCTCGGAGGAGCAGAAAACGCGCTGGCTGCCGAAGATGGCAAGCGGCGAGATGGTCGGCGCCATCGCCATGACCGAGCCCGGCACCGGCTCGGATCTGCAAAGCGTCAAGACCACCGCGAAGAAGCAAGGCAACTCCTACGTCATCAACGGCCAGAAGACGTTCATCACCAACGGCCAGGCCGCAGATCTCGTCATCGTCGTCGCCCGCACCGGCGAGCTTGGGGCCAAGGGCATTTCGCTGATCGTGGTCGAGACCGCGGGTGCGGATGGCTATCGCCGCGGGCGCAACCTCGACAAAATCGGCCTGCATGCCTCCGACACGTCCGAGCTGTTCTTCGACAATGTCGTGGTGCCGCCGGAGAACCTGCTCGGCCGGGAGGAAGGCCAGGGTTTTGTCCAGCTGATGCAGCAATTGCCGCAGGAACGGCTGGCGCTCGCGGTCGGCGCCGTCGCCTCGATGGAGCGCGCGGTCAAGCTCACCACCGACTACACCAAGGAGCGCACGGCCTTTGGCAAGCCGCTGATGGATTTCCAGAACACCGCCTTCAAGCTCGCCGAGCGCAAGACCGAGGCGATGATCGCGCGGGTCTTCGTCGACTGGTGCATCGAGCGCCTGGTCGCAAAGGACCTCGACACCGTCACCGCCTCGATGGCGAAATACTGGTGCTCGGAAAAGCAGGTGCAGACCGCCGACGAATGCCTCCAGCTGTTCGGCGGCTACGGCTACATGCAGGAATATCCGATCTCGCGCATCTTCATCGATTCCCGCATCCAGAAGATCTATGGCGGCACCAACGAGATCATGAAGCTCCTGATCGCGCGGTCGCTGTAGCGCGGCTACCTCATCCGCTTGTCGGCGGCGACGAAATCGATGAAGGTCCTCACCTTCGCGGAGAGATATTTGCGGCTCGGATAGACCGCGAACAGACGCCCCTCGAAGATGACCTCGTCGGGCAGGAGGTGCTCGAGACGTCCGGCGGCAATGTCGTCGGCGACCAGCCATTTCGGCAGGAAGGCGAGGCCCATGCCTTCCAGCGCGGCCATGTGCAGCAGTGTTTCGTTGCCGCTGCGCAGGACCGGATTGAGCCTGACGGTCTCGACGACGCCCTCCCGCGTCAATGAGAAGCTTTCTCCCGGATAGAGCGCATAGTGCAGGAAAGCCTGGCCGGCGACATCAGCCGGTTTCGCCGGGCGCCCGACGCGATCGAGATAGGCGGGTGCCGCGACCAGGCGGAACGCGACCTTGGTGATCGGCCGCGCGATCAGCGCCTCGTCGGGTGCGCCGGTTGCGCGCAAGGCAAGATCGAATCCCTCCTCGACGAGATTCACCAGCCGCCCGCTGAGATCGACATCCAAGCACACCTCCGGATAGCGGGCCTGGTAGTCCGCCAGTAGCCCTGCGAACATCGGATTCGCCATCCACACCGGCGCGGTCAGCCGCAGCGTGCCGCGCGGAACAACGGTCGCCTTGCTCACGGCAGCCTCGACCTCATCGAGCGAATCGAGCATCTGCCGCGCCTGCTCGAAATAGAGCGTCCCGCTCTCGCTCAGGCTCACACGCCGGCTGGTTCGGTTCAAAAGCCGTGTGCCCAGCCGCTTCTCGAGCTGCATCACGTGCTTGCTCGCCATGGCAGGCGAGATGCGCAGGCGCTGGGCCGCGGCCGCAAAGCTCTTCAGCTCCGCGACCAGGCAAAACACCCTCATGCTGACCAGAGAATCCATTAGATCATCAACACTGGGGAAAGGAATCCATCCCGTAGCATATAATGATCAAAGATGGTGAAACTATCAAATGGTGGCGACCCTCAACCGGAGAACCACCATGTCCACCACCGCCCTTGAGACCGCCGCCGCGCCCGGCCGCGCCCTCCGCATCGGCCTCTGGACCGCGCAGGTCCTGATTTCCTTCGTCTTCACCTCGGCCGGCCTGGTCAAGCTGCTCACGCCCATCCCGCAGCTTGCCGCGATGATGCCCTGGGCGGGCGAGTATTCCGAAACCTTCGTGCGCGCCATCGCCCTGATCGATCTCGCCGGCGGGATCGGCATTCTGCTGCCGGCGCTGACCCGAATTATGCCGCGCCTGACGGTGCTGGCCGCGCTGGGCTGCGCTGTGCTGCAGATCTTTGCCCTCGTCTTCCACGTGTCGCGCGGCGAGGCTCCCGTCACCCCGCTCAATCTCGTGCTTCTGGCCCTCAGCGTCTTCGTTCTGTGGGGACGCGGCCGCAAGGCACCGATCGCACCGCGTCAGTTTTGATAGAAAGCGGGCACGCCAACCGTGACGATCCTTTCCGATCGATTCTCCCGCCGGGGACTGCTCGCCGGCGCCTCGATCCTCACGGCCGGCGGCACCGCCGCGGCCAGGGAGGATCGCCTCGTCGATGGCGTCGTGATTCTGATCGACAGCAACGAGCCCTATGTCATGGGACACGCCGTCAGCTACTCGGCCAACCTTGCCAGGCATTTTGCCGAGAAGGGTGCGAAACTGCTGATCGAGGTCGTCGCCAACGGCAAGGGCATCGACGTGTTCCGGGCGGACAAGAGCACGCTGACCGAGCCGCTCGCGACGTTGCGCCAGTCGCTGCCCAATCTCAGCTACAGCATGTGCGCGTCCTCCAAGGCGATCGCAGAGGCCAAGGAGCAGATCTCGATTCCGCTGATCGCCGGCGCAAGCCTCGTGCCCTTCGGCATCGGACGCGTGGTCGAACTGCAGCTCAAGGGCTGGGCCTATATCCATGCGTGAGAGATCTTGCGAGAACGGCCCGGCCTTGTCCCGGCGATCGCTCCTGATCGCCGCTCCGGCGCTGATCGCTTCCTTTCGCGCAAGCCGCGCGCAGGGAAGCGATCCGGCCTGGCCGCCGGTGTTCGAGACCAGCCGCAGCCAGTTCACGGTGGTGCGTCCGCGCGCGTCGATGCCGCAGCTAAGGCTTCAGGACCTGCATGGCAGGGACGTCGTCGTGGCAGCGAAGCTAGGCCATATCACGCTGGTCAATTTCTGGGCGACGTGGTGCGCGGCCTGCCGGCTCGACCTGCCTGCACTCGCGAGCCTTGCGGGATCGCGGCCGGACCGGCTCGATGTTGTCGCGATCTGCACGGACACGAAGGACCTCAAAAAGATCCGCGCGTTTCTGGGTGGTCTCGCCGTGCAAAACCTCGCCTGCTACGTCGATGCGTATGGCGCGGCGGCGGACTCGTCCGCCTCCGTCTTCAGGCTCGTTGGCATGCCCGTCACCTATCTCGTCGGAGCAAGCAATCGCGTCGAGGGCTACATCGCCGGAGCGCCCGACTGGCTTTCGCCGGCAGGGAGCCGGTTGCTGCAATTCTATCGCGAGCAGGCCTAGCGCAGGATGAGCTTTGGTTGAGTCGATGCGCGCCCAGAACTCAAATCACCTCTCCCGTAGGGAGAGGCATAGGCCGCCTTTTGGCGGCCGTTCTTGAATTAAGGACGCCGAAGCGAAGCTTCGGCTATGTCGCATCGAAAGATGCGATCCGGGTGAGGGGTTACAGTCTCACTGAGCGCTGCGGCCCCTCACCCGGATTGCGCTGGACGATGCTTCGCATCGCCAGGCGCAATCCGACCTCTCCCCGCTGGGGAGAGGTGAGCACCGACCGAGCTGATCTCGTCATCCACTAGCGCCGCTCAATTCGGATGCCACCACCGGCCGCCGATGACGACGCCCTCGGCGGCGATCTTCCGGTCGCCGATCAGGTGCTCGCCGACGACGTCCTCATAGTCGAACTGGCCTTCTTTGACCGAGATCAGCGTGGCGTCGCCGACGCTGCCCGGCTTGAGGCTGCCGAGTTCGGGGCGCCGCAGCGCCATCGCCGCATTCACCGTCGAGGCGGCAATGACGTCCGACAGCGGCATGCCCATGCACAGGAATTTCGACATCGTCGTCACCTGGTCGAAGGCCGGCCCGTCGATGCACAAGAGATGAATGTCGGAGGAGATGGTGTCCGGATAGAAGCCGTTGGCGAGCATGGCGCGCGCGGTCTTGAACGCGAACGAGCCCTTGCCGTGGCCGATGTCGAACAGCACGCCGCGCTCGCGCGCATCCAGCACCGCCTTCTTCACAGTCCCCTGGGCGGTCGCCGGCGTGTTCGGGAAGGGGCGGAACGCATGGGTGAGCACGTCGCCGGGGCGCAGGCGGGCGAGCACTTCCTCGTAGCTCGGCGGCGGGTGGTCGATATGTGCCATCAAGGGCATGCCGACCTCGTCGGCGACCTCCAGCGCAATATCCAGCGGCACGATCCCCGACGTGCCCGAGGCGTGCAGGCCGACGCGCACCTTGATGCCGACGATGAGGTCGCGGTTGGCATCCGCCACCTTGGCCGCGTCGATCGGATTCATCAGCCGCAATTCCTCGCTCTCGCCGACCATGACCCGGTGCGAGAAGCCGAAGATGCCGGCATGCGAGACGTGCAAGTACGCGAGGATGCGGACCTGGCTCGGCTCGATCACATGCTTGCGGAAGCCCGCGAAGTTACCGGGACCCGCGCTGCCGGTGTCGACAGCGGTGGTGACGCCGGAGGTGCGGCAGAATTCCTCGGCATCGATGCCGAGCGAGGTGCCGCCCCAATAGACATGGGTGTGGAGATCGATCAGCCCCGGCGTCACGATGTAGCGCGAGACGTCGCGCACCTCCGTCGCCGGATCCGCCTTGAGCCCGCTGCCGATGGCGGCGACCTTGCCGCCCGCAAAGGCCACATCCGTCACGGCGTCGAGCTTCTGGGACGGGTCGATCACCCGCCCCCCGCGCAGGATCAAGTCGAAAGGCATCGTCATCTCCGGATATGGCAGTGAGGCGGCTGGCCGTCAGTCAGCCGAGCAAGGAAGGAAACTAGCTTCTAGCAATTTTTGCGCCGGGGAGCTTGGCAAACGGGGACAATGGCCCATGCCAAATTGGCAATCCCGGGAAGACTCGGGCTTCCGACCTACGGTAGGAAACCGTCTCTGCCCGGGAAAGCTCGCCGCAGTCTACGCGGAGCGAACCGTAGCAAGACGCATCAGCGCCTTGCGGACACCGGCGCCATAAGCCGCATCGGCTTTCGTGCAGTTCGCGATGTGCCGCTCCTGGATATGGATCGCAGCACCGCCGACGGCGCGTGCCGTATTGTCGAACAGGATCTGTCGCTGGGTCGCGTTCATCTTGCGGAATAAGTCGCCGGGCTGCTGGTAGTGGTCGTCGTCAACGCGGTGATCCCAATGTGCGGCGGCGCCATCGATCTCCAGCGGCGGCTCATTGAGATCGGGCTGGTCGGTCCACTCGCCGTGGCTGTTCGGGAAGTAGGTCGGCGTCCCGCCCAGATTGCCGTCCGTCCGCATCGCGCCATCGCGATGGTAGCTGTGATACGGACATTTCGGGGCATTGACCGGAATCAGGTGATGATTGACGCCCAGGCGATAGCGCGCCGCATCCCCGTAGGAGAACAGCCGTGCCTGTAGCATTTTATCAGGCGAAAAGCTGATGCCCGGCACGATATGGGCCGGCGAGAAGGATGCCTGCTCGACCTCGGCGAAGACGTTCTCGGGATTGCGGTTCAACTCGAAATAGCCGACCTCGATCAGCGGAAAGCCCGCCTTCGGCCAGACCTTGGTGAGGTCAAACGGGTTGAACGGAAACGCCTTGGCCTGCTCCTCGGTCATGACCTGCACGAACAGCGTCCAGCGCGGGAAATCGCCGCGCTCGATGCTCCCGAAGAGGTCGCGTTGATGAGACTCGCGGTCTTTGCCGACGAGCGCCTCCGCTTCAGCGTCCGTCAGGTTCTCGATGCCCTGCTGCGTGCGGAAGTGAAACTTCACCCAGGTCCGCTCATTGGCGGCGTTGATGAAGCTGTAGGTATGGCTCCCGAAGCCGTGCATGTGACGATAGCTCTTCGGAATGCCGCGCTCGCTCATGACGATGGTGACTTGATGCAAGGCCTCCGGCAAGAGCGTCCAGAAGTCCCAATTGTTGTCGGCGCTGCGCATGCCGGTGCGCGGGTCGCGCTTGATCGCGTGATTGAGGTCGGGGAAGCGCAGCGGATCGCGGAAGAAGAACACGGGGGTGTTGTTGCCCACCATGTCCCAGTTGCCTTCCTCGGTGTAGAACTTCAGCGCAAAGCCGCGGATGTCACGCTCGGCGTCGGCTGCGCCGCGCTCGCCGGCGACGGTCGAGAAGCGCGCGAACATCGGCGTCTGCTTGCCGATTTCCGAGAATATCTTCGCCTTGGTGTAGCGGGTGATGTCGTGGGTCACGGTGAAGGTGCCGAAGGCGCCCGAGCCCTTGGCGTGCATGCGACGCTCGGGAATCACTTCGCGATCGAAGTGGGCCAGCTTCTCGATCAGCCAGATGTCCTGCAGCAATGCGGGGCCGCGGCGACCCGCGGTCATGATGTTGAGATTGTCGCTGACGGGTGCGCCGGTCGCGTGCGTGAGATAGGGTGGCTTGTCACTCATGTTACGAGTCCTGATCCGTGATTTGAGGGAGGAAAGCGGTCGTGCCGCGCGACGTGTCGAGAGGCGGGCTCAGCCGTGCCAATGGGAGTTGCGGATGACGCTGCAGAAGTTGCCGCGATGGAAATGCGGCTCCTTGTCGGCGATGACGTCGGCCTTGACGTTGCCGAACGTCGTATCCGGCCTCTGCTTGATGCCGTCGTAAAACGCCTGGATGATGTCTTCCTTGAAGTGCGGCGTTCGCGGAAACGCCTTCACCACCGCCTCGCGTTCGTCGTCGGAATATTCCTTGTAGGTGAGCCCAAGAACGTCCATTTCGACGCCCGCGGTCACCAGAGCGACAACCGGATGCATGTGCTGAGGAACGCCCGGCGTGGTGTGCAGCGCGATCGCGGTCCAGACCGTGTAGGCGTCCGCTTCGGAGATGCCATGGCTGCGCAGGAAATCGCGCGCGGCGTGCGCGCCATCGACCTCGAACCGTTCGTGCTTGCTGCCATGGCCCGGCATCAAGCCGATGTCGTGAAACATGGCGCCGGCATAAAGCAGCTCGCGGTCGAACTTCAGCCCGCGGCGAATGCCCGCCAGGGCGCCGAAATGATAGACGCGGCTGGAATGATTGAAGAGCAGGTCCGTCTCGGTATCGCGGATATATTCGGTAACTGCGCGTGCCAGCTTGCTGTCGGGGATGGCGGCGGCCTCGGTGATCTCATGCATGACGTTCTCCTGAAATCTTTGGGTAGCCGGCACGCTAAATCCCGGCTATTCTGTCTGCAATTGACGCAACACGTCTAAAACGGACAAATCCGGACCGAGGCGGACATGAACGCGAAGTCGAAACCGAGGACGATTGTGATCGTGGCACTGCGGGGAGTGCAGCTTCTCGACGTCGCCGGTCCCCTCGACGTTTTCGCCGAGGCGAACGTGCAGGCCGGCCATCAGGCCTATGTGCTTTTCGTGGCGGGGGCGGAGCCGGGCCCGATCCGCAGCTCTTCAGGCGTCCGGCTGATGCCCGACCGCATCATCGATCGCGACTTTCAGGAGCCTATCGACACATTGTTGGTCGCCGGATGCCCGAACGCAGCCGAAGTGCCGGCAGATGGCATGGTGATCGACTGGCTCCGCCGCCGCGCCTCCAAGACCCGACGCTTCGGGTCGGTATGCAGCGGCGCCTTCTTCCTTGCCGCCGCGGGTCTTCTCGACGGCAGACGGGTCACGACGCATTGGGCGGTCGCAGACCGGCTTGCCAGACAATTCCCGTCAGTCAGCGTGGATCAGGATGCAATCTACGTCACCGACGGCAAGCTCCGCACGGCTGCCGGCGTGACCGCGGGGCTCGATCTCGCCCTCGCTCTCGTCGAGGAAGATCTCGGACGCGAGACGGCAATGAAGGTTGCGAGCCAACTTGTGATGTTCTTCAAGCGCCCGGGCGGGCAAATGCAGTTCACCCGCAAGGGCGAGGCCGTCCCCGCCGGCCGCGCCGCGCTGCAGGAGCTGCAGCGCTGGGTCGCGGCCAATCCCGGGCTGGATCATAGCGTCGCCAGCCTGGCGGAACGCATGGAACTCAGCCCGCGTCACTTTGCGCGGCTCTTCCGTGCCGAGGTCGGAATCACGCCGGCGACCTGGGTCGAGGAAGCCCGCGTCAATGCTGCCAGGCGCCTGCTGGAGCTTGGAAACGAAGCCCCCAAGCAAGTGGCCATGCATTGCGGCTTTGCTGACGCGGATACATTGCGCCGCGCCTTCGCCCGCCACGTCGGCGTGACACCTGCCGAATATCGCAAGCGCTTTGCGCGGATCATGGCTTGATGTGAAAGTATCCGCCGTTGAGTTGCCCGGAGACGAACGGAGGAGAAATGGCGATCCCGGGAAGACTCGAACTTCCGACCTACGGTTTAGGAAACCGCCGCTCTATCCGGCTGAGCTACGGGACCGCGGAACCCGCGAGGTACGGGTTCGGCCCCCTCATAGCAGAGCAGGATGGGGTTCGCCAGCCGCAAGGCGGTCCAGATCATCGTCAACCCCTGCGGGGCGGCTGTACAATCGCTTCCAGATCCCTCGGTGGAGCAGGTCACATGATCGAAAGCATCAGCGCCATCACGCTCGGCACGCATGACATGGGGCGTGCTGTGCACTTCTACCGTTCGCTGGGGTTCGAGCTCCTGTATGGCGGCGAAGCCGCTGCGTTCACGAGCTTTCGCGCCGGCACCGGCTATCTCAACTTGACTGCGCAGCCGGAAGACAAGCGCTGGTCCTGGTGGGGCCGCGTCATCTTCTACGTCACCGACGTCGACGGGACCTACGAGCGCGCGTGCGCCGCCGGGTGGCAGCCGTCGACCACGCCACGCGATGCAGAATGGGGTGAGCGCTACTTCCATCTCACCGACCCCGACGGCCACGAACTCAGTTTTGCCCGGCCGCTATCCTGACCGGGTAAGTCACAGCCGCTGACGTTCACCAACGCGCAGCTAGCGCCGTCTCAGCCGCCGTGGCAAGCTCGGCACGGTTTCCTCAAGCGAGAATTGGATCTGGGTTCTAACCAGGGAGAACGACCATGGTAACCTATGTCGTACTGGGGAACTTCACTGATCAGGGAGTCCGCAACGTCAAGGACTCGCCGAAGCGGGCCGACGCCTTCAAGGAGATGGCCAAAACGTTCGGCGTGACCGTGAAGGAGATCGTCTGGACGCAGGGACGATATGACGTTGTGACCGTTCTCGAGGCTCCAGATGAGGCTGCCGCGATGTCGCTCAGCCTTAGTCTCAGCGCACTCGGCAATGTCCGAACCGAAACGCTGCGCGCGTTTTCGGCAGCAGATATGACAACGATCGTCGGCAAGATGCTCTGACGCGCAAGCCCCGCGCGAGCGCACCGGACCTGGGATGGCAATCCCGGGAAGAGGGCCTCTCATGCCCTGATATTGTTCTCGCGCACGACCTGGCCCCAATAGCTGACCTGCCTGTCGAAGAACGGCTTGAACGCGTTCGCATCCTCAAGCAGCAAGGTCATCATCTGCGTTTCCTTGAGCTGCGTCGCGATCGAAGGCTCGCTCAGGATCTCCTTCACCGATTTGGCCATGCCGGCCGTGACGTCGGCCGGCGTGCCGGCGGGGGCAAAAATGCCCCACCAGGCGAGCGTCTCGAAGTCCGGAAAGCCGGCCTCGATCGCGGTCGGCGTATCCGCCAGGACCGGCAGCCGCTCGCGGCCCAGTTGCAGGATCGGACGCAGCATGTTGGTGCCTAGCTGGGCTGCGACCAGCGCCGCCGATCCCGCGATGAGATCGACATGACCGCCGAGCACGTCGTTCATGGCGGGGCCGCCGCCGCGATAGGGCACGTGGGTGATCTCGACCCCGGCCTTCTTGCCGAGCACGGTCATCGCGAGATGGCCGAGCGTGCCGATGCCGACGGAAGCATATTTCACCGCACCCGGGGTCTGCTTGCAGGCCGCGACCACGTCGGCAAAGCTCTGGTAGGGACGGCCGGCATTGGCGGCGATCACGTAAGGCGCGGTGCCGACCAGGAAGACCGGCATGAGCTCGCGCTCGACATTGACCGGCGGCTTGTCGAGGATCGTCGGGATCACCGCGTGGGAATCGAAGGTCACCAGGAACGACGAGCCGTCCGGCGGGCTTTTTGCGACCTGCGCGGCGCCGAGCGCACCGGCGGCGCCCGACTTGTTCTCGACCACGACGATGCGGTTGAGCCTGGTTTGCAGATTGCTCTGCAGCAGCCGCGCCAGCGCGTCCGTCGAGCCGCCCGGCGGAAACGGAACGACCAGCGTGATCTTGCCGGCCTGCGCTGCCGCCGGTGCCATTGCGAGGACGGCCGGTGCCGCCAGCAGCGCGCGTCGTGTGATCGTCATGGTCTCCCTCCCCTTTATATTTTGCGCTTTGCTTTTTGCCTTTGAGCGCTTCAGGTCGTCCCGAACCCCGACCCCGGTTTTCTGTATTCCGGGCGCGGCGGACTAAAAATGTCCAGCACGCGGGCGCCGTCGGGGCCGGCGCGCATGGTGTGCGGCACGTTGCCCGGCGTGCGCCAGAAATCGCCCTTCTTCACCGGAATCTCCTCGCCGCCCTGGACGCGGATCGCCGAGCCCTCGAGCAGGACACCCCATTGCTCCTCGGGATGATGATGCAGCGTGCCTTGCGCATGCGGCGCCAGCGTCACCACCGACAGCATCGCCTGCTCGCCGGAGAAGATGCGCGTGGTCAGGCCCGGTGCGAGCTCGCGGAGCAGGCCGTCGCTCGGATTGTCGAGATTGTGGAATTCGTCCTTCTGGCTCACGCCATCCTCCCCTTCGCCATCGTCCCGATCAGGATTTTCCATAAGAGCCCCGATAGCGGCCCTCGCGGATTGCCTTCAGCGTCTCCTCCTCGCGCGCGACCTGGGCGCGCACCGCCTCGAGCAGCCCCGCGGCAGTCGCGGCGGGAAACGACACCACGCCGTCCTCGTCGCCCACGACGATGTCGCCGGGCGAGATGACCGAGCCGCCGATCGAGACCGGCACGTTGATCTCGCCGGGACCGTTCTTGTAGGGGCCGCGGTGGATCACCGCGCGGGCAAAGCAGGGAAAGTCGGACGCGGCGAAGGCCGCAACATCGCGGATCGCGCCGTCGATGACATAGCCCTCGGCTTTGCGCCACTCGGCGATGTTCTTCATGATCTCGCCAACCAGCGCCCGCGTCTCGTCGCCGCCGCCGTCGACCACGATGACGTCACCGGGACCGACCAGCTCGAGCGCACGGTGGATGGCGAGATTGTCGCCGGGCCGCGTCCGCACCGTGAAGGCAACCCCGACCAGCTTGCCACTGCGATGAAAGGGTTTCAGCCCTACCGCTCCCGGCAGCCGGCCAAGATTGTCGGAGATGACCGAGGTCGGCGCGTTCCTGAATCCCTCGATCAGGTCCGCAGGCGGCTTCGGCACGCTGTTCGCAGCGATGGTGATGGTCATGCAATCTGGTCCTTCCGTGATTTTTTCAGTCCGCGTGCGCTCGCGCCTTCGACGGCACAATCCGGAACGCGCGCCCTTCCTTCATCCACGCCGCGCGCTCGTCGCGCAACAGCGTGCGGCGGACTTTTCCGGAATCATCGCGCGGCGAGGTGCTGACGATCTCGAAACTCTCCGGATGCTTGTAGCGGCTGAGCCTGTCCATCAGGAACTCCGGCATGCCGTCGGCAATCGCCTGGCCGTCCGCATCGCCCTCCGGCTCGATGATGGCATGCACGCGCTGGCCGAATTCCGGATCGGGCAGTCCCACCACGACGCAGGAGCGCACGCCGGGACAGGCGGAGACCGCGGCCTCGACCTCGGCCGGATAGATGTTGGCGCCGCCGCGCAGGACCATGTCGGCCAGGCGATCGCCGAGATAGAGATAGCCTTCCGCGTCCAGCCTGCCGATATCGCCAAGCGATTCCCAGCCGTCGGTGCGGCGCTTCGGCTCGGCGCCGAGATAGTGATAGGTGGCATCCGTGCCGTCATTGTTGAGGAAATAGATCTCGCCGGTCTCCCCGGGCGCGACGTCGTTGCCGTCCTCGCCGATGATGCGCAGCCGCGCCATCTCGCCGATCTTGCCGACCGAGCCCTTGTGCGTCAGCCATTCGGTGCCGGCGATGACGCAGGAACCTTGCCGTTCGGTGCCGCCATAGAGCTCCCAGATCCGCTCCGGTCCGAGCCAGGCGATCCAGTTCTCCTTGAGCCAGGGCGGCATGGGAGCTGCCATGTGAAACACGATCTGCAAGCTCGACAGGTCATAGGCATTCCGCACGCTGTCCGGCAGCGCCCAGATCCGGTGCATCATGGTCGGCACGAAATTGACCCATTGCACGCGCTCGCGCTCGATCAGGCGCAGCGTCTCCTCAGCGTCGAACTTGACGAGACCGGTGAGCTTGCCGCCAGCAAACAGCGCGTAGTGCGACAGGATGAACGGCGCATTGTGATAAAGCGGGCCTGGATTGAGCAGCGAGGCGCCGGCGGGAATGTTGAGCGGCGGCGCGGCCACGGTGTCGGTCACTGCCGGCTGGTGGTCGAGGATCACCTTCGGCCGGCCGGTCGAGCCGCCGCTGGTCATCGCCTTCCAGTAACGCGCCACCGGCGGCGTCAGCGGCTCATCGGAAAAGCCTTGCGGCACGAAATCCGCAGGGAGACGGTTCGGTGCGTTCCAGTCAGCCTCGCCTCCGACCACCAGCGCGGGCTTCAGGGTGTCGAGCACCGCCGCCGCCTCGCCGCGCGGCAGCCGCCATGACAGCGAGGTCGGCGTCGCCCCGCACTTCCATACCGCAAAGCTGGTCTCGAAGAACGCATTGCCGTTGGGCAATCCGATTGCAACGAAGTCGCCAGGCTTGACGCCCTTCGCCGCGAACGCCCGCGCGCGCCGGTTGGCGCCGCGCTCGAGCTCATCCCATGTCAGCGTGTCCTGCCCGTGACGGACGGCGATCGTGCCTTGCGGTTTGCGTTGAGCGTACCAGCGCGGCACGTCGGACAAGGGCAGCAGCATCAGGCGTTTCCACTTCGTCTTCTTGGTGTCGCCCCAGGGCGAGGCGCTCACGAACCGAAGTGTAACAGCCGGAGCCGAGCCTTCAAGACACCCGCATCACCGCTCCGCCGCGCAGCCCGGCAGATCGAACAGGGCTTCGAGGCCGCATTTCGAGGTCAGCATCTTGTCGCCGTCATGGCCGACGCCGGCGACGTCCCACACCCTGTGATTGGGCGTGCCGTTGTCGCGCTTGGCCATCGCGTCCGCATAGGCGTGGCCGCGGGCGTAGCGATAGGCGCCTTGCGCCTTGGCCATGCAGCTCTTGTCGAGTGCAGGATGCTCGGGATTGGTGTCGAGGGTGCCGAGCAGATAGATCACCTCGCGCTCGACATAACGCTGCTCAAGCGCCGCCGGCGTCGCGTCCGCGAGATAGGGCGGGCGCTCGTCCATGCCGTATTTCCAGTTGTTGTAGCCCGGACATGACGCTGCGACATCAGGCACGGGCCGCTCGGCGCTGAAATAGGCATAGGAGGAGGGATTGGCGACGACATAGCGGACATCGATGTGCTGGCGCGACAGCGCCGCTTCGCCCTTGCCGGCGATGGCATAGCGCTGGGCAACCTGACCACCGCCGGAATGGCCGGCGACCACGACCTGCTTCAGATTCGGAAAGATGCGGCGGTCGGACAATTTTGCCAGGACCGCATCGAGCGCTTCGAACGAGGAGACCGGTTTCGGCGCGAGCGCGGCCTCGCCGCCCTCCCACCCCTCCAGCGACCAGCGCAGCGTGTCCTCCGGCAGCTTGTGCGCGTCGATGTCGACCTGCGACAGAAATTGCGGCACGATCATGATCGCGGTCTTGCCGGCGTCGCCGGCCGCGGCTTGCGCCGTCATCGCCGACTTGTAGTAGTCGTCGGCGTTGCGCAGGCGTCCGTGCAGCACGATGACCGCGCGCGAGATCGTCGGCAGCGGCATCGACCAGTCGCCGGAGACGTAGAGCGGCAACGCACCTTGGCCGCCGACCCCGAGCCGCGCGTCAGCAACGGCCTTCACCGGCTTGCGGTTGGGCGCGTCCTCGTCCGCAGCGAGGGCACGGCTGCAAATGAGCGCCACTGCGATTGCTGTAAGACAGACCAGCGCCTTCATATCCGATAGTCCTCTTCGATTTGCGCAGCCGGCAAACTCTACGCGCATCATGCGCCGAACCGCTGTGACCGCAGCGCCACGTCAAGCAAAAAATGTCAGCAACACGGACGCGAAATTCGCGGGTTCCACGGGTGACAAATCGGCGATAAACGGGCAAAAATCCGGTCTGATTCAGCGCGGGTTGAGTCCCCTAGAGATTACACTTGGTAAAATGTCGTCCGTGATTGCATGGCGTCGTGCGGCGCTGCTCGCCGTTGCATCGGCAGGNGGTCCTGCCGATGTCGCATGCCCATGCCCAATGGTGGAAGCGCGCACCGGTCGACTTCGAGGAATGCGCCGACGCCGCTGAAAGATCCGCAACCAAGGCCGAGAAGACGGCAGCGCTTGCCGAATGCAACGCGAAGTTCGCCGGCCGCCGCAAACCCGGCGGCGGCTACACCTATTATGACTTCCTGCAAGACCGAACCTTCGACATCGCCGGCCCCAACCCGACGCCGGAGGAGCAGAAGAAGATCGACCAGTCCTACACCACCTATCTCGCCAATCAGCGCCGCAGCAATGCTGCAGCAGATGCCGCTGCGCGCCAGCAGCGTGAGCAGCAGGAACAGGTTCAGCAGGTCGCGCTACGCAGTGAGGTCGAGAAGGCGCCTCTGCACAGTGAGGCCGCGCGCGTGCCTGTCCCGGTCCAGCGGCCGAAAGTTCAGCAGTCCGCAGGCGGTGACGCGCGATCTCGAACGAAGGGCGCAGCCTGCACCAAGGGCTCGTTCTCCTGCGAATGGCCACGGCTGTCGGAGGGATTGAACGAACTGAAGAAACTGTTCAACCCGACGCCGAGCAAGCCGGCGAAGAAGGGCTGAGTCCAGAGTTCGTCATTCCGGGGCGTTCGCAAAGCGCGCGAGTGCGGAATCCCGCGTCACAAGCTCCACTGTCGTCCCGGACAAGCGAGCGAAGCGAGTGCAGATCAGGGACCCATAACCCCAGGGAGTGGTTGTGGTGCGGACTGCTAACCACGAGTCTTCGCCAAATCCGACCCTGTGGTTGATGGTGTGGACGGCCCCCTACGGCATCAGTGTGCCAGAATGAGGTTGTCGAAATCTCAGACAAGGGAGCCGTCCGTGAGCCAGATTATCCGCATTGGGATGGATACGTCGAAGTATATTTTTCAACTGCATGGCGTTGACGCGTCGGAACGCGTGGTGCTTCGCAAGCGGCTGAGCCGCAAGGCGATGCGGGCGTTTTTTGCCAAGCTGCCGCCGACGGTGGTGGCGATCGAGGCGTGCGGGGCCGCCCACCACCTGGCGCGAGAGCTTGGCAAGCTGGGGCACACGGCCAAGCTGATCGCGCCGCAATTGGTGAAGCCCTATGTGCCGCGCAACAAGAACGACGGCCGCGATGCAGAGGGTCTGTGCGAGGCGGC
>NZ_LUUB01000110.1 GCF_001641635.1 Bradyrhizobium centrolobii
ATAGGCGTATGGTCAGTCATACGCCTATGTCTTCATCCTTCATCATACCGCGCAAGGCGGTCCTCGCCGGAGCGATACCATCTTTCACGGCTATCGGCCAGTTCGAACTGCGGCCGCGGGCGCATGTCGACAGCTGGAAAAACCACGTCCACTGGGAGATCAGTGACATGCTTCTGTCATGTGGATCAATTGTCAGCGTTGGTAGTTGACAGATCGCGGCCTATTCGCATCTCGCGATAGGTCGATGTTGAGCTTCACTACTCTGTCACATTAATACCTTTTTCGCGGTTCGGACGGTCTATCTGTCTGTGGTTCGCCGGCCTGCAAGCTATCAGTCCCAACGACTAGGCCGTAGCGATCGCCTAGACGGTGTCTCGTGAATTGGGTGGCTTGATACACCTGCATTGAAACCGCTCTGCTTAATGTCGGCATGCGCAGCAGACAGATGATAAGATGCAGCACACCCATGACTGAGCTGTTCGGTCCTATCGCCATAGCAAGATCGCGCGGGACACTGATCTCTACAAGTTCCGTCTATTTGCCCAGTTCGATCCGGCTTTTAACGGACGACGATCGCTGAGACGCCTCCGTTCGACCTCGACAAAATTCTTAAGACGCTGTTAAGTCGTCCGCATTTCCAACGGAGTCGGTATCGTCTCGCTCTCCGGGCAGAGTGAACTGAAAAACTGCGCCCCGAGGCTCTTTCGCGTCCGCCCACATCCGTCCCCCATGGGCCTCGATGATTGAACGGCAGATGGCAAGCCCCATGCCCATGCCCTGGGCTTTGGTGGTGTAGAAGGCCTCGAACAGGCGCTGTATGCTGCTCCGATCCAATCCTGGGCCGGAGTCTCGCAAGCTGACCAGTATACTGTTCGATCCAGATCTAGCAGTACTGATCAGCAGTTTCCGCACTCCCTCATTTGCTCCGCTCATCGCCTCGACGGCATTGATGATCAAATTGAGGATCACTTGTTGGAGTTGAACCCGATCTGCTTGAATGAGCGGCAAGGCTCCTGCAAGCTGTGTTTCCACCGTGACACTATTGTTGGTCACTTCCGAGCGAGTGAGCGCTATGACTTCAAGCACTACGTCGTTGATAGCCAAGGGTGACTTCTGTGGTGGCGCTTTCCTGATTAGCGCGCGAATCCGACCGATGACCTCTCCGGCCCGCACACCGTCTTTCATAATCCAGCCGAACGTTTGTCGGACCCGCTCTAGATTCGGCGGCTGAACGTCGAGCCAGTTTAGGCCAGCCCCCGCGTTGCTGACGATTGCGGCGATCGGCTGGTTGACCTCATGCGCAATCGACGCCGTCAATTGGCCCATTGTGGCGACGCGGTTGGCGTGTGCAAGTTCGATAAGGGTCTCGCGATAGCGCCGCTCGCTTTCGCGGGCTCCGGCTTCCGCTCGCTTGCGTTCGGTCAAATCAATGACGAAAGTGACCCCTTGGTCCTGTCGCTCGTCGAAGGCAGCCGCCCCGATCAGCACCGGCACGCGGGTGCCATCCTTGCGGACGTACTCCTTCTCAAAGGCCTGGATAATTCCGGTCGCCTGCATTTCTGTCCGGGCGCGCGCGGTACGCTCATTCCATTCCGTCGGCGTTAAGTCGGTCCAGCGCACCCGGCCGGCGACTAGATCCTCTCGGTCGTATCCGACCATCTTGAGGAAGGCATGATTTGCCTCGATGATGTCGCCCTCCCCGCGGAAGATGAAGATCCCGATGATGTTAGCTTCGACCAGGCGCCGGATCTTCGCTTCACGTTCTTGAACTTCACGGTACAAACGACTGTTTTCCAGCGCTATTGCTGCTTGCGAGGCGATCAGCTTTAGCACCGAACTCCGGGCCAGCGCGAAGATATTGGGGGCCAAGTTGTTCTCGAGGTAGAGCATGCCGATGAGCTTGGCCTGAGTGAGCAAGGGCAGGCACAGAACGGAACGGGACTCGTGCTCGCGGATATAGGGGTCATCGGCAAATGAAGAGTGGTCAGCGGCATCGTCGAGAATGACATTTTCGCCGGTGCGCATTACATAATGGAGCACTGACTCTGGGAGATCTGCCCCGGTCACGGGTTGCTCGAGCGTCTTCACAAGGACTACTTGGCTTGTCGCAGTGGCCTCTGCCTCGATCCGCGGCTCATTCCCGCGCAGCAGAATCAGCAGGCCTCGTTCGGCGCCGGCTTGCTCGATGGCGGTTCGCATCAGCGTATCGATCAATCTTTGCAAGACGATCTCACCAGAAATCGCCTGCGACACTTTGATTACCGTAGCCAGGTCGAGATGCTCAACCGGCGCCCCGATGCTCGTGCCGGACAGGGCTCGAGCTCCATCTTCCTCATTCAAGAACGGATACAAATCGTCGAGCTGGCGCACTTTACCATCCGCTCCCCAACGCAGGTAGGCGTGCCGGGCATCTCTCAGGTAAGTGTGCGCGATCCTGTCAAACCCGCACGCAGCGTAGAATCGCCCCGCAAGTTCGCAGGCGATTGCCTCATGGTGGGGAAACCCATTCGCTGCCGCGGTTCGGATGGAGTGTTCGTAGAGGCGCATTGCATCTGCGTCACGGTTGTCGAGCTTCGCCATTTCCGCTGCGACCAGGGCAGCTCGGTGTTCAAAATTCTGGGGGCAATTTGCTGCCCAGGCCTGCAGCCGTTCGTAATGGGCGAGTATGATGTGTCGGTGCTGCTGTTCTACTCTCATCTCTGAGCTGCCGGATTGACAAGAGTGAGACAGCGCGCCGTAGAAATGAAAATCTGCCGTCGTGCCTTCTGTCGGTATGGTCCATAGTCGGGGTTCTGCCTTCAGCCTGGCATTGATAGCAGCAAGATAGTCACCGGCGAGAAAACGCGCCTGGAGCTTGCGGGTCCAGTAGATCGCCTCGAGGGCGGGTTGCGCGGGGCTATGCTCGAACGAGCGCTCGAAGGCCAGCTCCTCAAATTCCTGATCGTCAAAAGAGCCGAATGTGCGCGTCAAGCCGCGCATGGTCCGAACGAGTCCGAGCTGCAGAGTTATAATGTCAGCTGCGAAGCGAAACTTCATCCTTCGAATGGTAGTGAGGTTCTTCTCTATTTCGCTTTGTACGTGTTTGAGAGGATCGCCGGCGCTTAACATGTTTGCGGTCAGGTGAGCCAGGCTGTAGGCCTCATAGATGAGATCGCCAACTTCGATGGCTGCCTGGAACGCTCGCGAGATCAAGTGGCGACCCGCCCGGACATGTTTGATCCATGGCATCACGGTAGACCCGAACGCCAAGTAGACTGGAGCGCGAAAGCGGGCCAACCCGCGGTGATCGACCAGATCGCAGGCGAGCTGACCAAAACGATAAGCCCCTTGATAGTCGCCGAAGCGCCCCCCTAAGACTCTGCCGAGCCAAGCATAGTGCGCGCACGAAGCGTCAGAATTGCCGTTATCGAGGCTGAGATTCACTGCTCGGCATATGACCAATGTCGACAGATCGGTGTCTGTAAATACGGCGGGAGGCAGGATCCGCGTCAAGACAGCTAGAGTGCCAAGGCATGTCTCATCTGTCATTGAAGGCAACTCTGCGATCTTTTCAATCTCGCTATCAGCGAGCTTTGACCGCATCCGCTGATATTCTGATTGCGCCTGCTCCTGCGTTGGACGTGACGACCACTCGATGCCGACGCTACGGAGATACTCGAGACCTATCGCCACTGCGCGCTCGTTGCGGCCAAGCGTTAAGTACAGATCCACCTTCAAACATGCTACATTCGCTTGCTCGACCGCATTTATAGAGCGCATGGAAAGCGCCGACAGCCGTTCTTCCGCGACATCTAGCTCACCGATGAGGAATTCGCATTCGGCCCGATTCAACTCCAGTGCGAAGGCAAGTTCGTGCTGGCTCTGCCAGGAGTCTTTCGCGAGCAGCGCGATGCCAGCGATCAAGTATGTGAGCGCTGATGCGTAGGCTCCGGACGCTTTGGCACGCTGACCGGCGATCAAGTTGAACTTGGCGAGCTTCTCTCGCTCCTCATCGGAGGTTATTAAGGCCAGGCCTCGATCAAAATGATTGACGATATTGAAGATAGCCTCTTGAAGGCTTTCTGGCGGCGTATGGGCCAGGAGCATCCGGCCGATCCGAAGATGGGCGGGAGCGCGCGACGCCTCTGGGACCGACGAGTAGGCTGCCTCCTGGACGCGATCGTGGACGAAGCTGTAGGAACTTCCATGCCGCTCGATCATATCCTGACGGATCGCCGGCCAGAATGCCGCCTGTACCCGTGCCTGAGAAATGCCGAGAACAATCGAAAGCTCCGAGGCCTCGGCTATGTTGCCGAAACAGGCGAGCTGCCGCAGCGCATTCTGCGTTTCGATCGGCAGCCGAGTGAGCTTCCCCACCATCAGGTCCACCACATTATCGGTGTAGCCCTTGGCGTGAATGCGCTCAAGATCCCACGTCCAGCGCGCCGCGTTGTGATCGAACGTCAACAGTTCCTCTTCGGCGAGTGCAGAAAGGAACTGAATGACGAAAAATGGATTGCCAGCAGTCTTCTGGTGGACCAACTGTGCGAGCGGTTCTGCGAGCTTTGGCTCGCAGCGAAACGCATCCGCGATCAACTGCCCAACATACTCAGAGGTGAGTGGCGGCAGCGTGATCTCCTCGACGTTCTCGCCGGAGCTCTTGATCCTATCGAGCTTGCGCTGCAGCGGATGGCCCGCATCAACCTCGTTGCTCCGGTAGGCACCGACGAGCAGCAGATGCAGATCGGCCCCGATCAGAACATGCTCCAACAGGTCAAGCGTTGCGGCATCAAACCACTGCAAGTCGTCAAGGAAGAGTACCAACGGATGGCGCCGATGGGCGAAGACACCGATAAATCGGCGGAACACCAGTTGAAAACGAGTTTGTGCTTGTCGGGGCGGAAGCTCGGGAACGGCGGGCTGTTCCCCGATGATCAGCCTTAGATCGGGAATCAGGTCGACGATGAGCCGCCCGTTTGGGCCGAGCGCCTCCAGGAGCGCGTTGCGCCACGTCGCGAGCTCAGCGTCACTCTTGCCGAGAAGGGGGCGGACGACACCCTGAAATGCCTGGACTATCGTCGAATAGGGGATGTCACGCTTGAATTGATCAAACTTTCCAGACGCGAAGAATCCGCGCGACGGCACCAGCGCTTTATGCAATTCCTGAACAACGGACGACTTTCCGATGCCGGAATAACCGGCGACAAGCACTAATCTAGGCGCGCCGCTCTTCACAACGCGGTCGAAAGAGGCAAGCAAAGCCGCGCTCTCGGAAGCTCTCCCGTAAAGCTTCTCTGGGATCAGCAAACGATCCGGGGTGTCCTGCAAGCCCAGCTGAAATGGCCTGATACGTCCGTCGCTGGACCATTCGACGAGACAGCGCCGCAGATCGTGCTCAACACCAGCGGTCGTTTGGTAACGGTCCTCGGCAGTCTTGGCGAGTAGTTTCATGACGATCTGGGAGACCGGCTCCGGGATGCTTTGGAGTTTCTCTAGTGGTGCTGGCGGCTTTCTCGCGATATGACAGTGGATCCACTCCATAGGATCTGACGCGGCGAACGGCAGGGCGCCTGTGAGCATTTCGTAGAAAGTGACGCCGAGTGAGTAGAGATCACTGCGAGAATCGATCGATCGATTCATCCGCCCGGTCTGTTCGGGCGCCATGTAGGGCAATGTGCCGGTGATGAACTCGGGCGGCTCACTCGGCTGCCGCTCGCGCGGATAACGCGAAGCAAGACCAAAGCCGGTAAAGCGCACCTGTCCGTCGCGGCAATTCACCAGAATATGAGCGGGCTTCACGTCCTTGTGGACTAGGCCAACTCGATGGAGCTTGCCTAAACTTGCAGTGATACCCACGGCTAGACGCAAAAACCAGTTCAGCTCCAAAGGTGCGCCTAGCAACTTAATCAGTGGCTCGCCGAATGGATCCTCCAGAACCAAGGTGGTTCGGCCAGCTTCGCGCAGTAGCTCCAAGGGACGCACGGCCCAACGCCCATCGAGCTCATTCCTCAATTCATACTCATGGGCAAGACGGTCCAGCGTGGCGCGCGCAGGATGGGCTGCGGCCGGCCGTACGGCCAGCACTGCGTGCCGGCCACCCTCCCGACGCCACCCGCGGCGGAAGACGCAATCGCCGTCCTCCCATAGGACCTCCGAATCGTCATGCCCATCTATGTCGAACGGAGGTGAGCTGAGGGGATCCTGCGACATTCGAACGTCCGGTGAGGTTTGGACATGAATCTGCCACATCATGCGCCACATGACAATTTCCGCTCGTGCGCAGAGTTTGGCAATTTCGCTTAGTTGCGGGATAGGAGCCGGTCCCGGCCACCCGATCCTATAATGGAGGAAGCTGCGTCCGGGAGCCACCGGCCGGTGCGCCCTGTATCCTGCCAATATTTGGTCGCAAAGATTGCTCCGGCAACGCTTCCCGTCTCAACGGCAGCATGCCTTGCACGTGCGGGATTGAATAGCCCTTTCCGCTGTGAGGCCGATGGGTCCGTGTCGAGAAAGCATGACGAAGGCCCGCTGATTCCGTTTCAATACCGGCCCGACCTCACGATCAGTTTCCGTCGGCGGCAAGAAATAACGCAGAACCGAAAAATGGCACTCCGCCAATTTATGCACGGAACTGGGTGCGTACTCTCTGATGCCGACCCGTTTGTACGACCGCAGCGAATGTCGTGATGCGGCGCGAAAGCGGAAAATCGTTCTTCAAGGCGGCGCTTTGGTGCAGAACCTTAGCCGTCTCTAGGACTTCTGACATGGATGAAGCGCATTAGTTCAGCGCGGGGGTCGAACTCAAGATCTGCTAGAACCGAGATGACAGCCTGCACACCGTTCCTCACTTCCGCCGTGTGTGTCACGTATCGCGATGTATCTTGGGCGCGGCATCCGTCTCGTTTGCGGAACATAAGACTTCACGTAGGCTGGCGGCATCATGCGGACTAGGTGCTGCAGCGAGCTAATCCGCCGTGCCCAGAGTTGGCGCGTGCAAAAGCCTTGAAAAGATTCTGAGAGAATTATGATCCTTAAGCGGACGAACCCAGTCGTGAACCATCTCGTCGCGGCCCCAGGGTTGTGCTTTCACGAGCAATACATTATTGGGCCCCCAATGCTCATAAGTTCTAATCAGATTCTCCGCCTTGCAACAGAGGATCCGCTAACCCGATGATCAAAGCTTGGCTGGACTTTCCGATATTTGAATTGTTCGCGGTTCTCATTACCCTTTACGCAACGACTGGCGCTCTCATTGTAATCGCGAGTTTCAGCACTGCAACGATTGTGCTGGTGCGCCGCGTAGAAGGCGTCGTCGCTCCGTTTTTCGGCACGGTCGGAGTGTTGTTCGCGTTCCTGACCGGATTTCTGGCCAACGATATAACCGAGCGCAACCGTCAAGCGGTCTGCGCGGTGCAAACAGAAGCGGCGGAGCTACGTAACGTCTACGCTGTTAGTAACGCGTCCGTCTCGGACATGGGCAGCCTCCGCTCAGTGCTTGCGAAATACGTCGCCGCCCTCGTGGACGACGAATGGCCGGCGATGGCGCGGGACCAGGAGGCCCATTCGGTTGTGTCCGCGTATGACGCCCTGCTGCGAGAAGTGAGCGATCCACGGATCGCTCAAACAGCGGGCGGGGCAGTGCAGACGGCCTTGCTAAATGCCGCAGTCGGAGCGGGCAGCGCGCGCTCCGAACGGCTCGCGTTGGCCTCCGACCGCACGATCGATGCCAAATGGGTTCTCGTCCTAATCCTTGGCGTGGTGACACAGATATCGATCGGGTTGGTACACTTGAGTAAGGCTGGTGCGCAAATTGCGGCGCTAAGCGTGTTCTCAATCGCGGTCGTGATGGCGCTGGGACTCATTGGTCTGCAAGAGCGTCCTTTTTCAGGTGACATCCGAGTAGAACCAGGACCTCTGGCTGAGGTCGCCAAAATCGCAGTGGAATGAGGATGCATCAGCTTATCGCGGTTAACGCAAACCATTCCGGCATTGTCGCAGCCGGGAGATTTGCGTAACCGCTCGCCCCTGCGCTTGAGCGAGGACGAGAAGCTGGCGCCTCGCCTCTCACCCACATCATCCCGTGAGACCTCACGCGGGTCTTTGGAGACGACCTGGCCGGCGAGCGCCAATACAGCGGAGACGGTCGAGTAATATTTGTCATGTCCACGTCGTTTGACGACGTGTTCGGGGTGCGGCGGGTGAAGTCTGCGCGACCAAATCGAACAATGGATAAGTGGGCTAATGAGCGAAGCGTCTCGATCTTCGAGAGATGTCGTGTGTTGGAACAGTTCCTGATGTAATTGGTAGCTTGTCGTGAGGGCAGGCAGCTGGCTGGTCTAGATGAGTGCGGGCGTTACGCGGTCGCTTGTCCGGCCTGATCTGCATTGCGTTCTGGTGAAAAGGCCGTTGAGCGTCGCAGCGGTCCTCACGACGGCGTTCCGAGCAGCGCGGCGTACCCGTCCTTCCGGCTGACGAACGATTCATTCTGCATCGAGCGATTATCTTCGATATGACGCCAGAGCTAATGTTATTCTCGTGTAGGTCTGCTGACAGGCACGGCATTGGAGTGTGAATGAAGTCTCCTGATGCGGCTGGATAATAATCGGTCGGCTCCGCTTGATCGCGCCCGCACGTTGTTGCCGAGCTTTCAAACTGCGCGCCGAGCTTTCCTCGAGCAAGTGCAGATATACGCGGGTATACTCAACTATACGCTGGTATAGGTGTGCAATAGGCCGCCGGATCGGCGGTGCGCAAGAGAAAATCTTAATTGAAATTCGATACGACCACTTATGTTGGATTCAAGCGGCGGTCGGAATTATGTGGCACAATCGGATATCAAATCTCGCTCTGGCATTGTCGGTCCCAGCGGCAACAGTTGCGGCTAATGCAGATGCGCTGTCACTTCACTTCTGGGGCGGACTCCTTCTCGGCGGTTTGATGTTGGTCCTTTCCTTCGTGATGTCCACGAGACGGGAGGCGGCAGCAGTGACCTTGGACGAAGCGATGGCGATCAAAGCTTTCGAGTCGATCAAAGATGGTATTACAATTTATGATGCCGACCGGTGTGTGCTCGGCAACGACGCTGCAGCCCACATTCTCGGGCTGTCCAATGCAGAAGAACTGAGAGGATTGGATATCGCTTCGCTTTCCCTGGATCCTCAACCGAACGGCAAGACTGTTGCGCAGATGTTTGAAGAGACCAATGAGGTTGTGATGAGGTCAGGCCACGTCGCGATCGAATGGTGGCTCCGGCGCAAAGATCAGACCGCCATTCCGGTCAGGATTAGTCTTGTCGTTTCGAAATTCAAAGGCCGTCCTATAGTCGTGTGTGTTTGGCAGGACATAGCCGATCTGGTTCGTATGCGCGAAGAAAGGCGAAGTCTTGCAATGAGATTTGATAGCGACGTGTCGCGGGTCGTCGACGTTGTGGCGAGCTCAATGCAGGACATGAAAGCGGTTGCATCAGAAATTACAGCTTCGACGGACGATGTCTGTCATCGCACTAAAGCCATGAGAGAAATGGTGAAAAAGACCGAAGAAAACTCCACTGCCGTGTCTTCGGCTGCCCAGGAATTCTCAGCCTCGATTACCGAAATCAGCCGACAAGTGTCGACGGCAGCGAACATTTCGCAATCTGCGCGCGACAAGACTGTGCACGCTGAAACAACATTAAGTGGGTTGGTTGAGTCGGTGACGAAGATCAGCAGCGTCGTCCAAATGATCGAGGGCATAGCATCGCAGACCAATTTGCTGGCGCTCAACGCCACCATCGAGGCAGCACGAGCTGGCGAAGCGGGTCGAGGCTTTGCAGTGGTGGCGGGGGAAGTGAAGAATCTCGCTGCACAGGCAGCAAAAGCGACTAGCGAGGTTGATACTCAAATTCTCGCTATCCAACAAAAGACGGAACTGGCGACTGCGGCGATGGGTGCCATCGCTGACATAGTCGATAAGGTGCAGGAGATCTCGAGCAGCATATCGGCAGCGATAGAAGAGCAATCGGTTGTGACGAACGACATCTCAAGAAGTATCACCAACATCAGTGCTGATATGCGCGAAACATCCCGAGATATTGACCAACTAAATGATGCATCGCGCGCTTCTGGCTTATCGGCGGGTCATGCTGTTGGGAAGATGACGCATTTGAGCAGCAATATCGCTTCATTGCAGGGGCAGGTCAGCGACTTCTTGACAAAAATAAGAGCTTAGGGCGTCGGCTCATAAACCGTGATCCAGGGGCGGGTTGATGCGAGTGAGACCGCAGCGAGGAAGTTGCGTGCGAGCTTGTCGAAGCAGGGTGCGATGCGTGTGGAATGCTTGAGCTTGCAGAAGAAGCGCTCGACTAGATTGCGCTGGCGGTAGATACGGCGGCTGACGGAGCATTGGACGACGCGCTGACTGGTGGAAGGGACATGAGCCTTAGCGGCGCTGGCCAGGATCATGTTCAGGACAGCGTCGGCGTCGTAGCCACGGTCGGCCACGACATTGCGGCATTTGAGCCCTTCCAGCAAAAACGGCGCAGCACGCAGATCGTGAGCCGGACCGGGGGGTAGCACCAGCCGAACCGGCAATCCTTTCTCATCGATAGCGGCGTTGATCTTACTGCTCAGTCCACGAGGACGGCCGATGGCGCGATCTTCGCCCCCTTCTTATGCCCCTGCGCGACACCGCGTGACTTGTCGGCAACAAACGCTTGATCAAAGCTCATTCACCAATCGCTCAGGTCAAACCGCGCCATCTCACCCCCCCATCTCTGCGGGGAGAGAATCGCTGTTCGCGCGCTAACGGAATCCCGCTATGAGTACATTCGCAGGAAGAAAAAAGCGTGATTGGCCCCATTCGGTTTGATGCTAAACGGGACAATGCGGCCTCCCGGCTTCGTAGTCAATCGGTGGCGCGACAACATGATCAAAACAGTCGAATAGACTCGACGGCTAACGTACCCCGCAACCCGTGCATGAACATAAAATGCTCTGCGAGGCCGCTTGGCAATATGAAGCGTTCACAGGCTGCATTTCTCGGTACGCTAAGAGCGAATCTCGGCTTGCTCTGGAGTGTTGGAGGCGGCGTCGCGCGGCGAAGCCAGGCGAGCGGCTTCCTCCACCAAGACCTGGCGCATCCAGATGTTTGCTGGGTCGGTATTGTGAACTGATGGCCATTGAACCGCCTCGGTAAAACCGGGAAGTGGTAACGGAAGCCTCGTGATCCGCAAAGGCATCGACTTTGCGAAATGCTTCACCAGCGTTAAGGGCATGGTCGCTATTCGGTTGGTGCCAACTAGCATGTGAGGGATCATGCTAAAGCTCTGCACGACGACTTCCACACGTCTCCTGACGCCGTGTTCTTGCATAAACCATTCGTCTACGGAGGGCACGCGAGAACGCCCCAACCTGACCGCAACGTGTCCCATAGACATGTATCCCTCGAATGTAAGCGGCCGCGATAGCTGCTTGTTCGAGCGGCAGCCCACGCACACGAGTGTCTCGTCAAAGAGCGCCACTTTTGGATGCACGTCCGACATGTATAAGTCGGGCACGATAAGAAAGTCGATTTCGCCGCGTTGGAGAGGGTGATCGAACGGGTCCGCGTGAGGTGTCAACTCGAATCGGATCCCGGGAGCATCTCGCGCGACACGCTCCACCACATTCCGGATCAAAACGATCGTAGCGAAATCGGAAAGGCTGATCCTAAAGCGTCGATCAGATTGACTTGGCTTAAAGGTTTCTCGGGAAGTAATGGAGACTTGGATGTGAGCCAGAGCTTCGCGAGTTGGACCCGCGAGGGCTTCCGCGCGCGGTGTCGGAATAAGTTCGCGGCCGCGCATTGTAAAAAGGTCATCTTTGAAATACGAGCGTAGGCGCGCAACAGCCGCGCTCATGGCCGGCTGGCTTAAGTTGATCCTGCGTGCTGCCGCCGTGAGATTGCGCTCGGTCATCAGAGCATCGAGCGCGACAAGCAGATTTAGGTCCAAGCCCCGGAAGCGCATCGTCATCTATCCGCAGTGTAGATTTATCTCATCCAAAGAGGCGATTTTACCAGTTCGCGCTGCGCCGGTTAGGAAAACCCCAGCCTTTGAGCAACGGGCAGGTTTCGGAGAAAACAAAGCGTGGCGCTGCAGGTCGCACGGCAGGGTGATGTCGTCCGCGGGCGCGCGGAATCGCTCGAGCTTTATCATCGTGTCATACTCGAAGGGCATCGCGTTGAAGGCATTTTCGATCGTCCCCGCGAACGGTCTCTCAGCGCAAATACGACTAGGCGTTGTGCCCTGCTTCGGAAGACGATTCCGCGTCACCAAACTGGTCGCACGCATCAAGGCCCCTTTCGAAGGTCGGGCGGAGCATATGCGGCCGCAACGACCGACATCGTCCTATCCCGCTCGCTGACGACGTTATCTGTAAATTCGGTGTGCAAGCCAATGTTTGCTGCGGCGAGTGCGCCGACGTTGCGGCGTCCTCGCAGAACCAACCTCTGCGAGAGAAGTAGTACAGCATCAGCGCTTGCCGTGGCAACTAACAGCCGCGACAATACTGTCGCGAGAACCAACGAATAAACCATCGTATAGTGTTTCCATACATTCCGATAGCGCGTGCGTAGTGCGACGTGACTGGGCAAGCCTGTCGTCTTCTGCCGTCCTAGTTGAGCCGAGTCGTCGCCAAGGCTGGGCACTTAGCCGGGCTGGACGAGGCCGCACATCCCAGAGTGCATGCACGTGGTGCTGTAGGAGAGCACTTTGCTTTTCGACCGCTAAATGCAGGGACAGTAACTGTTGGATGCGGCGAAAAAGAAAATTGAACATATCGGGAAGGGACTGCCCTTCGAAGGCGCGGCACAGAGCGCCCTCTATGCAATAGGCCGGTAACGGCGATTTTCCTACGACTGTATCGAGCGAACACAATCGTGCTCCTCCTTGATCGCCTGATGCGTACCTAAGGAATGCAGCAAGAAGAAGGAGATCCATTCATGCGACCTCAACTAACGTGGAGGACGTGCTGAGAAAATGAGTTAGAGGTCGCCGATCACGTCGAACTATCTGAGTTGCGAATTCGATGCGAAGCCCTTTGAAGGCAATCGAAGTTGGCCCCCGGGCGAGATCAGAGCTTCGCCTAATTTGCTACGATGACGGCGGCGTAGCAGGGCACGCGGGCGTAGTATTACGCCGCTTCATCAGGTTTGGCGAAGTCGATGGGTCGAAATCGGATTGTATGCGGTGCGTCCGGATGTTGAGGGGCGCGGCATCATGCTGGAGCAATATACCTGCTGCAGCCGGCACTGCAGACTTCTGCCGCTCCTTCGGCTTTCGGGCTGCCAGGCAAGCGTTGCAAAAAGCACGTTGAGCAACTCGACCGCTTTATTCATTGCAGCTCGATTCTCTACTTAAGAAGTTGAACGCGCGAACTGCAGTGATGGAAGTGCGCAGGGGGGTTCTGCAAGTGACGGTGCAGTGAGTGTATGTGGATCAGCCCTCACTCGAATGGAGGAAGAGGTGAAGGCGCGGAGAGAAAGGATGAGTGGTGAGGCACAAAACGGCATCGCCCGATATACTTAGGCGCCCCGTTGCCTTCGATTTTCTGTTCGATGTGATCGTCATGATCGCCTCGTGCGTCGTTCTGGTATGGGGATCTGTTGTGTTGTGACGCGCCCGCCAGCGCGCGAAATTGCCGCCGGAGAGGATAGTGCTGAGACTCTTAGGAAGGGTCTTTTTCATTAGCCAGTTGAGAGCCAGACGGCCAACAACTTAGCCGAACCCATCGAGTCCAGGATTGCTTTCGCTTGCTTGTAGCCGTGGCCCGTAATGATGTGCGACAAGTCACCAATCCCATACACCCCTCGGGATCAGCATTCGCAGCTTAGCATTTTCGGCGAGTTGCTGTTCGATCCACGAACCACCGAGAACTCGGCAAGTCTTTACGCCAGCCGCTTCAAAGGCCTTGCAGATCTGCGCGTCGGCCTCGCCGGAAACGCCACCATTGGTCATAATCACATAGTCTTCGGCGAGGCCCTGCTTAGCGAGCGTGGCGGCCTTCGGCAGTTCATCTTGAAGCGCCGCAAGAGTGAGGTTCGCCCCAGGCTTGCCAATGCACTGGATGGTCGATTTCGCGGTTTCACCGCTATCGCCGTTCCACGTTCCCAGGAAAGCGCCGTCGCGGCCGCCATCGTTCGATCCGAGAAACATCTGGACAGGCCGCTTTAAGACTTCGGCTGTGACGGCGCAGGCAAGGTCTTGGAAGGCGTTCCAGCCGAGCTGGGTCAAGTCGTAGCTCACGTCAGCCAGTGCCGCCTTAGAGCATGCTGCGTTTATACGGAAACATATCCTGAATTTTTGAGATAATTGGCGCACTCCTCGTTGGAGAAGAGATCGAGGAGTTCGCCGACCTTTCGCCAGGTTGCCTCGACGTCGCGTGGCTCTGCGGCTCGGATCAGGTGTTTGAGTTTGGCGAAGACCTGCTCGATCGGATTGAGGTCGGGACTGTAGGGCGGCAGAAAGAGCAGATGGGCTCCCTTGGCGCGGACGGCGTTGCGCGCCTGCTTTCCCTTGTGACTGCCGAGGTTATCGAGGATCACGACCTCACCCTTTGTCAGAGTGGGCGCCAACACCTGTTCGACATAGAGGGTGAAGAGCTCACCATTGATCGGGCCATCGATCACCCAGGGCGCGCAGATCTGATCGTGGCGCAATGCCGCGATGAAGGTCATGGTCTTCCAGTGTCCGAAGGGCCAGATGCCTGGAGACGCTGCCCACTCGGCCCCCAGCCGCGCAACGGTGCCATGTTGGTCTTGATCCACGTCTCGTCGATAAAGACCAGGCGCGAAGCGTCGATCCTGCCCTGATGGGCCTTCCAGCGCGTCCGTTTACGGGCGACGTCGGGACGATCTTGTTCGGCTGGCAGCATCGTTTTTTTTGAAGCTCAGCCCTTCGGCGTGCACAAACGTCCACACCGCCCGGACGTCTGTCTTGATCCCGCGCACCGCCAGCTCCTGTGTCAGCTTCCGCAAGGTGAATGGCCCCGAGCGAATGCGCTTGCGCAGCCAGTCGGCATTAGCGCCGGACAAAACCGGCTTCTTGTGACCACCGATCTTGCCGGGCGAAACGCCTCCGGTCTCCCGCCGCAGATTCTTCCACTTCGTCACACAGGAAGGACTGATCTGAAGCGCTTCCGCAATCGAACGGACGGTCTCGCCGGCGTCAGCCCGCGCCAGAGCGCGTTCGCGAAGGTCTTCCGAATAGGGTCGCGTCATCCATGCTGGCCCCCGTTCTCCAGCATGGAGTTTGAATCAGAAATCTGTCCCGCTGGGAATCCCGATTCCGG
>NZ_LUUB01000111.1:0-28748 GCF_001641635.1 Bradyrhizobium centrolobii
GCCGCCTCGCACAGACCCTCTGCATCGCGGCCGTCGTTCTTGTTGCGCGGCACATAGGGCTTCACCAATTGCGGCGCGATCAGCTTGGCCGTGTGCCCCAGCTTGCCAAGCTCTCGCGCCAGGTGGTGGGCGGCCCCGCAGGCCTCGATCGCCACCACCGTCGGCGGCAGCTTGGCAAAGAACGCCAGCATCGCCTTGCGGCTCAGCCGCTTGCGAAGCACCACGCGTTCCGACGCGTCAACGCCATGCAGTTGAAAAATATACTTCGACGTATCCATCCCAATGCGGATAATCTGGCTCACGGACGGCTCCCTTGTCTGCGATTTGCAACAACCTCATTCTGGCACACTGATGCCGTAGGGGGCCGTCCACACCATCAGCCACAGGGCGAAGTTTGGCGAAGACTCGTGGTTACCAGCTTCGCGCCACAACTCCTCCCTGGTGCTATGGGTCCCGGCTTTCGCCGGGACGACGCGCGAGAGAGACGCCTACATCGGCCGATAGGTCCGCACGTCGGCGGGCACGTTGACCCCGAGCTTGATCTGGCCGACGGAGTGGATGATGTCGTCGCCGAGGAGCTGGGCGAAGCAGGCGTAGCCCCAGTCGTTCATGTGCAGGCCGTCGGCGATGACGAAGCTCTCCACCGGGATCGCCTGCTTCTCGTGCCACTCGCGCATCACCTCGAAGCGCGGGAAGATGCCGACGTGGCGCAGCTCGGCGACCTTGCCGAGCAGCTTCACCATCTTGCTCGCGCTCTCAGCGCGCTTGGTGACCTGCGGCGAATATTGCGGATCGACCAGCACGATATCTGCGCCGCCGGAAGCCTGGATGCGGGCGATGCCGTCCTCGACCATCTTGGCCGTGTCGCCGGGATCGAGGTTGCGCAGCACGGCGTTGGTGCCGACCTGCCAGATCACGAGATCCGGATGCACATCGATGACCTCCTTCTGGAGGCGCTTCATCATCTCCGGCGCGTCCTCGCCGCCGACACCGGCATTGACGACCGTGATGTCGGCGGTCGGATATTGCCGGCGAAGCTGCACGGCGAGGCGGTTCGGATAATTGAAGTCGGGCGAGCTCGCACCATAGCCCGCGGTCGACGACGATCCGAACGCGACGATCACGACGGGCCGGCCCTCGACCAGCTTGTTCGCGACATGCGGCAGCGAGCCCATCGACTTCGAGCCGCCCTTCGGCGGCAGGCAGGGCACGCGGCCGAAAATGTCGCCGGCCGATTTCGCGACCTGCTTCACCTTGTCGATGGCGCGCGCGGTAATGCCGCGCTGCTCGGCGGCCGGCTGGGTAGTCGCGGCGGCAGTGGTCTGGGACTGGGATGCGGGGGCAGGATTATTGGCCGCCTGCTGCGGAGCCGGCGTCGCCTGCGCGGCCTGCGCCCGCGCAGGCGAGAGCGAGGCGGGCGTCAGCAACAGCAGCGCCGCCGCTGCGGGCGCGGCCAGCCATGTCGACAGGCAAAAAGGGCGGAGAGAACTCATTAACGCTAGACCTCAATTTTGCTGCTCGGCCGGCCCCAGATGGGCGGCGTCGATCACGAATTGCGCCAGGGCCCGGCCAAGACAGTCATGGACCTGTTTTGCCAGCTCAGGGCCGCGCGATGGGCTGAACAGGTCGAACTGCCCCTGATCATTCCACTGCCGCATGATCGCGAAACGATCGAACAGCGGGATGTCATGCTCCTGGGCCACCACCCGCATATTGTCGAGATAGGGCGGCACCGAGATCATGGTTTCGGTACGCGGGCTGTACTGCAAATTCATCAAGACGACGTCAGCCCCTGCATATTGCAACGCAGCAACCCCTTCGGTGACTGCGCGGCGAAACTCGTCGGGATCGATGGATCGGATAGCATCCACGGTCCCGGTCTGCCAGATAACCAAAGTAGGCCTTTTTTCGTCCATCAGCTTAACGAAGGTGGAGGCAGTCTCCTCTGCCGTTTTCTTGCTCTGTATTTCTACGGAGACGTGAACCGCCTCGGATGGCGGCAGCTTCTCCTTCAGGATCGCCTGCATGCGCGCTGGATAGGAGCTGTCCTCCGAGGACGGAATGGTGGTCGAGCGGCTGCCGACGACCAGAATCTCCAGCGGTTTGCCTGCTTTGACGACGTCGGCGACCTTGTGGAGCTGGCTATCGGTTGTGAGCAGGTAGGACGGCACCTCGCAGGCTGGGGGCGCGGCCGGAGCGGGCGGCGCGGCATCCTCCGCGCGCGCCGACGGTGCGGCGAGACCGCCGCACAACAGGATCAGGCTCAGGAGAACCTTCGCCTTCATCAGCCCCCTCCCGCCATATCCGCGTTGCCGACGGCGTTTTTGGTTTTCGAACCGCTCTTGTCAGCTACGCGCTTGTACCACGAAATCACCCAGGCCATGGCCCACATGATCAGGATTCCGGAGAGACTAATCAGCGCATGCATGGCCGGGCCGCCGGCGACCTCGGCCAGGATGAAATGGCCGGCGAAAGCCAGGAAGACGCCGAGACAGAAGATCTCCAGGGAATGCTGGCCGCACACGATCAGCGGCCGCAGCCACGGCGATTTCAGGCCCGGCCAGTCCCGCGGCAGGAAGCGCACGGTAAGCACGGCCAGCGCCAGGAAATGCGTGAAGCGCAGCACGTCGAGATCGGTCTTGTCGATCGGATACATCCACTGCTCGATCCGCTTCGGCATGAAGTGGGACAGCTGCGGCACGTACCACGTCAGCGTCACATAGAACGCGGCGACCAGATAGGCGATCGCGATCCACATCGTCACGGGTGAAGCCAGGATCCGCGACATGCGCCGCGCACCTCCGAGCGCACACCATGCCCCGAACACGAAAAGCAATTGCCAGGCCAGCGGATTGAACGCCCAGAAGCCGTTCGGATAGGCCGAGAAATAAAGATCGAATTCCCAGGTGACGGCATAGAGCACGACCGAGAGGCCGAGCGTGACGTCAGGCTTCCACTTCATCGACCAGAGGATCACAGGCAGCGCCAGCATCAAGACGATGTAGAGCGGCAGCACGTCCATGTTGACGGGACGGAAGCGCAACAGCAGCGCCTGCACGATGGTGACGTCGGGCTGCTTGAGGAAATCCATGATGCCCATCTCTTCCGTGTAGAGTGGGTTCTCGAAGCTCGTCGCGACGTAGGAGATTTCGGCGAGGAAGATCGTGAACAGGAAGACGTGGGCGACGTAGATCTGCCAGACCCGGCGCAGGATGCGCGCGGTGGCGATGACAAAACCGGAGTCCAGCATCGCGCGGCCGTAGACGAAGGCGGCGGTGTAGCCGGAGATGAAGATGAAGATTTCGGTAGCGTCGCTGAAGCCGTAATTGCGGATCGTGAACCAGGTCAGAAGGCTTGTCGGCAGGTGGTCGATGAAGATCAACCACAGCGCGAGCCCACGGAACAGGTCGAGCCTGAGCTCGCGCTCGCCGATCGCGGGCAGCGCGATGGCCGGCGCGGCCGTGCGAGACTTGGCGTCCGCAGTTCCCGCGATCGGCGATCCCGTCACTTGGTCGGCAATGGTCATCGGGGCCAAGAACCCTTTGCAAATCGCGACGTTGAAGGAGTGTACCGGCCCGGTCGCCGCCTCGCAAAGCGATCGGATCACATCGGGGTGTACTTCCCCGTCAATTCGGGCGGCACGATGTCGCGAAAAGCGCCGCGGACGTTTGGTTCCGGGCGGAGATTTCGGTATGATGGCAACCATGTACCGCGCCGTGACCCGCCAGATCGAAGTGACCGTTGAGCCGAACTTTGTTCCGGAGCAGTCGTCGGCCGAACGCTCACGTTATTTCTGGTCCTACACCATCGTCATCACCAATTCCGGCGACGAGACCGTGCAGCTCAAGACCCGGCACTGGATCATCACCGACGCCTCCGGCCGGCAGCAGGAGGTCAGGGGCGAGGGCGTGGTGGGCGAGCAGCCGATCCTGGCGCCCGGCGAGCGCTTCGAATACACCTCAGGCGTGCCGCTCTCGACCGCCTCGGGCTTCATGACCGGCCGCTACCAGATGGTCAGCGAAAGCGGCGAGCGCTTCGAGATCGACGTGCCGACCTTCTCGCTCGACAGCCCGGACAACAAGCGGGTGTTGAATTAGCGCGCTGCCGTAGGGTGGGCAAAGGCGCAAAGCGCCGTGCCCACCATTTCGCGGCGCATGAGCTGGTGGGCACGCTTCGCTTTGCCCACCCTATGATTGCCTACGCGGTTTCGACGCCCGCCTCGTGCGGTGTGAATTGATACACCGACGAGCAGAACTCGCAGGTCACGACGACCTTGTCGTCCTTGACCATCGCAGCACGGTCGTCGGGCGAAAAACTCTTCAGCATCGAGGCGACTGCGTTACGCGAGCAGGAGCATTGCGCCTTCAGACTCCGCGGATTGAACACGCGCACGCCGCGCTCGTGGAACAGGCGGAACAGCAGCCGCTCGCCGGAGAGCTCGGGATCGATCAACTCGACGTCCTCGACGGTCTCGATCAGCGAGCGCGCCTCGACCCAGGCATCATCTTCGGCGACGCTGTGCACTTCGGTGCCTTCCGGCGCATCGCCGGGATGCAAGTCCGCCTGCCGCGCGCGCTCCGGCGCCTTCGGCAAGAACTGCATCAGCATGCCGCCGGCGCGCCAGCGATGCTTACCGCCGTCGCTCGAGCGCCACTCCTCGCCAACGGCGAGGCGTACGCGGGTCGGGATCTGCTCGGAGCGCAGGAAATATTCGTGGGCGGCGTCTTCGAGGCTGCCACCATCGAGCGCAACCAGCCCCTGGTAGCGGCTCATGTCGGGGCCCTGGTCGATGGTCATGGCGAGATGGCCACGCCCGAGCAGCGTGCCGGAGTCCTGCGCCTCACCGAGACGCGCGGTGTCGTAGCGGGCGTAGGCACGCAGACGATCCGGCGCCATGTAGTCCACCACCAGGAACGACACCGGGCCGTCGGTCTGGGCCTGGAGAATGAAACGGCCCTCGAATTTCAGCGCCGAACCGAGCAGCGTCGTCAGCACGATGGCCTCGCCGAGCAACTTGCCGACCGGCGCGGGATAGTCGTGCTTGGTCAGAATCTCGTCGAGCGCGGGGCCGAGCCGCACCAGGCGCCCGCGCACGTCGAGCGCATCGACCTCATAAGGCAGCACGGCGTCATCGATCGGAACCGCTGATGGCGCGCGAACCGGGCCTTCAGGCCCGGTTTTCATGTCAGGGGATTGGGAAACCATGGCGCTCTATCTGGGGTCGGAGGAGGTGAAATGGAAGGGGGCGTGACGCAACGTGTTCCGGATGCGCTTACGATTGCACACGATATTGCAAACTCCGTGTCATCCCGGCGAAGGCCGGGACCCCCGCGCGAGCGCTTGCGCTCGTCGCGATAACCCAGGGAGATGTTGTGGCGCGAGATGCGGGTCACACAGTCTTCGCCAAACTCAACCCTGTGGTTATGGTCCCGGATCTGCGCCCCGCTTCGCTGCGCTTGTCCGGAACGACGACCGAGGATGAAGCAGCAGCGGCAACGCCAACGACCATCGTCAGGCTTTCGCCGGGACGGCGGATAGTTACTTCACCGCGTCAAAACACCAAGCCAAAATGCCCTTCTGCGCATGCAGGCGGTTTTCGGCCTCGTCGAACACGACCGATTGCGGGCCGTCGATCACCTCGTCGGTGACCTCCTCGCCGCGATGCGCGGGCAAGCAATGCATGAACAGCGCATCGGATTTGGCCAGCGACATCAGCTTGGAATTGACCTGGTAGGGCTTGAGCACGTTGTGACGGTGCTCGCCTTCCTTGTCGCCCATCGACACCCAAGTGTCGGTGACGACGCAATCGGCGCCGCGGACGGCCGCTTCCGGATCGGTGCCGAGCACGATCGGGGCGCCGGTCGCCTTGATCCAGTCGCGCATCGCCTTCTTCGGCGCGAGCTCCGGTGGGGTTGCGACGTTGAGCTTGAACTTGAAACGCTCGGCGGCATGCGCCCAGGACGCCAGCACGTTGTTGTCGTCGCCGGTCCAGGCCACCGTCTTGCCCTCGATCGGACCGCGATGCTCCTCATAAGTCATGAGGTCGGCCATCACCTGGCAGGGATGCGAGCGCCGCGTCAGCCCGTTGATCACGGGCACGGTCGCGTTGGCCGCGAGCTCCAGCAGCGCATCGTGATTGAGGATGCGGATCATGATCGCATCGACATAGCGCGACAGCACGCGCGCGGTGTCGGCGATGGTCTCGCCGCGGCCAAGCTGCATCTCGGCACCGGTGAGCATGATCGCCTCGCCGCCAAGCTGACGCATGCCGACGTCGAACGACACGCGCGTGCGGGTCGAGGGGCGCTCGAAGATCATCGCCAGCGTCTTGCCTTCGAGCGGCTTGACCGGCTGATGCGACTTCTGCTTCGCCTTCATCGCGGAGGACGCAGCGAGCATGCGCTTGAGCTCCGACAATGGGAGCTCGTTGATGTCAAGAAAATGCTTCGGCTTGCTCATCAGCTTGCCGCCCGCTTGTTGCTGGAAAGGGCGGCGCAGGCCCGCTCGAGCCGCGCGACGCTGTCCTCGATCTCCGCTTCGGCCACGATCAAAGGCGGCAGGAAGCGCACGACATTGTCGCCGGCCCCGACGGTGAGCAGCTTCTGGTCGCGCAGCGCGGCAACGAGATCGGCGGAGGGCACCACGGCCTTGATGCCGATCAGGAGGCCCTCACCGCGAACTTCGCTGACGACGTCGGGATGACGATCAATCACGGACGCAAGCTTCTGCTTCAACAGCAGCGACATCTTCTGCACGTGATCGAAGAAGCCGGGCTTGAGCATGACGTCGAGCACCGCATTGGCAGCGGAGATCGCCAGCGGATTGCCGCCGAAGGTCGAGCCATGCGAGCCGGGGGTCATGCCGGAGGCCGCTTGCGCGGTCGCAAGGCAGGCGCCGATCGGGAAGCCGCCGCCGAGCGCCTTCGCCAGCGACATCACGTCGGGCGTGACGCCGAGGCGACGGTGCGCGAAGAGATCACCGGTGCGGCCCATGCCGGTCTGCACCTCGTCGAACGCAAGCAACAGGCCATGCTCGTCACAGAGCTGGCGCAGCGACTTCAGGAATGCCGGCGTCGCCGAGCGTACGCCGCCCTCGCCCTGGATCGGCTCGATCAGGATGCCGGCGGTCTGCGGGCCGATCGCCTTCTTGACGGCGTCGAGATCGCCATGCGGCACCTGGTCGAAACCCTCCATCGGCGGACCGAAGCCTTCGAGATATTTGGCGGAGCCGGTCGCAGCCAGCGTCGCGAGCGTGCGGCCATGGAAGGCGCCCTCGAAGGTGATCATGCGATAGCGCTCGGGATGGCCTTTTGAAGCGTGATAGCGACGCACGACCTTGATGACGCATTCCAGCGCTTCCGCGCCGGAATTGCAGAAGAACACGAAGTCAGCAAAGCTCTCGTTGCAGAGGCGCGTCGCAAGACGTTCGCCATCCGGGCTCTGGAACAGGTTCGACATGTGCCAGAGCTTCGTCGCCTGCTCCTGCAACGCCTTGACCAGCGTGGGATGGGCATGACCGAGCGCGTTCACCGCGACGCCCGAGGTGAAGTCGAGATAGCGTTCGCCATTGGTGGCGATGAGCCAGCAGCCTTCGCCGCGCTCGAAACCGATGTCGGCCCTGGCGAAAACGGGAAGCAGATGCGGCGCGGCGCTCTTGGTCATGGCTGTCACTTGGATGTTGAGGACGGCCTGAGTGCGCATTGCGCAACGCACCATTGACCGGCCCGGAAAACGAAACGTGCCGCCTTTTCAGGGCGGCACGTACGACTATCTTATGCTTGGTAGATCGCCTGTCAATGCCGCCCGGCAAGCCTCGGGAAACGCAGAATCCGTAGTCTTGCGGTGCCGATTTTGCGGGGTTTTCGCTACGGAACATGTGGAAGCGAGTCGGCGGACTCTTGCGCGTGAGTCACGCCATATTGTAGCGTTTGGCCTGTCAGATACGACATCTCGTGCAGCAGTTCTGATCCTCTAAGTCCTCATGTACCGGCGTAAACGTTCGGGCGCTCTAGTCGCGCCCGGCGAGCCTTAAGGGATTCTGGCGGCACGGGTTTTTCGAGGCTTAGGCATTCGCTGCGAGGCCCCAGGATGGCTGGCGCGCGGCGAGGGAAAGGGTGCAATGACGGTTTTGACCTGGTCCGACGATCGCGTCGAGCAGTTGAAAAAGCTCTGGGAGGCTGGACTTTCGGCCAGCCAGATCGCAGCAGAGCTCGGCAATGTGACCCGCAATGCCGTGATCGGCAAAGTACACAGGCTCGGCCTGTCCGGCCGCGCCAAGAGCCCCTCTTCGGCAGCGCCCCGGCCGCGCAAGGCGCGGCCCGCGCAGCACATGATGCGGGTGGCCCGTCCGATCTCGCGCGGCAACACCGCGCTGGCGCAGGCCTTCGAGGTCGAGATGGAGCCCGATCCGGTCACCTACGACAACGTGGTGCCGATGAATCAGCGGCTGTCGCTGCTTGAGCTGAACGAGGCGACCTGCCACTGGCCGGTCGGCGATCCCTCGAGCCCGGATTTCTTCTTCTGCGGCGGCAAGGCGCTCACCGGCCTGCCCTATTGCGCCCAGCACTCGCGCGTCGCGTATCAGCCGGCGGCAGATCGTCGGCGTGCGCCGGCGAAGCCGAGCACGCGCTGAGTATTTTTTGAGATCAAGGCAGGGCCGTCACACGATGACGGCTCCACAAATTCGATGTCGTCCCGGCGCAGGCTGGGCCCATAACCACAGGGCGCAGTTGTGGCACGAAGTGGTTAACCGCAAGTCTTCGTCAAACCACATCCTGTGGTTATGGGTCCCGGATCTGCGCTTCGCTTGTCCGGGACGACGACTTGTGAGCTGGGCGCGACATGCGCCCCCAAAATCGCTTACGTCTGCTCCGCTTTCGCGAAACGGTCATCCAGCGCATAGCCGGCGCCGCGCACGGTGCGGATCGGGTCCTGCTCGCGGCCGAGATTGAGCAGCTTGCGCAGGCGGCCGATATGCACGTCGACGGTGCGCTCGTCGATGTAGATGTCGCGGCCCCAGACGCTGTCGAGCAGCTGCTCGCGCGAGAACACGCGGCCCGGATGCTCCAGGAAGAACTCCAAGAGGCGATACTCGGTCGGACCGAGATCGATCGGCCGGCCCGAGCGCGCCACGCGGCGCTTTTCGCGGTCGAGCTCGATGTCGCCATAGGCGAGCACGGTGGCGAGCCGCTCGGGGCTTGCGCGCCGAAGCAGGCCCTTCACGCGCGCGAGCAGCTCCGGCACCGAGAACGGCTTGACGATGTAGTCGTCGGCGCCGGTCGCCAGGCCCCGCACCCGCTCGCTCTCCTCGCCGCGCGCGGTGAGCATGATGATCGGGAGCTGCTTGGTCTCGGGCCTGGCCCGCAGGCGTCGGCACAGCTCGATGCCGGACAGGCCCGGCAGCATCCAGTCGAGCACGATCAGGTCGGGGATGTGCTCCTTGAGACGGGTGTCGGCGTCGTCGCCGCGCATCACCGTCTCGACGTCATAGCCGTCGCCTTCGAGGTTGTAGCGAAGAAGCTCGGTGAGCGCTTCTTCGTCCTCAACCACCATAATGCGTGCGCCCATGGGGTCGTCGCTCCTTACGTATTCGGGACCGTCGTGGCGAAGGTCGTCATGTCGCCCTTCGGCCGCTTGTCGGTGATCGCCTGACCTTCGATCATGTAGAACACGGTCTCTGCGATGTTGGTGGCGTGGTCGCCGATCCGCTCGATGTTCTTGGCGCAGAACATCAGGTGGATGCAGAAGGAGATGTTGCGCGGATCCTCCATCATATAGGTGAGGAGCTCGCGGAACAGCGAGGTGCAGATGGCGTCGACTTCCTCGTCGCCCTTCCACACCGTCATCGCCGCCGGCAGGTCATGCGCGGCATAGGCGTCAAGCACCGACTTGACCTGCTGCTGCACGAGGTCGGTCATGTGCTCCAGGCCGCGGAACAGCTTCAGCGGATGAAAGTCGGTCTCCAGTGCGGCGACGCGCTTGCCCATGTTCTTGGCGAGGTCGCCGATGCGCTCGAGGTCGGTCGCCACGCGCATCGCGCCGACGATCTCGCGCAGGTCGACCGCCATCGGCTGGCGGCGGGCGATGGTGAGCACGGCGCGCTCCTCGATGCGCTTCTGCAGCGCGTCGAGCTCGGCGTCGGTGGTGACGACGCGCTGGCCGAGCGCAACGTCGCGGCGGATCAGCGCATCGACGGAATCGACGATCATGCGCTCGGCAATCCCGCCCATCTCCGCGACCAGGCGGGTGAGTTCCTGGAGGTCGCTATCGAAGGCCTTTACGGTATGTTCGGAACCCATGTCCTGTCTCCTCAGCCGAAGCGGCCGGTGATGTAATCCTGCGTGCGCCGATCGGTCGGCGACGTGAAGATCTTGCTGGTGTCGTCGAACTCGATCAGCTCGCCGAGATACATGAAGGCGGTCTTGTCGGAGACACGCGCCGCCTGCTGCATGTTGTGGGTGACGATCGCGATCGTGTAGTTCTCGGACAGCTCCTGGATCAGCTCCTCGACCTTGGCGGTCGAGATCGGGTCGAGCGCCGAGCAGGGCTCGTCGAACAGGATCACCTCGGGCCGAACCGCGACGGTGCGGGCGATGCAGAGGCGCTGCTGCTGGCCGCCGGAGAGCGAGAGGCCCGAGGCGTTGAGCTTGTCCTTGACCTCGTTCCAGAGCGCGCCGCCACGCAGCGCCTTCTCGACGCGGTCGTCCATCTCGGACTTCGAGATCTTCTCATAGAGGCGGATGCCGAAGGCGATGTTCTCGTAGATCGTCATCGGGAACGGCGTCGGCTTCTGGAACACCATGCCGACCCGGGCTCGCAGCAGATTGAGGTCGAGCTTGGGGTCGAGAATGTTGGTCTGGTCGAGCATGAGCTGGCCGGTGGCGCGCTGGCCCGGGTAGAGATCGTACATCCGGTTGAAGATGCGCAGCAAGGTCGACTTGCCGCAGCCCGACGGGCCGATGAACGCCGTGACGCGGTTGGTGCCGAGCGTCAGGTTGATGTTCTTCAGCGCGTGGTGTTCGCCGTAATAGAAGTTCAGGTTGCGCACTGTCACCTTGGCCGGAGCCTCGGGCAGCGGTTGCGACGCCAGGTGACCGTTGGAACTCACGGATACGGAAAGGTCGGTCATTTTGCGGTCCTCTCGGCGCCAAGGATGCGCGCGCCAATGTTCAGGGCAAGCACGGTGAGCGTGATCAGCAGCGCGCCGCTCCAGGCGAGCTGCTTCCAGTAGGCGTAGGGGCTCTGCACGAAGTTGTTGATGGTGACCGGCAGGTTCGCCATCGTCTTGGTCAGGTTCAGGCTGAAGAACTGGTTCGACAGCGCGGTGAACAGCAGCGGCGCGGTTTCGCCGGCGACGCGCGCGGTTGCAAGCAGCACGCCGGTGATGAGGCCGGAGCGCGCCGCGCGATAGGCGATCCGCTTGATCACCAGCGAGCGCGGCAGGCCGAGCGCGGAGGCTGCTTCTCGCAGCGCATTCGGCACCAAGAGCAGCATGTCCTCGGTCGTGCGCAGCACCACCGGGATCACGATGACGGCGAGCGCGAGGCAGCCGGCGATCGCCGAGAAGCCGCGCATCGGCACCACCACCGCGCCGTAGATGAACAGGCCGATGATGATCGAGGGCGCGCTGAGCAGGATGTCGTTGATGAAGCGGATCACCGAGGTCAGCTTGTCGTTGCGGCCGTACTCGGCGAGATAGGTGCCGGCGAACAGGCCGAGCGGCGCGCCGATGCCGACGCCGAGCACGGTCATGATCAGCGAGCCGACGATGGCGTTGAGCAGGCCGCCTTCGTTCGAGCCGGGCGGCGGCGTGTTCTCGGTGAAGACCTGGAGGTTCAGGCCCGTCAGGCCGTTATAGAGCAGCGTAATCAGGATCAGCGCGAGCCAGGTCACGCCGAAGGCGGCGGCGGCGATGCAGAGACCGCGGATGACGATGTCCTTGCGGCGACGGCGTGCGTAGATCGGGTTCATGGCGTCACTTCCCCGCCTTCTGTTCGAGACGCAGCAGCATCAGCCGCGCGGCCGCGAGCACGAAGAACGTCAGCACGAACAGCAAGAGGCCGAGCAGGATCAGGCCGGACTGATGCAGGCCGTCGCTTTCGGCGAACTCGCTCGCGATCGCCGCCGAGATCGTGGTGCCCGGGGCAAAGATCGAGGACGAGATGCGGAACGAGTTGCCGATGATGAACGTCACCGCCATGGTCTCGCCGAGCGCGCGGCCCAGCGCCAGCATGACGCCGCCGATGATGCCGACGCGGGTGTAGGGGATCACCACGCTGCGGACGACTTCCCAGGTGGTGCAGCCGACGCCATAGGCGGCTTCCTTCAGCACCGGCGGCACCGTCTTGAACACGTCGACCGAGATCGAGGTGATGAAGGGCAGCACCATGATCGCCAGGATCAGCGCGGCGTTGAACAGGCTGAGATAGGACGGCGGGCCGGCAAAGATCGCGCCCAGCACGGGAACGCCGTCAAAGATCTTGATCATGAAGGGCTGGAACGTGTTGGCCAGGAACGGCCCCAGCACGAAAAAGCCCCACATGCCGTAGATGATCGAGGGGATGCCGGCGAGCAGCTCGACCGCCATGCCGATCGGGCGGCGCAGCCATTGCGGGCAAAGCTCTGTGAGGAAGATCGCAATGCCGAGACCCACCGGAATTGCGATCAGCATCGCGATGAAGGAGGTGACGAGCGTGCCGTACATCGGACCGAGCGCACCGAGCACGGGCGGATCCGCGGACGGCGCCCAGCGCTGCGTCCACAGGAACGACAGGCCATATTCCTTCATCGCCGGGAAGGCACCGACGATCAGCGAAATGATGATGCCGCCGAGGATCAGCAGCACCGAGATCGCGCTGAGGCGCGTGATCCAGTAAAAGGTGAGGTCACCGAGCTTGAACGCGCTCAACGCTTTGGCGCGATCATACGGTCCGGCGGCATCAACTACATTGCTCTCAACGGCCATCTCTGCCACGCCGATCCCCTGTACTGACTGTACTTGTTCTTTAGTCACCGGTCTCGCGCCCCGGACGGTTCGCAGTGGAATGCCGATCCGGAGGACGAAGCTTCGCGGGCCCCGGAGCAGCGGTGCAGCCTTTGATGCTGCACCGCTTCCGGAACAGAAGAGCTTAGCTCTTGATGTCGGCAGACCAGGTCTTCTCGATCAGCTTCACGACACTCTCGGGCATCGGGATGTAGTCGAGCTCCTCGGCCGCCTTCGCGCCGTTCTTGAACGCCCAGGCGAAGAACTTGAGGGCTTCCTTCGAGGCCGCCTTATCGGTCGGCTCCTTGTGCATCAGGATGAAGGTCGCCGCCGTGATCGGCCAGGACTTGTCGCCGGGCTGGTCGGTCAGGATGACGTAGTAGCCGGGCGCCTTGGCCCAATCGGCGTTGGAAGCGGCCGCCTGGAAGGCTTCAACCGTCGGCTGCACCGACTTGCCGGCCTTGTTGACCAGACCGGTGTAGGTCAGCTTGTTCTGCTTGGCATAGGCGTACTCGACATAGCCGATCGAGTTCTTGGTCTGGCTGATGTTGCCCGACACGCCTTCGTTGCCCTTGGCGCCGACGCCGACCGGCCACTCGACGGCCGTACCCTCGCCGACCTTGCTCTTCCAGTCCGCGCTGGCCTTGGAGAGATAGTTGGTGAAGTTGAAGGTCGTGCCCGAACCATCCGAGCGGCGGACCACGGTGATCGCGTCCGACGGCAGCTTCACGTTCGGATTGAGCTTCTTGATGGCAGTGTCATCCCACTTGGTGATCTTGCCGAGATAGATGTTGGCGAGGGTCTCGCCGTCGAACACCAATTCGCCGGCCTTGACGCCCTCGATGTTGACGACGGGGACGATCGCGCCCATCACCATCGGCCACTGAACGAGACCATCCTTCTCGAGCTGCTCGGCCTTGAGCGGCGCGTCGCTGGCGCCGAAAGTCACGGTCTTGGCCTGGATCTGCTTGATGCCCCCGCCCGAACCGATCGACTGGTAGTTCAGACCGTTGCCGGTCTCCTTCTTGTAGGCGTCAGCCCACTTCGAATAGATCGGGAACGGGAACGTCGCACCGGCACCCGTGATATCGGCAGCGAAAGCCGACGCCGTCGATGCGGCGACCAAGCCAGCAGCGACGATAGTTTTGAGGAAATTCATGCTGGTCTCCATACTGGGGAGCGAAGCACCATCCGCGCCCGATCGCGCTCCCCGCGCCGCCCCTTTAGGAGCGGTCGGCTGTGCTTTTACGAAGGTTTCGTGACAGTCGGATGACAGTCTTAAGCGGCTGAAATAGCTTGGATTTTAGACCAGGACCGAGGTCTTTGCCTGGGGAAAACAGGCGGTGAAAGTGGCACCCTGCTTGGGCACGCTTTCGATCAAAAGCCGGCCGCGATGACGGTTAAGAATATGTTTCACCAGCGATAATCCGAGCCCCGTCCCGCCCTGCGAGCGGCTGTCGCCGACGTCGACCCGGTAGAAGCGCTCGGTCAGCCGCGGCAGGTGCTCGGGCGCGATGCCTGGGCCGAAATCACGCACGAAGACGCGGATTTCCTGAGTTCCGTCAGCGGCCGGGGTCATGTTGAGCGACACGATGACGCGCCCACCCGAGGCGCCGTATTTGAGCGCGTTCTCGATCAGGTTCTCGAACAGGCGCAGCAGCTCCTCGCGGTCGCCCGCGATCATCACCGCCGTCTCCGGCAGGTGGGTCTCGACATCCACCTGACGCTCCCGTGCCAGCGGCTCGAGACCGTCGGCGACCTGACGGATGATCGGCGCAAGATCGACCAGCGTGTCGGGCCGCACATGGGCGGACAGCTCGACCCGCGACAGCGACAGGAGGTCGTCGATCAGGCGCGCCATGCGGGTTGCCTGATTGTGCATGATGCCGAGGAAGCGCTCGCGCGCCTTGGGATCGTCCTTGGCCTGGCCCTGCAGCGTATCGATGAAGCCCGACAGCGCAGCGAGCGGGGTACGCAATTCGTGGCTGGCATTGGCGACGAAGTCGGCGCGCATCTCCTCGACCCGGCGCAGCGGCGTCTGGTCGTGGAAGGTCATCAGCATGCATTTGTCGGCGCCGCCGAAGCTGGTGGGGACCGGCACCGGCGTGATGATGAGCTCCATCCAGCGATCGACCGGCACATGGTCGAGATAGGCTGCGCGACGCGGTTCGGTGGTGGCGATCGCCTCGCGCAGCGCGGTGATGATCTCCGGCGAGCGCAGCGCGAACTGGGCAAGCTCGTTCTTGCGCAGCGCAGGCGCCAGCTGGGCGGCGGCGGCATTGAGATGGATGACGCGGCCGGCGCGATCGAGCAGCACCGCCGGGTCTGGCATGCCGGCGACGACCGCCGCAACCGCGGCGCTTTCGACCGGATTGATGCGGCGGACGTCGTCCCGCGAGGCCGCGGTGTCATGCAGCCGCCACGGGATCAGCGCTGCGGCCGCGATGCAGAGGAATACCGTCACGGCCCGCACCACCGACAATTCGCCGAGCGAAACCACGACCGACAGCGCCAGCGCCGCGGCGATCAGGATGATGGTCGAGTGCCGCAGCCGGTCGGACCAGGGCTGGGCGGAGGGAGAAGGAGGGGCGTCGATCGCCATCGGGGCGGGCTTCTCCTAAAGGCTTGGGCTGGTCAGGCGCCGCTGTCGCTGCGCTCTCTCACATACGCGGCTTCAGGCGCCGGGCCGGGGTCGAGCTTGAGCGCCGCCTGCTGCAGGCGCTTCGATCGGGCGCCGATTATAACTTCGCGAAACGTCAGCAAGATTACAGATATGACGAACGGTGAAAGATAGTAGAGCACCCGGAACAGGAGCATCCCGCCCAGGAGTTCCTCCCGGTCCATCTGCCAGAGGCCGACCAGCATGGCGGCGTCGAAGACCCCGAGGCCTCCGGGCGAGTGGCTGGCGAAACCGAGCAGCGTCGCGGAAACGAAGATCACGGCGACCACGACGAAGCCGAGATTGGGCTCGTCCGGAACCAGCACATACATGGCGAGCGCACAGAAAGCGAGATCGACGATGCCGATCGCGATCTGGAGCAGCGTCAGCGGGCCACCCGGAAGCACCACCGTCCACGGCCCGCGGCCGACCACCCGCGGCTGGGTCCAGACCCAGACTACATAGGCGACCAGCGCGACGATGATCCCCATCGCCAGCGTCCGGTTCAGCCAGGGCGGTAGCTGGTCGATCGAGGCGGCCGCCTCCGGATGGTAGGAAATACCGAGACCCAGCACCGCGGCGTTGCCGAGCCAGAAGGTCAGGCCGGCGAGGAAGCAGATTTTTGCGACGTCGATCGCGTTGAGGCCATAGGCGGAGTAGATGCGGTAGCGCACTGCGCCGCCGGTGAACACGCTGGCGCCGACATTGTGGCCGATCGAGTAGCTCGTGAAGGCAGCCAGCGCGTTGATGCGATAGGGCACATGGGAATGGCCGATCGCGCGCACGGCGAACAGGTCGTAGAAGGTCAGGGTGAAATAGCCCGCGGCCACGAACAGCGCCGCCATCGCAATCTGCCTCGGCTCGGTGCTCTTGATCGCTTCGAGCACCTCATTGAAATCGATGCCGCGCAGCATGTGGTAGAGCACATAGCAAGCGATGCCGATGACCGTGACGCTGATGACAACGCCAAGCTTATGCAGGATTTGCTTCTGGCGCAGAAACGACGTCGCCCTGCGTATGGCTTCCAGCATCTAGACCTCGAACAACGCTCCAACGGCCAAGGTGGCCGGCGAACGGACAACCGACGACGACCCCTTGGCGCCGGCCCCGGCATCGCGCATGCCCCCCGCCTTTCCACTAGCGCGTTTTGCGCCGGAGTGGAATTCGCCAATGCGTACAAAAAGCCGTTCCTTCAATGTTTTAGGTCGGCCTTCGGACCGGGAATGCACGGGGTCGGCTCTTTCGGCGACAGGGTTGACGCGAATCTCCATGGCAATCCTGCGCAAGGGCCATGAAGTTTTGATGATTTCGGCCGCTCAATGTTCCGTCACGACTTAAGCCGACGTCAATCTTTGGAGGCGCCCGGCTGTTGAAAAGCGGGACCGCACAGCGGTTTCGCATGAATTATCCGGTGCGTTGAGGCGTCGAGGCGCTGTGTCAGCCTAGGACGCGGTCAAATAGCCGCGTTCATAGGCACTGGTCTGATCGTCGAAGATCGCCATCGCCGTCGTCATCCGTCGGAAGCCGAGACGTTCGTAGAAGGCCTCCTTGCCGGGCACGGCGTAGAGGATGATCTTGCGATGCGAGCCGCATCGCGCAAGCAGCCGCTCGATGATCTGGCGGCCGAGACCCTGGCCCTGGCAATCCGGGTGCACCGCGACATCACAGAGATAGGCGCAGTCGCGGCCGTCGGCGAGCACGCGGCCGGCGCCGACGAGGCGGCCGGCGTCATAGGCAAAGGCCCGAAACATGCTGTTGCCGAATACCAGCGCGAGATCGGCTGGCGCCTTGTTGCCCAGCGGAGCGATGCGGTACAGCGTGGAGAGCTCGTTCCAGTCGATCCCGGTGAGATCGTCACTCCAGACAATCGACATTGGCGACCCCTCCTGCGCTCCGGTCAGTGCCGCGCGGCAGCGACCGCGGCGACGATCTCGTCAGGCGAGGGAAAATGCCCCTTGCTGCGGCTGGCGACAATCCTGTCGCCGATCCTGACCTCGAAAATCCCGCCCCTGCCCGGCACGAGATCCGACTCCAGCGCCAACTGTTCACGCAGCGCAGCGGCGGCTTCCTTGGCGCGCTTCTCGTAGCCACACGGCCGGCAGTAGACGATCGTCACCTCCGACATGCTGCCCTCCATTCAAGCCGCAAGCTGAGGACGCACCGCTTCGATGCCGGCGATCCAGCCCGCGACGGAGCGGCCGATCGCCTCGGGGTGATCCTCCTGGAGAAAATGCAGTCCGGGTCCGAGGCGCACCAGCGCACAGTGTTTCAGCGAAGCTGCGAACCGCTCTGCAAGTTCGGGCGAGACGAGTGCGCCCGGCTCACCTGTGAACAGCAGCTTTGGATAGGACGATTTTGCCAGCGCCGCATGGGCGGACTGAAGCGTTTCGTAGACATCGGCAGGCTCGCCTGCGATCGGCAGCTCGCGGGGAAAGGCAAGAACGGGCCGGCGGCTCTCGGGCGTCGGGAACGGCGCACGATAGGAAGCCATCTCCTCCTCGCTCAGCTTGCGCCGGATACCGCCGGGCAGCACGCGTTCGACGAACGCGTTGGCCTCGAGGATCATGGCTTCGCCCTCGCCCGGCGTCCTGAACTTGCGAAAGACGGCCCTCGCCGCCTCGGCGTGGTGGAGCTCCTCCGCGACCTCGGTGTGGTGGAAATCCTGCCAGGTCGGCATCGGGCGGATGAATTCCATGAAGGCGAGGCCGCGGACGAAATTCGGCCGGCGTGCGGCCAGATGAAACGCCAGCGCGGTGCCCCAGTCCTGCGCGACAAGATAGGCGGAGGAGATGCCAAGCACATCGATCAACGCGTCGAGATGGCGGACGTGGTCGAGGAAGCGGTAGGCGATGTCCGGCTTGCCGGACTGGCCGAAGCCGACGAGATCGGGCGCGATGCAATGCGCAACAGGCGCCACCAGCGGCAGGATGTTGCGCCAGATGTACGAGGAGGTGGGGTTGCCGTGCAGGAACACAGTGACCGGCGCATCGCCAGCGCCGGCGCTCCGATAGGCCATGGTCGTTCCCAGGACGGATGCTTTGCGTATCTGGATTTCGGTTTGCTGGCTCATGACGGCTCCCTGAACACGGTTTGAAATGCGATGGTCTTGAAGCGTTCGAGTGCTTTGGGGTTGCGGTCGACCTTCATGCGAAGGATCGCGCCCTGCCAGGACGCGAGCAGGAAGTCGGCAAGCTCTTCGGGCTCGAAATCCGATCCGATCTCGCCGCGCGCCTGGGCTTCAGCGATGCATGTGGCGAACGGCACGCGCCATTCGGCGAAGATGTCGGCAAGTCGCGTGCGCAGCAGCTCACTGCTGCCGGTGGCCTCCAGGCTGAGATCGCCGATCAGGCAGCCGCGGCCAAAGCCGTCGGCCTCGAGCCTGCCGGTGATGATGTCGAGGTAGCGGCGGAGCCGCGCGCGCGGCGTCAGCGAGGGGTCCTCCAGCGCCTCCGCGACCAGCCTCCGGGTAACGCTGAAGTAGCGGTCGAGCACCTCGGAGGCGAAAGCCTCCTTGGAGCGGAAATGGTTGGTGAAGGAGCCCTGCGGTGCGCCCGCCGCAGCGGTGACGTCGCGCACGCTGGTGCCGTGATAGCCAGTGCGGAACATGACCTTGAGGCCGGCGTCGAGGATTGCGTCTTTGAGCGAGGGCTTTGGCATGAGGAAAATAATACGTACGTACGTATTATTGTCAAGCACTGCTTAGCGTCTCAGCAATCTCCTTGCCAATCAGGCGGTTATCGACGGGAGAGCGAGATTTGGCCCGACCGGAGGCTCAAGCCGCCCGCGCGCTGCGCGAGACCACCCGATCGCGCAGCCACGCGCCGATGGTGCAGCCGACCAGATAGCAGGCGAACATGATCAGGCCGAGGTCGAGCCAGTAGCCGAACCGCCCGGGGACCACATGGGTCAGCGACGCCGCGACCAGCCCCGCGACGAGCACGGCGAGCCAGCGCGCGGTCACCTTCGAGGTGCCGTTGCCGCGCTGGACCACCGAGATCCAGCCCATCGCCAGCCCGAGCAGCAGCGATCCGACCAGCCAGCCCAAATGGAACGAGACGAGATAGGGCATCGTCACCTCACCAGAAATTCGATGCGGCGGTTCTGCGCCTTGCCGTCGTCGGTGTCATTGCCAGCGACGGGCTGCGTAGCGCCATACCCGACCGCGGTAAAGCGGTTGGCCGGCAGGCCGGCCTTGACCAGATAGTCGATCACCGCCTGCGCGCGCTTTTCCGAGAGCGCCTGGTTGAACGAGTCCTCGCCGTCGGAATCGGTGTGCCCGGCAACCTCGATATTGGTGGTGGGACAGCGCAGCGCGGTCTCGATGAGGTGGTCGAGGATCCCGGCGGAATCCGGATCGATGTTGGCGCGCTTCGGCTCGAAGCGGATCTTGCCCTTGCTCAGGAGCTCCGAGAACAATTGCTGGCAGACGGTGCCATCGACCGGACCCGCAGCGGGCTTCACCGTGATCTCCGGCTTGTACTGCCAGGTCTTTGGAAAATCCTTGCCGGGGCCGGCGCGGATCTCGTTCGCCGCGCCTTCATACAGCGCATCGCCCGACAGCTTTACCTCGCGGTCCGACACCACGAGCGTGCCGGTCGACAGCCGCGACAGCGCGCCGAGCGCCGCGACGACAGCCGTATTGAAAGAAGCCGGCGCGCCGACGCTGGCCTTGAGATTGTCGACGACCTTCTCGCCGAAGAATTTCCGCGAAGCGCCGGTAGCGATCGCCGCGTGCACGTTGTTGTCGGGCACGTAGCCGGTCAGCGTCACCGTCGCAGCAACCGGATCCTTGTAGGCCTGGAAGATGTAGGGCGGCGCCTTGATCTCGTTCGTGGCGACCGAAAAGCCCTCGGGCAGGTTCTTCAGCGCAGCGGCGATTGCCTCGCGGCCGCCGAGCTCGCGCGCCATGCCGGACAGGCTGACCTTGGTGTCGGAAATCGTGATCTTGCCGTCCTTCAGCTTGCCGATCTGGTCGAGCAGGAGCATCGCGGCGGCCTCGAACCGCGGCGGCGCGCCGCGTGCCAGACCCATCTGATCGGCCACCTCCACCCCGCCGAGCTCCTTGCGCGCCGCCTCCACGAGACGGGCTTTCATCGCCGGCAGCGGCGCGCTGCCCGACAGCGTCACCCGGACCACATCGCGCTCGGCGTTCCAGACAAAGGGCCTGGCTTCGGGAACGAGGCGGGTCGCGTCCTCGACGAGGCGCACGCCGGGAACGTTCTCGACCGCCATCACCGCATCGCGGCGCCCCTCCTCGGAGAAGGCGTCCGCGGCCAGGCTGACGTCGCGGCCATCGACCGCAATCCGGGTCTTGTCCAGAACGGTGTCCTTGAGCGCGGCGCTGCTGCGGGCCGACAAGTCGGCCTCTACCGGCAAGGTATTATTCCAGGCCGCAAATCCCCACATGACGGCCAGGGGGATCAGCCCCGGCCACCATTTGCTGGCCCACCTGAAAAGCTTCTGCATTCGACGACCCGAACTCTGGAACCGGAGACAAAACAAACCCTTGGCAGGCTGTCAAACCGGAAATGCCGGCTCTCTGAAGGCCATGCCTGGACAATTGGAATAACTTTTCTTCAAGGGTCCCACCCTAAGTTGAAGTCGGAATGCCAGGGGTCCGCCAGCCTTCGATGAAACAACTCCGCAATAACGTCATCCGCGCCGGGCTGGGTGCACTCTATTTCAGCGGGGCGCACCATCTTCTGCGCCCGCTTTTGTCCGGCGTCGGCGCCATTTTCATGCTGCACCATGTGCGGCCGGCCCGCGACGGCGCGTTCCAGCCCAACCGGCACCTCGAAGTCACCCCGGATTTCCTGCGAGCGACCCTTTGCCACCTGCGCTCCCGCGACATCGACATCGTCAGCATGGACGAGCTGCATGAACGGCTGGTCCAGGGCAACTTCGCCCGCCGCTTCGCCGCCTTCACCCTCGACGACGGCTACCGCGACAATCTGGAGTTTGCACTGCCGGTGCTGCGCGAATTCGACGCGCCTTTGGCCGTCTATGTCACGACCGACTTCGCCGAAGGCACCGGACGCCTGTGGTGGACAGCGCTGGAAGCGGTGATCGCGAAGGCCGAACAGATCGACGTCCAGATCGGCGGCGCGGCCCTTTGCCTCGATGCGACGACCCCCGCGGCGAAACAGGCGGCATTCGATCGCCTGCACGACTGGCTGCGCGCGCTGCCGGGCGAGCATGATCTCAAGCGCGAGATCGAGGCGCTCTGCGCCAAACACGATGTCGACATGGCCGCACTGTGCCGCACCCTCTGCCTCTCCTGGGACGAGGTGAAGACGCTTGCCGCCGATCCGCTGGTCACGATCGGCGCCCACACCATCAGCCATTGCAATCTCGCCAAGCAGAACGAGGGGATCGCCGCACACGAGATGGCCGTCGGCCGCGCACGGATCGAAGACGCGCTGGAGCGTCCCGTGCTGCACTTCGCCTACCCCTATGGCGACCGCGAGGCAGCGGGCGAGCGCGAGTTCGCGCTTGCCGCCTCCGCCGGCTTCAAGACGGCCGTGACGACGCGACCCGGCATGCTGTTCGCCGAGAACGCCGACCACATGACGGCGCTGCCGCGCGTCTCGCTCAACGGCAATTACCAGGACACGCGCATCCTGCCGGTACTGACCTCGGGCGCCGCGACCGCTATGTGGAACGGCTTTCGCCGGATCGCGGCGGCGTAAGCCTCATTCTCCGCCGTCGTCCCGGCGAAGGCCGGGACCCATACCGCGTGATCTATCGATTACGAACGGCAGGCTCCCGAACGACGACGGATCTTCGCCAAACTACTCCCTGGGGTTATGGGTCCCGGCCCCCCGTGCGCAATTGCGCACGAGGCCGGGACGACACTGAGTGGGTTGGTTGGCCATCGCACACAACGACGACAAGATTGACTCGCCTCCACACGCCGCCCACAACGAGCGCCAAACAAGGGAGGCATCATGTTCAACGACCTGTTCTCACTCAAAGGCCGAGTCGCGCTCGTCACCGGCGGCTCGCGCGGCATCGGCAAGATGATCGCGGCGGGTTTTCTGAGCGCCGGCGCGGCGAAGGTCTACATCACCGCGCGCAAGGCGGGGCCTTGCGAAGAGACAGCCAAGGAGCTCTCCGCGCAATATGACGGCGAATGCATCGCGCTGCCGATCGACATCTCGACGCTGGCCGGCGTCGAGCTGCTCGCCAGCGAGTTTGCGAAGCGCGAGCAAAAACTCGACATCCTCGTCAACAATGCCGGCGCAGCCTGGGGCGCGGAGTTCGACGAATTTCCGGAGAGCGGCTGGGACAAGGTAATGAACCTCAACGTGAAGTCGCCGTTCTTCCTGACCAAGGCGCTGGCCGCGCCGCTGCGTGCGGCTGCATCCGCAGAGAGGCCGGCGAAGGTGATCAACATCGCCTCGATCGACGGTATCTTCGTCAATCCGAGCGAAACCTATTCTTACGCCGCCAGCAAGGCCGGGTTGATTCACCTGACGCGGCGGATGGCGGCGAGGCTCATCTCCGACCATATCGCGGTCACGGCGATTGCGCCCGGACCGTTCAAATCCGACATGAACCGCGCCGCGCGCGATCATGGTGACGAGGTGGCAATGCACGTGCCTGCAGATCGGATTGGCACCGACGAGGACATGGCCGGTGCCGCAATCTATCTCGCCTCGCGGGCGGGCGATTATGTGGTCGGCGCGACCATCGCAGTGGATGGCGGCATCGCCTACGGCAATCCGGGAGTCGCGGCGAGCGGTTAGGATAGCTGAGGCTGGCCGCGAGAGCGCGACGCTCTCACGTCACATTCCGCTGTCATGCCCCGCGAAAGCGGGGCATCCATTACGCCGCGGCTTCTCTGCGAAGCCTCTACCGTCTCTGGAATACTGGATCACCCGCTTTCGCGGGTGATGACAGGATTCAATGTTGCGCAACCGTCAGTCCCTGACGCTTACGACTCAATCTTCACGTACTCGAAATCGCCGGGCTTGTTGTCGATGCCGACCTTCGGCGGCGAGATCCAGGAGGCGAACTTGCCGATCTCGGTGACGGGCTGCATCAGCGAGGTGATGAAGTCGCCGTCGCTCGCCGACGGCAGCCACTCGTCCCTGCGCTTGGCCCAGGTGGCGTCGTCGATCAGGATGCCGTCGGGCGTGGCGTGGATGTCCTTGAACTCGCCGATGTGGCGATGGAAGGCGACGTTCGGCAGCGTCAGCTTGAAGTCGTAGCCCGCGGTCGAGATCACCTTGTTCCAGCGCAGCATGCCCTTGACGCAATCCTGGCTGTAGTCGTCGCGCAGGCGCATGTTGAGCGCGGTCAGCGCCGGCTCGTCGACCAGCTTGGCCTCGCCGTTGATCAGCTTGAGCACCGGATAGGTGGCGTTCTTGAGCTGGTGGTCGTCCTCGATCTGGGTCTCGTGGTAGCGGCCCTTGATGCCGGCGTTGAAGGCGTTCGCCGCATTGGTCGAAACTTCGGAGCCGAACAGGTCGAGCGACAACGTATAGTGCAGGTTCAGCTTCTTCTGGATGGTCGGCAGGTCGATGACGCCGAGCGCGCGGACCTTGGCGATGTCGGTCGGATCGGAGATTCCGGCGTCCCTCATGGCATCGCAGGTGCGCTGAACGACGCGGGTGATGCCGGTCTCGCCGACGAACATGTGATGCGCTTCCTCCGTCAGCATGAAACGGCAAGTGCGCGACAGCGGATCGAAGCCCGACTGCGCCAGCGAGTGCAGCTGCATCTTGCCGTCGCGGTCGGTGAAATAGGTGAACATGAAGAAGGACAGCCAGTCCGGCGTCGCCTCGTTGAAGGCCCCTAGCATGCGCGGCGCATCGGCATCGCCCGAGCGGCGGCGCAGCAAGTCGTCGGCCTCCTCGCGGCCGTCGCGGCCGAAATACTTCTGCAGCAGGTAGACCATCGCCCAGAGATGACGGCCTTCCTCGACATTGACCTGGAACAGGTTGCGCATGTCGTAGAGCGAGGGCGCGGTCTTGCCGAGGTGACGCTGCTGCTCGACCGAGGCCGGCTCGGTGTCGCCCTGGATCACGATCAGGCGCCGCAGCATCGCGCGATGCTCGCCGGGCACTTCCTGCCAGGCCGGCTCGCCATAATGCTCGCCGAACGGCACGACACGGTTCTCTTCCTGCGGCGCAAGCAGAATGCCCCAGCGATATTCGGGCATGCGGACATAGTCGAACTTGGCCCAGCCGCGCGGATCGACCGAGTACGCGGTGCGCAAGTACACCAGCGACTCCTGGAAGCCCTCCGGCCCCATGTCGCTCCACCAGTCCATGTAGCCGGGATGCCAGCCTTCCAGGGCTTTGAGCACCTGGCGGTCTTCGGCGAGATTCACGTTGTTCGGAATCTTGGTCGAGTAGTCGACGTTCATGATGTTCATGTTCATGGCCGTGCTCCTTGGTCCGTCTCGCGTCCCGGACGCTGCGCAGCGCGAAGCGGTGCGCTGCTGAGCCGGGACCTATGTGCGTCCGTTGTGGGTCCCGGTTCTGCGCAGCGTCATCATAGCGCGCGAAGACGCGCGTTCCGCGCTTTTGGTGCCGCAGCGCGCCCGGGACATGAGAGTTACACCCGCGTCATATCGAATTTCGGCTTCTGCCCGCTGCCGTAGCGGCGCAGCGCGCCTTCCTCGCCGACGGCGTTCGGGCGCTGGAAGATCCAATTCTGCCACGCGGTGAGGCGCGCGAAGATCTTGGATTCCATCGTCTCGGGACCGACGAAGCGCAGGCTCGCTTCCATGCCGGTGAGGCTGTCGGGCGAGAAGCTCGCACGCTCCTCCAGAAACACGCGGACCTCATCGTCCCAGTCGATGTCGTCGAGCGCGAAGGTGACGAGGCCGAGCTCCTCGGCCTCCTCGGCGTCGAGGCTGGTACCGATGGTGGCTTCCGCGCGCTCCACATCGGATGGATCGGCCTGGAAGCGCGACTCGAGCCGCGTCAGCCCATGGCTCATCGGATACGGGCCGAAGTTCATGGCAGAGAGCTCGATCGACGGCGGCGGACGGTTGTCGCCCTGGCGCGTGCCGATCAGCATGTAGGAGCGGTCGGCGGCAAAGACGAGCTCGGCGAGCGTGCCGGCAAAGCAGGAGCCGGGCTCGACCAGCGTCACCAGCGTGCGCGAGGTGACATCGATGCGCTTCAGCACGCGCTTCCAGTAATGGCGGATTTCGTTGACCAGCCAGTGCGCCTTGTTGGCTTCGAGGAAGGCGTCACAGGCGAGCACGTGGGCGCGGTCACCATGGCTCTTGAACACCAGCATGGCGATCTCGAGCTCGTTGATGCGCAGGTGCAGGATGGCGTCATCGAGCTCGCGCGCGACCTGGAGCGGCCAGAAGGACGCGCCCTGCGCCATCAGGCCGTCGATGTCGGCGGGCGGAGCGGCCTCCGGCGCCTTGATCGAAATGGTTGCGATGCGCGCGGCGCGATCGATATCGACGCTGACGAAGCCGTAGCGGATGCTGGTCTCGTCGATGATGCGTTTGAGCGGCGTCAGCGCGATGCCCTTACCGCTGCCGTTGCGCTTCGAGGCACCGGCGAACTCCTTGGCGCGCTCGACGATCTTCGCCTCGAGCTTGGAGTTCGGCGCGATCTCGTCGACGAGACGCCAGGCGACGGCGCGCTTGCCCTTCACACCTTCCTCGATGGTGCAGAAGAAATCGGCATGGTCGCGACGCACCTTGCGCTTGTCGACGACGCGGGTGAGACCGCCGGTACCCGGCAGCACGGCGAGCAGCGGCACTTCGGGCAATGCAACAGCAGAAGAGCCGTCATCGGCCAGGATGATGTGGTCGGTGGCGAGCGCGAGCTCATAGCCGCCGCCGGCGGCGGAGCCGTTCACCACGGTGATGAAGCGCTGGCCGGAATTCTCCGACGAATCCTCCATGCCGTTGCGGGTCTCGTTGGTGAACTTGCAGAAGTTGACCTTGTGGGCGTGGGTCGAGCCGGCGAGCATGCGGATGTTGGCACCAGCGCAGAACACCCGGTTCTTGGCCGAGCGCATCACCACGACCTTCACCTCGGGGTGCTCGAAGCGCAGCCGCTGGATCGCATCCGCGAGCTCGATATCGACGCCGAGATCGTAGGAGTTGAGCTTGAGCAGATAGCCCTCGAACAGGCCGCCATTCTCGTCGACATCCATGGTCAGCGTCGCGACGTCACCGTCCACGGCGAGCTTCCAGTGCCGGTAGCGGGACGGATCGGTCTGGAAATCGATGAACTTCGCACCGCCTGCGAGGCGACGATCTTCCCCGGCCATGGGCCACCCTTGAGCTTGATTATGAGCCTCAGTCTTTAACCGTTAGATGCACAATAGTGCATATTTTTAGGAGCGTCTAGCCCCTACGCTAGCCTTACATGCATTTTGTTTCATGAGGCCACGGGGGACCGCGCGGGCGCGCCGAGCGCGATCCAGTCGGCCTTGGAAAGTTGCGGGCGGCCAAGCTTGCCCTGGAGCAGCGCGACCAATGATGCGACCGGGAAGCTTTCGACAAAGCCGTCGCCGGGGCGGCTCATCGAAGGTGTGCCTCCAACAGATCATGCGGCACGTCCCAGAAGTCCCCTGTCGTCGCGCAGGGCCGCCGTCGCAAACTGTGCAATCGCGTCAAGCGTCGCTCCCGGCGCTTCACGATGCGGGGAATGCCCCGCGCCTGAAATAATTTTCAAATCGACCGGACAATAACACTCTTCCTGCGCAATCTCGACCTGGCGCAGCGTCCCATATTGATCATCGACACCTTGCAGGACCATGACAGGGACCCGGATGTAGGCGAGGTACTCGGAAATGTCCCAGTCGCGGAATTTCGGATCGAGCCAGGCGCCGTTCCAGCCATAGAAGGCGTTGTCGACATCCTTGTGCCAGCGCGCGAGTTTTGTCTTCAGGTCGGTGGTCTCGTAGGCCGTCTTGATTTCCGCGATCGACTTCACCGAGATGTCCTCGACGATGAAATGCGGTGCCAGCAGCACGAGGCCGTGCAGGCGGTGATCCTGATGCGAGCCGGCATATATCGCCGCGATCGAAGCGCCGTCGGAATGGCCGAGCAAGAGGCCGCGCTTGAAGCCGATCGCATCGAGCAGCTTCGGCAGCACGTCGAGCGCCTCGCGTTGCATGTAGTCGAGCGGCCGCGGCAGCGTCACCGGGCTCGACTGGCCGTAGCCCGCGCGCGAATAGACGAAGACGCCGGCGCCGGTCGCCTGTTGCAGCTTCTCCGAAAAGTCGCCCCAGAGCCCGACCGAGCCGAGCCCTTCATGCAGCATGACGATGGTCGGCGCGTCAGCGGATTGCGGCGCGAGCCATTTGTATTCGAGGCTGTCGCCATCGATGGTGAGGAAGCCCGCGGGGGTGAGAGCCATTCTGTTTATTCCTCTTCATCCAGGAAACGCGAGGCGCCGCCACGTACTCCGTCGTTCCCTCCCCCCTTGCGGGGGAGGGCTAGGGAGGGGGGTGCCACACGGCACACTCTCTCGATCTGAGCAAACGCAACACGCGATGTAATGGCGATGGATAGACCTTTTCCTGGGCTACCCCCTTCCCCTGCCCTCCCCCGCAAGGGAGGAGGGAGCGCATTGGCGTTCGCAGCGACAGCACTGGGCCGCATGCACACGCTCAATTCGCCCCTTCCCGCAACTTGAATCGCTGAATCTTTCCCGTAGCCGTCTTCGGCAAGGACTCCACCACGTCGATCCAGCGCGGGTATTTCCACGGGCCGATCTTCTGCTTGACGTGCTCTTTCAGCATCTCCTGCAGATCGGCCGTCTTGGCGCCGGGGCGCAGCACGACGAAGGCTTTTGGCTTTAGCAGGCCCTCCGCATCGGCCTCGGGCACGACGGCCGCTTCCAGCACGGCGGGATGCGTGATCAGCGCGCTCTCGACCTCGAAGGGTGAGACCCAGATGCCGGAGACCTTGAACATGTCGTCGGCGCGGCCGCAGAAGGTGTAGCGGCCTTCGGCGTCGCGGACATATTTGTCGCCAGTGCGGGTCCACGGACCTTCAAATGTGCGGCGGCTCTTGTGGCGCTGGTTCCAGTAGCCTTCACCGGCGGAAGGCGCATCGACCAGAAGCTCGCCGACCTCGCCGTCGGCCACCTCCTGGCCGGCTTCATTGACGAGCCGC
>NZ_LUUB01000111.1:28783-31194 GCF_001641635.1 Bradyrhizobium centrolobii
GAGCCGTATTTGATGTCGCCGGGCGCGTTCGACAGGAAGATGTGCAGCAGCTCGGTCGAGCCGACGCCATCGAGGATGTCGACGCCGAAGCGCGCCTTCCAGCTGTTGCCGACGGATTCCGGCAGCGCCTCGCCAGCCGAGGTGCAGATGCGTAAAGCGCTGCCGCCGCGCTCGCTCTTCATGGTCTCGTCGTTGAGCATCGCCGCGAACAGCGTCGGCACGCCGTAGAAGATCGATGGGTTGTAGCGGTTCATCAGGTCGAACATCCGCGCCGGCGTCGGGCGCTCGCTGTTCAGCACCACGCTGGCGCCGACCGACATCGGGAAGGTCAACGCGTTGCCGAGGCCGTAGGCGAAGAACAGCTTTGCCGCGGACAGACAGACGTCGTTCTCGCGAATGCCGAGCACCTGCTTGGCATAGGTGTCGGCGGTCGCCTGCAAGTTCGAATGCAAATGACGCACGCCCTTGGGCATGCCGGTCGAGCCGGACGAATAGAGCCAGAACGCCGGCTCGTCGGAGTGGGTCGCTGCGGTCGTGAATTGATCGCTTTCGCCTGCGAGCTCCTCGGCGAGCTGCTTGTGGCCGTTCATCTTGGCACCGGACACCACGACATGCTCGAGATCCGACATGCGGCCGACGACGTCTTTGATGACGGGATAGAGCGCCTCCGACACGAACAGCACGCGGGCGCGGCAGTCGGCGAGGATGTAGGCGTACTGGTCCGCGGTCAGCAGCGTATTGAGCGGCACCGGCACGATGCCAGCGCGGATCGCCCCCAGAAACACGACCGGGAAATCGACCGTATCCAGCATGATCATCGCCACGCGCTCCTCGCGGCGGACGCCGAGCCGGCGCAGCATGTTGGCGGCGCGCCGCGTCTTAAGCTGGAGCTCGCCATAGGTGAGCCGCGAGACGGTGTCGTCGAAGACCAGCTTGCTCCCGCGGCCCTCCTCGACGTTGCGATCGAGCAGCCAGGTCACCGCGTTATAGGATCCCTCGCTCACGGACTTCTCTCCCGAATTTAGAATTATAATTCATAGAAAGACATTGTGGCGGCTTGCTGTCAATGCCATCAGGCACTATGTTTCATTAAAATGCGCCGCAGGACATCCGCTAAAGAAGGCCTATGACCGACAGTCCCGACGCCGAATCCCGATTTCTCGAACAGCTCGGCCAGCGCGTGCGCACCATGCGTGCGCTGCGCGGCATGTCGCGCAAGGTGCTCGCCAAGGTATCAGGAATCTCGGAGCGTTACATCGCGCAGCTCGAGAGCGGCAAGGGCAACGTCTCGATCGTGCTGCTGCGCCGCGTCTCGAACGCAATGGGCGCGCATCTCGAAGACCTGCTTCCTAGCGCCGATCCGACGCCGGACTGGCAGATGTTTCGTGATCTCCTGCGCAAGGCGACACCAAGCCAGATCGCGCAGGCGAAGGATCTGCTCGCCGGCGGCAGCGCATCCGCGCCGCGGCGCGCGCCGTTCTGCGGCATCGCGCTGATCGGCCTGCGCGGCGCCGGCAAGTCCACGCTCGGCAAGATTTTGGCGAAGAAGATCGGCTGGAGCTTTGTCGAGCTCAACAAGGCGATCGAGGAGCAGAACGGGCTCTCGATCGCGGAGATCATTGCGCTCTACGGCCAGGAAGGCTTTCGCCGCATGGAGCAGGCGGCGCTGCAACAGCTCCTGGCACGCAACGAACTGATGGTGCTCGCGACCGGCGGCGGCATCGTCTCGGAGCCGCTGACGTTCGACCAGATCCTGTCGTCGTTCTACACGATCTGGCTCAAGGCCGAGCCCGAGGAGCACATGGCGCGGGTGCGCCGCCAGGGCGACCTGCGTCCGATGGCCGACGACCGCTCCGCGATGACGGAGCTGCGCAACATCTTGCTCAGCCGCGAGCCGCTGTACTCGCGCGCGACGGCTGTGGTGGACACCGCCGGCCTCTCCGTCGATGCGGCTGCTGCACGGCTGATCGACGCGGTGCGCCCCGTGCTCCAGAACGAAGCGCGCAGCTTCGGCCTGCGCAGCGTGGCGCTGTAGGCGGGTGATACTCCGCTCCATCAAGCTTCTCCGCCGTCGTCCCGGCGAAGGCCGGGACCCATAACCCCAGGGAGTGGTTGTGGCGCGAGACTAGTAACCACGAGTCTTCGCCAAACTTCTCCCTGTGGTTGATGGTGTGGACGGCCCCCTACGGCATCAGTGTGCCAGAATGAGGTTGTTGCAAATCTCAGACAAGGGAGCCGTCCGTGAGCCAGATTATCCGCATTGGGATGGATACGTCGAAGTATATTTTTCAATTGCATGGGGTTGATGCATCGGAATCGGTCGTGCTTCGCAAGCGGCTGAGCCGCAAGGCGATGCGGGCGTTCTTTGCCAAGCTGCCGCCGACGGTGGTGGCGATCGAGGCCTGCGGGGC
>NZ_LUUB01000112.1 GCF_001641635.1 Bradyrhizobium centrolobii
CGTGCGCCCCGAGGGCGCGAACTATCAGTGAGGGAGGATCTCACCCGGATAATTGTCGATTGGTCCGGAAGCTGGCAGGCGGCACGGTCGGGTAACTGACTGGGTCGGAGCCCTGCGACAAAGGCAGCCTTGGGCTGCTGAGCGATCCGATGGGCCGTAACAAAGTGAAGCCTGAGCAGGCCTCGAAAGTTCGAATGCGGATGCCGACCCGCCGGTCATTTGGGGAAGGCCGCACGTGTGGGGAAGCAATCGACACGCGCACCCACGCGATCCGCCGGGGTAGTGGGCACGGCACGCCGGAAGGGTAGTTCGTAGTTACAGGGGGAGACCCGTCGCGGACGAGGGTAGCGGCCTCAACATCGCATGAGGCGGTGGTCACGGCGGGAGTCGGACGGGGCAATAGGAGCGTTGATGCCGGGTAATGCCGGTGGAGCAAAGGGCCCCGACTTCTGGTGCGCTTTTGAAGATGGTGAGGTGAAGGTGATTGGTGATGAGCCTGACAACGCCTGATAAGATCCGGAGCCTTCAGAGAAAGCTCTACTGCAAAGCGAAGGCGGAGCCCACCTTCCGCTTCTATCTGCTCTACGACAAGATCTGTCGCGAGGACATCCTGGTCCACGCCTATCGGCTCGCTCGCCTTAATGCGGGTGCCCCAGGTGTGGATGGGATGACGTTTGCTCGCATCGAAGAGCTGGGCCTGGAAGCATGGTTGGCGGACTTGCGCGCGGAACTGGTCTCGAAGACGTACCGACCTGATCCGGTGCGGCGGGTGATGATCCCGAAAGCGAATGGTGGCGAGCGTCCGCTCGGCATTCCGACCATTCGTGATCGTGTGATTCAGACTGCCGCCAAGATCGTGATCGAACCTATCTTCGAGGCTGACTTCGAGGACAATGCCTACGGCTACCGGCCCGCTCGCGGGGCGGTGGACGCGGTCAAGGAAGTGCACCGGCATTTATGTCGGGGCAATGCTGACGTAGTTGATGCTGATTTGTCCAAGTACTTCGATACGATACCGCATTCCGAGCTGATCAAGTCAGTAGCCCGGCGTGTGGTGGATCGAAACGTCCTGCGTCTCATCAAGATGTGGCTGAGGGCGCCGATCGAAGAACGGGACGCGGACGGAACCCGGCGCATGAGTGGCGGCAAGCGAAACACACGCGGCACGCCGCAAGGCGGCGTCGCAAGTCCATTGCTGGCCAACATTTACATGAATCGGTTCCTGAAGCATTGGCGTTTGACTGGCTGCGGCGACGCGTTCCAGGCTCACGTCATCTCCTATGCCGACGACTTCGTTATCCTCAGCCGCGGTCGCGCAGTGGAGGCATTAGCGTGGACGAAGGCGGTGATGACCAAGCTTGGGCTGACACTCAACGAGGCTAAAACTTCGCTGAGAAATGCCCGACAGGAACGCTTCGACTTCCTCGGCTACTCGTTCGGCGTGCATTGGTTTGAGGCGAACGGGAAATGGTATCTGGGCGCGAGCCCGTCCAAGAAGAGTGTACAGCGGCTCAAGACAAGGGTCGGCGAGCTTCTGGTGCCAAGCAATATCGATCCATGGCCGGAAGTACGTGACAAGCTGAACAGGTCACTGCGAGGCTGGTCCAACTACTTTGGCTACGGCTCGCGGAGCAAGGCATACCGTAGCGTCGACCAATACGTCTTTGAACGTGTGCGCAGGTTCCTCGCGCGAAGGCACAAGGTGCAAGGGCGCGGCAATCGCCGATTCATATTCGATGTCATCCATCGAGAACTCGGCGTTCTGTGCCTCCAACGCTTGCCCCGAGCGGCCACGTCGCGTGCCTCGCGGTGAAGCCAGCCGGAAAGCCGGATGCCGGAAATCGGCACGTCCGGTTTGATGAGCGGGGATGGGAAACGGGGCGATGGCCAAGGGGCCCCCAAGCTACCGCGCCCATCCTCGACTCTACC